>NZ_JBNAJT010000002.1:0-235935 GCF_052047655.1 Candidatus Pelagibacter sp. HIMB1695 | reverse complement strand
CTTTTAATTTTTCTAAATCTTGCATTTTTTTACTCTATAAGTAAATATTCTGTTTGGATAAAATAACGATATTATTTTATTGTTTAAAAAAATTGAAAAAGGAAAAGTAAATAATCCCAACATAAAAAACTTAATGGCTATTAAAAAATTTTTTTTTTTATAGTTTGTATATGATATAGAAAATATTTCTGACCCTTCTCTATTTTTATTCTTTAATAAAGAAAAAAAATCATTAGCTAGAACTCTGCCACTTCTTAAATTTTGCAGCTTGTCATGTTTGCTCTGAAGTTGATTGGATAAGTTTTTAGTAAGACTATCTGGGTGGTGACGAAAATAAACTGATGATTTGTTGATTGATACTATGCTCCCTTTTATAGCTAAATTGATACATAGATCCCAATCATGTCCATATATTAATTTTTCATTATATATATTCTTTCTTTTTATATGTTTAAATCTTATGAGCAAACCTGAGTGAACCACTGGAAAAGTATAAGAAAAATATTTGTTTAATTTTTTTGGATAAATTGGAATATTTGATTTTTTATAAATCTCATTATTTGAATTAATTAGATAAAATTGACCACTTAATACTGAAATATTTTTGCGGTTTTTTATAAAATTATATGAGTCTTCAATCCAATTTTTTTCCAAAATATCATCTGCATCTAGATTGATAAAAAAATGGTATTTTTTTCTTAACTTGGACGTGAGCTGGTTTAAAGCTACAGTTCTAGGTAGAACTGTTGAATTTTTTAAAATAAATAAATTTTTATTATTTTTAAATTTATTTAATATTATTGGTGTTCTATCTGTTGATCCATTATCAAGTACAAAATAATCGAAAAGCCTACTATCATTTTTTAAAACACTATTAATTGAATTTTTTATATACCTTTGACCATTATAAACACTTGTAATTACTGCTATTTTTTTCATCTTTTTATAAAATTTTTTTAGAGAGTTTTTCAGCTCTATGCTTCCATCGTAATTGCCAAGCACATTGAGAACATTCACAATTATTTTTATAATTTCTGTTTTTAAAATCAAAAGATTTCTTATTGAACGATATAAAATTTATATTTTTACATCGAAAGATGAATTTTTTTATTTTTTTATTTACAAGCACCTTTTTTTTTCTAGCTATAGCCTCTCCTATGGGAATACCATAACCCTCATAAAATGAAGGGTAAATTACAATATATGATTGATCAACTAGACTTATTAAATCATTGGTTTTTACATTTTTCAATATCAAGAATTTTTGGTTTTTTTTCAATTTATCATGTATTAACTTGCCATAAAAATCAACTGGTGTTCCAACAAGTATGATTTTATCTACTTGTATCTGATCAATTATATTTAATAAATCTTCATGACCCTTGTGTTTTGCAAAATTACTTACGTAAAGAGCATATTTTCCAAAAGCTTTATATTTTTTATTTTTATTTTTATTTAAATTAAACCATTCGTTACCTATTGAATTTGGTATAACTGTTGAATTAACATTAATTTCTTTTTTTAATTTATATTTTACGTAATCACTTATTGCTATCCATGAAATACCAGGTTTGTAATACATAAGTTTAAATAAAAATTTCTTAAATTTTCCTCTCCTTTTATATCTAGACCAATCTTTCATGTCATGAACAGTAAACACAATTGGTAACGGAAATACTAGAGATACTATAAATAGATCTGTCATAAAAGTAATTGAAAAATTATAATTTAAAACAAATTTTATTAATTCAAAAATATTTAAATTTTTTATTTTTTTATTTTCATAAAATAAGATCCTATTAAAAGATAATCTGATAATTTTATAGTTATTTTTAAGTTCATTTATTAAATTATCATTTCTTACTTTTGCTCCAGAATAATCAAAATTACTATCCTCAATTATTAAAACTAATTTTTTATTCATAAGTTTTATTTTTTAATTTTTTTTAACAAAAAAATAAATAAATGACTATTTAAGTAAATTTTTTCAATCTTATATTCTTCAATATACTTATTATTTTTTTATTAACAGAATTATTCGGTAATTTTTTTATAAAATAATTTAGTTCAGGTTTTTTAATTATATTTAAAATTTTAAAAGCAATTTTTGAGAATTCATGAACTTCAATTTTTAATGAGTTTTTATCAATTAATTTTTGAGCTTTTGTTATTTCATATTTTATTTTTCTATTATTAATTTTAATTATACAATCAGTTAAAAGTATTTTACATAAATCATCAATAAACAAAATATCTCTAAAAAAATTGCTTTTGTTTAAAAATTTAAATTTTTTTCCTTTAAGCGATTTATGTATTATGCTGTTTATCAAAAGGTTTTTGCCTTTTTTTACTTCTTTAATAAAACCAAATACATTTGGTATAATAATATATTTTATGTTTGGATTTGATTTTTTAATTAAATTGTGACACTTTATATACCAGTAGTTAGCATCGCTTTTATTAAAGTTACTAATAACTTTATTGGTTGAGAGATGAATGTATGTAGTTTGCCTATTCTTAATCTCCTTGAATAAAATATTTATGTAAGTTTCAAAAAAATTGAATATGTCTTTACGTTTATGATTATCATATTTAGAAAACTCATCATATTGAATCGTAAACGTGTTAATTATTAAATCACACTTTGATACAAAATTTAAAAAATTTTTTTTAATTTTTATTTTATTTTTTTTTAAAATTTTTAATCTTGTTATGTAATCGCTTTTTTTCGAAAAATATTTCGATGTAGAAAAAAAATAAATACCTACTTTTTTTTTCTGAGATTGATTAAAAAATTTTATATTTTGGCCTATGTATCCCTTTCCAATAATTCCAATATTGATCATTATTTATTAAATATTCAGCCAAGGACTCAACGTTTCATTCTCTTCTATTTGATTTAATAATTCATACTCTCTTTTATTATCCATGCACTGCCAAAAACCTTCATGACAATAAGCCGAAAGTTTTCCTTTATCGCAAAGAGTTGAAAAAGGCTTTCTTTCAAGCATTGTATCAAAATTATCAATATAATTTAATATTTCAGGCTCAAATACAAAAAAACCTCCATTAATATATCCTTTACCAATTGATTTCTTTTCTTCAAAAGATTTTACAATATCATTGTTAACAGTAACCTCACCAAACCTTGCCGTAGGTCGCACAGCAGTGATTGTTGCAACTGATTTTTTTTTATTATGTATTTTTAGCAAATTTGAAATATTTACATTTCCAAGTCCATCACCATAAGTCATTAAGAATCTACCGTTGATATATTTTTTTGCCTTTAAAAGTCTGCCGCCTGTCATTGTATGCATACCTGTATCAACAAGTGTTACTTTCCAATCAATATTATTTTTCCACAGTTTTGTTATTTTGCCAGTTTTAAAGTTTATTTTTAAATCGCTATTTTCTAGAGAATAATTAATAAAATATCTTTTTAATATTTCAGACTTGTATCCCAATAAAATAACAAACTCATTAAAACCTTGTTTAGAATAAATTTCCATTATATGAAAAATCATTGGTTTATTACCAATCATTACTGACGGTTTTGGAACTTTAGATGTAAATTCAGAAAGCCTAGTACCGTATCCTCCTGCTAAAATAAAAACTTTCAATTTTTACTCCTATAAATTTAGCAATTAATTAAATTTAACATTCCAATCATAAGGAATATTGGGTGAGTCATACTTTTCCCTTCTTATCTCATTAGCATCATGCTCATAATCTGAACAATTGGCAACAATCGAAACTGTATTACCCAAACCCTTAAACCCATTCCATACATTTGGCGGAACAGTTACAAGTTTGTAATTTTCAGGACCCAAGAATAACTCCATTATTTCACCATATGTTCTGCTATTTTTTCGAGAGTCAAAAATAACAAATTTTATTTGTCCAAATAAAACTATATAATTTAAGGTCATTGTTTTATGTATATGCCAAGCCTTTATTACTCCTGGATTTATACATGAAAAATATATCTCTCCAAACTTCTTAAATTCTGGATCTGAAGATTTTATCATGTGCATTACCTTACCACGTTCATCAAATATTTGATTTTTTTCTGTTATTTTAACACCATCAATCACTAAAATATTCCTCTATTTGATCATTAGTTATACTTATTAATGAATTTTCATTTTTAAAATATTGATTGTACCAATCTCCTGTCCATTTAATAGTTTCATCTATATTAAGCTTAGGTTTCCATTTCAAATATTTTTTTGCCTTTTCACAATTAAGTTCTAGTAATTGACTTTCATAATAAACTTCGTCATTTCTATTTTTAATTGATAAATCTAAATTAAGATAATTTGATAGTTTAGAAACAAATTTTGAAACTTCTATACATGAAATGTTCTCAGGACCGAAATTCCACCCAATACTCTCAGAAAAAGAATTTTCTATGTTTGCTTTTTGTGTAGCTAATTTTAAATATCCAGAAATTGGTTCTAAGACGTGTTGCCAAGGTCTCGTTGCTTTTGGATTTCTTAACAATATAGGTTTTTTTGATTTAATACTTCTTACAATGTCTGGGATAAGCCTTCCCTCAGAAAAGTCACCTCCACCCACTACATTTCCTGCTCTAGTTGTACAAAATAAACCACCTAAGTTATCTTTAAAACTTTTATAGAATGAGTACAAAACTATTTCAACTGAAGCTTTGGAGCTACTATAAGGATCAACACCGCCTAATGTATCATTTTCTCTATAACCCCAATGCCATTCTTGATTTTTATAACATTTATCTGAGGTAATCATAATTGTAGATTCAATCCCTTCGCATGTTCTTACACATTCTGCTATATTCAAAGATCCAATGATATTTGTTGTGAATGTGTTTATTGGATCTTTATAACCTTCACCTACTATTGCCTGTGCAGCTAAGTGAAAAACAACCTGGGGTTTATGTTCATTAAATATTTTTTTTAGAGATTCAAGATTTCTTACATCCTCTTTAATTGAAACAATTTTTTTTTCACTAATATATTTAAATAAAGAATTTTTTTTTAGATCATTTGAAACACCTATAACCCTCGCTCCAAATTTTAGCAAAACTAAAGAAAGCCAAGAACCTTTAAAGCCGGTATGACCTGTAACTAATACGGTTTTATTTTTAAAAAAACTATTCAACTAAGTATCTATTTATTTTAATATTATCACTATTTGAAACATATTATTTATATAAAAAAATAAAATTTTTATTACTAGTACATTTATATTAATTTAGTTACAACTTCTAGTACCAAATATGAGTCTCAAACTATCAATCTGTATACCAACTTTTAATAGAGCAAAATATTTAAATAATCTTCTTAACTCTATTTACATTACAAAATCTCCTTTCTTAGCAAATACAGAAATTTGTATATCAGATAATAATTCATCTGATAAAACTGAAAATGTCGTTAAATCATTTGATGATAAATTAAATATAAATTACAAAAAACAAAATACAAATATTGGGCTTGCTAAAAATATTTTAAAAGTTGTAGATCTTGCAAAAGGTGAATTCGTTTGGATATTAGGAGATGATGACTTGATATTAAAAAATTCATTTGAAAAAATAAATAAAATTTTTAAATCAAATGCCGATGTAGATTTTATTTATGTAAATGCCTATAATATATCTAAAGAATATATTGAGAAATTTGAAAAACCTTTTGATACAAAAAATTTACCACAAAATATGGATAAATTCTCTGGATGGAATGTAAGTCATAAAACAATTTTTTTAAAATTGATTAATCCAAAAATTTCTTTTGATTATTTAGGGGGGGTTTTTCTTTCTATTTTTAAAAGAGAAAAATGGATAAATAATTTATCGTGTATAAATGTTAATAAAATAACAATCGAAAATTCCTTTTCTAATTTAGACAACACATTTCCTCATATAAAGATTTTTGCAAATGCATTCGTAAATTCAAAAGCATATTTTAATAGTGAGCCTCTTGTCGTATGTTTAAATGATGTAAGAGAATGGCTTGTATTTTATCCATTTATAAGATCCATAGTTTTAGTAGAGGCACTAAAAGAATATAAAAAAAATGGATTATCATATTTAAATTATTTTATTTGCAAAAATGCAATTTTATCAAATTTTTTTACAGATATAAGCTTTATACTTTTAAATAAAAATATTTCAGGTTATAAATACTTAAATATTAAAAAAATTTTAATCGAATATTTACTTTATCCAAATGTTTATTTATCAATATTTAGATATATTTTAAGAAAGTTAAAAAAATTAATAAGTAATAAAAGTATATATTAAAAAAAATATGAAAATTAGTTATGGTAAAAGTGTACATGGTAGAGAAGAAATAGCAGCAGTAGTTAAAGTATTGCAAAATTCTACACAGATGGGCAAAAACGTTTCTCAACTTGAGAAAAAAATAGCTAAAATGTTTAATAAAAAATTTGGAATAATGTTGAATTCAGCATCTTCAGCATTATTTATTGCGTTTGAAAGTATTAACATTCAAAAAGGTTCAGAAATAATAACTCCAGCACTTACTTTTGGAACCACAGTTTCCTCAATAATAAAAAATGGTTTTAAGCCAGTTTTTGTTGATGTTAAAGCAAATACATTTTGTATTAATGAGGATTTAATAGAAAAAGCAATAACTAAAAAAACAAAAGCAATATGTGTCCCTAATTTGATTGGGAATCTTCCAGATTGGAACAAACTATCTATAATTGCAAAAAAATATAATCTTTTTTTAATTGAAGATTCAGCAGATACACTTGGTGCAAAAATTGATGGAAAAACTTCAGGTATTTATTCAGATATTTCGATAACTAGTTTTTATGGATCCCATATAATCAATGGTGCAGGAAATGGTGGAATGTTATGTATTAATGATAAAAAAATATATAAAAAATCACTTTTATTAAGATCTTGGGGAAGAAGCTCTTCTCTTTATAAGGAAGGATCTGAAAAAATTGAAAATAGATTTAACGTAAAAATTGATGGTATTGATTATGATAAAAAATTTATTTTTGATGAATTAGGATATAACCTTGAACCATCAGAATTAAGTGCTGCATTTGCATTGGTACAGTTATCTAAACTAAAAGAAAATATAAAAAAAAGAGAGAGAAATTTTAATTATCATATAAATTTTTTTAAAAAATATGAAGATTTTTTTATACTTCCAGATACTCTTAGAAATGTAAAAACACCTTGGCTTGCTTTTGCCTTAATAATTAAAGACAGAGCTCCATTTAACAGAAAAAAAATGCAAATTTTCCTAGAAAAAAATAATATTCAAACACGTGTAGTTTTTACAGGTAATATTTTAAGACAGCCATGTATGAAAAATTCTAAAATAAAAGTCAACCCTAATAATTTTCCTCATGCTGACTTAGTAATGCGAGGTGGCTTATTATTAGGTTGTCATCAAGGACTAAAGAAAAAAGATTTAGACTATCTTCATGGTAAAGTCAAAGAATTCCTTAGCAAATAATACGCACGAAACTCTTTTAATAACAGGGGCAACTGGATTTTTAGGTAGAGATTTTGTTAACCGAATTAGAAACAAAGGTTTTGAAATAATCATTATTACAACTAATAAAAAAAATAAAATATTTAATAATAAAATATATCAATCAATTCAAAAATTCGATTATTCTGATAAAGACTTATTTAGAATTTCAAAATTAAAAAATATTTTTGGTATTGTTCATTTAGCTACTGACTACGGAAGAAAGAATAATAATAAAAAACTTATTTATAATGCTAATTATAATATTCCATTAAGATTATTTAAACTTATAAAAAAAGACAAATTAAATTTTTATTTAAATACTGATACTTATTATGAAAGAAATATTGGGCAGTCTTCAGGTTTAGTAAAATATGTTAAAAGTAAAAAAGATTTTGTAGATTCAATGAAAAAAAATTGCCACAATATGTCTATTAACTTTATTAATTGTATAATTCATCACATGTATGGTCCAAATGATGGAAAAGATAAGTTTATACCTACTATGATTAGGAAAATGAAAAATAATGAAAAAATAATTAATTTAACAAAAGGAAATCAAAAAAAAGATTTTATACATGTATCAGATGTATCAAGAGCAATTGTTAAAATTATCAAATATCAAAAAAAGAGCAAAAATATTATAAATAATTATGAAATTGGGTACAGCAAATCATACTCAATTAAATTTATCTTAATTAAATTAAAAAAATTAATAGGAAGTAAAACTAAATTAAATTTTGGAGCTATCAGTACAACCACTGGAGAAAAAAAATCATACAAAGCAAATTGTAAAAATTTGTTTAAGATTGGATGGAAGCCAAAAATAAATATTAATAAAGGTTTAAAAAATTTAAAATAATCTTAAATTAAAATGATTTTTTTTAAATCAATGTTTCTTAGATACAGATATAAGGAAATCATTTTTTATATTATATAGATGTTCGTCTATATTATTTGAATTTATCATTACACCAATTTCTTTATTATCATGGTTAGAAAGCATTACATCTAATATTAGATCTCCGATTTCAGATTTAAAATGAGTATCCCACCACCATTTCATTTTATTGTTAGGTTTATTAATTGGAGGTAGTTTTTCTAAAGTGATTTGATTTACAACAGAAAAATCCCATATTGGAAATGGTGTTTGATTGTAAAGTTTTGCAATTCTTTCATTTTCATTAACTAACTTAGATTTCCATATCTCAAAATTTGACCAGTTATCTGTTGTAGAAATAGCTTTCATCTGCACCAGATGCATTGGTGGAATTGCTATATGAAGATCAGTATTTTTTTCATAACTTCTTGTTAAAATTTTTTTATATATATCCCATGTTTTAATTTTCTCATTTGAAAATTTATAATTTCTATAAAGTTTATTAATAAAAGTATTTTCTTTTTTGGAAAATAGTTTTCTATGTCCACCCTCTTTGTCAACTCTTTCTTGCATATGATGTCTTTCTCTCATGCCATTTTGTAAATATTTGTAATGAATTGTATTTTGCAATTTAATTGTATTAATGCTTCCAATTAAAGCATCTAAAGAAGTTAATAGAGCAAGTTTATTTCCAGTAGTATATTGAGGCTTACCATCAAAACTAACCGACAAATTTCTTTCGTCAAAGTCGACTTTGTTTTCTACGCTTGCATTAAACATATAAAAATCTAAAAAAAGGAGAATTTTTTTTTGATTTTTAATATAATTTGCATGTTGAAAATAACGATACAGTTCATATAAATTTGGGCCAGGAAGTCCCAAATTGTATGTAGAATAATTCTCAAAAAACTCACTATCAGGATCAAAACCAAATTCAGCTTTTGAACTGCCTAAAATAACTGCATTAGGCTTTTTGTCTTTTACAGCAAAAGCTTTGGCCATTCTTATATGCTTTTCAAATATTGGCTTATCCATATTGAGATTATTTACTCTTGGATTTTCATATAATCCATAAGGATCGATTAAACGATTAAAAGTTAATACTAACAGTAAAAAACTTATAAAAATTAAAAATATCGTGAATGTATATTTTTTTAAATTCATAATTTTAAAATTGAAAATATATAAATTCAGAGACGCTGCTTAAATTCATAAATGTATATAAAAATACAAATGATAAAATAATTGCCCAAAGTAAACTGGGTTTCCACTTAATTTTTACTAATTCAATACCTTTATTATCAAAATTGCCAATTCCAGGAAAAAATATGTTAAAAATATTATTGGAATTTGGCATAAGTATACAAATTAGAAATAATGATATTACTATTAAGATTTGTTTTATCCCATAAAAATATAATAATCTCCCCTCTTTTAATCCAATAAATTCTATTATGTTTTGACCAAAATAATTAGATATAAATTGATACCATAAAGTAGGTATTAATATTTCGTCAATTTTAAACATAGCAGAAAAAATTATAACCGCAGATTCAAAAGTTTGAGCTCTAAACAATACAAAAGATATTGATACTAATATGAATAGTGTTAAGCAACTTAAAAAGTATCTTATGAAACCTAAATTATGAAAAAAATTTTTAATTTTGGAACCTTGAATTTTATTTAAAATATCATAAATGATAAAATATACAGCATGAAGAAGGCCAAATAAAACAAAATTTATACCTGATCCATGCCATATTCCAACTAATAGATATGTAATTAATATTGGAATAACAAATATAAAAAAATAATTTATAAATTTGTTTGTTTTCCGCTTTATAATAAAACGAGAAAAAAATAAAGTAATTGGATAATAAAGGTAATTTTTTATAAACGTTCCAAGACTTATATGCCAAGTTTTCCAAAAATCTTTAATATTTGTTGATTTAAATGGAGAATTAAAATTTATGGGAAGTTTTATTCCAAACATATATCCTAAACCAATTGCCATATCTGCATATCCAGAAAAATCAAAATATAACTGAAAACTATAGCAAAAAACTCCAAACCAAGCCTCAAGAAATGATATATTTATTGATTGATCTGCAGCAAAAAAAATTGGACTGGAAAAACTTGAAATTTGATCAGCAATAACAACTTTTTTAAACAAACCTATTATAAAAATAGACAATCCTATTGCTAAATATTTTGATTTTTTTTCATTCCAGTCAGAATTTCCAAATTGAGGAAGCATTTGGGAATGATGTACAATAGGCCCAGCTATTAATTGAGGAAAAAAAGATACAAAAATTAAATAGTTTCTAAAATTTAGGTCTTTAACTTTTTTTTTATGCACATCTACTAAAAAAGTAATTTGTTGAAAAGTGAAAAATGATATTCCAAGGGGAAGTATAATTTGTTTTGTTATTAATTCAAAATTAGAAGAAAATTCAATTATATCTATGAAAAAATTATAATACTTAAAATATCCAATTACAATCAAATTAAAAACTATACCCAAAATCAATATGATTTTTTTATTTTTATAAAATATTAAATTTCCAAATAAGAAATTTGTAGTTATTGATCCAATAATCAAAAAAAAATAAATTGGATTCCACCAGCAATAAAAAAATAATGATGCAAATATTAACCAATAGATTGCAGTTTTATTGTTAAATTTTATAAAGAAAAAATTATATAGCAACCAAGTGACTGGTAAAAAAAATAAAATAAATTGATATGAGTTAAAAAGCACAGTTTATTATTTTGGGCTAATTACTAAATCGTAGTTATCAAGTTTATTTACATCAATGATCCATTCACTATTCAATTCTTCATCTATGTTTAGATTTGAAAAACCCAATTTTTTATAATGATCTTTTACAAGATCATTTTTTCCTGAATTTCTATATATTCCTTTAATCTTTTTTATATTTTTTAAATTTGCGACTTTCCTTAGATGATTTAGAGAAAATTCCTCAACTTTTCTTCCTAGCACCCTACAACTCATAATCCAGGTATCAATTTCCCAAATATCATCGACTTTTTTACAGATTATTAGACTTATTAAACCATTATCTCCAAAGATATCCTCAAGTCTTATTTGAAATGTTGAATAGGTTCCACTTTGCATAATGTCTTTAATTTCACTCAATTTATATCTTTTAGTAGTTAAATTAAATTGATTTGATCGTAAAATTAGCTGTGTAATTCGACTTAAATCATTTTCTTGAAATTGTTTGATTTCAGCCTTCATTTTTAGAGTTTTTAAATAACTTCCAATATCCTTACTGATACTTAACAAATTCGAACGTTTGATATTTGCATTGTAACTATCTACTCTTTTGGTGTCTTCCTCTGAAAAAACTATTGTCTCAAAATAACCTCCTGCCAAAAGAGTTCTAACATATGTTTCGGGGTCATTTGTCAATTCTGGAACTGCTACTTCTGGAATATGTTGTCTGACAATATCTCTTTCCATGGGATTATCATCTAGAAATACAAATGAGTCTAACGAGAGATTAAGTGAGTTTGAAATTTCAATTATATTACTTGGCTTATCTTTCCAGTTAGCTTTAAATACAGTTATATGATCTTCTTTAAGAATCATATCTCTATGATTCTTGAAAACTTCTTTTGCAATTTTTTCATCATTTTTTGAACATACAGCAATAACTATACCCCTATCTCGTAATGTGAGAATCATTTTTTGAATATCCAAATATATTTCACCTATTTTATCATTTTTACCTAATTTAATTCCATTCAAGCCATCATCACCAATAACGCCGCCCCAAATTGTGTTATCAAGATCTATTACCAATACTTTTTTTGTTTTACCTGATATTGTAGCGATAATTCGCGACAAATGCTCAGTATACAAAGGCACATATTTTTGTGCAAAAGGAAGTTTGGCATGATAGTGCATTGTTTGATCATGCCAAGAATTGGTTCCAACAATTTCTGATAGAGCTGATACATCAAAAATATAGTCACTAGAATTTTTTAAATTATTTATCAAAGTAGTATTAAATTGATTAATGAAATTTCTATCTGTTCCTAGTATAGAACTTTCAATATTTCCAAAATAAAGTTCAGGTTGCTGTGGTAGTGTTTGACAAATACAAGGTGCCTTGAATTTATTATTTAGCTTTTCCCTTATTTCATTAAGATATTTTATTGAGTCAGTTTCATCGTTATTTTTATCAAAAAAATTTTTGCCTTGCCTAAGTATTGAGTAACCCTTAACATCAATAGCAAGAAGAATAAAATCTAAATTTAAATTTTCAAAAGGATTTAAATCTCCTAAAGCAATTTGAGCTAGTTGATCGTATGGTGCCTCAAATATATTTATAACTAAACCATGCCTTAAACCTGATACAACCAAATTAGGTATCAAATGAGATGAGGTATGATTTGAAATAATACCAAGGTTTATTTGTTTTAAATTATTTTTTTTTAATTCGAAGTCTTCAATTTTTTTAAACTTGTTGAATATTTTGATTACATTTAAAGTATTTAGTCTACATTTAATTAATTTATTTAACTCTTGATAATTGATTTTTTTAGAAAAAATTTTTTTCAACTTTTCGTCAAAATCATTTGGTGCTTCTGGATACCATTCTAAATTTTCATATAAATTTTTATGCATCTGTTGATTGAATTCTTAAAGATTTTTTTTTACAATTTTAAATATTTTGTCAGCGGCATTTTGAGGGTTATCAATTTGATTATTTTTTCTCATTTTATTAAGAAATCTTTCATCAAAAGACTTTAACATATTGGACTCGGTAAAACTAGGTGAAATAGTATCTACACTCAACCACTCATATTCTTTTTTTAAAGAAGATAACAATCCAAGCAATCCATACTTTGATACAATATATGGTGTCATATTTTTGATACTTGCATTAAGTGGTTTTCCCATTGCCTCTGACAATACTCCTACAACAATTCCTTTTTTGTTTTTTTTAAAAATTTTTTTAACCATACCTGACAAAAGCTTATGGTTACCCACAACATTTACTTCAAACTGTTTATATATTTGGTCAAGATTCAAGCTTGTGAATGGTTTTAGTTCAAAATTAGGTGAAGCACAAAGTACTACACCAACTAAATTAAAATTGAGACCACTAATTTCATTTACTAAATTATTTATACTTTCAGTATTTTGTAAATTTAAAAAAATACTTGGTGAAGAATATTTTGCAGATAATTGTTCAGCTTTTATTTTATTATTATTATATGTAATTATGGGTACGATATCTTCTCTATTTAAAATTTCTACAAGATTTTCTCCAATTGAACCAGTAGCTCCAGTTACTAGAAGCGCATTTTTCATTTTTTATATTTAGAATTTATTAAGATTGTATTTGCTTTACCCCTTACCTTTAAAACATCATGTCTAAGAGAAAATATTTTAAGCAGTATTTCAATTGATGATGTTGCTTCTGATATATATTTTATCTCAGCTATCAATTCTGCTTCCTCATTTATGTAAAGTGGTTTTAAAAAAGATAAGTTTAAATTTGTCCAAATAGAATTTTTTCCAGGTAGATGCATCCCTAGCATTTGTGAGATTTTTGCAATAAGCAAACCGCCATACACAACTCTATCCTTATAACCACGTGAAATCGCAAATGATTTGTCGGTATGTAAAGGATTAGAATCACCAGAAATCTTTTCAAAATTCAACATCATTTCTAAGTCAATTTTAAATTTTAAATTATGCTTATAACCAACCTTTAAATCATTTAATGATAAAATATTTTTATAATTATTCACAATTTATAATCAGAATGTATTTTTATAATATTGAATAATATTTTCAGATTATTCATTAGATTTTATTTTCTCCAAAATAAGATTATGGAAATCATTTACATTATTAAGTGAATCTATCTCATTTACAGAAAATTTTATTCCAAAATCAATTTCATGGGCTACAATTAATCTCATATGTGAAAGACTATCCCATTCTTCTATATCTTCAGCAGTAGTTTCTGGTGTAATATCTATTTCGTCATCATCAAAAACTTCTCTAAAAATTTCTTTAGATCTATTTATAATTTCATTTAAATTCATAAGCAATTCTTTACTTTTCTGATTTATGTTGATTTCAATATATATCAAAAATAGTGAAACTTTAATAACAAATGATTTATTTACAATTTTAAATTTTGCTTGGTATTAATCGTTAAATTCATTTATATCCTTAAGAGCGTAAGAAAAATCATTTAATTTTAAAATACCACAATTTTCAAACTCAAATATTTCATTACGACTTTTATGTGCTGTTGAAATTCTACATAAACTAGGTAATCCTATTGAATAATTATTTTTATTAATTTGTGTATTTTCAACTCCTTCACGAATTGACAAGAAAAGAGGTCTATTTTCTACAACACCTGCAACGCATTTATCGTATCCATTCATAATTGTTGTTTTAATAATTTCGTCAATAACCATAGTAGGTCTATCCAAATAGCAAGTTTCTAAAAAAACAAAAAAATCATAAAATTTTTCTTTATTTTCCAAACTAGATACTTGTTTAAAAGTTAATTCAAAAATATTGATTTCCTCATCTTGCTTTTCTTTTTCAACAAGTTGAAATGTATTCGGAATTTTAAATCCTAATTTTATAAAATTCTTAACATTTGGAACAAACCAGTAAATATCTTTAACAAGTCTACTATTTTTTATAGTTTTAATGACTGAATTAACAACTTTATCTGCATATTTGCTTTCTAAATCTTTTTTCGATGTATTAATAATAATAGCTATATCTGAGTTAAAATTACTATCATAAGAAATTTTTTCCAAGATATTTTCCTCTAAGATATTAATTACTCCTCTAAGTCTATTCTCGTTATTGTCTTGATTGATACCGTGATAATGAAAAACGACAGCATCAGCTTGATAAGCTATTTTATAACCTTGGCTAATTATTTTCTTAGACCAAACGCGATCTTCAATATTGGAAACTTCTTCATCAAATTCAAATTTTTCAAGCAATGATCTTTTTATGCAAGAATTTGCATTATGAAAGAAAAAATCTTTTTTTTGAATTCTAGATTCAATTGAAAATTGATTTATTAAATCTCTTTTATCAGTTAAAGAACTAAAGGGTGTTGGTACTTGTCTACCGTAAGAAACTAAAGAAATATTTGAGAATATAGGTTCTAAAATTTGGCTTAACCACTGTTTGTTTGATGGAATACAATGTGCAGACAAAAAAACTAAATAATTACCATTAGAATTTTTCCAACCAAAATTTAATGACTCGCCAGGTTTATATCCTTTTTTACTTGGTACGTATGATAAAAACTTAACATCTAATTTATATTCTTTAGCAACTTGTTGGGCCCTTTTTACCGTGTTATCTGAGCTTTTACTGTCAACTATTATTATTTCGAAAGGTAAATTAATTTCTTGTGAGGCAACTGCCTTAAGACACATACCAATCCATTTCTCTTCATTGTAAGTTCTTATTATTATTGAAATCATTTTATTTTTTTTAATACAGAATAAAAATTATTTGAAATTAAATTAATATTTTTGTGAGTTTTATATGTGCTAGCACGCATTAATGCTTCTTTTAAGATTTCATAATAATGAGCTTTTAATCTATTAGTATTTATTTTGATAGTATTTTTATTGATTAATTGCGATGAAAAACCATAATAAACTTGTTGCTTTGAATGATCTATTGTCAAATTAATTCCTTTTTTTGGTAAATTGACTTGAGTAATTTTCAAATCAATTCCTAATGACCATGAAGTTGTAAGAGAATAACTAACTTTTAAAGAGGGAATATTAAATAATGCTTTTACAAAACTAACATTTTTAAAATCACTTTGTTTATTATTTAATTTAAATTTTTTTGAAATATCTCCAAATATTTCACTTATAACAGATAAAGCATTTAATCCACTATCAGTCCATGAGTTAATTAATGAATTAATTTTAGCTGGGTTTTTTCCATATGGGTCAGTAAATAATTGATTAATTTGCATGCCATATAAATCTTTTTTTTTAAACTTTCCAATAATTTTTTTTACTTGATCTATTTCAATTCCTTTAGATGCATGTAATGCAAAATATAATTTTGATTTTTTAAAATTTTTTTTAATATAATCAAAGTCTTTTTTAGTTAACGCCGGTGGTTTTTCTAAAATAATTAATTTACAATTGTCCTTAATATACTTTAAAAGCTCAATTTTTTGACTTGCAGGAACTGACAAAATAATAATAGTATTTTTATCAATTAGATTACTATCAAATCTCTTTTGAAAAAAAAATATATTTTTATTTTGGTAATTTTTTTTTTTATTTATAAAATTTTTATCTAACTTTAAATCGTAAATAAATGTTTCATCTATATATTTTTTTAAATCTTGTGAGGCACTAAGATATGTCTGTCCTGCATGACCAAATCCAATTATAATTAACCTATGAATTTTTTCTGGTTTCATAAATATGTCTTACAAGCTCAAGATCATCTGTTGTATCAACATCTATTGATGAGATTTTATCCATTTTATAAAATCCAACTTTTCCTCCTATTCTAGCTCCCTCTTTTAATAAATTTTTTTTGAAAATATATACGCTTTTATTTTCTCTCCATTGATTCCATCCTTCAAGCTGATTAGGTCCTCTAGTGAAAGGACTATAATTTATTGGTCCTACAATTGAATTATTTGGTCCTATTCTCCATAAATATTCTCTACTTTCTGTAACTGACAACAAACTATCAAATCTATTTGTTTTAAAAATATTATAAGCCTCTTTTATATCTACCGCTTTTCTTAACGGAGCAGTTGCATATAATAAAGCTACTTCATCAACTATAATATTTTGATCATTCTCAAATTTTTTGATTGACCATTCTATCAATCGATCTACTTCCTGTACGGTATTGTCATGCCAATATTCTTCTGGTCTATCTTGTATAATAACTTTATCAACACCTAAAAATTTAGACTTCACTAAATTTCTTATTTCTTCATCTTCAGAATTTACTAAAATAAAATTAAATATTTTAGAATCTATTGCCGACTTAATTGCAATTTCAACCAGGGTTTCATTACCCATTTTCATGAGATTTTTTCTTTTGATCCCTTTAGATCCGCCTCTAGCTGGAATAAATGCTACTGTTAGTTTTTGCAATTTATTTCGCTCCAATAATTAATATATGAGATGAAATCATATTTTTTTCTAAGTATTTAATCCAATTTTTATTAATCTTTTCAAGATACAGGACATCTTCAATTAATAATTCATCTTTAAATTGAGACCATTTTAAAAAGTTTTTAAAATCATATTTATGAAGACCACAGATATTTACTACTTTAAAATTATTTTTATTCAACAAATTACTTAAAAATTGAGATGAAAAATACCATATATGCTCATGATGATAAAATTGTTTCTTATAATTTGGAAAAATTTCTAAGTAAAAATCTTTTATATTGGGAACACCTATACCAATGATACCGCCTTTTTTTAATTTTTGATATAATTGTGAAATTACTTGATCAATTTTCTCAATATGTTCGAGAACATCAAATGAAAATATGTAATCATATATTTCATCTGGACACTCGATTATAGATGAATAGTTTTGATTGTAAAATTGCAGAAAACTTTCTCTAATATTAACATCTGGTTCAACCGTATCTACAATGACTTTTTTATCAAAAAGAGATTCGAAATCACCAGTGCCAGCCCCAAACCCAAGTACTCTTTTTCCATCATCAATATTTATATTTAAATTTTTTAGTTTAGTATGCCACTTTTTTGCTTCATTAATTCTTTTGAGCTTGTCAGGAATTTTTTTTGAATTTTTATAGTAATTTTCATTATAATAATTTTCATCAATTAAACTACTAGACAAGAAAGATAAATTACAACTAGAACAATTATATACTTTTACATTTGGTCTATTGTTGTTTCTATCATAATATCTTCTTAATGGACCATCATATACTTCTGAAGTCAAACTTTTACAGATTTTACAGTTCATTACATTTACTTAATTTGAAGAAATTCTTGTAGTCTACTTGAAATTAAAATTCCATCTTTTAAATTTTTTTTATAATTTATTTCTTCTTTTTCACCAGGATGGAATACTTTATTAATAGAATTAAAGTGGAATGAATCTATATAATTATCTATTGCTATTGAAGTATTACTTGACGGAAATTGTTTTACATTAAATGCCATAAAAAAATGTCCAAGTTTTCTTTTTTTTGTTAGATCTTCACCAAACATTGAAGATACATCTTTTCCCGAAGGCATTCCTGTAAATACACCACAAAATAAATCAACCAACATTGAGAGCCCAAGACCTTTATATTCTCCAATTGGATTAAGAAATGAAATATCAGACGCTATGCATGTTGGGTTACCATTTTTATCAAATCCTGATCCCTCTGGAACCATGTTTTTAATTCCAATATTTCTTCTAATTTCATTAAATGAAGTTGTAGAATTTGCAGAGTCAAAACAAAAATTATGATTTTTTCCGTTTACCATAAGACAAATAGGATTATTTCCTACAAATGCAGAACTATTATTCGGCGTTTTCATCTTTGCTGTAGCATGTGTCATGCCCAATCCAACAAACCCTGAGTTAGAGATATTTTTAACAGCATTTGACAATGCGCCACAATGACTTGAATTTAAGATAAAAATACAAACTACTCCATTATTCTCGATTTTTTGTACAAGAAATTCACAAGCATATTTCGATGCACTTATACCAAAAGAATCATCTGCATCCATAACGTAAAGATTATTTGTGGATTTATTTATTTTATAAGATGGATTTTTATTTATTCTTCCTGACCGAATTTCCTTTAAATAATGCTCAAATAAATTTACACCATGTGAGTCTATACCTCTCAAACTTGACCATATCAAACCATCAACTACTATTTCGGATTGATTTTTATTTAAACCTTCTTTTTGAAATATCTCAATTGCTTTATCTTTAATTATTTTATAGTCAAATTTTTTCATTTGTGCTTTTTAGATATATCTGTTTAAACTTAAACTTAAATAATATTATTAATAATATTTTCATAATTTTTACATTTGTAAAAAAAACTCCTCCCATTCTTGAATTATCAGATCTATTATTAGTTTTAATATGAATTTGAGAAAATTTAATTTTTTTACTTAAAAGATAAATGGCAAATTCTACTCCATAAGAGTTGAAGGTTTTGAATGGTCCGTAATTGTTTATGAGGTTTAATCTATAGCCTTTCATTCCACATAATGGATCTCTAATACCCCAAATTAGTTTAGCGATAAATGAAAATAAAAACTCTGAAAACCTTTGCATTTTATCACGATAGCCTAAAACTAAATCAAATCCTTTAGATAAATCATTTGAAAATTTTTTGATTAATTCAGGATTGTGCTGTCCATCAGCATCAATTGTTACTGCAAATTTATACCCTTTTTTTAGAGCATACTTTAATCCTGTAAATAATGCTTCATCATACCCAAGATTTTTTTTATGCACTAATAATTTAGCTCCTTTTTTAATTGCAATAAGTCTAGTTTGATCTGTAGAGCCATCATCAACAACTATTGGATCGCCATAAAATGAAGATTTATTTATAACGCTAGATATTGAATTCTCCTCGTTTAATGCAGGAATAATTATCGCTACATTATTTTTCATTAACTTCAACTTGTCTTAAAAATATGCAATCACCTTTTTTAATGTCCTCCAATGTCTCTCTTCCAATAATATTATCTATTTCATAAGGTGGTAATGCATCTTTTGGAATAGGTCGTAATACTTCTAAATCACTTTTTTTGATTATTGAGCCTTTTTTTAGATGCTTATTGGCTCTAATTGATCTTCTTTGCAATATTACTGTCTCAAATTCATTGCCTTCAATTTTCTTTTCAGTTTTTCCTAGAGCTGCCTCTAGCTCCCTAGACCTATCAATCATATCTCGCCAAGTTTTTGGATTCATGCTAAATAAATGATCTGGTCCTTCTCTAGATGTATCGTCTGTAAAATGTTTTTCAACAATTTTAGCCCCCAAAGCAATAGCACCTAAAACAGTTGCATGACCAGGAGTATGATCACTTAATCCAATTATCATTCCAGGGTATTTAGTTTGAAAATTTTTAATTACATTTAAATTAATATATTTCATATTTTCAACACTTCCTGTGTAATTGGTATTGCATTGAAGAATTGCTATATTTTTGTTTATCTCTAATCCTGCATTGATAGCTCTTTCTACATCAATAATATTTGAAGCACCTGTTGCTATGATGTACGGCTTGTCCTTACTAGCTATATGTTTTATGATATCAATCCAAGTGATGTCACCTGAACCAATCTTGTATGCAGGAACATAAGAATCAACCTGATCCACAATTTCCAATGAGTATGGGCTTGTAAAAAAAGTTATTTTAGCTTTATCACACGTTTCCTTTAATTCGTTCGTCCAATCTAAATTCAAAGACGCTTCATCATAAACTTCAAAAACACTTTTTTTCCATTCTGATTGATGAGATTTTTGAGAACCTAAATCCTTAAAACCTTTATCACTGACTATTGTTTTTGCTGAAAAGTGTTGAAATTTTGCTGCATTTGCGCCCGCTTCTTTTGCTGCCCAAATTAGTTCTTTTGCTCTGGTTAAAGAACCATCATGATTTGCAGCTATATCAGCAATAAAATAAGCTGGTTTATCAAGTCCCACAAATGTATTGTCAATCTGAAATACAGAATTATAATTTAATTTTTTCATATTCAGAAGCAGATATCATAACTTGTTCTTTAATACTTGGCAAATTAACTTGGAAATAATTTTGAAATTTTGTTATGTCCATTCTCATATCATGCGGCCTTATTGATTGATGTGAATTAGGAAAAAATTTTGACTTTTTTAACAAGCTGGTATTAAGATTAAGTTCATCAGCAAAACAGAAAGCAAGTTCAGCTTTTGTAATACCGTCGTGAGAACCTAAGTTAAACAAGCCCTTTGCTTTTTTTTCAATCAAAAAATCAATATATTTACATAAAGTATTTATATTTAAAGGATTTATTTTTATATTATCAAATACTTTTATTTGCTTACCATGAGTTAAATTTTCATATATCCAATCAGTTAAACTATTTTTTTTGTTATTAAAATTTTTTCCAATAAAATTGGTCCTTATAACTAAACCACCGTAATCTAAAATAACTTTTTCTGCCTGTAATTTGGTAATAGCATATTGATTCACTGGGTTTACTTGTTCCTCTTTTTTAAAACCAACACCTTCATAAACGTGGTCAGTTGAGATATGAATTATTTTTGTTTTATATTTTAAATTTTTTAAAGAATTTACCAGATTTATTGAAGGAAGCACATTGGCCTCATACGCAATACCCCTGTTTTTTTGACATAAATCAACATCTGTATTTGCAATTAAGTTAATAATTACATCAGGTTCTAATTTTGATATTAAAACTTTTATTTCATTTATATTTGCCGGATTGCACGGTAGTTTTGAGCCAGGATGCCTGCTTTGACCAAAGACATTGTATTTAATTTTATTTAAAAATTTAATTAAAGTAGTTCCTAGAAAACCGCTTGACCCTAGAATTAAAATTTTTTTCATTTATGAAAAATTTTTTAAAGTTCTGTATAATATTTCACTTTGTTTCTCTGCATCACTAAAATTCCAATAATTTGTTTTAAATTGAAACAATCTGGGTTGAAGCCATTCTGCATTAGGACAACTACCTTTTTTGTAATTTGCTAGATTCGAATTAGAAATAAATTTTTCTCTACCAAGTAAATCAAGGTTAACAAACATCGGCTCAAGATACGTTAGTTGCCATGCAGCATATATTCCATCACCACCATTTTTGATAAACAAATCCCGTATATCATGCCATGTTATATCATCTCTTTTTAAAACTGTTGCCCATGTCCAGTATGAACTTGTGAAATTTTCCTCAACTAATTGGGGCACAAACCATTCTGAGAATTCTTTGGTAACATCAGTAAAAAGATTTGAGCATTTGATTCTTATATCAACAAGTTCGTCTATACGTTCTACCTGGGCTAATGCAACTGCACAACATAATTCTGGCATTCTATAATTCCATCCCATTGATGTGTGTCTTAAATAATTTGGGTCTTGAATATCTAATTTTGTAATTTTAGATTTCTTTGCAGATACACCGGCATAGCCAAGTGATTGAACTTTTCTTATATTTTCAGCTAAAACAATATCATTCGTCAAAACTATTCCTCCTTCCCCACTTGTTAAGTGTTTTGAGCTTTGAAAACTAAAACTTGAACAGTCACCCAATGTTCCAACCAATTTGTTTTTATATTTTCCAAGAAAACATTCCGCATTATCCTCTATTACTTTAATATTTTTAGCTTTAGCAATTTTGTTAATATTATCCATATCTGGACAAAGACCATATAATGCAACTGTGATAATAGCTTTTGTTTTTGATGTAATTTTTTCACTTATAAATTCACTCTTAATTACAAACGTTTCAGTATCAACATCTGCAAAGATTGGTGTCGCATTTGCTTGAAGGACTGCAAATGCAGTAGCTGACATGGTTAATGGTGGGACTATTACCTCATCACCTTCCGAAATTCCCATGGCTTCCAAAGAAGCATGCATCGTTGAAGTTCCATTAACAAATGATATTGCATAATTCATAGAAAATTTTTTTCTAAAAGCATCCTCAAGTCTACTCATCATCAATGCCCCAGAAGAACTTCTAAAACCAGTATTTAATACTTCGTTAATATACTTAGTTTCTAAATCTGATATCCTTTTAATTTTTTGATTCATTGTATTTTTTATCTTTTTCAATAGATAATTTATAACCTATATTTCTTATACCTTTATTGTTACATTCTGTTTGAAGTTGTAAATCATTATCAATTAAATTAACAATTTCTCTAAATGATACATCTATTTTGTAGTCTAGCTTTTCAATTAATTTTTTCATGAATTTCATATCCTCTTTTGTATCTACAGTCATGCTCCATAAACTTAAATCTCTAATATTTTTTATTTGACTAATTTTAAATAATTCAGGATTTTTCCATATATAAGGTGTTACATGCTCACGTTCCGAGAGTAATTTTGCATTATTATTTGCTTGATTGAGTGTATCAAATGTAAAAACCTCAATGTCCATACCTTCTGGATAAGTAGTATCAATTGTATTTGAGCAATAATCAGACTGACTTTTGATAAGCTTGTTAATTGCACTATCAATTATTTGTGGATCTTTTAATGGATCATCAGCTGTAACTCTTACGATTAGATCGGCTTTAAAATATTTTGCACAGTTATAAAATCTTGATAATACATTTTTTTCACTACCTCTAAAAAAATCGTATCCATTCTTTATACAACAAGCAACTAAAGGGTCATCTAGCTCATTTTCCGTTGTAGCAACTACTGATTTAGTTATTCTAGATGAAAGTTTGGTTCTCTTAACAACCCAATCTATCATATTAAATTTTCCAATATTCATCATTACTTTTCCAGGTAGTCTAATTGAATTCATTTTTGCCTGAATAATAGCTACAATATTCATGATTTTGGCCAATTTCTAGGATCAATCAAACCAATTTCATGAAAAGATAAGTCAGGGTAACTATTGATTTCTGTCTTTTTATATAAATTTGTTATTTCACTAAATTGATTAAAACTATCAACAGCTATTATTATTTTTGAAATAGAATTTAATGAGATTGGATAATTCAAACATGCATTTATTTTCGAAATCATTTTTTTTTCAGTCCATTCTTCAAAATCCTCAAAAATTTCTAACCAATTAGTAAAATATTCTGAAATTTCTGAACTCTTCGTGAGCAAAAGTCCCTGCAAAAAAGTTGATCTAGAATGAATTTCTATTTTTTTATTTTGTAATTTATTTAATAAACCTACTTTTTCAAATCTTCTATCAACTAAATTCAATGGAATTTGTGCAATATCAATATTAAAGTTGTTTATAATATCTTCAAGCTCTTCAGGATTATATACTGATACACCGATTTTTATTATATTTCCTTTATTCTTAAATTTCTCAAGTTCTTCAAAAATATATTTATAATTTGAGTTTTTACTAAAATCAGGATCGTGGATCAGTACCGCATATAACGTATCTAATTTTAATTTCTTTAAAGACTCCAAAATATTTTCTAAAATCCATGATTTTAAATCAATATTTTTTTTATTTAAATTTGATAATTTAGTTATGACTTTAAATTTTTTTACTCCAATTTCTCCAAGCAATTCCTCACAATTACCATAATTTTTTGCAGTATCTATTGTATCGATTCCAACTCTATATGAATTGTAAATAATTTTTTTCACCTCATCTCGATTGACAATTCCATTTCGATTAGAAATTCCATATGGAATACCAAATTGCGCGGTTCCTAACGCTAACTTCATATCTTGCCAATTATTTTTTTATTTTTACTAATCCATTTTTTTAATTCTTCAATTTGCATCCATTTTTTATTGGTATCTGATCTGTAATTAAATTTTTTACTTACCTTTTTGCCTTTATTTATTTTGTTTAATTTTTTGGACCATAAATTAATTGCTGGAAAAATTTTATAATAGTCTTTGTATTCATAAGTAAAAGGCGCATCATCTATGCTGATCATTTGTTCATGTATTTTTTCACCAGGTCTAATTCCAATAGTTTTAATTTTCGTTTTGGAGGATATAGCTTTCGCTATATCTGTAATATTCATAGATGGAATTTTCTTAACATATATTTCTCCACCATTCATATCTCTAAATACTTTCCAAACTAAGTCTACTCCTTGTTCTAAAGTTATCATAAATCTTGTCATTGATTTGTTTGTAATTGTAAATTTATGTTTTTTAAGTTGTTCAATGAACAAAGGTATAACTGATCCTCTTGATCCCATGACATTACCGTATCGAACAATTGAAAATCGAGTATTTTGGCTAGCGCTATATGAGTTAGCAGCAATAAAAAGTTTGTCAGATACAAGTTTACTCGCACCATATAGGTTTGAGGGCGCACTTGCTTTATCAGTTGATAAAGCAACTACTTTTTTAACTTTTTGATCTATGCATGCATCAATAAGGTTCATGGCACCATTAATATTTGTTTTTATACATTCAAATGGATCTGCCTCAGCAGTTGGAACTATTTTTGTTGCAGCAGCATGCACAACAAAATCTACACCATGTAAAGCTCTATAAAGTCTGTCTTTATCTCTAACGTCTCCTATAAAAAATCTTATAGATTTATCATTAGAAAATATTTTTTGCATTTCCCATTGTTTCATTTCATCTCTTGAAAAAACTATTAACCTTCTTGGCTTGTATTTTTTTAAAGTCATAGGTACAAACATATTGCCAAATGACCCTGTTCCTCCAGTTATAAGAATTGACGAATTTTTGAACATTTTAAAAATAGTAATCTAATTTTATATTATTTGAAAAATATAGAAATATAATTCTATTATTTTTAATTAAAATTTTAATTTATTTATACATTTCTAAGAACAACATCAAAAACCTTAACAAGAAGATCATTCTCATTTTTATTTTGAAAGCTTTTATTAAGTTTACTTCTTGAAATTGGTAGTTTTTCCCACTTAATTATATTTAAAACTTTAACATTACTAAAGTTATTTCTAAAAATTTCCAATATGTTTTCATAACCAATACGATTTGTATAAAATCCAGATTTTGTAAAAAAATTTGACTCCCAAACTTTTTTACTGAATCTAAGGTTATTTAAACTTTCGCTTAAATGATCTCTTAAATCAATTTGATGTGAGGAAACTCCATCTTTTTTTTGAATTCTTGATAATTCTTTTATGGTTTCCGAAAATTCCTCATGTTTAATATGCTCTAGTACTGCCTGAGAAAAAATTAAATCAGCAGTGTGATTACCAATTTTTTTTATACTCTCTAAACCTTTTGTTAAATAGATTGAATTGGTTTTTTTTAAAATACTTTGAAAGTTGTCCTCTTCATTTATATTTGGTACTTGATAACCTAATTGTTTTAGTTTTATTCTAAGTTTTAAATAAACATCAATATCAAAATTTGCAAAACTTTTTGTGTCTATGAGAATTGAGCTGGCACCAAATGAGTATGCAATAATTGATGTTGCAATACTATCGCCTGGACCTATTTCAATTACAATTTTATTTTTTAAATCTATTACTTCACTTTTTTTAACATGGCTTTTAAATACTTTTATAGCGTATTCTGCTTGTTCCATATTCCCATGTTTAAATATACCTATACGTCTCCATACCGAATATGATATCGGTAATCTAGATAATATGATTTTTAAAATTATTTTTAACCACCATGGGATAAACTTTTTCATATATAATATAATTATATTTAAATTAAAAAATATTTAAACAAATTGTAATTATTTTAAATAAAATATGTTGAATTCAATAAATTATGGTAAGAGATACATTAATTAAATAAATTCTGATTAATAATTAAACATTGTTATAAGAAAATTATTGTATGTTTAAATTTAATAAAATTATATTTCTTACTGGACATCGTAAATCTGGGACATCTTTATTGCATCGTTTATTTGATGACCATCCTCATATAAATTTATACCCTGATGACTTTACTTTTTTTTACAGTTATTTCCCATACTATACAGACAAATATAAAAATAATAAAAAAGAACTTATCAATAGAATAGTAAAAATCTATTCCAATTTAATAAAATTTAAAAAGTATAATAATAATTATAATAGCTTGAATATTGCTAAATCGATAAGATGTTTAAAAAAATCTCTGTTAAATATTAATTTGCTATCAAAGTACGAGGTTTTTAATACTATTATTAGCGAATGGTCTAAATTGAATAAAAAAATATCAAATGGACCCTTAATTGTAAAAGAGACATCTCAATCTATTTTTTTTCATGAATTCAAAAATTTTTTTCCAAAATTTAAAATGGTTAACATCATAAGGGATCCTAGAGATAATTTTGCCTCAATTAAGTCTGGATTAAAAAAATATTACGAAAAATTTGGCGAGGATAACATTTCATCTCTTACAAGCACTATTTTTAGAGCTAGACAAGATTTGATTTCAGCAAAACTTAATGAGAAAAATAAATCATTTACGAACATTAAATATGAAGATCTCACTTTAAAGCCCAAAGAAACTATGAGGAAATTATGTAGGTTTTTAGATATTGAATTTACAAACAATCTTATTAATCCAACAATATTTGGTGAACCTTACCTGGGAAATAATTTTAATAAAAAAATATATAATATAGATAAATCTAATGTAAAAAATTGGAGTAAAAGAATTTCAAAAGAAGAGTGTTGTGTAATTGAATACTTTCTGCATGATGCAATGAATATTTGGGGCTATAAATTAAAATATAAATTGGATGAGTCAGAGAAATATTATAGTAAATTTTACGAAAAACTTAATTCAAAGTATTTCTTTAAAAATACATATTAAATGTTTTTAAGAGAAATAATTACTAAACATTGTAGTATTCTCGATACCATTTTATAAACTTATCAACCCCATGAATATAATTTGTTTTGGGGCTATAATTAGTAAGCTGGTTTAACAGTTTAGAGTCCGCCCATGTTGAAGGAACATCGCCTTTTTGGATAGGCATATAATTTCTTATAGATTTTTTTCCAATATTTTCTTCAATAACTTTAATGAAATCTAATAGTTTAATTTTATTTGAATTGCCGATATTTACAACTCTAAACGGTGCAACTGGGGAAAGACTATCAATCTGAGAAATATTTTTTTCATTCGAAGGTATTTTGTTTATTAATAATCTGATACCCTCAACCAAGTCGTCAACATACGTAAAATCTCTATACATTTCTCCATTATTATAAATATCAATAGGTTTATCATTGATTATAGCGTGAACAAATTTAAACAATGCCATATCTGGTCTTCCCCATGGGCCATAAACAGTAAAAAAACGAAACATAGTAGTTGGAATTTTCCACAAGTGTGAGTATGAATGAGCCATATTTTCATTTGCTTTTTTTGTTGCAGCATAAATTGTAAGCTGGGTGTCAGTTTTATCTATTTCAGTAAATGGCATTTTTGAATTTGCTCCATAAACTGATGATGTTGAGGCTATTAGCAAATGTTTTACTTTATTATTTTTTGCAACCTCCATAACATTAAAAGTACCTATTATATTTGAATTAACGTAAGCACGTGGATTTTCTAAACTATATCTAACTCCAGCTTGTGCTGCTAAATGTATAATAAATTCTGGTTTAAATTTATTTGTAACTTCGTTAAGTTTTAAATTATCCTCCAACATTCCCTCTGTTGAAGTAAAATTTGAATATTTTAATAAAATGTTATTTCTAGAATGTTTTAAATTTACATCATAATAATTTGTCATACCATCATAACCATGAACCTTAAATCCAGAGTTAAGTAATAATTGGGCTAAATGAAATCCTATAAATCCTGCTGTTCCCGTAATTAAAGCTTTCATATCTAATATTTAATCATAAGGTTAAATGACAATACTATAAATTCTTTTTTAAATCCTACTGGTTTTGATAAAGTTCTTGAAAAGTTCCTTGTTTTTTTATCTCACCTTTTTCGAGATTATAAATTATATCACAATTTTTTACTGTATTTAAACGATGAGCAATTAGTACAATAGTTTTACTTTTTTCCATAATATTTATTGCATCCATTACTGCTTGTTCTGTTTGAGTGTCTAATGAACTAGTTGCCTCATCAAAAATTAGGATCTCAGGATCGTGATACAAAGCTCTAGCAATTCCTATTCTTTGACGTTGCCCCCCAGACAATCTAACTCCTCGCTCGCCTACAATTGTTTGATATTTATTAGGCAATTCATTCATTACAAATTCATGCAAATTAGCAATTTTAGAAGACTTTTCTATTAGATCGTGTTTGATATCTTTTGGCTCAACCCCAAAGGCAATATTGGAAGCAATATTATTATCAGAAAGATATATTTCTTGAGGAACGTAACCAATAGACCGCTGCCAAGATCTCAAATTTTGCTGATTTATAGTTTTACTATCGACTTCTAAAGTACCATTTTGAGGCTCTAATAGTCCTAAAATTATATCCACCATTGTAGTTTTGCCGCTGCCGGTGGTGCCAACTAATCCAACAAATGATTTTACGGGAATTTTGATATTTATGTTTTTTAAAACTTTCTGTGATGAATTTGGGTAAGTATAGTTAATATCTTTTAAAATAATATTTTTTTTAAATGGCATAATTTTATTATTATCATTATAAGAATTTGATTTTAGATTTTTAATTTCGGCATGTAACTTATTTAATGAAGTGCTCATAAAATTAATTTGAGTAAAAGCAGCATAAATTTGTTGTAAAGCTGGCATTAACCTATAACCGGTAAAAATATAGAGACTTAATATTGGAATAATTGAATTTAGATTTTCGGATGTATTTATAAATTTTAATACAATTAACAAAATACCACCAAAAGCAATAATCTCCAAAAAATATCTAGGCATTAATGCTATAACCTGAGAATAAGCTTGAGATCGAGCATAAATTTTTGAAGAAATCGAAAAATTTTTTATGTAAAATTTTTCCAAACCAGATATTTTAATCAGTTTTGAAGCTCCAAACGCTTCATTAACAGCTCTAAAACGTAATTGGTTGTTAATTAATCTTTTTTCTCCAATTTGATTAACATATCTACGAAAAATATAAAAAATAAAAAAATATACTACTGCAAGAGAAAGGCTTACTACTAATGCAAGTTGTGGATCAACTATCACTATTAAAGATATTAGGGCTATAGCTACCATACATTTGGAAATAATTTCTAAAAATGGTCTAATTACACCTATAATAATTTGTTGAACTTCAGATAAAATAGTTTTTCCAATATCAGAACTGTTACGTGATAGAAACCAACTGTAAGGTTGATGCAAATAACCTTCCACCAAACGCTTTCCAATACTATACTCTCTCATTTGAACAAATCTGATTTGAGCATATGTGGTTAAGCATTTAAAGCTTATAGATAAAATCAATGATAAAAATACCATAACCCCCAATGCAAAAATAAAATCTTGTTTTTTTTCGACACCAAAGAAACTTAACGTTTGGTATAAACTATTTAAGAACACATTTGTTTTTATCAGGTCAGAATCAGACAAAACTGCCATGAAAGGTAATATTGAGGCAACTCCAATCATGTCTAATAATGCCATAATTATCATCATTAATATTAGAAAACTTGCACGTACTTTTTCCTGAGGAGTAATTAGAGATAATAATTTTTTGAAATTTCCCATTAAATTTTTTGTATTTTATTTAATTTTATCTAATAACCTAATCAATAAATTATTAAAAGCTAGAACTAGCTAAAAAAAATTTTAAATCAAAAAATATTTATTTAAAAATGCTCTAATTGATGGCTAGACATTAAACTAAGTCCATTTTCCTCGACTAAGTATTGTTGCTCTAGTTTAACACCTTCTTTACCGCCTACTTTTCCAATATAACTCTCAACTGTTATTGTCATATTTTTTTGAAAGGTTCCACTTCGCTCTCCACCATCTGTTGGATATCTAATTGCAGGCCACTCATCACACAAACCTATTCCATGCACCATTACAGAATATCTATTTGGGTAATACTCCTCTGGTAAAGTCCAAGATTTTTCAGTAAATTCTTTAAAAGATAATCCATCTTTAATCAGTCTTGAATTATAATCTATTTGTTCAACTGCCATTGAATATAATTTTTTTTGTTCATCGTTAAATTTATTTCCAACAACAAATGCACGAGATATATCTGCACAATATCCATAAGGGCCTACCATGTCTGTATCAAAAGAAACAACTTCTTTATCTTGGATAATTTTATTACTACATTCTTGCATCCAAGGATTTGTTCTTTCTCCTGAAGCTAACAACCGACATTCAATCCATTCACCATAATTTTCTATATTTGTTTGATGAAGAATTGACCATAATTCATTCTCAGTCATTCCAGGCTTTAATTGTTCTCTCATTTTAACAATACCCATTTCCGCAACATCTACTGCTGATCGCATACACTTAATTTCATCAACTGATTTAATTACTCTTGCTTGTTCTAAAATTAATTTAGCATCAACCACTTGAATGTTTTCTTTATTTAATGCTGAAACTGCAGGACCATTTAAAACATCAATGGCAATTTTTTTAGATTTAAAATATGAATTAGATAAATCTATAACTTCATTAACCCATTTTTTTAATTGTGCTTCTGATTGAACACCGTTACTAAAATAATCCCAAGTTATTGCAGGTCTCAACTCATCTATAAGATTTAAATGCTCCGATAATTTCTCACAATTAAAATATTCATAAAGTATTATTGGACCGTTAACTGGTACAAAACAATATCTTGTTAAATTATGCATATTATAAACACTCATGTTTACAGTATCTAGTGCATATCGAACATTCACAGGATCAAATAAAATACAGGCTTCTAAATTATTTTTTTCTAATTCTTTTCTAACTCTATCTAAACGGTATGATCTTAATTTATCAAAATCAATTTCATCTTCTCTTAATCTTTTTTTGGTAATAAAATTTTGTTTAGGTTTAAATTCTGGAGCTATTTTTCTACTAAATCTCATTTTGTAACTTTATAAATTCCTAGCCATGCATTGACATCTTTACTAGCTATGTAATCTGATTTAAAGAAATCTTTTTCCTCCCACAATCCTTTGTTTTTAAATTCATCTATTTTGGTATCAAAACTATATTTCTTAAAAATACCCTCATTTATAGTAAAACCAATATAACCACCTGATTTGGTAATTCTTAAAAATTCATCTAAAGCATTATTTTTGACATGACCAAACGTGAAGGTACCAACACATAACACACTATCATAAGTGTTATCTGCTTCGGGAATTTCTTTGTTTAAATCTAATTTACTTAATTTTTTGTAAAGGTTTTTTGGAACTGAATTTAAAAGATCTTGGGACAAGTCTATTCCATGAAAATTATTAAATCCAAATTTCTCTAATTCTTGAGCAACTAACCCAGTACCACATCCCGCATCGAGTATTAATGCATCTTTATTTTGCTGATGTTTATTAAAAGCTGCGGCTGTTTCTTTTGGACCTGTATAGTTCCAATCAATCATGTCTTTATTGTATTTGTTATTTTCAGCCCAATCTGCGTAATAATTCATTACGTCTTCTGTTTTGTCTAATTTATAAATGTTTAAATTTTTAGATACGTCTTTATCTTGATCAGACATTAACTTCTCATTTTTTGACCACTTGGATCGTAAAGTGGTTCTTTAATTATTGAGCAATTAAATAAATCTCCGTTTATCTCTACTTGAATTTTATTATCAGTTTCAATCTTTTTTTGATCAATAAAAGTAAAAGCAACACTTTTATTTACAAAATGAGCAAATCCACCTGAGGTTACGTAACCGATACTTTGATCTCCATTCATAACTGCCTCGTTATTGGTTACATCAATATCATTTGTTTCAACAATTAAAGGTGTAAGTTTATTTGAAGAGTTTTCTTTTTGCGCACTCTCTTTACCTATAAATTCTTTATCCCAATTAATAAAAGCATCTAAACCTGTCTCTTGTGCTGTAAAATCTGGTCTATAATCTAATGTCCAAGCTCCCCAGTTTTTCTCTAATCTCATCGACATTAGGGCTCTTCCACCAAAAGGTTTAATATTAAATTCTTTTCCAGCTTCCATTAATTCTTCATATAATTTTAATTGATAATGAGGTGCTACATAAATTTCATAACCAAGCTCTCCGGTAAATGAAATTCTATTTATTATTGCTGGAACTCCACCAACAAACATTCTTCTCGAGTCTCTAAATTTAAATTTTTCATTTGAAACATCATCTCTTACAATTTTTTCTAAAACCTTTCTTGAATTAGGTCCTGCAATAGATAGCCCATGGAACTCGTCAGATCTATTTTTATAATTTAAATTAAATTTATCTAAGTGACTTTCAAACCAACGTCTATGCATTTCTTGAGCAGCACCAGAACCAAATACCATAAATTCATTTTCATCTAAGCAAGCAACTGTTAAATCTCCACACAATTTCCCCCTATAAGATAACATTGGTGATAAAGATATTCTTCCAGGTTTAGGAAGTCTCCCAGCCATGATATGATCTAAAAATTTTCTAGCATCAGGTCCTTTGAACTCATGTTTTGAAAAATTTGCAACTTCAATCAAGCCAACATTCTCTCTTACATTAATAACTTCCTTTGAAACATAATCATGCGATCTAGATCTTTTAATAGTAGGCTCTTCATGAGCGTCTTCTTTATTATTTGCAAACCACAAAACATTTTCTAATCCAAAACTATCTCCCATGACAGCTCCTTCGTTTACAAAACGATCATAAAGTGCTGTTGTTTTTTGTTTTCTTCCTTTGGGTAAAGTTTCATTAGGAAAAGTCATAATAAATCTTCGTTCATAGTTTTCTGAAGATTTTATTGTTCCATATTGTGGTGATGCATAATCTCCAAAACGAGCAACATCCATTGCCCAAACATCAATTGAAGGTTCACCATCAATAATCCATTCAGCAATACATTTTCCAACACCACCTCCTTGGCAAAACCCAGCCATGACACCAACTGCAACCCAATAATTTTTCATTCCAGGTACTGGACCAATCAAAGGACTACCATCTGGACCAAAAGTAAAAGGTCCATTAACTATATTTTTTATTCCTGCACGCTCTAAGGCAGGCATTCTCTCAAACCCAATTGCTAATCGATCTTCAATATTATCTAACTTTGGCTCAAGTAACTCATGACCAAAATTCATTGGAGTTCCCTCTACTTTCCAAGGAGTTGATTTTGGCTCATAAGTTCCAAGCAACATCCCTTTTCCTTCTTGTCTAAAATAAATATTTCCCTCAAAATCTGTTCCAATAGGCAATCTTTGGTCACCCATTTCTTCAATTTCTGGAATAGGTTCAGTGATTAAATAATGATGTTCCATTGGCTGAACTGGAAGATTTAATCCTGCTAATTGACCAACTTCTCTTGCCCAAAGTCCTCCTGCATTAATTACTATTTCAGCATTAATGTTTCCTTTATCGGTAATGACATCCCAGGTTCCATCTTCTTTTTGTTTCGTGTCTTTAACAACTGTATGAGTGTAATATTTTCCACCATGTACTTTTGCAGCTTTTGCAAAAGCATAAGTAACTCCTGATGGATCAACTTCACCATCAATAGGATCCCATAAAGCTAACAAGTATCTAGACGGATCAATTAATGGATGTTTCTTTTTTACTTCTTCTAAAGAAATAAATTCTTGGTCAAGCCCCATGTATCTAGCTTTCGATCTTTCTCTCTTAAGATAGTCAGCCCAAACTTCATTTGATGCTAAATAAAAACCTCCACTAGGTTTAAATCCTGTTGAATGACCAGACTCTTTTTCAATCTCTTTATATAAACCAATTGTGTAAGCCATCATCCGAGAAATATTAGGATCAGAAGAAATTACATGAACATTTCCAGCAGCATGCCACGATGAACCTGAGGTTAGTTCATTTCTCTCAAGTAAAATACAATCTTTTAATCCAAATTTTGATAAATGATAAAGAATAGAGCATCCAACTACACCACCACCTATGATTACAACTTTGGCATGCTGTTCCATTAATATTTAATTTCCTTATTTACTTTTTTTAGAGATTTATCAGTACCATGATGAAAATGTTTACTCATATCAGGCATGTATTTCATTGAAATTGGTTTTTTACCAATTGCAACAGACATTTCTCTGACATGATGAGCTTCTGCACCACAACATATACCAATAAAATTTATTTTATTTTCAACACACTCTTTTGCAAATTCTGCCATTTCAAATCTGTTGCAAAATAAATTATCTAAAGCTACTGGAAATGCATTTCCACCAGGAATACAATTGCAACCATGATCAGTAATATTTAAAAAACCAGGTTCTTCCTCAGTAGTTCTATAAGGAACTGGAAGCCCTGATACATGACAAGAAACTTTGTCTCTAACTTTTTTTAAAAGTTTCATTGTCATCTCTGGTCCTCTGTAACAATTTAATCCAACTACATCAGCACCTAGATCTTCCATCATCTTACATGCATCTTCGGCGCTATGTCCTTCTCTAGTTTTATCACCTCTTGGAATTGCAAAATTACAAACTGCAATTAGTCCAGCGTCCTTAATTGCTTTTAATGCAATTTTCATTTCATCAGTCCAACTAATTGTTTCAGCAATAACAAAATCAACTCCAGCTTCTTTTGCCCAAGCAACTTGTTCTTCATACATTTGTTGACATTGTTTGTGAGTATTAGGATCCCCTGGATCAAACACATTTGTGTTTGCAACATCTCCACAAACCATCAAATCTAAATCTTTAAACTCAGCAGCAGCGTCTTTTGCAATTTTAAGAGCACCTTTTTGCATCGGTTCTAACAAATGTTCTTTGCCAATTATTCTTAGCTTTTCTCTATGACCATAATATGTAAATGCCTGAACAACATCTGACCCAGCTCTGATAAATTCTCGATGTAATTGAGTTACTACTTCAGGATGCTCTAACACAACCTCAGGAACAAATGGACCTGCTGAAAGATAACCTCTTCTTTCCATTGCAAAAAGGTATCCTTCTGCACACATGATAGGACCCTCATTTAACCTTGTAATTAAATCTTTTTTCATAATTTATCCTTTCATTTTGTTAAATTTGTTGCAACCCATTTGTGAAACATCAAAGTAGGTGTGTCCATTACAGGCGAAAAATTTCCACCATTATAAGCTGGGGAACTTCGCCCTTTTTGCATTCCTTCTATTGCAGTTACATCTTCATTCATAACTTCTTGCCAAAATGCAAAATTTTTTTCTCTTATCCCTTTAAACTCGTCGCTCGAAGCACTTTCATCTCCGATATAATATAATTCAAAGTGTTCTTTTGTCTGCTTGTTTGAAATTGGTTCTAACCAAAATGCATAAAAATGATCTATATGAATTCCCAACATTACATTTGGATATAATGATACATATTCTGACTTTTCAGAAAGTTCTGCTGGCCAATTTGGAAAACATTTAAATTTTATATTCCCATCGAACTGTTGTGAATATTTATCACTTCCTTGTCCTGAAAAATTAAAATTTTCATCTTCTATATGATAATGATCTGAAATATTTGAAACTCTATTTAATTCAGGATGTATCCAGGGCAAATGATAGCTTTCGCAATAATTCTCTATAGCAAATTTCCAATTACTATTTACGGTCATATTAAAGTAACCATTGTCAGAAGCATGTCTTATTAATTGTTGATCTTTTTTAGAAATAAACTTAGACCATCTATCTTCTAAAGGTTTAATAAATTCTTCAAATGGTTTTGCGTTAGAATTTATGTTGATGAAAATTAAATCCATCCAAACTTTTGATTTTATTTCTTGTAGGTTGCTATTATTTTTATCAAATCCTTCTACTTCATGTTTTCCTAGACCGCCTATATGAGGAGTAACTGCTAGTTTACCATTAAAATCATAAGACCATGAATGATAAGAGCACCTTATTACATTTTTTAATTTACATTCTTGGTCAACTAATTTGAAACCTCTGTGACTACAAACATTGTGAAATACTTTTACTTCGTTCTCTTTATTTCTAATTATTAATATTGGAATATCTAAAAGATTGAAAGGCTTTGCATCACCAGGATTTGGAACAGAGCTTGCAACACCAACCATCGTCCAATTATTTTTAAATACTTTTTCTTTTTCAAATTCTAAATAATCATCACTCAAATAACACTCATTAGGTAACCCATGAGCTTTTTCTATAGGATTTTTAACAACTTCTATTTTTTTAGGATCTAAGATGTCTGATAATTTTTTATTTAAATTCATAAACCTCCTTTAATTAATTAATTAAAAAATTAATTTAGGGTTTAAAAATTACGACTCTCTAATAATGATTTGCTGAAAAACTGTTTTGCAATTTAAAATATAAACAAACTCTTTGAAAAAAAAATTTGCTGAAAATTTCATTTAAAAAACATAACTAAATTTAATACATATTTAAAGACAATTTGACCTCAACTTATAATTGAATTTAATTTGCAATATTTCTCTCAATATGTTCAATTTAATTTTTAAATGAATCAAATATTGGGAGATATAATGAAAATTAAAAGAATACTTCTTTCCCTAGCAGTTGCTTTTGGTCTTACTTCTTTTGGAAGTGTGGCTAATGCTGCTTGTGGAAATATAACTATCGCTAATATGAACTGGGCCTCAGCAAACTTCATGGCTGAAGTTGATAAAATTATATTAGAAGAAGGTTATGGATGTTCTGTTGAATTGGTGCCAGGTGCAACAATGCCTACATTTACGTCTATGCAAGAAAAAGGTGAGCCAGATGTTGCTCCAGAATTTTGGGCTAATGCTGCAATAGTTGCTTTGAACAAAGCTGTTGATGAAGGCAAAATGCATTCAATCAACAAAGCTCCAATCACTGGTTTAGGTGAAGGTTGGTGGGTATTACCTGCAACTCTAGAAAAGCATCCTGAACTAACAACTGCTGCTGCAATTTTAGAAAGACCTGATCTATTTCCTCACCCAGAGGACCCTTCAAAAGGTGGCTTCCACATTTGCCCTCCTGGATGGAACTGTGAATTAAGTAACAGAAATCATTTTAGAGCCTGGGGCATGGAAGAAAAAGGTTGGGCAATTGTTGAAACTGGTTCTGCTGCAGGACTTGATGGTTCAATTGCTAAAGCTGCTGAAAGAGGAGAAAATTGGTTTGGTTACTATTGGTCACCAACAGCTTTAATCGGAAAATATGATATGAGAGCTGTAGACATGGGTGAATGGGGTGGTAAAGACAACTGGGACAACTGTATAGTTTTACCAGAACAAGAGTGTGCTGACCCTAAAAAAACTTCATGGGTTAAATCAGAAGTTTTCACTATCGTAACAGATAACTTCAAAAACACAGCTGGAAGTTCTGGTATGGATTATTTCAAAAAAAGAACTTATCCTGGTCCAGTGATGAACGGTATGTTGGTTTGGATGGGTGAAAACCAAGCAGAAGGTGCTGACGCTGCAATTGAATTCCTAAAAACACAAGAGGGTGTTTGGTCTAAGTGGGTTTCAAGTGACGCTGCTGCAAAAATTAAAAAAGCACTTTAATAAATAAAATTATCGAACCCGTTTAAAAACGGGTTCGATTTTAAAAAAAATTTATGGATTTCTTTACTAAAATTCCAGTAATGGATAGGACAGCTTTAAGAGAGCTAAAAAAAGGTATTGATTTTAGTTTTAAGGAATTTTCAAGAGCATATGGAGATGGAATAGAGAGTTTTTTTGATCCTCTATTATATTTTTTAATATGGTTAGAAAAACTTTTAGTAAATAGTCCTTGGCCAATTGTTATTGCAGTTTTTGCATTATTGGCATGGATTGGTTCAAGAAGTGTTAAACTTGTTATAGGTACAGTGGTATGTTTTGTTATAATTGGCTATTTTGGAATGTGGAAAAATTGTATGGCTACTGTAGCTATCATATCAGTTTCAACTTTAGTTTGTATCGTTGTTGGAATTCCAATTGGAATTTTAATGTCAAAGTCACAAAGAGCTGAAAAAGCAATTTTGCCAATATTAGATATGATGCAAACTATACCTAGTTTTGTTTACTTAATTCCAATTATTATGTTGCTCGGTATAGGAAAAGTTCCGGGGCTTTTAGCAGTTTGTATTTATGCTTTACCTCCAATTGTAAGACTAACAAATCTGGGGATCAGAGAAGTAGATAAAGAAACTTTAGAGGCGAGTGAGGCTTTTGGAGCAACTCCAATGCAGAAACTTAAATCAGTTCAAATTCCGTTGTCGCTTCCAACAATTTTTGCTGGAATTAACCAAACGATCATGATGGCTTTAGCAATGGTTGTGATTGCATCTATGATAGGTGTAAAAGGTCTTGGAGTGCCTATTTTACAAGCAATTTCTAACCAATATTTGGCATTAGGAATGATGAATGGTTTAGCAATTGTTGCCTTAGCAATTATCTTCGACAGGGTCACTCAGCAGTACGGACAAAGAATTCAAAAGCATAGAGGTCAGCTGAAGAAGTAACTTTGGCTCAAACGAATTTTCTAGACTCATATTTCAAAATCAATAAAGATCCGAAATATGAATTTTTCTTTGGAGATTAGTCCAAAAACAGATCTTGAAACTTTACCTTCATTAAGTGATGTCTATATCACTATGCTCCCAGGAGGAGATTATAAAGAAACTGCAGACAAAGCAGTAGAGCTTGTAAAAAAAGGATTTAATCCAGTTCCACATTTTCCAGCAAGGTCAATGCATAATGAAAATGAGCTTAAAGATTATGTTACAAGATGCAAAGATGGAGGAGTGAAGCAAGCACTAATTATTGGAGGAGGAAGAGAGCCCCTTGGAAAATTTGATAGTTCATTTCAACTTTTAGAAACAGGTTATTTTGAAAAAATGAAAATAGGAATAGCTGGACATCCTGAAGGGAGTCCTGATATATCCGACACAGATTTAGAAAAAGCAATGATAGATAAAAAGCCTTACGCTGATTATATAGTAACTCAATGGTTATTAGATCCTCAGCCTATCATTGATTTTATTTCTAAACAAAGCGTACCAGTGCATGTTGGAATCACTGGGCCTTTAAAAATATCTAGCTTAATTAAATTTGCTAATATTGTTGGGGCAAAAAATTCCTTAAACTTTCTTAAATCTAATTTTAGTAAGGCGTTAGATTTATTGAAACCTAAAGACCCTAATGATTTAATTGGGAAAGTTAAATCGCACACTGATAACTTCCACATTTATACATTCGGCGGCTTGAAGGAAACTAACAAGTGGTTGAGGGAGAATAGTTATGTCTAATGAATTTGACTATACTAAATTAAAACATGTTACTTCTGTTGATCAGTCAGACAGAGAAGTACCATACAACTTAAGACAAAGTGGGCCAACAAAAGTTGAAATGTTAATTTCAACAAGGGTAAGAAAATCACCTTATTGGCATTTATCAATGCAGGCAGGTTGTTGGAGAGCAACTGTATACAATCGTATTTATCACCCAAGAGGTTATGTAAAACCTGAAGATGGTGGAGCTATGGTTGAATACGATGCTATCGTAAACCATGTAACAATGTGGAACGTTGCTGTTGAAAGACAAATAAGAGTTAAAGGTCCAGATGCAGAAAAATTTACTGATTATGTGATCACTAGAGATGCAACTAAAATTTCACCAATGAGAGCAAGATATGTAATTCTATGTAATGCTTATGGTGGAGTTTTAAATGATCCAATTCTTTTAAGAATTTCTGAAGATGAATTTTGGTTTTCATTATCAGACTCTGATATTGGTTTATATCTTCAAGGTGTAAATGCAGATGGAAGATTTGATTGTAAAATTGAAGAAATTGATGTGAGCCCAGTTCAAATTCAAGGTCCTAAATCAAAAGCATTAATGAAAGATTTATGTGGAGATCAAGTAGATTTTGATAACATGCCTTTCTATGGTCTGGCTGAAGCAAAAGTTGGGGGAAGAGATGTTGTAATTTCACAATCTGGTTTCTCAGGAGAAGCTGGTTATGAAATTTACCTAAGAAACTCTACTTTATATGCTGAGGATATGTGGAATGCTGTACTTGAAGCTGGAAAAAAACACAGCTTGATGGTCATTGCTCCTGCTCACCACAGAAGAATTCAAGCAGGAATTCTTTCATGGGGACAAGACATGGATCAACAACACAATCCGTTCCAATGTAATTTAGGTTATCAAGTTTCTTTGTCTGGAAAAGGAGAATGGAACAAAACTGCTGATTATGTTGGTAAGGCTGCACTAGAAAAGATGAAAGAAGAATTGAAAGCAGGTAAAAAACCATACAAGCTTCAACTAGTTGGTATGGAATTAGGTGGTAAACCTATTGATAATTATGCCCCTGACTTTTGGTTAGTTTCTCCTGAAAGTGGTGGAGATCCAGTAGGATTTTTAACATCACCATGGTGGCATCCTGAAAAGAAAACGAACATTGCAATGGGATATGTTCCTTTCGATGGAACATTAAATGCTAATGGTTTTCCAAAAGGAAAAGTAGGAACTAAATTTAAAGTTCATTTACCTGCAGAATATTCAGAAACTCCGGGCACGCCTGTTGATGCTGTTGTAGTGGATATTCCATTCAAAGAGTCTTTCAACGCAAATACAAGAGAAGTTGTAGAAGGCTAAATTTATTTTAGGGGGAGTGATTTAAACTCCCCCAAAATTCAATGACAAAAGGGTTTCTAATCGCAGTTTGCATTATTATTGCGATTGCTTTAATAGTATTTCCATTAATCGTTTCTTACAAAGCTCAAAGAAATAAAAAAGATAAAAATTAATGTTTGGTGAATTTTTAAATATCGTTTTCAAATCAATAAAATTAGATAAGACGCTTTATTCTGATAACAAAAATTTTGGTGAAGCTTCCATATATTTTGCAGGCTTAATAATGATTTTAGATGGAGTTGCTGGTGCAGTAGCGGCTAACACTGTAATTAAAACTGCAATAGGAATGTCAGGTCTAACAGCAATAGTTACTTGGTTAATATGGGCAATTTTCATTTTTGTAATAGGTGTTAAACTTTTTCCAGATAAACAAACTAAAGTATCATTTAAAAAAGTTCTAACCGCAGTTGGTTTTGCTCATGCTCCTGGTTTATTAAGATTTTTTGCAGTAACTCCAGATTTAATGATACCTATAATTTTTCTTACTCAATTTTGGATTTTTGCAGGTTTGATCATTTCAACAAAAGAAATTTTAAATTTAAAATCTAACTTTAAATCTTTTGGTATAGTCTTATTATCTTTTTTAATAATAGCTTTTCTATCAATTACTTTCGTAATGAGTAGAATGAACATGCTTCCAACTAATCAGATTAGCTAGATTGGAAAAATAGTTTTTGAAACTCTACAAGATTTACAAATTTTAAAACCAGTTAAGATTAAATTTTGAGATACACTCTCATCCTCTTCTTTACATTCATCACAAATATTATTTAAATCTTCACTGTATTCTTGATCCTTAATTTCATCAAAATTATCAGTCATTATCTGTTAGGCCTGCACCTGCCCCACCTTGTTTTAAACTCTCGGATTCTTCAACAAAAGTATCTTCTGATAATTTGTACAAATTCTTCCACTCTTCCTCTGAAAAGTTATCAATATTTTCCAGAAAACTGATTTCTAAATGATTTGCAACAGTCGGAAATTCGTTATTAGCAATATTAGAATAGATATTTAAATTCAAATTTAAAATAATTTCTTTTTTATCAAGATTTAGATGAATTTTTTTACCAATAATTTCTGATGCTCTACTTACAAAAGCTAAAAATATTGAAGGGTAAGCAACGTTATTTAGTTCTATTTTTTTCAAGAATTCTAAAGATTTTGATTGATCTAAAAAACTAACTCCGAGGATTATTGGACAATAAGATTTTTCTGAAGTTTGATTTTTTTCTAATATTAGATTTAAATTTTGAAAACTATTTTCTTTTCTTTCAGAAAAATATTTATTTATGTGCTTTACACCTGGAAGACCAAAGGATTCTAATAGTCTTACGCACTTTGCTGTTTCTTCAGCAACTCCCCATGAATATCCACTAGCTTTAGTTGCTCTTTTAACAGTAGTTTCAATTTCACTTAATGATTTCATGTTAAATGCTAGTTTTATAAACCCACTGCTCATCGTAATTTTTTAATTCATGAGGTAAGGGCGCTCCTTGAAACATACAAATTCTCAACCACTTGTCAGATCTTGGGTCAAATTTTAAAGCTCCAAAGAAAGATAGCTTCAATCTCAACATATCAATAGGCATTATGTTTTTACCAATTGTATTATCTTGAATTTCTGAATAAGGGAATTTTTCAACTATGAAAACTCTTCTAATAACATGTCTTAAATCAGAGTTTTTTATTAAAAAGTCAGATACACTTTGACTATTTTTAGAAACCAATAATATTTCATAAAGTTTTTTTATGTCTCTCGCTATAGCTAAAGGTTGTTCTAATTCTGAACCATGTTCTTCAAATCTATCAGCTAATCTTGGCTCTTCTTTATTTTTTGATATAAACCAAAAATTTTGATTATTTTCTTTTTTTTCAAAATTAATTTCTAAAATATTTGGATATTTTTTCTCAATTATATTTCTTAAATCTTCAACAGTTCGATGAGCTGGTATATTAAAATATTTTTCTTCATCAGAGCTCATTTCTTTTACTAAAGGTTCAGTTATTTCACTATATGGCTCCATCATAATCGACACTACATACTCAATACATTCTTCACACGTTTGTTTCTCTAGCCACTCATAAATACTATTAAAAGGATATTCCCTTGTAAAATCAAAATCATTCTCAATAAATTTTAAAAATTTTTGAACATCTTTCAGTAGATTATTAATTTTATTTTTTTGATATTCACTATCAGTGTTCCAGCTTGTGATATTTGTTAGTGATTTTTTTACACAATCAATAAAAAGTTCACTATCATTTTTATTTACATCTTTAATTTCTCTAATTTTTTTTAAAGCTATTTCTCTACTTAAGATCCAGTTATTTAAAAGTGTTGGATGATTAACAATAAAAGGTGCCATTCCTAATCCAGTAGAATTTCCAATACCTAGATTTTTAGAGATTTGCTCGTCTAGTTTGACTGCTTTTTTTGGGTTCTTATGATAAGCAACATGATTTACTTGGTCAAAAGTGAACTGTCTTACAAGATAAACCAGCATCATTTCTAATCTAAATGGTCCGTTAATTTCCTCACGATTTTTTATTCTAAACCTATCTGCTAAACCAAATTTACCAGATCCATAAACAGCTGTAGTTCTGTATAAATAACCAACTTTTGATAATAAATTCAAATCTGGTTGCAATCCTTGACTTAAACTCTCTGTTACATGATTAAATAAACGTACAGATTTATTCGCTCTTGATAATGTAAGTTCTTTATAAGAAAGTCTTCCAACTTCTTGTTTGGGAACTTCATTTTTTAATCTTTCAATATCTTTTTTTCCTGGTACACCATCATGAAGTGTAAAAGCTGCATCCCACTTAGTAGCTATAACCCTGTCTGATCTTTCTTCATCTTCTATATGATTTGCAAAACAAACTAATGAATAAACTCTTTTGTCTTTTTTAAATGAATAAACTGCCTCACCATAACCATTTTCATCTAAATTAAACAAATCTTGTTTATATTCCCAGTCTTTAAATTCATTCAAAAAGCTTCTTAAAAAAGATAGTTTCGATTGATGAAAAGATCCCAAACGAGATAATTTCATAATAGTATTTGGATCTCTTAGTTCTACTTGCATAACTTAAATTGATTTATAAAAATTGTACCAATTATTTCCTAGTATTCCATGTGTCTCATCATCTGAAAATCCAATCTTTTTGAGACCTTTTTCTATATTTGTAAATCCTCTTGTGTCTTCAAACCAATCAGGTTGTTTTGGAAAGCCTGGTTTATTTTTTGATCCTTCTCCGTAATTTTTAGTTTTGGTCCAAGTACCATTTCTCATCCACTCAACTACGCTGTCGGGTTGATCAAGACAAAGATCTGACCCTATACCAATTTTACTTGCTCCCATAATTTCTGCAGTCTTTGCCACCATTTCACAAAAACTATCAAGAGTACAATTAGTATTTTCTTTCAAGTGATGTGGATATAAAGATAAACCTAACATTCCTCCACTATCACTGAGCATCTTAAGCAAATCTGAAGACTTGTTTCTTTTTGCAGCATGCCAAAAAGAAGGGTTTGCATGTGTAATCGCAATTGGTTTTTCACTTATTTCAATTGCATCCATTGTACTTTTTTCTGCAGAATGAGACATATCAACAACGATACCTACCCTATTCATTTCTTTTATTGCCTCTCTTCCAAAATTAGTCACTCCACTATCAATTTTTTCATAACAACCGGTAGCAAGAAGAGATTGATTGTTGTAAGTTAGTTGCATAAATCGACATCCAAGTTCATGGACTTTTTCAACCAAACCTATGTCATCCTCAATTGGTGAACAATTTTGAAAACCAAAAAATATTGCAGTTTTATTTTCAAGCTTTGCTTTTTCAATATCTCTAAAATCTTTCCCTAGAAATATAAGATCAGAATTTGCTTCAAAAATTTTTTCCCACTTATTTAATTCTATTAGTAGCTCATCATAATCTTCATGATAAACTATAGTTACATGAACTGCATCTAAACCTGCAGCTCTGTTTGTTTCAAAAATTTTTCTAGACCAATTGCAATATTGCAAATTATCGATTTTAAAATTCATAACGAAATAAGATTAATCAATCTAAATTGAAATACTATTAATTTTATTGAAATTTTTGATTAATTTTGAAATAAACAATAAAGTCATTTTCATGAAAAAAAATACTAACAAAAAAGTTTCAATAGTTATGGGTAGTCAATCAGACTACAAAACTATGAAATTAGCAAAAAAAACTCTTAAACAATTAGGTGTCTCGTTTGAAACTAAAATTGTTTCTGCTCATCGTACCCCAAAGAGAATGTACGATTTTGCATTAAAGGCAGAAAAAAACAATATCGGGGTAATTATTGCTGGAGCTGGTGGATCAGCACATTTGCCGGGAATGATTTCTGCATTAACTCAAATTCCAGTTTTGGGTGTGCCGATTGAAAGTAAAAAATTAAAAGGTTTAGATAGTTTGCTTTCAATTGCTCAAATGCCAAAAGGGATTCCTGTCGGTACTTTAGCAATTGGAGAGGATGGCGCTATTAATGCTGCATTACTTGCAGCTGAAATAATGGCTATTAATAATTCATCGATCAAAAATAAGTTAAAAAGTTGGAGATCAAAGCAAAGTAAATCTGTTAAAAGAGCTCCAAAATAAAAATGTCTAATATTACTCTTGGGATTATTGGGGGCGGCCAATTAGGAAGTATGCTTGCAATTGCTGCAAAAAAAATAGGGATAAAGATAATAATCTTTTGTGATGATTTAGAAGCTCCAGCTCAAAATTTTTGTGATGAATTTATTGGCGCAAAATACGACGATAAAGAAAAAATAAATGAATTTGTAAACAAAGTTGATATCGTAACTTATGAATTCGAAAACATACCATATGAAACATTAAATGATATCAACAAGTTCAAACCAGTTTTACCAAAACCCTCAGTTAATAGATTAATTCAACATAGGTTAGCAGAAAAAGATTTTGTTAATAAATTAAATATAAGAACAACTAGATACGTCTCTGTTGAAAATGAGTCTGAATTTGGTGTACTTGAGGATTTTTTACCAGGAATAATAAAAACTACTACATTGGGCTACGATGGGAAAGGACAACATCCTGTATCATCAATAGAAGAATTAAGAAATCTTAAATTAGATTTATCAAAAGGATACATTTTAGAAAAGTTAGTTAAGCTTAAAAAAGAGATATCGGTAATTATAACTAGGTTTGGTAAGAATAAATTTGAAATTTATGAACCTATAGAAAATACCCACGAAGATCAGATCTTAAAACATTCAAAGATACCAGCAGATATAAATGAAAAAATATTTAATCAGTCTAAAGATTGGGCAATTCTTATTGCTGAGGAACTTAAATATGTTGGTACTCTATGTGTAGAATTCTTTATAGATAGAAATGATAATCTTTATGTAAATGAAATTGCTCCAAGAGTTCATAATTCTGGACATTTAACAATTAATGCTTTTAATGTAAGTCAATTTGAAAATCACATTCGAGCTGTTTGTGGACTTGAACAAATACCTTTAAAAAAATTATCAAATGCAAAAATGATAAATTTACTAGGGGATCAAATATCTCAATACAGAAATTCTCCAAAACTTAAAGATAATGAATTCTTTTTTGATTATTTAAAAAAAGAAATTAAAAATAAAAGAAAAATGGGTCATATCACTATTCTAGAATAAAATGTTAAAATCAATTGAAGGAAATTTTGATGATCCAGAAGTTCACAAGCTTTTAACCAAGCATTTTGTTGAACTTAGAGCTGCCTCACCAGAGGGAAGTGCTCATGTTTTAGACATTCCAGGTCTTAAAGTTCCATCTATAAAATTCTGGAGTTTATATAATAACGATCAACTAATGGGATGTGGTGCATTAAAATTTTTAGATAAAGGTCACGGAGAATTCAAATCAATCAGAATTCATGATAATTTTAGAAAAAAAGGACATGGTGTTATAGTTATTAATCATCTAATAAGTGAGGCAAAAAAATTAGATATTAAAAAATTAAGTATTGAGACAGGTGCTGGAGAATTTTTTATTCCAGCTAGAAAACTCTTTAAATCTTGTGGTTTTGAGCCTTGTGAACCATTTGCTCACTATAAAGAAGATGTTAATTCTGTTTATTTGACTAAATTGATTGCTACAGATTGACAATAGGATTGAATAACTTCTCTATTTTGTTGACAAAACCCATTAAAATCTAAAGAAAGCCAAGATTACTTAATTATAAATTTAAGTAATAATTAATATAACAAAAAGTAAGAAGAAATAATATGAGTCTAACAGGTAAAGTAAAATGGTTCAATCCAACCAAAGGTTTTGGTTTTATTGAAAGAGAAGACAAAGAAAAAGATGTGTTTGTACATGTTTCAGCAGTAAGAGATGCTGGTATGAACGGTTTAGATGAGGGTCAAGCTTTGACTTTCGATGTTGAAGATGGTCCTAAAGGTCCTTCAGCAGTTAACTTAAAAACTGCATAATTTCACACTTCCTATTGGCTGAAAAAATTTTATTTTTCAATAAATAATTTTATTCAGCCAATACCAAACTTATAAAAAACAACTTTTAGTCAAAAAATTTAATTATATAAGTTGTATTTAAAATAATAAAAATTTATGATCGGAATTTTAGGTGGAATGGGTACTCAAGCTGGTCTTGATTTTTGCAATAAGCTTGCAATACTTAATAGAGGTAAAATTGATCAAGAATATCCTTTGTTTGTTTTGTATAACAAATCAAATATTCCAGGAAGACCAGAATCTATAGGCACTCAAACAAAAAACTTATCAAATCTAAATACAAATAAATCCAATAAAACAAAATATAATAAAGTTTTAAAAAGTCTTCTTGAAGGTTGTAAGTTATTAGAAAAAAATAAATGCAAATTTATTGTTATCCCATGTAACACAGCACATTATTGGTTTGATGATTTGCAAAAAAAAATAAATATTCCAATTATAAATATGCCAAAGGAAGTTTTAAAATTTACAAAAAAAAATTGTAAAAAAAATTCAAAAGTTGGTTTATTGGCTACTGAGGGTACTTTAAAAACTGGAGTGTATAATAAATTTTTTGATCAGAGCTATCAATTGGTTAATCCATCTCAAAATCTTCAAAAAAATTCAGTAAATAAAGCAATCAAGTTTGTAAAAATGGGTAATGTTAGAGCTGCCGAAAAAGCTATTAAACCAGCTATTAAATATTTACTGAAAATGAAATGTAAAAAAATAATTTTAGGTTGTACTGAGTTACCAATTGCAATATTCGCCTTTAAGTCATTTAAGAATATTAAATCTTCAAAAATATTTTTAGATCCAAATTTAATTCTTGCCCACTCTGCAATGCAGAAACACAAAAGATAAACAGTGACATCTAAAATTGATAAGCCCTACGTTTTAAGAGTTGCTGAACTAATATATTCTAAAATAATTGAGATAAAAAACCAAAATCCTGAAGTTAATAACATCCAAGCATTTGAGATTTTCATGACAACAAAAGATTATGATTTTATTAGCTCAGGAAAATTTCATGAAAATTGGATATCTGAATTAAAAGATAATGATTTTATTGATAAAATTACTGGTAAGAAAATTAATGAAGAAACATTAAGACTTTTAGACATTCAAAAAGATTCTATGGTTAAATTTTTGCTTAAAATACCAAAGTTGTATTATACAAAAACTCATTTCCCTTTGGAATTATCTCAAAGAGCCTTTAATCATCTTTGGAGAGTTTGTGAAAGTTATGAAATGTGGTGTAAAGAAACTAAGCAAAAAAATTTGATTCAATTAAATTTAATTGATTAAATTTAAATTTATTAATTACAGTGATTAAGGTATTCCCATTTATATTTATTTTACTTTGGTCATCCGCATTTATAACTACAAAACCAATCATTGATTACAGCGATCCTTTTGCTGCGTTGGCATTTAGATTTGCACTTGTAGCATTTGGTTTTTTAATTTTTTCTATCTATTCAAGGCAGAAAATAATTGTAAGTAAAAGAAATTTTATACAATCTTTTTTCAGTGGAGTTCTTTTTCATGGATTTTATTTAGGAGGCGTTTTTTATTCAATTTCTATTGGAATGCCTACTGGCCTTGCTGCTTTAATTGTAACACTTCAGCCAATACTAACTAATGCATTGAGTGGGCCAATACTTAAAGAGAAGGTTTCTATTAAACAATGGATAGGTGTTTTACTAGGATTTATTGGAGCATCATTGGTTCTCGGTTTTGAAATTGGAACAAAAATTCCAACTGCTGGATTAATTGCAACCATTATAGCTTTGATAGCAATAACAAGTTCAACTCTTTGGCAAAAAACAATAAGCAACAACCTACCCTTATCAGTAAGTAATATGAACCAAGCACTTGGAGGTTTTGCATTTCATTTATTAATTATAATTTTCTTTGCTGATCCTTACATTGAATTTTCAAAAACATTTATAATTGCAATGAGTCATCAAATTTTTTTAGTGTCTTTTGGAGCATTCACAATACTTATGTTCTTAATTAAAAAAAATTCTGCAAGCAAAACAGTTTCGATATTTTTTTTAATTCCTCCTACATCTGCATTTATGGCATGGTTATTTTTAAATGAGAAATTATCTAATTTAGATCTTTTAGGATTTTTTATAGCTACTATTGGTGTTTATATTGCTACTAGAGATAAATAATTACTTTGCAATATATCCAAATTCTAAAGATGCGTCTGTTATTGAGTGATAAAGAGATTCACCAAAACTTCTTAATCCAAATATTCTAAATTTATCTGGATCATCATCAAGCATATCAATAGTTACTGACATTCCGTTATAAGTAGAATTTAAACATTGATTTTTTTCTAGCTCACCAAAATTAAATGGGCATCCTTTTTTTAAAACTTCCTTAGCCTCCTTACCTTCAATTTCAATTATTGCTTTTGAATGAGATATGTCTGTTATTGCAAATTCATTATCATTAAATTTTTGCTCTATTTCATTTAAAGTGTCCTTTTTCTTAGAAACTAAAATCCAATTTTTTGGACTGTTCCAAAGTATTCTTGTGTTATCATTAAAGCTAACTAGAGATGGATTGTCCCTTAAATATAGGCCATCTGCCTGTATGTTGTCTAATGATGAGTTTGAACTTTTGTACTGAACTATCTGTACTATTAATAAATTAGTAGTTTCAGATATTGAAAGTAAATTATTATCATCTTTACCTTCGAAATCTCCAAATTGACCTTTTGCATGCACATTATTTAAAGCTGAAATTAAACTCATGATCTAACCCTTTCTCCTTTTGGATCCACATAATGTGATGAAACTATCTCTACTGGAATTACTTTATTTTTTAATGGAGACATTACAAATAATTTTTCTCCAATCATGTTTTTTCCATCTTTTAATATTGCTAATGAAAATGGATTGTCATGCTCAACACTCCAACAAGAAGCTGAGATATGACCTAATTTTTTATTTGGCAAAGGAGCGTTAGCGTCTTTAACTAAGTGCGAACCTTCTGGAATACTAGTTTTTTTATCCAATGGAACAACGCCTACAATTCGCTGTCTATCTTCAGCTACAAAAGCTGATCTCTGTAGTGATCTTTTTCCAATAAAATCTTTCTTTTTACTCAATAACCCTTCTAATGCATTGTCGTAAGGAATTGTTCTTCCATCTAATTCAGAACCTGCAACATGCCCCATTTCAATTCTAAGTGTAGACAATGCTTCAGTTCCATATGGTTGAATTTGAAACTCTTCTCCAATTTCAATTATTTTTTCCCACATAAATCTTCCATTATCAGACTCAACATTAACTTCGTAAGCTAATTCACCTGAAAATGAAATTCTGAAGATTCTAGCTTTAACACCAAATAAATCGCCCTCGACATATCCCATAAATGGAAGACCTTCATTGGATACATCTGTTTTGGGAAACAATTTCTGTAATAAATCTCTTGATTTAGGGCCTGCTATAGCAGCTCCTGCCCATTGCTCAGTTGTTGAAACTACATTTACATTAAGTTCAGGCCAAACAAGTTGCAAATAATACTCTAAATGCGAAAGCACATTGGCTGCTTGAGCAGTAGTTGTTGTCATGTGATAGTGGTTTTCTGAAATTCTAGTAGTTGTACCATCATCCATTACTATTCCATCTTCTCTTAACATCACTCCATATCTTGCTTTTCCAACAGGTAACTTTAACCATGCATTTGTGTATACTCTGTTTAAAAATTCTGCAGCATCAGGACCCTTAACGTCAATCTTACCAAGTGTTGTTACGTCACAAACACCAACGTTTGTTCTTACATTTTTCGCTTCTCTTTTTGATGCTTCGAACAAAGTTTCGTTTCCTCTTTTATAGTATCTTGGTCTTAACCAAACTCCTGCATCAACAAAAACAGCGTTATGCTCTTCATGCCAATTGTGAATTGGAGATTTTCTAGTTGGTTTTGAATGCTTTCCTACTTCTCTACCAACAATAGCACCGATAGAAATAGGTGTATAAGGAGGTCTAAAAGTAGTGTGGCCAACGGATGGAACAACTTTATTTTCAATCTCAGATACTAATTGTAGTCCATTTAGATTACTTGTTTTTCCTTGATCTGTTGCCATACCTAAAGTGGTATATCTTTTCACATGTTCAATCGATCTATAACCTTCTCTTAATGCAATCTCTACATCAGAAACAGCAACATCATTTTGAAAATCTAAAAATCTTTTATAACTTTTACCTTTTGGTAATGGAACACACCAAAACTTATCATGTTTAGAATATTTTTTTTCAACTACATTTGGAATGGATATTTCATTATCTTTATCAGTAATTTTTTTTGATAATTCTTTTCCTTTTTCAAATGATGTTTTTAAAGTTTCTTCTAGAGTAAACACACCATTAGCAGCACCCAAAGTTGTTTCATTTTGTTTTGAAACTCCTGGAACAAACGCGTCTATCTCTTCATTAAATTTAGTTTTATTTCCTGATTGTGAAGCCAAATGAATTGTAGGTGTCCAAAATCCAGAAACACATATACAGTCACAATTTATATTTTCTATTTTGCCAAGTGTTTTTTTGTCTTCAGAAATAGTCGCCACATCAGCTGATTTTACTTTTTTATAACCTTGTGCTGCAACTACTACATATGAATTTTTAATATTAATTCCTAAATTTTTTGCTTCATCAATAATTTCTGATTGTGGATTTGATCTTGAATCTAAAACTATAGGCTCAACTCCATGTTTTTTAAATTCAATTGCAGTTTCATAGCCACTATCATTGTTTGTAAATACCAAAGGTTTTTTTCCAACTAAGACGCCATAAACTTTTAAATATTCTTTAGCTGCAGATGAAAGCATTACTCCAGGAGTATCATTATTTCCAAAAACAATTGGTCTTTCAATTGATCCAGATGAAATTAAAACTTCTTTTGCTCTAATATACCAAAGTCTTTTGTTTGGATGATATTTTTTAGTTTTAGGTAAATGATCACTAACTTTTTCAGACATTACCAACATGTTGTGATCATAATATCCAAAAACTTGAGATCTATTTTTTACTATTACGTTTGGCATTTCTTTCAATTCTGAAATAATACCATCTGCCCAATCTTTTCCTGATTGATTACCGATATTCACATCACTCGTTAATAATGAACCGCCATATCTTGGTTTATCTTCTGCTAAAATAACTTTGGCTCCGTTTTTGGCTGCAGAATAGGCACTCGCTAAACCTGATGGCCCAGATCCAGCAATTAAAAGATCACAATACTCATATTTATGTTCATATCTCTCTTTGTCATGTTTTGTTGAAGCTACACCTAATCCAGCTGCTTTTCTTATAAACGGCTCATAAATTTTATACCAAAAGCTTTTTGGCCACATAAAAGTTTTGTAATAAAATCCAGCAGGTAGAAATATCTTTAAAAAATTGTTTATTGCTCCAATATCAAAGTTAACACTTGGCCAACAATTAACACTGCTTGCCTCTAATCCTTCAAATAATTCTTGTTCAGTTGCTTTAATATTTGGCTCGGTTTCACCATTTCTATAAAGTTGAACAACTGCATAAGGTTCATCAACTCCTGCACCAAAAAACCCTCTGGGTCTGTGATATTTAAAACTTCTACCGACTAAATGAACACCATTTGCAAGTAAAGCTGAAGCTAATGTGTCACCCTCATAACCAAAATAAGATGTGCCGTTGAACTTAAAAGAAATTTTTTTATTTCTATTTATTAAGCCACCTGTTTCTATTCGATAACTCTGCGTCATTAAGCAATTTCTTCGTTAGCTTTATAAGTTTTAAAAATTTCATGTGTTGCAGTATCTCTTTCAACTTTTATCCACTGTCTGCAACCAGATAAATGCTGCCAAAGTTCTAAATGTTTTCCTCTGGGACTAACTCTATTGTATACGAAATTATCCCATTCTTGATCTGTGACTTCTTTATTTAGTTCTGGTCTTTTAACAGTAGCATCTCCACCATAAGAAAATTCATTTTGAGATCTCATTCCACAATGTGGGCATTTAATATGTAACATTTATGAAATCCAAGTTTTTGTACCAAGACCTTTTTCATCAATAAGATGACCAGTACTAAATCTGTTCAAACTGTATCCTGCATTTAATTCATGAACTCTATCTTGAGCAATAGTATGGGCAAATGTCCATCCTGATGCTGGAGTTGCTTTAAAGCCTCCGTAACACCATCCACAATTTAAATACAAACCATCAATATGAGTTTTATCAATTATTGGTGAACCATCCATTGACATGTCCATAATCCCACCCCAAGTTCTTAACATTTTTAATTTACTTAAAAATGGCATCATCGCAATTCCTTCGGTTAAAACATGTTGTAATGTTGGAAGATTACCTCTTTGAGCGTAACTATTGTAACCATCGAGGTCTCCACCCATTACCATTTCACCTTTATCTGATTGACTAATATAAAAGTGACCTGCACCAAAAGTTACAACTTTATCTAAAACTGGTTTCACTGGTTCAGAAACACAAGCTTGTAAAAGATGAGTTTCAATTGGCAAAGTCATATTTAATTTTTCTGCTAAAATATTTGTGCTACCAGCAACGCATAGACCTACTTTTTTTGCTTTAATGTTTCCTCTAGATGTTCTGATCCCTTTTATTTTTCCTGCAGAAACATCAAAACCTGTGACTTCACAATTTTGAATTATATCTACCCCCATCGAGTCTGCTTGACGTGCATATCCCCAAGCAACTGCATCATGACGGGCAGTTCCAGCGCTTGGTTGCATCAATCCACCAAAGATCGGAAATCTTACGTTATCTGAAAAGTCAGCCATTGGAATTAATTCTTTTACTTCTTCTCTATTCAAAAGAACTGCATCAATTCCGTTTAATCTCATCGAATTTCCTCTTCTTGCGTATGCATTCATTTGTGCATCTGAGTGTGCAAGATTAATTATTCCTCTTGGAGAAAACATTACATTGTAATTTAAGTCCTGACTCATCTTCCTCCATAGATCCATTCCAAACTCACTGAAAAGACCATTCTCATCATGCATGTAGTTTGATCTGATAATTGTAGTGTTACGTCCAACGTTTCCACCGCCAATCCATCCTTTTTCAATGATGGCTACTTTTGTAATTTGATGTTCTTTAGCTAGATAATATGCGGTAGCTAAACCATGACCACCACCTCCGATGATAACAACATCGTACTCTTCTTTAGGATTTGGATCTTTCCAAGCTAAATCCCAATTTTGATGACCAGTTAATGCGTTTTTAACCAAGCTAAAAATAGAATACTTTTGCATAGTGGAATTTTATATTAATGAATTTAAATAGTTCTTATTTTTTTTATATATATATTTTAGAAGTTTCGAAAAATCTCAAATAAGATAATTATTATGCAAAAAAATTTACAATAAAGGATAACGAATGAGTGAAGTAAAATCAGATATACAAATAGCTAGAGAAGCTAAAATGCAACCAATAAATGATATTTTAGCAAAGATAAATGTACCTGATGAAAGCTCTGCGTTTAGTCCTATGGGCAGACATATCGCAAAAATAAATTTAGAATATTTAGAGCAACTAAAAGACAAGCGAGATGGAAAATTAATTTTAGTAACTGCTATTACTCCTACTCCAGCAGGTGAAGGAAAAACTACAACTTCGGTTGGATTAAATGATGGTTTAAATAAAATTGGAAAAAAATCTATCGTATGTCTTAGAGAACCAAGCTTAGGTCCTTCTTTTGGTATGAAAGGTGGAGCAGCTGGTGGAGGTTATGCTCAAGTCGTTCCAATGGAACAAATAAATTTACATTTCACAGGTGACTTTCATGCAATTACTTCAGCTCATAATTTGTTATCAGCGTTAATCGATAATCATATTTATTGGGGAAATAAACTGGATATCGATGTTAGAAGAATTGTTTGGAAAAGAGTTATGGACATGAATGATAGATCGTTAAGATCCATAAATATAAACTTAGGTGGTGTAGCAAATGGTTTTCCAAGAGAAGATGGTTTTGATATTACAGTTGCATCAGAGATAATGGCAATCTTTTGCTTATCAAATGATCTAGAAGATTTAGAAAAAAGAATTGGAAATATAACTATAGGATATACTAGAGAAAAAAAACCAGTTTACGCAAAAGACTTAAATGCTCAAGGTCCTATGACAGTTCTTTTAAAAGAAGCTATCAGACCTAATGTTACACAAACTTTAGAAAACAATCCTGCAATTATTCATGGTGGTCCATTTGCGAATATTGCTCATGGTTGTAACTCAGTTATTGCAACAAAGACTGGTTTAAAATTAGCAGACTATGTTGTAACCGAAGCAGGATTTGGTGCTGACCTTGGTGCAGAAAAGTTTTTAGATATTAAATGTAGAAAATCAAATTTAAAACCGAGCTGTGTAGTAATTGTTGCAACTATAAGAGCTTTAAAAATGCACGGTGGTGTTGTTAAAGATAATTTAAAAAATGAAAATGTTGAAGCTTTAAAAAAAGGGTTAGTAAATTTAGAAAGACATATTCAAAATGTTAAAAAGTTTGGTTTACCTGTGGCTGTAGCAGTTAATCATTTTATAAAAGATACTGATAACGAAGTGAAAGCACTTATAGATTTCTGTGATAATTTAGGTGTTAAAGCTAGTCTGTGTACTCATTGGGCAAATGGTGGTGAAGGTACAAAAGAATTAGCAGCTCATGTTTCAGAATTATGTGAAAAAGATGAAGCTAAATTTCAATTTTTATACGAAAGCAAAACACCTTTGTTTAAAAAAATAGAGACTATTGCAAAAGAAATTTATAGAGCAGATGAAGTAATCGCTGATACAAAAATTAGAGATCAACTTAAGAATTTTGAAGAAGCTGGATATGGTGATTTACCAATTTGTGTTGCAAAAACTCAATACAGTTTTTCAACAGATCCAAATCTTAAAGGAGCGCCGACAGGTCATGCTTTACCAGTAAGAGAAGTAAGGCTATCATCAGGTGCAGAGTTTATTGTGGTTATTTGCGGTGCAATCATGACTATGCCTGGATTACCTAGGGTTCCTGCAGCTGACTCTATTAAACTAAATGAAAAAGGTGAGATAGAAGGATTATTCTAAATTAAGATAACTCAACCAATTTTCTAGTTCTCTCATTCTGGAAATTTTATCTAATTTTTTGTTTTCTATTTCTATATTTTTAATGTGATCATCAATATGATTTTGATCTTTAAAAGCACCACGTTCTAGAAGTCTGTCTTTTCTAAAAATGATTAAGTTAATCATTTTATTATATGTAATTTCTGGATGGTACTGAAGTCCCCATACATCACAATTTCCAATTTTAAAATTTAAACCTTGAACGTTATTAATTGGGTTCGAAGCTAGCAGTGTAGAATTTTCTGGAAGTGTAACAACTTCATCAAAATTAAATGCTGGAGTATTAAACTTTTTATCTTTGTTTTTATATAATGGATGATTTAAACCATTTTCATTAATTTCAATATCTCTTGCAATCCCTCTGTGTGACCCCTTCTCAGCTTTTTTTACTTCGCCACCAGCGGCGGTTACTGCAACTTGCATCCCCCAACAAATCGCTAGAACTTTTTTAATTTTTTTCTGACACTCTTTCATAAATTCTATTTGTCTTAAAATTTGAGGTGTCTTGTTATAAATATTTAAACTACTGCCACCCCAAATAAGACCATCATAACTTTCTAATGGATCAATATTCTCGCTTATCTTTTCATCTGAAGATGGATTAACTACATCTATATTTAGTTGATCAGTAAAATGAGAAAGACTATGTTTTAAGCTTTCTGTATGAGTTTGAATACCTGCTTCTGTAAAACTTTGATTTTCCTCTTGTAAATTACCTTCTACCACCAAAATTTTCTTCATTAAAATAACTCTCCTGAAATACTTTTTTTATACATTTCTTTTAAATCATCTTTTGTTATTTTTTTTGGATTGCCTCCTGTAGATGGATCTTCAAATGCCATTAAAGAGAGTTTTTCTAAATCAATTTCATTACAATCCATAACATCTGAAAGTTTATGAGGGATGTTTAATTCTTTACGCAAATTTAATATCCATTCTAAAAAGCTTTCAAATGTACTATTTAGATTAAGATAATTACAAATAGATATAATTCTGTTTTCAATAACTGATTTATTGAAAGTTAAAACATAAGGCATAAATATCGCGTTACTTAAACCATGATGTACATCAAACTGTGCATTTATTGGATGACTTAAAGAATGTATTGCACCAAGACCCTTTTGAAAAGCAGTAGAACCCATGCTAGATGCTGCTAACATTTCAGATCTAGCTTCTATGTTAGTACCATTTTTATAAACCTCTATTAAAGAATTTTTAATTAACCTTATACCCTCAAGCGCGATACCATCTGCCATTGGGTGAAATCCAGGTGCACAAAAAGCCTCGAGATTGTGAGCAAGTGCATCCATTCCTGTTGCAGCTGTTATTCTTGGTGGAAGATCTTTAGTTAAATTTGGATCTAAAATTACAATAGAAGGTAAAATTTTTGGATGAAAAATTATTTTTTTTATTCCTGTTTCTTCATTAATTATGGCTGAAGCTCTTCCTGTTTCTGAGCCTGTTCCTGCGGTAGTTGGAACCGCTATAATTGGAGAAATTTTATTTCCATCAGCTCTTGTCCAATAATCACCTATATCTTCAAAATCCCATATAGGTCTTTTTTGACCGCACATAAAAGCTATTCCCTTTCCGACATCTAATGCACTGCCTCCACCAAAGGCAATTACTCCATCACATTTTTTTTCTATATATAAAGAGACCCCATCCATTACGTTTTTTCCAGTTGGGTTTCCTGAAAATTGTGAAAATACTTGTAAATGATCAAAGTCTTTTTTTAATTTTTCAATTACTTTTGAAGTCATTGGTAGATTTAAAAGATCCTTGTCAGTTACAAAAAGTGGACTTTTAATTTTTAAGCTCAAACAAGCGTTTGCAAGATCTTCTATTTTACCTGCTCCAAACCAAATAGTAGTAGGATAATTCCAATTCATATTATTTTTATAAAAAGAATATATATATTTGATTAATTAATCACTTAAAAATTAATTATTGATTAAATCTAAATATAATGCAGCAGACCAAGAAAAATTATTAGCTCCATAAGGAGTTCCTGATTTACAACTGTAATATTCATGAAAATTCTTTTCATGTATTAAATCCAAGGTGAGTGATTTGATTTTATTAGCAAATTCTGGATCTTTTTCTAATAATCCTTTGTATAAAATCCAATTACAATTAATCCAAACAGGTCCTCTCCAATATCTTATCTCCTCAAAATATTTACTATCAGATTTTATCGAAGAAAAAAAATATTTTTCATTCGAATTATATTCTTTTAAACTTTGAATTACTGAGTTATTAATTTCTTGATTTTTTAAATCTGCAAACAATATGAAATAATTTGTAATTGAAGGGATTTCTAATGATTGCTTATTTAAAATATCAAATGAGTAAAATGAATTATCACTTTTGTTATATAAACTAATTAATTTATTCTCAGTTTGTATTATTTTTTTTTGTATTGATGTGCAGTCAATATTATTTTTTGTTGCAATATCGACTAGATCTTTACAAGCTTTCAAAAATAAAGAATTAAAACCTATATCAGCGACATTAAACATTGAAATATCATAGAGTTTTTCAGGATTATATTTTTCATTTCTGAACTGATTTAAAAGAGTAATGTAACAATCATAGTCCCTTTTAAGTGGTCGTACATCACTACTTGAAACATCTAAATCTCTTCTTTTGTATTCAAGATTTTCTTCAATTAAAATTTTACTTAAAGGAAAATCCCATAAAGGTGAATTATCTGTGCCACTTTCCCATGGATGTAATATAGAAACTAAACCAGTATCATTTGGGTCTCTATATTTGTAAAACCATTCTAAATAATTTTTTGTTTTTTTTACTAAATTCAAAATTCTTTCCATTTCACTAGAACTAAATTCATGCTTATCCAACATTAATTTTAAAATACTTGAGACTATAGGTGGTTGAGTTATTCCAGATGATGGAATTTTATCACCACACTGCCAAGTATTATGATTGGGAAAATAATTTTCATCCTTATGATGAAATAAAATATGAGGAACCATACCATCAGACCATTGTCCCTCGAACAACTTTTCTAGCTCAACTATTGCATATTCTTTATTAAAATAAGAATAACCGAGTGCTATATATGCTGAGTCCCAATTCCATTGGGCTGGGTATAACTTATTATTTGTGGGCAGAGTATATCCCTCACGCCTATTATTTAATAAAATATTTTCAGCTTCTCTTTTTAACAAACTCATTAACCCTTAACGCTCCCTGATGTTAATCCACTGACTAAATATTTTTCAAAATAAACAAAAATAAATAAAATTGGTAAAGTTACAACTACTGAACCAGCCATCAAATATTGTCTAGGCGTTTCAGCTCCAACATTTAAAAACTGTATCGCTCTTGATAGTGTAAATGAACTAGGACTATCCAAAAACATTAGTGAAAATAAAAATTCATTCCAAGCAATCATGAATACATATAATGCTACAGAGGCAATTGCTGGTAAACTTAAAGGTAAAATGATTTTAACAATAATTCCAAACCAATTTTGTCCATCCATTATACCTGCTTCTTCAAGTTCCTTTGGTATACTTTTGAAATATCCTTGAAGCATATAAATTGCAACTGGCAGTGTTGTAGCTGTATAAATAATCAATAATCCAAATACAGAATTTCTTAAACCTAACTGGCTAAAAACAGTGTAGAGAGGAATTACAAGCACTATTGCAGGAAACATATAAATAATTAAAATAGAGGTAGATAAAAAGTGTTTTCCAAAAAAGTTCAATCTTGCAACTGCATAAGCTGCTGGGATCCCAAGTAATAATGTAATTATAACCGTACCTACTGACACAATTGAACTATTAAGCATATACTTGCCAAAATTATATTCTGTAAAAACTACAATATAGGATTTGAATAAGGTTTTTATATCTTGTGTTAAATCAACACTGAAATCTAAAGGATTAATTAATAAAAGAGCTTGAGTTTTGAAACTTGTTACTAACATCAAGTAAAATGGGAATAAAATTACAAAAGAAAAAAAAATTATTCCAAATAAAGTTAAAAAATCAAAAAATATAATTTGTGCTGAAAAATCATAACTAAAATGTTTCTTGTTATAATTAAATAGCTTATTTACAAAAAATAATAAGATCAGAAATGTACCTATATAATGCCAAATAGGTAAAGAACTATTAATAAAATAATCAACTAACACAAACACAGATGCTAATAAAATTACTTTAAATAACTTGTTTAATTTTTCACTTAAGAAAATCGAAATAATAGAAATTATAATTCCACTTAAAAAATAAAAATTGAAATTTAAAGTTTTAAGTTCAATTCCTTGTAATGTAGAAAGAATTTTCCAAATAGAAATTAGAGAAAATAAAAAAAATGAAGAAATTAAACTGAAAGTAATAATTGATTTAACTCTCATTGGCTCTTTTTCCTATCAACTTAAAATAAATTAACATAAAAAATAAAAGTAATAATACAATGACCATTGATACAGCAGATCCCATTCCAATATTTCCTATTGAAAATCCCTGTTCATAAACATTTATTGGGAGTGTTCTGGTACCTGATGCACCACCTGTTAATAGAAAAATATCTTCAAACTTGTTAAAATTCCAAATAAATCTAATCATAAATAAAATTGAAATTACTGCTGTAATCTGCGGCAATGTTATATTCATAAATTTGGTGTAAGGACCTGCTCCATCAATATCTGCAGCCTCATAAAGTTCTTTAGGAACTGCTTGAAGTCTTGCTAAAATAAAAAGGAAAGCCAAAGGAAAATATCTCCAGATTTCAAAGATAATAACAGTTGTTAATGCTAATCTTAATTTAAATTCAAAACCAAAAACAAAAATAGATACATACTTTTGACCTAACAAATTTATTGGCTTATCTATAATATTATAATTCAGTAGAAGGTTGTTTAAAGTACCGCTATTAGGATCTAATAAAAGCTCCCAAGTAAATGCCAAAGCCACAACTGGAGCTACATAGGGAAACAATAACGTACTTCTAACAAAGCTTCGACCTCTAAACTTTTGATTTACCATTTGGGCTGACAAAATTCCAAAAACAATTGCACCCACTGTTCCAAAAAAAGTATAATAAAATGTTGTTAATAATAAATCTTTAAATTCATAGTTTGTGATTACTTTTTTAAAATTTGACAAAGTAAAATCACTTGTCAAAAGAATGTTATCTGCTTTTCCTTTTAAATAAGGTTTATTTAATTTAAATTGTTTTTTATCAATCTTTTCACCATTTTTTGTTTCAAAAAAAATTACAAATTGCTCTCTGTATTTTTTTGACCAATTACCAAAATCACACTGAACTTTATTTGAAAGAAACTTACATCTCTGATCTAAATCAATTGGGTTAACATTGCTTGGGAATTTATCCTGGAATTTAACATCTCTAATGTCTTGAATTAAGGAACTATTTCTTAATTTATAGATAATCTTAATTTTTGTATCTTCGTTTTTAATAGATTTGACTATTTTTTTTGCTCTTGGCTCTGGAATTCTTATATCTTTTAATTGAACTTCTTTAAAACTAATCCAAACATTTGAAAATATTGGAAATAATACTATTGCAAATACGATTAGAACTGCAGGCAAAGTTAAAGCATAGGCAGTTCTTTTTTCTATTTTTGAAAGTGAATTACTCATAAAAAAAGCGGATAATTAATATTATCCGCTTTTTTAAAAAATTAAAATTAATTGAACTGTTTTAATGCTTTGTTAATCATATCAACTGCTTCATCAACATCGATTTGATCATCAATATACAATCTTGTGATACGGTTTAAGAACTGAGAATTTATTATTTTAGAAGCTTTTGAAAGTTTACCTTCTTTAACTCCCCATCTACTCGCTGTATCTAAACCAGCAACAATATTATTGATAACATCTGCTGAGTACAAATCTGTCAAAGCAGCTTTTCTATCAACACCGACTGGTAATTTGCTCCAAGCTTTAGTGAAAGCCTCAGGATCAGTTGAGTTACCTCTTCTTACAGGAAACTTACCTTCTGGTGCAATTGATAATGTACTCGTATAACCTTCATCCATTGAATACATTATAAATTGTTTTGCTTCATCAGTGTCAGCATCTGCTGTTATTCCAAAGTATCTAACATCTGCCCAAGCAGCACCACTTTTATTACCTGGTCCACTTAAATTAGTTATAAAACCAGTTTTAGATGCAAGTTCAGATGATGTTGGGTCGTCATTAATTGTTGGTGGAGCTGAATCTCTTAAGCCAGCAAGTTCATCCATAATAAATGGAGACCAAATAATCATTGGAGTTTTTCCAGCAAAATAAAGTTCTCTTGACTGTTTCCAGTATAATTCTCCTGGAGGACTTGCTTTAGCTATTGTTTTATAAAACTCTAAAGCTCTTTTTAATTTCCAGCCTTGATTACCTTTTTTTACTATATTCACTCCGTTAGCCAATAAAACATGCTCTAAAACTTGACTCATAAAGTTTTCATCTGTTTTAGTTGCAGCAACAAAACCAAACATATCATCAGAAGATAATACCTCTACTGCTTTAACAATGTTTTCATAACTTGTTGGTGGTTCTAAGCCTGCTTTTTTAAATAAATCTTTTCTATAAACGATCATTTGTGTCCAACCATCTACAGGAACAGCAGCTATCTTATTTCCTTTTTTAGCCATCTTTAAAGCACCAGGTGCAAAAGTTTTCTTACCTAATTCTTTAACCACGTCATTGTTAGCATCAACATCTAAAATTCCAGCTTCAGCCCATGGCAATACATACTGTAGTGTATGATAAATTACATCAGGTAAATCACCTGCAGCAGCTGCAGCAGTTGCTCTTTTACCTAATTCTTTTTCATCGATTGGAATAACTTCAACTGCAATACCAGTTTTTGCTTCAAAGGCTTTAGCCATATCTTCTTGCTTAGCCATTCTTGCTGGTTGAGTTTCAGTTGTCCAAAACTTGATATCTGCAAAAGCAACATTGTTTATAAAAAATGCTACAGCAGATAATAGTATTAAAGTTTTTTTAAACATAATTACCTCTTGTTAATTATTTATTTAAATCTTAATATTTTTTAGAAAAAATTTCTTATGCAATAGTGTCATCCCTGTAATGCTTTAATTTCAAGAATTTTTAAAAAAACCTTTATTTAAAGGCTAAATTATTGCCGTCGAATAAATGGCATTTGCTTAGATCGAATCCTAAACTAAGACTATCTCCAACATTGACTTTACTAGCTCCATCAGTTTGGACTACTAATGGCTCCCCATCTTTTTCTAGATATAAAAAAGTAGATGAACCTAATTTTTCAATTACGAATACCTTACTCTCCCAGCATTTTTCACCACTATTGATTAAGATATGCTCAGGTCTAATACCAATCTTTACATTATCGCCAGGTGAAACTTTATCTGAAGTTTTTGGAACGATAATTTTTCCTTGTCCTGAAATTTCAACTTCGGTTACAGAATTATTAGAACTTATAACTTTAGAATTAATAAAATTCATCTTTGGTGAACCGATAAAACCCCCAACAAATAAATTTTCTGGCTCATTGTATAATTTTAAAGGTGATCCTTTTTGAGAAACTATACCCTGATCCAATACAACTATATCATCTGCGAGTGTCATTGCTTCTGTTTGATCGTGTGTAACATAAATCATTGTTGCATTTAATTGATCATGCAATTTAGCTAATTCTACTCTCATCTGAACTCTTAAAGCTGCATCTAAGTTAGACAAAGGTTCGTCAAACAAAAATACTTTTGGTTTTCTTGTAATGGCTCTACCAATTGCAACTCTTTGTCTTTGTCCTCCTGACAATTGTTTTGGTTTTCTCTCTAAGTATTCTTCAATTTGCAGAATTTTAGCAGCCTCCATAACTCTTTCAGTAATTTCTTCTTTAGATTTTTTTTCAATCTTTAATCCAAAAGCCATGTTGTCAAACACAGTCATATGTGGATACAAAGCATATGATTGAAAGACCATTGCGATATTTCTTTCTTTAGGAGGAAGGTCATTTACAACTTGTCCATCTATTGAAATTGTTCCTGAATTGATCTCCTCTAAGCCAGCAATCATTCTTAACATTGTTGATTTACCACATCCGCTTGGTCCAACCAATACAGTGAAAGATTCACTTTTAATATCTAGAGACACATCTTTGATCACATGTGTAGATCCAAAAGATTTATTTATATTCGAAATATTTATCTCTGCCATCTTAAGTTAATATTTATATTGTATTTTCAGTTTATATTTGATTATATTTATTTAGCACATTTATAAACTGGAGAAAACACAATGAGCAAAATTGCAATTATTGGAGCAGGACCTTGCGGTCTATCAATGTTAAGAGCATTCGAACACTTAGAAAATAAAGGTGAAAAAATTCCCGAAATAGTTTGTTTTGAAAAACAGGAAGATTGGGGAGGTTTGTGGAATTATAATTGGAGAACAGGTAGTGACCAATATGGAGACCCAGTTCATAATAGTATGTATAGATATTTATGGTCCAATGGTCCTAAAGAATGTTTAGAATTTGCTGATTATTCTTTTGATGAACATTTTGGACAACCAATTCCTTCTTTCCCTCCAAGAGAAGTTTTGCAAGATTATATTCTTGGAAGAGTGAGTAAAGGCAAACTTAAAAATAAAGTTAAATTAAATACAAAAGTAACCAATGTAACTTTCAGAAATGAAAAATTTGAAATAACTTATCAAGACAAAGTTAAAGATGAAATTTCAAAAGATACATTTGATTATTTAGTAGTTTCTACTGGTCATTTCTCAGTTCCTTTTATTCCTGAATATAAAGGAATGAATTCTTTTCCTGGAAGAATAATGCACTCACATGATTTTAGAGATGCTGAGGAATTTAGAGGAAAAGATGTTATTGTTTTAGGAAGCAGTTATTCAGCTGAAGATGTTGCTTTACAGTGTAATAAATATGGAGCTAATAGTGTAACTATTGGATATCGAAATGCACCTATGGGATTTAAATGGCCTAAAGGTATGAAAGAAGTTCATTATCTGGATAGATTGGAAGGAAAAAAAGCAATCTTTAAAGATGGTACTGAACAAGATGCAGATGCAATAATATTATGCACTGGTTACCTGCATCACTTTCCATTTTTAGATGAAAGTATAAAGTTAAAAACACATAACAGATTATATCCACCAAAATTATATAAAGGAGTTGTTTGGCAAGATAATCACAAACTTTTATATCTTGGTATGCAAGATCAATTCCATACTTTTAATATGTTTGATTGCCAAGCATGGTTTGCAAGAGATGTGATTATGAGGAAAATTAAAATGCCAAGTGCTGATGAAATCAACAAAGATATCAATAAATGGGTTGCTATGGAGGAAAAATTAGAAAACCCAGATCAAATGATTGATTTTCAAACTGAGTACACAAAAGAACTTCATGATATGTCTGATTATCCAAAAATAGATTTTGAATTAATCAGAAAACATTTCAAAGAATGGGAACATCATAAAGTAGAAGATATCTTAACTTACAGAAACAAATCGTTTTCATCACCTGTTACAGGTTCTGTTGCACCTATACACCATACTCCATGGGAAACTGCGATGGACGACTCGATGAAGACTTTTTTAAATAAATAATTAATAGTTAATTTTTAATTTTTTATTTTTTGTGATTGCACTTAATAGTGCATACATAAGTGGTATTTTATTTTTATTAATTTTTTTCAAAATATAGGGTGCAATCTCTTTAGCTAGTTCTGCGCCCTCTACTGTATCATTTTTCATAAATTTATTTTTTGCAATTTTAAAAGTATAACCTTTTCCTAAGTATTCCCCCATTTTACTATTCCTTCCTCCAACTGCACTAACATATAGGTCGCCAACTCCGGCTAACCCATGAACTGTTTCTTTTTTACCTCTGAAATATTTTATTAAATATTCCATTTCATCCAATGATTTTCTAAATAAAGCTGAAGCAGTATTTTCACCTTCACCCGATCCAATAATCATTGAATATATGTTTTTAATTGCAGATGAAAATTCAACGCCTTTTACATCACTTGAATATTCTGTTTTGTAATATTTAGTCGAGATCAATTTTCCTATATTTTTTGCAATATTAATATTCTTGTTTGCTATCACGGTGTAACTTTTGATTTTTTTTGCTAACTCTTTTGCCAAACAAGGTCCTTTTAAAACTGAAATATTTAAATTTTGATTTCCTTTGTTTAGCTGCTCAGACATAGTAATAATTTTTTTATTATTTCGATCATATTTAAGACCTTTGGTCAAAACGAGAATAGAAACTTTTCTCTTTATATTTTTTAAATGCTGTCTAACCATTTCAATTCCAATAGAACTTACTCCAACAACAACTAAGTCCCATTTTTCATTAAGTAAGTCTGATGAAAATTTTTTGACAAAAACTCTTTTGGATAACTTAAGTTTTAATGCTGGATGAAATTTGTTTTTGGTTATTAATTTATTTAATAGATCTTTACTGTAAGGCTCGGTTAAAGTTACTTTATGATTATTATCAGCTAGGGGAAAAGTAAATGCAGCACCCATTGCACCCGCTCCTATTATTAAAACTTTTTTCATAAGACTAGTTACGCTAAAGTTTTTTTAATTGCTAGTTTCCATCCTGCTAAAAGTTCATTTCTTAATGTTTTTTTAATATTTGGTGAGAAAACACGATCTTTTTTCCACATATTTTTGATTTGATTTAAAGATTTATATACTCCTATTTGAAGTCCAGCTAATAAAGCTACACCCAAAGCAGTTGTTTCTAATATTTTTGGTCTAACAACTTTTAAATTAATAATGTCAGCTAAAAATTGTGTGAACCAATTATTTGCAACCATTCCACCATCTACCTTAACTACTCTTGGTTTCAAACCATCCTTGTTCATTGAATCAAATAAATCAAAACTTTGATAACCAACTGACTCTAATGTCGCTCTAACTATACTTTTCCAATCACTATTTCTTGTTAGCCCTGTAATTACTCCTCTTGCATCTGGTCTCCAATAAGGTGCTCCCATTCCGCTAAAAGCTGGTACAACAAAAACACCATCATTAATTTTAGATGACTTTGAAATTTTTTCAGTTTCAGGTGCTTTATTAATTAATTTTACTTTATCTCTTAGCCATTGTACTCCTGCGCCAGCTATAAAAATTGAACCTTCTAGAGCGTAAGTATTTTTATTATTTAATCGATAACAAATTGTAGTCAGTAATTTGTTTTTTGAATTAATTTTCTTTGGACCGGTATTCATAATAACAAATGCACCGGTACCATACGTACTTTTTATAGACCCTTTTTCGAAACAAGTTTGTCCAAATGCTGCAGCTTGTTGATCACCAAGTACTGCAGAAATTGAAATTTCAACTCCTGTAATTTTTTTATCTGTTTTTCCAAAATTATCTGCTGAGTTTTTAACTTCTGGTAAAATCTTTTGTGGAATATTTAGTTTTTTTAAAATTTCTTTATCCCATTTATTGTTATTAATATTATAAAGCATTGTTCTGCTTGCATTAGATGCTTCGGTTAAATGCTGCTTACCTTTTGTTAATTTCCAAATCAAAAATGTATCTACAGTCCCAAACAATAAATCATTCGAACTAAGAAGTTTTTTTGAAATTTTAACGTTATCTAAAATCCATTTAATTTTAGTTGCTGAAAAATATGGATCAATAAATAATCCAGTTTTATTTCTAAATGAGTTTTCATAATTTTTTTTCTTAAGTAATTTACAGTAGTCTTGAGTTCTTCTATCTTGCCATACAATCGCATTATAAATTGGCTCTCCTGTTTTTTTATTCCATAGAATTGTAGTTTCCCTTTGATTTGTAATTCCGATTGTAAGTATGTGACCTTTTAATTTTTTTGCTTTATTTATTACTTGTTTTAAAGCTCTAAGTGTTGTGGACCAGATCTCATTTGGATTATGTTCAACCCAGCCATTTTTTGGAAAATATTGTTTAAATTCATATTGTGAAACAAAAACAATATTACCTTTTGTATCAAATAAAATTACTCTTGAAGATGTCGTTCCTTGATCGATGGAAATAATAAATTTTTTCAATGGACTAAGCTATACCTAAGTGTTTTTTTCTTTTCTCAACCCAAGTTCTAATTAAATTATCAAAAATCAATCCTATGAAAGCAACACAGATACCTAGAGTTAAACCTATTCCAGCTCCATTTTTATCTGACAATGCTTTTAAAATATATTGTCCTAAATCTTCTGTTCCAATAAAAGCTCCAATTATTACCATAAATAAAGCAAATACGATTGTTTGATTTATCCCAAGCATCATATGTGGAAAAGCTAATGGAAATTCAATCTTAGTTAATCTCTGAAATTTATTAACACCAGACATCGTTGCTGCTTCATGCAAACCAGCAGGTACACTTCTTAACCCTTCGATAGTATATCTGGTTGCTGGAATTGTTGCGTAAACAATTACAGCAATTAAAACTGAAGTATCTGTAATTCCAAATAACATCATTACTGGAATTAAGTACACAAACGACGGGAACGTTTGAAAAATATCACAAACCCCTAACATAAACGCCGCAGACTTTTTATTCTGGAAACATAAAGTTCCAACTGTAAAACCTATTAAACAAGAAACAACTACTCCAAAAGTTGCCATGTACAATGTAACCAATGCTCTATCCCACCATGGGCTTAATGCTATAAATAAAGTTAAAGCAGCAACAACTAATGCTGATCTAATTCCTCCAATTAAATAACCAGCACCTACAGCTAATACTAAAGTGGCAACTGCTGGCATTCTTAAATACAAAGCTCTCATTGGCTGAAGCACATCTACAATTAACCAGGTATTGAATGCCTTGATATAAACAAAGAAAGTATCAAAAATCCAATCCACACCTTTGTTCCAAAAATCAGCTGTTGAAATTCCTTTATTGTGTGGAACTTCAAATAAATAATTAAATGTATCTTTGAAAACAAAAGTACCGATATAAGCAAGAACAATTCCAATAACTATTGAGCCACCAAAAAATATAATATTTTTATTTCTTTGGAAAAAAGTAAGATTACCAAAATAATCTTGTTGTTGGTTTGCCCAAGCCAACGACATCTTATCCAATAAAATTGCAATCAAACTAATACACAAACCTGCTTCAAGAGCTAGACCAATATTAAGCTGGTTAAGAGCTAACAACAAATTAAATCCTAACCCTTTGGCACCAATAAAAGCTGAGATTACTGCCATAGAAAAACAAACCATAATAACTTGGTTAACTCCAATTAAGATATCTCTTCTTGCGGTTGGTATTAATACTTTCAGCATCAGCTGCCAATTAGTACAACCACTCATTCTTCCTGCTTCTATCACTTCTGGAGGAACTGCTCTTAATCCTAAAATAGTTAATAAAATCATTGGAGGTACTGCCACTACCATCGTAATTATTACAGCTGCGTGATCACCAACACCAAATAAAACAAGTGCAGGAACTAATACTGCGTATTGAGGCATTGTTTGCATCACTAAAAGAATTGGGTACAAAGCATTTTCTACTCGTTTACTTTTATAAGCAGCAATACCTAAACTGATACCAAAAGCAAATGACAGTGGAACTGCAACTAATATAAAAGAAAGTGTTTGCATTGAAGGTTTCCACTGACCAAAAATTGAAATATAGACCATTGTTAAACCTGCAAATATAGCAAGTCCTTTACCGCTTAGTTTATATGCAAGTATTGTTGCTCCAGCTGCAACTATAGTCCAAGGTAATCCAGGTAGTTCCAACCAAGGATAAGCATCAATAAAATCCCAGCTCGTGAATGCAACTATAGTTTCTAACCCTCCAAGTAAAATTTCTCTAATCAATTCGATTAAAAACGTCATAAAAGACGTTAAATTTCTACTAATCTCTAATAAAAGTGGTCTAGTTTTAAACTCTTGAGTATCTTCATTCCAAAACTCCATTGGCATCCACTCGTTCATTAAGAAAAATAAAGAGTCATTTATCCAAATAGGCAACCAACCAAGTAAAGGTGGTAATCTCCAAAACACATCAAACGCATAATATCGTACCTCTTTACCTAGAAAAAAATAGACACTTTGGTTAGGGTCTTTTACAAATTCTGCTTGGCCTCTTATAAATTTATAAGTTTCAGGAACTTCTATTGCAAAACATAGAGCAAAAAATACAATTAGCAAAAATATCCATTGAAACAACTTTGGGTATTTTTTTAAATATTCCATGTTTTAGCTACTATTTTTTCTTCCTCCAAAAACTGTATCAATAATTGTTGAAGGTTTTATTGAACCAATAATATTGTTATTAGAGTCCACCACTCCTACAATTTTTTCTTGAGTAAGAATTTTTTCTGCAACATTTTCGATAATGTCATCTTTTGAAACTTTTACATCTCCTAGATTATCTTTATTTGAACTATCCATAACATCTTCAATGACTAAAACTTTTTCTCTTGGAACTTCTTCCGTAAATTTTCTTACATATTCTGTAGCTGGATTTAAGACAATATTAGCAGGTGTATCCAACTGTTCTATAATACCATCTTTCATAATCGCAATTCGATCTGCTAATTTTAAAGCTTCATCAAAATCATGGGTAATAAACATAATTGTTTTTTGTAATTTTTCTTGCAGTCTTAAAAACTCATCTTGCATTTCTTTTCTTATTAGTGGGTCTAATGCTGAAAATGGTTCATCTAAGAACCAAATATCAGGTTCCACTGCCAAAGACCGAGCAATCCCAACTCTTTGTTGTTGGCCTCCTGAAAGTTCTCTTGGAAAATAATTTTCTCTGCCATCAAGTCCAACTAGTTTAACCATTTCCATTGCCCTGCTAATACTATCTTCAGTCTTAATGCCCTTTATCTGAAGTGGGAAAGCAATATTTTCTACAACTGTTTTATGAGGCAACAAGGCAAAGCTTTGAAAAACCATTCCCATTTTGTTTCTTCTAAGCTCAATTAACTCCTTATTGTTTAATTCTAGTAGGTCTTGACCTTCTATAAAAATTTTTCCTCCAGTTGCATCTGTTAATCTTGAAATACATCTTAGTAGTGTCGATTTACCTGATCCGGATAAACCCATCACAACCAGCATTTCTCCTTTAGCAACTTCAAACGAAGCGTTATTCACTCCAACTATACAGCCTTTTTCTTGAAATGTTTTTGCATCTACATTACCGTTAGATTCTTCAAGCATTTTTTTGGCATTCTCGCCAAAAATTTTATAAACTGACTCACACTTAATAACGGTCTCAGACATAAATCTTCACAAAGTTATATGATATTCAATAAAATTTAAATGTTAAATATTGTAACCTTTCATACTTAAAAATTCTTAATATAGTAAACCCTTGTATCAATTCCCGTACTTAAGAAACTCAAAGCTTCTCCACTAACAGTTATACTTTCATCTACTCCTACATTGTTACCACTTACAGTAAAACCAGCATAACACTTGCCTTTTTCTTGATCCCATTTGACAAAAGTTTCATCAATTTTATTTCCGTTAATCGTATAAAGTTCATGAGCTCTAAAATTTAAAAAATTAGCACCCATTATTGCTCTTTGAGGTATTAATTTTGTAGCTTTACATACTTGTTCATAAACCTCATCGGTTAACCTATAATGGTCCGTTCCATCAAATGACACTAGTATTCCTGAAGGTAATTTAGATATTAATTCACTAAGTTTTTTTTCTTCAGCAATTCTTTGTTCTTCTAATTTCATTTTTTTGACAAGTTCATCTCCTTGACCAAATATTCCATTTAAAATTCCAAAAAAAGCTATCACTATTACTGTAACTACAATTAAACCAACAAATTGCTTTGTAGCGTTTGTGGTTTCTTCTGTTTTATTTAAATTATTTTCTTTTGACACTACTCTTGTAACTTTCCGTTTATCCAGGTACCTGATTTTTGTTTACCGTCTGCCCAAGTAAATGTTCCTTCACCGTTCATAAAACCGTTGGACCATTCACCGTCATATGTAGATCCATCTGGAAATGTTAAAACTCCCTGTCCACTCCATTCACTATTTTTAAATTCACCTTTGTATATGTATCCGTTAGGCCATGTCTCAACTCCTTGACCTTGTTTTTTAGTTGCAACCCATTCCCCTTCATAGGTTGTCTTATCAGTGTAAACCCATTTACCATAACCATTCTCACAATTTCCTTCTTTACATCCGGTGCTTCGTGCAAATACAGAAGAGGTAATTAAAAAACTAAAAAATATAAATAGAAGAAGTTTTTTCATAAGTGTATTTTACATAAATTCAGATAAAAAAAAATCCCCCCCAAACAAGTTGGGGGAGATTTAAATTTTTTACTTTTATCTATCCTTAGTTAGTAAAAGCTTTCCAAACTGACTCGTTATCAGCTAACCATTTTTTAGCTGCATCTTCATGAGTCATTTTGTCAACGTCAACTAAAGCTGCCATTGCTCCAATTTGACTTGTAGAGAATGACATTTTTTTGAACGCTGCTGCTGCTGCAGGATGAGTTTTTGGAAAATCTTCATGCACAGCTTTTTTTAAGTAACCATCTGGAGAACCACATTTTCCATCTCCTCCATCTTCTGGTCTACAACCAGCAGTATATGGTGGAAAGTCGATGAAAGTAAAACCAGCACCATCAGTAAAGTTAGGTGTCCAGTTAAAGATAATAGTTCCTCTACCTTCTTTTTCAGCTGCTGCTAACTCAGCCCAAAGTGCATCTGCACTTCCAGCAAATTTAACCCACCAAAGATCACCTAAACCTAATGCATCAACCCTTTGCGGAATTAAATCACCATGCCAAGTTTGAGGACCTTCCAACATTCTTCCTTTTCCATCTGGAGAGTCAGGTGTTGTAAAGTTTTTAGCACAGTCTGGATTTTTTAAAGCTGTCCAATCTGGTAGACCTGGGCATAGACCTTTGTCAGCAACCCAGTTAGGGTAACCCATATCTTCTAGAGTTCTAGCCTCATGATCACCCCAATCAAGTAAACCACCTTTATCTAAAGCAGTAGTAAATGACTTACCGAATGCAGACTCCCATACTTCATGAGAAATTGTTACGTCTCCAATTCTGATTGATTCATAAACTGCTTGTGAGTCAGCGTTTACATATTTTACATTGTTGCCCATACTTTCAAAAATTCCACCAATAACATATGCCATAACAATTTGTGATGACCAGTTATGAGTTGGTATTACGATGGGCTTTTTGCTATCTGCAGCGTTAGATATTCCTGTAAAACTTACAACAGAAATAACTAGAGCAGATAATAATGACATTATTTTTTTCATTTTTTCCCCTCTAAATTAATATTAATATTAACACTCTATGTTAAAACGAATAGCTAGGTAAAGAATTATTTGTTCTAAAAAATATATATATATTTAATCAATAAAAATGGTGATAAAAAATATATCAATATTAAAAAATTTTAAAAAATGCTTGGAACAAGTAAAGACATTAAAAATCCTGGACTAAATATTTTACCACCTGGAGTTGAACGACATGTTGTAAATGGCGGTGCTCTTACTGCTTTTCAAATTTTTCCAGATGATGAAATAGAGATAATTAACGATGAGGGAAATCAAATTTGTGAAATAATTTGCTTTAATAAAGATGGAAAGTCAGAATTAGGAATCTTAAATCTAAAAGAAAATAGTCAAAAAAATTTCATACGAGATATTTTAAACGGAAAAGATGAAACAATCTTAGCAACAAATTATCAATTAAAAAAAAGAAATTTAAATATTAAAGAATCTAAATCATCTATAATTTTTGATATTGATACAAAACCCGAAGAAAAGATTAAACTTAAATCAAAAGATAAATGTTATGCAATCTTTGCTGCACCTGGCGAGGATATGGATGTTACAAAACAAAATCCACCAACTGATTTAACTATATTTATTAAAAGAGCAAAAATTATAAATGATAAAGAGTTAAGTGTTATACCTGATCCAATTTTTGAACCACTTTATGAAAAAAATATAGATAAAGAAACTTCAACATCTTACCAAGTTAAAGAAGGAGATTACATTCAAGTCATAAGTCCAACTGGAAGACAATGTTCTGACTTTGTAGCGTTTGATACAAAAAAATTAGAACAAGGAATTGAAAAAGGATTAGATTGGCAAACTACTAGAACTTTTATGGGAAATACTTTTCCTGGTCCTGGATTACATTCAAAATTTTATGATACTGATCATGAGCCTTTGGTAGAAGTAATTAGAGATACAGTTGGTAAACATGATACTTTTAATCTTGCATGTACATCAAAATATTATGAGGATGCAGGTTACTTTGGTCACCCTAATTGCTCAGATAATTTAACTGAAAGCATGTCTAAATATGGAGTTCAAAAACAGAAAGGGTGGCATGCAATTAATTTATTTTTTAATACTTCAGCTGCCGGATTAAACTCGGTAATATCTGATGAGTCTTATTCTAGACCTGGTGATTATGTAATGTTTAGAGCATTAAAAGATTTAACAATTGGAACCACAGCTTGTCCTAGTGATATTGATGCTTGTAATTCGTGGAATCCTACTGAAATTTTTGTTAGAACTTACGACAAAAATAAAGAATTTAGAAAGTCATTTGCTTTTCGAATGAAAACAGATTCAGAAAAAAAACTAACTAGAAATTCAGGTTTCCACGAACGTACATCTCAACTAACTAGAAATTATGTTGATGCAAGAGGTTTTTGGCTTCCAAATGATTATACGAAACACGGAATAGTAAATGAATATAATGCCTGCAGAAACGACGCTGTTTTAATTGACTTATCTTCTCTTAGAAAATTTGAAATAATAGGTCCAGATGCTGAAGAATTATTAAACTACACACTTACTAGAAACATCAAAAAATTATCAGTTGGCCAAGTTGTGTATTCTGCAATGTGTTATGAAAATGGAATGATGTTTGATGATGGAACATTATTAAGATTAAGTGAAACAGGATTTAGATGGATATGTGGTGATGAATATGCTGGAGAATGGCTAAAAGAAATAGCGAAGAAAAAAAATTTTAATGCAAATGTTAAAAATTCAACAGACCAAATCAGTAATGTTTCTATACAAGGTCCAAAAAGTAGAGAAATTTTAAAAAAGATAATTTTTACACCACCTACCCAACCATCTATTGATGAGCTTGGTTGGTTTAGATTTACAATTTGTAGAATTGAAGAATTACAAGGTATTCCGCTAATCGTTTCTAGAACGGGTTATACAGGTGAGCTTGGTTATGAAGTATGGTGTCATCCAAATCATGCTCCTGAAGTTTGGGATAAATTAATGGAAGCAGGAAAAGATGATGGTTTAATTCCTGCTGGTTTTGCTGCTCTTGACAAACTTAGAATAGAAGCTGGATTAATTTTATTTGGAAATGAATTTGATGGTCAACAAGATCCCTTTGAAGCAGGCATTGGTTTTGCAGTTCCCTTAAAAACAAAAGAAGAGGACTTCATTGGTAAAGAAGAGTTAATTAAAAGAAAAAACAATCCTCAAAAAAAATTAGTTGGCTTAGAATTAATTGGAAAAGAAATTGCAGGTCATGGTGATTGTGTTCACATTGGTAGAGCTCAAGTGGGTGTTGTAACAAGTGGATGCCTATCATCAACTCTAAATAAAAATGTAGCTCTTTGTAGAATAGATGCTCAATATTCAGAAATTGGAACAGAAGTTGAAATTGGAAAAATAGATGGTCACCAAAAAAGAATTACTGCAAAAGTTGTTGGCTTCCCATTCTACGATCCAACTAAATCTAGAGTAAGATCTTAAAAAATGCCGAAAGAAAAAAAAACCCTATTAGATTTCTGGGAAGAACAAATGAAACAATCCCATACTTCTAGTAATTATTTTTTCAGAAAGTCACCTTCTCACTACCACATGATGTTATTAGTTATGTCAGCTTTTAAAGAAGGAACAAAACTATCTGTTGAAGAATTAAAAACAAAATTATTTAAAACATCTAGGCCAAAATCAGCTTTAATAATTACAGAGGCTTGTGAAAAAGGATTCTTTAAACTAGAAAAAACTTCAACTGACCAGCGAATTAAAAATATAGTCCCAAGTGAGTCATTTATTAAAGAATTTAACGAATACTTAGAAACATTAAAAAACATCAGTTATTAATTAATTTTTTGATTAATATAAAAAGTATCTAATTTTTATATATAATTTTTACTTCTATAAATAATTATATTAATTACCATTATCAAAAAATATTGTTTTGATATGACGACATTACCTTCAAAAGCAAAAGTAGTGATAATCGGTGGTGGTATACACGGTTTAAGTACTGCATGGAAACTTTCAGAAACTTACAAAAATCCTGGCGACATAGTTGTATTAGAAAAAAAAGATACGGCTGCTGGTGCAAGCGGAATTGCATGTGGAGTTGTTAGAAATAATTATTTTCAGCCAGCAATGAGAGAATTGATGGCTCATTCAGTTTCAGTTTGGGAAAGTGATCCTAAAGCATTTAAATATAATCCAGTTGGATACTTACAAATATCTCCAGAAGTAATGCATGAAGATGTTGCGAGTATTTATGAACAACAAAAAGCAATTGGATATGAGTCAGTTTTTATTGAAGGTGAAAAAGATTGCACAAATTACATGAAGGGAATTTTTGACGATTGGCAAGCGCAAGGCATCACTTCTGTACTTCATGAAAAAAAAGGTGGATACGCATTTAATAAAGATTCAATTAAAGCCCTAGAAAACAAATCTACATCTAATGGTGTTCAGGTTATGAAAGGTGTAAGAGTAACTGGTTTTAAAAAAGGAAGTAACAGTCAAGCAGTAACTGGTGTTGAAACTGATAAAGGTACTATTGAGTGCGAACAAGTAGTTATTGGTGCAGGACCATGGGCAAGAGATTTTTGGAATATGTTAGAGTTACCAAAAACTGCTCACATAAAAGGTAAAGATGGTAAGATGCATGAAACTGATATGTGGACTTACTGGATGCTTCAAGAAGGAGTTATCGGAGTTGAACCAGATTTCCTAAAAACAAATGATGGTAAACAACCACCTGTAGTTCACGTTGACTCAACAGCACCTTTATACTCTGACAAAACAAAAAAATTGTTAACAGACAAAATTTGGGGAATTTATTATAAACCTGATATTGAAGGTTTAGGTGTACAAGGTGGAACTTCTCCTTACATTGTTAAAAAACATTTTGATCAAGTAAATGTTGATCCTTATGGAATTGAATCTCCAGAATATCAAACAACAGATGCTTTTAGTGAAATGTGGTGTTCAGCACTTGCGCATTGCCAAAAAAGATTTGAAGGAAAATCAGATTTATACAGAAAAGGACCATCAGGTGGTTTAGGATGTATGACACCAGACTCTTTTCCTATCTTCGATAGATTTTTTGAAAACGTTTATATGATTGCTGATGCTAATCACGGATATAAAATGATTGGTGTTGGTGAACTTGTTGCAAAAGAAATTCTTGGTACTGAAAGTGATTTATTGAAGCCGTTTAGATTCAACCGTTACGAGAAGGGTGAACTTCATCCTACTTCTAACAGTCCGTTCCCTTGGAGTTAATCTCTAAGCCTAGACACAAATAAAATTTTCAGCTACGCTTGAATATTTAATAATTCATTGAGGGGTGAAAATGACGGATCTAGAAAAACATGTTAACCAGCCAGGTAGAGCTAAACTAGTAAAAAAAGTTCGAGAAAAAATTAACGAACTTGGAATAACTTATATTTATTATCAATTTATTTCTGTAACAGGAAGAGTCGTAGGTAAAGGTATACCTGCAGATCACTGGGAAAGAACTGCAGAAAAAGGATTTCAATTAGTTTACGGAGCAACAGCAAACTTATTCTTAGATCGTCACAATAACTATATTGGTTATGGTCCAGAAGCTATGGAGCTTGTTGGAATTCCTGATCCAGATACTTTTGTGCAATTACCTTGGGACAAAAGAGTTGGAAGAGTTTTTGTAACATGTTTTAGAAACAGAGAAGAAAGAGAAAATCCAGGTGGTCACTTAACTTCAGACTGCAGAGGAAATCTAAGAATTTTCATGGATGAATTTAAGAAAAAACATGGTCTAGAATTAAGAGTTGGTACTGAGCCTGAAATGATGTGGTTAACAAAAAATGAAGATGGCACCCCTACAGGTAAAGGTTTTTCAAAACCATTCTGTTATCACATTGATCAATTTGAGTCGTTAAGACCAGTATTTATGAAGGTAATTGAATATGCAAAAGCGATGGGACTTGATATGATTCAAGGAGACCACGAAGATGCACCAGGTCAATTAGAATTAAACTGGACTTATGATAACGTCTTAAGAAACGCAGATAGATTATCAACATACAGACAAATTTGTGCTCAAGTTGCAAGAGAACATAACTTGATAGCTTGCTTTATGACTAAACCTTTCATGGGAGTTTCTGCAAGTGGATGTCATACAAATATGTCTCTATGGAAAGGTGGAAAAGTTAAAGTAAACAAACTTGGAAACAAAAAACTTCCAGGTGTTGAAGAAGTATTTAGTTACGTCGAAGGTGGAACAAATACTTTTATGCCTGATACTAAAGATATGCAATTACCAGGTAAAATTGGTTTGCAATCAATTGCGGGTATCATGGAACACTTGCCAGCACTAACAGCATTAGGATCTTCTACTGTTAACTCTTATAGAAGACTATGGGACCAAGGTTTCTGGGCACCAGTTTATGCTGACTGGGGATACCAAAATAGAACTTGTGGATTAAGAGTTTCTGCACCAGGTAGATTTGAATACCGATCAGTAGACTCTATGCATAATCCATACTTATTAGGTGCAGCATTACTAAAAGCATGTGATCATGGAATTAGTAAAAAATTAAAACCAGCTGCTCCTGAGTCTAGAAATATTTACGAAGCTCAAAAGGCTGGTAAAGATGTTAAAAAACTTCCATTAAGTCTTGGTGAAGCTTTGAATAGACTTGCAGAGGATGAAGTAATTAAATCTGCAATGCCAGATGAAATGTATAAAGTTTTCCATTGGTATAAAAACGATGAGTGGGAAAGATTCTTGGGTGCTACAACTCAATGGGATCTGGATACTTATCTTGATTGCTTACCGTAGGTCATAAAATAATAGAAAGGGTATAAAAATATGTGTGGGATAGCAGGATTAATTCATAGAGGAAAATCCTCAAATGTTGGAAGCGAATTACAAGGTATGCTTCAAGCGTTAAAACATAGAGGTGAAGACTCAACTGGATATGCTTTGTATGGAGATACAGATGGCAAAAATTTCATTATGCGTTTTAAAGTTGGTGAGAACGTTGGAGAAGGAAGCTCATCAGTTATGGAAGATGTTTCTGTATATGATGAAAGAAAAAAAGTTGTAGACCAAACTCTAGCTGAGATGGGAGCAAAAGTTGTTAAAGAAGAAAGAACACTTCCATACTCTCTAAGATATGAGATTGATTACAACACAAAAGATCTGTTAGATTTTTCTCAAAGAATAGAAAGTATTCCAGGTGTAGAAATTTTATCTATGGGTAAATCATTAGAAGTTATTAAAGATTTAGGTAATGCAAAAATGGTTTGTGATAGATATAGTCTAGATAAAGTTGTGGGAACTCATGCAATAGGTCATGCTAGAATGGCAACTGAGTCTGGTGTTGATATCAAATCCGCCCACCCTTTCTGGGGTTATCCTTTTAGTGACGTTTCTGTAGTTCACAATGGTCAATTAACAAACTATTGGAACAACAGAAGAGTGTTGGAAAATAAAGGAATGAGATTTATGTCTGAGTGCGACTCGGAATTAATCGCAGTTTATCTTGCAGAAAAAATGAGAGATGGTGCAACTTTAGAAGAAGGTATGAAAGAGAGCTTAACTGGTTTAGACGGTGTGTTTACTTATTTTGTGGCTACAAAAGACTCTCTAGGAATGGCTAAAGACACTATGGCTGCAAAACCTTTAGTTTTATATGAGTCAGATGATTTAGTTGCAATGGGATCAGAGGAGATAGCTATTAGATCTGTGTTACCACAAGAAATAGACACATATGATCCATTTGATGGGGAGGTTAAAGTATGGCAAATCTAAAAACAGTATCAAAAAAATCTAAAGCCCAATCAATGGGTATGCATACCGAAGTTCTAACAGGAAGAACTCAACAAAAATTCTTTAACCCAGATGAGGCAGAGAATTTTTATTACTTTGGTACTTATGACGTAGACTTTAACAAAAGAACTGATCTTGATGTTAAAGATATGTCTGCTGCAGAGGCTAATAAAGAAATTGATAATTTAATGAGCCAAGGTTACGGAACAATTGTAATCAAAAACCCTCAAGGAAAACATAGTTTGGGTGTCGGTATCCTTAATAAATTAAATTTAATTTTTGAGGGAAGTTTGGGTTATTTTGGAATTGGTTCGTGTGATGGACCAATTGTTAGAATCAATGGAAGAGTTGGTTGGTCTTGCGCAGAAAACCTGATGGCTGGTAAAGTTGTGATTGAGAAAAACGCTGGATCTTGTTTTGGTGCAGCAATCAGAGGTGGAGATTTAATCTGCAAAGGTAGCGTTGGCGCTAGAACTGGTATTGATATGAAAGGTGGAACTATCATTATTGGTGGTGACGCTGGTGCTTTCACTGGTTTTATGATGCAAAGAGGAAGAATAATAATTCTTGGAGATGTTGGAATTAACCTAGGAGACTCTATGTACGATGGGACAATTTTCGTAGGTGGAGAAATTGGTTCTTATGGTAGTGATGCAGTAGACGCAGAACTAACATCAAGTGATCAAGATTGGCTAAAAAGAAAGTTAAAGGTAGCTGAAATTGGTGAAAATTTTGATGTAAGCAAAATGAAAAAAATTGTAGCCGGTAAAAAACTTTGGAATTACGATAATTTAGAACCTACAGAGAAGAAGGGAGCAATTTAATGCCTAAGAAAAAAAGTAAAAAGAATGGTAAAGGCGTTGGTGGAAAAGCTGACGTTCATGTTCATGAAGAAGGTAAAAGAAATAAAAGTCTACTAGGACATAATGCTATTTTTACTCCTGAAGTAATAGACGACATTCACATCAAATCTCAGTTAGGAAGATACAGAATGCGTGGAATGGCATTAATGAAAAAAATTCCAACATTTGATGATTTGGTATTTTTGCCTGGAACACTTACAAGATTTGTAATCGAAGGTTACAGAGAAAAATGTGAAACAAAAACTGTTATTGGACCAAGATGTGAAAATCCAATTGAATTAGATATTCCAGTTTATATTACAGGAATGAGTTTCGGTGCGCTTTCTTATGAAGCAAAAACTGCTTTAGCAAGAGGAGCTACTATGGCTGGAAGCGCTACTTGTTCTGGTGAGGGTGGAATGATACCAGATGAAAGAAGATATTCAGAGAAATGGTATTACCAATGTATTCAATCAAGATATGGTTTTAATCCTCATCACGCTCAATTAGCTGATGGAATTGAAGTATTTATTGGACAAGGACAAAAAGTTGGTATGGGTGGACACTTAATGGGTCAAAAAGTAACTGACCAAGTTGCTGAAATGAGATCACTACCATCAGGTATTGACCAAAGATCACCAGCTAGACACCCTGACTGGTTAGGTCCAGATGATTTAGCTCTAAAAGTTGAAGAGTTAAGACAATTAACGAAAAATAAAGTTCCAATTCAGTTAAAACTTGGTGCATCTAAAGTTTATGATGATGTGCGTATGGCTGCAAAATGTGATCCAGACTCTATTTATTTAGATGGTATGGAAGGATCTACTGGAGCAGGACCACACATTGCTGCTGCAAATACTGGAATTCCAGGAATTGCTGCTATTAGAGAAGCAAGAAGAGCAATTGACGATGTGGGTAAAACTGGAAAAGTAACATTAATCTACGCTGGTGGTGTAAGAGATGGTGCTGATATGGCTAAAGCTTTAGCTCTTGGAGCTGATGCAATTGCTATTGGTACTGGATCAATGATTGCACTTAACTGCAACAAAGATATTCCAGAAGCTGATTTCGAAAAAGAAATGGGTGTAAAAGCTGGAGAATGTTATCACTGCCATACTGGAAGATGTCCAGTTGGTGTTGCTACTCAGGATCCAAAATTAAGAGCAAGATTAAATCCTGATGATGCAGCGTTGAGAGTATATAACTATCTACACTCAATGACTTTGGAAGCTCAATTATTAGCCAGAGCTTGTGGTAAGACGAATATTCATTCGTTAGAACCAGAAGATTTAGCGGCTTTAACTTCTGAAGCTTCTGCATTAGCGAAAGTTCCACTTGCAGGTACAAACTACACTGTTGGTGTTGATAACTATCACAAAATATAAGAGGTAACGATGGCTAAAAAGAAAACTAAAAAAACTAAATCGAAAGCTAAAGTATCAAAAGTTAAGTTTGGAGTAAAAAAACAAACTGCTAGAGAAAAAATGATAGGCCAGTCGATTGGTTATAGATATGACGTTAACCTGTTGCCTGATTATAAAAAAATAACTCCATTCTTAAAAAAATATATTGAGGCAATGGGATGGGATGATTTAAATTGGTTGGAGGATGTACACATGGGTTACGAAGAAGGAAGACCTGCTGTGTTTTGTAGAAATGCAAATGGATGGGTAACAATTCCAAAATCAATTAAACTTCCTAACAATCAACAAGACAGAGACATGATTGCAAGAGAACTTTTAGTTAAGTTTCAAATGTCTCCAAAACATCCTCTAGTTGATTTGAAAAAAGCATATCTAAAATTTTAAATAACAATCAATAGTTGATTTCAATTCTAAAAACCTAGTGAACACACTAGGTTTTTAGCTTCTCTTTATATTTGTAACTAACCTAATAATTTTATAGGGTTTAGGATAACAAATATGGAGAGAGAAAATGACTGATCAGTTGGCTGCTCTCACTACTATATTTACAGAGTTCTACTACTGGGTAACAGTGGTGCTGATGTTTTTAATTCACGTTGGATTCTGTATGTATGAAGTTGGAGCTTCTCGATACAAACACCATCAACATACTCTTATGAAAAACACAATGCTGATACCTTTGGTAACAGTAACTTGGTTTTTATTTGGTTGGTGGATTTACTGGGCTTTTCCAACAGGACCTGGATTAGCACCTTCAATAATGAATGAGAGTACTGCTCTAATCACAGACGAGTCTGCGTTTAGTGCTACTTGGTATACAGCTACAAGTGAACTTATGGCTATCAATCTAGGAGATCACATCTCTGGTGTCTTCTGGGCTGCATTCCTTCTGTTTTCTTGGACAGCTGCTTCTATCGTTTCAGGAGCTATCATTGAAAGAATTACAACTTTTGCATTTGGTATTCTAGCAATTGCAATTGGATCTGTATTTTGGACAATTGATGCTGCTTGGGGATGGCACTTTGATGGATGGATGTTGAAACTTTTAGGATATCATGATGCATACGCATCAGGTGTAATCCACGCAATTGCGGGTGGATTTGCTTTAGGTGTTCTTATGGTTTTAGGTCCAAGAATTGGAAAATTCTCATCAAGTGGTGAACCTAGAAACATAGGGCCTAGAAATCCTTGGTTAGTAACAGTTGGATTATTTTTAATTTATACTGGTTTCTGGGGATTTTATGCTGCATGTAACATTCCAATTTTTGACTTAGGTCCAGAATATGGAATGGAAGGTATATCTTATTGGACAGCTACAAACATATACGTAACTCCTACTACACTTAGTGGTATTACCTTTAACTTCTTGATGTCACTATCAGGAGGATTATTGGCTGGTTATTGGATTGCTAAAGGTGATCCTTTCTGGACTTACTCTAGTGGACTAGCAGGTGTTATCTGTGCTTCAGCTGGAAATGACTTATATCATCCAATTCAATCAATGATCATTGGTATGATCGGTGTTGTGATTGCATACAAACTACATTACTGGGTTGAACGTAAGTTCAAAATCGATGATGCAGTTGGTGCAGTAGCAGTTCACGGTTATGCGGGAGTTGTTGGTCTAATAATTTGTGGTTTTGTTTTATGGGGTTACCCTTCATCTGGTTACAGTGTGGGTGCTATGTGGGATGGAACTACTTATGCAACAATCAATCCTGTAGGACAGTTCATTGGAGCAATAATTATGTTTGTTGTTCTTGGACTGATACCAGGCTATGTCATAGCTAAAGTGCTTCACGGTATGGGTAAATTAAGAATCCCTCGAGAGGTAGAAATAGCTGGACTAGATTATGAAATGATGGAGGCTGCTAAAGAAGATGAAAAAGCAGTTTCATCTGCAACCAGGTAAAGGAGAAATATATGGCTACAGTAACAAACTGGATAGATCACCTTAACAAACCAGCTGAGGAAGTAGTTGGTGCTGTTTACCCTGGTGCTGGATCTAGTGAAGGAATACTAGTAATCATTGCTGTAATCTTATGGATTGGTTGGCATGTCTTAACTGCAAAATCTGAAAGTGAAGAACTTTCAAGATTAGCAAAGAAGAGACATGGTGCTAATGACCATAAAAGCAATATTACCGATTGGTAATTAAACTTTAAATTTGGGCGCTATTTTAATTAATAGCGCCCTTTTTAATTTAAACTTTTATGACAGATGAAAATGAAGAATTAAGACCCTCAAAAATGAGGGGAGTTGCATTTCCTAAAGCTAAATACGGTGTAATTTTAGCAATAATAATTATTATAGTTGTAAATCTAATTTATTATAAAGAAACTATCTTATCTTTTTTTAAATAATTATGTTAAGCTAGGTAATGGCTAAAGACTTATTTAAAATTGCAAAACAAAAAAAAATTAAATATTTTTTAATTAGCTTTGTTGATCTTTTTGGAGTTTTGAGATCAAAACTTGTTCCAGCTCATGCGATAAAAGAAATGCAAAATGCAGGTGCAGGTTTTGCTGGTTTTGCAGCATGGCTGGATATGACACCAGCGGACTCTGATATGTTTGGGATTCCTGATCCTGATAGCTTAATTCAATTACCTTGGAATAAAGAAGTTGGATGGTTAGCATCTGATTTATGGATGAACGGTAAACCAGTAGAAGCATCGCCAAGAGTAATGTTAAAAAATCAAATTAAAAAACTTAAAAAACAAAATTTAACAATGAAGTCGGGTGTTGAATGTGAATATTTTCTTATATCACCTGATGGAGATTCAATTGCAGATCCAAAAGATACACAATCAAAACCTTGTTACGATCAATCTGCGCTGATGAGAAGATATGATTTAATAAAAGAAATTTGCGATTGTATGATTAAAATGGGATGGGGCCCATATCAAAATGATCATGAGGATGCAAACGGACAGTTTGAAATGAATTGGGATTACTCTGACTGCTTAGAAACTGCAGACAGACACACATTTTTTAAATACATGGTGAAAACAATTGCTGAAAAACATGGATTAAGAGCAACCTTCATGCCTAAGCCATTTAATAATTTAACAGGTAACGGATGTCATGCTCACGTATCAGTTTGGCAAGGTAAAAAAAATATGTTCTTAGATAAGTCTGATAAACTTGGATTAAGTAAAATTGCATATAATTTCTTAGGTGGAGTAATTAAAAATGCGTCATCGTTATCAGCATTTTTTAACCCAACAATTAATAGCTATAGAAGAATAAATGCACCACCTACAAAATCTGGAGCATCATGGTCACCAAGTAGTATTTCTTATACAGGCAACAATCGAACTCACATGATTAGAATTCCTGATCCAGGAAGGTTTGAATTAAGATTAATGGATGGATCTGCTAATCCATATTTACTACAAGCTAGTATTTTAGCTGCTGGCTTAGACGGTTTGAAAAATAAAATTGATCCAGGTAATCCTTTGCACTGTAATATGTACGAAGATTTTGCAAAATATCCTGACTTACCAAAATTACCAGATGAGCTAGATCAATCACTGTCTCAATTAAAAGATAATAAAAGTATGAATGAAGCTTTTGGATCAGATGTTATTTCAAGTTATATAAAATTAAGAGATACAGAAATTAAAGAATTTAAATCAAAAGAAAGTTTTGATAAAGCCAAAGCAGTCACTAAATGGGAAAAAGATAACACATTAGATTGTTAGTTTATGAATATTTTATCTAACGGTCATCAATGGAAATTGACTGAATTTACTGATAATAAAAAATATTCATTTGATAGAGATCAAATCTTAAGCTCTTTAACTTCGACAGATATAGATGATGCTTACAACTCTATTTCAAAATGGGAAGGATACTCCCCTACACCCCTGGTTAAATTAAACAAATTATCTAAAGAATTAAATTTAAAAAATATTTTTTATAAAGACGAAAATAAAAGATTTAATTTAAAATCCTTCAAAGCTCTAGGAGGAGCTTATGCTGTCGAAAAAGTTACCAAAGGAAATAAAGAAATAGTCGTAGCGACTGCTACAGCTGGAAACCATGGAAGGTCTGTTGCTTGGGGTGCAAAAAGATTAGGTTTAAAATGTAAAATTTTTATAAGTGAATTTGTAAGTGATGCAAGAGGCAAAGCTATGGAAGCACTTGGTGCAGAAGTTATAAAAGTAAAAGGTAACTACGAAAATTCTTTGATTGAATGTATAAAACAATCAACAGAAAATAATTGGCAAATTGTTCAGGATGTTGCTTGGAAAGATTATATGCTGGTACCTAAATATACAATGGCTGGTTATTCAGTCATGATGAAGGAAATAGCTGAACAAATTAATAATGAAAAAATTTCTCATATTATTTTACAAGCTGGAGTTGGTGGCATGGCTGGTGCAATGGTAGCTGGGATAGCGAGGTACCTAAATAATATTCCTACGATAATTGTCGTAGAACCAGATAGTGCAGCTTGCGTAATGGAAAGTATTAAAACTGGAAAAATAGAAAAAATTGATATTAAACGTGAAAGTTTAATGGGTGGGATGTCTTGTGGAGAAGTATCACTTGTGCCATGGGAAATCTTAAAAAACTCAGTTAAACACTGTATAAGTTTACCCGATGATGATATCGCAAAAACTATGAAATTACTTGGAAACGCAAGCTTTAGTGAAGAGAGTATAATTGCAGGTGAAAATGCTGCGCCAGGTGTAATTAGTTTAATTGCAAGCTGCGAAGATGAAACGATTAAGACAAAAATTGAGCTTAATGAAAATTCTAATGTATTAATTTTTGGTTGTGAGGGCGATACCGATCAAGAAATGTATCAAAAATTAGTAAATCAAAAATAATTATAATGAAAAGCACAGGTATATTTTGGATTAGAGAAGATTTTAGAATTGATAACAATCCAGCTCTTTCCTTTGCAACTAATAATCATGAGAATGTGATTGCGTTATATATTTATAACAATAATGAATTTGATAACAAAAGAGAAGCTCAGAAATGGTGGTTATTTAAATCATTAGAGTCAATAAAAACAGAACTTTCAAAATTTAAAATCAATCTAGAAATTTTAAAAGGTGATGAGTTAGATATTTTTTCAAAGCTTAAAAAAAAAGATGATTTATGTATCTATTGGAATAAAATTTATGAACCAGATGTTATATCTAAAGGAAAAAAAATAAGAGATCTATTTATAAAAAACGAAATAGAATACAAATATTTTAAAGGAAATATTTTAAATGAATTTCAAGAAGTGACTAAAAATGACGGTACACCATTTAAAGTATTTACACCTTTCTGGAGAACTGCTGAACAAATTTATTTAAATCAAACTCCAAGTAAAAATTATACTGTAAAAAAGAAAACTAAAGCCATCAATTTTTTTAAGAATTCTTTAGATCTCAAAAATATTTTACCAAATAAAAAATGGTATGAAAAATTTGATAAATATTGGAAAGTTTCAGAAAATGATTCTCAAAAGATTCTAAAAGATTTATTAGAAAATAAAATTAAAGATTATGGAACTAATAGAGATATCCCTTCTATTAATGGTACTTCTAGGTTATCTCCATATTTAAAATTTGGTCAAATTCATGTAAATACAATTTGGAAAAAGTGTAGTGAGCTAAAATCAAAAGGAATAGGATATAGAAAATATATAAACGAACTTGGTTGGAGAGAATTTTCTCATAGTCTAATTAATTACTTTCCTGAATTCTTAAAAGGAAACTTTCGAAAAGAATTTGACAAATTCCCATGGGCTAAAAATGAAAAGTTTTTAAAAGCATGGAAAAAAGGTATGACAGGTTATCCGATAGTTGATGCTGGTATGAGAGAATTATACGAAACTGGATGGATGCATAATAGAATAAGAATGGTCGTTGGATCCTTTTTAGTAAAACATTTGAGAATTAATTGGGTAGAGGGAGAGAAGCATTTTAGAAACTGCTTACTTGATTTTAATAAAGCTAATAATGTAGCACAATGGCAATGGGTGGCAGGTTGTGGAGCTGATGCTGCACCATACTTTAGAATTTTTAATCCTATTCTTCAGGGTGAAAAATTTGATAAGGAAGGAATTTATGTAAAAAAATGGGTTCCTGAATTAAATAAAGTTCCTGCAAAATTTATCCACAAACCTTGGGAAATGGAAATCAAATATCAAGAGGCGATTAAAACAATTATAGGTAAAGACTATCCACAACCAATAGTTATTCATGAAAAAGCAAGAGCTGCTGCATTGGATGCATTTCAATCTCTGAAGAAAAAATAACTTATTCTCCCAAAAAATGATGAATTATAGATCTTTTTTGAGACTCTAACCTATGTTCAAACAGATAGAGACCTTGCCAAGTTCCCAGTAGTAATTCTTTATTTTTAATACTAAGTGAAATTTGATTATTCGTTAATGCAGATTTTATATGAGCTGGCATATCATCTTTACCCTCAGTTGTATGAACATAAAGCGAATTATCCATTGGTGCTAACTTATCAAAATATTTAATCAAATCAGTTTGTACATCTGGGTCGGCATTCTCCTGTACAATTAAAGACGCACTTGTATGCTGAATACTTAAATTTAAAATTCCATTCTTAAAATTATTTTCATTTATCCAATTAAGAGTTTGATCTGTAAATTCATATAACTTTTGACCTTTTGTGTTTATTTGAAGATTAAAAAATTCTTGTTTCATGAATTCATCACTTTAGATGTTAATTCGTATAATCTGCTGATTGTTCTTTCAAATGGTTTTTCTAATAGTTTTGATGATGTAAATTTATCCAAACTTTGATTAGATGTTACTGCAATTGGAACACTATTATCATAAATTATATCTAATAAAGTTATAAATCTTTGCTGTTGGTTAGAATTAAAATTATCAAACTGTGGTATTTGATCGATTACTATAAAAACACAATTTTTAATAATTTCTAAATAATCTTCTGCACCTAAATTTTGATCGCATAATGTTTTAAAATCAAATCTAACCACTCCTTCATAAAAATTTTCTATTTTAAAATTTCTTCCTTTTACATTAATTATTTTCTCAGTTTTAACTTTATCTTTAGTAATAGTTCTAAAAAATTTATTTATTTTAAAATTAGTTTCTTCATCAAGTGGAAAAAAGTATCTATCTTGAGAATTATTAGATTTTCTATAGTCATCTTCAATTACAAGTTCGTATTGAAAAGATTGATACTCCATTATTTTTATAAATGGTTTGAATTGATCTCTTTGAAGACCATCTTTGTAAAGCTCAGAGATTTTAGTATTGGAAGTTACAATTATTTTTATATCTTCTTTGAAGATTTGATCAAATAATTTTCCTAAAATCATAGCATCAACAATGTTAGTTACTTGAAACTCATCAAAGTAAATTATCATTGCTTTTGATTTTAAGTCTTTAACAAATTCATTAATAATATTTTCTTGATTGCTACCTTTTCTTTCATGAACAAAATCATGGAAACTCAACATAAACTCATTAAAATGTAATCTTAATTTCTTATGATCTAATTGATCAAAAAAGAAATCTAAAATCATTGTTTTGCCTACACCAACATCACCATATAAATAAAATCCTTTTTTAGAAGATTGGCTTTGAAAAATTTTTGATATTAATGATTGGAAATTACCCTCGTAGTATTCTTGTAATTTTTTTACTAAATCTATCTGACTAGGATTAATTTCTAAATTTTGTTTTTTACAGTGAGATATAAATTTTTTTTCAAAAGATAAGGCCATTAACTTCTTTTAGTTTTAAAATCGATACCATATTCTGATCGTGGTCCTTTTCGTAAACCAAATGGTCCTGGAATGAATATTGTCATTGGTTTTGTGCCTGGTTCTAAATCAACTCTATGAAAAGCATTTGCCGATCTAAAACCAATGTATCCAGGCTTTCGCCAAAATCTTCCATTTTTTGTTGTTTCCCAGTACCCTCCTCTTAAAATTATTGTAATGTATGGGCATAAATGGTTATGCACCCCATCACCATGATCATCATCTAACATTTCATGAATTAATATATTAAATGGAAACCATTTGGGTCTATTTCTGAATATCAAATAATATCTATTCATCCACGGTTTTGCTTGATCAAATTTTGGGTGTGATGGTCCTCTATCTAGAACTACTTTTTTTCTTCCGATCTTTTCTAAAAATTTCAAGATCATATTTAATTGTATTGTACGATAGAGCCGTTTCTAACTACATACAAATTATTATTAAATATAAATGGTTCTGAAACAATCTCTCCAGAAACTTTTTCTACATTTAAAACTTTTCCTTCACTTATATCAGCAATTATTATTTTTCCATCAGAATTTGTTAAATACAAATTAGTGTTACCTATAACGAAACCAATTGGTTCAATTTCTTTTCTTTTTTTAATTTTATAGTTATTAAAAAGATCTGTAATTCTAAGAATATTGCCTTTGTTTTTTTCAACAACATGCAAATATCCATCATTAGAAACTGTAAAAATCAAATTGCCAGTAATTATTGGAGTAATATTTGAATTTAAATCATTTATCCAATTAACTACTCCTGTTTTAAAATCTACTGAATAAAATTCGTTTTTATTATTTGAAAAAAAGATAGATTTTCCATCTGATACTAGTTTTGATATTTTAAAGTTATAAGTTTCATTAATAATGCTACTGCTTTGAGTTGGTAGTTGCCAAGTGATTAATCCAGTCTCAATATCAACTGCTGTGATATCTCCAATTGAGTTACTAAACACCACCATTTCATCAATTAAAATTAATGAATATTTTGCATTTGATATTGTAAAAGAATCTTCTGTTTGTAAATTCCAACATTCAGATCCGTCTTCAATTTTATAGCATCTCAAAGTATTTTTATAATCAACAACAAAAATTTTGTTTTTATAACTTTTGATATCTGAATTAAATGGATAGGTATTATTTTTTATCCAATTCAATTCACCTGTTTCAAGATTAATCGAATAATATTTAGCAATACTGTCTGTAATGAATATACTATTTTCTTTAATTGCAAAATTTAACTTTGGTCTTAATTTTTTTTCTGACTTGGTGTAATGATTTTTTTTCCATAACACTTTTTTATTATTATCATATCTAATAATTGTACCCTTTTTATCAAAGAAAATTAATCCATCTGATAGGAAAATTGGTTTGTAATTAAGATTATTTATTTCATCTAACTTTGAAAATTTAAAATTACCTATTTTTTCTAATTGGCCATCATAGCTTTGAGCACCGTAGTTATTGGTATTATCTATTATTTTGTTGGTTGTTCTTAATTTAGATAAATCGAGTTTAACTTCTTGATTAAATTCAGAGGCTTTTACCTCTTCCTCTGCAAATATTTTTTTTACATTTTCTTTTTCTGATAAATCTTTTTCCTTATCTTTCCAAATTCTTGAATTTTCATTGAAAGAACAATTATTTAGAAGAAAAAATGTAATAAATAATGCTAATAGTCTAATCACTCAAATCTCTGTTTAATCTTTTCTCTGATTCTATTCTTATATCTGGATTTGGATTTTCTAAAGTCGTTATTTGTTGAAAAAATTCTTTTGCTTTTTGTTTTTGATCTTGTGCATAAAAATATTCGGCCATTAAGTATAATGCGTGCGATTTCCATACACTTTCTGAATTAATTAATGGATTTAGCATATTTAGTAAATCAGCTTCATTTGCCTGATCTGCGTTAAATAGTGCCTTTTTATAGATAACTAAATTTTTAATTTCTTTATCTAGTGATGTTTCATCGATTATGACATCAAATAATTTATTAATCTCGCTTTGATCAGAAAGGAGATTGTTATCAATTATAAAATAAAGAGAGAGCGGAGAATAAGTTGGATCTTTTTGATTAATTATATCCAATAATTTATTTAAAGTTGTGTCTTTAGAACTTTCAGAATGATCAATAGTAATTGAATTAAAATTGTCAGATATCTGTCTTTTTTTATCAGTCGTGTATTTATCGTAACTGTAAACACCTATTACTATTAAAACTAAAACAATAACTGAGGAAATTAGAAGTTTTTTGTTATTAACAAAAAAGTTCTTAATTTTTTCGTTTCTAGTATTTGCATTTATTATTGATAAATCTTCATCCATATCAAATCATGTTCCTTAACACATATTGGAGAATTCCTCCATTTTTATAATACTCCAGCTCATTTTTAGTATCTATTCTTGATAAAGTCTTCACTTTTTTAATTTCTCCAGAGATATATTTGATCTCTATAACAACTTCATCAGAAGGATTTATGCCTTTTTCAATATCAACTACACTTATTAGTTCTGATCCAACTAAATTTAAGCTTTTTCTATTTTCTCCATCTTTAAATTGCAGTGGTAAAATTCCCATTCCAATTAAATTTGATCTATGAATTCTTTCAAAGCTTTCAGCAATAACAGCTTTTACTCCTAAAAGTTTAGTTCCTTTAGCAGCCCAATCTCTCGAAGAGCCAGTTCCATATTCTTTACCACCTATTACTACTAAATCAGTTCCTCTTTTTTTATACTCAACAACTGCATCATAAACGGGCATTACTTTTTCTTCAGGATATAATTTTGTAAATCCACCTTCAGTTCCTGGTGCCATTTCATTTCTAATTCTAATATTAGCAAAAGTTCCTCTCATCATAACTTCATGATTTCCTCTTCTTGAACCGTAAGAATTATAATCTTTAGGTAAAATTTGATGTTCCATAAAATATTCTCCAGTCGGACTATCTTTTTGTATGCTTCCAGCTGGTGAAATGTGATCTGTTGTTATCATATCACCCAATATTAATAACGGTCTTGCATCTTTAATTTCTTTAAATCCTTCTGGCTCATCAGACAAACCTTCAAAGAATGGAGGTTTTTTTACATAAGTTGAACCTTCATCCCATTTATAAATACTACTTTTTTCAGTTTTAATTTGTTGCCATTGAGTAGGACCGTCGGAAACATTTGAATATCTTTGAATAAACATATCGGCATTCAAAGATTGTTTTAAAGTATCCTCTATTTCTTGATTTGATGGCCAAATATGTTTTAAAAATATATCTTTTCCATCTTTACTTTTTCCAAGAGGATCTTTGTATAAATCAAACTCCATATGCCCTGCTATCGCGTAAGCGACCACCAATGGTGGAGAAGCTAAATAGTTTGCTTTAATATGAGGAGAAATTCTTCCTTCAAAATTTCTATTTCCTGATAGCACAGAAACAGCATGAATATTTTCTTTTTGAATTGCCTCTACTATATTTTCAGGTAATGGTCCTGAATTTCCTATACAAGTGGTACAACCATATCCAACTAAATTAAAACCTAATTGATCTAAATAAGTATTTAAACCAGCTTTTTCTAGATAGTCAGTTACTACTTGAGATCCAGGTGCTAATGATGTTTTAACCCATGGTTTTACTTCTAATCCATACTCAATAGCTTTTTTAGCAAGCAAACCTGCTCCAATTAAAACATTTGGATTTGAAGTATTGGTACATGAAGTTATAGCAGCAATTAAAATTGAACCATCTTGAATTTCATAATCAGTATTTGAAACTTTTGATATTGATTTTTTATCTTTATTAGTTGCTTCAGATAAAACTTTTTTAAATGAACTTGGTGCATCAGTTAACAAAACTTTATCTTGAGGTCTTTTTGGCCCAGAAATAGTTGGTACAACCGTAGACATGTCTAATGAAATTACATCAGTAAATTCTAAATCATTACTAGCCCATAACCCTTGTTCCTTCGCATATTTTTCAACTACTTCAACGGTGTGCTGATCTCTTCCTGAAAATTTTAAATATTTTAAAGTTTCGTCATCTATTGGAAAAAAACCACAAGTAGCACCGTATTCTGGAGCCATATTTGCAATAGTTGCTCTATCTGCAAGAGTTAGATTTTTTAATCCATCTCCATAAAATTCTACAAATTTTCCAACTACACCTTTATCTCTTAACATTTTAACCACTGTTAAAACAAGATCTGTTGCCGTTGTACCTTCAGGCATTTTATTTTTAACCTCAAAACCAATCACTTCAGGTATCAACATAGATATAGGTTGACCTAACATTCCTGCTTCTGCTTCAATACCACCCACTCCCCAGCCTAAAACAGAAAGTCCATTAACCATCGTTGTATGGCTGTCTGTGCCAACAAGTGTATCTGGAAATATATAGTTCTCACCATTAAATTCTTCAGACCAAACTACTTTAGATAAGTATTCTAAATTTACCTGATGACAAATTCCTGTTCCTGGAGGGACAATTCTAAAATTATCAAAAGCTTGTTGTCCCCATTTTAAAAATGAATATCTCTCACCATTTCTATTGAATTCTATATCTACATTTTTTTCAAATGAATCTGCTTTTGCAGATTGATCAACTTGTACAGAATGATCAATAACAAGATCAACTGCTGATAACGGATTGATTGTATTTGGATCTTTATTTTTTTCTTTAACAGCTTCTCTCATTGCAGCTAGATCTGCAACAGCAGGAATTCCTGTATAATCTTGGAGTAAAACTCGAGCAGGTCTATATGCAATTTCAGTTTTTGATTTTTTTGTTTCCAACCAATTTTTGATTGCTTGTATTTGAGATTTTGTAACACTCAAATCATCTTCATATCTCAATAAATTTTCTAATAAAACTTTTAGAGATTTAGGGAGTTTATTAATCCCATCTAGCCCATTTTTTTCTGCTTCGCTTAATGAATAATAATTGTACTCTTTGTTATCAATGTTAATTTTTTTTAGTGAGTTGTAAGAATTTTTTTTTCCTGGTGTCATATTTTATAAATAAAAAGTTATTATGCTTGTTAAAAGAAGCAGTGACATAGCATAATTAAAATAATTAATAAATTTCTGATTTGTCGCAAATTTCCTAAAGAATTTACCCAAAAATGTCCACAGAGTTATGCTCGTTACTGAAACTAGTAAAGCCATAACAAGAATTTGAGTCGTATAACTCACAAATGTTTCTCCTGGATTTATATAGGTTGATACAAGAATAATAGATGCAATTACACCTTTTGGATTTAGAAACTGAAAGATAAAAGTTTCATGAAATTTAATCGGATTTTTATTTTTATTTTCTTGGTTTGATGGACCTGAAAAAGAAATTTTATAAGCTAAATAAATCAAAAATAGAGTTCCTAAATATTTTAATATTTCTTGAATTAAAGGATAAAGCTTAAATATATTTATCAAACCTAAAGCAAGGCATAATAATAAAAATGGAAAACCTAGGGTAACCCCGATTATATGTGGAAGTGTTCTAACTATACCAAAGTTAAAACCAGAATAAAAAGCTACAAAGTTATTAGGACCAGGTGTAAATGCAGCAACAATTCCAAATAAAGTTATCGAAAGAATTTCAGGATGCATTGCTAAGCAATTGGTAAACCATTCTCAGCTTTTTGTGATGGGTGTACTAAAGTAACTTTCCCTTCAGCATCTATTGCTCCTAAAACTAATACTTGTGAAACTACACCAGCAATATTTTTCTCAGGAAAATTACAAACTGCAATGACCTGCTTTCCTTTTAAATTCTCCTCATTATAATAATGAGTAATTTGAGCTGATGATTGTTTGATGCCAATTTCACTTCCAAAATCTACTTCAACTACCAAAGATGGTTTTCTAGCCTTTTCATTTTTTTTAACTGAAATTACAGTACCAACTCTAATATCTACTTTGTCAAAAATGTCATAGGTAATTTGCTCTTTAATCATAATATAATATAGTGTTTTAAGTTTATGAGTATAGATAACAATTTATATGAAAAATCAATCAAGATTTTAACTGACTTAATTGCATTTAAAACTGTCTCAGGCCAAGACAATAGTAATTTAATTGATTATTGTGAAAATATTTTAAATAAAATCGGAATAGATACTTTTAAAGTTTACGATGATGATAAAAAAAGAGTTAATCTCTTTGGGACTTTAAAAGCAAAAAATCAAAGCTCAAAAAAACCAATCATATTATCTGGACATACAGATGTGGTACCAGTTTCTAAAGGTTGGAGCAGTGATCCATTTGTTGCAACAATTAAAAATGATAAACTTTATGGAAGAGGATCATGTGACATGAAAGGTTTTATTGCATGTACACTCGCTTATGCACCAATCTTTAAAGAAAGTAATTTAGATAGAGACTTACATTTCTGTTACACATTTGATGAAGAGACTGCATGTATTGGCGCTCCTTTATTAATAGAGGAATTGAAAAAAAGAGATATCAAAAATGGAATTTGTATAATTGGTGAACCAACTACAATGAAAATTATAGATGCTCACAAAGGTATGAATGAATACACAGTTCACTTTGGAGGGCTAGCAGGACATAGTTCAAAACCACATTTAGGAGTAAATGCTGCAGAATATGCAACTAGATATGTTGGAAAACTTTTAGAAATAAGAGAACAGTTAAAAAAACGAGTTAAAGAAAATAGTATTTTTGATCCTCCACATTCAACTTTATCAATTGGAGGCATTAAAGGTGGTATTGCTCATAATGTCATTGCAGACAAATGTAGTGTTGAATGGGAAACAAGACCAGTTGTCAAAGAAGATGGAGAATTTGTAACAAATGAAATTGATAAATATGCAAATGAAGTACTTCTACCAGAAATGAAAAAAGTATTTCCTGATTCTTATATTAAAAAGGAAACAATTGGTGAAGTGGTTGGTTTTAATAGATTAGATGAATCTGAAGCATGCGAATTTGTATCAAATATAACTGGTGATAATTCAAGAGAAGTAGTTTCTTTTGGAACGGAGGCTGGTTTATTTCAAGAACTAGGAATTAGTACAGTTGTTTGTGGACCTGGATCTATAGAACAAGCTCACAAAATTGATGAGTTCATAGAATTAAATGAAATGAAAAAATGCCTTAAATTTTTAGAAGGTGTAAAAGATAAATCAGTAAGTTAACTCCAACCACCAACAGCTTTTACCTCTAAAAATTCTTCTAAACCGTGTTCACCTGCTTCTCTACCAATACCAGAGTGTTTAAAACCTCCAAATGGTGCATCAACAGCAATACCAGCTCCATTAACATCCACCATTCCAGATCTTAATTTTCTGGCAACTCTTTGAACTTTTTCAGAGTCTTGAGTTTGAATATAGTTTGTTAATCCATAAGAAGTATCATTTGCAATTTTTATTGCTTCTTCTTCTGTTTCAAATGGAATAACAGATAAAACAGGTCCAAAAATTTCAGTTCTTGCAACATCCATATCGTTATTTACATCTGCAAAAACAGTTGGTTTAACAAAATAACCTTTGTCTAATCCATCAGGTTTGCCTGTTCCTCCAGCAACTAATTTTGCTCCTTCATCAATACCTTTTTGGATTAAAGTTTGAATTTTATTGTATTGAGTTTCTGAAATAACAGGACCTATGTGTTCTCCTTCTTTTTTAGGATCACCCACCTCAAAGCTTTCAGTGTATTTTTTTAATCTCTCAATAGCTTCATCATACATTGATTTTTCAACCAACATTCTTGTTGGAGCATTACAAGATTGTCCAGAATTTCTAAAACATCTTAAAGCCCCTCTTTCAATTGCTTCTGGATCAGCATCTTTAAAAATAATGTTTGCTCCTTTTCCACCTAATTCTAAGCTTACTCTTTTAAAATCTTTAGCGGCATTTTGAGAAATCAAAGCTCCAGCTCTTGTTGAGCCAGTGAAAGAAATCATATTAATATCTGGATGGCTTGTAAGAGCATCGCCTGTTGTTGCTCCATCACCATTAACTAAATTAAACACACCTTTTGGAAATTTTACTTCATCAATAATTTCAGCAAGTATCATTGATGAAAGTGGTGCTAATTCTGATGGCTTTAAAACCATTGTGCAACCTGCGGCAATTGCTGGCATTACTTTCAAACAAACTTGGTTCATTGGCCAATTCCATGGTGTTATTAATGCACAAACACCTTTTGGTTCATAAATTAATCTTTGATTAGGAGCATGTTCTCCTAATGGTTTTTCAAATTCAAAGTTTTTTAAATATCTGATGAATGATTTGATATGACTTGCTCCTGTTCCTGCTTGTAACTTTGTAGCAAAATCTTTTGGAGCACCCATTTCAAGAGTTATAGCTTCTGCAATATCTGCCCATCTTTTCTTATAATTTTCATAAAGTTTTTCTAATAGTGCAATTCTTTCTTCTTTAGAGGAAAAAGCCCAAGACTCATAAGCATCTTTTGCTGCAGTTACTGCTAAATCAACATCTGTTTTATTTCCCAAAGTAATTACAGCACAGTTTTCTTCTGTAGCTGGATCAATTACTTTAATTTCTTCAGCGCTGTTTGGTTTAACCCAAGCACCATTAATATAAAAATTTTTTTTATCTAACATGATTTAAAATTATCCTTTCCTTATGATTTTGCAAATAAATTTGTTAATTCGTAAACTATTGTTGCAGCTGCAAGAGATGTAACTTCAGCATGATCATATGCTGGTGAAACTTCTACTACATCAGCTGAAACTAAATTTAATCCAGACAACCCCCTTAAAACATTTACCATTTCTCGTGTGGTCATCCCTGCTATCTCTGGTGTTCCTGTACCAGGTGCAAAAGCTGGATCCAACACATCAATATCTATAGACAGATAAAGTGGATTATCTCCTACTTTTTTTCTAATCCTTTCTACAATTTTATCTGTTCCTTCAGTTTGAAATTCATCACAGTGAATTATTTTAAAACCAAAACTTTCATCATTTTTAATATCATCTCTACTATAAAGAGGTCCCCTTATACCAACATGCATTGAAGCATCATCTAAAAATAAACCTTCTTCTCTTGCTCTTCTAAAAGGAGTTCCATGTGTATATGGAGCGCCGAAATAAGTATCCCAAGTATCTAAATGAGCATCAAAATGAATTAAAGAAACTGGTCCTTTATTTTTTTTATTAATTGCTCTTAACAATGGCACCGCAATTGTATGATCACCACCTAAACTAATTATTCCACCTACTTTATTTAATAGATCAGTTGCTCCCACCTCTATTTGCTTAATAGCTTCATCAATACTAAATGGATTGCATGAAATATCTCCAGCATCAGCAACTTGTTGAATTTTAAAGGGTTCCACATCATAACTTGGATGATAATTTGTTCTTAAATGTCTAGATGCTTGTCTTATGCTCTGAGGACCAAATCTAGCTCCTGGTCTATAACTGGTTCCAGCATCAAACGGAACACCAACAATCGCCACATCACAGCTCTCGACATCTCTTAATTCTGGTAATCTTGCAAAAGTACTTGGACCAGCATATCGAGGTACTTTTGTTCCACTTACTGGTTGAATAGGATTTTTGTTTCTTTCTTTTGTCATTTTTTAATAATCTAAGATAATATTATCTAATCTAATTCGTCTATAATAAATTAATGAAAATTATTATTTTATTCATCTTAATATTTCAGTTTTCACAGGTAAATGCTGATGAAATATACAATCTAATCAAAATTCCGAACTTGGAAATCTATAAACTAAAAAATGAGAACAATATTCGTTATCTAAATGCAAAAGGAGATTTTAAAATAGGAGTAGATGACAACATTACTTGTAATAAAACAAATCAAGAAAATCTTAATACAAAATTTCCAATCATCGAGAGAAATATTAAAAGATACAATTCTAAATTTCTTAAAAAAATAGATTTAAAATACGTTGTATTTTGTGAAGATTTATTTATTTCGAATATCAATACTGGCGGAATACCAGATAATAAAAATAGAACTTTAATATTAGACATAAACTTTAATGAAAAATATTTCGAAAGAATGATTCATCATGAAATTTTTCATATGATTCAAAATAGTTATGAGAATGATTTTAATGATCAAAAATTTTCTTTATTTAATAATTCTGATTTTGAATACGCTGAATGCTCCACTTGCTCAGATAGATTAAATTTAGATTTATATGAAAATACAAATGGTTTTTTAACAGAATATTCTAAATCTATTCCATCAGAAGATATGGCTGAAATATTTTCTTTTTTAATGGTTAATAAAAATTTGATTGAAGAAAAAATCAAAAACGACCCTATATTAAACAAAAAGGTTAATTTTATTAAATTAAACATATCTAAAATCGATGAAAATATTTTATGATCAAAACAATTAAAGCTTCAAAATCAGAAAAAATTTTATTTATTTTTTTAATTATTTTAACTGTTTCTGCTTTTTCATCTTTTTTTTTATTAAAAAATAAATGTCTATTTATAGACAATAACGATTTAAAAAAATTAAACTTTAAAAACCCAGATAATATTGCTGTAATGAATTTAGAATGTGGAAATGTAATTATTGAATTATATCCTGAAATTTCTCCAAAAGCTGTTGAAAGATTTAAAATATTAATTGAAAAAAAAATGTACGATGGTTCAGCCTTCTATAAAGTTATTGAAAATACTTTAGTACAAGCTGGTGATATTGAATTTGGAAACATTGATTATTTAGATTACTCAAAAATTGGAAGTGGCAAATCAGGATTAGGATTATTAAAATCAGAACTTAGTGATGATTTTGAATTTACTGAAGGTAGTGTTGGATTTGCAAGATCAAGAGAATTTGATACTGAGGATAGTGAGTTTTTTATAACCTTGAAAGATATCCCAATTTATCAAGGAGAATACACTCCACTTGGAAAAGTGAAGTATGGACTGGAAATACTTAAGAAAATAAAAACAGGGAATAAAGCAATATATGTACTTAGACCTGATTATATAAACACTTTTAGAATGTTAGAGACTAATTAACTAAAGGTTTTCCAGTTGAAAGAGTATGTTTAATTCTATCTTGAGTTTGTTTGGTTTCTATCAATCTCATAAAAGAATCTAACTCTAATTTATAAAGATCATCTTCTGATAAAGTTTTATCTAAATTTGTATCACCACCACTTAAAACATTTGCTAATTCTGTTCCAACAACTATTCCATGATCTAAAATTACTTTGTCGTTGTATAATTTTTCTAACAGTTTAACCATTTTTTCCTTTAATGGTTTTCCTGCTAATTTAAATGATGCTTCAGTTGGTGGGGTAAAGTCTTTGTTTTCCTCTAATATAGATCTTGAAACATTCAATAAACTATTTCTACTCATGATTTTTTTATTTTCAGGAAGCAAATATTTAAGAGGTTCTGCCTCTATTGGTGATGTTGCTGTTTTGCCATAACCTATTATATCAAAAACTTTTAACGGTGCATAATCTGGATCATTTTTTGCTTCATCCGTTTGTGACCATCTCCATAACATTTCTTTACATCCTCCCCCTGCTGGAACTAAACCAACTATAGTTTCAACAAGTCCAACAACAATATTAGTGTGGGAAGCTACAAAATTACTTTGCACCAGAACTTCAAATCCACCTCCTAATGTTAGTCCTGAAGGAGCTGAAACAACTGGATATTTTGAATATTTAAGTTCTTTACAGGTATCTTGGAAGTATTTAACGAATTTTTCGATCGAACTATAATCACCCTTTTCTGCAAAATTCATTGCGTAAGTTAAATTTACACCTGCAGAAAATTGCATACTTTCATTAATAATAATTAAAGGTTTATCAGTTGCTTTCTTTAATGCATCCATCGAGTCGTAATCTAATGCGTTAGCTTTAGTTGTGAACTCAACTATGTTAAAATCATTAAATCTATAAATCTCTGCAGAATTATTTCCATCTAATCTTATTGCTTTAGGTTTTATTTTACCCAAAGTTTCTATTTCAGTATATTTTTGTCTTTCTCCATAAAAATCTTCATTTTTAGATTTTGAAAGTTCCTCTAAAAATTTATTATTTTCAAAACCATCTATTTTTTCAAAAAAGTTACTGACACCAATTTCTTTTAACATTTCAAAAGGTCCTCTTGACCAATTGAATCCTAAACGCATAGCTTCATCTATATCGTTAAACTTATCTGTAATTCCTGGAACTAGAGATGATGCATATTTAATAATCTTTGAAATAACCGACCATGCATAATCTCCATATTTGTCACCTCTGTTAATTAATTTTAATAGATCAACTTTTTCTGATTTAATATCTATTTTTTGTGATGGTGAATATTCTCCTGTTTCTAAATTAATAGCCTCTAGAATTTTTGTATTATCAACTTTGCTCATTCTATAGAAACCTCCTTTGCCTTTTCGACCTGTATATCCAGTATCAATTAGTTTTCTTATTAAAGGAATTTCTTTAGCTACCTCTTGAAAGTTATCGTTTTCTGGAAGTTCTTTGATGAAACTCTTTAACACATCTGACATTAGATCAATACCAATTAGATCATAAAGACCAAAAACTCCTGTCTTTGGTATTCCCATAGGTCTTCCAAAAACTGCATCAGCTTCTTCTATGGTAAGCTTCATTTTAAATGCTTCTGTCATTGCAATTTGCATTGCATAAACACCAATTCTATTTCCTAAAAAACCTGGAGTATCATTACAAACAATAGCTCCCTTTCCTAAATCTTCTTCACAAAATAGTTTGAGTTTTTGAATTTTATCTAAATCAGTATTCTCGTTTTTTACAATCTCAAGTAAATCCATATATCGAACAGGGTTGAAGAAGTGAGTGATACAAAAATCTTTCTTGTCTTCCTCTGTCAATTTTTCAGATAAAACACTTATCGGAATTGATGAAGTGTTTGAGGAAACTATAGATCCTTTCTTTCTTTGCTTAAAAATTTTGTCATAGATATCATGTTTAATATCAATACGTTCTACAACTGCCTCAACAATCCAATCAGCCTCTGATACAATATTAAAATCATCATTAATATTTCCAACTTTAATTCCATCTATTTTTGATTTATCAATTAATAGTGGGGGTCTTGATTTTTCTATTCTCTCTTTGGCCTTTTGACTGATCTCAGTTTTTAAATCTAATAAAGTTACTGGAATATTTGCATTACATAGTTGCGCCGCTATTCCGCTGCCCATCGTTCCTGAGCCAATAACAACTACACTGTTAATTTCCATAAAAAGACTTTTATATAAGATTTAATTTTATGTGTAACAAAAAAATTGTCCTAATTGATATTTTGTTGTTTTTTTAAATCCTCTACTTTTATATGGCAACGTATTGAGTTTCCATTTTCACCAATTTGCCATGGCGGAACCTCATTTTTACAAATATCACCAAGGATTCTAGGACATCTGCCTTGAAAAGAGCAGCCTTGTTCGGGTGGCTTTTCTTCAACTATATCTTCAGCAACTAATTTTGGTTTTACATCTGGATCAGGCTCTAAAACTGCACCCAATAAAACTTCAGTATACGGATGTGATGGTAATTGATAAACATTTTTTGAAGGACCAATTTCACATAATCTTCCTTGATATAAAACTGCAACTCTATCACTAATAGCTCTTACAACTGCTAGATCGTGAGATACAAATATATAAGTAGTACCTAAATCCTCTTTTAATTCTTGAAGCAAGTTTAACACAGCTGCTTGAACTGAAACATCAAGTGCGGAGGTTACTTCATCGCAAAGAATAATATCTGGTTTTGCAGCAAATGCTCTTGCAACAGCAACTCTTTGTTTTTCACCTCCTGATAATTGTCTTGGGTATCTTGTTAAATAAAATTCCCCAAGTCTTACTTTTTCAAGTACTTCTATAATTTTTTGTTTTAGTTCGTCTCCCTTTAATCCAAAATATAATCTTAAAGGCTGTGATATAATTTCTTCAACAGTATGATTTGGATTTAAAGATTCATCTGGATTTTGAAATATCAATTGTATTGCTCTTAAAAAACTTGGATCTCGGTTTTTTAAATTGTTTGATAAAACTTTGTCTTTATCAAATTTTATCATTCCGTCTTTTGTTTTTAATAATCCTGCAATTGATTTTAATATTGTTGATTTCCCACTACCTGACTCCCCTACTAGCGCAAGAGTTTCTCCTTTGTTAATAGTGATATTAATATCTTGGACTGTTGGATTGCTATCATCAATTTTATTTAACAACTGATTAATAAACTTTTGTTTTGCATAGCTAATTGAAACTTTTGAAATATCTAAAATTTCGTTTTGTAAAACATCATTGTTTATTGATTTTACAGTGTCTAGATTTGTTTCTTTTACGTTGATTAATTCTTTATATCTAAAACATCTAACACTCGTTTTTAAATCATCAATGTATTCTAAAGTTGGTGAATTATTTTTACAGTTATCTTCAGCAAGATTACATCTCTCATAAAAACTACATCCTGTGTTAATTGTCCCTGGCTGAGGTTGGCTACCTGACATTGAGTCTGGTAAACCTGGAGAGGTTAATTTTGGAATAGATTTTAATAATCCGAATGTATAAGGGTGTATTGGATTTTTTAATATACTTCTTACTGGGCCATCTAAAACGATTTCACCTGAATACATAACGATTACTCTATCACTGACTTGTGCTATTGCTCCAAGATCATGACTTACATAAACCATTGAGGTTCCTGTATCTTTTGCAATAAAATTTAATAATTCTAATACGTGCGCCTGTGTTGTTACATCTAACCCTGTTGTTGGTTCATCTAATAACAAAAGTTCAGGATTACCTGCTAAAGCCATTGCAACAGCTACCCTTTGTTGCTGTCCCCCTGATAATTCATGCGGGTATCTTTGCGCCATTGTTTCGGGTGATGGCAATCTAACTTTATTCAGTAATTCTGATATTTTTTTATCTCTTTCATCTTTTTTTAAATCTGTATGTAATTTTAAAGCTTCATCAATTTGATAGCCAATTTTAAGATTTGGAGTAAGTGATTGACCTGCATTTTGTGGGATCATTGCTATTTTTCTACCTCTTATATTTTCTAAATCTTTATTTTTCATTTCTAGAAGATTATTTGAATTGAATAAGCACTCTCCAGAAATAGTATAAAGGCCGTGTTTTACATAACCCATCATTGCTAAGGCTAGAGTGCTTTTTCCAGAGCCAGATTCTCCGACGATACCTACTGTTTCACCTTTTTTAATAGTAGTTGAAATATTTTTTAGAATTGAGATTTGTTTTCCTTTTTGACTTGTAAATCCAATTGTAAGATTATTTATAGTTTGAACTGCACTATCCATTTTAAACTGGTGCCTTAGTTGATCTATCAATTCCAAGTGCTTTTGCAAATGCATCAGCTGTTAAATTAATTCCAATAATCAATGAACTTAATCCAAATATAGGAGCTAACACTGCCCAGTAAGCAAAAGACATCAATCCTCTCGCATTTGAAATCATCAAGCCCCAATCTGGCGTTGGTGGGCTTACTCCAAATCCTAAAAAAGATAATGAACTAAACCCAAGTAACATCCATGACCATCTCATAGCTCCCTCAACCATAATTGCATCTCTTACATTTGGTAAAATTTCATTCCATATTATTGATAGGTTGCTATGACCTCTTGCTCTTGCTGAAACTATAAAATCTTTAGCAATTACATCGTGTGTTGCTGCCCTTGCTACTCTAACAATACCTTTACCATAAAAGAAACCGAGCGCTGGAATTAAAACAAGTGTAGTAGTTCCTAACAAAGAAACAATTAAAAGCATTGCTAAGATCCATGGAATAGACAAAAACGCATCTATTATTCTCATAACAACGTCATCTATTTTTCCACCAACCAGACCACAAAATATGCCCAATGCACCACCCCAAAGTAATGCAATTAAAGAACCAAAAAATGTAACTGTTAAAGCAGTTCTGCCTCCTAATATTGTTCTAGTAAAAACATCTCTTCCTAAACTATCAGTACCAAACCAATATTCAGAGGATGGTGCTTGAAGCATTAATGAAGGATCAATCGCCTTATAATCATAAGGTACATACAGAGGACTTGTTATTGCAAGTATCACATGGAACAATAAAATACTTAAGCCTATTAAACCTGAAGGTTTAGAAGCCATAGTTTTTATTATATCTAATATTTTTTGTAGATTATTTTTCTTTTGTTCTTTTTCTAATATCATTTATTTTTAATTTGTAATGATTTAAGTCTTGGATTAAGCATCAATGTCATAAGATCTGCAATTAAATTTATAATAACATAAATTGATGCTAAAATAATTGCTAGAGCTTGAACAACTGGCAAATCTCTATTTGAGATAGACTCTATTACTAATCTTCCAAGTCCTGGATAATTAAAAACAACTTCAGTTACAACAACTCCTCCTAACAACCAAGCAATTGTAAGAGCAACTACATTGATTGCTGGCAGTAAAGCGTTAGGCAAAACATGTTTAAAAACCATTTTCCAATATGGAACACCTTTTAAAATTGCCATCTGAACATAGTCGCTTGCCATAACTTGAATTACACTTGATCTAACCATTCTAGCCATATGCGCAGTCATGATCATAGAAATTGCAATTACAGGTAAAATTATATTAGGCAATAACTCTGAAATTGATGCACCTGTTGGTACAATCACTATTCCTGGCAACCACTCTAACCAGATAGCAACTATTAATATTAATAATGTTGCACTAATAAATTCAGGAATAGTCATTGAAAAAATTGTAACTGTTGAAATTATAATGTCTGGAAGTTTATCTCTCCAAAGAGCAGTTATAATTCCAAGTAATAAAGCTATAGGAATTCCTATTAGTATAGAGGCTGAAGCTAGAACCAGAGAGTTTTTAACTCTTGGGCCCAAAACATCGTTAATCTTCATTTCACCACTTAAAGAATATCCAAAATCACCTTGAAGAACTCCAGCTGCCCAATAAATATATCTTTCATATGCCGGTGTATTCAGTCCTAATCTTTCGTAACATGCCTCTAACGCAGCGCCAAAAGCCTCTCTTTCAAGATAAGTTGTGCAAGCATCACCTGGCAAAACCTCAACACCAGAAAAGGTAATTAAAGATACAATAAAAAGAGTTATTAATCCTAAAAGTATTCTTTTTAATACCAAAAAAAACATTATCTAAATGTAAACTAATTAAAAAAATTTTAAAGATTGAAGAAAATTTACAGGCCTAAAAAATTTAGGCCTGTAAATCAAATATATTAGTCTTTAGTAACTGTATGCCAACGAATTGAGAAAACTTCAACTTCGTCTAAATTTTTAACTTTAGAAGAAGTTACTACCAATTTAGATACATGGTAAGGAATCATTGTCCCAGATTCTTCCCATAAAGTTTTTTGCGCATTTTGATACGCAGCTTTTCTCTTGTTGAAATCAAGCTCACCTCTTGCTTTTGCTAAGTTTTCATCAAAAGCAGCATTTTTAAAGAAGGACTCGTTCCATTTTGCTGCACTATGATAAATCTCATGCAATGCACTATCAGCTGGTCTTTCATTCCAACGTGTCATAGCTACTGCTTTTTTCATCCAGGTTTCATTCCAATAACTCTTTGAAGGAGTCATTTTGACTTCAGCTTTAATGTTAGCCTTAGCTAGTTGTTGTTGAAGAACTTCGCCAATAGTAGGCCAAGTTGGTTCTTTTGTTGAAACATGGATTACCATTTCTATTCCATTAGGGTATCCAGCTTCTCTCAAAAGATTTTTCGCTTTACTTATATTTTGAGGACAATCCATATCCATTCGATATTGATCTGAAGGTGCTACTGGAGTATCACAAGCTACAATCGCGGCACCTCCCATAACTAAATCAACAAGCTCCTGTCTGTCTACTGCCAATCTAACTGCTTTCCTTACTTTAGGGTTATCAAATGGAGCTGTATCTGTTCTCATTACCATACCTCTCCAGTTTCCAGTTGGAATTACAGAAACATTAAATTTTGAATTACCATCAAAAATTTTCTTTTGACTAAAAGGTACATATCTATTCATATCAATTTGACCAGTCAAAAGAGCCTGAACTCTAGCTTCTCCATCAGGAATTGCAATCACATGAACCTCTGATAATCCTGGGGCTCCTTCCCAGTAATTAGGGTTTGCTTTAAGAACTGTTGTTCCTTCTGGATCAAATTTTTCAACCATAAAAGGACCAGTACCAATTCCAGTTTTTCCTATTGTATCTCCAGAACCTGACGGTATCATTCTTAATCTATAATCTGTTAATAGTAATGGAAAATCAGCAAAAGAAGTGTTTAATTTCATTTTTACTGTATGTGAGTCAACGACTTCTATATCGGTAACAGTACTCATGCTTTTTTTTGCTGGAGATCCAATGTCTGGATCTTTAACTCTCATTAAAGAATATTTAACATCCTCAGCGTCAAAATCTGAACCATCATGGAATTTAACTCCTTTTCTAAGATTAAATGTCCACTCAGTTGCATCAGCATTAGCCGACCAATCTGTTGCTAATTCTGAAGATGTTACTCCTTTAAGATCTTTTCTTACCAGACGGTTTTGAGTCATTATAACTACTTGAAACAGTCTTCCTTTAGTAATCGCATCTAAATTTGTATCTTTTCCAAATCCTAAATCATGTGAAATTTTAAAAACTCCACTTTGGGCATTAGAAAATGAAATAGATAGAGATAAAGATATCAGAGAAATTGATATCAATTTTAAAATGTTTTTCATTCTGACTTCCTCTTAGTTTGTTTAAAATATTATTTAAGCTTACACCTTCCAAATTTTAGAACAATACTAATTAACCTTACAATTACAGATTGAAAAATTTTTTCAATTAATCTGTCAATTATATAAGTAGATTAAATTATTGTTTTAATTTATTAGGGATTTTGTGCATAAATCTTTAAGAAATATAAGGTTTTCTATTAAGCCTCAGAAGCAAGAAGATAATAGACCTACTGAATTAGCTCGGACAATGAGTGTTCATCCTCTTACTTACCAAGAGCTACCATTTGACCCAGAGTATTCAAATTATGCTGGTCGACTAACCACAGAAAAGTTAACAAATGCTACCCCAGATGAACAATATTGGAAAACAAGAAAAGAGTTGATACTTAGACATACAGGTGAACACCCTTACGAGATATCAGGACCAGATGCATTAACACTTTTACAAAAAATTTTTCCAAGAGATATTTCAAAAGTAAAAGTTGGAAGATGTTCATACCAATTTGCATGTTATCATGATGGTGGAATGATTACTGATGGTCTATTGTTAAGAATAGAAAAAAATAAATATTGGTTTGCTCAAGCTGATGGAGATCTATTTTCATGGTATAAAGCAAACGCAGTTGGATTGGATGTAAATATCGCAGATCCAAATGTATGGGTTAGTCAAATACAGGGTCCAAAATCTATGGATTTACTGGATCACTTAATTGATGAAAATATTGCAAAAAATTGGAAATACTTTGATTGGACAACAGTTACAATTAAAGATGAGAGACTAATTATAAGCAGAACAGGCTTTACAAATGAGCTTGGTTGGGAATTTTATCTAAGACCAGAAAATAATGCAGAAAAAATTGGAGATTTAATATTGAAAGAGGGAAAAAAAATGGGAATGATTTTAACAGCTACTCCATCATTTAGGGGTCGACGTATAGAAGCTGGACTTTTATCAGCTGGACAAGATTTTGACAAAAGTACAAATCCATTTTCCGTAGGTCTTGGAAAATTTGTAGATTTAAATAAAGAAAATTTTATTGGGAAAGAAGCATTAATAGCAGCTGATAAAAAATGTAAAACTTGGGGAATTAGAATTAAAGATGGAATTGCGCTTAAAGGAGATAGTTTAAAAGTTAATGGACAAAATGTTGGAAGAGTTACGTCTAGTACTTGGTCGCCTTATCAAGTTTGTGGTGTTGGAATTGTTCACATGAATAACTACAGTTTAGGACCTGGCACTGCTGTCGAGGTAACTTGTATTGATGGTAAAATAAGAATTGGAGAACTTTGTAAATTGCCCATGTATGATTCTGAAGGTGAGATAGTTAGAGGAATAAATAAAGAAATACCTTTGGAGCCTAATCCATGGAAAGGATTATCAAAATAAAAATTAAACTGGGATACTCAATTTATCCTCTAAATTATATTTTTTTAATAGACTTTTTATAGTTCCATCTTTTATTTTTTTTGAAACAAAATTATTAATAAAATTTATTACTTTCGAGTTTCCTTTTTTAATTCCAATTGATTGTTTTATAAATGTAAAGGGCGTATCAATAAGTTTAAACTGGTCATTATTATTTAATTCTTCTAATAATTTTGGTTTTAAACCAGCTAAAATATTTACATCTTGATTGTAAAAAAGATTATGAGTTTCTATAATTGTTTTTGCTCTTATTATTTTGGCCCTTTTAAAATTACCCGATAACCATAAGTCATATGCACTTCTATCAACTACTGCAATTTTGTTAATTTCATTATCAACATCTTTATTTTGATTAATTTCTGAATTTTTATTTAACAAAAAATTTGCATCAATATTTACATATGGATTACTAAAATCAATTACTTCAGCTCGTTTTTTTTCATATGCGAAATTACCTACGTCCCATTTGTCATAATCGACAGCATCCGCAAGCAGACCTGGGTTTTTAAAAGTTACAAACTCATAATCCAAATCTAATTCTCTCGCTAATAATTTTCCTATTTCTGGTGAAAGACCCTCGGGTTTTGAAAAAGTACTGTCTTTATTTACAAGTAAAAAATTACTCATATTAATACCAATTCTCAAAATATTTTTTGGTGCAATTAGATTGGAAATACTTTCAGTCATAAAATTTATTTTTTTTAATTATATATACATATATATTTTTAATTTTTATAAGTTAGCAAAATAATTAATGAATGATAAAACAAAAAAAATTATTGCAATTGGTGGGGGTGGCTTCACTCATAAAAGTGATCCTATTTTAGATAAATTTGTAATAGATCAATGCAAAAAAAAACAAATTAAATTTGGTTTCCTCCCAACAGCTAGTGAAGATAATAAAGAGAAAATAAATCTATTTTACAATGAGTTACAACAATATGAAATTTTACTATCACATTTTGAACTATGCTCTTCAGTTAACGGATTTGAAAAATGGTTAATGGCACAGGATATTATTTATATTGGAGGTGGGAATACAAAATTTATGCTTAAAATTTGGAATGATAATAATTTTATCAATATTTTCAAAGTTGCTTACAACAGTGGAATTATTTTATCTGGAATAAGTGCAGGTGCAGTTTGTTGGTTTGATTGGATCTTATCAGACTCTGCTGGTCCGGGCTATAATCCACTTAGAGGTATAAATATTTTATCAGGTAGTTGTACCCCACATTCATCTGTGCCTGAGCGAATGTCTCAATACCAATCTGATATTAAAGGCAATAAATTACCACCTGGTATTGCCATAGATGATGGAGTTGCAGTTTTATTTTTAAATGGTTCAGCTAAAGAAGTTTGTTCTGCTAGAAATGGTTGTGATGCTTATTTCGTTGATAAAAATAATAAAATTAGTCTAAATGAGTATATAAAATAAATTATGGCTAATATCATACCAAGTAAAAAAATACATAGTATTGAAGAAGCAAGAATGGTTGCGAAAAGACGTGTGCCTAAATTAATGTTTGATTTTGTTGATGGCGCATCTGGCGATGAAAAATTATTTGAAAATAACAGCAAAGCTTTAGATCAAATAAGACTGCAACCAAAAGTACTAAGAAATGTTGAAAAAAGAATTATTAAAAAAGATATTTTAGGTTTGGAATATGGTCAGCCTTTTGGTTTTGCTCCAATGGGCATGTGTAATCTAACTTGGCCTGGAGCTGATAAAATGTTAGCAGAAGAAAGTTTGTCAAATAATATTCCTATGTGTGTTTCAATGGCTTCTTCAACTTCGTTGGAAAAAATGTATGCACTTTCTAAAGGAAATGTTTGGTTGCAACTCTATAATTTTCAAGATGAAGAGTTTGTTATGGAATTATTAGAAAGAGCTGAAAATACTGGTTATAAAGTAGCAATTCTCACTGTCGATGTGCCAATTCAATTTAGAAGAGCTAAAGATAATAGAAATGGTTTTACAGTTCCTTTTAACCTTGGATTAAAACAATTTATTGATTTTGCAACTCATCCTAATTGGTCAATTAGTACTTTATTAGGTGGAATCCCTAAGCCAATGAATTACGAAACATCAAAGAGAGGTAATAAGTTTGTAAGGAGTGAAAGTAGAGGTGCTACTGATTGGAATACATTAAAAAGAATAAGAGAAAAATGGAAAGGTAAATTAATTATAAAAGGTGTGATGTCTCCTGATGATGCAGTTAAAATAAAGTCTGAAGGAGCTGATGCTATACAAGTCTCAAATCATGGAGGTAGACAACTTGACAGCGCAACATCTTCAATAGAAGCATTACCACTTATAAGGAATGCTTTGGGTAAAGATTTTCCAATAATATTTGATAGTGGAATTAGAGGTGGAAGCGATATTGTTAGAGCATTAGCAATGGGTGCTGATTTTACAATGATTGGAAGACCGCTTATGTATGGAATTGGTGCAGACGGAGCAAGAGGGCTAAAACGTGTAGTTGAAATTATTAAAGATGAATTAAGTACTGCCTTGGGATTAGTGGGTTTAACTGATATAAAGGATATTTCTTCAGATATAATTGCAGAAAGGTTTATAAGAGATTTTAAATATTAAATGTCAGAAAATAAAATTAGAGGTGGTTCGTTAATAGCAAGAGCTTTGAAAGATAAAGGTGTTGAGTATGTTTTTACTTTATCAGGTGGGTTTTGTAATCCTGCACTTGAAGGATTTATGGAATGCCAAATGGAAGTGATCAATTGTCCTCATGAACAAATAGCTGGTCATATTGCGGATGGACACACAAGAATAACCAGAAAACCTGCCGTCTGCCTTGTTGGTCCAGAAGGTTTTGCTAATGCTGTACCATCAATGATGGAAGCTTGGGGAGAAAGATCACCTGTTATTTTTATAACTGGATCAAGTAGTTTAAAAAGACAAGGCTCAGGTGGATTTAAAGAAATTGATGATGTTGCCATCGCTGATCCATTAACAAAGTACAGCGCTAGTATAACAGATGGCACTAGAATAAGAGAATTTGTGGACAAAGCATATAAGATTGCAACAAATGGATATCCAGGAGCAGTGCACTTAAGTGTGCCTGTTGATATTATGTTTTCTTCCTTTCCAGAAAATGCAGGTCTTGAAGAAAGACCTTTTTCTCATAAAACAAAAATAATTTCACGAGCATGGCCTGATCCAACTCTTATGGCAAAAGTGTTAGAGCTTGCTTGTAAATCTAAAAAACCAGTTTTAATTGGTGGGCATGGAGTTTGGTGGTCAGGCTCTGAAAAAAAATTAGAGGAAGCAGGAAGTAACCTAAGTATCCCTATATTCAATATTCCTTATCATCAAAAATTACTAGGTGAAGAAGCTAGTGCTTATATGGGTTTAGCTGATATACATCAATATCCACCTTCTAAATTTGCATTAAATGAATCTGATTTAGTTTTAATGGTCGGAGCAAGATTAGATAATCAAATGAATTTTGGAAATCCTCCACTTTTTCCGAAAACAACAAAACTAGTTTGCATTAACGGATCCCATGAAGAAATAGAGCTTAATAGAGCAGCAGATATAAACCTTTTATGTGATCCGGGTGTATTTTTTGATAATCTTAATAAACTTAAAACAAATAATAAATGGGATTTAAATAAAGACTGGTTTGATTATAACAGAGAAAAAAAACAAGATTGGGTTGACAAAACATTAGACGATTTAAGCAAAGAAACAAAAGAGGCGGAAGCAAATGGTGATAAAATGCATCCATTACAATTAGCTTTAGATGTTCAAGATGCTATTGGTGAAAACGATTGGTTGGTTATTGATGGAGGTAACACTCACTTCTGGTCTGAAATTGCAATAAACATTGCTGGAGCAAAAGGAAAAAAAATAGGTGGTATTCTTCATCCAGGCACATTTAGTATGCTAGGAGTTGGTGTGCCGTTTGCACTTTCTGCAAAAAATACTAACCCAAACTCAAATGTAATTTTGATAAGTGGAGATGGGGCTTTTTTATCCGGAGGATTATCTATAGAAGCTGCCTTTCAAGAAAATAAACCTATTGTAGTAGTGATTGATAACAATGGTGGCTTAGACTGTATATCTCAACAACAAGAGAGATTATTTGAGAGTGGTAAGCATTTTGCAACAGATTTTAGAGACATACCTTTCCATAAAATTTTTGAGGGGTTTGGTGGACATGGAGAACTAGTTACAAAAAGAGAACAGCTAGCACCAGCAATGAAAAGAGCTTTAGAAAGCGGAAAAACTGCATGCATCAATGTAAAGGCTAAAGGTGTTATTAGCCCCATAGTAGCTGCAGTAAGCGATAAAAGAGACAAAGCTTCAATAGAGTAATTTCATGGCAATATTATCATCTCACTTACTTAATTCAGTTAATGGAACTCATGCGAGTGGAGTTAAAGTAATAATCAATCAAATAAATTCATCTGGTATTAAAAAAATATTTTTTGAGACTCAAACTGATGATGGAGGAAGAATTTTAAAAGAATTTGAACTTTCAAATGAAGATTGTGCTTCTGAATATGAAATGATTTGTAAAACTGCAGATTATTTTTCTGAAAAGAAAATTATTTCTGAAATAGTAATTAAATTTAAAATGGAAGATCCAAAAAAGAAATACCATTTACCAATTATAATATCTCCAAATGGATATTCAATTTGGTGGTCAGAATAAAATAACCAATGATTAAATCTGGTTTAAATATGTCTAGGCGTATAAGAAGGACGCCTTATACAAACAAAGTGGAAGAATTTGGTGTAACTGGATTTACAGTTGTCAACCATATGCTTTTGCCAAAAGCATATAAAAAAAATGTTGAAGAAGATTATTGGCATCTTAAAGAGCATGTTCAATTATGGGATGTATCATGTCAAAGGCAAGTTCAAGTAGAAGGTCCAGATGCTGAAACTTTAATTCAAAAAATGACACCTAGAAACATTTCAAATATGAAAATTGGAAAATGTTTATACATTCCACTAATCGATGAAAATGCAGGAATGATAAATGATCCTGTACTACTTAAAGTTGATAATAATAAATTTTGGCTATCTATTGCAGATTCAGATATTTTGTTATGGGCAAAAGGAATTTCGGTAGGCTTAGGTTTAAATGTAAAAATAAATGAACCAGATATTTATCCATTAGCTATCCAGGGTCCTAAAGCAGAGGATTTATTAGCTTCTGTGTTTGGTGAAAAAATCAGAGAAGTCAAATTTTATAATTTTGGCTTTTTTAACTTTCACGGAACACAACAAGTTATAGCGAGAGCTGGCTACAGCAAGCAGGGAGGTTTTGAAATTTTCTTAAAAGGATATGACTTGGGTGAAAATTTATGGGATACAATATGGGAAGCAGGAAAAAAATTCAATATATCTCCAGGATGCCCTAATTTAATTGAAAGAATTGAAGGTGGATTAATGTCGTACGGTAATGATTTTACTAGTGAAAATAACCCACTTGAATGTAATTTAGAAAAATTTTGTACAAAAGACAGTTCTCATAATTTTATTGGAGAAAATGCTTTAAATAAAATTCGTGAAGAAGGAATCAAACAAAAAATCAGAGGAATTATTTTTGATGGTGGCCCATGCCCAACTTGCGCTAAACCCTTCCCTGTTTTTAAAGATAAAGTTCAAATCGGACAAATCACCTCGGGTATTTATTCACCAAGAATAAAAAAAAATGTTGGTCTCTCAATGATTTTAAAAGATTATTGGAATATTGATGAAGAAGTAAAAGTTCTAACATCCGATAATTTGATGAGAACAGGCGTCATAACCTCTTTACCATTTCCTAAATAAGAATATAAATTAGTTAACTTTTAGAAAAATGTATAAAACAGTAATAGCAGGTTATTCAAGATCACCTTTCACAATGGCAAAAAAAGGTGAATTAATAGATGTAAAACCAGTTAATCTACTTGCTGAGGTTATAAATAACCTTGTTTTAAAAACTAATATAAACAAAGCTGATATTGAAGATATTGTAATTGGTTGTGCATTTCAAACAGGAGAACAGTGTTTTAACATTGGAAAACTTGTGAGTTTTTTAACTAATATGGAAATCAAAACTTCTGGAATGACAGTTGATAGATGGTGTGGATCATCAATGGAAGCAATACATATTGCTGCTGGAAAAATAGCTATGGGTTCTGGAAAAGTTTTTATTTGTGGCGGAGTTGAGAGTATGACAAGAGTAAATACAGGCTTTGATCCATTGCCATATCCTTACACTGAAAAAGAGAACCCGAATGTATATTTTGCGATGGGAACTACTGCCGAAAATGTTGCTAAACAATATTCTATCTCTAGAAGAGAGCAACAAGAATTTGCAATATCAAGTCATGAAAAAGCATTCAATGCTCAATCAAATGGTAACTTTAACAATGAAATTGTTACGATAGGGAATTGCTCTAAAGATAGCAATATAAGACCTAATAGTAATCAAGAAAAATTAGATAGTTTAAAATTAGCTTTTGACTCAAATGGAACTGTAACAGCAGCAACCTCTTCACCACTAACTGATGGTGCAGCTGCAACTTTAATTTGTGAAGAACAATACGCTAAACATAATAATTTAGAAATTCTTGGAAGAATAGTATCTACTGCAGTTCAAGGATGTAAACCGGAAACTATGGGTTTAGGGCCAATTGGAGCTTCCCAAAAAGCATTGGAAAGGGCAAAATTAAATATCAAAGATATTGATTTAATAGAACTAAATGAAGCTTTTGCTTCTCAATCGCTGGCTTGCATAAGAGATTTAAAAATTGATCAAAACAAAGTTAACATTGAAGGTGGTGCATTAGCTTTAGGACATCCACTTGGAGCAACAGGCGCAAGAATTGTTGGAAAAGCTGCTCAATTATTAAAGAGAGAAAATCAAAAGTATGCATTGGCTACACAATGTATTGGACTAGGTATGGGTATAGCGACAATAATTGAGTCTGTAGATTAAAAACTTAATATGCAACAACTCCCTTTTGACAAAAGATCTGGAAAAATTTGGTTTAATAATGAATTATGTGAGTGGCAAGATGCCAGAGTTCATATCATTAGTCATGGCATGCATTATGCAAGTTTAGTTTTTGAAGGCTTGAGAGTTTATAATTCGAAAATTTTTAAATTAGAAGAGCATACAGACAGACTTTTTAAATCTGCAAAAATTCTGGATATGAAAATTCCATATTCATACAATGAAATTATTGAAGCTACAAAAAAACTTGTCTCAGATCAAAATATTCAAAATGGTTATATAAGACCGTTTGTTTGGAGAGGAAGTGAAATGATGGGAGTTTCTGCTCAGAGTACTAAGATTAATGTGGCTATAGCAATATGGGACTGGCCGACATACTTTGATCCAGATTTAAAATTAAAAGGAATTAAATTAAACATTTCTAAATGGCAAAGACCACCACAAAATTCTTCGCCGTGGGAAAGTAAAGCCGCAGGTTTATATATGATTTGTACACTCTCAAAACATCAAGCAGAAAAAGATGGGTATACAGACTCTTTAATGTTGGATCATGAGGGTAATATAGCTGAAGCTACAAGTGCTAATATTTTTTTCAAAGATGAAAATAATCAACTTCATACCCCTATTCCAGACTCGTTTTTAGATGGAATAACAAGAAAAACAGTAATAGAGCTTGCAAAGTCAAAAAATATCAAGATCCACGAAAGAAAAATTTCTCCTAATGAATTAAACAATTTTAAAGGATGTTTTATCACAGGTACAGCTGCGGAAATAACACCAGTAGGAAAAATACTAGATTATAATTTTGAAGTTTGTAATTTAATTAAAGATTTATCAGTAAGTTACGAAAAACTTGTAGGAAAATAAACTAAACTTCTTAATTTAACGATTAATTCCTCTTAATCTTTCAGATCTTCTTCTTAATAATTCTGCACTAATCAAGATTAAAGTCGAAAGAATAATTAAACATGTTGCAACAGCAAGAATTGTTGGACTTAACTGTTCTCTAAGACCTGTCCACATTTGAACTGGAATTGTAGTATTTTCTAAACCAGCAAGAAATAAAACTACAACTACTTCATCAAATGAAGTTACAAATGCAAACAAACCTCCTGATATTACTCCTGGTAATATTAAAGGAAGAGTGATTTTCATGAACGTATTTACAGGGTTACTCCCTAAACTAGCTGCTGCTCTTGTTACACTATGATCAAATCCAGATAGTGTTGCTGTCACTGTAATTACAACAAATGGAGTTCCTAGTATTATGTGAGCAAAAACTATTCCTGTATGAGTTGCTGCTAAACCAACCTTTGCCATGAAAAAGAAAATTGCAACACCTGATATAATTAATGGGACAATCATTGGAGAAATAAGAGTTGCCATTATAATTCCTTTATAAGGCATGTGCCTACTACTTAATCCTAACGCAGCTAGTGTCCCTAGTATTATGGATCCTATTGTTGCAAATATCGCGATTATAAAACTATTTTTTGCTGCTAATCCCCAAGGGTTTTTAGTTCCATAGACCATATCCTTATACCACCTTAGGGAAAAGGCATCAGGATCAAGATTTTTCATACCCTCAGAAAAAACTAAAAATTCTTCAGCATTAAAGGATAGCGGGAATATTACGAACAAAGGTGCAACTAAAAAGAAAAATACAAAAGTACAAATGGCTAAATAAAAATAATGCCAAATTCTATAACGAGTTTCTGTATAACTTGGTAATGCCATATTTATCCTAATTTAATATTGTCTACCCCAACTAGTTTATTATAAATCCAATAAATAACTAAAACTCCAGTTAACAACATTAAACCCATTGCAGAGGCAAAGCTCCAATCTAGAGTTGTTTTCATATGATATGCAATCTGGTTACTTATTAATGTCCCTGACGCCCCACCAACTAATGCAGGTGTAATGTAATATCCAATTGCTAAAATAAATACCAACAAGCATCCCGCTCCTATACCTGGAATAGTTAATGGAAAATAAACTTTCCAAAACGCAACAAAAGGAGTACCTCCTAAAGATTTTCCTGCTCTCATTAAGCTTGGAGAGATTGTTTTCATAACACTATAAAGTGGAAGAACCATAAATGGCAACAATATCTGTGTCATCGCTACATAGGTGCCTACTTTATTGTACATCATTTCAGGCCTGTTATCGTCTGCAACTAATCCTATCATTACAAAGAAATCATTAACGACTCCTTGTTGCTGTAATAAAATCATCCAACTCGCAGTTCTGACTAATAATGAAGTCCAAAATGGAAGAAGAACACAAATCATTAATAAATTTGAGTATTTCATTGGTAATGTTGCTAATAAATGAGCTATCGGATATCCCATTAAAAAGCAAAATACAGTTACAAAAAAAGCAATTTCAAGAGTTCTTAACCACAAAATTCTATGAATTCTTCTGTCTTCATCTACTTGGGCAATACTTCCATCAGCAGCATAATACATGTCCATACCTTTTAGATATTTAGCTAACGTATAAGGTGGCGCTGTTCTTTTTATAGCCTGCCAATACTCAACTTTACCCCAGTTTTTATGAACTTTCATCATCTGTTCTTTAATGCTAGCAGTTTCATCTATCTTTTTTCTTTTTATATTTCTAAACAACCTTTTGGTTGTTGAATTAAAACCATTTTTTTCTTTATTTAATCTTTGACCTAGTTTTCCATGTTCTTGTTTTTCAACTAAAGCTTTATAGTCATAATAAAAAGCTGAAAAAACTTCTTCAGGAGGTAGTTCTTTTCCATCCCATTTTTCCATTTCCTTAAATGTTTTAGGAAGCATATTGGTGATCATTTTGTCATCAATACTTCTCGTGAACATTTCTCCGATTGGAAATATATAAGTAATGACTAAAAATAACAATAAAGGTGCAACTAGAAGAAAGGCTTTAATCTTATTCTTCCGTTCAGCTTTTTTCAAACTGACCTCTAATGGTATTCCGTCAGTTGTTAAAATTTGTTTTGCTTCAGAGTTCATAAAAAAATAGGGCGGTTACTATATAACCGCCCTAAATATATTATATAAATTCAGTGTTTAAAACTGAAATTATAGGCCTGCTTTGAAAGCTTCCCACTTCTCACCAATCTCTGTTCCATAGTCAGCCCAGAAGAATGGGTCTACTAAGAAATAGTTTTTAGTGTTAGCAGGAGCAGTTGGCATTTGAGGCATCATTTCTGTTTTACCATCTTTGTACCATGGTTCACCAGCAGTGATTACATCAAGAGAAGATTTTCTCCATGGAGCGTACGCAATGTACTTCGCGCTACCAGCTAACATCTCAGTGTTGGTCATCATAGCTAAAGCTTTTTTAGCATTCGCTTCATCTGGACCACCCTTAACTAAAGCAAAGTATTCGTAGTCAAGACCTTGACCATCCCATACTTGTTTAATTGGAGCACCTTCACCAACTTCAGCATTGAAGAATCTTCCGTTCCAACCAGTTGCCATTACAACTTCACCAGCAACTAATAATTCAGGTGGTTGAGCACCTGCAGACCAGAACACACATCCACCATTTGGATCTGTACATAGTTTTTCAATTTTAGCTAACGCTCTGTCGATTCCACCGTCTTCTAAAAGTTTTCTGTAAACTCTAGTTCCGCCGTCACCTAACTTCACGCCATCCGCAGCTAAAGCAATTTCTAAATTAGTTAAAGCACTAGTATAGATTGCTCTTTTTCCAGGAAACTTTTTAGTATTAAAGAAATCTTTAATAGTTTTTGGCGTCTGATTACTAAAAGCTCTTGTATCATAAGCATAGTTCCAAGAATATAAGATGTTTCCTACAGCACATTCACTAGGCATGTCTGTGAAGAAGTCTTCACTTGCAGGAGTTCCATCTGGTGCAGCTGGGAAGTCTTTGTCAAAATCAAATTTAACAAATAAACCTTCGTCACATCCGTTAATTGTATCGAATGCAAAAAGGTCGATGATATCCCAAGTGATAGCACCCGCTTCTTTTTGTGCTTTGATTTCTGATAAACCACCAGAGTAGTCAACCCAGTTGATATCTACTCCAAGTGCCTTAGCAGTTGGATCACCATACCCTAACTTTTGAGACTCTGTATAAGCTCCACCCCAAGATGCAACAGTAACTGCAAATGCTGATGAAGTTATTGAAAGAGCAAAAGAAAGAGCAAGTAATAATTTACTTAATTTTTTCATTATTCCTCCGTTTAAACGTTAATATAAATTAATTTATATAATGAAGTACACCAAAATGAGCAAGTGAAGTCAACAGTTCATTTTATCTTATAATGATTTGGGTTTTTTAATTGATACTATTTTGGATCTAAAGCTCTAGCATCAACACTGTTCCAACCAATATTGATATCCTCTTTTACTTTTAGCTCAAGGTTAGAGGTGCTGTTTGGAACTTTTAATATAAACTCAGAACTACCAAGTAAATCCAATCTAACTCTTGTGTGATCTCCATGATAAATGACTTCTTCAATTTTTCCAGTAAACATATTATCCATTTTATCAGTTGGATTTATTAACGCTCTTTCTGGTCTTAAAGATACTGTAGTTTTTTCACCTTTTGATTTTACCGAAATAGGGTTAGCTAATATTTCTGCATTACCTAATTTAACTTTGCATTTATCTTTATCTATATCAGAGACCTCGCCATTAAATGTATTATTTTCACCAATAAATTCTGCAACGAAAGAGTTTACTGGTTTCTCATATAGTTCTGCTGGATCTGATAACTGCTGAACTTTACCATCATTAAATACAGCTATTCTGTTTGACATAGTAAGAGCTTCACTTTGATCATGTGTAACATAAACAACTGTTACACCAATGCTTTCATGAATATGTTTAATTTCATACTGCATGCTCTCTCTTAAATTTTTATCTAATGCACCAAGTGGCTCATCCATTAAAACAACAGCGGGATCAAATACTAGTGCTCTTGCAACAGCAACCCTTTGTTGTTGTCCTCCAGAAAGTTGTGCTGGCATTCTAGACTCAAATCCATTTAAAGAAACCATCGATAAAGCTTTATCTACTTTTTTATCAATTTCATCTTTTTCAACTTTTCTTACTCTTAAAGGAAAAGCTAAATTTTCGTAAACTGTCATGTGTGGAAACAGTGCATAATTTTGGAACACCATTCCAATTCCTCTTTTGTGAGGTGGAATGTTTGAAATAATATTTCCGTCTAATAAAATTTCTCCATTAGTTGGAGTTTCAAATCCAGCTAACATCATTAAACAAGTTGTTTTACCTGAACCAGATGGTCCAAGCATTGTTATAAATTCACCTTCAGCAATATCTAATTGTAGGTCTTTAACGACAAGTACTTTCCCGTCATAACTTTTATCTACTTTATCAAATTTTACGAATTCTGGATTTTTAGACATAAAATTGATTATTAAACATTTGTGAAAGTAGATTTCAATAGTAAATTAACTCTTGATATGAAGCTCTTTTGGAAAATTACAAAATAACTCTGACCCGTTTTCTGTAACCCTAATAGCCTCAGACGCCTCAACACCCCAGTCACCAAACTGCATCACAGCAATCATATGAAAACAAACATTAGGCTCAAGAACTGTCTTGTCTCCTTTATATATATTAAGAGTATGCTCTCCCCAGTCAGGAGGATAACCAATTCCTATTGAATAACCAGTTCTTGATCTTTTTTCGATACCGTATTTGTCTAATATTTTCCAGAAAGCTTGAGCAACATCATCCACAGTATTTCCAGCTTTAATTGCTTCAATTCCTGAGTTTAAGGCTTCAATAGTTTTGTTCATGGTATCAATTTTTAACTGATTAGGCTCTCCAAGTAGTACAGTTCTAGCCATAGGAGCATGATATCTTTTATAAACTCCAGAAAGCTCAATAATTGTTGCTTCTCCCTCTACGAATTTATCTTGAGTAGCGGTTAAATGTGAAGCAGAAGTACCTTTTCCTGTTGGAAGAAGAGTTGCAATACTTGAATATTCACCGCCAAATTCCTCTGTTCCATAAAAAAGTGCTTTTTGAATTTCACCAACCGCATCGCACTGCCTTACACCAGGTTTAATGACTTCCATTGCAGTTTTCATTCCTTGTTCTGAAATTTTTGCTGCAGATTTCATATAATTTATTTCTGCGTCAGATTTTGTAAATCTTGCCCAATTCACCAATCGATCACTGTCTTTTATTTTGGCATTTGGCAAACCTTGTTTTATTTTTTCATAACAAAAAGCTGTGAAATAATGAGCATCCATCTCTAATCCGATTGATAGATTATCCCATTTTCTCTCTTTAATTATTTCAACTAATCTATCGTAGGGATGTTTTGGCCAAGTATGAATATATTCTTCATCATACACTAAAATATTTTCATCTTTTAAATAAGTTTTTATATAAGCCCCACCTGCATCTTGAGCTCTTACAAAACATAATGGTTCATCAGCATTTACATGAACGATTGCACATTGAGCATAATAGAATGACCAGGCGTCATAACCAGTTAGATAATATAAATTATTAGTGTCATGAGAAATTAAAAGTTCAATGCCTTTTTCTTGCATCATTTTTTGAACCTTTTTTAATCTTTGTTTGTATTCTTCTTTAGTAAATGACATTAGTTAACCTCAAATAGTTTTCCAAATCCCTCAACAGAGTTATTTTTATTTATTTTTACAAGTGTATCCCAAATTAATGCTTGATTGCTAGATAAAACTACTGTGTTTAATTTTTTTTCAAGTTTATCAATAATTGGTAATACAGGTAGTGCTGTACACGAAACAAACAAAGCCTCTGCCCCATTTAAATCAATTTTAGATAATACTTCATATAAATAGTCTTGATCTACTTTACCAATGTCATAATCAGCTTCGATATCAAAGTAAGAATTAGAGGTAATTTCAAATCCCTCGGTTTTAAAATAATCTAAAACTTCATCATTTAGTTTTTTACTATAAGGTGTGAACAAAGAAATTTTTTTTATATTTAATTTTTTTAAAGCTTTAATTGCTGCAGTGCTTGGCGTTGTAACATCAGCCATTGGTTTTGCTGCTTTTACTTTTTGTTCAATAGAATTATATCCAGCTGCAATGGTCCCAGAGGTACAACCATAAACAACACAATCAATATCTTGATCTGGTAAAATATCTTTTGCAACCTCAGTTACTTTATTAGACATTTTAATCAGGTTTTCTCGAGTTAATGGATTGTAACACTCAATACGGTTAACAAAAAAATCAATTTTCCTGTCTTTTATGACATTAATAAAATCTCTCTCAATCATAAAATCACTTGCAAGAGCTATTAAGCCAACTCTTGGATTTGATTTACTAATGTATTTTGGATCTATTTTTGTTGAATTCATATTTTAAAAGATGAATATATCAGAAGTTCTTTAATAATCATTAATATTAAATTTACGACATGAATTTAAAAGATACCTTCATTGCATCATTGGTTCCGATTTTTTTAGGCTTTGGTTTTGTCATTGCAAAACCAGCATTTGAATCTTTTCCACCAATTTTATTAATGGGTTTAAGATTTATATTTGCAGCATCAATTTTAGTCTGGTGGTTTCCAATACCAAGAGGTTATTTGCTAAAAATATTAATAGCTTCTTTAATAGCTAATACTTTGCAATATAGTATCACTTACTCTGGTTTAGACTTGATTGATGCATCTTCTGCAGTTTTATTGGTTCAAATGGAGGTGCCGTTTGGAGTTATTTTTGCTTACTTTATGCTTAAAGAGAAACCAACAATTAGAGCTATAATTGGTATTGGTATAGCATTTATCGGTGTTTATGTTTTAACTGGCTCACCAAATTTAGATGGAAAAATTATTGGTATTGGATTGACAATACTAGGCTCTGCTATTTGGGCTCTTGGGCAAGTAATGGTGAAACCTTTAAGTAAAGAAATTAATCCTTTAGCATTGGTTGCTTGGATGGCATTATTTTCTGGTCCAATTTTAATATTACTATCAGCAATCATTGATGGAAATACTATAAATTATATCTCTAATGCAAAAATTGATCATTGGATTATTGCAATCTACATTGGTTTTATAATGCAGCCTGTAACATATGGTTGCTTTTATTATGTCATAAAAAATAATCCAATTTATAAAGTTCTACCAATTGTAACTATGGGAATTCCTCCAACAGGATTATTAGCTGCAATTTTTCTTTTGGGAGAAGAGCCGACAAAAGAACTATTCATTGGTGGAGCAATAATAATTGTTGGTGTCATATTAATAGTTTTTACAAAAAATAAAAAAGAAGAGGTAAAATAATGAAGATAGGTTTTATTGGTCTAGGAAATGTGGGTGCTAAACTTGCAGGAAGTTTACTGAGAAATGGATTTGACTTAACTGTAAGAGATGTAGATCAAAATTTAACAGATCAATTTAAAAGTTCTGGTGCAAAAGTTGCAAACTCTGGAAAAGAACTTGCAGAGCAAGTTGATCTTATAATTACTTCTTTACCATCAATAAAAGTAAGTGCAGAAGTTATGGAAGCTGAAGATGGAGTGCTTCAAGGCCTTTCTGAAAATAAAATCTGGCTTGAAATGAGTACTACTGATGAAGCTGAGGTAAAGAGAATTGGAAAAAAAGTAATTGCAAAAAAAGCTATACCTTTAGATGGCCCTGTAAGTGGTGGTTGTCATAGAGCTGCAACAGGAAATATTGCAATTTTTGTAGGTGGTGAGAGAAAAGCATTTGAAAAAATTTTACCTGTCTTAACAGTAATGGGTAGAAAAGTATTGCACACCGGTGAATTAGGTACAGCAAGTACTCTAAAAGTAATTACAAATTATTTAGCTTCAGTACATTTGGTTGCTTTAGGAGAAGCTTGGACAGTTGCTAAAAAATCTAATCTAGATCTTGAAAAAACATTTAAAGGAATTGCGGCATCATCAGGAAATTCATTTGTTCACGAAACTGAAAGTCAAGTAATCTTAAATGGATCTTATAATATAAATTTTACTATGGATTTAGTTTTAAAAGATACAGGTTTATTTGATGATCTAGCAAAAAAGTTAAAAGCTCCACTAGAAATATCTCCAAAAATTGTTGCAATATTTAAAGATGGACAAAAAAAATATGGTTCAAGAGCATGGTCTTCAATGATAGTAAAAAGAATGGAGGATTTAAATAACATTAATTTTAGGGCTAAAGGATTTCCAGAAGAATTAACTGACAACGAGCCTGAGCAAAAAGGATATGAGATTTAGTGCAAATTAAAGACAATTTTTTAAGCAAAGAAGAATTCAATCAGCTAAATAAAACTTTTCACTTAGCTAGTTTCCCTTGGTACTTTATACCTTTTAAAGTTCAGCCAGATGATGACTATTATCAATTTTATCATCTATTTGTAGCGAAAGGAAAAGTACACTCAAAATATTATGATATTTTACATCCTCTATTAACAAAATTAGAGGCAAAAAAAATTTTGAGAATAAAAGCAAATCTTACTCTTAAACAAGCTACAAATACTTCGTCAGAAATGCATATAGATTTTAAAGATTGTAAGACATCAATATTTTATTTGAATTCAAATAATGGTTATACTCAGTTTGAGAGAGGTGACAAAATTATAAGTAAAGAAAATCGTGTAGTTGTTTTTGATTCTAACTTAAAACATTGTGCTGTAGATTGCACAGATACAAAATATAGAATAGTTATTAATTTTAATTATTTATAATGTTAGATAAAAGAAAATTTTATATTGATGGTGAATGGGTTGATCCAATTAAGAAGAATGACTTTGATGTTATCAATCCATGTAATGAAGATCCTTGTGCGGTAATTTCTCTAGGATCTACAGAAGATACAAATAGAGCAGTAAAAGCCGCAAAAAAAGCTTTTGAAACTTGGAAAGAAACCTCAAAAGAAGAACGAGTTAAATTATTAGAAAAATTATTAACTATTTATAAAAAAAGATTTAATGAAATGGCTGAAGCTATTTCACTTGAAATGGGCGCTCCAATGGATTGGTCGACTGATGTTCAAACTGCATCAGGAAGAGATCATTTAGAAGATTTTATATTAAGACTTAAAAACTTTGACTTTGAAGAACATTTTGATGAAAAATCAAATAACCATATTTGTTATGAACCAATTGGAGTTTGTGGATTAATAACTCCTTGGAATTGGCCAATAAATCAAATCGCTCTTAAAGTTGCTCCTGCATTTGCAACTGGTTGTACAATGATTTTAAAACCTTCAGAAATTGCTCCTATATCAGGAATGTTATTTGCAGAAATGATCGATGAAGCAGGTTTTCCAAAAGGAGTTTTTAATTTAGTAAATGGCGATGGTGTAGGAGTTGGAACAGACATTTCAAGTCACCCAGATATTGATATGGTTTCTTTTACAGGCTCAACAAGAGCTGGTAAATTAATTTCTAAAAATGCCGCTGATACAATTAAAAGAGTTTGTCTTGAACTAGGTGGCAAAGGTGGAAATATTGTTTTTGCTGACAGTTATAAAGATGCAGTAAGAGATGGTATCCGAAATGTAATGAGTAACTCAGGACAATCATGTGATGCACCTACAAGAATGTTGGTTGAAAAATCTATTTACCAAAGAGCAGTTAAAGAGGCTGTTGATGAAGCTAATAAAATTAAAGTTGATCAAGCAACTAAAAAAGGAGATCATATTGGTCCTGTAATATCAAAGGTTCAGTATGATAAAATTATAAATCTTATTGAAAGTGGAATTTCTGAGGGAGCAACTTTAGCTGCAGGAGGGCCAGAATTACCAAACGGTTTAAATAAAGGATATTTTATCAAACCAACTATTTTCACTGATGTTACGAATGAGATGAGAATTGCAAAAGAAGAAATCTTTGGACCTGTTTTATCAATCATTCCGTTTGATACTGAAGATGAAGCAGTGAAAATTGTAAACGATACTTCTTATGGTTTAGGAAATTATCTTCAAACAAATGATAAAGAAAAAGCACATAGAGTTGCAAAAAAATTAAGATCAGGATGTGTCTACATAAACGGTAATGCAGCTGATGTTGGAACTCCTTTTGGTGGTTACAGACAATCTGGAAATGGTAGAGAAGGAGGAGTTTGGGGATTGGAAGAATTTTTAGAAGTAAAAAATGTAACTGGTTGGAATTAATTTGAATTTCTCAAATACCTTAATCTTCCAATAATTTCATCACGATCCATGTAATATCCTTGAAGGTGCCTATGACCTGAATTTGGATCAAATTCTGTTCTCCCATGGAGCAACCTTCTATTGTTGAAAGTAAATATATCTCCTGGCCCTAATCTAAATTTAATTTGAAATTTATCATCGTGTAATAAATTTCCAAATCGATGATGAGCTTTGTAAACTTTGTCCATTAAATCAGGATGGCAATCTAGGGCATCCATAGTTGCAACACTAAATCTAATGTCATGGTAATCATTATCTTTAGTCAAAGAAATTGCTGGTGCATAATAACTTCTTACCGATTCTTGAGTATAGTCCATGTCTCTAAATTTAAGGTGAACATTAACTAGTGTATCAAAAATTTCCTTTTCATTTTTTCTTAAATAATCTGCTACTGCAAATCCATCTACAGCGGAAGAATCTCCACCATTTGCAGAATTGACCAAACAGTGAAGAAATTGATATCCTGGAGGTGTTTCAAACCAAGGTAAATCCATATGATTTCTAAGAGCATGAGCTGTGTAAGCAGAATTATTTGGTTTTGGAATATTTATTACCTCAAATGGAGTTTTAAAAAAAGTTTCTCTAGTATGACTAATTCTATTTAAAACTTTAAACCCAGAGTTCTCATCTGTCGGTGCATTTTTTACAATTGCAATTCCAGTATGATGCAAAAGTTCCAACCATTTTATTAATCCTTCATCTGAATTAATAATCTCATCATGATCAATCTCTACAGTTTTTAAGTGATCCTGGAGAGAATTATCCCAAAGCTTGTAGGGTGATTTGTATTCTAAATTGTTTTTAATTGTATAACAATTATCTCTCAGCCATTTTTGATCAAAATAACTAACATGATCTCCCTCACTCCACTCAATTTGGAGTTTACCATCATTGTTCAAAGAAAATTTTTTAGGATTTATATCTTTGGATACTTTAAGAATATTAAACATTCTATGACGAGAGTCTTTGTCGTGTGCTGTAGGACAATTATCTCTTAACCACAAATAATTAAACTTACTTTTTTTTCCATCACTCCAATCAACTTCTAAATTAGTAGAATTTTTAGTTATATTTTCAATTTTATAATTTTGTTCCATCAACTTTTATAATTTGAATTTTCACGATCTAATTTTCTTAATAATGCAGCCCACTCTGTTTTTCCATCATAATTATAATCATCTGAACTACTCATATTGTCCCAAAAATAAGCAGCTTTTTGTTTGTCTATTTCATGTTTACTTAATCCCATTGATAAATTTTTAACTTGAACAGTACATGCTTGTTCTAAATAATAAGCTCTAAAAAAAGCTTCTGCAGCAGTTTTACCTACAGTGTAGTATCCATGATTTCTTGTAATTAAAATATCGTGCTTCCCTATAAGGTTTTCAAATTTTTTTCCAAAATCTTTATCTTCAACAAATTCGTAATCAATATATCCAATTAAATGATTTAAATAGACTGCTGCTTGTGATAGATGCATCAAACCTTCTTTTGTCCCTCCAACTGCCATAACATCGTTAGCGTGTCCATGAACATAAAAGTTAACATCAGAACGTGAATTAAAAATCCATTGTGCAAGATTAATACAACCATCATTTAACCATGGTCCATCTGAATTTATTTTTCTTCCATCTTTATCAATCTTAACTAAAGATGACGCTGTAATCTCTTCATAAAACATTCCATAAGGATGAACAAATGAACAATCTTTATCTTCCGCTGATCTCGCTCCCGCACATTGATTAGCTAAATCAGTCATCCCATACATGTGTAAAATTCTATAAAGTGCTGATAGTTCGCATCGAACATCATGATCTGATTTGCTCATAAATTAAATGATTATTTAAATGACTAACAAAATCAAACAAAATCGAATTTAGAAGAATCAATTAAAAGTTGTATAGAAATTGTTTTACATTGTGCGCCATGAACTGTTAGAACTTAATTGATGTCAAAAATCGAAATTAACAACGTTTATAAAATCTTTGGTAATAATCCAAAATCAGTACTTCCAATGGTCAAGGAAGGATCAACTAAAGACGAAATATTAGAAAAAACTGGGCATACAGTTGGATTAGATAATGTTTCTCTTAAAATTGAAGAAGGTGAAACGTTTGTTTGCATGGGTCTTTCAGGCTCAGGAAAATCTACATTAATTAGACATTTAAATAGACTTATAGATCCAACCGATGGTGAAATTTTGGTTGAGGGCACAAATGTGATGTCGCTTGATAAAGAAAAGCTAATTGAGTTTAGAAGACACAAAATGAGTATGGTCTTCCAAAGGTTTGGTTTATTCCCACATAAAACAGTTTTGCAAAATGTTGGATATGGTTTGGAAATGCAAGGCAAAGCAGAAGATGAGAGAAATAAAATCTCAATGGAAAAAATTGATGCTGTTGGATTAAATGGATTTGAAAATCAATATCCAAATCAATTATCTGGAGGAATGCAGCAGCGTGTTGGTTTAGCAAGAGCATTAGCAACAGATACAGACATAATGTTAATGGATGAAGCTTTTAGCGCTCTAGATCCACTAATAAGAAGTGATATGCAAAAACAACTTATTGATCTTCAATCAGAATTAAAAAAAACAATTGTATTTATTACTCATGATCTTGATGAATCATTGAGACTAGGTGACCATATTGGAATTTTAAATTCAGGAAAATTAGTACAAGTTGGAACACCAGAAGAAATTATAATGAACCCTGCAGATGATTATGTAAAAGCTTTTGTTAAAGATGTTAATAGAGCAAAAGTGATCAAAGCAAAAATAATTATGAAAAATTTAAATGAGTCTGAAAATATAGATAAATCAAACGTTATTAAAGTAAATGAAGATCAATTTATTGAAGAATTTTTACCTCAAATAGTTTGTTCAGACTCAAATTGTGAAGTAGTTGATAAGAATGGTAATATTAAGGGTTATATTACTAATCAAGAATTACAGTCTTCTTTAACTAAATCTTAAAATAATATTATTTAGCAAATCTTTTATATTTTGGAAGTTTGTCATTGATTTGATAAAAATCTGACTTTGAACCTACAAATATATTTCTAAAAGTTTTTAGTTTTGTTTTACCATCAAACATCCCTGCAGAAATTGAAACATTGTCAGATTTCTCAACTTTAAAAAATATACTCGCTCCACATTTATTGCAAAAACCTCGCTTGGAATTCTTAGATGACTTAAACCACTTTAAAGTAGTTTTGTTCAAAAATTTAATTTCTTTATCTTTAATATTTGTATAAGCACCAAATATACCATGAGTTTTCCTACATTTCGTACAATGGCAATTGGATACACTCCTAAGTTTATTAAGTGTTTTAAACTTTACACCTTTGCATAAACAGCTGGCTGTTAAGACTTTTTTCATAAAAACTTTATTATATGATATTAATATTAAATTAAAAAATTAAATGTCTGTTTTTCTTAAAAGCTTCAATATCACAAAGAACTGGGTTGATTATAACAATCATATGAACATGGCTTATTATGTTTTAATATTTGATGAAGCGTGGGAAGTAGCGCTTGAAAAGTTTAAAATGGGAGCAAGTGCAGCAAAAAATCTAAATAGAAGCACTATGGTTGTCGAGACAAACACCAAATATCTTAATGAGGTCAAAGAAGGAGAATCCGTTGATATAATCCTTACTTACTTTGACCATGATAAAAAACGATTACATTTAAAAATGGAAATGGTTGCAAAAGAGACTAAAAAAGTCTCAGCATCAATGGAATGGATATCTCTATATATTGATCTCAGCAAAAGAAAGGTAACAGAATTCGAGGAAGAAAAGTTAAAGTTGATGGCTGCTTTTATCAAGAAAAACCAAGCTGAATTTTCAAATGAAAATCTTTTATTCACTTCAAAACTTAAGAAATAATTAAATATTATTCATTATCTTATTTTGGTATAGGTGCGAAATGAGTACCGACAATAACTCTAAAGGAATTGTTCTTATTATTATTGCAATGACTTTATTTGCAATGCAGGACTCACTAATCAAATTTATATTTGAAAAAGCAGCTTTATATGAAATTTTTTTTGGCAGATACTTTGTTGCTGCAATTTTACTGTTTTGCTACATCAAATTTAAAAAGCAAAAGGTTAGTTTAAAAACCCACTATCCAATATTAACTTTGGTAAGGGTTGTTTTACACTTTTTGGCTTTTTCAGCGTTTTTTATTTCTCTTACTTACATGCCATTAGCAACAGCTAATGCACTTTTTTTCTCTTGCCCTTTTTTTGTATCAATCTTTGCCAAATTTTTTTTAAAGGAATTTATTGGTATTAGAAGATGGTCTGCAATTGTATTTGGTTTTATAGGGGTGTTTATAGTTTTAGATCCAAATTTTTCAGACTTTGAATACAAAAGTCTACTTCCAGTTGGATGTGCATTTTTTTATGCAGCCTCTATGACAATTACAAAATATACCTCTGACAAAGATGATGTAAACACTCAACTATTTTATTTCTATTTAATTGCGCTCATATTATGTGGAGCTATTTATCTCTTTATAGGCAATGGTCAGTTTAACAATTCTAATTTTGATCCAACAACTCAATTTATTTTTAGAGAATGGTTTTCTAACTTTGATTACACATGGAAATTTATATTATTTTTTGGTGTAGCAGCATCAATTGCTTTTCTTTGTATATTTTCTGCATACATAGTTGCATCTCCATCGGTTGTTTCTTTATTTGAATACTCTCTAATTATAATGTCGATGATACCAGGGTATTTCCTATTTAACGAGATTCCATCTGGAAGAACATTTCTAGGGGTTGCGTGTATAATAGCAGCTGGAATATACATATATTTAAGAGAGAAAGTCAGAGAGCAATACATTGCAACAGAAACACCTGTTAGAAGATGACCAAAAATTATATACCCACAATTAACATATCATCACTTATCAAAAATAATTTTGAGACCCTGAGTGCGTTAAAAACAATTAAAGAAATTGAGAAAGCTTGTATAAATATAGGTTTTTTTCAAGTGACGGGACATGGTCTTAATTTGAAAGAAATTAATAAAATATGTGAAATAGGAAACAAGTTCTTCAATTTGTCAGACAGTAAAAAAAGGAAATTGTCACCAAAAAAATGGAATAAAAAAAATAACAATCTTTACAGAGGTTATTTTCCAAATGATGTAAATGGAAAAGAGGGTTTGGATATAGGAGATTTAAAAATTACTAAGAAATATTCTTCAAAAACCAGAAACCAATACATTGAATATTTAGATCTAAATAAATGTTTTAACAAAACTTCTATTGAGGCCTTAAACAAATATTTTGAAAATATTTACAATTTGAGTGAAACTTTGTTTAAAAGTGTAATTAAATTAAATAAACTTGATCCAAATATTTCAAATAAAGCTTTTTCAAGGTTAAAAACTTTAAGCACTTTAAGATTTAATTATTATCCAAATCAAACAAGACCAGTGGAGATATCTAAACAAGATGGAGTAGCACTTGGATGTGAAACGCATGTAGATAGTGGAATATTTACAGTTCTATATCAAGATAAAAAAGGTGGTCTTCAAGTACAGAATAGAAAAACGAAAAAATGGTATGATGTACCATTTAATAAAAAAGCTTTAGTAGTAAATACAGGAAGGGCTTTAGAGTTTTTAAGTCAAGGTAAATTTAAAGCTACAAATCACAGAGTATTATGGAATAAAAGCAAGAGACTTTCCGTTCCATTCTTCTTTGAGCCCTCTTATGACTTTAAAATGAGTAAATCTTTCCTTAATTCAAAAAAATATTCTAACACAGGTATGATTTATGAAAAATTTCTAAATCAATCTTTAAAAAAATTTATTGAATATCAACGTTAGAATAATTTAAGTCGTTGAAAATTTATTATTAAATTTTATAAACAATTTAGTTTGATGTCTAAAGTATTTGATTTATTCATAATAGGTGGCGGTATAAATGGAGCCGGTATCGCAAGGGATGCTTCTGGAAGAGGTTTGTCTGTATGTTTAGCAGATAAAGGAGAAATAGGAGGCGCAACTTCTTCTTGGTCAACAAAATTAATTCATGGTGGTCTTCGTTATCTGGAAAATTATGAATTTAAATTAGTAAGAGAGTCTCTTAAAGAAAGAGAAATTGTTTACAAAATTGCAAGACACATCTCAAAACCAATTCCATTCATTATTCCTCATACTGATAAAATTAGACCAGCATGGTTAATTAAATTTGGTTTACTTTTGTATGATAATTTAGGTGGAAAAACTAATATTCCAAAATCAAAAACATTAGATCTTAGTAAAAAATTTCCAAATATTCTTAAGGAGAAATTCAAAACTGGTTTTCAATATTACGATATTCAAATTGATGATAAAAAATTAACAAAACTAAATGCACAAGATGCAAAAAAAAACAAAGCCAAAATACTAGAATACAATAAAGTTAAAAAAGCTGAAATTATTAATAATAAATGGGTGATTAGTCTTCAAGATAGAAAAAAAATAAAATCAAAAGTTTTAATAAATGCATCAGGACCATGGATAAATGAAACTTTGCATAAAAATATAAAAATAAAATCTAAGAATAAAATCAGATTAGTTAAAGGTAGTCACATAATTACAAAGAAATTATACAAAGAAGATGTTGCATTTACATTTCAAAATACAGACAAAAGAATAATTTTTGTAATTCCCTATAAAAAGAAATTTTCATTAATTGGAACAACTGAGGTGGAAGTTAAATCGCCAGAAAATACTGTAATATCAAAACAAGAAACTCAATACTTAATTCGGTCCGTGAATAATTATTTAAAAAAACAAATTAGCAAAAAAGATATAGTTGATACTTATTCAGGAATAAGACCTCTAATAGAGGATTTTAAAGAGGCCTCAAAAGTTACAAGAGATTATGTTTTTGATTTACAAATTGTAAAAAAATTGCCACTTTTAAACATTTATGGAGGAAAACTTACTACATACAGAAAGTTATCTGAGAAAGTCCTATTAGATCTTAAAAAGTTTTTACCAAAAACAAAAAAAGGCCCATGGACAGATAAAAAGAAGCTTTTTTAGATTTCCACTGCTATTAAAAAGTGATATCGTTATTTTATAAAGCGATACATAACTCGTCGTTAAAATCAAAGATTTACGAAAGTGGGATCGGTCGTCTTTAAATTAATTTTTAAAGGAGGCTTTATGAACTTTGGATATTTTTGTAATACTACTAACTGGGATAAAAAACCTTATACCCAACTTTTAGACGAAGCTAGAGAAATCACAGAATATTGCGACCAAAATAATTGGAATTCTATTTGGTACACAGAACATCATTTTAATCACGAGGGAATGGAGTCCTGCACTAATCCTCTAATGATGTGTACAGATGCTGCGGCCAGAACTAAAAATATTCGTTTAGGGCAAGCATGTAACGTAATCACATTTCATAATCCAATAAGACTTGCTGAAGATATCGCTACACTAGACCAAATGTCTAAAGGTAGAGTTGAGGTCGGTATTGGTAGAGGTGTTTACGGTAGAGAAGCAATCAACATGAATAAGGAAGCTGACCTAAAAGATCAGGCAAAAAATTTTAGACTTTTTTCGGAAACATTAGAAATAATGAAAAAAGCATGGTCTGAAGACTTTTTCTCTCATCAAGGAGAATTTTATACTTATCCATCTCCTAATTTTATTTGGCAACACGACATGAGTCCTCCCAAAGAAAATGTTGTGGATTTAAAAACAAACGAATTAAAACAAATATCAGTATTACCAAAACCTTATCAGAAACCATTTCCACCAATATCACAAGTAGTTGATGGAGAAAGATCAATTCAGTGGGCAGCAGAAAATGGACTTAATACAATTATGTGGATCCCAACTGTAAAAGCTTTGAAAAAAAGATTTGAAATTTTTAAAGAAGCAAAATCTAAAGCTGAAAACAGAGATGTTCCTTTAGGTGAAGGTATAAGTTTGGTTAGAGACATGTTTGTTGCAGAAACTATGGAAGAAGCAGAAAAAATGGCTGGAGAACAAATTGTAAATTATATGAGATGGGTCTGTCATTGGAGGGGGTTAGGAAACCATATGGACCCAGATGAAAAATTGCCTGAGACTAAAAATAAATTAGATTTATTAAATTATGAATTTCTTCATAAAAGAAATCTTTTATTTGGAACACCTGAGTTTGTAATAGAAAAAATAAACGAACTTCAGCAAGAATTAAATCTTCAAAATTTACAAGTTTGGTCTAACTTTCCTGGTATCAAACATGAAGACTGTATGAGAAGCATCAAATTATTTACAGAAGAGGTAATTCCAAATATAAAACCTATTAATTCTAATATACAAAAGGCGAGTTAACACATGGAGCTAAAACTTAGAAAATTTGCAAAGTTTGTAGATAAAACTTTTATTGAAGGTGGAAAAAAAGCAAATGAACCTGTTTTGTTAGTTTCTGTTGCAGCTGTTATAGAAAATCCTTGGGCTGGAAAAGGTTTTGTAGAAGATTTAAAACCAGAAATATTAGATCTTGCACCTCAATTAGGAGACCTATTAGTACCAGAATTAACTAAAGAAATTGGATCAGGTGAAAAAATTTTAGCCTACGGTAAGGCGGCGATGGTAGGATTAAATGGTGAAATAGAACACGCCTCTGCATTTATTCATACTCTTAGATTTGGAAATAAATTTAGAGACGCTGTCGGTGGAACTTCTTATTTAAGCTTTACAAATACTAGAGGTCCTGCAGGAGCAAAAATTTCAATTCCAATGATGCATAAAACTGATGCTGGATTAAGACCTTTTTATTTAACCCATGAATTTACTATTCATGATGCGCCTAATGAAGATGAAATAGTTGTTGCTATAGGTGGAGCTCCAACGGGAAGAGCTCATGCAAGAACTGGTGATCGATATCAAGATATGAAAGAGATGGGCATTGATAATTAATTGATGTCTTATAATTTTGATACTAATCAAAATCATTATTATTTTAATAATAAAAATTCTTTACCTTTGATCTTTATTCATGGTGTTGGTTTAAATCAACAAATGTGGAAACCACAAATTGAATTTTTCAAGGACAATTCATTTATAACTTACGATCTGTTAGGACATGGGAAAACACCCTTTAAAGAGCCAAATTTATCAATGCAAAATTTTACTGACCAATTGTCAAATCTAGTAAATAACTTAAAAATAGAGAAATTTAATTTAATCGGATTTTCTATTGGATCGCTAATAGCAATAGAATTTGCATCAAAATTTGAAAATTATTTAAATTCCTTAACATTGATTTCCACTACATACAAAAAGACAGATTTGGAAAGACAAAATGTTGTTGATAGGGTCAATTTAGCAAAAAAAAATATGCCTATTTCTCAAATGGCAATGAAGAGATGGTTTTCAGATAAGTACCTTGAACAAAATCCTGAATTATATGATGAGTTTATGAAAATTCTTAACAAAAAGGGAAAAGACCAAGAAAATTTTATAAAAGCTTATGAGTTATTTGCGAATTACAAAGATAATCTTGAAAATGTAAAAAATATTAAAACTAATACATTAATAATTACAGGCTCAGATGATCCAGGATCTACACCTGATATGTCTAAAAATTTAAATAAAGATATTCAAAACTCAACATATATTGAAATTAAAAATGGAAAGCATTTGTGTACTATTGAATATGCAGACGAAGTAAATAATGCAATAATGAAACATATAAATAATGTCTAAATTAAAAAAATATCAAATGTTTATAGATGGTGAGTGGGTAGACTCTGATACAAAAAAAACTTTTGAAACTTTAAATCCAGAAGATAATAAGCCATGGGCTGTAGTTCCAGAAGCTAGTGCAAACGATGTAGACATAGCTGTAAAAGCTGCGCAAAAAGCTTTTGAAGGTGAATGGCCAAAAATGCTTGCAAGAGATAGAGCAAAATTTTTAAGAGCTATTGGAAACAAGCTTAGAGAGAATTCTGAATTGCTAGGTAAGATTGAAACAATTGATACAGGAAAATTGTACAGAGAAACTTATCAACAAGCAAAATACATTGCTGAATATTATGATTATTACGCAGGATTAGCTGACAAAGTTGAGGGAACAGTTCTTCCAATAGATAAACCAAATATTCAAGCAATCACAACTAGAATTCCAATAGGAGTTATTGCAGCTATCATTCCTTGGAATTCTCAAATGTTTTTAACTGCAACAAAAGTTGCTCCTGCTTTGGCTATGGGTAATACAGTAGTAATCAAATGTTCTGAATTAGCTCCAGCAACAATGTTTGAATTTGCAAAACTTGTTGAGGAAACTGGAATACCTAAAGGTGTAATTAATGTAGTTTCTGGTTTTGGAGATCCATGTGGTAAAGCATTGACTACTCATAACTTAGTTGAGAAAGTTGCTTTTACTGGAGGACCTGAAACAGCAAGACATATAATTAGAAATTCTGCTGAGAATTTATCTGAAGTAAGTTTAGAGTTAGGAGGAAAAAGTCCTGTAGCAGTATTTGATGATGCTAAACAAGAAAATGCAATTAATGGAATTACCGCTGGAATATTCGGAGCTAGCGGTCAAAGTTGTATAGCAGGTTCAAGATTATATTTACAAAAAGGAATTTATAACGAATTTTTAGACAAGTTAGCAGCTAGAGCAGAAAAAATTAAAATTGGTGCTCCAATGGATCCCGATACTGAGATGGGTCCATTAAGTAACTTTAAACAATTAGAGGTAATAGAAAAAAATATTAAATTAACTGTTGAACAAGGTGGTAAAATTAAATGTGGAGGTAAAAGACATTCTTTTTCAAATGAAGGTTATTATTTTCCCCCAACTATTATTGAATGTGAAAATCATAACTTACCAGTAGCAGAAAACGAATTATTTGGACCTGTTTTATCAGTTATGAAATTTGATACTGAAGAAGAAGTGATAAAATTAATGAATGATAATCAATATGGTCTCTCTTCAGGTGTATACACCAGCGATCTTGCAAGAGGCATGAGGGTATCCAATGCTATCAGAGCAGGAATTACTTTTGTAAACACTTACAGATTAATTTCACCGTCAGCTCCATTTGGAGGTATCAAGGATAGTGGATACGGTAAAGAAGCAGGAATTGACTCAATTAAAGATTACACAAGAGTAAAAACAACTTGGTTCTACACATCAGATGAACCATCTTTAGACCCATTCTCTATCAGATAATAGTTTAAAATAAGCCAATTTTGTCATTGAATATTCAGATTATTCATACTTAAATTAGATTTTATAAATTGTTAACAATAAAGAGGAAGATAATGAGAAAACTATTTATCGCTGCATTTATGTTTGTATCAAGCTTTGGTTCAAACGTTATGGCAGACGGACATTCGATCAAAATGGGAATCATTTTAGGATTTACAGGTCCTATTGAATCTCTTACTCCGGCTATGGCTGCATCTGCAGAGCTTGCATTTAAAGAAGCTTCAGATTCAGGTTCATTGCTTGGTGGAAAAAAAATTGAAGCAATGAGAGCAGACTCAACTTGTGTTGACTCAGCAGCAGCAACAGCAGCAGCTGAAGGTTTAATTTCAGGTGGTGTAGCTGCAATTATGGGAGCTGACTGTTCAGGCGTAACAGGTGCTATTGCAACAAATGTTGCTGTACCAAACGGTGTAGTAATGATTTCACCTTCAGCAACTTCTCCAGGATTAACTACTCTAGATGATAATGGATATTTCTTTAGAACTGCTCCATCAGATGCTAGAGGTGGTCAAATCTTAGCTGACATTACTAAAGACAGAAAAGTAAAAAGCATTGCAATTACTTATACTAATAATGACTATGGAAAAGGTTTAGCTGATGTTTACAAAGCAGCAGTTGAAGCTCATGGTATTAAAGTTACAACTGTAACTGCTCATGAAGATGGTAAAGCTGATTACTCATCAGAAGTAGCAACTCTTGCTTCTGCTGGTGGTGATGCTGTAGCGGTTATTGGTTATCTTGACCAAGGAGGAAAAGGAATTATTCAGGCTTCTTTAGACTCTGGTGCATTTGATACTTTCGTTTTATCAGATGGTATGATTGGTCAATCATTAGTTGATGCATTCGGAAAAGACTTAAGCAAGTCATTTGGATCTCTACCGGGTTCTACTGGTAAAGGTGCTGGTGTATTTGCAGAAGTTGCGAAAGCTGGTGGTATAGATTCATCTGGTCCTTACACTGGAGAGTCTTATGATGCAGCTGCTTTAATAGTTCTTGCAATGCAAGCAGGTAACTCTGCTGATAGAGCATCTATTGCAAAAAATGTAATGGATGTTGCTAACGCTCCTGGTACTAAAATCTACCCAGGTGAATTAAAGAAAGGTTTAGACTTACTAGCAAAAGGTAAAAAGATAAACTACGAAGGTGCTACTGGAGTATCTTTTACTGAAGTTGGTGAAGCTGAAGGTTCTTTCTTAGAGCAAGAAGTTAAAGGTGGAGAATTCAAAACTAAAAAACAAAGATAATTTAAATCTTATTTTAAAAAGCCCTGGTAAATTAGTTTGCTGGGGCTTTTTTTATATCTGCTCTTAAAATTACAAATAAAATAATTATCAAAAAAGGAATACACATAAAATTTACTATTTTCCAACTCAACAATGAAATTAAAATTCCTGCTGATAAACTTCCAATTGCTGTAGCAGAAAAAACTATTAGATCATTAAATCCTTGGGCTTTAAATTTTTCTTGCTCATTGTAGGTGGTAACTAATAAGCTAGTTCCTGAGATGTATAGAAAATTCCACCCTATACCTAAAAATATCAATGAGGCAAAATAATTTATAAAAGTTGGTTCAAATAAGCTTAATGATATTGTCAAAGCATAAAAAAATACTCCCGTGTACATTATATTTGAAAAACCAAATCTCTTTATTAGATTACCTGTGAACAATGATGGAAGAAACATTCCAAGTACGTGAAATTGGATAACCAATCCAACTTTGTCTACACTTAATTTATGGACATAATGCATACTAATTGGAGTAGCTGTCATTAAAAATGCCATAACCACATAACCAAAAGTAGCAGCTACCATTGCTTGTAAAAATTTTGGATCAGAAACAAATTCTTTGTAAGTCCTAACATTGGAATATGTTGAATTATTTTTATTAGTAATTTTTGAATTTTTATAAAAACCTAAAAAAATTGCAGGCATAATAGTAAGACATGCTAATGCGATATACGATCCAACATAAACATGATCACTAATTAAATCTTTTGTTTTATTTGCTAAAGTAATTCCTATAAATGCAGAGACAATTCCTGCTAACAAAAGCATAGAAACTGCCTTGGGTGCTTTATCTTTTTCAACTGTTTCAGCTGCTGCAAATCTATACTGATGAATGAAAGCCATTCCAGTACCAAGTAAAAAACAAGAAAATGAAAATATTATGAAGCTATTAATAAAGATTGAGTAAGCAGCAAGCAAACAAGCTAAAGAACTACCTATAGATGCCAAAACAAAACCTAAACGTCTGCCAATAATTGACATAATTTTTGCAGCAAAAATAGTAGAAATTGCTATACCAACAACATAAATTGAAGGTGGAAAAGTAGCTAGTGATTTAATAGTTGAAAGCTGACTTCCGATTATTCCACTTAAAAAAACTGTTACATTGGCTGCTGTAAAACCAAAAACCTGACTTGAAATAAGTAGCGAAAGATTTCTGTTCATTAAAACATATACTTGTCAGCCATATACATAGCCCAAGCAATTGCAGCACCTAAAATAATATATTTCATGTTTAATTATTTTATTTCTATTTTTTCTGGAAGTATACCTTTAGGTCGGTATCTCATTATGAATAACAAACCTAAACCCATCAATAAAAATCTAAAATAAGGAACACTTTCAATAAGATGAGCTTTGATAGCATTTGTTTCAGGAATACCTGCTGTAAAGAAGTTAATTAAAAACATTGAAATTGGTGCTGCTTCAATCCATAAAAACCATACAACAAAACCACCTAAAATTGCACCAAAGTTGTTTCCACTTCCTCCAACTATGACCATGACCCAAATTAAGAATGTATATCTCATTGGTCTATAACTTCCTGGTGTAAATAATCCATCCTGAGTTACTAGCATTGCACCTGCAATTCCAACAATTGCTGAACCTAAAATAAATATTAGCAAATGTTGTTTCACAACATTTTTACCCATAGCATTTGCTGCTTCTTCATTATCTCTTATTGCTCTCATCATTCTTCCCCATGGAGAATAAAGAGCTTTCTGCGTAAGAATTAAAAGTATTATAACGACAACTAAAAATAAACCTGAGTAACAAAGTTTAACAAATATTGAAGAGCCTTCGATTACGAATTGATTTAAAGCTGCTTGTCTTTCGGATAAATCGGTAATTAGATCTAACTTACTAGATTTAAACTTTTCTACTAAATTTATAAACCAATCAGTGGTCTGCAGATTGACCTCATATGGAGCTGGCCTCTTTAAGCCAATAACATTTTTAACACCTCTAGTTAACCAGTCTTCATGCTTAATTATTGCTATTATAATTTCTGAAATCAATAATGTTGCAATTGCTAGATAATCAGCTCTTAAACCTAAAGCAACTTTTCCAACTATGAAAGCTAAACCCCCAGCAAATAACGCACCGACGATCCAGGAGAAAATAATAGGTAAACCAAACCCCCCTAGAAAACCAGTTGTTGCAGGATTTACAGCTTCAATTTTTTCAATACCTGGTTCCGCTGTAACTCTGATAATTATGATAGCTGTAATAATTAAAGCTGCAATACTGTAAGTTCTTAATTTTGATTTTTCAAAATTTTTCAAAATAAATCTGATAACTAAAACCATTACAATGATGAGCCATAAGCACATTAAAATATCAAATCCACCAGCTCTCCATGCTTCCTGAACAGGATCAACTGAAATTATTACTGCAGCGAGACCACCTAAAGCAGTGTATCCCATTATTCCAAAATTAATTAAACCAGCATAACCCCATTGTATGTTTGCACCCATAGTCATAACTGCTGAAATTAAGCAAAGATTAAATATTGATAATGCAATATTCCATGATTGAAAAATTCCAACTAATAGAATTAGAACCATCATGATACTGTATGCTGTAATAACGTTTAGATTTTTTCTCACAATACTTTCCCTTTGAATATCCCTGATGGTCTATAAAGTAATACAATCACCAAGATTGAAAATGAAACTGCAAATTTGTAATCAGTCGAAAGTAATTGAACTAAGCCCTCTGGCTCCATACTTTCAGGTAATATATACATAAAAAATTTCTTATATGCATAAGTTAATAAAATTTCTGAAAAAGCAATCACATAGCCACCCAAAAATGCACCAAAAGGATTTCCAATTCCTCCAACAATTGCTGCAGCAAAAATAGGAAGCATATTATTAAAATAAGTGAAAGGTTTAAAACTTTTATCTAAACCGTACAGAGCTCCTCCAATAGTAGCTAAAATTCCTGCAATTACCCAAGTTACCAATACTATTTTTTTAGGATCTATACCAGAAAGCAAAGCAAGATCTTCGTTATCAGAGTAAGCTTTCATGCTTTTTCCTGTTTTAGTTTTATTTAAAAACCAGAATAATAAAGAGACTAAGATTATCGTGACAAAAATCGTTAGGACCTGAGTAGATTTAAGTGCAAGTCCTTCATTTAAACCTGTCATTTCTTTAAATTCTCTAGCCTTGATAATAAATTTTTCTCCATCGAAAAACCTTCTATCTCCTGGACCTATTATAATTCTAACAACTGCTTGGGTAACAAACATCACACCAATACTAACCATAGCAAATTGAACTGGAGGACTTTTTTGAGTTCTGTAATACTTAAAAACAAATTTATCGATTGTAAGCATGTATAAAATCATAAAAAAAATACCAAATGGAAGTGCAATTAAAGCTGTAGGCAGAACTCCAAGAGAAATACCTAAAGATTGAAAATACCAAGTGAATAAAATTGTCATCATGGTTCCAAATGACATCATGTCTCCAGTTGCAAAATTAGCAAATCTTAGTATTCCGTAAATTAAAGTAACAAAAATTGCACCCAAAGCTAATTGAGAACCGTAAGTAAGTCCTGGAATAAAAATATAATTTAGTAAAAGAATTATTGCATTAATAAGATCCATATTATCCTCCTAAGAAAGAGCTTCTTACTCTTGGATCGTTCAATAATTCTTTACCTGTTCCTGAATAACGATTTTCTCCAGTAACTAATACATAGCCTCTATCAGAAATATTTAATGCTTGTTTAGCATTTTGTTCTACCATTAAAATAGCAACATTAGTTCTTTTTACTTTAACTATATGATCAAATAATTCATCCATAACAATTGGTGATACTCCTGCGGTAGGTTCATCCAGCATTAGTACTGTTGGCTTAATCATTAATGCTCTTCCGAGTGCAACTTGTTGTCTTTGACCACCAGACAATTCACCTACCATTTGATTTCTTTTTTCTCTAAGGATTGGAAATAGTTCATAAATTTCCTCAACAATATTTTTTATCTCAGAGTTTACTAAAAAGGCCCCCATTTCTAAATTTTCCTCAACAGTCATTCCTGCAAAAACATTTTTAGTTTGAGGAACAAATGAAATTCCTTGTTTAACTCGATCTTGTGGAGAAAGTTTAGAAATATCCTTACCATCAATTTTAACTGATCCAGATTTTAAATTTAATAAACCTAACATTGCTTTCATAGCTGTAGACTTTCCAGCACCATTAGGTCCTAGGATAGAAACAATTTCGCCTTTGTTTACTTCAACAGAACAAGAATTAATTATATCTGGTCCATTTCCATAACCACCGGTCATCTCTATTCCTTCAAAATATGCCATTAAACTTCATCCTTTAATTTCGATCCTCTACCAAGGTAACTTTCGATTACCTTTTCATCCTTTTTTGCTTCATCAACCGTACCCTCAAATAAAACCGAACCTTCAGCCATAACAATTACGGGATCACATAATCTTCCTATAAAATCCATATCATGCTCAATCATACAAAAAGTATAACCTTTTTCTTTATTTAGCTTTTCGATTGCAGTGCCGAGATCTTTTAATAAAGTTCTATTTACTCCTGCCCCTACTTCATCCAGTAATACTAATTTTGCATCAACCATCATAGTTCTTCCAAGTTCTAACAATTTTTTTTGACCTCCAGAAAGATTTCCTGCAAGCTCATTTGACAAATGCCCTAGATTTAAGAATTCAACTACTTCTTTTGCTTTTTCTTTAACTTCTGCTTCCTCTTTTGAAACTAACCCTGGCTTAAATAATGCTGTCATTAGCTTTTCACCTGATTGATTTCCTGGTACCATCATCAAGTTTTCCAAAACAGATAAATTTGAAAACTCATGTGCTATTTGAAAAGTTCTAAGCAATCCTTTTGAGAATAATTCATAAGATGGAACATCTGTGATATTTTCTTCATCAAACGTTACACTCCCACCTGAAGATTTTAAATTTCCAGCAATTAAGTTAAATAAAGTTGTTTTACCAGATCCATTTGGACCTATTATACCTGTGATAGTACCTCTTTTAACTTTAATAGAACAATCAGAAACTGCTGCAAGTCCTCCAAAATACTTTGATAAATTATTTATCTCTAAAATATTTTCAGACATTTATTTATCTAATCTTTTGTAAATGCTATTCAAAGTTTTCTCTAATGATTTATAAAAACCAGATTTTGACAATTCATTTACACCCTGCTCATTTAATCCCTTAGGTGTTTGCGACTCTTTAACTAACTCTCTTAAGTTTTCTTTAGAATGTATAACTGCATCTTCTGACAAAGCTAAAAACAAAGAAGTTATATATTTTTGAGCATTATTTCTTTTTACTCCTTTTTTAACTAACCAATCAGACATTACTCTTTGCATTTCATAAAAAGGTGCCATCATTCCAGAAGTAGACCAAAAGTTTATTGAAGATTTTTCATTTTTGATTTCTACAGTAGTTCCTAAATGATTAAAAAAAGCTTTCACTTTTGAATTTGGAGGACAAATTGGAACTGGTCCTTTCTTTAATGATATTGGTGGCAAAGGAATTGCTCTTACTATTTTTGCTTTTACTTTAATGGCTTTTTTTAACTGTGATAGAGTTATTGTAGATATAAAGCTAACAATTGTTTGACTAGACTTAAATTTTAAATCTTTAATTATCTTCTCTCCCACCGTAGGTGTAATAGATAAAAATACCCAAGTAGATTCATCAACAATTTGTTGATTATCTTTAGCAATAACTATTTTTTTGAACTTTTTTTTTAAACTTTTGGCAATCTGCTTATTCCTTGGAGAAATTATTATTTTTTTATATTTAAGGTTAGATTTACATATTCCAGTTATTACTGAAGATGCAATTTTACCCGTACCAATAAAACCTAAAATCATAATATTTTGGTTACTTTATATTGATTATATTGAATTAATTAACAAAAAAAGATCCTCTAATTCTCAACAATTCTCTGCTTAATTCTTTATTTTCTTTGAAAGGTTTTCTTCCATGAAGCCAAAAATAATTATTTGCAATTATAGAGCAACCAACCGGTAACTTTGTAATTACTTTATTTTCACTTCCTTCCAGAGCATCAGATAATCTCTGTAAAAAATTGCCTTGTTCCATGTTTTTTGGTTCAGGAAATTGGTCAATATATGAAATATGTGGTCTTCCTTTATCATCTGAAGAAAAAACTGGATGCTCAACTTTATAATGTACATTTTTACTCTTAGGTGAGCTCCAAAGAAAATCTTGTTTACCCACAGGATCATTTGATAGTTCTTTGCAATGTTCCCAATCATCTAAATGCAACATCGCAGTCTCTCCACCCTCTACATTTTCTTCTTCTAACTTTGTCATAATTAACCAATCAGTAATTTCTTTAACATAAGTTCCATCTGTATGAAGATCCATATTACGGTAAGCTTTTCTTAAATAAGAGTCACTCGCGTCTTCGTGTTTAACATGAAAACGAGCATAGTATTTTCCTGCCATTGAATCATGGTTAGGATTTCCAATTAAATAGGCAATAGCTGTTGATAATTTTACTAAAAATTTATCATTAATTTTTGGTGAAATATTTTTTGGTCCAATTATAAAACAACCAGTTGAACGATCTCTAATTATTGAGTTCATTAGTTTACTAAGTTTATTTTCTGTTAAATCATCTAAACTTTTTGCTATTGTAAACCTTGTAAAAGGCTTTAGTTCTAAAGCTGTTAAGTCAAATTTATTAAATGGAAAAACTAATTTCTTAATAATCTCATCAGTAATTTTAATATTCAAAATTCTTTTTGATTTATCATGTTCTTGAATTTCTAAACCAGGTATTTTTTCCATAAGAAACCTTAAGTTAAGTTTTTTAATAAATCAATTTTATTTAGAAATAATTAACTAATATTGCCATACTTATGGCAGAGAAAATTGTGGGATAAACATAATTTTTTTTAGAAATAAAAAAAACAGTTAAAGATAGTACAACAACAACAAATCTTACTAAGTAGCTTGAGTCATCCATTACACCAACTGGAAAAATTATTGTTCTTGCAATTAGGGCTGCTAAAGTTGAATAAGCTAAACAGTTAAACCATTTAAATATCTTAGAAGTTTCTTTTATACCTTCTGAGCTTATTGCTCCAAGAAATCTTGATAAAAAAGTTGCAAGAGATGTCACCAAAATTGCGAAAACGATACTAGTTGACATTTTTTTCTCCTATTAAGTAAGCAATAGTGCCGCCAACTACTCCACCTAATAAAATAGACCATTCAGGTGAAAAAAAATAAAAAACAGGTCCCAAAATAATTCCAAGTAAAACTGATAAAGTTACTTGTCTTGTTTTTGACGCTCCTACCATCATGCATAAAAAATATACAGGATTTAAAATAGCTAAACCCATCATCATTTCTTTATTTAAATATTCTGAAAAATAAAAACCTATTAAAGTCCCAATTACAGCAACACTCCAAGTAGCGCTTCCAATCCCTATCCAATAATCAATTCTATATTTTTCTGGAATAGTCTTATAATTACTCTTCATAATCAACCAAGCTGATACAGCTATGAAATGGCATGAAAAATAATATTTCCACTTTGGTTGATCTTCATGCATCATTAATGGAAACAAAGAAACAGCCATTGGATATAAACGAGCATTAACAAACCAAACTGCTAAAAAAATATTTAACAAAGAAGCGCCAACCAATAAAGACTCTGCCATAACTAGAGATCCTGGCAATGCATAAGTCAGCATGGTAGAAAAAATGCTTTCTTGAATATTGAAGCCAAGATTTTTTAAAAGAGCTCCTATAGCAATAAAGCAACAACCTAATGCTATTGCTGGACTATCGTGTGCTAGTATTGATTTATAACCTTTAAAAAAGAAATCTTTATTTATCATTAGCCACCAAGGAATAGTCTACCAACATCAGGGTTTTGCAATAACTCATCCCCTTTGCCGGCAATTGCAGTTTGTCCAGATACCAATACATATCCAATGTCTGCAAACTCTAATCCTTTTTTGGCATTTTGTTCAACTAATATAATAGTTTTCTTTTCATTTTGTTGAAGATCTCTCAAAATTTCAAAAACCATATCAATATATCTGGGTTCTAAACCAATTGAAGGTTCATCAACCAATAGAACAGATGGCTTCATAACTAAAGCTCTAGAGATTTCTAACAATCGTCTTTCACCGCCTGATAAAACTTTAGCAGGCTGATTTCTTCTATTTCTTAATCTCTCATATTTTTCTAAAATTCTTTCAGCTTCTTCAAAAGACTCTTCGGTTTTATCTTTAATATATCCACCCATTAATAAGTTTTCTTCAACTGTCATATCTGGGAATACTGAATTGTCTTGTAAGATATAGGCAATTCCAACTGATTTTAATTTTTCAGCTGGTGTAAGATTTGTAATTTCTTTTCCTTCTATTTCAATTTCACCAGAGAAGATGTTTGTAAATCCATAAATTGAGTGAAGAATTGTAGATTTACCAGCTCCATTTGGTCCTATCAAGCATAGTGATTGTGCTTTGTTCACAAATAAATCAAAATTATGTAAAATTTCCATTTTACCATATCCAGCATTTAAATTTTTAATTGTCAGATGTATTTCATCTGGAGATAGTTTTTTTAGATCTTCTGGTGTTGGAGCTTTTCCTAAAACTTCATATTGATTTGACATTATTGGGCTCCTAAATATGCATCGATAACACGCTTATCGTTTTTAATTTCATCTGGTGAACCATTTGCTAACATTTTTCCGTGAGCTAAACAAAATATATTCTCCGCTAATTGCATGATCACTCTCATATTGTGTTCAATAACCAAAAGAGTGATACCAAAATCTTGATTTACTTTTATTAGTCTATCTATAATTCCATTGATTAAAGTTGGGTTAATACCAGCCGTCGGTTCGTCTAATAATAACATTTCCGGTTCATTCATTAATGCCATGGCAAGTTCTAGAAGTTTTTGTTGTCCAAAAGATAAATCTCCTGCTCTTAGTTTTCTCTTTTGATATAAACCAACGAAATTTAGTAAATTTTCTGCTTTTTCTGTAAGCTCTTGAGGTATTTTTGAAAACAGCTTTAATAAACTTTCATCGCTACCTTTGTGGCTAATAAGCATATTATCAATACAGTTTAGTTTTCCATAAATTCTTGTTTGTTGAAATGTTCTCAATAAACCTAGCTTTGCTATTATAGGAACAGGAAGTTCAGAAACTTCTTTTCCATTAAATTTAATTGAACCTTGATCAATTGGATAAGTGCCTACTATTGAATTAAACAAAGTTGTTTTTCCTGATCCATTTGGGCCAATCAAACCTACAATTTTACCTTTTTCAACTGACATGGAGATATCAACATTAGCTTTTACTCCTCCAAAAGATTTGCTTACATTATTAACTTCTAAAATACTCATTTTATCTCAACCTGAGCCTTTCGATCAGCTTCATCAACTACTTCACCAAATCTGTGAGGATATTTTTCTCTTAACCAACCCATTAATCCTTCAGGGAAATAAATGACAATCACCACAATTAAAACTCCTAAGGCTACATACTGCCAGCCTAGGAAGAATGTCCAAAATCCTTCTTTAAAAATATGGAATATTGTTGCACCGATAACTGGCCCCCAAAGAGTTCCTTTACCACCTAATATTGCCATCAAAACCATAAACACTCCCATTTCTCTTCCATCAAAAGCAACATCTGTTGAGTCGATATATCCAACTAGTCCACCCATTATTCCTCCAGCTAAACCACAGAAGAATGCAGAGATCATCCAACCAATGATTTTATATTTCATAGTTGCAATTCCCATAGCTTCAGCCTTGTCCTCGTTGTCTCTGATCGCATTAAGGATTAACTTAAACCTAGTAGAGTAAATCGCTTTCACGGTTATAAATGTCAAAACTAAAACTATAAAACTTAAAAAGTAAAAGAATTCTCCTCTAGCTTCTAAGCCTCCTATGTTAGGAAAAGGTGGAGTAGTAAAACCCTGTCCTGCTCCAATAATTTCAATTCCTCCAGAAATTTCACCTGCAGCTACTCCTAATCCTAGAGTACAAATAGCAAAATAGTGACCTCTCAATCCTAATATTGCATAACCAATTAAACCAGCAACAATAGTTGGAACTACTGCGGCAACAACAAGTCCCATCGCCATACCTTGGAAAAATTGGGTAGGAGTATGTACAAATGTTTTTTCACCACCACTTTCTGTCCACTCTGCTAATGGAAAAAACATTCCAACTTGAACTGAAGCACATAAATACATACCCAGTCCATAGAACAAAATATTTCCAAATGTATTGTATCCCATCTCCCCTCCTTGGATATTCCAAGTAGTTGCGAGAACAATTAGAATGCAAAGAATAGATAATTGAACTTTAAATGCTGGAAATATAAATGGTGCTGCTAAACCAAATATTAAAATTCCTATATAGAGTATTAAATTATTTTTGTTCATATAGATTATTAATTTTTTCTCTGAAATTTTGATCTACTGTAAAATAATGACCATCTTCATCATGTACACTTGAGCCTGATGAATGAAATTCATCTAAGTGTTTCTTAAATTCATCTATATCAACTTCAACTGATTGACCTTGATTATCATTGATTTTAACTTTTCTCATTTTAAGTACTCTCTCTTTCTTGAAAGTTTAAATCTTCGATAAACTAAAATTAAGACTAGTAATAAAAATACTGATCCAATTCTAAATTCTGTTCCTAAAATATAATCTGCAAATTCCTCAAAAACTCCTAATCCCATTCCCGACATAGCAACACCTGGTAAATTTCCTAAACCAGCAACAATTACAATCATAAAAGATCTAATCGTATAAGGTAATCCCATATAAGGGTGAATAGTGAATGTTATAGAGATTAAAGCTCCAGCTACACCACATAAAGCAGCATTAATTCCAAAAGTTGCTGCATATACTTTTTCAGTATCTACACCTAAAATTTTTGCAGCACGTGCGTTTTGAGCAGTTGCTCTAATTGCACGTCCAAGCTTAGATTTTTTCATATAAATCACCAAGCAAACTGCAAATAAAATACTGATAAATGCTGAGAATATTTTAGAATTTGGAAGAACAACGCTATTGTCAAACAGCATTGTTGTTCCATAATCAGAGTTTGCAAGCACAACATCTGCACCAAATGCAAAGTTCATTAACTGCATGAATAAAATACTTATTCCAAAGGTAGCTAAAATTGAGATAAATAAATCTCTATCGACTACTTTATTTATAACCAGTTTATAGATAGCAATACCTACGAAATACATTATGATTGGAGCAACAATTACTCCCCATGCTGGATGAATACCGTAAAGATACATAAAGTATGCAATGTATCCTCCTAAAATAACAAGATCTCCTTGAGCAATGTTAATTATATTCATAACACCCCACTGAAGTGCCATTCCATATGCAATTAACGCGAACAATACTCCTAAAAGAATACCATCCAAGCAAGCTTGAACAGTTATCATTGGGTATTGAAATACAAGAAAATCCATAAAATCTTTTTCTGGTTTATATAAAAAAAAGCCCCCTATTACTAGGGGGCTCAATTTTTAATTATTATCTTTCAGACCACTTAGGCATTGGATGAATCAACTTAGCTGAAGCCCATTTTAATGGGGCAACAACTTTGTTTTCACACTTACCAGCATCATCACATATTACTTGGAAAAGTACCATTGGCTTATCAACGTTCTGACCGCCAGGTGCAAATTTAATATTTCCATAGAATGTTTGCATGTCAGTAGCTGCAAGAGCATCTCTTACTTTCTTTTGATCAAAAGAATTAGCTCTTTCAAATGCATCTTTAAATACCAATAACGCAGCTGAAGACTCAGCAGATTGGTATGGTGGATCATATCCAAACTCTTTCTCAAAGTCTGCAGCATAGGTCATTCCATCTTTAAAGAAATCATCTTTATAAGTTAGAGATTTATGCCATTGAGAAGCACATAGTGCATACTGAGAATTAGCACCATGTTGTTTTGATAATTTCGCTGCATCGCAGTGAGTCATAGCCAACATTGGAACATCAACCTTCATTTCAGCAATTTGTCTTACTGCAGTCAATGCGCCTTTAGTGTGACCTGATACAACTAGAACGTCTGGTTTAAGTTGTTTAACTTTAACTAAGGTTGCGGCCATATCATTTAACTCTTTAGGCAGTTTGTCATCAATAATGATTTCAGATCCAGTTCTTTTTGCTGCATCTAAAATACCTAGTCTAACATCTTGTGAAAAAGCATCTTGTTCAAATGCTTGTGCAATTCTAACTGGTTTACCACCATTTAGCTCAACTGCTGTTTCAATTGCCACATCAAGATATAAGTTCGCAGGAGCTAGTACTGCAAATAGATATTTGTAACCTTTAGTAAACAAAGATCTAGAAGCACCATTTGCCTCAACCATTGGAACACCATATTTTTCAGTTACAGGTGCAATCGCTTTTGTCAAACCTGAACTGTATGGGCCAAGCATAAACTCAACACCATCTTGTGAAATTAATCTTTCTGCAAGCTGTGCAGCTCTCTTAGGATTTGATTCATCATCGTAATAGATAATGTCAAACTTATAAGTTTTTCCACCAACTTTAACACCACCCATGCTATTAATTCTGTCAACGGCCATGTTATAACCGTTTTGAGTATGAACACCATTAGATGAGTATTTACCAGTTAAGGAAATTGCGGCACCTAAAATAATTTTGTCACCAACTACCTTTGCAAAAGATGCAACAGAAGTTGAAAATAAAATTACTAATGCAGAAACAAAACTTAAAATTATTTTATTTAACTTCATTTTATTTCCCCTTTAATTAATTAAAACATAATTAAATAAACAAATTGTAAACAATGCAAGTGGCAATATAGACTTACTTTAGCTTTAATATTGTTGTGTAATAACAATAATTCCAGCAATAATAACTAAAACACTCGCTGAAATTGTATTAATTGTTTTAGGATTTGCTGTAATCCATTTAATCAATTTTTGCGCAAGTATTGCGTAACCAATCAAAGATAAAAAATCTAATACAATGTAAGTTGTAATTAAAATTATAAATTGACCTAAAAGATTAGAACTAAAATCAATAAATTGTGGAAATATAAAAGGAAAAAACATCCAAGCTTTAGGACTGGTTCCTGCAACTAAAAATCCATCTCTAAAAAAAGATAAATTACTTTTTGTAATTTCTTCTTTATCTTTTAAGTTTTTTGGGCGAGACTTATAAATATCATAAGCAAGATACAAAATGTAAAGAACTCCAATCCATTTGAAAATATTAAGAATTAATGAATTTTCTGAAAAAAAAGAACCTATTACAAATATTACCAAAGTCGCTTGAATTAAATTTGCAGTAACATCACCAAGTGCAGACCAAACACATTTCCCTACACCATAATTCATTGAATAAGAAATTATAACTATTCTTGGAGTGCCCGGGGTAATGAACAAAAAAATGATGATTTGCAAGTAGAGTATAAATTCTAAAGGAAGCATATTCGTAAAGAAAAGATAGTCCTTAAAAACCGGGAGCTAAAGATGGCTAAGAAGGACTATCTAGATGATAATATCAGAGAGTAAAAAAAATGCATTAAATTTTTTTTTCAAATATAAAGGGTTTATGAAAAAAAAAGGGTACACCCCGGTTACCAAAGTTAAAAATCCTGAGCCCAGCATTGAGGACCCAGACTGGGTAATTTGGGCAGCTTGGGCAGACCGGATTACTTTTGAGGAAATTGAAAAAAAAACAGGTAAGCGAGAATCTGATGTAATTAAAATAATGAGAAGATCTTTAAAACCATCTTCATTTAGATTATGGAGAAAAAGAGTAAATCAAAAAAGTATCAAACATAGAAAAAAATTTGAATATTCTAGAAAACAAATCACTAGTAAAATTAAAAAAGGTGACTATCTATAGATCATGAAAAAAATTACGATGTATACAGGTCCGCTATGTAACTATTGCGAGGCTGCAAAAAGATTATTAACAAGAAACAACGCACCATATAACGAAATTGACATTTCAAAAGTTGAAGGCGCAATGGATGAAATGATTAAGAAAGCTAATGGAAAAAGAACAATTCCACAAATTTTTTTTGATGAGCAGCATATAGGTGGCTATGACGAAGTAAGAGCTCTAGAAAAAGAAAATAAACTTCAAGATTTGTTAAAAAATTAAAATTATTTTTAAACTTTTGGTTTAAAAACTAAACAGACACCATTATTACAATATCTTTTTCCAGTTGGTTCTGGACCATCATCAAATATATGTCCATGATGACCACCACATTTTTTACAATGGTATTCTGTTCTTCCATAACCTAAATGATAATCTGTTTTTGTCTCGAACACATCTGGTAAAGATTCATAAAAAGATGGCCAACCAGATCCACTTTCATATTTAGTATTTGAGTCAAATAACTTCTCACCACAATTTGCACAATGAAAACTTCCTTCTCTTTTTTCATGATTAAGTTCACTTGATCCAGCAAGTTCTGTGCCTTCCTCAAATAAAATTAATTTCTGTTCAGCGGTTAGGTTGGGGTTAATTTTTTTTGTCATATTCAAATATACTTAGCACAAGTTTGATGCAACAAAGAGTGCAATTCTACTAATTTTTCAAAATCTTTATTGTATCCTCCTCCTAAAACTCCACAAAAAGGTATTCTTTTTGAATAAAAATTTTCTATCACAAGCTCATCTCTCAACTTTACACCTTGATCAGAAATTTTTAATTTTCCTAATCGATCATTAAAATGAATGTCTACTCCAGCTATATAAAAAACAAAATCAAAATTTTCTTGATTTAACTCTGATAAATAGTGTTTTAATGTTTTGATGTAAGTGTCATCTTCAGTGTTGTCTTCTAGCTCTACATCTAAATCACTAATAGATTTTTTTGCAGGATAATTAGTTTTTGAATGCATACTAAATGTAAAAACATTTCTATTTTCTTTAAAAATATCTGAATTTCCATTTCCTTGATGAACATCAAGATCTACAATTAAAATTTTATTTGCAAGGCCCCTGTTAAGTAAATAATGAGCTGCAACTGCTACATCATTAAATACACAGTAACCAGCACCACCATTGTAATTAGCGTGGTGGCTCCCTCCAGCCGTATTACAAGAAATTCCATAATTTATAGCAAGTTTTGATGCCAACACAGTCCCTCCTGTTGCAACCAAAGATCTCTTAACAACACTGTCTACTAAAGGAAAACCTATTTTTTTAACAGCATCTTTGTCTAAAGTTTTATTTGTTATGTCTCTTATATATTTTTCAGAATGAGCAAACTTTAATGTTTCAGATGAGCATGGATAGGGTTTATAAAACTTTTTGACTACATTTTTTTTAATTAAATAATTTGCAAGTTCACTAAATTTATTTATTGGAAATTTATGATCATCTCCAATTTTTGCAAAATAATCTTCGTGGTTTACAACTGGTAACTCCATGGTTACTCTAAAACTCTAATTGGCTTTCCATTAACACAAGCCTCTAATCCCTCGATCATTTGATTGTAAAAAATACTGTAATTTTCTGCTGTTACATATCCTATATGCGGAGTTAACAAAGCGTTAGGTAAAAATCTTAATTTATTATTTTCAGGCAAAGGTTCTTTTTCATAAACATCAATTCCAGCTCCTGCAATTACATTCGTAGATAATGCTATAATCAAATCATCTTCATTAACTATTGGACCTCTTGAAGTATTAATTAAAAAAGCTGTCTTCTTCATATTGTCTAACTCTTTTAATGTTATGCAATCTTTGTACCTCTCTCCACCTTGCACATGAATAGATAAAACATCTGAGTTCTTAATTAAATCATCTTTGCTACATGGCAAGACATCTAGCTCTTTGCATTTATCTAAACTTAAATTTTCACTCCAAGCCATAACTTGCATTCCAAAAGCTTTTCCAATTTTTGCAACTTCACTTCCTACTCTTCCTAATCCTATTAATCCTAATATTTTCCCTTTTAGCTCAACACCAATAGTAGTTTGCCAGTATCCTTGATACATATTATCAAACTCTTCTTTAAAATTTCTAGCTAAGCCAAGAATTAATGCCCAAGTTAGTTCTGGTGTTGGATTGATATTAATATCTGTTCCGCAAACTATAATTTTTCTTTTTTTAGCTGCTTCTAGATCTATAGATCTATTTCTTAATCCACTAGTGATAACAAATTTTAAATCACTTAAATTATCAATAAGATTTTTTGTAATTGGAGTTCTTTCCCTCATTATCAAAAGAGCCTCAAAATCAGCTAATTGTTCAATAGCGTCTGCTTCGTCTACAAAAGGTTCACTGAAAATTTTAAATTCATATTTTCCAGATAATTTTTCTAAATCAACAAATTGTTGAGCAACATTTTGGTAATCATCTAATATAGCTACTTTAAGCATTTTTAATTTTTTTGTTTGATAAAAATAGACCTAATATAATTAAAATAGACCCAATTAAATGAAAAAATAAAAATTTTTCATTAAAAAGTATGATTGCAAAAATTGTGCTGAATAAAGGAATTAATGATAAAAAAATTCCTGCCCTATTAGCTCCAATTATCGCAACAGCACCTGCCCAACAATAGTAAGAGCCAATACTTGGAAACAAAGCAATATAAAACAAAATATAAAAAAAATTGCTATTTATCTCTACAACTTTATCTTGAATTATATCTATAAAAAATAAAGGTGAAAGAAATATTAGGCCAAAAGTACATATGATTTGAACAAGGGCAAGTAGAGAAACATCAAAATTTCTTTTTCTTAAATATGCTGAATAAACTCCCCATGCAATTATCGCACCTATCATAAATAAATCTCCTTTATTAAAATTTAAAGAAAGCAAAATATTAAGATCCAATCTTGTGATGATGGCTAAAATACCTAATACAGAAATAAACAGGCCTGATAATTGAAAAATGTTTGTTTTTTCAATTTTTAACAAAAAACAAACTAAAATTATTGTAACTGGTATTGCAGTATTAAAAAGAGATGCGTTGATTACTTGAGTATGATTTAAAGCATTATAAGTAAATGAAGTAAATATACAAACGCTAGTAAAACCAAGGATAAAAAATAAAGATAAATTTTCTTTAATTTTATACTTTAATTTAAATATCTCCTGATAGGTAAAGGGAAATAAAATTATCCATACAAGACACCATCTTAAAAATGAAAGAGTATTTGGTGGTATGTTTTGCAAGTATGCAAACTTCGCAATTGTAAAATTGCCTGCCCAAAATAATGTTGCACAAACCAACATTAAATATGCTTTGGCGTTCTGACCCACTTAGCTAAATCTTAACGAACTATAAGGTTTTAAATCTAAGTTTGTATTTTCGTTCGCTATCATTCCTGAAACAATCTTTCCAGAAATTGGACCTAAAGTCCATCCTAAATGATGATGCCCAAAACAATAATAAACATTTTTATAATTTTTTGATGGTCCCATGACAGGTAAAAAGTCTGGTAAAGTTGGTCTAAATCCTAACCACTCATCCTCATGCTCGGGTAAATCACCAAGCATATATTTTGCATTGTTAATTAAATTTTTAACTCTAGATTTTGACAAAGGATTTTCTAATCCACCAAATTCAACTGTACCAACTACTCTTAATCCTTGTTCCATTGGTGTAATACCAAAACCACGGTTTGAAAATATTACTGGCCTACTTAATAAATGATCACAGTTTTTAAAATGAACATGATATCCTCGTTCAGTATCTAGAGGAATTTGTTCATCTAAATTATCTGTTAATTTTTTTGAAAAAGCACCACAAGCTATCACTGCTTTATCAAAAATGTAACTTTGTGTTTCAGTTTTAAAAATAGGTTTTTCATCATCAAAATTTATATCTTTAATATTTACTTTGTTGAACTTTCCACCTTTTTGTAAAAATAAATCAAATAATTTTAAAAGAATTTTTTTTGGGTTTCGGGCATGTCTTGCATAAGGATAGTAAACTCCAGCATGATAGAAAGGTTTAATATGAGGTTCAAGATCATGAATTTCAGCTTTATTTACTAATTGTTGCTTAACTCCAAGTTCATCTCTAACTCTTATTTCTAATTCCCTACTTTTTAAATCTTGATTGTTCCAGATATAAAGTATTCCTTTGTTTTCTACCAATCCCTCTAGATCTATTTCATCAAATAATTCATCATAAGCTGGTAAAGCTAAATCTAAAATTTGATGCATATTTTTTGCAGTATGCATCATCTTAGTTTTTGTGGTGTTCATTATAAATTTAATGAACCATGGAATCATTTTTGGAACATAATTCCATTTTAAAGCTAGAGGACCAGTTGAACTTAATAACATAGCTGGAACATCCGCTAAGACATCAGTTCTATTTAAAGAAAGGGAAGCATATGGCGAGAAATGTCCTGCATTCCCATATGAAGCTGCTTGGCTTCCTGGATTGTCTCTATCAAATATTGTTACATTAAATCCCTTTTTTTGGAGGAACAATGCATTTGATACACCTTGGATACCTGCACCAACTATACCAACCTTAATGTTCTTATTCATGAGGATGTTATACAATTAAAAAATTAAATTTTCATAGTGACAAATTATGCTTAATTAAATATTTCAAGCAATCATCTGTTTGTGATTTATCTTGGCACTTAGAACAATTCCGAACCCTATCATAGTTGCTAACATAGAAGAACCTCCATAGGACATTATTGGTAATGGAGAGCCAACAATAGGTAATAAACCTAAGACCATTGAAAGATTTACAACTATGTAAATGAATATTGCAAAAGCAAATCCAAAGCAGAACAATCTTGAAAAATTGCTTCTTGAGATAGCACCTATTCTCAAAACTCTAATAATAATAATTGAATACAAAACCAACAATCCTACTGATCCTATAAATCCAAACTCTTCAGAAAATAAAGTAAATATAAAGTCAGTATGTTTCTCGGGTAAAAAATCTAAATAACTTTGAGTGCCTTTTAAAAAACCTTTGCCCTCTAAGCCACCAGAGCCTATTGCTATTTTCGACTGAATTATTTGATAACCAGCGCCTAATGGATCTCTATCGGGGTCTAAAAAAGTCAATATTCTCAATTTTTGATAAGGCTTTAAGAAAGAAATTACAAAAGGTAAGGATATTAAGAAAACAATGAAAGAATATATAAAATATTTTATCTTAACACCTCCCAACCATAAAACAATTAACCCACTTGATGCAATAAGAATTGAAGTGCCTAAATCTGGTTGTGAAAGTACCATAATAATTGGTATTAAAATAATAGTTACAACTGTCATGATACTTGTAAATGAGTTTACACTTTCAATTTTAATTCTGTGATAATATTTTGCTAAACAAAGTATAATTGCTATCTTCATTAACTCTGAAGGCTGTAAATTAAATAAATATAAATCCATCCATCTTCTCGAACCTGAAGATTTTATTCCAAAAAAAGAAACATAAATTAATAAAAGAATTACAGCTATATAAAACAAGTATGATAAGTTGTGCCACCATCTAATATTAAAAAACGCAATTAAAATCATTAACGGGAAAAAAATTACAATTTTACTAAAATGACTTTTAGTATGAAAAAGAATTTCACCACCATCTGTTGAATACATCACAAATAAACTCAATATTGATAGTAAAAATATACTTATCAGCAAAACATAATCTAGCTCTTTAACTTTTTGCCAAAAAGTAAGTTCATTATTTAATCTATCGTGTTGAAACATTAAATTTTTATTTCCTCAAAATTTTTTTGTTTATTTCTTAGCTCGTCTCTATCAATTATCAATTTGAATAATTCTTTTGCTATTGGTGCAGCAGTCCTACTTCCTGAACCACCGTGCTCAACTATAATACTTAATGCATATCTAGGGTTAATATATGGACCATAGGCAACAAATAATGCATGATCTCTATCTTTATAAGGGATTTGTTCAATTTTTAAATCAAGTTCTCTTTCTCTCATACTAATTCTCTTAACCTGTGCAGTTCCAGTTTTGCCTGCAAATTGGTATTTTGGATCATCTATTCTAGATTTATATGAAGTTCCATATAATTCATTGGTAGAACTAAACATGGCCTCTTGAACAATTTTTATATTTCTAGGATCATTAAATAATTTCTTCTCTTCAGAATGCAAAGTTTCTTCTTTTAATTTTCTTTTTGTTTCTTCAAGTGACGTAGGATTATTATCAACAATAATTCTTGGTTTAATAGAGTAGCCTCCATTAGCAATCTGAGCTGTCATAAGGCATAATTGAAGTGGAGTTGTTTGTGTGTAACCTTGACCTATTCCAGTTATTAATGTTTCACCAAGAACCCAACCTTTTCCAAGATTATTTTTTTTCCATTTAGTGTCTGGAAATAAACCTGATTTTTCAAAATCAAAATAATCTCCTAATACTTTTTTACCTAAACCAAATTTTTCAGCCGTAACATTTAGTCGATCTACTCCTAATAATCTTGCAACTTCATAAAAATAGGTATCGCATGATTGTTTCATTGCATTTTTTAAACTCACAAATCCATGACCTTTTTCTTTCCAACAGTGAAAAGTCTGTCCATAAAGTTCTATCTTTCCAGTACATTTAACTTTGAAACTTGGACTAACAATTTTATTTTCCAAAGCTGATAAAGCTACAATTGGTTTAATTGTAGATCCTGGAGAATAAAGTCCTGCAAGTGTCTTATTTACTAGTGGTTTTAATGGATTATTTCTAATTAATGCCCAATCATCATTGCTTATAGCAAATAGGAATTTGTTTGGGTCGTAAGAAGGAGAAGAGTACATTGCGATGATATCACCCGTATAAATATCCATTACACTTATAGATCCAGCACGATCATTTAAAAGTTTTCCACAAGCTTTTTGAACCTCGGTATCAACAGTTAATCTTACTCTTAAACCTTGTTTTCCTTTTTGATACTCAAGTTGATTAATTCTTTTTCCATAAGCATTTACTTCATATCTTTGAATTGCGTTTGTACCAATTAAGTGGTTCTCTAAAGTTTTTTCTAAACCTAATTTTCCAATTTTCATTCCTGGAACAAACCTTTCTCGAACTGTTTCATTGGCAAGAATTTCTTCTTCATTAGGTTGACTGACATATCCTAAAATATGTGTATAAGTTTCACTAAAAGGGTAATTTCTTGAAATAGTCATAACTGGTTTAACACCAACTAAATCATATAAATAATTATTTATTTTTAAAAAATCACTCCAGGATAAATTTTCAGAAACAATAATACTTTCCCAAGGTTTTAATTCATTTTTTAATTTTAAAATTTTTTCTATTTTATTATTACTTAAATTGAGTAGAGTTTTTAAACGCGCTAACAAATAATTAAAGTTTTCAACTTGTTCAGGAATTATATGAAGTTGGTATACTTTTAAATTTCCAGCAATAACATTGCCAAAATAATCTAATATATCACCTCTTACAGGTGGCAATTTCCACTCTCTAATTCTATTTTTATCTGAAAGAGTAAGATATTTTTTATTTTCATTAACTTGCAGAGAAAAAAGTCTAGCTATAATTCCTGTAAAAATTATTATTTTTGCAGCACCAATAATAAACATCCGTCTATTAATTACGTCTGTTTTTCTAATTCCTGAATTTCCTTTAATCATTCTTTTTAAGTGAAATTTTGCTGTTTAAAATGTTAAATAAAATAAAAAATAATGGATAAAATAAAAAAGTAAAACCAGAGTTTATCAAGTAGCTCATATAATCTACCTGATATAAAAATATTAAATCCAAAATTATTACTTGAATTGAATTTATAAGCAAAACAGCAACAATAAATGAAAGCCAATCGTTTATAAATTTAGGGCTTAATGTAATTTGTCTTATATACGACGTAATAGTACATATTAATAAGTAACAAAAACTGCTTATTCCAATTGGAATACTAATTACTACATCATTAACAATTCCTGCTAAAAAAATTGCAAAGTATCCTAAATGGTCTGGATTTCTTAAAGTCCAAAAAAAAATTAAAATGAAAATAAAGTTAAATGAAAAATAATCTAATTTTAAATAATTAAAATCAAATTCATTAAACACTGAAAAAAACAAAAGAATAATTGGCAAATATGAGAGAAGTGATCTAAAAAATGTACTTTTATTTAATGAAGCCATTATTGATTCTCACCTATTTTAAATTCTACAATCTTTACAAAACTTAATTGTCCAAAATCAGAATAAAAATTTAATTGCTCTGAATTGTTTGTTATTTTACCAACTGGAATACCTGGTTTAAAGATTCCACCAAGACCAGAGGTATACACAATAGCCTCATTTTCTATCTGATTTTCTTTGTACTCATCTTTGGTATATTCAATTATTCCATGATCCCTACCAGTTCCAGAAGCCACAGCTTGTAGAAATGGAGGTTGAATTACCACTGGTATTTTACTATTTAAATCTGACAAAAGTAGAGCTCTTGAATTTGAGTAATTTACCTCAATAATCTGACCAACAAGATAGTTTCGATCCATTACTGCCATTCCCATTTTTACATTATCTTTAGTCCCTCTATTCAAGACTATTGATTTTAAATATGGGCTTTCTCTATCAATTAAAACTCTTGCAAATATATCTTCTGAATTTATGCTTTCATCAATCAAATCTCTTAGCCTTTTATTTTCGGAAATTAAAATATTATTTAATACTTTTATCTCATCTGTATTTTCTATTTTAATTAATTGGTTTTGATGATTTTTATAAAAATCAAGGTGTGATTTAAATTCAGATATTACCTCTTTAATTTTATTTTCTGGAATTGATACAATGTAAGAAGATCTATAAATTACTTCGTTGATTCCTAATTTAATGAGTTGAATTGGTCTAAAGTTGAAATTGCTTAAAATTATTATAACAACAGATAAAGCAATTAAACTTATAAGAGAAAACTTTTGTTGATCTTTCTTTTTTAAAAAAACTGATCTTAAGGCAATAATAAAGTCGTCTCTGCCTTTCACCATCTTTTAATATTCAGATAACATAGTAGAAAAAGTTTCTTCTTGATCCAAAGCTTTACCAGTTCCAACTGCAACACAAGACAATGGATCATCAGCAACATGTACTGGTAAACCTGTTTCTTTTGAGAATCTTTTATCAATATTTTTCAATAAGGCTCCACCACCGGTTAAAGTAAGACCCATATCTACCAAGTCAGCAGATAATTCGGGAGGAGTATTTTCCAAAGCATCTTTAATTGAATTAACCATTTCTTTTAAAATATCATTTAATGCTTCAGCTGTATCTTCTTCAGTAATATTTACTTCTTTTGGAGTACCTGATCTTAAATCTCTACCTTTTACTGGATAAGTATTAGTTCCTGTTGGAATAGCTGTACCCATTTCCTTTTTAATTTTTTCAGCAGTAGTATCTCCGATAAGCAAATTGTATTCTTTTCTCATATAATTTACTATTGCTGTGTCCATTGCATCACCTGCAACCCTTAAAGATTTAGAATAAACCAATCCTCCTAGTGACATGACTGCTATCTCACTGGTACCACCACCTATGTCAACAATCATTGAACCTGTAGCTTCAGAAATTGGAAGTCCAGCTCCAATAGCTGCAGCAATTGGTTCTTCAATTAATTGAACTCTTCTTGCACCTGCAGCAAGTGCACTATCTTGAATTGCTTTTCTTTCAACTGGTGTTGAACCAGTTGGTACACAAATTAAAATTCTTGGATTAGCAAAAGTACTACCTTTATGAACTTTTTTTATAAAGTGTTTAATCATCTCTTCTGTAACGATAAAGTCTGCGATAACACCATCTCTTAAAGGTCTGATAGCACTGATATTTCCAGGTGTTCTTCCAAGCATAGTTTTTGCTTCATCGCCAACGGCTAAAACATTTTTTTTTCCACCTTGATCTACAATTGCAACAACAGATGGTTCGTTAAGGACAACACCTTTTCCTTTTAATACCACTAGTGTATTCGCTGTTCCAAGATCAATTGCCATATCTTGGCTCCATACTTTTTTAATGCTATCGAATAATCCCATTATATTCCCCTTACCTTTTGACTTTCTTGCTCCATTGGAGCAGTTTTATCTCGTTTAATTATCATTTTATTTAACGCATTTATGTAAGCATTTGCAGAAGCAACTAAAGTATCAGTATCTGCTGCTTGACCCACAGTTGTTTTTCCATTCTCCTCAATTTTTACACTTACGGTTGCTTGAGCGTCGGTGCCTTCGGTTACAGCATGCACTTGATAAAGCTGTAAATTTACATCATGAGGATAAAGAGTTTTTATACATTTAAATATTGCATCAACTGGTCCATCCCCAGTTTCTGTAGCTTGTTTTACATCTCCGTATACATCTAAAGTCATCTCAGCTTTTTGAGGTTCTCCTGTACCGGCAAATACTTTTAATGATTTTAAGTTAATTGCGCTAACTTTATTATCTACAATCAAACTGTCATCAACTAGTGCAATAATATCTTCGTCATAAACATGTTTTTTCTTATCTGCTAAAACCTTAAACTTTGCAAATGCATTTCCTACTATGTCGTCTGTTAAATCTGGATAACCCAAACTGTTTAATTTATCCTTAAAAGCATGACGTCCAGAATGTTTACCCATTACTAATGAGGTTTGTTTAACTCCAACACTTTCTGGAGTCATAATTTCATAAGTCTGTCTATTTTTTAACATTCCATCCTGATGAATACCTGCCTCATGTGCAAATGCATTTTTTCCAACAATAGCTTTATTATACTGGACTGGAAATCCAGTTGCGTTTGAAACTATCTTTGATGCTTTGCTTAATAAAGTTGTGTTAATTCCAGTTTCATAAGGCATTAAGTCTGGTCTTGTCTTAATTGCCATTACAACTTCTTCTAATGCAGCATTACCTGCTCTCTCACCTAAACCATTTATAGTACATTCAATTTGTCTTGCTCCTGCTTGAACACCAGCTAAAGAATTAGCTACCGCTAAACCTAAATCATTATGACAATGAGTAGATAAAATTGCTTTATCAATGTTAGGAACTTTGTTTAAAAGTGTTTCAATGATTGTTGTGAACTCAGATGGTATTGTATAACCGACAGTATCAGGGATATTAATTGTTGTTGCACCATTTTTTATTGCAAGCTCAACTGTTTTACACATATAATCCATATCAGTTCTTGTCCCATCTTCACATGACCACTCAACATCATCAGTAAATTTTCTTGCATAAGAAACGTGTTTACCAATTGACTCATAAACATCTTCGGGTGACATATTTAATTTATGTTTCATATGTAGAGGACTTGTTGAAATAAAAGTATGTATTCTAAATCTAGGAGCATGTTTTAATGCTTCGTAAGCTCTGTCAATATCTTTTACTGAATGTCTAGATAATCCTGCTGGAATAGAATTTTTTAAAATCTTACTAACCTCAGAAACTGCCTCAAAATCTCCTGGTGATGCTATAGGAAAACCTGCTTCGATAATATCAATTCCCAGTTCATCAAATACTCTAGCAATCTGAATTTTTTCTTCCAAACTCATTGATGCGCCAGGTGATTGCTCGCCATCACGCATAGTTGTATCAAATATAAAGACTTTATCTTTGTCACTCATAATAAAATTTTTAGAAAATCTATAATACAATCTATAAGAGAGATTGCAAAATAATTAGTGTAAATAGCTAAATTTTTTCGTCCATTTTATGTGATACAAAAATTAATTATAAATTGACTCAATTTTTGGCATCAAGTGTAAAAGTTTCTTTGTGTATTCATGTGTAGGATTCAAAAATAAATCCTCAGTATTTGAAATTTCACATAACTTACCATCTTTTAGAACTCCAATTCTATCACACATTTGTCTTACAACCGGTAGGTCATGGCTAATAAATAAAATTGTTAAATTTAATTGCTCTTGAAGATCTTTTAACAAATTTAATATTTGTGCTTGAATACTAACGTCTAGTGCAGATGTGGGTTCATCACAAACTAAGAGCCTTGGTTGTGTTGCTAAAGCTCTTGCAATAGAAATTCTTTGTCTTTGACCACCAGAAAATTCATGTGGATATCTATCTGCTGATTTTTGAGTCATTTCAACTGAATCCAATAAGTCATTTACATAATTATTTAGATCTGAGTTAGAAATAGAAGGATTGTGAAGTGTAATAGGCTCAGCAATTATATCTTTTACTTTCAATCTACCATTTAGTGATGAATAGGGATCTTGAAATATCATTTGTATTTGTTTCCTAAATTTCATTAATTCTGATCTATTTTTTATTTTCGTAATACAAGTTTTATCAAAAAATATATCTCCTGAAGAAGGTTTAAATAAATTCACAATCATTTTTGCAATAGTAGATTTTCCACTTCCACTTTCACCTACTAATCCAAATGATTCACCTTCTTTTATTTCGAATGAAACATTATTTACAGCTAATACAGAATTTTTAGAATTTTCAGTAAAAAAATTATCATCAAAACTTTTATTGAGATTTTTTACTTGTACTAAATCTTGGTTGATAATTTCTTTTTTAATCCATCTATTCAATATTTTAATATTATTTTCTTTATTTTTGTTTTCTTTTTCTACTATTACAAATCTTGAAATTTTCTTATTCGTAGGTGGAACCGAACTTACAAGACTTTTGGTATAACTTTGTTGAGGAGTTGTTAAAATTTTTTTTGTCTCACCAATTTCGACTAAATTTCCACTTTTCATTACAGCTACACGATTAGCTGTTTCTGCTATTACACCCATATCATGTGTTATTAAAATCACAGCCAAGTTTCTTTCTTTTGTAAGTTTTTTTATTAAATCTAAAATCTGTGATTGAATAGAAACATCTAGAGCAGTAGTAGGTTCATCAGCTATTAATAATTCTGGTTCGCAGCATAAGGCTAAAGAAATAACCACTCTTTGTCTCATTCCTCCTGAAAACTGATGAGGATAGTCATTAAATCTTTTTTCAGCATCCTTAATTCCAACTTCTTTTAATAAATTAATAGATTTATTTTTTGCTTCCTCTTTGTTTAAATTTAGATGAGTTTGTATAGTTTCAATTAATTGTTCACCAACTGTTAATATTGGATTTAAAGATGTTTGTGGGTCTTGAAATATTAATCCAATTTTATTACCTCGATATTTAATTATACTCTCTGAGTTTTTATGAATATTTAAATCTCCCAAAATTACTGAGCCACTCGAGACTTTTCCTGGCTCATCAATTAAATTAATTATGGCGTTTCCAACAGTGCTTTTTCCAGAACCAGACTCTCCAACCAATCCTAAAATTTCACCTTTATTTACCTCAATATTAACGTTTTTGGCTGCGTAAACAGTCTCTTTACGCATTTTATAATCAACACTTAAATTATTTATTTTTAAAAAACTCATTTTTTTAATTTTGGATTTAAAGTATCCCTCATCCAGTCTCCTAATAAATTAATTGAAAAAGCTAAAATCACTAAAAAAATTGCAGGGAAAAACGTAATCCACCACTCTCCTGAAAATAAAAAATCATTACCTAATCTTATTAAAGTTCCTAAAGAAGGAGTGGTTGGAGGAACACCAACACCCAAAAAACTTAAAGTTGACTCTGCTAAGATAGCAAGAGCTAAACCAATTGTACCGATTACCAAAACTGGTCTCATAATATTTGGTAAAATATGTTTAAACATAATTACTATATTAGAAACACCAATTATCGTTGAGGCAGAAACATAGTCTTTATTTTTTTCTACTAAAGTTGCTGCCCTAGATACTCTTGCAAACTGTGGCCATTCGGAAATTCCAATAGCAAATATCAAAACATATATCGCCATTTCATCATGCATTTCTCTTGAAATTAATCCTCTTACTATTCCATCAACCAATAGTGCCATCAATATACTTGGTACAGTCAACTGAACATCTGTAAGTCTCATTACTACCATTTCATATTTGCCTCCAAAATATCCAGCTGTTAATCCTAAACCAACACCAAGAACTAGACTAAATATAATTGCAGCAAAACCTACAATAAGAGATATTCTACATCCATATAAAATGGTTGATAACATATCTCTTCCTTGACCATCTGTTCCTAGAATAAATTGTGCTAAACCATCTTCTGTCCAAGATGGTGGTGTAAATGCATCCATCAAAGATAAGGATGATGGATCAAAAGGAGTGTAAGGTGTTAAAAATTCAATAAAAAAAGAACAGAAAAAAATAATAAATAAAATTGCAGAAGATATAATTGCTGTCGGAGATTTTATGAAGCTATGATAGATATCACTATCCTTGATTCTTTCCCATCTTGATAAATTTAAATTATTATCCACTTGCGGCATCTCCTTTAACTCTAATCCTTGGATCAATAAAATAATAAAGAATATCAACTATAAAATTTATCATCACAAAAACAAATGCGATGAAAACTAAATAAGCTGACATAATTGGTATATCTACAAACTGAACAGCTTGAATAAACAAGAAACCCATTCCAGGCCATTGAAAAACAGTTTCAGTAATAATTGAAAACGCGATTAAAGTTCCAATATTAATTCCAGCAATCGTTATTACAGGTATCAAACCATTTTTTAGTGCATGTTTATATTTAATACTATCTTCACTAATTCCACGTGCTCTAGCAAATTTTATATAATCAGTTTGTAAGATTTCCATCATTTCAGCTCTTACTAGCCTGATGATATATGTCATTTGAAAAAGACTTAATGTAACTGATGGAAGAATTATCGCTTTAAGACCTGAAACTGTTAAAAAACCTGTTGTCCAAAATCCTATATCAACAACTTCTCCTCTACCAAAAGAAGGAAGTACTCCTAGAATTACAGCAAATAAGTAAATAAATAATATTCCAATTACAAATGTGGGGAGTGACACTCCAAGCAATGAAATTGCTAAAACAAAGTCACTTAAAAAACCCTTTCTATTTATACCCGTATAAACTCCTAAAAGAGTTCCTGTTACTAATGCTATCAAAGCAGAAATTACAACAAGCTCAATAGTAGCTGGTAATCTCTCAACAATCAGTTCAGACACAGGTCTTCTTAATTGATAAGAAATACCAAACTCTCCTTTAGACGCATTAATTACAAATCTTGAGAATTGAACATGAATTGGATCCATTAAACCCAATGTTTCTCTTAATTCAGCTCTTTCTTCGTCTGAAGTTTCTTCTCCTACCATGTTGTTTATTGGGTCTCCAACAAAATTGAACAAGGAAAAAGAGACAAAGGCAACAACTAGCATTACCAAAGCTGATTGAAATAATCTTTTAAAAAAATACTTTATCAATTTATGAGGATTTTAAATTTATAAGCCCCTTATAAATTTAAGGGGCTTATAATAATTTTAATTTAATTTACGCTAGCAGCTCTAAATAACGGTTCGTTATTAGGTCTGATAGGAACGTTCACGTTACTTTTAGATGCCCAAGAAATAACTTGGTGGTGCAAAGGAAGATAAGCAATATCATCTTTTACAATTTTCCAAGCATTTGCAATTGCAGCGTTTCTTTTATCTAAATCAACTTCACCTTCCATAACTCTAATTGCAGCATCTACATCAGGGTTACTGAAGTTAACTTTGTTCCAACTAGCACCTGTTTCATATAAATAATGAAATACGTAATGACTGTCTAAAGTTGGTACACCCCATCCAAGCATATAAAAATCACCTTGGTCATCTTTTAGCTCTTTGAAGTGTTTACTTTTTGTTTGAGCAAACAAGTTAACATTAACTCCAATTTTACCTAACATTCCAACAACAGCTGTACAAATTGCTTCATCGTTTACATATCTATCGTTTGGACATCTTAGTTCTACATCGAACCCGTTAGGATAACCTGCGCTAGCTAAAAGTTTTTTTGCTGCATCAACATCATAAGGTAATCTTTTATCAAGTTCTGCTGTGTAACCATTTACTCCTGGGAATGTAATTATTCCAGCTGGTTCACTTAGACCTCTCATTACTTTTTTCTTGATAGCCTCAATGTCAATTGCTTGATAAAGTGCTTGTCTAACTTCTTTTTTCTTGAAAGGATTATCACCAGTGTTTCCAGTTCTTAATTTATCTGCTGCTTGATCCATTCCTAAAAAGATTGTTCTCATCTGCGGTGTACTTACAACCTGGTGTTCTGAAGAAGAACCAATTCTTTTTAAATCTTGAACAGGTGCATCAGTCACTAAATCAATCTCACCGGATAGTAAGGCAGCTACTCTTGTTGCAGCATTTTTAATTGGAAGTAACTCAATTTGCTTTATGCCATCATCTTCCATATCACCCCACCAATGCTTATTTCTTTTAAACACTGTTTTTGTGTTCGGTTCTCTCAAAGTAATTTTAAATGGACCAGTTCCCAAAGCATTAGTTGCTGAAAAGGTTTCTTGTCCTGCATCCCAATTCTGAGGAGACATTGCAAAGTTTTTCTCAGACCAAGCTCTAGACATTATAAAAATGTTTGACAGTTGATTTAAAAGTATAGGATTAGGTTTGCTTGTTGTAATTTTAACAGCATATTCCCCAACCGCTTTAACATCAGATATTGTGCTTATATATTCTTTGAAATCAGATGTTCTTTGTTTAGCTCTTAATATACTAAATACAACATCAGCTGATGTCATTTTAGAACCATCAGAAAATTTTACATCTTCTCTTAAATTAAAGATCCAAGTATTAGGATCTGTAGCTGTCCATTTTCTTGCTAACGCTGGTTCAATTTTCATATCTACTGCTCTTTGAACAAGAGCTTCATAAACTTGTCTAGATACTTGAGTAGTTGGACCTTCGTTTTGTGCGTGTGGATCTAGTGTAAGACTGTCTCCTTGCATTGACCATTTGATAGTTTTTGCCCATGCTGAGGAAAATCCAAATACTAGAACTAATGATAGTAATATTCTTACTAAATTTTTAGCCTTCATAATTAACCTCTTTTTTAAATTTATAAAAAAATTATAAGTGAAAAAAAAAGATTATTACAGATATAAAATTCTATTAATAATTAACTTTTATCGCTATCAACTAATTTTTTCTTACTTATCCAAGGCATCATGGCTCTTAGCTCTGCCCCAACTTTTTCTACAGAATGTTCAGCCAATTTCGCTCTAGTTGCTAAAAAGTTTTTTTGACCAGTTTTGCACTCATCCATCCACTCTTTGGTAAATTTACCTGATTGAATATCTGCCAAAACTTCTTTCATTCTTTTCTTTGTCTCTTCCTTGTTGATGATTCTTGGACCAGATTGATACTCACCATATTCTGCAGTATTTGAAATTGAATAATTCATATTTGCAATTCCACCTTCATAGATCAAATCAACAATTAATTTAACTTCATGAACTGTTTCGAAATATGCCATCTCTGGTTCATACCCAGCTTCAACTAAAGTTTCATATCCATTTTTAATTAGTTCAACTAAACCACCACATAAAACAGTTTGTTCACCAAATAAGTCTGTTTCAACTTCGTCTTTGAAAGTAGTTTCAATAATACCTGATCTTCCTCCACCTACTGCTGAAGCATAGGAAAGAGCTAAATCTCTTGCTTTACCAGATCCATCTTGATGAACAGCAAACAAACATGGAACTCCACCACCTTTTTCATATTCGCTTCTTACTAAATGACCAGGTCCTTTTGGAGCAACCATAAATACATCTAAATCTTTTCTTGCTTTAATTAAGTCATAGTGAACATTTAAACCATGAGCAAAAGCAATACTTGTTCCTTCTCTCACTCTTTGTTCAATATGATTTTTATAAATTTCAGCTTGTAATTCATCTGGAGTTAATATCATAACAACATCTGCCCAAGCAGCTGCATCAGATAAATTCATCACTTTTAAACCTTTTGATTCAGCTTTAGCAACACTTGATGATCCTTCTCTTAATGCAACAACAATCTCTTTAACTCCACTATCCTTTAGATTAAGTGCATGAGCGTGACCTTGGCTTCCATAACCAAAAATAGCTATTTTTTTATTTTTAATTAAATCTACATCTGCATCTTTTTCATAAAACATTTTCATAATTTATCTCCTATTAATTAGTTAAAAATTTTTGCACCTCTTGTCATTGCAACAGCCCCTGTTCTTGAAGTGCTTATAAGTCCAAAGGGTTTTAATTTTTTGTTCATTTTATCAATCTCTCGTCTAAGTGCTGTTATTTGAATAACTGCAGATGACTTTGTTTTATCCAATACTACTGGGTTAAATTTTTTACAAGCATTTAAACATTTTTCAATTTTATTTTTTTTACCTACAATTTTAAATAAAGCCATCTCTTTAAAAATCACGTCTTTATCGTCTCTTTTAAATTCAGCAACTTTGTGTACAGGAACTAATTTGGTTAATTGCAGTCTAATCTGGTCAATTACTTGTGGTGTTCCGGTTGTTACAATTGTTATTCTAGATATGTTTTTGATAGCATCAATTTCTGCTACTGCCAAAGACTCAATATTATAACCTCTGCCAGAAAACAGGCCAACCACTCTTGCAAGAACACCCGCTTCATTATCTACCCAAACTACAAAAATATAAGTATCTGATTTTTGTTTTATAGTTGGAGAGCTATAAGCTGACTTTGATTTTGGCATTTTGATTAAACTAAGGCTTTGCCTTTTCCTTTTATTTTATTCTCTTCTTGATCGTTTGGTCCTAAGATCATTTGATTATGAGGTTTACCTGAAGGTATCATTGGGAAACAGTTTTCGTTTGGATCCACATGACAATCAAAAATAACAGGACCATTATGGTCAACCATTTCTTGAATTTTTTCATCTAGCTCTAATGGATTATCAGCCTTAATTCCTTTACAGCCATAAGCATCAGCCATTTTCATAAAATCTGGTAATGCTTCTGAATAACTTTCAGAATAATTCTTTTCATGAAGCAGCTCTTGCCACTGTCTTACCATTCCCATGTACTGGTTGTTCAAAATAAATATTTTTATTGGTAAATTATATTGAACAGCCGTGGACATCTCTTGCATTGTCATTAAAACTGATGCTTCTCCTGCAATATCAATAACTAATTTTTCTGGATGAGCTACTTGAACTCCAACAGCTGCTGGTAATCCATAACCCATAGTTCCTAATCCACCTGAAGTCATCCATCTATTGGGTTTGTTAAATTTATAATGTTGAGCAGCCCACATTTGATGCTGACCTACTTCTGTTGTTACATAAGTATCTTTATTTTTTGTTAACTCATAAAGTCTTTGAACAGCATGCTGAGGTTTTATACTATCTTCACTGTTAATGAAATTTAAAGAGTCTTTACTTCTCCATTTTTGAATTTGTTCCCACCATTTTGCAATATTTGGTTTATTTGATTTACCATTACCATTTTTCTTTTTAACAATTGTTTTGTTTACTTTATCAATTACTTTCGTTACATCACCTACGATTGCAAGATCTACTTTAATAATTTTATTAATTGATGATGGATCAATATCAATATGAACTTTTTTTGAATTAGGAGAGAACTCATCAATTTTTCCAGTAATACGGTCATCAAATCTTGCACCAATGTTTATTAATAAATCACAGTCATGCATTGCATTGTTTGCTTCATACGTTCCGTGCATTCCTAGCATTCCTAAAAACTGATTATCGTCTCCAGGATAAGCACCTAGACCTTGCAAAGTTGAAGTAATTGGAAATCCTGTTAGCTCAACAAATTTTCTAAGAGCTTCACTTGCTTTTGGTCCTGAATTAATCACGCCTCCGCCACTATAAATTATTGGCTTCTTTGCTTTACTAATTAAATTAATTAATTGGTCAATTTCATCAGTTGAAAACTTATTGTAAGATTTGCCATTTAAACTTTTTTCTTTTTTTGGTTTTTTATATTTTGCTTTTGCAAATTGAATATCTTTTGGAATATCAATTAATACAGGACCTGGTCTTCCAGTTGTTGCAACTTTAAATGCTTCATGCATAACATCTGAAAGGTCGTTGATATCTTTTACTAACCAGTTATGCTTTGTGCATGGTCTTGTAATTCCTGTTGTGTCACATTCTTGAAATGCATCCGTACCAATAAGGTGTGTTGGAACTTGACCCGAAATACAAACCATTGGAACTGAGTCCATGTATGCATCTGTTAAAGCTGTAACGACGTTAGTGGCACCAGGGCCTGAAGTAACTAAAACAACACCAGGTTTTCCAGATGATCTTGCATAACCTTCAGCTGCATGACCTGCACCTTGCTCGTGTCTTACAAGAATATGTTTAATAGATGGATGATTTTTTAACTCATCATATATTGGCAGTACAGCACCGCCAGGATAACCAAAGATATGATTTACCTTTTGGTCTTCAAGACACTTAAATACGATTTCAGCACCAGTTAATAATTTTGGCATTTCGCAATCTAGCTGAAGTTGTGCTGATTGGTCAAGGTTAAGTATGGAAAAATTAAATTTTTTTTAAAAAATTATTAATCTCAGATGGCTTAAGTTTAACCCAATCACTCATGTTTCCTCGAGCCCATGTGCTTTGTCTTTTAGCATATTGTCTAGTTTTTATTGATATTTTTTCTTTGATTTCATCAATTTTTTTTTCTTTTGCTAAATATTCCTGAATTTCATTTATTCCAATTGCTTTACATGCAGTCATTTGTTCATTAATTTTTAGTTTTAAAAATCTTTTAACCTCATTCACGGCACCCATTTTAATCATTTTTCCAGTTCTTTGATGAATTCTTTCAACCAATTCATCACGTGGATAATCAATATAAATTTTTATAAAATCTTCTTCTAAATAGTTTGATTTAGTATTTTTAAACCATTCATGAAGAGATTTCTTTGTAAACTTTTTAACTTCAAAAGCTCTTATTGATCTTTGGGTATCCGTTGGATTAATTTTATTTTTTGAAAGAGGATCTAGTTTTAATAATTGATTGTAAAATTTATTTTGGCCAATTTTTTTATTTAGATTTCTAATTTTATTTCTAAACCTTACTGGAATGTTCGGAATTTGAACCAAACCATCAGTTAATGCTTTGAAGTAAAGCCCAGTTCCTCCTACAAGAATTGGAACTTTTTTTATATTTTTAACTTCAATTATTTTTTTACTTGCAATTTTAAGCCAATCACCAGTTGAAAAACTTTTCTTTGCATCTTGGAAACCATATAAATGATGTTTTATTGACTGATAATTTTTTGGGCTAGGTCTTGCTGACAAAATTTTAAGTTGCTTATAAACTTGCATACTATCTGCATTAATAATTTCTCCATTAATTTTTTTTGCAAGTTTAATTGCAAAACTTGATTTTCCAGATGCTGTAGGTCCTGAAATTAAAATTATCTTGGATTTCAAATCCATTACTAATCTAATTTAACGCCAATATATCTTCGTTGATTTTGATTGTTATAAATTGCAATTAAAATAGTTTTTTGATTAGAGTTTATTGCTTTCTGAGTGATATCTCTTAAATCATCTGCTGATTTAATTTTTTTCTTCTGAGCTTCAATAATAATGCTATTGATCTCGATTGAGTTTACTAAAGGACTGTTATTAGCCATATTGGTAATTACTAATCCTGTAGTTTGGTTTGGTAATTTACGGTTTTTTATATCCTCTTTAGTTAAAGGTCTTACTGATATTCTTAAACTCTCTACAATTTCATCTAAATTATTTTCATCTTGTTTTGGATTTTCACTTACTTTGAAGTCATCAGAGGTTTCTAATCTTCCCAACAAAACCTTTTTGGTTATTTCTTTTTTATTTCTCCAAATTTTTACATCTACATTTTTTCCAACTTCTGTTCTTGCAACAATTGCTGGCAACTCTTTCATTTGCTTAATCTCAACTCCATTAAACTCTAAAATAATATCTCCAGCCTGAATTCCTGCTTTTTTAGAAGGACTATTTTCAGCAACACTTGCAACTAAAGCACCTCTTGGTTTATCTAGTTCTTCAACCTCAGCAATTTCTTTTGTTACATCTTGAATTCTTACACCTAGCCAACCTCTTTTTGTTTCACCAAATTCAATTAATTGTTTAATTACTTGTTGAGCACTATTGGATGGAATTGAAAATCCTATACCAATAGAACCATTTCTTCCTAAGATGGCTGTATTAATTCCAATTACATTTCCTTCCATGTCAAATAAAGGTCCACCTGAATTTCCTGAATTTATTGATGCATCTGTTTGAATAAAATCTTCATATCTTGATAACCCAATAGATCTGTTCCTTGCTGAAATAATTCCAGCAGTTACTGTCCCGCCAAGACCAAATGGATTTCCAATTGCTAAAACCCAATCACCAATTCTTGCTTTATCAGAGTCTCCAAAGCCAACTGGTTTAAATTTATCTTCTGTATCTAATTGTAACACTGCTATATCCATCAAAGGATCGGCGCCAAGCACTTTTGCTTTATATTCCTGGTCTCCGTTAACTCTAACAATAATATCATCAGCATCCTGAATTACGTGATTATTTGTAACTACCACTCCCTTCTCATCAATAATAAATCCAGAACCCAAAGCTGCTGATTTTCTCTCTTGAGGAGTTCCAAATTCTTTAAACATATCTTCAAATGGAGATCCTGGAGGGAATTGAAATGGAAAAGAGTTATTATTTGTAACCACAGTAGTTGAAGTAGAAATATTTACCACAGAAGGCATTAATTTTTCTGCAAGATCTGCAAATGATGCTGGAACAGGTCTAGAGTTTGATTGTAATGAAAAACTTAGAGAAAATATAATTGTTAAAACAATAAATTTTAATTTTTTCATATTAACTTTTAATAAAATAAATAATCACAAAACCTATAACTGCAAAAATAAGTCCTCCTGATCTTAGTTGACTATCTTTAACCAGTTCAAGTTTTTTAAGCATACTTTTCATTTTTGCTGGAAATAAGGCATATAAAATTCCCTCTATAAATAAAAAAAGACCAAAAGCTATGACTAGCTCATTCATCTAAAAATTATTGTTTAATATCGGGAGTTGTATTTCCAAAAAATTTAAAAAATTCACTATCTGGAGACAAGATCATTGAGGTTTCACCTGCAGTAAACGCTTTACTATAAGATTGCATTGATCTGTAGAAAGAAAAGAATTCAGGGTCTTGTCCGAAAGCATCTGCAAAGATTTTATTTCTTTCACCGTCACCTTCTCCCTTCATGATTTCTGATTGTTTTTGAGCATCTGCTAATATCACGGTTACTTCTTTGTCAGCAGTCGAAGTAATTGTCACTGCCATCTCAGCACCTTTTGCTCTAAATTCCTTTGCTTCTCTTTCTCTCTCAGTCTGCATTCTTCTGTAAATTGCATCACTGTTTGCTGTAGGAAGATCAGCTCTTTTTATTCTTACATCTACAATATTTATTCCAAAATTTTGCGCTTCGTTATTAACTCCGTCTTTAATCAAAGACATTTGTTTTGATCTATCTTGTGATAGCAAAGTTTGTAATTCTTCTTGACCCAAAACATTTCTAATTCTTGAGTTTATAATCGTAGACAATCTTGATCTTGCAACCCTTTCGTCTCCAACAGAAATATAAAATTTCAAAGGATCAACTATTTGAAATCTCGCAAAAGCATCAACAATCAATCTTTTTTGGTCAGATGCAATTACTTCCTCTGGCGGGGTATCTAAATTTAAAATCCTTTTATCTAAATAAACAACGTTTTGAATAAATGGAATCTTAAAGTTCAAGCCTGGTTTCATTATAATTCTTTTTGGATCACCAAATTGAAGAATTATCGCTTGATTAACTTCTTTGACTATGATTACTGATAGGAACGCTACAACACCAATTAAAACTAATATTCCAGCTACTATTTTTCCAGCTTTCATTTAATTTGTCTCTTTCTTTTTTAATTCTGGTAACGGTAAGTAAGGAACCACACCTGAACCAGACTCTTTATCTATGATAATTTTATTTATATCTGCTAAAACCGTTTCCATTGTCTCTAAAAACATTCTTTCTTGTGTAACTTGTTTTGCTTTAGCATACTCATTGTAAATTGCTAAAAATCTACTAGCTTCACCCTCAGCTTTAGCAACAACTTCTTTTTTATAAGCTTCTGCAGCTTGTAAAATTTTCTGCGCTTCCCCTCTTGCTCTTGGGATCACATCGTTTGCATAAGCTTCAGCCTCGTTTTTAGATCTTTCCATATCTGCTCTCGCAGCTTGAACATCTCTAAATGCATCAATTACTTGATCAGGTGGATCAGCTTTTTGCGTTTGTACTTGAGTAATTTGTACTCCACTTTCATAATCATCTAAAATGCTTTGAATAATTTCTTGAGTTTCAATCTCAATACTTGATCTACCTTCTGTTAATATTGGTTGAATATCACTTTTAGCAATAACTTCTCTCATTGCTGTTTCTGCAGCTGCTTTAACAGTTCCTATAGGATCCTGAATTTTAAACAAAAAATTTCCAGCATCTTTGATAACCCAAAATACCGAAAAATCGATGTTTACAATGTTTTCATCACCAGTAAGCATTAAACTTTCTTGAGGAACATCTGCAACTCCTCCACCTGTAGAAAAACCACTATCTCTTTCAGACCTAAATCCAATATCGATTCTATTTACTTTTGTTACTTTTGGAGTTTGAACAGTCTCAACTGGAAAAGGAATATGATAGTTCAATCCAGGTTGAGTAGTTTTAACAAATTTTCCAAATCTAAGAACAACTCCTTGTTCATCAGGTAATACTCTATAAAGCCCACTTGCAAGCCATACAAAGGCTAAGACTAATAAAATTAATCCAATAGACTTTCCACCTGAAGATTTTCCACCAGGTAAAAACTTTCTTATTTTGTCTTGAAACTCTCTGATAATTTCATCTACGTTTGGTGGTGTTGGTCCTCTTCCTGAACCATTTCCTCCACTTCCACCTCCTGGAGGTGTTCCCCATGGGCTTCCGCCTCTGCCTCTGAAATCATCTGACATATGTCAAAGTATATAGTGTCTTTATCGCAAAAAACAAGTAAGGATAGTTTTATGTCAGATAAAAAGCCAGAACTAAGTGACGCAATGAAAAAGAAGGTGGAGCCTAGAGTTTTTACAAAAAATCCAATTCTAGGAACTAAGTTTACTATTGCTATATCAAGTGCAAAAGGTGGTGTAGGTAAATCTACATTTGCAACGAATCTTGCTTTGGCTTTAAAAAAAGTTGGATGCAAAATTGGATTGTTAGATGCTGATATTTATGGTCCTTCAATTCCAAAAATGTTTGATATTAATGAAAAGCCAAAAAGTGACGGTCAAAAATTAGATCCCATAACAAAATATGACATTCAATGTATGTCAATTGGATTTTTAGCAGATCAGCAAACTCCGATGATTTGGCGTGGTCCAATGGTGACGAGTGCAATTAAAACTTTTACTCAGAAGGTTAATTGGAAAGATTTAGATTTTATAATTGTTGATATGCCTCCAGGAACTGGTGATACTCAATTAACTTTTTCACAAGAAATTAAAATGGATGGTGCAATCATAGTATCAACTCCACAAGAAGTTGCTCTTTTGGATGTAAAAAGAGGAATTAAAATGTTTGATAAGCTTGGAGTTAAAATTTTAGGTTTAGTTGATAACATGAGTTTTTTTGTTGGAGATGATGGAAAGAAGTACAAAATTTTTGGAGAAGGTGGGGTAAAAAAAACAGCAGAAGAATTTCAGAAAGAATATTTGGGAGAAATACCAATCAATCCAGAAGTTGGAAATTCTGGTGATCAAGGAAAACCAATAGTCGAATCAAACCCAGAACATGAGATTTCAAAAATATATCTAGATTTTGCTGAGAAGATTAAATCAACTTATCTTTAAGATCAAAAGCAGCCATTAATTCATTCCATTCTCTTTTAGATAGACCTGAGCTTTCAACATCTACATTTTCACCTTTAATAAGTTTTTGAATTATAACTTTTCCCTTAGCAGAAACCTCTGTCCCTCCTACTCTGTAATCCATAAATGCATCATAAGTTATCGGTACCCATTTTTTAACTGTATCCAACATTATGTCTGCATAAACTCTAATTTCATACTGAGCGTGACTATCAGCTCTTAACCTTAAAAAGTTCATTAAATTTAATAAATCAGTTTTCCAATACCACTGAGTATAAGTATTTAATGTTAGGTTCATTCTTGCAAGTTCTCTTGCTAATCCTTTTTTATTCTCGTCAATTGTTGAACCATCATATCTTTCATTAAGCATTGTTTCATAATTGTCATAAGTTCTCTCTGCATCACTTTTCAAAAGTTCTAAAACTTCTTCTGCTTGTTTTCCTTCAAGGACATCTCCTCTTCCTTGTCGGTTACTAGTCGATTGTGCAGCTAAATTTTCTTTAGTTGGTAAGTAGAATTCTTTATCTAAAATTGAATATCTTGCAGAGTATTCATTAACGTTGGCGGTTCTATGTCTGATCCACTGCCTTGCAATAAATATTGGAAGTTTAATATGATATTTTATTTCACACATTTCAAATGGAGTGCTGTGCCAATGTCTCATCAAGTATTTTATTAAACCTTTATCTGTTGAAACTTGCTTTGTCCCTTTTCCATAAGATACTCTTGCTGACTGAACTATAGACGTGTCATCACCCATATAATCAACTACTCTTACAAATCCATGATCTAATGCTGGCAGCGCTTCATAGAGTATTTTTTCAAGCTCTGGAGCGGTAACTCTTTTAGTTTGATTGCTTTGGGATTGCTGGCTTTTTATTTCTTCTGATTGTTCTTTTGTTAATTTCATGATTGTTATTGAATCTGTTGTAATTACTTTTATATTATTAATGTTGGATTTCCAACTACGACGATAAACGAATTTCGTAATAACCATTGCGGACGTGGGGGCAGTACCCACCACCTCCACCATTACAACTTACGGGGGTGAACTAGAATCGACGGGTGACTAAAGGCTATTCTTTCGTTCGGGATTGTTCCACCGTAACGGGCTAATTTATAATTGCTAACGAAAGTTACGCACTTGCTGCATAATTAACTTAGTTAATTAAGCACGGGGTCCGGGGCACCTGGCAACAGAACGCCCCCTACTTCAAATTGATGATAAATTAATTTTTTTTGAGTATTTTTTTTTAGGTGAATTTTTTATTACTGCTTGTCCACAACGCATAACACCTCTTTTTTTATCAAATGTCATTTTTGGTTCTCCATATAAAGTCCAACCATTTGACAATGCCTCAGTAACACGGTGACAAAATTTTGATGTGTCATCATCTGTAATAAATCTGTATCCCTTCATAAAACTCTCTCTATTTGTCTTTTAATTCGGCTTGTGCAGCAGCCAATCTTGCTACAGGAACTCTGTATGGAGAACAAGAAACGTAATTTAATCCAGCTTTTGAGCAAAATAAAATACTGTTAGGATCACCACCGTGTTCTCCACAAATTCCAAGTTTAATATTTTTATTTTGACTTTTTCCCTTTTCAACAGCTATTTTGATTAAATCTCCAACTCCATCATCTATCGAAATAAACGGATCAATTGAAAAAATTTTATTATCTATATAATCATTTAAAAATTTTCCACTATCATCTCTGCTTATTCCAAATGTAGTTTGAGTTAAATCATTAGTTCCAAAGCTAAAAAATTCAGCATGTTTTGCAATGTCTTTGGCTTTTATAGCCGCTCTAGGAAGCTCAATCATCGTACCTACCATAAACTCAATTTTTAATTTAAGCTCTTTTTGAACTTCACTTGCAATTCTAATTACTAAATCTTTCATAATTTTTATTTCTGCTTCAGTAGATACTAATGGGATCATAATTTCTGGAAAAGCAGATCTAATTTTTTCTTTTTTAAGCTCTGCTAGAGCTTCAAATATTGCTCTACATTGCATTTCATATATTTCAGGAAAAGATATTCCAAGTCTACATCCCCTATGACCCAGCATGGGATTTTGTTCATGCAATTCGTCAATTCTGGATTCTACTTCTTTTACTGGAAGATTTACAATATTTGCTACTTCATTAATCTCTTTATCTGTTCGAGGCAAAAACTCATGAAGAGGTGGATCTAACAACCTTACTGTAACTGGTAATCCACTCATAATTTTAAATATTTCTATAAAATCCTTTTTTTGATGAGGTAAAAGTTTTTTTAATGCAATTGATCTATCTTCTTTAGTTTTCGATAAAATCATTTCCCTTACTGATAAAATTCTCTCTTCATCAAAAAACATGTGTTCAGTTCTGCAAAGACCAATTCCTTCAGCTCCAAAATCTTTTGCTGTTTTGGTATCCTTGGGCGTTTCAGAATTTGTTCTAATATTTAATTTTCTAAAACTATCTGCCCAATTCATTATTTTGGAAAAATCTCCAGATATCTCTGGCTTAACTGTTGCCACTCTTCCTGATATAATTCTACCAGTTGATCCATCTATTGTAATGACGTCCCCTTCTTTAATTTCCATTGAAGATGTTTTAAATGTCTTCATCTCATAATTTATATCAATTTCACTTGAACCAGATACGCATGGTCTTCCCATGCCTCTTGCAACTACTGCAGCATGACTCGTCATTCCTCCTCTGGCTGTCAAAATTCCTTTAGCAGCATGCATTCCTTGTATATCTTCAGGTGACGTTTCTACTCTTACTAAGATGGTGTCTTGCATCATCGAAGTTAATCTTTCGGCTTCTTCTGAAGTAAAAACCACCTTCCCACTTGCTGCTCCTGGTGAAGCAGGTAAACCATTTGCTATCACATTGATTGTACTCTTTTCATCAAGTGTAGGATGCAGAAGTGTGTCTAAAGAATTTGGATCAATTCTCAATACTGCTTCTTTTTTTGATATTAATTTTTCCTTAACCATATCAACTGCAATCTTTACCGCAGATTTTGCAGTTCTTTTTCCGGATCTAGTTTGAAGCATCCACAGTTTATTGTTTTCAACCGTAAATTCCACATCTTGCATATCTTTGTAATGTTTTTCCAATTTTTTTAAAATTTTTTTTAATTCATTGAAAACTTTTGGCAAAGACTCCTCCATTGAAGGCGCTTCAACTTTAGCATTTTTTCTTGCCTTCTTAGTTATATATTGAGGTGTTCTTGTACCAGCAACGACGTCCTCACCTTGTGCATTAATTAAGTACTCACCATATATTTCATTTGATCCATCTGATGGATTTCTTGTAAATACGACTCCGGTAGCACAATCGTCACCCATATTACCAAAAACCATTGATTGAACGTTGACTGCTGTTCCCCATTCTGCTGGTATTTGATTTAACTTTCTATAGACTTTTGCTCTATTACTTTCCCATGATAAAAATACAGCACTAATTGCTCCAAATAGTTGTTGAAACACATCTTGAGGAAATTCTTTTTTTGTTTTTTCCTTTACTGTTCTTTTAAAATCTTCAATTAAACCATCCCAATCATTTTCATCTAAGTCTGTATCTAACAAAACACCTTTTGTTAATTTATAATTTTCAATTAACTCTTCAAAATGATAGCCCTCTACACCCATCACAACGTTTCCATACATTTGAATAAATCGTCTGTAACTATCTTTGGCAAATCGCCCATTGGAAGTTTTCAAAGCTAAAGCTTTTACTGTTTTGTCGTTTAAACCCAAATTAAGAATTGTATCCATCATCCCTGGCATAGATACTCTAGCACCCGATCTAACAGACAATAACAAAGGATTTTTTAAGTCTCCAAATTTTTTAGAAACATCTTTTTCTATATTTTTTAATTCTTTTTTTATTTGAGAAATTAAATTGTTATTCAATTTTTTCTTATCTTTATAAAAAATCTCACAAACTTTAGTAGATATTGTAAAACCAGGAGGAACTGGCAAACCCATTCTGCCCATTTCAGAAAGGTTAGCACCTTTGCCACCTAAAAAATTTTTTGGATTTTTAATACTTCTAGATTGTTTCGAATTAAAGTTTAATATGAGTTTTGTCATTAGCTAGACTCGATTAAAGAAAAGTTAACATAATTGTCGAATGTTTTACACATCATTTGAATTAGTTCTAGCCTATTTTTCTTAATTACCAGATCATCCTCATTCACAATTACATTATCAAAAAAATCAAATACCTCTCTTTTAATACTTGCTAAATTGTCCAATGTTTGAACAAAATTTTCATCATTATTAATACTAGAAAAATATTTCCTCAATTCATTAATTTTTTTAAATAAATTTTTTTCAAGCTCAGTTTTAAAAATACCAGGGTCGGTTGTATTAGATAATTCGATTTTATCTTTTTTTAGCTCACTTTCTAGAATATTTGATGCTCTTTTATAACTTGCAATAATATCTATTCCGTTTTGTTTATTTATTACTTTATTTAAATTTTTTGCTTTATTAAAAATAATTACAGATTCATCTAAGTTATAAGAACTTATTGAAGCTTGTATTATATCGTTTCGGATATTTTCCTCCTTCATATAATATTTCAATCTCTCTAATAAAAAATCTAGTAATTCTTTTTGTAAAGATTTATTCTCAAATTCAAATCCTTGATCCTGATACAAACTTGAAGAATAATTTATTAAATCTCTAATTTTAAAATCTTTATTATTTTCAATGATAATTCTAACAATCCCTAATGCTAATCTTCTTAAAGCAAAAGGATCCTTGGAACTTGTTGGTTTTTGGTTTACACCAAAAAATCCAACTAAAGTATCAATCTTGTCAGCTAAGGATAAAGCAATGCTATAAGGTTTTTTTGGAATTCTTGTTCCAGATCCAACGGGTAAATATTGCTCACTAACAGCAAGTGATATTTCTTTATCAAAACCTTGTACATTTGCAAAATAACCTCCCATAATCCCCTGAAGTTCTGGAAATTCACCAACCATTTCAGATAATAAGTCTACTTTGCTAATCGATGCTGATAATTCTACTTTTTCTTTGCTAATTAATAACTCATCAGAAATAATAGCACCAAGCTTTCGCATTCTTTGAGCTTTATCAAAATAATTTCCAAGACCTTTGAAATAATTCATTAATTTTAAATCAGAAATTTTTTTGACCATGTTTTGAGCTTTATCTTTCTGCCAGAAAAATTCTGCATCACTTAATCTTGCTTCAACTACTCTTTCATTTCCTAATTTAATTAATCCTTTTTTATCTTTATTGTTTGCTACTACCAAAAATTGATTTGTAATGTTTCCTTTTTTATCAAAAGTAGGAAAATACTTTTGGTGGTGTTGCATGGTTAGTATTAAAATCTCTTTAGGTATATTTAAAAATTTTTTATCAAATTCACAAACAATTATGTTTGGTTGGTCAGTTAAATCGACTACTTCCTGAAGAAGCTTGGGATTACTATCAATATTTATATTTCTTTTTTTTAAAATAATATCGAATTTTTTTTCTATTAAATCTTTTCTCTCAGTGTGATCGATAAGTATATCCATTTTTTTAAAAAAATTTTTATAAGATTTAAAGTCTAAAAATAGTTTTTTCTTTTCTTCAAATTCTTTATCTACAAATGTTGAATTAGATGAAATGAAATGATGAAATTTAAAATTTAATTTTTTTTTATCAAAGATGGATAAGATAGATTTTAATGGCCTACCCCATAATAGTTCATAATTTGACCATCTCATTGACTTTTTCCATTGAATTTTATTCAGTATTTGAGGTATGGCTCCTTCTAATAATGTATGAGTATCTAATTTTTTTGATCTAGTTTTATAAAAATAGAACTCACCTTTATCTGTTTTTTTTATAAACAATTCTTTTTTTGAAACACCATTTGATCTCGCAAACCCCTCCAACGCAGCATCTGGAGACTTTGTACTAGGACCTTTTATTTCCTCAGATTTTAAAACTATCTTCTTTTCAACTCCCTCAAACAAAATTGATAACCTATTGGGTGTTGAGTAAGACGAACTTTTTTTAAATTTAATAGATTTTTCTAAAAAAAATTCATTAAAACTTTTTAGTAAATTTTCTCTTAAATTTTTTTGTAAATTTGAAGGTATTTCCTCACTAAACAATTCTAAGAAAAATTCAGACATTATTTTTGACTATCTAACCAAATACTAGCCGCTGATTTTGTAATATCTCTTATTCTTGCAATATATCCTGCTCTTTGAGCAACGCTAATTGCTCCGCGTGCATCTAATATATTGAATACATGACTTGCTTTTAAACATTGATCATAAGCAGGTAATGAAATTTTTTTTTCAACTAATGACTTTGCTTCCAACTCGTGCATATCAAACATTTTAAAAAGTGACTCTACATTTGCATGTTCAAAATTATATGCTGAAAATTCTATCTCAGCTTGATGAAATACTTCTTTATATTTTACACCATCATCATTCCATAACAGATCATAGATATTTTTTTGCTGCTGAATAAACATGCATATTCTTTCTAATCCATATGTAATTTCTACAGAAACAGGTTTGCACTCAAATCCTGCCATCTGTTGAAAATAAGTAAATTGAGTAATTTCCATGCCATCACACCATACCTCCCAACCAAGACCAGCAGCGCCCAATGTTGGACTTTCCCAGTCGTCTTCTACAAATCTAACGTCATGATCTGAATGATCAATTCCTATAGACGATAAACTATTGAGGTAAAGTTTTTTAATATTTTCAGGCGAAGGTTTTATAAGAACTTGAAATTGATAATAATGTTGAAGTCTATTTGGATTATCTCCATATCTTCCATCTGTGGGTCTTCTTGACGGCTGCACATATGCTGTCTTCCAAGGTTTAGCCCCTAATGACCTCAATGTAGTTGCTGGATGAAATGTGCCTGCTCCTACTTCCATGTCATAAGGTTGTAGAACTACACATCCCTTTTTGCTCCAAAACTTTTGAAGATTTAAAATTGTATCTTGAAATGTAAGAATTTTCTCTTTTGATTTAGAAACCATATCTTTGCCAGATTGATCTTTCATCTAAAATATTTGCAAATTGGTCAATATGATTTGAAGATGAAAGTTTTTGACTTAACCAACCTTTTGTTTTTTCAAATTTTTTAATTACAACATCTTCACCATACTTTTCTTTTAAGATTTCATGTGCATCTCCTATGCCATCTATTAATCCTAATTTCTTAGCTCTTGAACCTGACCAAAATTCACCAGAAAATAATTCTACTTCTATTTTATTTAATTTTGCTCCACGACTTTTTTCAACAACATTTATGAAATCTTGGTGTAAATCTAATTGAATATTTTTAAGTCTTTGAATATCTTCTTCCTTTTCTTCCATAAAAGGATCAAGTGTGCTCTTATTCTTTCCAGCTGTGTGAACTCTTCTCTCAACGCCTATTTTCTTGATTAATTCAGTAAAACCAAATGATGAATATATAACCCCTATAGAACCAATAATTGAACTTGAATTTGCATAAATTTCATCTCCAGCACATGAGATGAGATATCCTCCAGATGCAGCAACATCTTCTGCAAAAAAAATAACTTTCTTATTACTTTTTTTAGCTTGCTGACGAATAAAACTATAAATTAAATGTGACTGTACAGGTGAACCTCCTGGAGAATTGATTGATATTGCTACTGCAGCAGCTTTTTTTAGTGAAAAAGCTTTTTTAATAATGTCTTCCTGTCCTGCAAAATCAATACCTTGCTTAAATTTACCAGCATTACCAATAACGCCATTTAATTTAATATGTGAAACAATTTTTTTCTTTTTTAAAAAGGAGAACATATTTATCTCTTACAGAATATTTGGTTGATTATAAAGACTACTTATAATTGAAGAAATAGGTGCGTCAAATGATAAGTAATAAATATATCTTATTTATATTAATTTAAAAATAATATGGGAACTGTAGTACAGCTTAAAAACCAGATAAATAATTCATATTTCCAATTGAGAGATTCTGTTGAAGAAAAACTAGCTTTGGCTGAAGAAAGAATAAAATCCAAATTAACTAGTGATGTTCAATTAGTTCAAAAAATGACTAATTATCATATAGAGACTGGTGGCAAAAGACTTAGGGCTTTATTAACATTGGGAAGTGCTAAGTTATGTGGTTACTCAAAAGGTTCAAGAGATGTAAATTTAGCAGCTTGTGTAGAACTTATTCACAGTGCCACTTTGATGCATGATGATGTTATCGATGAAGGTGAGATTAGAAGAGGTAAAGAAACTTTAAATAAAATTTGGAGTAATCATTCCTCGGTTTTAATTGGAGATTATCTCTTAAGTAGATGTTTTGAGATGATGGTTGAAGATGGAAACTTAGAGGTATTAAAATTATTATCATCAACTTCATCTAAAATTGCCCAGGGAGAAGTATTACAACTACAACATAATAATGAAGTTGATATGCTTGAAGAAACATATCTAAAAATTATCTCTGCCAAAACTGCAGAACTATTTGCTGCTTCAACAAAAGTAGGTGCAATTTTAGCTGAAGTAGAAAATAAAGAAAAAGATGCGCTAGAATTTTATGGAAGGAATTTGGGGTTAACTTTTCAAATTGCAGATGACACGTTAGATTATAATTCAGAATTAAAGTTATTTGGAAAAAAAATAGGAAAAGATTTTTTTGAAGGAAAAGTGACTTTACCAATAATCTTGCTTTACCAAAAATTAGAAAACAATGAAAAAAATAAGCTAAAGGAAGTATTTAATAAAAAAGAAAGAACAAAAGAAGATTTTGATAATATTATATCTTTAATTAATAAATATAAGATCATAAATGAATGCTACCAAAAAGCTCAGCATTATATTAATTTAGCATCAAATTCTTTAAGCGTGTTCAAGGATACTAAAGAAAAAGAAATTCTTAAAAAACTTACATCTTTTAGTTTAGCAAGAAATTTTTAAGGACTTAATAAAGACTTATTCCATAATCCATTCTGGCTTTTTGTATATAGCAATCTTTCATGAATTCTATTTTCTCCATCTAACCAAAACTCTATATTTTGTGGATTTAAATTCCATCCAGACCAGTGTTTTGGTCTAGGAACTTTTGTTTCATCAGAATATTTATTTTTATATACCTTAATTGAATTTATTAATTCATCTCTATTTTTTAATTCTTGGCTCTGATTTGATGCCCATGCACCAATTCTACTTTCATATGCTCTGGAAGAATAATATTCATCTGCAACATCATCAGAAACTAATGATACCGTCCCAGTAATTCTGACTTGTCTTAAAAGACTTTTCCAATGAAAACACATTGAAGCGTTAGGATTTTCCTTTAGTTCATTACTTTTTCGACTATTTAAATTAGTGTAGAAAACAAATCCATCTTTATTAAAACCCTTAAGGAGTACCATTCTGACTGATGGAACATTATTTTTACTTGAAGTTGCTAGCGCAACTGCATTTGGATCATTGAGTTCACTCTGTTTAGCCTTTTCCATCCATAATTCAAATAACTTAATAGGGTCATCTAAATTTAAAAAACAGCTGTTAATACCAAGTTGGTTTTTTTCATTCATAATTTAAACAAAATAATCTATATAATATAAATAATGTCATTTAACACTTTTGGAAAGCTATTTCGTTTCACAACTTGGGGTGAATCTCACGGTCCTGCTATTGGCTGTATAGTTGACGGTTGTCCTCCAAACATAAATCTAGATGAAAAAGATATTCAATTAGAATTAGACAAAAGAAAACCTGGACAATCAAAATTTACTACACAAAGAAAAGAAGACGATAAGGTACAAATACTTTCAGGTGTATTTGAAGGAAAAACTACTGGCACACCAATTTCTCTAATTATTTATAATAAAGACATGAGATCTAAAGATTACGGAAATATTAAAGATAAATTTAGACCAGGTCATGCGGACTTTACCTATTTCAAAAAATATGGAATTAGAGATTATAGAGGCGGAGGAAGATCTTCAGCTAGAGAGACGGCCTCAAGAGTTGCGGCTGGTGCTATAGCTAAACTAGTACTTCAAAAAAAATTAGGAAAAAAATTTAAAGTTATAGGTGCTGTAACTCAATTAGGAATCTTAGGATGTGATACGTCACAGTGGAATGATAAAATTATTTCAAAAAATCCATTCTTTTGTCCAGATAAGTCCATGATTAAATTATGGGAAAAATATTTACTTGGTGTAAGAAAATCAGGGTCATCATGTGGCGCTGTAATAGAGGTTAGAGCAAGAGGTATTCCTGCAGGTCTTGGTGCACCTATTTATTCAAAATTAGATTCTGATATTGCATCAGCGTTTATGAGCATTAATGCAGTTAAAGGAGTAAATGTTGGTGCTGGAATGAATTCTGCACAACTAAGTGGCGAGCAAAACTCTGACGAAATATCATTAAAAAATAATAAATTAAAATTTAACTCAAATAATGCAGGCGGGATCTTAGGCGGAATTTCTTCTGGTCAAGAAATAATAGCATCATTTGCAGTTAAACCTACATCTTCAATTTTAACTACAAGAAAAACTATTAATAAATTCGGAAAAAATACCACAATATCAGTTAAAGGGAGACATGACCCTTGCGTAGGAATAAGAGCTGTTCCAGTTGGAGAAGCTATGATGAATTGTGTTTTATTAGACCACTACTTAATGAATCAGGCTCAGTGCGGATAAATAGTTAGTTTTTTACTACTCTAATTGAGTCCTTATTAAATAAAACTTCTAAAACTTTTTTTGTAATTTGTGGACTATTCAATCCAGCAATATCATACATTTTTTTTGGATTATCTTGCTCTATAAATTCATCTGGAAGAGTCATGGATCTAAATTTTAAACCTTTATCAAATATTCCTTTTTCAGCTAATAAATTTTTAACATGGGATCCAAAGCCTCCTATAGAGCCTTCTTCAATTGTAATCATTAATTCATGTTCTCTTGCAGATTTTAAAATTAAATCTTCATCTAAAGGTTTTGCAAATCTGGCATCTATAATTGTTGTTGAAATACCCTTTGCTTTCAATTCTTCTGCAGCTACTTTACATTCCTCAAGTCTAGTACCTAAGCTCAACAAACAAACTTGGGTTCCTTGCTGAATAATTTTTCCTTTACCTATCTCTATTTTTTCCTCTATTGAAGGAAGTTCAACTCCAATACCTGTTCCTCTTGGATATCTTATTGCACAGGGTTTATCATTAATATCAACCGAAGTATTAATCATTTTTACTAACTCAGCTTCATCACTAGCTGCCATCACGATAAAATTTGGTAAAGTTGACAAATAAGTAATATCAAAAGACCCTGCGTGCGTTGATCCATCTGCGCCAACTAATCCAGCTCTATCAATTGCAAATCTTACAGGTAGACTCTGTATTGCTACATCATGCACTACTTGATCATAAGCTCTTTGTAGAAAGGTAGAATAGATAGCTGCATAGGGTTTATACCCTTCTGTTGCAAGACCTGCAGCAAAAGTAACTGCATGCTGTTCAGCTATACCAACGTCAAACATTCTTTTTGGAAATTCCTTGCCAAAGATATCCATACCGGTTCCACCTGGCATTGCTGCAGTTATTCCAACAATCTTACTGTCTTTTTTTGCATGCTTAACAAGTGTATTTGCAAAAACTTTTGTATATGCAGGTAAATTAGAGCCACTTTTTTGTTGCTCTCCAGTTTCAACATTAAATTTTGATACTCCATGATAGTGATCACTAGCTTTTTCAGCATAAGAATATCCTTTTCCTTTTTGAGTTTTAATATGTATCATAATTGGACCCTCATGCTTTGAGTCTCTAGCATTTCTTAAAATAGGGACAAGTGTGGAAAGATCATGACCATCTATTGGTCCTGCATAATAAAAACCAAGTGAGCTAAATAGTGTTCCACCGGTGACAGCAGAACGAAAAAAATCTTCTGCCTTACCAGCTTTAGCACTAAATCTTTTTGAAAAAGCTGAGGTGATTAATTTTAAAGTTTCTCTTAAGCTAAAATAGATTTTTCCAGTAAATAACTTTGCTAAATATGTTCTCATCGCACCTACTGGTTTTGCTATAGACATATCATTATCATTTAATATAACGATCATTTTAGTTTTTGATGCGCCAGCGTTATTCATAGCTTCATATGCCATACCAGCACTAATTGCGCCATCTCCAATAACAGCTATTACATTTGAGGATTTATTTTCTAATTTATTTGCTTCAGCCATGCCAAGTGCAGATGATATAGATGTGGAACTATGAGCTGCACCAAATGGGTCATACTCACTCTCAGATCTTTTAGTAAAACCTGATAAACCGTTACCTTGTCTTAAGGTTGTAATTTTTTGTTTTCTTCCCGTTAAAATTTTATGTGGGTATGCTTGGTGTCCTACATCCCAAATTAATCTATCATTAGGTGTGTCAAAAACATAGTGCAGAGCTACAGTCAGCTCAACAACCCCTAGACCTGCACCTAAATGTCCACCAGTTTTAGATACTGCACTGATCATCTCTTCTCTAACTTCATCAGCTACTTGTTGTAAATCATTTTCAGAAACTTTTCTTAAATCGGATGGAAAGTTAATATTATCTAAAAACTTGTAATTATTTTTCATTTATTTCTATTTAATATAAATTCTAATGTATCGTTTAAATTTTCTGATTTTGAACCATAAATTTTTAAATTTCTATTAATATCTGAAATAATCTTACCACAATATTTGATTGAAGCATCATAACCTAGCAAACTTATAAGGGTAGCTTTGCCTTTTTTTTGATCTTTTTTTGTTCTCTTCCCAGCAATTTTAGAATTACCTTTAAAATCTATTAAATCATCTGCTATTTGAAAAAGAAGGCCAATATCAGAACCAAGACTCTCAAAAAATTTTATTTCCTTTAGACTTTTCTCCTTAATGATTGCTGGTACTGCACAACAAAAACTAAAAAGTTTTCCTGTTTTTTTAATTTCCATTTCTATAATTTGTTTTTTTGAAACTTTCTTTTTTTCAAAATCTAAATCTAAATATTGACCACCCGCTATACCCAAATGTCCTGAACACATAGAAAGTTTATCTACTAATTTAACTTTAATTTTGTCCCTCAACCTTATCTTAGAACTAGTTAAAATTTCAAAAGCCATTGTTAATAATGAATTTCCAGCGAGGACAGCTGTCGACTCACCAAATTTAATATGAGCTGATGGTTTACCTCTTCTCATATTATCATTATCCATGCATGGTAAATCATCATGAATAAGAGAATAAGCATGAATACATTCTACAGCAGCACCTACAGCAATTAATGTATGATAGTTAATTGAGAATAACGATCCAATATCAATTAATATTTTAGATCTAATTTTTTTTCCTCCAGGAAATAATCCATACTTCATTGCGTAAATTAATTTGGAATTTTCTTGTTCCTGAATGTATTTTTTCAAGAATAAATTAGTATCTTCTGCAATTTTATTAAGTTGATTTTTCACTTTCTCTTAATGATATCCTTAATTTTTTTATTTGTATTTTCACTAATAGATCTTAAATTTTTTTGAAATTTTTTTTCAATTAAATTATTTAATTTTATTAACTCTTGATAGCTTTCTACAGAATTGTCTAAGTCATCTTTTTCCTCTAAAGACTTTATCATTTGATTTGCCTCATCTGTTAGCTCTTCAAGCGTTCTATTGTCATAATCGAGTGGTAAATTTTTATCTTTCATATATTAATCATTACTATTACATGAAAAATATTCAATCAAACATCAAAAAAGCGAAAAATTACTTAGATAAAAGTCATTGTGTAGCTGTTCCAACAGAAACTGTTTACGGACTCGCAGGTAACGCATACTCGGACACTGCTGTTAAAAAAATTTTTAACCTAAAAAGAAGACCTGCTAACAATCCACTAATTGTTCACTACTTTAATTTAAAAAAAATTTCAGAAGACTGTGAGATAAATGATAATCTTATTAAACTTTATAAAAAATTTTCTCCAGGACCAATAACATATGTATTGAAGCTCAAAAAAAATTCTAAAATATCAAAGTTTGTAACTAATAATAAAAAAACAGTTGCTATACGATTTCCAAAACATCCTCTATTTAGAAAATTACTCAAAAATTTAAAATATCCAGTTGCAGCACCAAGTGCTAATATTTCCTCAAGATTAAGTGCTGTAAAAGCAGCAGACGTCAAAGATGAATTTGGTAACAAAATAAAATTTATTTTGAATGGTGGTGTTTGTAAAATTGGTGTCGAGTCTACAATATTAAATATAACAAATAAACCTAGATTACTAAGATATGGAGGATTGAGTGTTTCAAAGATTAAAAAAACTTTGAATCAAAAAATAATAATTAATATAAATTCAAAAGATAAAATTTCTCCTGGTCTTTTTCCTTTACACTATTCTCCAGGATTACCTTTAAGAATGAATGCAAAAAAAAACAAAAAAAATGAAGCTTTTGTACTCTTAAAAAAAAGAGAAAATATATCTAAAGATATTTATTATTTAAGCAAAACAAATAACTTAAATGAAGCTGCCAGAAACCTGTATAGTGTTTTGAGGAAAATAAAAAAAGATAAATATAGATCAATAGCTGTAGAAAAAATACCAAATAAAGGAATTGGAAAAACAATAAATGACAGACTCAAGAGAGCATCAAACTTCAAATGAAAAACTCAATAGAAGTCATAAATCTATCAAAATCATATAAGACTAAAAAAGCAGTTAATAATATAAATTTTAAAATTAATGAAAATGAAATAGTAGGACTATTAGGTCCAAATGGTTGTGGAAAAACAACAACAATTGGAATGATACTAGGATTATTAAAGCCCACAAGTGGCCAAGTCTTAATTAACGGTAAAAATATTGAAAATAATAAAATTTCAATTCTACATAAAATGAATTTTATTTCTCCCTATATTGAATTGCCTAAAAAATTAACAGTAAACCAAAATTTAATTGTGTATGGGAAACTCTATAATATTCAAAATTTGAATGAGAGAATTAATTTTCTCTCAGAAAAATTAAGATTGGGAGATCTTTTAGATAAAATTACAGGAGAGCTGTCATCAGGACAAAAAAATAGGGTAAGTCTTGCGAAAGCATTAATTAATGATCCTACTGTGCTCTTGTTAGATGAGCCAACTGCTGCTCTAGACCCCGAAACAGCAGATTTTATTAGAACTTTTTTAGAAACGTATAAAGAAGAAAAAAAAATATCTGTTTTGCTGGCTTCTCATAACATGGATGAAGTAAAAAGATTGTCTAATTCTATTATGATGATGAAAGATGGTACTATCGTAGACAGTGGTACCCCGGAAGATTTAATAAAAAAATATGGACAAAAAAACTTGGAAGAAGTTTTTTTAGAAATTGTTAGGAAAGATAAATGAATATTACAAGAATATATGGATTATTTTTAAGGCATTTTTATTTAATTACTAGGTCGTTCCCGAGAATACTTGATTTAATATATTGGCCCTCTATCCAGATAACTCTTTGGGGTTTCATATCCAATTTTTTTGCAGCACACAGTTCATACTATAGTGGAGCTGTTGGAGTTATATTGTCTTGTGCAATTCTTTATGATTTTCTTTTTAGAACAAGCATTGGTTTTAATATGTTATTTTTAGAAGAAATTTGGAGTAGGAATTTTACTAATTTATTTATTGCTCCAATGAAAATTAGTGAAATAATTACTGCACTTGTAATCACCGCTTTAATAAGAGCTTTAATCGGATTAATTCCAGCGATACTTTTAACCTCACCATTATTTGGCATATCTATATTAAACTTGGGATTACCATTAGCTTTTCTTTTTTTAAGTTTGTACATTTTTGGAATTACTTTGGGGCTTTTTGTATCAGCTGGGTTGCTAAGATTTGGGCCATCTTTTGAGAATATTGCATGGTCTACAATGTTTTTATTGGCACCTTTTGGCTGTATCTATTATCCAGTTGAAATTTTACCTGAAATATTTCAATCAATAGCATACGCATTGCCATTAGTTTATATATTTGAAGAAACCAGAAATATCTTAGTCAATGGAATTGTTAGCTATGAAAATATTCGTATCGCACTTTCACTAAATGCATTTTATTTCACAGTTGCTATAGCAACTTTTTATTTTTCGTTTGATAAAGCTAGAGAAAAAGGGACTTTAATTAATATTGGAGAGTAAATGGTGCGCCTGCAAGGAGTCGAACCCTGAACCTCCAGAGCCGAAATCTGGCGCTCTATCCAGTTGAGCTACAAGCGCATTTGGTATTAATATTATATTTTATGGAAAAAAGCATTAATTTTATAGTTGAAGAAGAAGAAAAGAATTTAAGAGTAGATGTATTAATTAACAAAAGAGACGGAATTATTAGTAGAACCAGAGTTAAAAATTTAATTTTAAAAGAAAAATTAAAACTAAATAATGAAATAATTAAAAGTCCATCTAAAAAAGTTTCGATTGGTGATGTTGTAAATCTTACGATTCCAGAACCAGAGATTGCATCTCTAAAGCCTTATGATTTTAAATTAAATATTGTTTATGAAGATTCTGATTTATTAGTAATCGATAAACCTTCAGGAATTATAATGCATCCTGGAGCAGGCAATTATGACAAAACAATTGTAAATGCATTGATGCATTACAATAAAGAATCTTTATCAACTATTGGGGATGAATTAAGACCTGGAATTGTCCATAGAATTGATAAAAATACTTCAGGTTTAGTTGTTGTGGCAAAAAATAATGAGACCCATGAAAATTTATCAAAACAATTCAGTAAGCACACAATTATTAGAGAATACCAACTTTTAATATGGGGAAAGCTAAGACCATCTTTTGGTAGGATAGAAACATTTATTACTCGTAGTTCAAAAAATAGGCAACTTATGGAAGTGAGCAGTTCAAAGGGCAAGAAAGCTGTAACAAACTATAAAACAATTGAAATTTTCGAAAATAAAAAAATACCGACATTAAGTTTAGTCGAATGCAAATTAGAAACTGGTAGAACTCATCAAATCAGAGTGCACATGAACTATAAAGGAAATAGTTTAGTTGGTGATGATAAATATAAAAAAAAATATAAAAAATTAAAAAACGTTGATTTTGATATTCAAAATTCAATTACAAATTTAGACAGACAATTTCTACACGCAAAGACTTTAGGCTTTGTTCATCCTAGAACCCAGAAAGAACTGATTTTTACCTCAATTTTGCCTAAAGAACTAAATAATATTTTAAAAATGCTTAGAAACACTGAAGAATAAATTATTGAAAAATAAGTATAATTAACTAAATAAACTCTGCTATGAGCAACAATCTACCTACACTATCCAATGAGGGTGGTCTTTCTGCATATTTAGAACAGATTAAAAAATTCCCAATGTTGGCCGCAGAAGAAGAATATATGTTAGCCAAAAATTGGAAAACAACTGGAAATATTAAAGCTGCTGAAAAATTAGTAACTAGTCACTTAAGATTAGTTGCAAAAATTGCTATGGGATACAAAGGCTATGGTCTGCCAATAAATGAAATGATTTCAGAAGGAAATGTTGGTTTGATGCAGGCTGTTAAAAAGTTTGAACCTGAAAAAGGTTTTAGATTAGCAACTTATGCTATGTGGTGGATTAAAGCATCCATCCAAGAATATATTTTAAGATCTTGGAGTCTTGTAAAAATTGGAACAACAACTGCTCAAAAAAAATTATTTTTCAATTTAAAAAAAATTAAAAACCAAATATCTCCTGAAACTGAAGGCGATTTAAGGGATGAACACGTAAATCATATTGCTAACAAACTTGATGTGAGTAAAGAAGAAGTTGTTTCAATGAATAGAAGACTTTCTGGAAAAGAGTTTTCATTGAATGCTCAAGTTGGAGAGGATGGTGATGAGTGGCAAGACTGGTTAGTAGATAAAGAGCTTGATCATGATTTAAAATTTGCTCAACATGAGGAAATGGAGCAAAGAAAAGACTTGTTAAAAGATTCTATTACAGTGCTTAATGACAGAGAAAGAGAGATATTGTATTCAAGAAGACTAAATGATGATCCAACAACCCTGGAAGATTTAAGTAAAAAATATAAAATCAGTAGAGAAAGAGTAAGACAAATAGAAAATAAAGCATTTGAAAAACTTCAAAAACAAATGCTACTTCTTGCTAAATCTAAAAATTTATTACCAGCAAATTAAGCTTCAAAAGGATTTTCAATTAAAATAGTATCATCTCTTTCTGGACTAGTAGAGACGCTTGATATTTTTGCACCTATAAAGTCTTCTACTGCAAAAATATATTTTTTTGCATTATCAGGTAATGAGTCCATATTTTTAATTCCACTAGTAGATAATTTCCAGCCTGGAAAAGATTTGTAAATTGGTTTTATTTTAATTTGATCCTCTACAGCAGCAGGCAAATAATCTAATTTTTCTCCATCTAGTTCATAAGCAATGCACATTTTAATTTCATCTAATTCGTCAAGAACGTCCAATTTTGTTAAAGCTATACCATCTATACCTGAAACTTTAATTGTTTGTCTTACTAGAACACCATCAAACCACCCACATCTTCTTTTTCTACTTGTAACAGTTCCAAATTCTTTTCCACGTGTGCCCAAAAGTTCACCTACTTCATCAGTTAGCTCTGTTGGAAAAGGCCCTTCCCCTACTCTTGTTGTATAAGCTTTTGTAATTCCTAAAACATAGTTTATTGAATTAGGACCACAGCCTGTTCCGGTAGCTGCACTAGAAGCAACTGTATTAGATGAAGTTACAAAAGGATAAGTTCCATGATCTACATCAAGTAAAATACCTTGAGCACCTTCAAATAAAATTTTCTTTTTTTGCTTTTTAAATTGATCAATTTTAAGCCATACAGGCTGTGAAAATTTTAATATTTTAGGAGCGATTTTGAATAAATCAGATTTAAGTTGATCTTTTTCAAAAATTTTTTTTCCAAGTCCTTTTCTGATTGCATTATGATGTATCAATACAGAATCTAATCTTTGATCTAAATTTTTTTCTGATCTTAAATCCATAACCCTTATTGATCTTCTTCCTACTTTATCTTCATAAGCAGGTCCAATTCCTCTTCTGGTAGTACCTATCTTACTTTTTCCTGCTGTATCTTCTCTAATTTCATCCATTTCTCTATGGAATGGCAAAATCAGATTTGCGGATTCTGATATTATGAAGTTATTTACATCTACTTCTACACCTTTAGATTTAATCTCTTCAATTTCTTCCAATAAGGCCCAAGGATCTACAACAACACCATTACCAATTATTGATATTTTACCTTTTCTAACGATGCCAGATGGAAGTAATCTTAGCTTATAAGTAATACCATCAATAACAAGAGTGTGGCCCGCATTATGACCACCTTGAAATCTAATAACTACATCTGCCTGTTCAGATAACCAATCAACAATCTTACCTTTTCCTTCATCACCCCATTGAGATCCAACAACAACTATGTTTTTCATTAATTAAATTTTTTATTTACTTTTATAGAAGTAAGATGGTTAATTGGACCATGACCTCTTCCATAATTTGGGTTTGTTTTAATAGCTGAATTTACATACTTAATTCCAAGCTCACAAGATTTCTTTGCTGGTTTTCCACACGACACAAATGTAGTGACTGCACTTGATAAAGTACAACCTGTACCATGAGTATTATTTGTTTTGTAACGCGTACTGTTAAAAATCTTAATATCTTTTTTATTAACAAAAACATCCTTAACTATTTTATTTTTTGAATGTCCACCTTTAATAAGTACATTTTTAGCTCCAAATTCCATAAGCTTATTTGCAGCATAAATCATATCTTCAACAGATATGATTTTTGTTTCAGTCAAAATTTCAGCTTCAGGAATATTAGGAGTAACTAGTGAAACTTTTTTTATTAATTCCGATTTTAATAACTTAATTGCTTTATTATCTATTAATTTGGCACCACCTTTTGCAACCATGACGGGGTCTAAAATAATACTTTTAACTTTAATTAAATTTAAAGCTTTAATTACCATCTTGATAACATTAGATGAGTGTAACATTCCTATTTTGATTGCATCAGGCTTAATATCTTTGGAGGTAAAAACAATTTGATTGAAAATTTCTTTCGGATTGATACCTACAATTGATTTTACACCTGTGGTATTTTGAATTGTAACTGCAGTTATAGCTGTCATCGCATAAGAACCTAGAGCTGTAACAGTCTTAATATCAGCTTGTATGCCAGCTCCACCAGATGAATCTGAACCCGCAATAATTAAAATTTTCGAATTTGGTTTCAATTTATTTTATTTTTTTGGATATCATGTTTACACATCTGGATAAAAGTATTTTATTATCACTTTCTGCCATCACTCTAATTTTAGATTCTGTTCCTGATTTTCTAACTAAAACTCTTCCTTGACCATTAATTAATTTTTCTGCGAGTTTTATAACTTTTTTTATTTCAGGTTTATTAATAATATTTTTATCTTTAACAGTTATATTTTCTAATAGTTGAGGGGTTTTTTTAAAACTCTGAAAAAATTCACTCGTTTTTTTACCTTTTCTCAGAGCAAAAAGAACTTCTAAAGCTACAAGCAAACCGTCTCCAGTTGTTGCAAATTTACCTAAAATAATATGTCCTGATTGTTCACCACCTAAATTAAATTTAAATTTTTGCATTTTTTCTTTAACATATCTATCACCTACATTAGCTCTTAAAAATTTTATTCGGTTGAATTTTAAATATTTTTCTAATCCATAATTCGACATTAGTGTTCCAACAACACCACCTCTTAGCATTTTTTTATTTTTCCATCTTGTTGCTAAAGCAGCTATTATTTGATCACCATCTACAATGTTACCTTTTTCATCACACATTATAATTCTATCAGCGTCTCCATCTAAAGAAATGCCAATATGAGCTTTATATTTTTTTACAGCTGTTCTAATTTTTCTTGGAAAAGTTGAACCACAATCTTTATTAATGTTCAAACCATTTGGGTTTACACCTATTGCTATAACTTTAGCGCCTAATGATTTTAATAACTCAGGCCCTGCTTTATAACCAGCACCATTGGCACAATCTATAACAATTCTTAATCCTCTTAAATTGAACTCTTTTGTGAAATTTTTTTTTAATATTTTAATATATCGTTTAGTTCCTGTTTCTAATCTTTTAACTCTTCCTAGCTTTTCAGGACTGGAAAGGTTATTTGATATTTTTTTATCTATAAGAGCTTCTATTTTTTTTTCTATTTTATCTGATAATTTCATTCCATCAGGACCAAATAATTTTAATCCATTGTCATAATGAGGATTATGAGAAGCTGTAATCATAATACCCATATTGGCCTTCATTTCTTTTGTAAGCATAGCTAATCCATTGGTTGGTAAAGGACCCAATGTGTAAACATGCATGCCAGCAGAAGCCAAACCAGAAACAAGTGCAGGTTCCAGTGTATATCCAGATAATCTTGTATCTTTTGCAATTATTGCTGTTTGTTTTTTTTTCTTTTGGGATTTAAAATATGTACCACTAGCTAGTCCAAACTTAAAAAACATATCTCCATTAATATATTTACTATTAATAGCTCCTCTTATTCCATCTGTTCCAAAATATTTTTTTGCCATTATTTATTTGTTATCTCTTTAAAAACTTTAATTGCTTGCATAACTTCATTAACATCATGAATTCTTAAAATCTGAACCCCTTGTGTCATCAAATATAATGAAGACGATATTGTTCCTCCAATTCTAGTAAAGCTATCATTTTTTTTTGAAATATCTTTAATAAATCTTTTTCTAGAATTTCCTACAAGTATAGGAAATCCTAATGAATGAAAAATAGAAACACTTCTGATTAAATTCATATTATGTTTCAGTTTTTTTCCAAACCCGATTCCAGGATCTAAAATTATATTATTGTGTTTAATACCTTTAGATCTTAGAAATTTTATTTTCTCCTCAAAAAAATCATAAATATCCAGTAATTCATTATTATATTTTGGATTTTTTTGCATATTTTCTGGTGTTCCAAGCGTGTGCTGAATGACAAAAGGAACTTTACTTTTTTTTAATACATTTATTGTTTCTGTATCAAAACTTAAACCTGAAACATCATTAATTAGTTTTACACCTAATTTAATTCCATTTTTCATTATATCAGATTTTCTAGTATCCAAAGAAATCGGAATTTTTTTTACAATAGATTTTAAGATTTCATTAATTCTTTTCCACTCATCTTCTTTATTTACTGTCTTTGAACCTGGTCTTGTTGACTCTCCTCCAACATCGATTAAATCAGCACCACCGTTATATAGTTTAAAAGCATGACTTATTCCTCTTTGTTTTGTATTAAATTTTCCTCCATCAGAAAAACTATCTGGGGTAAGATTTAAGACACCTAGTATATTTGGAACTTTTTTAAATTTTAAGTTAGAAAAATTTTTTTTTTTAGTTTTAATTTTTTTTAAATCTAAATTAACTTTTTTCTTTAAATCATTTTGTAAATATTTTATTTGATTAATTGAAATTTTTTTCTTTGATTTTCTAGTTATTATTTCAATATGATCAAACGATATTTCTTTAATTTGATGTAATGGTATGGCTTTTTTTTTACTTACTAAAATTTTTGATTGATTACCATAATAGAAATTACACGCTCTTGTGTAATATCTTTGCATTATAAATTAATGAACAATTTTTGGTTTTAGACCCATGGCTCCTAAAGCCGAGTCATGATCATCTTTTGAGTCTTGATTTTCTAAAATTTTATCTTTTGGATATAAGTTTTTGTTAATTATGTTCTCAATCTCTTCACCTGTTAAAGTTTCATAAGTAATTAATGCTTTAGCAATTTTATGTAAATCATCTATTTTCTCAGTTAATATTTTCTTAGCTTGATTATATCCTTCGTCCACAAGTTTTCTAATTTCTTTGTCAATCTTTTGAGCAACTTCCTCAGAAACTGATTGAGTTTGAGTAACCGATCTTCCTAAAAAAACTTCCTCTTGATTTTCTCCATATTCAACTGGACCCATCTCTTCACTCATACCATATTTAGTTACCATCGCTCTTGCAAGTTGAGTGGCTTGATTAATATCTGAACCGCTTCCTCCACCCGCTCCTGTAGAAATGTTATCTTTTCCAAAAATTAATTCCTCTGCAACTCTTCCTCCAAAACAAACTGCTAGTCTAGCTTTTAGATATTTGATTGAATATCCATGTTTGTCTCTTTCTGGTAAATTCATAACCATTCCTAAAGCTCTTCCTCTTGGAATGATAGTAGCTTTGTGAATTGGATCATAACTAGGCATATTAAATGAGACTAAAGCATGGCCACCCTCATGATAAGCAGTAAGTTTTTTTTCATCCTCAGTCATCACCATTGATCTTCTTTCGGCACCCATTAATACTTTATCTTTTGCTTCTTCAAATTCTATTAAAGTTACAATTCTTTTATTTTTTCTTGCTGCTAATAAGGCAGCTTCATTGACTAAGTTAGCTAAATCTGCTCCTGAAAAACCAGGAGTCCCTCTTGCAATAGTTCTTAGATTTACATCTGGTGCCATCTTAATTTTTTTCACATGGACTTTTAAAATTTTTTCTCTTCCAATAATATCTGGGTTTGAAACAACTACTTGTCTGTCAAATCTTCCAGGTCTTAATAGTGCTGGATCGAGAACATCAGGTCTATTTGTTGCTGCAATTATAATAACTCCCTCATTAGTATCGAAACCATCCATCTCTACTAATAATTGGTTCAAAGTTTGCTCTCTTTCATCATTTCCACCACCTAAACCTGCACCTCTACTTCTTCCCACTGCATCTATTTCATCAATAAATATTATGCACGGAGAATTTTTTTTACCTTGTTCAAACATATCTCTTACTCTTGATGCTCCAACACCAACAAACATTTCAACAAAATCTGAACCTGATATAGTAAAGAAAGGAACTCCTGCTTCACCTGCAATAGCTCTTGCTAACAAAGTTTTTCCTGTTCCTGGAGGTCCAACCAATAAAGCACCTCTAGGTATCTTTCCACCAAGTCTACTAAATTTTTTAGGGTCTTTTAAAAACTCTACAATTTCCTCTACTTCTTCTTTTGCCTCTTCTACTCCAGCAACATCATTAAATGTTACTTTACCCTTAAGTTCATTCATCATCTTGGCTTTTGACTTGCCAAATCCCATCGCTCCACCTTTTCCACCTTGCATCTGTCGCATAAAAAAGATCCAAACAGCAATTAACAAGAGCATTGGGAACCAAGAAAGTAATACACCAAATAAAGATGGCATTTTTTCTTCTAACGGAGCTGCTGAAATACTTACGCCTTTATCTGATAATTTTTCAATTAAATTAGGATCGTTTGGAGCATAAGTTGAAAATGAATTTCCATTTGAGTAAACACCCTTGATGTTGTTTCCTTGTATCTCAACTTTTAAAACTTCTCCATTTTCAACTGAAGTTAAAAAATCTGAAAAAATTATTTGATTTCCTCCTCTAATATTTGATTGAGGATTTTTAAACATGTTATAAAGACCAATAGTTAAGAAAACTATTATTCCCCACATAGCCAGATTTTTGAAATTCATGCTATTAAAATAAGAATTATTGCAAATTAAACAAGTGACAAAATAACTATAAATTGTGGGATATTAACGCTCTTTATACACAATTACAGTTCTATTAATTTTTTTTACGACACAATTTCCAAGTGTAGATTTTAAAGTGATTTTACTCTCTAGATTTTCTAAAATATTGCTAATTTTTTTACCTCTGGGTGGAAAATACTTTTTCCCAACTAACTGTAAGATCTTTGAAAATGACCTAAACAAAACTTCTTGAGGAAAGTTAAAAAATTCTTCTTTTAATACAACTTTATTGTGAGAGATAATCGAATTTTCTCTTAAGTTTTTTTCACAAAAAAACAGGATTGATTGATCAACACTTTTTAAATTATTAATTGATAATTTAAATTTACTTTTATCTAAACCTTCACTTTCAAGATTTTTAATTAAATTTCTTATTCTTGCTCTAGTAAAAATTTCATCCTCATTTGAAGGGTCTTCTACATATTTATTAAACACCTTTTTTGAAATGTAGATTAAATCTTTTTTCTCAACGTTTATTAAAGGTCTTAAAATATTTACATTATTAATTAAAGTCGCTTTGTCTAAAGATACGATACCCTTTAAACCACTTCCTCTTAAAAGCCTTATAAAAAAATTTTCATAAACATCATCTTCATGATGACCAAATAAAATGTGATTAATTTTAAATTTTTTTGATTGATTAATTAAGAGATTATATCTTTTTTTTCTTGCAAGAGATTGAATATTATTTTTGGGTTTTTTCCCATTCCATTTTAAAATATCTAAATCTATAGAAAAATCCTTCAAAAGATTTTTTACAAATAAAGCTTCGACAGATGAATTATTTCTCAATTTATGGTCAACTAGAAAATATTTGACTTTTAAAGATTTTTTAATTGAATAAATTTTCGAAAAAAAAGCTAAAGCAAGGCTATCAGGACCACCCGATACAGCAACTGTAAAATTATTATTTAAATTTAAATTATTTTCAAATTTATTATAGATTTTATAAATTCTTTTATCTCTTAACTTGCTAAGAAGTTGTTTATGAATCTTGCTTGACGCATTCAAATTTTTTAGATTCATATTTTGCTTTTTGTATTACAGACTGATTTGCATTAGGATATTGCAACTCTACACCATTAATCATTTTACAACCTTGATCTTTTTCACCAATTTGAACCATTGAAACTCCAAGTTTTAATAAATTTATTGGAGCTTTCTTACCTTTTGGATATTTTTGATATCCTTCAAGATAAGCTGAAGCTGCATCAGTATAAAGTTGTCTTATTCTAAAAGTTTCTGCATACCAATATTGAGCGCTACCTGCTAATTCATCTTCTGGATTTGATAATACAAATTCTCTAAAAGCCCTTTCGGCTGTACTGTAATCTCCAACTTTTAAGAAGCTTGTTGCAAATTCATATTGTTCTTTTGGAGTTAAATCTATTGGTAAAATTTTATCTTCAGCTTGAAAAGTTTCTTCAACAATAGAAGCTGTTGTATCAACCGATTGAATTTGTTGATTCTCCTCTGAAGTTTGCATGTCTTTATAAGAAACTGTGCCTAAGTCTTGTGGCTGTGAACTTCCGGGAAGTATTTGCTTTTCAATTTTAGGCGTAAGACTCAGTTGTTGATTGTTATCAACTATATTAATAGAACTTAAATCATTTTCTATATCTTGAAACCTTATCTGATTATCAGACTGTAGCTTGGATACTCTATTCGAAAGTTTATCAAGCTTAAAATTAATTTCCTCAAACTTATTAGTAAGTTCTCTAAACTGCTCTTCTACCTCTGACAATTTTAGCAAATGCCTAGTCAAGACATCTTCGGAGTTATTATCAAGATTTGATACTGATTGGTTCTTTGTACTACTCTCTATTTCAATTGAACCTGAGTAAACAGCTCTTTCAAGAGTTTTTAAGTCTTTTTTAATTAAATCTAAGATTTCATAAATATTGTGATTATCTGAGTAAGCATTCCCTGAAAAAAGAAAGTTTAATATTAATATTAAACTAAATAAAATTGACCTTAGGAGTGATCTCATTCGTTTTTTATATGATTATATAAAGGCAAAAAAAAGACCCTAAAAATCCAAAAACTTTTAGGGTCTTTTTTAAAAATTGTTTAATTTGCTTTAACAGTTACTGATCTTCTATTTTTCGACCAAGCTAAAGGATTTGAACCTGAGTCAACTGGTCTTTCTTTACCATAACTGATTACTGTAATTCTGTCAGATGAAACGCCATAAGTCATTAGATAATCTTTTGCAGCGTTAGCTCTTCTTTCACCAAGTGCTAAGTTATATTCTCTTGTTCCTCTTTCATCTGCGTGACCTTCTAAAACTACAGTGATGTTAGAATTTTCTCTTAACCAAGCAGCCTGAGCTCTTAAAGTTTCTCTTGAAGCAGTCGTTAATATAGATTCGTTTGTTGCAAAAAATACTCTGTCGGCAACACCATCAGCCAAATATTTTACGCTGTCAGTTCCAACGTAAACATCACCTTGCATTTGCCCTGCAATTTTTTCAATTTTAGTTACTTCTTCTTTTTCTATTTTTGTTTCCTCTTTTTTTGTTTCTTCTTTTTTCGGTGCCTCTACAGCTACCTCTTTTTTAGTTGCACACGCAGTTAAAATTATTCCAGCAGAAATAACTAGTAACGCATTTTTTAAAATTTTGTTTAATCTCATTAATTTGCTCCTTGCTGCTTTTTCAAATACTATCTTTTTCACAACTAATTAGATGTTTCAACCCAAAAAATCAAGAAATTTCATCTTATTCAAGTATAAATTGATATTAATTACTTAATAAAGACGACCAAGATGGGTCTGATGCATCAGTCTCGGTTTTGATTAATCTTTCATTATAACCAGTCAAATCAATAGACCACAATTTAGCAGAAAAACCCTCACCTTTAGAATTAGTTTTTGTTTCTCTATAAAATATCAAAACTCTTCCATTAGGTGACCAAGAAGGTGCCTCTTGGTAGTAATTTTCAGTTAATAATCTTTCACCAGTTCCATCTATTCGCATAACTCCGATATAAAATTTTCCTTTATGTAATTTTGTAAACGCTATTAAATCACCTCTAGGAGACCAAACAGGTGTTCCATACAACCCATTTCCAAAAGAAATTCTTTTTACATCACTTCCATCACTTTTCATGACATAAATTTGTTGGTAACCACTTCTGTCAGAGTTAAAAGTTATATATTTTCCGTCTGGAGAATAAGAGGGTGATGTATCAATTGATGGATGATTGGTTATTCTCTCTACTAAACGAGTTTCTAAATTCATTGTATAAATATCTGATTTTCCATCTTTTGCAAAACTCATAATTATTTTTTTACCATCAGGTGAAAATCTAGGAGCAAATGTCATTCCAGGAAAATCTCCAACAACTTCTTGTGTTCCTGTTTCAATATCCAAAAGATAAACTCGTGGCATATTTTTAAAATAAGATAAATATGTAACCATTTGACTTGCTGGATTAAATCGTGGAGTGAGCACAAGCTCATTTCCTAAAGTTAAAAATTTATTATTAGCACCGTCTTGATCCATGATAGCCAATTTTTTTATTCTTTGTGTTTTTGGGCCTTCTTCCGCTACATAAATTATTCTAGTATCAAAATACCCTTTTTCACCGGTTAATCTTTCATAAACTTTATCTGATATAATATGACCAACTCTTCTCCAATTTGTTGGAACAGTTGTAAATGCTAAAGCCATCATTTCTTTCGCAGCAAGCACATCCCAAAGTCTGAACTCAACCCTTAATTTATCATTAATAAAATTTACCTTACCCGTAATAAGAGCTTGAGCTTTAATTAAATTCCAATCCTCAAATCTTGGTTTTAAATTTGCTATATCTGGTGCTTGTAAAAATGCTTTTTTATCTAAGGGATTAAATAAACCTGAAGTTCTTAAATTATTTTCAACAATTATTGATATTTCTGATCCAATATTTTCTTTATTTAAAATCTGTTCAAAATTCTTTCTAGATGTTTCATCTATTGACAATGGTGAGACTGCAAGTGGAAGAGGGTTTAAGTTTCCCCTTGTAATATCAACTTCAATTAAAGCTAAAGCTTTTACTGGAAATAAAACAAAAATAAAAATTATAAATTTTTTAATCATAAATTCTTTATTCTAACCTCCTAACATCTCTCTTGCATCAAAATTTAATTGTAATTCTTTCCATCTTTCATAACCAGAGCTAGGAACTCTCAAAGGTTGACATAATCTAACTGCTCTCAAAGCGCTTTCTGCCAAAACTTTATAAAAACCTTGACCAGGTTTATTCATTCTAGCATGATCTAAAATTTCAGTTTTTGTGACTGAACCATCTGGTTTAAGTTTTAATTTTATTCTAACTAATAAATTTTCATCATATGGTAAACCTAAAGGGATGCTCCAACAACCAAATATTTGGGCTTTTAAAGCATCTTCTTCACTTAAAGTAAGTTTAGAGCTTTCAATGTTTCTCACTTGATCTTGAGTAACATCATTATTTGTTTTTACTATTTCTGCTGACTCTTCTTTTGATTTATCAATTAGAGCAGCAATATTGTTTGGATCAAATAAATCTTTCTTTTCAAATTCAGATACTTGTTTTACTTCATTATCTACTTTTTCTGGATTTTGTTTTTTTTCCTCTTTAGTCTTTATTTTCTTAACTTCTTTCTTTGGCAACGGCACTGCTTCTGGGTTTTGTTTTTCTATCTTTTTATTTTTTTTCTCTGAGACAACAGTCTTGGTTTTGGTTTTTTTTACCTTTTTGGGTGGAGCTTGTTCGGAGACAAGTTTTTTTTCTTTTTCTTTTACTTTTTCAATAATTTTTTTTGCTTTGGGTGCAAAAGGAATATTTGTTTCTTCAGCTATTTGAATTAATTCAACAGAAACTATTGGTGGAAGATCTATTGGTTTTTTTGAGAGAAAAGGCAAACTTAAAGCTGTAAGGACAACTAAACATATGTGTAAAGCAGAGGATATAGCAATACTACTACTCTTCACTGTAGTTACCTTTGTTTAAGAGGCTCGGAGATTAATGCAACCTTAGTAAAGCCAGATCCAGACAATAAACCCATTATCTCTAAAACCCTACCATAATTGATAGTTTTATCACCTCTTACATAAATTCTTGTATCGGTTCTGTTTTTTGAAACTGCCAAAACTTTAGCAATTATATTGTCATACTCAACTTTTGACTCTTGGATAAAAATTTCACCTTTTGCATTGATAGAAAGTGTTAAAGGTTCTGTTTCCTCAGGCAAAGAATCTGCTGAACTCTCTGGTAGATCAACTTGAACACCGACAGTCAAAAGCGGTGCTGTGACCATAAATATAATTAAAAGTACTAACATCACATCCACAAAAGGAGTAACATTAATCTCACTCATTGGTTCCTTTGATGAGCGATTTAATTTAAAAGCCATTTAAATTATTGTTAAAAATCTTTTTGAAAAATTCTCTAATTTTTCTGAATATTTTTTTGCGTCTATATTAAATTTATTGTAAGCAATTACCGCAGGTATGGCTGCTAATAATCCTAATGCAGTTGCAAATAATGCTTCGGCGATACCAGGTGCAACTATTGCAAGACTAGTATTTCTTGAAATTGCAATTGACTGAAAAGAATTCATTATACCCCAAACTGTTCCAAACAATCCAATAAATGGTGCAGTCGAGCCTACAGTTGCTAAAAATGTAAATCCCTTTTCAATCTTTGACATTTCTTTTTCTATTCCTCCCTCAAGGAAAGCTGTCATTCTTTCACTCAAATTTGTTTTGGATTTTCTTTTTAGTAAGTTTTCCATGGCATTTTGAAATACTAAAGACATTGGGTCTTCTAAATTATTTGGTAAACTATTATAAAAATTTTCAGCAGATTTAGAGTTCCAAAATTTTTCTTCAAATTCCTCTGAAGATTTATTTATTTTTTTAAAAAGTCTATATTTTTCTATAATCACTGCCCATGAGTAGACAGAGCAAAGTATAAGGCTAATCATTACCGCTTTAACAATTATATCTGCTTTTAAGAATAAACTGAAAAGTGAAAAATCTGTATTTGTGCCTAGGTCTATTGCTTTTGCGGCTATGTCTGCTTCCATAATCACTCATCACACTTAATTGTGTCATGAATTTGACTATGTATATCTAAAGATTACTCATTTTTGTATGTTTCATGAAAATAACTAGCTATCAGAATTGCATCAGCTTTATTAGAATCTTTTTTTTTGGATAAATTTGACGAAAAATAAGGAAATATTTCAATAGCTCTTGTTCTGCTAGCATCTTTTTCTGAGTTAATTAAATTAAAATACTTTTTCCATTTTGCTGGTCTTACAAAATAAGTTGGCAACTGCATTGCGCTGCAAATACCTTTTAAAATTCCAAAAGATTGACCAAAATTGAACATGCTAGTTACACCTTGACCTGGCATAGCTGAAACTTGTTCTATAACAACTTTAATATTTTTTTTTTCATATGTTTTTATTCTAAAAGAAATTTCATTATATATTTGAGATCCATTAACTTGTTTTTTATTTTTTTTTCCTTCAGTCATTGTTGGCATCTCTATGACATCTTTGATTATTCCATCTTCTAAAAAACATAAAGATCCTGAAATTCCTGGATCAATTCCTATTATTAACATTAAATATTTCCCAAATTTACGTTTGAAAAAACGTTCTGAACATCATCGTCATCTTCTAGATTTTCTAAAAACTCAATCACACTCTCTTTTTCATCATTTTGAATATCAACACTGTTGATTGGTACCCACTCAATCTCTGTGGAAATAAAATTTGTAATTGTATTTTCTAAATTTTTTTTAACATTATAAATTTCATTCGAAACACATTGAACTTCATGAAATTCCTGATGAGAAATACATTCCTCTGCGCCAGCTTCTATAGCTAATTCAAAAATTTTGTCTTCTGATATTTCATTTTTATCAATCTTTATTATCCCAAGTTGTTTAAAGTTATGAGATGCTGACCCTTGTGTACCTAAACTTCCACCAGATTTTTGAAAAATGGTTCTCACATTGGAAGCTGTTCTATTTTTATTATCAGTTAAAGTTTCGACAATTACAGCAATTTTTTTTGGTCCAAATCCCTCATATCTCAAATTTTCAAAATTTGCGCCAGTTGCAGCAGAAGATTTATCTATTGCTCTTTCAATATTATCTTTTGGCATATTTGCTGATCTAGCAGCCTGTACAGCTGACCTTAATCTTGGATTCATTGCAGGATCTTTGTCACCAAGCTTTGCTGCTACTGTAATTTCTTTAGACAACTTTGAGAAAATTTTTGAACGTTGCTTGTCAGCTTTCCCTTTTTTATGTTTAATACCTGCCCAATGAGAATGACCTGCCATATCTAAATTAAATATTTTTTAGTTTTTCTCCAAATATATAACTATTAATATTTTTAGCTAAACCAGTATTTACATCACAATCAACTATAACACCAGACAAAGTCCCTTCTCCAACTGCTGGAAAATGTTTGACTGAATCTTTTTTAAGAAACCTATTTAATGAATTTTCTTTGTTCATCCCAATTACAGAATCGTAATCACCACACATTCCAGCATCAGTTTGGTATCCGGTTCCATGGTTAAGTATTCTTGCGTCATTGGTTGGGATATGTGTATGAGTTCCAACAACTAACGTTGCATAACCATCAAAAAAATGACCTATAGCATTTTTCTCACTAGTAATTTCACCGTGAAAATCAACCACTAATAAATCGTAGTCATCTTTTAATTTATATTCACTTAAAAATTTTTTTGAAGTTTCAAAAACATCTTCACACTTTTTCATAAAAACATTACCCATGAGGTTAAGTACCCCGACTCTTATATTTTTATCTGTTTTGAAAATTTGAAAACCCCGACCAGGTGCAGGCTCAAAAAGATTTTTAGGGCGTAACAATCTCTCTTCTTTTTCTATGTACTTCATAATTTCTTTTTGATCCCAAACATGGTTGCCAGTTGTAATTACGTTAACGCCGCAGTTATAAAAATTTTTGCAGATTTCTTCTGTCAAACCAACACCTTGGGCTGCAGCATTTTCACCATTAACAATAACAAAATCAATTTTTTTTGATTTTATTTCACCAAGTAAGCTACTCGTAAGTTTAGAGCACCCCGAAATACCAACAACATCGCCTAAAAATAAAATTCTCAAAATATCAAACCCCTTTCAGTAATTATTAAATCAAGCTTCTTATCATAATTGTTAACTGGTACCTCTTTTAATTCTTGGAAGGAAAAAGCAAGACCTATTTTAAAGACCTTTTTTTTATTTTCAATTTTTTCAATATAGCGATCATAAAAACCACCTCCATAACCCAATCGATTAAATTTCTTATCAAAAGCTAATAGTGGAACTAGTAATATATCTGGATAAACTTTCTTTTGAGATAATGGTTCAATTATCCCGTATTTGTTTATCTTTAATGGATTATCATTAGACCATTCATAAAAGTCCATTTGGTTATTTTTTTTGATGATCGGCAATGAGGTAATTTTTTTATTTTTACTAAATAAATTTAAAACTTCTAAATCATCTATTTCATGATTGCATGGATAATATCCTCCAACAATTTTTGTTTTAAGCTTATTATCCCTTAGAAATTTTATTAATTTTAAAGAATTGATTTTCAAATTTTCTTTAAAATTTTTTTTTCTAAGTGATTTTATCTTTCTTCTTAATTTAGATTTATTCACAAATTTATTGAGATAAATTTTCTTGTTTTGCTTTTTCGACAAAACTTGAAATTTTCTCTGCGGCATTATCAATTAAATCTTCATATTTTTTTTGATTAGTTTCAATCTCGATTTTTAATTTGTCATGATTTAAATTTAACTCTTTTATTTCTTCTTCTTTTTTATCTTTATATTCATAAATTAGAGTTTTTAATTCTTTAAATTTATTTGATAAATCTTTTATTTCTTGTTTCTTTTGCTCAACTTTCTTTTTTGTTTCGTAGTATTCATCCATTATTTTAACTGCTGTAATTAATAAGAGTTTATTCTCTCCTAAGTTACCAAGATCGTTTTTTAAATGATTAAATTTTTGATTTATTTGTATTAACAATTCTTCTAGATGCTCCTCTTGCCCATCATCACAAGATAATAAAAACTCTTTATTATTAAATTTAATACTTACATTTGCCATTTATCAATCTCTTCCAACAAAGTATCTGTTTCTTGATTTAATTCATCAATTTTCTCAGAAAACTCTATTTGTTTTCTTTCTTCAGCCTTTTCTTTACTTCTAAACTCATCTAATCTTTTTGACAAAATTTCATTCTGATCTGATAGCTCTTTATATTTTTTTTCTAGCTCATTTTTTTCAATCTCTAATTGATTTTTTTGCAAATTAAGAGTTTGAATATTATTTTTCAAATCTGGATTAGTTAGATCTAAATTTTTTAATTCTTCTAAAGCTTGATTAAGTTTTTTTTCTTTTTCGTTTATAGAATTCATATATATATAATTATAATATTAAATAGAAACTTCTTAGTCTAGTCAGGATAATTTTGAGTAAAATACATAACGATTTAGCAAATTGTATTAGATTTTTATCTATTGATGCAGTTCAAAAAGCTAATTCTGGCCACCCAGGTATGCCAATGGGTATGGCGGACGTTGCGACAGTACTTTTTAGGTTTTTTTTAAAATTCAATCCACAAAATCCAAATTGGATAAATAGAGATAGATTTGTTTTATCAGCTGGGCATGGCTCAATGCTTCTTTATTCTTTGTTGTACTTAACTGGTTATAAAAGTATTTCGTTAAATTCGATTAAAAAGTTTAGACAACTAAACTCAATTTGTGCAGGTCACCCAGAATATCATCCAAAAACTGGAATTGAAACAACCACTGGTCCGCTTGGACAGGGCATAGCAAATGCAGTTGGATTCGCAATAGCTGAAGAAGTCCTCAAAAAAAAATTAGGTAAAAATTTAATTAATCACAAAACTTATGTTCTAGCTGGTGATGGTTGCTTGATGGAGGGTATTAGTCACGAAGCAATGAGTTTAGCTGGTCATTTAAAATTAAAAAATTTGGTGATGCTTTTCGATAATAATAATATTTCAATAGATGGTCCAACAAGTCTTGCTGTATCAGACAATTTTAAAAAAAGATTTGAAAGCTATGGATGGGATTACATATTAGTTGATGGTCATAATGAAAATCAGATTTATAAAGCTTTAAAAAAAGTTCAAAATGCAAAAAAGCCAACAGTAATTTCTTGTAAAACGAAAATTGGATATGGCTCTCCAAATAAATCTGGTAAATCGTCTTCACATGGTAGTCCTCTGGGATTAGATGAAATTAAATTAGTAAGAAAAGTACTTAAGTGGAAATATAAACCTTTTGAGATTCCAAATAAGTTGTTGAAGGAATGGAGGGCCATAGGAAACAAGGGTCAATTAAATGAAAAAAAATGGAACAAATCAAATAAAAAACAAAGTAAAAAATTAAATCTAATCAAAAATAATAACTTTAAAAATGTTTTAAATTCAGAAAAGAAACTTGCAATTAAAGAATCTAAAAACTTAGCAACAAGAAAATGTTCTGAGTTAACTTTAAGCGCATTAACCAATTCAAATAATAATCTTCTTGGTGGTTCTGCAGATTTGGCTGGATCTAACAATACAAAAACAAAAAAACATAAAATTATTACACCAGGAAATTTTGATGGAAATTATATTCACTATGGTGTCAGGGAACATGCAATGAGTGGAATTATGAATGGAATCGCACTCCATAGTAATTTTATTCCTTATGGTGGAACTTTTTTAATATTTTCTGATTACTGTAAACCATCGATAAGATTGTCAGCTCTAATGCAACAAAGAGTTATTTATGTAATGACACATGACTCAATTGGCTTAGGTGAAGATGGGCCAACACATCAACCAATTGAACAATTATCTGGTTTAAGATCAATTCCAAATCTAAATGTGTTTAGACCTGCAGACAGAATTGAAACAATTGAATGCTGGGAGCATGCTTTAAAAACTACAAAAACACCGAGTATATTGTCTCTAACAAGACAAAATTTAGATCCAATCAGAAAAAAATATTCCTCAAATAATAAATGCTCACTTGGTGCTTATGAAGTGCTTAGAACAAATAAGAAAATTAAATTAACAATTTTGGCAAGTGGTTCAGAAGTAAATCTTGCAATCGAAGCGAGTCATAAACTTGCCAAAGATAAAATTTATTCTAAAGTTATTTCAGTACCTTGTATGGAGCTTTTTGATAAACAAAGTAAAACTTATAAAAATAAAATACTAAATGAAACCAAAAATAAAATCTCTATAGAAGCTGGTTCAAGTGATTGTTGGAAAAAATATGTTGGAGAAAATGGAAAAAATTTTGGAATTAATGAATTTGGTAAAAGTGCACCATTTAAAGAAATATATAAATATTTTGGGCTGACAAAAGAAAATATAACTAACAAATCAAAAAATTTAATTAACAATTAATTATGACGATTAAAGTTGGAATTAATGGAATGGGTAGAATTGGACGAATGGTAGTTCGATCAATAATAGAAAACGAAAACAAAAATATAAAAATTCAACACATAAATAATAGATCAAATTCTGAGACTACTTGTACACTGATAAAATATGATTCAGTACATGGTAAATTTAATGCTGAGTTAGATTATGACAAAAGTCACTTAATAATAAACAATGAAAAAATCACATTTTCACAGGAGTCTAATATTGAAGATATAAACTGGAAAAAATTTGATGTTGATTATGTTTTTGAATGTACAGGAAAATTTAATTCTAAAGAAAAACTTTTAGCTCATATAAAAAATGGAGCAAAAAAAGTAATTGTATCCGCACCATGTAAAAATGCAGATAAAACAATTGTATTTGGTGTAAATGAAAAAGATATAACCAGTGATGACCAAATAATCTCAGCTGCATCTTGCACTACAAACTGTTTAGCCCCAGTTGTACATACACTAAATGAAAATTTTGAAATTGAAAAAGGATTTATGACTACTATTCACGCATTTACTAGTGATCAAAGAATTCTAGATAATTCCCATAAAGACCCAAGAAGAGCGAGAGCAGCGAGTCAATCAATTGTCCCAACATCTACTGGTGCTTCAAAAGCAATTGGTGAAATAATTCCTAGCTTGAAAGGAAAGTTAGAGGGAGTTGCAATGAGAGTACCTACCCCAAATGTTTCACTAGTAGAATTAGTTTTCTCAACAAAAAAAAAAATTAATAAAGAAAATATAAATAAATCATTTGAATTAGCATCTAAAGACAATCTAAAAAATGTATTAGAAATTACTCATGAAAAGTTAGTATCAATTGATTTTAATCATAACCCTGCATCTGCAATTGTTGATGGATCTCTTACTAATGTTGTTGGAGAAAGTATGGGTAAAATTTCAGCCTGGTATGATAATGAATGGGGTTTTTCGAATCGAATGTGTGATATAGCAAAATTTATTCATCAAAATTCTTAATGCAAAGTGTTTCCAAACAAACAAACCTGCGAGGTAAAAAGGTTATTTTAAGATTGGATTTGAATGTCCCTCTTAATAATGGTGAGATAACTGATACAACGAGAATTGACAAAGTTCTTCCAACAATCAAATTTTTATTAGAGCAAAATTCAAAAATAGTTATCTTATCTCACGTTGGTCGACCTAAAGGAAAAGTAATTAAAGATCTTTCGTTAAAACCAATTCAAAAAGATATAGAAAAAAAACTAGATGAAAAAATAAAATTTATTGAAAAAAATATTTACGAGATAAAAAAAGATATGCTTGATAATTTTAATGAAAAAATTTTATTAATTGAAAATATTAGATTTTATCCAGATGAGGAAAAAAATGATACTAATTTTGCAAAACATTTGGCAAGCTTAGGTGATATTTATGTAAATGATGCTTTTTCATGTTCGCATAGAGCGCACGCATCTGTTTGTGAAATTTCAAAATTTTTACCATCTTTTTCAGGGTTGCAATTAGATTTAGAGATTAATGCATTAAAAAAAATTACATCCAGCATAACTAAACCTGTTACTTGCATAATAGGAGGATCTAAAATTTCTACTAAAATTAATATTATAAAAAACTTAATTTCAAGATTTGACAATATAATAATTGTAGGCGCAATGGCGAATAACTTAATTGAACACAATGGATACAATATTGGAAAATCTCTTAAAGAAGAAAATGTTAATTCTATAGTTAATGACATACTCTCATATTCAAAAGAAAAAAATTGTAATATAATTTTTCCAGAAGATGTAATAGTGGCAAATGATTTAAATGGTCAGCCCAAAATTAAAGAATTGAATCAAATTAAATTAGATGAAATGATTTTGGATATAGGTCCAAAAACTGTTAAAAGTATATGTAATATTATTGATAATACAAACACCATATTATGGAACGGTCCTGCTGGATATTTTGAAAATTCTAATTTTGCTAATGGAAGTACTGCAATTGCAAAAAAAATAGTTGAAAAAAATAAAGAAGATAAAATTTACTCTGTTGTAGGTGGTGGAGATACCGTTTCATTAATTAATTCTTTAAATGCTATTAAAGAATTTAATTTTGTTTCAACTGCAGGTGGAGCATTTTTGGAATATCTTGAAGGAAAGGAACTTCCTGGTATAAGCGCTTTAAATTGATATGTCAGAACTGAATAAAATAGCACTTAAAATACTTTCAAATGGCAAAGGAATACTTGCGGCAGATGAAAGTAACGGAACTATGACAAAAAGACTTGAGGCTGTTAATATTGAATCTACACCAAAAAACAGACTCGCTTTTAGAGAAACCCTTTTTAGTTCAGAAAGTATGAAAGATTGTATCGGCGGTGTGATCTTATACGATGAAACGATAAACCAAATTTCAAATTTAGGTAAATCAATTCCTGAATTAATCTCTGCTAGTGGAGCAATCCCAGGAATTAAAGTAGATACAGGGGCAAAAAATTTAGCAAACTCTACAGAGGAAAAAATAACAGAAGGGTTAGACGGGTTGAGAGAAAGATTAAAAAAATACTATGAGCTTGGTGCAAGATTTACAAAATGGAGAGGTGTTTATTCAATAAGTAATAACTATCCTAGCAAACTTGCAATTCATTCTAATGCTCATGCACTAGCAAGATATTCAGCATTAGTTCAAGAATGTGAAATGGTTCCTATAGTAGAGCCAGAGGTTTTAATGGATGGTGATCATTCAGCAGATGAGTGTTTGGAAAAAACTTCTGAAGTTATAAAAAAGTGCTTTGAAGAATTAATTTTGCATAAAATCGATTTATCAGGGATCATATTAAAACCAAATATGATTTTAGCTGGAAGTAATTCAAAAAATAAAATCTCTAATGAAGAAGTTTCAGACAAAACACTTGAATGTCTTAAAAATTCAGTACCAACAGAAGTACCAGGAATTGCTTTCTTGTCAGGAGGCCAATCTGAAGTAGAGGCAACAGAAAACTTAAATTTAATTAGCAAAAATAATAGTACAAATTTTATTATGACCTATTCATATGGTAGAGCTTTACAACAAAGTGCTCTTAAATTTTGGTCTAAAGATACAACTAAAATCAACGAAACACAGCATGTATTTAACCATAGAGCAAGAATGTGTACTTTAGCTGCTCAAGGCAAATGGGCAAGCGATCTTGAGAATAAATAAAAAAAAATTCATCTATCTTATCTCTCCAAATAAAATTAAGAAGAATTTTTACCAAAATCTAAACAAAGTATTAAAATCAGATAAAATAAGTTTTTTTCAAATGAGATTTAAAAAATATTCTTTTAAGAAAAAAATTTTGATAGGAAAAAAAATTAGACAATTATGTAAAAATAATAATGTAAAATTTATTGTTAATGATGACCCTATTCTTGCTAAAAAATTAAATGCTGATGGGTGTCACCTAGGGCAAAAAGATATAAATATTAAAGATGCCAAAAAAATAATTGGAAATAAAATTATTGGAATAACATGTCACAATTCAATTAAACTTGCAAAAGAGGCAATTAAAAATAAGGCTAATTACATAGCATTTGGGGCTTTTTTTCCAACAAAAACAAAAAAAGCTAAATACAGGGCTAATATGAAAACTTTGAATAAAGTAAAAAAATTAACAAATATTCCCATCATAGCTATTGGTGGAATAACAAATGAGAACTATAAAAAACTTTTATTGAACAATGCAAATTTTTTAGCTATTTCAGGCTACATTTGGAATAATAAAAAATACAAACCTACAGAAGCTATAGAAAGTTTAATATGAAAATAAATGCAAGTGAAATTAGAGTTGGAATGCTTTTAGAATATAAAAATGATCTTTGGCAAGTTCTTAAAACACAACATGTAAAACCTGGGAAAGGTGGTGCATTTGCACAAGTAGAAATGAAAAGTGTTGGTAAGAATACTAAATTAAATGAAAGATTTAGATCTAGTGAGACTGTAGAAAAAGCATCATTAGATGAAAATAAATATAATTATATGTATGAAGATGATGCTAATTATTTTTTTATGGAACCAAAAACTTTTGAACAAATTGAAATCAAAAAAGAAATTATTGGAGAACAAGGTAAATTATTAACAGAAAATCTTGAGGTATCTGTAAGTTTTTATAATGAAAATCCAATTTCAGTTGAATTGCCAAATCAAGTACAGTGTAAAATAGAAACTACTGATGCAGCACTAAAAGGTCAAACTGTCTCTTCCTCTTACAAACCAGCTACTCTTGATAATGGATTAAATATTCAAGTTCCTCCATTTATAGAAGCAGGTGATAAAGTCATTGTTGATACTCGAAATTTAGAATACATAAAAAAGATTTAAAATGATATCAATATCATCAAATCTTAACTTAATGATAAAAGCTGCTGAAAAAGCATCTAAATCTGTGATCAGAGATTTTGGTGAAGTGGAAAAATTACAAGTTTCTAAAAAAGGCCCTTACGATTTTGTTACAAAAACAGATAAAAATGTAGAAAAAATTTTAATAGAAGAGTTATCTAAATCAAAAAAAAATTACTCTTTTATAACAGAAGAAACTGGCAAGATAAATAACAAGGACAAGGAAAATTTTTGGATTATAGATCCAATAGATGGAACTACCAATTTTCTTCATGGCATTCCACACTTTGCTATTTGTGTTGCTCACATGTTTAATAACGAAATTATAAGTGGATTAATTTTTGATCCAATAAAAGATGAAATGTTTTTCTCTGAAAAAAACAAGGGGGCATATCTAAATAATCAAAGATTAAGAGTATCAAAAAAAAATTCTACTGAAGATTGTTTATTTTCAAGTAATCATGAAGGCACAAAATTTAGTGACCTAAATATGAGATGTAGTGGATGTGCAGCACTTGATCTCGCATATGTTGCATCTGGAAGACTTGATGGTTTTTTTCATAATAAAATTAATATTTGGGATGTTGCAGCTGGTGCTTTGATGGTTCAAGAGGCTGGTGGAATAGTTAATGAAATTAACAAATTTGACATAAAAAATATTGATATCAGAGCTTCAAGTAGTGCAATTAATGACAAAATGCTTGAAAAATTAGTTAACTTTTAATTGTTTTAAAAAATTCTTTTGCTATAAGTCTCCGCATGAAAAAAAATATTCATCCAAGCTATCATACTATTAAAGTAGAAATGACTGACGGTACACAATTTGAAACAAAATCAACTTGGGGTGCTGAAGGTGATTTGCTTAAACTTGAAATAGATCCAAAATCACACGCTGCGTGGACAGGTGGAAAACAGAAATTAATGGATAAAGGTCGAATAAGTAAATTTAATAAAAAATTTCAAAACTTTAAATCAGAAAAGAAAAATTAAATGTCAAACGCACCTCTAATGCCAATGGCTACTGCTGTTTGGTTAGTTGAAAATACAACTCTAACATTTAAACAAATTGCAGATTTCTGCAAACTACACGAAGTAGAGATACAAGGTATTGCAGATGGTGAAGTCGCAAAAGGAATTAAAGCTTATAATCCAATTATTTCAGGACAACTTTCAAGAGAAGAAATAGAATTATCATCTAAAGATGAAAGTAGACCATTACAAATCAAAAGTAGTGATATTGAAATTTCAAATGATCAAAAAAAAATTAAAAAATATATCCCTCTTTCAAAAAGACAGGACAAACCAGATTCTGCATTGTGGCTTATAAGACAACATAATATCTTAAAAGACTCACAAATAGCAAAATTGGTTGGAATTACAAAAAACTCTGTAACTTCAATAAGAAATAAAAGTTACTGGAATTATAATAATCTAAATCCTAAAGATCCTGTAGCATTAAATTTATTTACTCAAAAAGACTTGCTTGATGCAATAGAAAAAGCTGAAAGAAGGATTAAGAGGGAGAAAAAAGAAAAAGAGAAACAAAATAAAGTCAATCAAACAAATATATAATGAACAAAACTAATAGACATAAATTAATAAAAGTGATAGTTAACCACTTTTTTGGAGGTAGTTATTAAAATAGAAGTTAAAGATAATAATGTAGAACAAGCATTAAGAGTTTTAAAAAGAAAACTGCAAAGAGACGGTTTCTTTAAAGTTATTAAATTAAAAAATACTTACGAAAAACCTTCTGAAAAGAAAAAAAGAATTCTTCAAGAAAATATTAAAAGAGTTAAAAAGTTAAACAAACTTAGAAATAGAATTTAAATATATCGCGGGGTGGAGCAGTCTGGTAGCTCGTCAGGCTCATAACCTGAAGGTCGGCGGTTCAAATCCGTCCCCCGCAACCAAAATTGTAATCCAAAATGTATCAAACTTTAAATATTGATAAATTATGAGCAGATGGAATTTCTATAAAAAAAAATTATTAGAAAACATCGATAAAAAATCAAATTTTTTATTAATAAGCGGTTCTTTAAACGAGATAAAAATTTTAAATGAATTAGGTTACGTAGACTTTAATGTTACTTACCATGACAAAAATGATTTAAATATTCTTAAAAAAGAAGGATTTGAATTAAATAAAAACTTATTTTATGCAGATTTAAGAAATCTTAATTTTGCAGAAAATAGTTTTGATTACGTGGTAACTAACGCTACATTGCATCATCTAGATCAACCACATAAAGCAATTACTGAGATGTATAGAGTTGCAAAAAATGGGGTCTTAATTTTAGAATCAAATGATTCACTTTTAATGAGATTGGCATGCAGATTAAACTTTGCAGAGGAATTTGAAGTCTCATCAATAAACTCCACTAAAAAAACAGGTGGTTTATTAGATACTGGTATACCTAATTATGTTTATAGATGGACCGAAAGAGAGTTTGTAAAAACAATAAAATCTTATGATCCTAAAAATATAAATTATATCAAATTTACATATGATAATGATTTAACAAATATTAAATCAAGTAAATTTTTTTTAAAATTAGTCACACCTTTGATCAGACTTTTTTTTTTCATTTTTAAAAAACAACAAAACTGTGTTTCAATTTTTATTGATCTCAAAAAAGCTAAAAAGAGAGAATTTTAAATTCTAAAATTGGACTTTTTACTATCTACAAGAAATGCTTTTACTGTCTCTTGTGTTAATTGATTAAATGATTTGCCAAATTTTTGAATTTTTTCTATTATTGATGGTGGAATTGTAATTATATGACAGCCTAATTGTTTTGCCTGTAGATAATTATAGGGCTCTCTTACACTTGCCCATAAAATCTCAACATTCTTAAATTTTTTTGCCAACTTTATACTTTTGACAAACTCTGGAACTGGGTCTTTTCCAGTATCTCCTGCTCTTCCAGCAAAAATTGATATAATTACTTTAGTTTTTTTATTAATAACTTTTAAAATTTTTTCTGTCTGTTTAGCAGTGTAAACAGCCGTAATATTTAATTTGATATTACTATTATTTAACTCTTTTATAACATTACCTGTAAATTTATTTTTTGAGTTAACTACTGGAACTTTAACGTATACATTTTTGCCCCAACTATTAATTTGATTTCCCTGTTCAATCATTGAGTTTTCATCATCTGCAAATACCTCCAAAGAAATGGGTTTGTTTCCACAAATATTAAGTATTTTTTTTGAGTATGATTTATAATCTTTTGCTCCAGCTTTTCTCATTAAGCTAGGGTTTGTTGTAAAACCTTTTACAACTTTAAATTTGTTAAATTTTTTTATTGAAGATAAATCAGCAATATCACAAAAAATTTTTGTATCCATTTAATCTATAGGTTTTTTGTAATATCTTCTGTCATTTTTTTAGCATCTGCAAACAACATCAAAGTATTCTCTTTATAAAATAGATCATTATCAATTCCAGCATATCCTGGTGATAAGCTTCTTTTTACAAATAAAACTGATTTACATTTTTCAACATCTAAAACTGGCATTCCATAAATTGGACTTTGTGGATCTGTTTTTGCAACTGGATTTGTTACATCATTTGCTCCAATTACAAATGCAACATCTGCATTTGCAAAATCATTATTGATTTCTTCTAATTCAAATACTTCATCATATGGAACATTAGCTTCAGCTAATAGAACATTCATATGTCCAGGCATACGCCCTGCAACTGGATGAATAGCGTATGATACTTTAATATCATTCTTCTTTAAAGTATCGACCATTTCTCTTAACGCATGCTGTGCTTGCGCTACTGCCATTCCATAACCAGGAACAATTATAACTGAAGAGGCATTTTTCATTAAAAAAGCTGCATCATCTGCATTTCCACTTTTAACTGGCCTTTGTTCTTTACTTTGACCTCCTGAAGTTTGATCTGTTGCACCAAAACCACCTAAAATAACATTAAAAAATGATCTATTCATTCCCTTACACATTATATATGAAAGTATTGCACCAGATGATCCAACCAATGCACCTGTAATAATTAAAGCAGTATTTTCTAAAGTAAATCCAATTCCAGCAGCAGCCCAACCTGAATAAGAATTTAACATTGAAATTACAACTGGCATATCTGCACCACCAATTGGAATAATAATTAAAAAACCAATTAAAAAAGATATCGCTATTAATATCCAAAATAAATTAGCAGATTGTGTTGAACAAAGGTAAATTGTTAAAATTACAATTAAAATTAATAATAATGCATTTAGTAAGTGCTGACCTTTAAAGGTTATAGGCGCACCTGACATTATTCCTTGTAGTTTTAAAAAAGCTATAACAGATCCAGAAAAAGTAATTGCACCAACTGCTGCTCCAATTGCCATTTCTATTAAGCTTGCAAGCTTAATATTTCCTGGTGTTCCTAAATTAAATGCAGCTGGATTAATAAAAGCAGAGATTGCAACAAATACCGCAGCTAAACCAACTAAACTATGAAAACCAGCAACTAATTCTGGCATTGCTGTCATTGGAATTCGATATGCAATAAATGCTCCAATGCTACCACCGACGGCTAAAAATATTAGAACATAAATAAATCCAGAACTAAAATTTCCAACAGACAAGAATGTTACAGTCACGGCTATAATCATTCCAACAATTCCAAATAAATTTCCTTGTCTTGAAGTTTCAGGAGATGACAAACCCCTTAAAGCCAAGATAAATAATACTCCAGATATCAAGTACAAAATTGCAGATAGATTTGCAGACATGAATTATTTATCCTTTTTCTTTTTTTTATACATAGCAAGCATTCTTTGAGTGACTAAAAATCCACCAAATATATTTACCGCTGCTAAAATAATCGCTAAAAATCCATAAATACTAGATGAAGAAAACACTACTCCATCGCTCCCCGATAAAGCTGCAATAATTGCACCTACAATAATTACTGAGGAGATTGCATTTGTAACTGACATCAATGGCGTATGCAATGATGGTGTTACACTCCACACCACATAATACCCGACAAAAATTGATAATATAAATATGCTTAATCTGAATATAAAGGGATCTATTTCCATAATACTATTTAATAAGTGTTTTCTCTATTATTTCATCTTCTAAATTAATATTTAATTTCTTATTTTCGTTATCATATAAATTAGAGATAAAATTAAATACATTTTTAGCATATAAATTTGAAGCTGATACAGGTAATTTGTTTAGTATATTTCCCTCCCCTAAAATTTTAACACCATCTTTTTCTACAATTTTGTTAACTTCAGTAAAAGCAGTGTTTCCCCCTTGAACAGCTGCTAAATCATAAATAACTGAACCTGGTTGCAAATTTTTAAACATTTCCTCTTTTATGATTTTTGGAGCTTCTCTACCTGGAATTAAAGCAGTGCAAATTATAATATCAATTTTTTTTAATGTCTCTGTTAATAATTCTTCTTGTTTTTTTTTAAATTCATCTGAAGCTTCCTTAGCATAACCACCTTCAGTTTCTAAATTCTCTGCACCTTCAACAGTTAAAAATTTGCCACCTAAACTTTCAACCTGTTCTTTAGATGCGATTCTTACATCAGTAGCAAATACAACAGCACCCATTCTTTTAGCCGTTGCAATTGCTTGTAATCCTGCAACCCCTGCTCCAACGACTAATACTTTTGCAGCAGGAATAGTTCCTGCTGCTGTCATCATCATTGGAATTGCTTTTTCATAAACTTGGAAAGCCTCCACAACTGCTTTATAACCAGCAAGGTTAGCTTGTGATGATAAAATATCCATTGATTGTGCTCTTGTTATTCTTGGCAGCAACTCTAATGAAAAACAGTTTATTTTTTTAAACTTTAAATTCTCTAATTTTTCTTTATTTAAAAAAGCATTTAATGAACCGATTAAAGTTTGGTTTTCTTTAAATAATGACAACTTTTCTTCATTTGGTAATCCTAATTGAATAATAATTTCTGAATTTTTAATTATTTCATCTTCTTTATCTAAAAAATTAACACCTAAAGTTTTATAGTCCTCATCACTAAAACCTAAGTGGGTTCCATAATTATTTGGTAAAGTTAATTTAAATCCTAAACTAATATATTTTTTTGCAATTTCTGGAGTTACAGCTATACGCTTTTCAATATTATGATTTTCTGAGATGGAGGCTAAATTCATAACAAATATTATTTAAGATATTATAAAAGAAATATTGCCATTAATACTAAAACTGTAATTACAGCAACTGTTCCCCATAAAACAAATTTGGTAAAATTGTTCCACGTATTTTTATGGTTTTCATTATCCATAAAATTATTTCTGTCTTGCTTTAAATTTTGGGTTTGTTTTATTGATGACATAAACTCTTCCTCTTCTTCTAACAAGTTTAGAGTTTAAATCTCTTTTTTTAATAGATTTTAGTGAACTTTTAATTTTCATAATTCTGGCTCTTAATAAAGGAACTTATATAATCTTTCAATTGTATTTTTCCATATTTATGTATTATTTTGTTATTACTTGATATTTTGGTTAAAGCAGATGCGTATCTTTCGCCTAATCTTGGTTTTAAGAACTTAATTTTTCTTTTAAACATTTTTGCAACTTCAAGTATTGAGTAGCAGTTTTTATTACTAATACTGTAATACCTACACTTATTTGCCTTAAAAGCTTCATAACAAATTTGAATTGTATCATATATGTGTGTAAATCTTCTAGTCTGTGTACCTGGTTTAACAATTGTTAAAGGTTTTTTGTTACAGTATTGATTTTCAAAAATTCCAATTACAGTTGCCATATCACCAACTTTAATTTGTCTTGGACCATATACATTATAAAAAAAAATTACCTCAAATTTTAAATTGAACCATTTTTTTAAATTTTCTAGTAAATCTATATTTCTTGATTTTGTAAATGCATAAGGGGATAAGTTTTTATCTTCATCGTCATTGCCTAAACTTGCAGATGTTGCTGAATATATTAATTTAATATTATTATCTAGACAGAATTTAAAGACTGCTTTTGTACCAATTGTATTTGATTTATAGCATTCATCAAATTTTTTAAAACTTTGAAAAATTCTTGCAAACTCACCAAAATGAAAAATGGTATTAATTTTTTTTTTATATTTTCCTAGAATTTTATTAATATTTAAGGTGTCACCTTTAATATATTTAACGTTGGTATGGTTTATGTGATTTTTTTTTAAACCAGTTGAATAATTGTCTAAACTAATTATTTCATAATTAGTTTTCTTCACTAAAAATTCTATAAGATTAGAACCTACAAATCCTGCTCCACCAGTTACAATGATTAAGTTTTTCATTAGAGATAGCCTGGCAATGTCCTACTCTTCCATGTCTTAAGACAAAGTACCATTGGCGCTGAAAGGCTTGACTGCCGAGTTCGGAATGGGATCGGGTATTACACTTTCGCAATAATCACCAGGCAGCGAATTCTTATTTAAAATTTATAAGAAAGTAAATAAAAATTTAAAAAAAATATCTATTTTTAAAAAAAATCAACAAAATAGTGATTTTTAGTCATTAAAAAATTTGTATTTTATAATAGTTATGATGGCATAAAATCCGTCTTTAAATGAAATTTTTTTACCTTCTTTAAAAGTTCTTCCTTTATACTTGATTGGAACTTCTAAAATAGGAACATTCAAATTAGACAATTTCGTAGTTAACTCAGGACAAAAAGAAAATCCGCTCTCTTTTAAAATAATTTTTTTAAATATCTTAGAACTTACTGCTTTGTAGCAAGTATGTGCATCAGTTAACGCTTGCTTGTTAATTACATTCGAAAAAATTGTAAGAATATGATTTGCTAGTATTCTAAAATTTGATGTAAAATTTTGATTACTATATCTCTTTTTATTTAAAACTCTCGAACCATAAATTGCCTGATATTTATTTTTCTTAAAATAATTTGTAAAAATTTTATAATCACTTGGATTGTATTCTAAATCAGCATCCTGAATTATTACAAAATCACCTTTTACATATTTTTTAGCAGTTTTAATGCATGATCCTTTTCCATAATTTTTTCTATGATATAAAATAATATAACTACTTTTGAATTTAAACTTCTTAATTTTTTTTAAAGACAAGTCAGTAGAACAATCATCTACAATTATTATTTGTTTTTTAATATAAGTTTGTTTTTCTATTTTTTGTAAAATTTTTAAAATAGTTTTTTCTTCATTAAAAACTGGTATTATAATTGAAAGGATCATAGATGATAAGTCTAATTTTTTCAGCTTTTTTTACTAACTTGAACTACCTTCTGGTTGGAAAAATTTTATTTAATAATAGCCACTCTTCACAAAGAAAAAATTTTTTTGAATTTCTCATTTATGGTTTTATTATAACATCATTTGTAGCAGTATCGTTAAACTTTTTTACTCCCTTAAGTAAAGCAATTAATACATCATTTTTTTTTTTAACAGTTTCAATTTTTTTTTTTTTAAAAAAAAAAATTTACAAATATGAAATATTAAAACTATTTATAATATCAATACTATTAACATTATTTATAATTTTTGACACAGTAAATAGACCAGATGCAATGATGTACCATCTGCCCTTTTCAAAAATTTTAAATGAAGAAAAAATAATTATAGGATTATCAAATTTACATTTTAGATTTAGTCATATTTCAATATTACAATATTCTTCTTCAATAAATAATAATTATTTATTTGGAGAAAATGGAATTTTAATCCCATTAGCAAGTATATATATTTTTTTGATTGTATATTTTTTTAGTGAAGTTTACGACTCAATAAAAGAAAAAAATTTTTCCATATCAAAATTTTTTATATTCATAATTATAATTTTTATTGGATATAAAATTAACAGATATAGTAAAATTGGTAATGATGATATAGGTCATCTGATTTCTTTCCTAATTATATATAAATTTTTAGATTATAAAAAAATTGATTTAACTAAATTTAAGGAAATATCATTATTGTCAGTTTTTTTGTTAGCTAATAAATTTTCTCTTATTTTGTTTTGTTTGATTGCAATATTTATTTTTTTTCAAAATATAAAATACTCAAAAAAAATTTTAGTCTCACTGCCTTCTTTTTTTTTAATAATTTGGTGTATTAAAAATATTTTAATATCAGGATGTTATTTATACCCCATTGAGCAAACATGTATAAAAAATCTTGATTGGATAAATATTGAAAATGTAAAAAAAGAAAATATTGCATCTGAGGCTTGGGCAAAAGATTGGCCTAATTTTAATCAAAAGAAAGTAGGTATGAATGAGTATATTAGAAATTTTAATTGGTTTGATACATGGTCTAACAATCACTTAAAAAAAATTTTAAAAAATATAACTCCACTTCTGATCATATCAATAATTTTAATACTTTTTAATTTTACTAAAACAAATTTAAGAAATCAAAATAAAGAATTTAAAATAAAATTTTTAATTAGCATAAGTATTTCTATTTTAGGATCTTTGCTATTTTTCTTAAAATTTCCTTTATACAGATATGGATACTCTTACGTAGTTATATTTATTGCATTATTTTTTTCTTTATTTTTTAATTTTCAAAATAAAATTAAAATTTCAAAAATATTTAATTTTTTTTTAATTTTTTGTGTAATAATTTTATTTTCAAAACAATTAGTTAGATATTATAAGTATTATAATGTAAGGCCGCTAATGCCTCGGTATGTTGATAAAAATATTGAATTACAAAAAAAGTATATAAATCAAGATTTTGTATATTACTATAATAAAAAAAGTCAAAATTGCTGGTATAATAAATCGCCTTGCACATTTTATGAGATTGATGACGTAAAATTTCAAAAACTTCTAAATTATAAATTACTTTTAGTGGAAAAAAATTAAGAGAAAATTAATTTAAAATAAAATTCTTAATTAACTTTTAAAAATTTTATTTAAATTTTTGTATGTAAATTTAATTTTTATTTCTTATTTTTGTAATCCTTTATTAAGAATACTTTTTAATAATTGACTTTAAACCATCTTTTAAAGAGATTTTTGGTTCCCATCCATATTTTTTTGCTTTTGAGGAGTCTAGTAATTTCCTAAATGTACCATTTGGTTTTCTTTTATCTAAAATTATTTCACAGTCATAATCAATCTCTTTAAGAATTAATTTTGCATAATTTAAAATAGTCATATCAAAATTTGATCCAATATTTATTATTTTTTCTTTTGTTCTTTTTTTCAAAAAATAAATACACGCATCTGCCAAATCATCAGAGTGCAGTATTTCTCTTCTTGCCCTTCCACTTCCCCATAAAGTTATAAATTTTTTGTTTTTTTTTTTCGCTGTTATAGATTTAAGAATTAAAGCAGGAAAAAAATGAGATTTTTGTTTATCATAATTATCGTTTTGACCATAAACATTACACGGAATCAAACATTTATAATTTGTTCCATATTGATAATTATAACTTTCACATAATTTAATACCTGCAATTTTAGCAACAGCATAAGGTTCGTTGGTTTTTTCTAAATATCCAGATAATAAATACTCCTCTTTAATTGGTATTTTTGTATTTTTTGGATAAATGCTGCTTGAACCTAAGAAAATTAAAGATTTAACTTTATTTTTATAACAAGCATTAATAATATTATTTTGTATTGTTAAGTTATCATAAATAAATTCTGCCCTGTATTTATTATTTGCTGCAATCCCACCAACCGTGCCAGCAGCATTAATAACAGCATCTATATTTTGTTTTTTAAAAAAATTTAGTACTTTATTTTGATCTCTTAGATCTAGTTTTTTTTTATCTATTTTTAAAATTTTTTTATAACCAAGTGATATTAATTTTTTTACTATAGAAGAACCAACTAAACCTTTGTGACCTGCAACAAAGATTTTTGCATTTTTCGAAAACATTTAAATTCTAGATGATTTTAAATTTTTAATTTCTGAATTTACCATGTCTTTTACGAGAGATTTTATATTATGTTTAGGTTTCCAATTTAATTCTTTTCTGGCTTTTTTAGAATTTCCTAATAAAGACTCTACTTCAGTTGGCCTGAAGTACTTTCTGTCTATCGAAATAATATTTTTTTTGTTCCAAAAACCTTTCTCTTTAATACCAATTCCTTTCCAAACAATTTTAATACCTAGCTCCTTACAAACTAAGTTTACAAAATATTTGACTGAATACTGTTTGTCAGAAGAAATGACATAATCACTAGGTTTGTTCTTTTGAAGAATTTTCCACATAGCTAATACATAATCCTCAGCATGACCCCAATCTCTTTTTGAATATAAATTACCTAAATACAATTTTTCTGAGCTACCAAGTAGTATTTTGCAAAGAGCAATAACTATTTTTCTTGTAACAAATGTTTCCCCTCTTAATGGACTTTCGTGATTAAACAATATCCCATTACAAGCAAAAATATTATATGCTTCTCTATAGTTTATAGTTATCCAATGTGAGTAAAGTTTTGCAGCTGCATAAGGACTTCTTGGATAAAAGTTAGTTTTTTCACTTTGAGGAGGTTTTGAAGCTCCAAACATTTCAGAAGTACCCGCTTGATAATATCTGACTTTTTTTTCCATTTTTAAGTTTCGTATTGAGTCTAATATTCTCAAAGTTCCTAAAGCAGTAACATTGCTTGTGTATTCTGGAACATCAAATGAAACACCAACATGTGATTGAGCTCCTAAATTATATATTTCATCAGGTTTAACTTTTTCAATTATTTTTAAAACAGACAAAGAATCTGATAAATCTCCATAATGTAAATAAAAATTAGTTTTTTGATGAGGGTCTAAATAAAAATCATCAATTCTTTGAGTATTTAGAGATGAACTTCTTCTTTTAACTCCATGTACTTTATATTTTTTTTTTAGTAATAATTTTGATAGATATGCACCGTCTTGACCTGTTACTCCAAATATCAATGCTTTTTTTTTCATATAAATATTAACTTTTAACTTTATTAATAACATATTCAATAAAATATCTGTAAACAAATATTTAATTTAATAAATAAGTTTAAAAATTATTTTGTTTGTCTTGTATAAAATATAAAGAATCCAAGTAAGTAAAAAAAAATCGAAGTGCTGAAAGTTGTAAATAAAGAGCCTGATGGTTTCAAAGGAAATAAAATTGATAACAATAAACTACCTATGCCCAGTGCAATAAATTTATTCTGATCTTCAGAAGTTTTTAAAATTTTAATTATTCTTAATATTATTAATAATATGAAACCAAAATATAATAAAAAACCTATAATCCCATTTTCACTTAGAAGTTCCATCATATAATTGTGTGGATGTGATGAGCAAGCTCTGTAACCTTTATATTTTATTTTATTTTCAACTAATTTTTTATCTATTTTTGTTTCTAAACACTTTACTCTAAAACTTTTATATCCATGTCCCAAAACAGGTTTTTCTAAAAATAATTCAAAAGCTGCCTGATAATGATAAAACCATGGAGTATTTTTGATTTTTGTTTTAAAACTTTTTTCATTCGGTTTTGCAGTTATGTGATCCATTAAATTCAAGTATCTAATTTTCACTAAATTAGAGTTTTGAAAAATTAATAAAAATAACAAAATAAATACAAAAGCTGGAACAAATAATTTTAATATTTGTTTGTTTAATAAACATATGAGGAATAAACTCATAACGAAAATCAAAAATGCATTTCTTTCACCGGTTAAAAAAACAATTATAAACAAAAATAAAATCATTAAATCACAAAAAAATTTCTTAAAATTTATGCTTCTATGATTATTATTTTTTAATAATAAAAAAATTAATAAACCAATTTGTGATAGGTAAGTACCGCCTATAAGTTCAGATCCAAAAATACCAGAAAACCTGACACAATTCTCATTTTTAGTACACATGCCCGCTGGGAAACCAAAAATATTTTCGTTAAAATTAAACTGATATAAGATATCTAAACTAATTAAAGTTATTAAAATAGAATTAAAAAAAATGAATAACTTAAAATTTTTCTCTGATATTCTTGATAAAGAAAAAAAAACTGCAAATGTTAAAAAAACATATCTAAAATTACTAAATGATTTAAATGATGTTTCAAAATCATGAACTTTAAAAATAGAATTAATAAAAATAATTAATAAAAAAAATAGCAAATATTTAATAAAAAAATCCTCAAAAAAAACATAATTTTTTTCTATTAAAAAATAATAAATAGAAAGCCCACTTATTAAAATTAACACAAGATTAATAGTAAAACTTCTAAAAACTAAGATAAGTGGAAAAATTAAAACTAAAAAAATTAAAAGCTGTTCAAATTTTTTTAAATTTAAATTATTCATTACTTTAAAATATAAAATTACTTAATAATAAAT
>NZ_JBNAJT010000001.1:0-1185658 GCF_052047655.1 Candidatus Pelagibacter sp. HIMB1695 | reverse complement strand
ATTTAATGATATTTGTTAATTACTTTATAGATTAATTAAAAACTATTAAATTTTAAAAATTTTCAAGATCTTCACAAATATAATGTAAAATAGCTATATGTGCCTCTTGAATATGAGAGGTCCTATTTGAATTAATAATTAAAGCAATATCAGATAATTTTTTTAAATCTCCTCCTTTATTGCCTAACAAAGATATAATTTTAATTCCCATTTCTCTAGCTTTGTTTGCTGCACAGATTAGATTAATTGATTGTTTTTTTTTTTTATTCCCTCCACTAGTAGAGAGCAATATAAGTAAATCACCCTTTTTTCCAATAGATGATATTTGTCTTTCATGCACTGTTGAAAAATCAAAATCATTAGACCAAGCTGTAATTATTGCAGAATTAGTAGATAAAGAAATTGCTGGAATAGATTTTCTTTTTTTATTTTTGTATGTACACACGAGTTCACCAGCAAAATGATCTGCATCTGAACTTGAACCACCATTTCCAGCTATTAAAATTTTATTTTTTCTTTTGATACAATTTTTTATACATTTAATTATCTTTTCAATATCCTTTCTATCATCAGCAAGGCCCTTTATTAAATTTCCACTTATTTCAAAATAATTTTTAATAAAATTTTTTTTCATATTTTTTAAATATATTTATATCATATTTAAATATTTAATATTTAATATTTAATATTTTATTAAAAATTTTAGAACTTAATACTTTAAACAATACTTTTAAAGCGGAAGATTTGTACATTTAAAATAATCTGTGCTAAGCATATTTTAAAACTTAAATTGTAAATTATGAAAAGCTTGAGCACAAAATCAGTCATTTTGGAGAAAATTAATTCTAAACATATAGAGCAAGGATGGCTTAGGTGGTTAAATGAAGAAAAAAATACTAAAAAATTAAATAATCAAATAAATAAATTTACAAAAAAAAATCTTTTAAAATACTTAAATGATCTAAAAAAAAATAATGATCTTATGTTTGCAGTTATAGATCAAGAAACAAAAGAATACATAGGCAATATAAAATTAAATCATATAGACCATATTCACAAAACATGTGGGTATGGTCGTTTACTTGGTTCTAAAAACCACAAAGGGAAAAAATATGGTCTATTAATGCTATATAAAATTTGCGAATATGCTTTTGAAAAATTAAAAATGAATAAAATCTTTACACCAGTTTTTAGTGATAATTATAATTCTCTCAAAAGTAATATTGAATTTGGAATGAGAGTATCTGGTTATTTCAGAGAACACTTTAGGAAAAAAAATAAATTTAAAGATGTTTATTATTTCGAGTTAACTAAAAAAGAGTTTAAAAAAATAAAAAATAAATTTAAATAAATAACATAGGATTAATCTATCTAAATAAAAATAAAAAATTAATAAAAAAATTATTATTTATAATGAAGAAAAAGAATAAGCATATAGCAATTATTCCTGCTCGCAAAAATAGTAAAGGTCTAAAATTTAAAAATCGATTATTATTTAAATATACAAAAAAATTTGTTCAAAAAATTAATTGGTTTAATAATGTTATTTTTGCATCAGACGATATATATTTTGAACCTAGATGCAAAAGAATAAATTTTAGTTTTTACAAAAGAGAAAAAAGAAATTCTCTTGATAATTCATCGATTAAATCAGTTATGAAAGAAATAATAAAAAAATTTAAAATTGATGATAATACTATTATTTGGCTTTTGTATCTAACAATACCTGATAAAAAAATATCTGATTTCAATAAATTTAAAAAAATAACTGATAAAAAAAATTTCTTAAGTGGAATGAGTTTTATTCCAATTAAAACTCACCCTTATGATTGCTGGATAGTTAGTAAAAAAATAAAAAAATTTATTCAAAATGATGTATTTAGAAGGCAAGATAAGATAAAATTATTTGAGCATCATCATTACTTATGTGCTTTTAAGGCCAAAGAAATAAACAATTTGAATTCTGAACTAGTAAATAGTAACACTCATCCTTTAATCATAAATAGAAATATTATTGAAATAGATACGCAAAGTGAATTTAATAAATTTGTAAAAGGAAAGAGGCTCAATGAAAACATTCATAATTGCTGAAATAGGCATCAATCACAATGGAAATATGAAAATTTGTAAAAAATTAATAGATGTAGCAAAAGATGCAGGTTGCGATGCAGTTAAATTTCAAAAAAGAACTCTTAATAAAGTTTACTCTAAGGAACAATTAAAATCATATAGAGAAAGTCCATGGGGGAAAACTACTTATGATCAAAAAAATGGTCTTGAATTTAACTTTAAGGATTACAAAACAATAGATAAATTTTGTAAAAAAAGAAAAATCAACTGGTTTGCATCTGCTTGGGATTTGGAAAGTCAAAAATTTTTAAATAAATTTAATTTAAAATTTAATAAAATAGCATCAGCAATGATCATTGATACAAAATTTTTAGACTTCGTTGCAAGACAAAAAAAACATACCTTTATTTCAACAGGCATGAGTACAATGAAAAATATCTCTGATGCAGTAAAAATATTTAAAAAAAGAAAGTGTTCTTTCGAATTGATGCATTGCGTTTCAACATATCCAATGAATGATGAAACGGCTAATTTAAATATGATTAATGTTTTAAAAAAAAAATTTAAATGTAATGTTGGATATAGTGGGCATGAGAATGGTTTGGTAATCTCAATTGGAGCATCTGCATTTGGAATATCTTCATTAGAAAGACACATAACTCTTGACAGGACAATGTATGGATCAGATCAGGCTGCGTCGATAGAACCAAATGGATTAAGATCGTTGGTAAGCTCGGTAAGAAAAATTGAAAAAGCACTTGGAGATGGAAAAAAAAGATTTTTAACAGATGAAAAAGTCATTGCTAAAAAACTTAGAGCACATTTATAAAATTATGAAAAAAGAAAATAATATTTGGGAAAACTATAATAATCTTTTATTAAGCAATGACATCTCTAGAATAAGAAAAATATTAGCTAGATATGAGTTATTTAAAAAAACAGTTAATATTCCTGGAGATATTGTTGAATGTGGAGTTTTTAAGGGTGTAAGTTTTATGTTTTGGCTTAAATGTTTAAAAATATTTTCCCCAAACTCAAAAAAAAAAGTAATAGGATTTGATATGTTTTCTGGATTTCCAAAAAACTTGAAAGATGTGGAAAAATTAAATGCAAAAAAATATGTTAAAACAAGCGATTTTAAAGGGGTTAATCCTAAAGATTTATCAAAAAAAGCAATGAAGATTATAGGAAATGATAAATTTGAATTTATTAAAGGTGATGTTGTAAAAACCTCTAAAAGTTATGTTTCTAAAAACTATGGTTTTAAAATTTCTCTCCTTCATCTTGATCTAGACACTTATAATGGTACGAAATCAGCTCTAATTAATTTTTTTCCAAAACTCAGTAAGGGAGGTATCGTAATTTTAGATGAATATGGTAGTAGAGGATGGGGGGAAACTGAAGCTGTAGATGAATTTTTAAAAGAAAAAAAATATAAAGTTAATCTACTAGATAACACAGAAAGTCCCACTGGATATATTATAAAATAGAAATCAATTTTAATGAAAAAAGTAAAAAAAATAAAAATAAAAAATTCAAATATTCTTTATAAAAAAGCATTAAAAATTATTCCATATGGGTCTCAGACTTACAGTAAAGGAGTAAAAGCATTCAGTGACGGTGTTTCACCAAAATTTTTAGCGAAAGGTAAAGGATGCGAAGTGTGGGACGTAGATGGAAATAAATTTATAGACTATGTAATGGCTAATCAACCACTTTTATTAGGTTATGCTGATGAAGATGTAAATCAAGCTGTAAAGAAACAATTAGATCTTGGATCAACATTTAGTGTTAGTAACAAACTTGAAATTGACGTTGCGGAATTACTTGTTAAACATATTCCTGATGCAGATGGGGCAAGATTTGGTAAAAATGGAGCAGATGCGACATCAATTGCAGTAAGGCTATCGAGAGCAATAACAAAACGAGATCATATTGCTTTTTGTGGATATCATGGATGGCATGATTGGTTTATTGGAACAACCGATTTAAATTCTGGAATTCCCAAATTTAATAATCAACTAGCTCACTCATTTGCTTATAATAATATTTCTAGTTTAGAAAAAATATTTTCAAAATATAAAGATAAAATTGCATGTGTTATCATGGAACCAATAACAGTTAATGGGCCAATTTCAAAACCATCTGGATCAACAAAATGGAAAGATTATAATAAAGATAACAATTTTTTAACCGATGTAAAAAAGCTTTGTAAAAAAAATGGAGCTTTGTTAATTTTTGACGAGGTAGTAACTGGGTTCAGATATGATATTGGCGGAGCTCAAAAAATGTTTGATGTCATTCCTGATCTATCTTGCTGGGCAAAAGCTATGTCTAATGGAATACCACTCTCTGCAATTACAGGTAGAAAGAAATATATAAAATATTTAGAAAAAACTTTTTTCTCATTTACATATGGTGGAGATTGTATTGGATTAGCTGCTGCGAAAGCAACTATAAATAAAATTGAAAAAAAAAATGTTATCGATCATTTGTATAAAGTTGGAGGACGATTAAAAAAAGGTATGAATTACCTTGCTAAAATTTATGATTTAGAAGAAATGATAGCGTGCGCTGGATATCCTTGTAGATCTGTAATGACAATAAAAAAATTTGGACAGTATCAAAAACCTTTAATCACAAAAAGTTTGATTCAACAAGAATTGATGTTTAGGGGGGTTCTATGGTCACAATATCACTCAATTAGCTATTCTCACAAAAATGGACATATAGACAAATCTTTAAACGCTTTTGAAGATGCTTTTAAAAAATTAAATAAAATTGTTAAGAATAATAAAAAAATAGAAAATAGCTTAATTGGCAAACCTTGTGAAACTGTATTTACAAGAGTTGCTGATTTTCAAGCGGTCGCTACTAGTCAAAAAAATTGATGTTTGATTTGAAATCAAAAATAATTGTAATTACAGGAGGGGCTGGTTTGTTAGGATCTAGAATGGTTCAAGTGATTCAAAAACATGGTGGCACACCTGTTGTTTTTGATAATGATTTAAAAAAAATTAATGAATTAAAAAAAAATAATAAAAATAAAATTGATAACATTTATTATTATAAGATTGACATAACTAAAAAAGATCAAATAAAAAAAATAGTAAATGTTATTTCTAAGAAATTTAAGAAAATTGATTGTTTAATCAATAATGCTGGATTTAATCCAAAATTAGGTTTGAAAAAGAATAAATTTGAAAATTTTTCTTTAAAACAATGGGAAAAAGAAATCCAAATTGGTTTAACAGGTTCATTATTAGTCACACAAGAAGTTGTAAAAAAAATGATCAAACAAAATCATGGAAATATTATAAATATTTCATCAGACTTAGGTATAATTGCTCCAAATCAATTTTTATATGGAAAAAATAACAAGAAACCTATTAGTTACTCAGTTGTTAAACATGGTATAATTGGTTTTTCTAAGTACCTTGCGACTTATCTTGCTGAATATAATATTAGATCAAATGCCCTTTGCCCAGGAGGAATATCAAATAATCAACCAAAAAAATTCATAAATAAAATTAAAAAATTAATCCCCTTACAAAGAATGGCAAAAATAAATGATTATGATGGAATTATTTTGTACATGTGCTCAGATTATTCATCTTATATGACTGGATCCACTATAATCTGTGATGGTGGAAGGAGCACTTGGTGATTAAATTAAATTTCTAACAATTTTCAAATTATTGTTTGCTGTTTGTAATGCAATATCTCCTCTATTAGTTTCAAATGTAAAAAAATTATTGTATTTTTTATTTTTTAAAAATTTAAATAAGCTTTTAAAATTAATTTCTCCGTCTCCAAAGATAACATTTTCTCCAAATTTATTTCTATCTTTTAAGTGAATATGGTTAATATAAGGATAATAACTTTTTAGATTATTGAGAACATTTTTATTTTTTAAAAAAAAATTTCCTGTATCAAATGTTATTTTAATATCTTTAATTTTAGTTATAGATAGAATTTTTTTGAAGTCTCTAAAATCTTCGTTTATTTCTAAAGAAATTTTTAAGTTATGTTTTTTTGACTCTTCATCTAAAAATACTAGAAAATTTAAAAGTTTTGATACATTTTTTTTTAAAAAATTTTTGTTAATAAGTGGTATAATCAAAAGTTTACATTTAATTAGCTTAATATTCTTAAACAATTTTTTATAATATTTAATTAAACCTACATCATCTAAGGATTTATCAATAATAAAATTATCACAAACAATATGGTGATTAATATTTGTTTTATTAAGATTTTTTAGAAGTTTTCTTTGGCCTTCTTTAGACCAAATGGGATTTTTTTTATTTATCTTATTTTCTAAAAAAAGCTCGATGTAGTCTAAGTTTGTTTGATGTAAAACAGTAAATTCTTGGTTCCATTTTCTTGGAAATTTTTGAAGAACACCTTTTTTTTCGTTTGTTAGTCTTCCTTGAGTAATTCCAAATTTCATTAATTGTAATTTTAATATATTTTAAAGATACCTATTCAAATTTTTTTCAGTGCATAAATCAAGCCAATTGAGCTATTAGTACTGGTCAGCTGCACGCATTACTGCGCTTCCACATCCAGCCTATCAACGTGGTGGTCTACCACGGCTCTATAGGAAGAACTAGTTTTGAGGTGAGTTTCCCGCTTAGATGCTTTCAGCAGTTATCTCGTCCATACTTAGCTACCCGGCACTGCAGCTGGCGCTACAACCGGTCCACCAGTGGTATGTTCAACCCGGTCCTCTCGTACTAGGGTCAACTCCTCTCAATTCTTCTACACGCATAGCAGATAGGGACCGAACTGTCTCACGACGTTCTGAACCCAGCTCACGTACCACTTTAATTGGCGAACAGCCAAACCCTTGGGACCTGCTCCAGCCCCAGGATGTGATGAGCCGACATCGAGGTGCCAAACACTGCCGTCGATATGAGCTCTTGGGCAGTATCAGCCTGTTATCCCCGGCGTACCTTTTATCCGTTGAGCGATGGCCCTTCCACTCAGAACCACCGGATCACTATGACCGACTTTCGTCTCTGCTCGACTTGTCAGTCTCACAGTCAGGCAGGCTTATGCCATTGCACTCTACGAACGATTTCTGACCGTTCTGAGCCTACCTTCGCACGCCTCCGTTACTATTTGGGAGGCGACCGCCCCAGTCAAACTACCCACCATACAATGTCTTGATGCCGGATAACGGCGATCAGTTAGATACCAAGAAAAACAAAAGAGGTATTTCACTGGTGACTCCACATAAACTGACGCCTATGCTTCAATGTCTCCCTCCTATACTAAATATGTTTTTCCTAATACCAATGTAAAGTTGCAGTAAAGGTGCACGGGGTCTTTCCGTCTAACTACGCGAACTCCGCATCTTCACGGAGAATTCAATTTCACTGAGTTGATGTTGGAGACAGCGGAGAAATCGTTACGCCATTCATGCAGGTCGGAACTTACCCGACAAGGAATTTCGCTACCTTAGGACCGTTATAGTTACGGCCGCCGTTTACTGGGGCTTCAGAAGTTAGCTTGCACCAACCGCATTAACCTTCCAGCACCGGGCAGGCGTCAGACCCTATACATCCACTTACGTGTTAGCAGAGCCCTGTGTTTTTGATAAACAGTCGCTTCTCCCTGGCTTGTGCCACCCATCTCTAGTTGCCTAAAAACAGGTCTTCCTTATCCCGAAGTTACGGAAGCATTTTGCCGAGTTCCTTCAACATCATTCTCTCAAGCGCCTAAATATACTCTATTAATCCACCTGTGTCGGTTTAGGGTACGGTCTAATGATGGAGCTATTTCTTGGAACCTTTTCGCGGCAAGCTCAATCCATTAAGAACTCACAACTTACAAGATCCGTCACTACCATCTGGTTAAGGAATATTAACCTTATTTCCATCGACTACGGCTTTCGCCCTCGCCTTAGGTGCCGACTAACTCTGCGCGGATTAACCTTGCGCAGAAACCCTTGGATTTTCGGCGAAGAAGTTTTTCACTTCTTTTATCGTTACTTATGTCAGCATTCGCACTTCTGATACCTCCAGGATCCCTCACGGGTATCCCTTCACAGGCTTACAGAACGTTCCGCTACCAGTTATAATTTTCGAAAAAATTATAAATCCACAGATTCGGTATATGATTTTAGCCCCGTTACATCTTCGGCGCAGAAACTCTATTAGACCGGTGAGCTGTTACGCTATCTTTAAAGGATGGCTGCTTCTAAGCCAACCTCCCGGCTGTTAAGGAATTTCCACATCCTTTCACACTTAATCATAATTTGGGGACCTTATCTGGTGGTCTGGGCTCTTTCCCTCTCGACCATGGACCTTAGCACCCACAGTCTGTCTGCTGAAGAACAACATTTAGCATTCGGAGTTTTATTAGGTTTGGTAAGAATCTCTTCCCCCTAGCCCATTTAGTGCTCTACCTCTAAATGTCTATTTATTCAACGCACTACCTAAATAGTTTTCGCGGAAAACCAGCTATCTACGAATTTGGTTGGCCTTTCACCCCTTACCACAAGTCATCCAAAGACTTTTCAACGTCAACTGGTTCGGTCCTCCGGTTGGTGTTACCCAACTTTCAACCTGCTCATGGTAAGCTCATTCGTTTTCGGGTCTAATTCATAAAACTAATCGCCCTATTAAGACTTGCTTTCGCTGCGCCTACACCTAGATGGCTTAAGCTTGCTTTATAAATTAAGTCACTGACCCATTATACAAAAGGTACGCCGTCACTCTAAAAAGAGCTTCGACTGATTGTAGGCATGCGGTTTCAGGTTCTATTTCACTCCCCTAATAGGGGTTCTTTTCACCTTTCCCTCACGGTACTAGTTCACTATCGGTCACTGAAGAGTATTTAGGCTTAGAGGGTGGTCCCCCTATATTCGAGCAGGATTTCACGTGTCCCGCTTTACTCAAGAATTTTGTTAAACATTACTCATACGGGACTATCACCCTCTATGGTTAGCATTTCCAAACTATTCAAATTTTTTTAACAAAACTACTGGCCTAGTCCGCGTTCGCTCGCCACTACTAACGGAATCTCAATTGATTTCTTTTCCTCTGGTTACTTAGATGTTTCAGTTCTCCAGGTTGTCTCTTTAAACCTATGTATTCAGTTTAAAGTACCACATAAAGTGGTGGGTTTCCCCATTCGGAAATTTTCGGATCAAAACTTACATACAGCTCCCCGAAACTTATCGCAGTATATCACGTCCTTCATCGGCTTTCAGTGCCAAGGCATCCACTACACGCCCTTAAACGCTTGATTTATGCACAGAAAAAAATTCTGTGTTGAATCAAATTTTTATTTTGAACATTAGCTAATAACATTACTAATGTTCGGATATAGATATTGATATTAATTATTAATTATTTACAAATTTTTATAACTAAGTGTTTTGGTGGAGGATAGCGGGATCGAACCGCTGACCTCCTGAATGCAAATCAGGCGCTCTCCCAGCTGAGCTAATCCCCCATGATCTTAAATTGGTGGGCCGAGAAAGACTCGAACTTTCGACCCCACCCTTATCAAGGGTGTGCTCTAACCAACTGAGCTACCGGCCCCTATGCAAAGAGAAACACTACTTTAAGAAGAGAAATGAGGACGGTCAACATTACCTGTATATTATTTAGAATGAAATTTTACTTTCATTCATCCTTAGAAAGGAGGTAATCCAGCCGCAGGTTCCCCTACGGCTACCTTGTTACGACTTCACCCCAGTCGCTGACTATACCGTGGTCAAGGGTTTTAAACCTTGCCTTAAGGTAGAACCAACTCCCATGGTGTGACGGGCGGTGTGTACAAGACCCGGGAACGCATTCACCGTGGCACGCTGATCCACGATTACTAGTAATTCCAGCTTCATGCACTCGAGTTGCAGAGTGCAATCCGAACTGAGGTATCTTTTAAGGATTTGCTTGACCTCGCAGTCTTGCTTCCTGTTGTAGATACCATTGTAGCACGTGTGTAGCCCAACACGTAAGGGCCATGAGGACTTGACGTCATCCCCACCTTCCTCCAGCTTATCACTGGCAGTTCTTTCAGAGTGCCCAACTAAATGATGGCAACTAAAAGTGAGGGTTGCGCTCGTTGCGGGACTTAACCCAACATCTCACGACACGAGCTGACGACAGCCATGCAGCACCTGTGTTTCGTCCGGCCGAACCGAAAACTCTAATCTCTTAGAGTCGCGACGAACATGTCAAGTGTTGGTAAGGTTCTGCGCGTATCTTCGAATTAAACCACATGCTCCACTACTTGTGCGGGTCCCCGTCAATTCATTTGAGTTTTAACCTTGCGGTCGTACTCCCCAGGCGGTGTGTTTATCGCTTTCGCTGCGACACTGAAAATAAATTTCCAACGTCTAACACACATCGTTTACGGCATGGACTACGAGGGTATCTAATCCTCTTCGCTACCCATGCTTTCGTTCCTCAGTGTCAGTAATGATCCAGAAAGCTGCCTTCGCAATTGGTATTCTTTCTAATATCTACGAATTTCACCTCTACACTAGAAATTCTGCTTTCCTCTATCATACTCTAGCTGAAAAGTTTTAATGGCAGTTCCAGAGTTAAGCTCTGGGATTTCACCACTAACTTTTTCAACCACCTACGAACTCTTTAAGCCCAGTAATTCCGAACTACGCTAGGTCCCTTCGTATTACCGCGGCTGCTGGCACGAAGTTAGCCGGACCTTCTTATTCGGGTACAGTCATTTTCTTCCCCGACGAAAGAGCTTTACAACCCAAAGGCCTTCTTCACTCACGCGGCATCGCTGCATCAGAGTTTCCTCCATTGTGCAAGATTCCCCACTGCTGCCTCCCGTAGGAGTTTGGGCCGTGTCTCAGTCCCAATGTGGCTGATCATCCTCTCAAATCAGCTATTGATCACAGTCTTGGTAGGCCATTACCCCACCAACAAACTAATCAAGTGCAGGCTCATCCAATGGTGCATAAAGCTTTCTCCGTAAAGACTTATCCGGTATTAGCACAAGTTTCCTCGTGTTATTCCAGGCCAAAGGGTAGATACCCACATGTTACTCACCCGTCTGCCACTAAGTATTGCTACTTCGTTCGACTTGCATGTGTTAGGCGTGCCGCCAGCGTACGTTCTGAGCCATGATCAAACTCTCAAGTTTAAAAACGGCGCACACTAGCTTCCATATAAATTCTAAGAATAAAATTTATATGTGATTGAAGTGTGTACGACAAATTTTTGGTAACCTTAACCGTCCACACTTCTCTTCTTAAATTTTAACTTTTAAAATAGCTAATTGAGCTAAAAAGGCTCAATAATCCTCACTAATTTATTGTGTTAACAATAATTTTATTGAGAAAGTTCAGTGCTTATAGGCTAAAAATAATGGAAATCAAGCATTTAAGAATAAATATTTAAATAAAAACACGCCATTTTAAGGGCTTTTTTTTGATTTTTAACACTGTCTAAACTAATAATTGTGTTCGCTTAAATATAAAATGTTAAAAATTCTATTTAGTAAAACAAAAAAAAACTTAGAAATTTTTGGCTTAGTTTTATTGATTCTTTTTACTGCTATCTTCACTACTTATTTTAATTCAACAAAAAAAGAGAATTTAGAAATCTATAATAATTTTGTTGATAACATTTACTTTAAAAAAACACTTACACACATAGTTGAAAACCTTGAACCAAAATACAAAAAAATAAAACATAAAATAAAATCTGGTGAAACATTTGATCAAATTTTAGAGAATTATCTATTACAAAAAAAAGAAATATTAGAAATAAAAAAAGCTTTAAAAAAAAAAGTTAATCTTAATAAATTAAATACCAGACAAATTATTGAGTTCAGCCTAGATAAAACTAATAATCAAATAAGTGAATTTACTTTTCAAATATCAAATAAACAAAAAATATTTTTAGTAAGAGACAATTCTGGTAATACTTTTAATGATGAAATTATTTCAATTAAATTAAATAAGAAAATAGTTTACAGAGAAAATTTAATTTTACAAAGTCTATACAAAGCTGCAACAGATGAAAAAATACCAGCAAATATAATAATTGAATTTGCTAGGATATATGGTTTTCAAGTAGACTTTCAAAGAGATATAAGAAAACAAGATAAGTTTCAAATAATGTATGAAATTTTCCTTAATGATAAAAATGAAATCATTGAAACAGGAGAAATACTTTTTGCTAATTTAAAATTAAGTGGTCAAGACAATGAGCTTTATTATTTTGATAAAGAAGGAAGTGAAGGGCATTATGATAAAAATGGTAAGAGTGTTAAAAAAGCTTTAATGAAAACTCCAATTAATGGAGCAAGACTTTCATCATCTTTTGGTATGAGAAAACATCCCATAGATGGATATAATAAAATGCATAGAGGAACTGATTTTGCAGCACCTACAGGAACGCCTATTATGGCATCTGGAGACGGTGTTGTAAAAAAAGCTGGATGGTGTGGTGGAGGTGGTAACTGTGTAAAAATAAGACATAACTCAACTTATCAAACAGTGTATGCTCACATGTCAAAGTTTGCTCGTGGCATTAAACCAGGAGTAAGAGTAAAACAAGGTCAAACAATTGGCTACGTTGGTTCAACAGGTAAGTCTACTGGACCTCATTTACATTACGAAGTAATTGTAAATGGAAAAAAAGTTAATTCTCAAAAACTAAAACTTCCTTCAGGTAAAATATTAAAAGGTAAAGAGAGAAAATTATTTGAAACTAATAAAATCAAACTGGATGTTCTTAAATCAGAAAAAATTATAGGTTTGAATTAATTAGCTTCTGCTGGTGTTTCAGTTTGAATATCTAAGTTAGGATTATCTTTTAAATTTTTTTCAGAAACATCAATATTTTCTGATGGCTTATTTGTTTCTTTTTCATTTTCATCAGATTTCTCTTCTAAATTTCTCTCTTTTTTGAAGCTTTCTCTTTCATTTAGTATTCTTGTAAAATGATCAGCATGCTGAAGATAATTTTCAGAAAGAATTTTATCACCATTTGACAAAGCCTCTCTAGCTAAATCATTGTACTTTTCGATTAATTTTGGTGCATTGTGATTGTTTCTGCCTGGAGACTTTCTTTTGAAATTATCACCATTAGAAAAATTTGAACTAAATTTCTGCCTGTCACCATTAGATTTAAAATTTCTGTCGTTTCTTCTAAAATTATTTCTTCTATTGTTGTTATTACTGTTATTCCTAAATGTTACCATGATTTAAATAATTATATTTTTGTGCAAATTATGCATCGATCATTATAACCAAGATCTTTTAGAGCACTATTTATATAAAAACCCTCTTTATTTAATAATTTAATTACTTTATTTTTTTGATCAAATCCAATCTCTAAAATAAATTTACCATTTTTTTTAATCAGCTCAGATGATTTTTTAATAACTTTTCTGATTTCTGATAAACCATCTAATCCACCATCTAGTGCTATTTTTGGTTCAAACCTAGCAACTCCTTTATCCAAATATTTTATAATATGCTTTTTAATATAAGGAGGATTAGAAACAATCAAATCATATTTGCCCAAACTAAATTTGTCAACATTAGATTTGTATAATTTAAGTCTATTATGTACTTTTAAACTAGTTGCATTCATATTGGCTATTTTTAAACAATTTTTGCTTATATCTATTCCCGTTCCATAAAAATTTTTTCTCTCTTTTAATATAGACAAAAGTATACATCCAGATCCTATGCCAATATCTAAAATACTAAGTTTACTTTTATTTTTTGTTAAATTTAAAATATTTTCTACAATTAGCTCAGTATCAGGACGAGGTATTAAAGTATCCTCTGTTACAAAAAATTCTGAATTCCAAAATAACTTTTTATTTGTCAAATGCGATACTGGCTTACCTTTGGACCTTTCATTAATTAGTTTTTGAAACAAATTTAAATTTTTTTCTTCTATTTTTTCTTGAGAATTAAGTATTAAGTATTTTTTATCCTTATTAATTGCTTTTGACATTAAAATTTCTGAATCCAAATAAGGATTTAAAAAAAATTTATCTTTTAAAATTTGAGCACCTTGAGTTATTGCTGATTGAATATTCATTTATTTTAAATTACTTAAACTTTCTTCTTGTGCTTGCAGTGTAAGTGACTCTATCATTTCATCAAAAGCTTCACCTTCAAGAAATTCTTCTAATTTGTGCAAAGTTAAATTTATTCTATGATCTGTAACTCTACCTTGTGGAAAATTATAAGTTCTAATTCTTTCTGATCTATCTCCAGTACCAATTTTAGTTTTTCTATCTTGTGACCTTTCTTGATCAATTCTTGATCTTTCAAGTTCATATAATCTTGCTCTTAAGATTTTCATTCCTTTTGCTTTATTTTTGTGCTGTGATTTTTCATCTTGTTGAGAAACTGATAAACCAGTGGGTATATGAGTTATTCTAACAGCGCTATCTGTTGTGTTGACTGATTGTCCACCTGGACCACCCGCTCGAAAAACGTCAATTCTTAAGTCAGAGTCGTTTATTTTTAAATCTACTTCTTCAGCTTCAGGTAAAACAGCAACTGTGGCTGCGGATGTATGCACTCTTCCTTGTGTTTCGGTATCTGGAACTCTTTGAACTCTATGCACACCACTCTCATATTTTAATGTAGAATATATATTTGTACCTTTAATAGATGCAATTACCTCTTTTAAACCCCCAGCATCACTTCTTGAAATAGAAATAAGTTCTAATGACCACTTTTTTTTATGACTTACTTTTTCATACATTTTGAAAAGGTCTGAAGCAAATAAACTTGCTTCTAGTCCACCAGTTCCAGCCCTTATTTCTATTATTGCATTTTTTTTATCTGCTTCATCTTTTGGCAGTAGAAATAATTTTAATTTTTTTTCATTGATCTCATGTTGAGATTTCAAATCAACAAGTTCTAACTCAGCCATATTTTTTAATTCTTTATCTGATGAGTTGTCCTCTAATATTTTCTCTAATTCTTGTTTTTCATTTTCGAAAGATAAATATTTTTTAGCATTTAAAATTATTTCATTAACATCTGAATATTCTTTTGATTTTTCAGCAAATATTTTATTATCTAAACTTCCTGATGATAGATCTTTTTCTAGTGTAGAATGTTTTATAATTAATTCTTCAATAGTCTTTGTTGGTATCATTGTAAATTTTCTAATTCAGAGGCCTTTTTTTCAACTTCTGCTACGACTTTATTAACTATATCATTAGTTAATACTTTTTCACTTTGTACCCCAGATAAATAAAGCATGTTGTTACCTTTTCCACCTCCAGTTATTCCAATATCAGTTAAAGCAGCCTCACCAGGTCCGTTCACAACACAGCCAATTATAGATAGGGTAATTGGAGTTTTTATATGAGATAATTTTTCCTCTAAAATTTTAACTGTATCAATTACTTGAAACGCTTGCCTTGCACAAGATGGGCAGGAAATTATTTTAACTCCTCTATTTCGTAATCCTAAAGATTTAAGGATTTCATTTCCAATCTTAATCTCTTTTACAGGATCATCTGACAAAGAAACTCTTAAAGTGTCACCTATTCCGTCTAATAGCAATGAACCTAGTCCTATTGAAGACTTAACACTTCCTGATACAAAACTCCCAGCCTCAGTTATTCCAAGATGAAGAGGATAATCAGTAACATCTGAAAGATGCCTGTAAGCTGCAATCGACAAAAATACATCAGAGGACTTGACGCTTATCTTGAAATTAAAAAAATCTTGATCCTCTAATATTTTAATATTTCTTTTTGCACTCTCCACTAATGCCTCAGGGCATGGCTCTTTATACTTTTCTAGAATATCTTTTTCTAGAGAGCCTGCATTAACTCCTATTCGAATTGAACAATCATTATTTTTTGCTGCACTTAAAACTTCATAGATTTTATTTTTATCACCAATATTTCCAGGATTTATTCTTAAACACTTTGCTCCATTTTCTGCAGCTTCTATAGCTCTTTTATAATGAAAATGAATGTCTGCAATTACAGGTATTTGAACATTTTTGGTAATTTCTTTTAAGGCTTTTGAAGAGTCCTCATCTGGACAGGAAACTCTTACAAGGTCAGCACCCTCTTCATGAATTTTATTTATTTGTTCTATAGTAGCTGAAATATCTGTAGTCAAAGTATTTGTCATTGATTGAACTGATATTGGATTGTCACCACCAACTTTAACATTACCAACGTTAATTACTTTAGTTTTTTTTCGATTTATATTTCTAAATGGTCTTACATTCATAAGTTTAATCTAGTTTAAATTCTTTATGTAGAGCAGCTATTGCTTTTTTTACATTTTTTGATGAAACTAATACTGAAATTTTAATTTCAGATGTTGATATAACTAAAATATTTATTTGTTTTGAAGCTAAAGCTTGAAACATCCTGTAAGTAATTCCAGGTGTAGTAATCATCCCAACTCCAATTATAGAAACTTTGGAAAGATTTTTATCAAAAGAAAGTTTTTTATAAGATATCGATTTATTTTGCTTAATTAATTTCTCAGTTTTTTTCAGATCATCAGATTTAATCGTAAAAGTTAAGTCAGTATCTTTTCCATTTTGAGAAATATTTTGTACAACCATATCAACGTTAATTAAATTTCTTGATAGTGGTCTAAAAACTGAAGCAGCAACACCAGGTCTATCTTTAACTCCTACAATTGTGATCTTAGCATCATTTTTAGTTGAAGATATCCCGGTAATTATTTGATCGCTAAACGCTTTTTTAGAGCCTGTTATTAATGTACCTGGTTTACTAACAAATGAAGACTTAACTTTAATATCAATATTATTTAGCTTTGCATCTTGAACCGATGTTGGTTGCATCACTTTTGATCCTAATGATGCCATTTCCAACATTTCGTCATAAAATATTTTTTTAATTTTCTTTGCTTTTTTATGTTGTCTTGGATCAGTAGTATAAACACCATCGACATCTGTATAAATAATACATTCATCAGCTTTAATAAATTTTGCTAACATTATTGCAGTTGCATCAGAACCACTTCTTCCTATTGTGGTAATTCTATTTTCATTATTAATTCCTTGAAAACCAGTAACAATTGGGATCCCACCTTGTTTCACATAATTATTTAATTCTTTTGTAATTATCTTATTTATTCTTGCTCCAGAATAAGGTCCATCAGTAATTATTGGCAATTGCCAAGAAACCCATGACCTAGACTTAAAACCATCATGAGTAAGTCTTCCAGCAATTAAAGCACATGAAACTTGTTCTCCAGTGGATACAAGTGCATCATATTCAGATCTGCTAAAATTATTACTAATTTGCTTCGATTTTTTTACGAGCTCATTGGTTACTCCACTCATTGCAGATGAAATCACCAAAACTCTATTTTTTTTCTTTTTATAAGCAGCTATAATTTTGCATACTTTTTTTATCCTATCGATACTACCAACAGAAGTTCCGCCAAATTTTAGTACAACAGTTTTCATGATCAGTTGAATTAATATAATTTAATTATAAATTGATAAAGTACATCTTAATTGTTATGTCAACTAATTATATATTATGAACAGTATTAATAAAAAAGAAATAGAAAAATTTTCAAATATGGCGGCCGAATGGTGGGATCCAGAAGGAAAATTTAAACCTCTTCATAAATTTAATCCTATAAGAATAAAATATATTAAAGAAAATATAGTTAAGGAATTTCAACTTAAAAATAAAAAATATCCTCTTTCTGGAATAAATGTCCTTGATATTGGATGTGGAGGTGGATTGTTATCTGAGCCCATGTGTAGATTAGGAGCTAATGTTACAGCAATCGATGCTTCAAATAAAAATATTGCCATAGCAAACCTACATGCAAAAAAAAACAATCTTAAAATAAACTATATATGTTCATCGCCTGAAAAACTAAAAACTACAAAAAAATTTGATGTAATTTTGAACATGGAGATTGTTGAACATGTTGAGGATGTTGATTTTTTTTTAAAATCATGTGCTAACCTTTTAAAAAAAAATGGATTAATGTTTGTTGCAACTATAAATAAAACCTTAAAATCTTATATATTTGCAATTGTTGGTGCAGAATATGTTTTGAGATGGCTTCCTATTGGCACCCATGAATGGGAAAAGTTTGTTAAGCCTGAGGAATTAAAAAATATTCTAATCAAGAACAATCTAAATCTCAAAAAAATTGATGGAATGAATTTTAACATTCTAAAGGATGAATGGAATGTTTCAAAAGATTTATCAGTAAATTATATTGCTGAATTTAAGAAAAACTAATTTTCTTTTTCATCAACCCAAGGAATTAATTGTGTATCTATGCCCTCTTCTTTGAGCTCTTTAACGTCTTTCTGAGAGGCTTTACCATATATCCCTTTTATAGGTTTCTTACTATTGTAATGAATAGATCTAGCTTCATATGCAAAATTATCCCCAACGTACTTAAAATTATCTTTTATAAACTTTTGATAATTTTTAATTGTTTTTTTAATTTTTTTATACTTCTGAGTATCAAATTTTTCTTCATTTTTAGCTTTTCTACTTATTAGCTGAGGAGCCATTAATGTTTTTTCAACTTTTTCAGAATTACAGTTGTGACAGATTAAAAGTTTTTTCTTTTTTAATTTTTCATATTCTGATGAAGTAGAGAACCAACTATCAAACTTTAATTCACAGTCGTTACACAAAAGTTTGTATTTTATCATAGTATAGAATTAGTTATCAAAATTTATATTTCAATATGTTCAACTTCTATAATCAGCATTTATCTCAATATAATTTTTTGTAAAATCCATAGTAAAAGCAGTAAAGCTTTTAGGACCAGTAAACAAATCTACGTTGATTTCTATATTTTCACCTTTCATATACTCAGCTACTAATTTTTCATCGTAGTTCTTGTGTAATTTTCCATCCTGAATTATTTGATAATTTCCAAATTTCAAACCTAATTTATTTAAATTTATTTTTGGTCCTGCTTTTCCTATTGCCATCACTATTCGTCCCCAGTTTGGATCTTCTCCCGCAATAGCTGTTTTTACCAAAGCTGAATTTGCTATTGAGAAAGCAATTGTCTTTGCATCTTGTTCACTTTTGCTTTTATTAATATTTATAGTGACAAATTTTGATGCTCCTTCTCCATCTGAAACTACTCTCTTAGCTAAATTTAATAAAACATTGTTTAATGCTTTGTCGAATTTTTTTAGTTTTATATCATTAATACTTTTAATATTTGAATTGTTTGCTTTATTTGTTGCAAAAATACTAACCATATCATTTGTGCTAGTGTCTCCATCACACGAGATAGCATTAAATGTATTTGTAATATTTTTTTTTAATAATTTACTTAAAATATCATTCGATAAGTTGGCATCTGTAAATATGTATGCCAAAGTGGTTCCCATATTTGGAAATATCATACCCGAACCTTTAGCAACACCATAAATTTTTACCTCTTTATCTCCAATTTTACATTGATCCATCGCAAGTTTTGGTTTTGTATCAGTAGTCATTATTCCTAAGGCTGCTTTCATCCAAAGAAATTTGTTTTGTGTATAATTGATTTTTTTAATCAAGTTTGGAATTTGATCTATAATCTTTTCACATGGAAAGGTTTCGCCTATTGTACCTGTGCATCCAAAAATAATTTCCTTTGAAGTAATTTTCTTTGGATAATCTTCATCTTCAACTTGTTTTTTTGTTAATTGCTCAGAAGTTAAATCAGCAATTTTTGCTAAACTTTCGTAACCTTGTTTACCTGTGAAAGCATTTGCATTTCTAGTATTTACAATAAGAGAATAAATTTTTTTTGATTTTTGATTTATATTCCATTTAATATTTTCTGAGATAACTTTTGACTGTGTATAGACAGAGGCATGATTTGCACCATCTCTAAAGTAAAACATTACTAAATCATCTCTTTTAGTTTTATATAAATCTGCACTTAGAGCTGAAATAGATAAGCCATCTATATGATCAAGGTCTTGGAAATCCATCATTCTGGTATTTTTTGATTTCGAGGTTAAAAAATTTGTTAAATTAATACCCATGATATTTAAAATAATTGTTTAATACATATATTAAACAATATATTTAAAGAATAAATCAAATAGTCATGTTTAACCCGTTTAACATAATTACAAAATTTATCAAATCTAGTAATCAAAAAGAACTAGATAGAATTAGAAAAGTTGTAGAAAAAATAAATTCACAAGAGGAACAATTCATAAAATTGAGTGATACAGACTTTCCAAAAAAAACAATTGAATTTAAAAATCAATTAAAAAATGGAAAAAGTTTAGACGAAATTCTACCTGAAGCATTTGCATTAGTAAGGGAAGCTGCAAAAAGAACAAGACAAGAAAGACATTTTGATGTTCAACTTATCGGGGGAGTAGTTCTCCACGAAGGTAAAATTGCTGAAATGAGAACGGGTGAAGGAAAAACACTAACTATTGCCTTAGCGGCTTATTTAAATGCGCTTTCTGAAAATGGAGTTCATATAGTAACAGTTAACGATTATTTAGCAAAAAGAGACTCAATGGAAATGGGTCTAATATATAATTTTCTAGGTCTTACTTCTGGATTTATAAATAATGACCAAGATGATCTGGAAAGAAAGAAAAACTACAATTGTGACATTACTTATGCAACCAACAGTGAATTAGGATTTGATTATCTAAGAGACAACATGAAGTTTTCTCAAAAAGAGATGGTTCAAAGATCTCATGCATTTTCAATTGTAGATGAAATAGATTCTTGTTTAATTGATGAAGCAAGAACTCCACTTGTAATTTCTGGAGCTGCAGAAGATAAAACTGCTCAATACTTAGCAATAGATAAACTTGTTAAAATTTTAAATAATAAAGATTTTGAAATAGATGAGAAAGAAAAAAGTATACTTTTAACAAATGAGGGTATTAATAATGTTGAAAAACTTTTTTCTAATGCTGGTATATTAAAAAATGATAATTTTTATGATCCAGAAAATCTTCATTTAGTTCACCATGTAAATCAAGCACTCCGTGCAAATCACTTATTTGAAAAAGGAAAGGATTACATAGTTAAAGACGGAGTTCTTAAAATTATAGATGAATTAACTGGTAGAATTCTAGAAGGAAGAAGATTTGGAGATGGACTTCATCAGGCTCTTGAAGCTAAAGAAAAAATTCAGATACAAAATGAAAATCAAACTTTAGCATCAATTACCTATCAAAATTATTTTAAACTATATAAAAAAATATCAGGTTGTACCGGTACTGCAGTCACAGAATCTGAAGAATTTTTTGAAATATATAATCTTTCAGTGGTTGTAATCCCAACAAATAAAGAAATGATCCGAAAGGACTATAATGATTTGATCTTTAGAACTGAAAAAGAAAAAAATGATGCAATAATTAATAAGATCATTGAAAAACATGAAATTGGTCAACCAATTTTGGTTTTCACATCTAGTATCAACAAATCTGAAGTTTATTCTAAATTATTAAATGAAAAAAATATTAAACACGTAGTTTTAAATGCAAAGAACCATGAAAATGAAGCTGAAATTATTGCAAATGCAGGAAAAGAAAAATCTTTGATAATTACAACCAGTATTTCTGGTAGAGGTGTTGACATCCAGCTTGGTGGAAAAAAAGGATCAATTCCTGATGATCAGTTAAAAATAGATAAAGAAAAAATTAAATCTCTAGGTGGTTTATTTGTAATTGGTACAGAAAGAATGGAGTCTAGAAGAGTGGACAATCAGGCAAGAGGAAGAGCTGGACGACAAGGAGATGAGGGTAGTTCTGTCTTTTATGTAAGTTTAGAAGATGATTTGATGAGAATTTTTGGCTCAGAATCTATGAATAATATGCTTGAAAAACTTGGTTTAAAAGATGGTGAAAGTATTGATCACCCTTGGATCAACAAAGCATTAGAAAGAGCTCAGCAGAAAGTTGAAGCCAGAAATTTTGATATCAGAAAAACACTTATCAAATTTGACAATGTTTTAAATGACCAAAGACATGTTGTGTTTTCTCAAAGAAAAAATGCAATGAATAGTGAAAATATTTTTGATTATTCCGACGAATTTTTAAAAGAAATATCAGAAGACTTGATAAAATTAAAAATTCAAAACCTATCTAATCCAAAAAGTAATGAATTTAACAATAAAGTTAGGCAAATTGTTGGGAAAAGTTTTAATGATGCCGAACTTGAAAGTTTGATTTCTGCAAAAGATAATGAACTGAAAGAGCAAATATCCTCAAAATTTAATGAGACACGTAATGAAAGAATTAAAGTTCTAAACGAGCAGCATGCAAAAGAAATTGAAAAAAGAATATTTTTGCAAACAATAGATTTGAATTGGAAATCACATATACAATATTTAGAACAACTTAGACAAGTGATTGGATTAAGATCTTACGGTCAAAGAGATCCTTTAGTTGAATATAAAAAAGAAGCTTTTGATTTATTTTCAAATTTATTAGAAAAACTAAAATTAGACTACGTTACAATTTTAATGAATTTAAAAGTTATAACAGAAGAAAGATCTTCCAATGAGGAAAGAGTAAATCCAAAACCACAAGCCAAAAAAATGGGAAGAAATGAACCTTGCTTCTGTGGATCGGGCAAGAAGTTTAAACATTGCCATGGAGCTTTGTAATTCTTAAAAAAGAAAAAATAAAGAAGCTAAAAATAATAACCCTCCACCAATACCAAATAATAATTTTTTTGATTTGAAAATGTTATTAAAATTATTTTTCTTAATGGTCAAATTACTTAAATCTTCTACATTGCTCATAAAACCATCATTTCTTCCAATTTTTAAAAATTTATTTTTTCTTTCATTCATTATATCTTCTGACGTCATTTCTTTGTATTGATCTAAATTCGTAGAAATAGATTTTCTAACGTTATCAAGCATCAGGTCTCTATCCCTGTGAGCACCACCTAAAGGTTCTGGGATTATTTCATCAATAACTTTTAATTTTAATAAATCTTTTGCGGAAAGCTTCATTGCTTTTGCTGCATCAAGCATTTTTTTTGGATCTCTCCATAATATAGTTGCACAGCCTTCAGGAGATATAACTGAATAAATAGCATTTTCTAGCATGATAACTTTGTTAGACGATGCTAATGCAATCGCACCACCTGATCCACCTTCACCTATAATTATTGCAATAGTTGGAACCTTAAGTTCCATACAGCATTCAATTGATTTTGCTATTGCCTCAGCTTGACCTCTTTCCTCTGCACCAACACCAGGATAAGCGCCTGGCGTGTCTATAAAAGAGATAATTGGAATTTTAAATTTATTTGCTAAATTCATTAAACGAATAGTTTTTCTATAACCCTCAGGTCGCATCATCCCAAAATTTCTTTGAATTCTGCTATCTAAATCTTCACCCTTTTCTTGACCGATAACTAAAACTGACTGACCATTAAATTTTGCAAAACCAGTAAGTACAGATTTATCTTCACCATAATAACGATCTCCAGATAGAGAAATAAAATCTTCGAATAAATTATCTATGAAAAATTTAGACTTTGGTCTGTCTTCATGTCTCGCAACCATGGTGGTTTGCCATGGATCTAGGTTTGAATATATATCATTTAATTTTTGATCTAACTCAACTTGTGTTTTTGAAATTTTTTGGGTATCCACTTCTGATAATCCCTCTTGATTGTATGGATCTTTTAATTTTTCCAATTCTGTCTCTAAATCTTTAATCTCAGTTTCAAAATTAAGATAATTTTTCATAATAAGGTTATAGCGGATGGTTAATTCATAAAAAAGGCAATAAAATGATATTTAATTTAAAGTGTAATTGTTATTAATTGACTCTTTTCTAGAAGAGGATACATATTTTATTGTCGGGAGAGACTATTAAATTTAGCACCGAAGGAGCAACCACCCCGGAAACTCTCAGGTAAAAAGGACCGATAGTTGCATAACACTCTGGAAAGAGAATTAATTCCGCCGAAGGAGCAAAACTCTCAGGCAAAAATACAGATGGGGTAATTTAGGTGATATGCAAGAAAAATATATAAATATTAAAACTTTAAAAGTATCTGAAAAACTTTCTCAATTTATTAGCGACGAGCTATTAAAAGAAACAGATCTATCTGTTGATAATTTTTGGTCAGGGTTCGAGAAAACAGTCAATGAATTAGCACCTAAAAATAAAGAATTAATAAAATTTAGAGAAGACTTACAAAAACAAATAGACAATTGGCATATAAAAAATAAGGGAAATGAATTTAATTTGTCAGAATATAAAAAATTTCTAACAGAAATTGGTTATTTGAAAGAAGAAGGTGACGATTTTGAAATATCAACTCAAAATGTTGATGAGGAAATAACAAGTATTGCTGGGCCTCAACTTGTTGTACCAGTCATGAATGCGAGATACGCATTAAATGCAGCTAATGCTAGATGGATGAGCTTATACGATAGTCTGTATGGAACAGATGTAATTGAACAATCAGAAGATAGCGTATCTGAAAGATACGATCCGTTAAGAGGTGAGATGGTAATAAAATATGGAAGAGATTTTTTAGATAAATATTTTCCATTAGCAGGATTGAGTTGGCAAAAAATTACAAGTTTTGCGGTTAAGTATGGAAAATTTAAAGCTTTAAAAGGTGCTGATATTTACGATTTGGTAGATGAGAATAAGTTTATTGGTCATAGGGGTGAAGCTGACAACCCGTCTGCTATAATTTTAAAAAATAACAATTTACATATAGAAATTTTAAAAGATTCAAGAGCTTTTGCGGCTCAACAAGATCATGCTGGTATTAGTGACATAATTTTAGAATCTGCGGTGTCAACTATATGCGATAACGAAGATAGTGTAGCTGCTGTAGATGCAGAAGATAAAATTGTTTGTTACAGAAATTGGCTAGGTCTAATGAAAGGTGATCTAAAATCAAAATTTGAAAAAGAAGGAAAATTATTTGAAAGAAAACTTAATCCTAATAGAAGCTATATTTCAAAAGATGGAAAAGGTTTAAAGCTTCATGGAAGAAGTTTACTGCTAGTTAGAAATGTTGGTCACTTAATGACTAATCCATCAATAATTTTAAAAGATGGTAGTGAAGTTCCAGAAGGAATAATGGATGCATTCATTACTACTGCTGCAGCCCTTCATGATATTAAGAAAAAAACCAATTCAAGAACTGGTTCTATTTATATCGTGAAACCAAAAATGCATGGACCAGATGAAACTGCATTTACTGATTTGCTTTTCTCAAAAGTTGAAGAAGTTTTAGGTTTACCAAAATACACCTGCAAGATTGGAATAATGGATGAAGAAAGAAGAACCTCAGCTAATTTAAAAGAGTGCATTAGATCCTTAAAAAATAGAGTTTTCTTTATAAATACAGGTTTTCTAGACAGAACTGGTGATGAAATGCACACCTCTATGGAAGCTGGTCCAATGATTAAAAAAGGTGACATGAAAACTTCAAAATGGATTACAGCATATGAAAACAACAATGTTGATATTGGTTTAAAATGTGGATTTTCTGGAAAAGCTCAAATTGGAAAAGGAATGTGGGCAATGCCAGATAAAATGAAAGATATGATGGAGCAAAAAACTGGACATTTAAAAGCAGGTGCAAATTGTGCATGGGTTCCATCTCCAACTGCTGCAGCTTTGCATTCGCTACATTATCATGAAATAAATATTTTTGATGAACAACAAAAAATTAAAAATAGAGAACAAGCAAAGCTTGATGATCTTTTAACAATACCTACCGCTGATAGACCAAATTGGTCTGTGGATGAAATTAATAAAGAAATTTCTAACTCAGCTCAAACTTTATTAGGTTATGTGGTCAGATGGATCGATCAAGGAGTTGGGTGCTCCAAAGTACCAGATATAAATAACGTAGGTTTGATGGAAGATAGAGCCACACTTAGAATTTCATCTCAACATATTGCAAATTGGATACACCATGGAATTACAACAAAAATTCAAGTTGTAGAAATTCTTAAAGACATGGCTAAAATTGTTGATGATCAAAATAAAAATGACTCTAATTATGTTAGAATGAGTGATAACTTTGAAAATTCAATTGCATTTCAAACTGCTTGTGATTTGGTATTTAAAGGAAAAGAGCAACCATCTGGTTATACTGAACCTTTACTGCATTTAAATAGACTTACTAAAAAGTCTAATCTGAATTAGAAACTAAGTTAGACCGATTTTTAAAAGCAGAAAATAAAGTCCCGTCGTCTAAACTTTCAATTTCACCACCTACAGGTAACCCTTGTGCAAGTTTTGTAATTTTTACATTAGAATTTTTTAGGCTATCTTGAATGTAGTAAGCAGTAGTTTGACCTTCAACAGTTGCACTTGTAGCTAATATAACTTCTTCAATTTTATCTCGATTAACTCTCTCAACCAGCGAATTTACTAGTAAATCTTCTTTTCTTTGACCTACTGATGAAATGGTGCCTCCCAGAATATGAAAATATCCTTGATAGATATTTGAATTTTCAATCGACCATTGATCAGCAATGTCTTCTACAACACAAATCTTTGAATATTTATTTTTTGTATTTTCACAATTTATACATCCAGTTGAAATTGATTTAAGTGAACCACAAGAATTACATCTAGTTACATTTTTATAAACTTGAGCCAATGTATTTGCCATTGGTTTTACTAATTCATCGCGGCTATTAATGAGTTTTAAAACAATCCTTTTGGCAGATTTTGGCCCCAAACCTGGAAGCTTTGAAATTAATTTTATTAATTCTTCAATCTCGTTAATATTTTGCATCTACTATAGTGGCCACTTAAAACCAGGTATTCCAAATCCACCTGTAGCTTTTGATATCTCTTCTGATGTTTTCGACTTTAATTGTGATTTGGCGTTATTATGTGCAGCTACAATTAAATCTTCTATTATAGATTTGTCTTCTTTCATTATTTCATCTGATAGTTTAATTGATTGCATTTCACCTTCTCCATCCAAGACGATTTTTGCTGAATTTGAGCCAGAAATACCCTCTACTCTAATCTCCTTAATTTTTTGCTGACTCTCTTTCATTTTTGCTTCAAGTTCTTTTGCTTTGTCTAATATTTTATTAAAATCAGTCATTATTTTTATCCTCCTTAATTATCGATTTAACATCTACCAGTTCTGCATCAGGAAAATTTTCCATAAAGTTTTTATAAATTTCAGTTTGTTTAGCTTTTTCAATTAATATTTTTTTTTCATTTTCTTTCTTTTCTCTAATTGAAAGATCTCCTTTTGATTTACTAAGTGTGATAATCCATCTTTCTTTTGTCCATTCAAAAAGCTTTGTAGAAAGATCTTTTACAAAATCTTTATCAAGGCTGTCATTAAATGAAATCTCAATCCTATTTTTTTCAAATTTAACCAAATTGACATTTTTCTCTAATTCAAATTTAAGTTTTAATTCTCTTTTACTTGTGCAAGTAGCAATTAATTCATCAAAAGAATTAATTTGAGTTTTAATTTCTGCTTTAACTTCAGTTTGTATTTCAGGATTCTTTTTTTCTTCTTGAGAAATATTTTTTATTTGATCAATAATTTTAGTCTCTTTTTTTATTTCAATTTTGCTAGTTGAATTTTCTTCTGTAGGTCTAGTGTCTATTTGTTTGACTTGTTTTACAGAACTTAAGTGCATTAATCTAATTAAAAACATCTCAATTGATAAATGTTGATTTGATACAATATCTAATTCTTCTAACGACTTGATAGAAAATTGCCAAAATAAAATTAATACATCTGGTTTGATTTGATTAGAAATATTTTTTATTTTGTTAAATTCTTCATCATTGAGAGAAAAATTTGTGCTTTCTAAAGTTAAAGAATTTATATTTTTAAAGTAATACAACAGTTCTAAAAAATCATTTAAAAATATTTTTGGTTCAACTCCCTGATCATATATTTTTCTATAAATTTTTATTACCTTTTCTTCTTCTCCTCTTAATATCAATTCAAATAAATCAATTAATTGTGATTTATCAAAATAACCAAAAATCTTTTGAGCAGAATTTAAATCTAGTTCTTTACCATTATCTAAACTCAATAACGCTCTATCTAACAGAGATAATGCATCTCTTACTGAGCCCTCTGATATTTTTACAATTAATTTTAGAGCGTCGTCCCTAACTTTTCCGTTTTCTTTATCTTTAATTTTTTTTATAAAATCAAACAATTCAGAAGATTTAATCCTTGAAAGATCAAAACGCTGACACCTTGAAACGACTGTTATAGGAATCTTTTTTATTTCTGTTGTGGCAAATATAAATTTTAAATATGAAGGTGGTTCTTCCAATGTTTTTAGTAAAGCGTTAAAAGCTTGTTTACTTAACATATGAACTTCATCGATTATAAAAATTTTGTACTTTGCTGAAGTAGGTCCGTATCTGGAAAACTCAATTAGATCTCGAACATCATCAACTCCTGTCTTGCTGGCCGCATCCATTTCAAGTACATCAATGTGACTTGAGTTTGCAATCGACTGACAATTTTCACACAAATTATCAATGCACATTTTTTCAACGCCATTTGAGCAATTCAAGGCTTTTGCTACAATTCTTGCGGTTGTAGTTTTTCCAATACCTCTAATTCCAGTAAACAAATATGCGTTAGGTACTTTGTCAGCTTTTATTGAATTTATAATTGTTTCAGCAACAACTTCTTGACCAATAAGATCATCAAATATTTGAGGTCTATATTTAAGAGCTAGTACTTTTGAATTGTTATTCATAAATTTTTTAAGGAGACTAGAACCTGAATAACTGTCTCTACGACTGCTTCCGTTAAGATCTGGTCGGGTTCAAGCAGCATCCACCTCTAGCCTCCAAATCTATTATAGCAGTTAAAATTTCTAATCTACAAGAAAAGATTATTGTTTTTTTTGTCTCAAACTATCGGCTTCAAAAACACCTAGGACGTGAAAATCCTCACAATGTAAGCCTAGCTCTTCAAGAGATTTTTGAACTTTTGGATCTTCAATATGTCCATCTAAATCACATAAGAAAAAATAAGAGTCGAAAGAATTTTTTTCAGGGTAACTTTGAAGCTTAGTAAGATTTACTCCATTGATAGCAAATCCTCCCAGCGATTGATAAAGAGCTGCAGGTTTACTTTTAAGTTTAAATAAAAATGAAGTTATATATTTTTTATCTCCAAACTCAGGTTGAGATATATTTTTTCCCATAAAAAGAAATCGTGTTAAATTTCCACTCTCGTTTTCTATATTTTTTTTAATTACATCAAGATTATAAATTTCAGCACTTAGAGATGATGCTATTGCTGCCTGTTTTTTGTCTTTTGTTTTAGAAATCATTTCAGCTGATCCAGCTGTATCTGCTCTTATATGTTCAGCAATATTATTTTCTTTTATAAAATTTGAACATTGCGACAAACCCTGTGCATGAGAATAAACTTCTTTTATATCAGAAAGTTTAGCTCCCTGTTGACCTAATAAATTATGTTCGATTTTTTGAAAGTGCTCTCGGTAAATATTCAACCTGTGCTTAAAGATTAAATATTCAATTCCTATATTACCTGTAATTCTATTAGACTCTGGAATTATTATTCTACAATCAGGTTCTTCCGAAGCTTTATTAAAACAATCATCAAAAGTTTTACAAGGTAAAATTTCAGCATCAGGGTCGATTGATAATGCTGCTAAATGAGAATAAGCTCCATATGTTCCTTGAAAATATATTTTACCCATCAGGACTTATATTCCATTATTTTTTTTAAGGCCAGATAATCTTCCTCTGTATCAACTCCTATAGGGGCTTTGCTTGCTAGAGCAACATTTATTTTGATATTATTGTCTAGAGCTCGAAGTTGTTCTAATTTATTTTCAATTTCATTTTTTGATTGTGGTAATTCAACAAAGTTTTTAAGAATTTCAGGTGAATAACAGTAAATTCCAATATGGTGATAAATATTTAAGGTATCTTCAGATTTTCTTAAAAATATTTTTGCTTTAGAAAACGGGTCATCCTCTAAATTATTTTCAGTAATAACTTTAACTATATTCTCATTTGCTAAATCTGATTTATTCTCAATTTTAGCAGAAAGGGTTCCTATTTTTGCTTTGTGATCTATCATCATTTGGTTTAGGTTTACAATATCCTCTATATTTATTGCTGGCTCGTCACCCTGTAGGTTCATTATAAAATCAATATTATCTAAGTTGAGTTTTTGATAAGCTTCATATATTCGGTCTGTACCAGTATTATGTTGATCACTTGTTAAAATAGCATTTCCTCCATTATTTTTAACATCATTGACAATATCTTGATCCTCTGCAGCAACAATTACCTCTCCAATATTTGCCTCTTTTGCCCTCTTGTATACATGTGAGATAATTGAAATATCATTGATTTTTAATAATGGTTTTCCTGGAAGCCTAGTTGCGGACAATCTAGAAGGTATAATTATAAGAGTTTTCATTGATCACTAATTAAAATAGAGGCAAATTTGTACATTAAATTTTAGTCAAATTTTAATTTATCATGTTATACGTTCAAAATTAAATTTATAAAAATGGATTCTTTTGAAATTAACAAAATTGTAGCTGCAGTTCTAATGGTTGCACTTCTTGTTATTGGTATAGGAAAATTATCTGATGTGATTTTTCATGTAGAAAAGCCTGAAACCCCAGGTTACAAGGTGGAAGTTGAACAGGTATCTACCGCATCATCTTCAACAACAACTGCTGCAGAAGAAAAAATCGACATTGCTGCATTAATGGCTATGGGAAATATAGCAAGTGGAGAAAAAATATTTAAAAAGTGTGCAGCCTGTCACTCAATAATTAAGGGTGGAAAAAATGCTATAGGTCCAGCTTTATATAATGTCGTTGGAAGAAAAGTTGGAGCAGTTGAAGATTATAAATATTCAAAAGCATTAGCTGCGTATGAAAAAGAATGGACATTTGAAGAGCTAAATGGGTTTCTAAAAAAACCTGCTAAATACATTAAAGGTACAAAAATGGCTTACGCAGGTTTAAGAAAAGAGGCAGATAGAGCGTCTGTAATAAAGTATCTAAATGAAAATTCAGATAGCCCTGTTCCACTACCTTAATTTTCCAAAACAATACAAAAGTATACTTTTTTGAACATGAACTCTGTTAAGAGCCTGAACCCATACATGAGATTTTTTTCCTAAGAAAATATCTTCAGAAACTTCATTCCCTCTAGGCAGACAATGTAAAAAAATACAATTCTTATTTGCAAAACTCATTAATTTTTTATCAATTTTAAATTTTTTAAATGCCTGAATTTTTTTCTTTTTATTTACTTTGTCATTTAACGAAATAACTTTATCAGAAAAAATTACATCAGCTCCACTAGCAGCTTTTTTTGGGTCATTATAAATATAAATTTTTTTATTATTTTTTTTCACCCAATTTCTTACTTCTTTTCCTGGTTCAAAATTTTTTGGACAACCAATACTTAATTTGAAAGAAAATTTAACTGAGGCAGCGATTAAACTATCCAAAACATTATTTGAATCACCAATCCAGCAAATATTTAATTTAGAAATGGGTTTTTTTATAATCTCCTCAACTGTAAAAATATCTGAAAGCACTTGAGTTGGATGCGAAGATGGGCTCAAACCATTAATAACTGGAATAGATAAATATTTTCTAAAATCTTCAATTTTTTTATCACTATCTGTTCTCAACATAAATCCATCACCATAAGTTGATAGAACCTTTGCTGTATCAGAAATACTTTCACCACCTTGGCCTAGATGAAGTTCATTGGATCTAAGCGTTATAGTGCCTCCTCCAAGCTGTTTTATTGCTAAATAAAAACTCATTCTTGTTCTTAGGCTTGGTTTTTCAAACATTTGGATCAAAATTTTACCTTTTAACGGAGCACCTTTATCTGTCTCTAATGTATTAAGTTTTTTTCTAGAACTTTTTCTTTTTTTTGCATCAGTAATTATTTTTCTTAAATCTTTACTAGGAATATCTTTCAAATTTACAAAATGTTTCATAACTATTTAAATTCACTACAAACTTTATTTATAATTTTTAAAGCTTCATCAAGCTCACTTTTTTTGACATTAAGAGGTGGTAAAACTCTGACTACATTTTCTGCTGCACGAATAGTTAATAATTTATTTTCCATTAATTTTTTAATAAAATTTGTCTGATCTTGATGCAGCTGTATTCCAATTAAAAAACCTCTTCCTCTTATTTGTTTAATAATACTAGGATATTTTTCCTTAATTTTATTTAAGTTTGTTATGAAATATTTAGACAATTTTTTTACATTATTTAAAAACTTTTTATTTGAAACTATATCCATCACTCTATTACCAACTGACATAGCTAGTGGATTGCCTCCAAATGTAGATCCGTGAGTTCCAGGTACCATGCCTGCTGCTACTTTCTTATTCATAAGGACAGCTCCTATTGGAAACCCACCTCCAATTCCTTTAGCTATTGGAACTATATCTGGTTTTACTTTAGATTTTTCAAATGCAAAAAAATCCCCTGATCTGCCTATTCCACATTGAACTTCATCCAAAATTAAAAGAATTTTTTTCTTATTACATAATTTTCTAAGTTCTTTTAAGCAGAAGTCTGGAATTACTTTTATTCCCCCTTCTCCCATGATTGTTTCAATCATTATTGCTGCAGTGTCTTTTGTGATTTTCTTTTCTAATAATTTGTGGTCTCCAAAGGTAAAATGATCAAAACCTTTGACTTTAGGACCAAATCCTTCGGTCATCTTCTTTGATCCACTCGCATAAATTGCAGCCAATGTTCTTCCATGAAATGAATTTTTGATACATAGAATTCTATTTTTATTTGGTTTACCTATTGAAAAAAAATATCTTCTAGCAACTTTGATAGCTGCCTCTGTAGCTTCTGCTCCACTGTTTTGAAACATTACATAATCAGCAAATGTTTTTTTACATAGCTTTTTGGCTAAATTTTCTCCTTCTGGAATTTGGAAAGCATTTGAAACATGCCAAAGTTTTTTAGATTGCTTATTGATTGTTTTAACTAAACTTGGATGAGCATGACCTAAGGAATTAACCGCAATACCCATCACAAAATCAAGATATTTTTTTCCATTAGTGGAGTAAAGATAACTTCCCTTACCATATTTAAATGAAATTTTTTTTCTATTATAATTTTTTGCTAAATTGCTCATAAATTAATTTTGTTTTTATAAATTTTATTTCATAGATACAAGTTATGATTGAAAAACTAATTTTATTTTAGCTAGGCTTTTATTGTTGATAACTCTAATTTTTTGATTGTTTCAATTAAATTTATAACAGTATATTGTCTTTTTATAAATTTATAACACAACATATAGATATGAGCTGGACTGAGGAAAAGGTTTCAAAATTAAAAGAATTATGGGGCAAAGGCAATACTGCTAGCCAAATTGCTGAAATTATTGGGGGCATAAGTCGTAACGCTGTGATTGGTAAAGCTCATAGATTAAATCTTTCTGCAAAAATCAAAACTAGAACTGCTACTTCTAATAAAAATTTCGATAATTCAATTGAGCAAAATAACGTGCAATCAAAAAGAGGACGTAAAAGTAAATTTAAATCGTTAATTATTGAAAAAGATTTTGAACCGGAAAATCCTAAACAATTAGAAGAACTAGATGAGAATTCATGCAAGTGGCCAATAGGTCATCCAGATGAAAAAGAGTTTTATTTTTGTGGCAGATCCTCTTTAAAAGATTTCTCTTATTGCAAACTTCATTTACTTTATGCTTACCAACCGAAAGGTAAAAAAGAAGAAGTTACAGAAAAAGAGGAAGTTCCAGAGTTTATTGAAAAGAAAATTCAATCTGCTTAAAATTTTAACTAGTCTTAATATCTATGTTATCTGAATTATATTTTTCTGTGGAAAATTGACCACCTTCCCTCCACATATAACAATATTTTTTAACTTCTTCATCAAAGTATCTCAAACTTGGTACACCTATATCTGAATTTGATTTATATTTTCCAGATAAAACATTATCATATTTTAGAAGTTTTAATTGGTCTCTAGTTAAAAGTGGCTTTGGCATTATTTCAAAAAATCTCGCTGACATTTGTGCTATTGGTAAAGGCATTGGTATCAATAATCTTTTCTTTCCAATTAAATTTAATAATTTTTCTAATATTTCTTTAAACGAAATTATTTCGGGACCAACACATTCAATTATTTTGGAATTAACATTATTAGAAATTACATTAAAAATAACATCCGTTAGGTCAGAACAATGAATTGGTGCAAACTTAGTTTTACCTTCATAATAAAGCGGAAATATTGGTAATCTATTCAAAAGAGTCATAAAATTTGTCGTAAAATTATCATCTACTGAATAAACAATTGATGGTCTTATAATTGTTGCTAGAGGAAAATTTTTTAAAATTCTTTCCTCACCTTCTAATTTACTCTTGGCATAATCAGAGTCTGTAGCCTCATTTATTCCAAGTGCTGATAAATGAATAAAATGTTTAAGTTTGTATTCTTTTGAAAGTTTAGATAACAAAGAAGGAAAAATAGTATGAATATTTTTAAATGTATTTCCTTTTTTAGACTCAAATAAAATACCAACTAAATTTATACATACGTCTGCTTTTTCAAAAAGCTTTCTAAGTTTTTGCTCTTCAAAAATATTTGACTCAACAATATCTATATAACCAACATTTGCTTGAGTTTTAATGATGTAGCTTTTTTGATGAATATTTCTTGTTACAACAGTTACTTGATAATTATTCTTTGTAAGCTTCCTAATTAAATTTCTACCAATTTGACCACTTCCACCAAAAATTAGACAATTTTTTGCTTTCATATATATATGTTAAAAATGAGTATTAATATTCAACTTCACAAAAATGATCTACCAGATGATTTAAATTTAGGCAATATAATTGCCATAGATGGTGAATTTATGGGTTTGAATGTTAGAAGAGATCCTCTTTGTTTGATCCAAATATCAACGGGTAATTCAGATGCACATATAGTACAGTTTGACAGAGAGAATTATAACTCACCAAATTTAATTAAGATCTTAAACAATGAAAAAATAACTAAAATTTTTCATTATGGAAGAGCAGATATGGCTCATATAAAATATTATCTTAAAACAGATACAAACAACATACTAGATACTAAAATTGCATCGAAATTAGCGAGATCCTATTCGGACAATCACTCTCTAAAAACTCTAATCAAGGAATTCATTAACATTGATATTAGCAAACAATTTCAAAGCTCTGATTTTGGAGGTGAATTATCTCCATCCCAGCTAAAGTACTGTGCCAATGATGTAATTTATCTTCATAGAATTCATGATCAATTAATAAAAATTCTAATTAGAGAAAACAGGATAGAACTTTATAAAAATTGTTTAAAATTTTTAAAAACAAGAGTTGAACTTGATTTGGCATTTTTTAAAGATGATATTTGGTCCCATTAATGAAAAGAAAAACTTTTATACCTGTTGCAAAAGACGTAATAAGCCTTGAAATAAAAGCACTTCAAAATTTAAAAAATAAAATAAACAAATCTTTTAACGAAGCAGTATTTCAAATTGCAAACTGTAATTCCAAAGTAATTCTTTGCGGTGTGGGAAAAAGTGGTCTTATTGCTTCAAAGATTGCAGCAACTCTAGCTTCTGTGGGAACACCTGCATTCAGTCTGTTAGCTAGCGAAGCTTCTCATGGAGATCTAGGAATGATATCAAAAAAAGATATTTTAATTTTAATAAGCAATTCAGGAGATACAAGTGAGCTAAAAAATATTATACAATTTGCAAAAAGAAATAAAATTTTATTGATAGGAATAGTATCAAAAAAAAAATCTATTCTTTATAAAGCATCAGATATTAAACTGCTTATACCATCAGTTACAGAAGCCGAGGGTATAGTGCCCACTGCGAGCACCACTTCTCAATTAGCTTTGGGAGACTCGCTCGCAATAGCATCGATGAAATATAAAAAATTTGGAAAAATGGATTTTAAAAAACTTCATCCCGCAGGAAGTTTGGGAGCTCAACTTAAAACTGTCGAAGATATAATGATTACAGGGAAAAATATACCTTTTGTGAAAGATAATTTAAAAATGAATGAGGCTTTAAAAGTTTTAAGTAAAAAAAAACTAGGCATTCTAGTCATTTTAAATAATCTAAAAAAAACAGTTGGTATCATTACAGACGGACAAATAAGAAGATTTGCTCAAAAAAATACAAACTTTTCAAAATTGCCAGTTAAAAAAATTATGACAAAAAAACCAATATTTATAAATAAAGATGAATTAGCAGCTAAAGCACTTTCATTAATGAATAATATGAAAATTACATCATTGCTAGTAAATGTAAAAAATAAACCCTCTAAAACAATTGGAGTTATTCATATACATACTATTTTACAATCAAACATCACTTAAATTTAAATGAATTATAAAAAATTCTTTAAAAATGTTTTTATTTTTTTTGTATTTATTACTGTGATTTTTATAGTTTTTTCAAAATACATAGAAAAAAATAATTCTATTAAAAGTCAAAAAAATCAAAATGAAAAAGAAGATGTCATATATTCCTCTAATTTGATTAAAGATGTAGAATATTCTACCAAAGATGCTAAAGGCAATAATTATACTATTAAAGCTTTAGAGGGAGAGATAGATTATTCAAATACAAACTTTATTTATCTAAAAAATGTATCTGCTTTGATTGAACTAAATAATTATGAGGAAATCACAATTTTTTCTGATTTTGGAAAATATAACTCAAAAAATAATGATACAATCTTTTCAAAAAATGTCATAATACGATATCTTGACAATAAAATAACTGGAGAATATCTAGATTTTTCTATTAATAGAAACTTAATGTTAATTTCTAAAAATGTAATCTATTCAAATAAAACAAATGTGCTTAAAGCTGATGCTCTTGAAATGAACCTAGAAACTAAAAATACGAAAATCTTCATGTATGAAAAGAATAAAAAAGTAAATTTAAAAACTCTTGATTAAATGGCAATTATAAAAAAATTTAGAATTAAATCTTTTAAGAACAGTAATTCGATACTTGAATTTAAAAATATTTCATTATCATATGGTAATAGATTAATTTTAGACAACTTAAGTTTTAAGATTAATGAGGGTCAAATTTTTGGAATGTTGGGACCTAATGGTGTTGGAAAATCAACAATATTTAATCTTATCACAGGATTAATAAATCCTAATAGTGGAAAAATAAAAATCAATGGTCAAAATGTTACTGGCTATCCAATTTATTTAAGAACAAAAAAATTTAAACTAGGATATGTTCCACAATATGGAGGTTTTTTTAATGACCTAACTCTTTTAGATAATTTAAAAGCTATAAGTGAAATTGTTATTGAAAATAAAGACTATAGGTTTGAAAAAGTTAATTATTTAATTTCTAAATTTGAACTAGATAATTTGAAGGATATTAAAGCTAAATTTTTATCAGGTGGTCAAAAAAAAAAATTAGTTATAGCACTTTCTTTGTTAAGTGAACCAAGAATTCTACTATTAGACGAATGTTTTGCAGCATTAGATGTTTTAACAATAAAAATGTTACAAGAAACAATAGTAAATTTACAAAGTGAAAATAAAATAACTATTTGTATTTGCGATCATCAAGCAAGAGATTTGTTAGCCTGTGTAGATGAGGCAATGATATTAAATAATGGAAAAATCGTTGCACAAGATACTCCCAGCAATCTAGTAAATAATATAAAAGCAAAAAATGTCTATTTTGGTGATAACTTTAAGTTTAACTAATTTATAATGTCAAATATTGTTGAAATTAAAAAGAAAATTGGAAACTTTAAAAAAAAAATAATTGTTCCTGGTGATAAAAGCTTAAGTATCAGATGGGTTCTTTTTTCCTCATTAGCAAATGGGATGTCAAAAGCAAAAAATCTTTTAATGTCTGAAGATGTCTTGGCTGCAATAGAAGCGGTAAAAAAATTAGGAATTAAGGTAACTGTAAAAAAAAAAGAATGTAAAATTTATGGAAAAGGAATTAATGGCTATAAATATAAAAAAAACCTCACAATAAATGCTCAAAATTCAGGTACTCTAGGAAGAATTATTCTTGGACTATTAGTAAATTCTCCAGAGCCAATTAATTTAATTGGAGATAAAAGTTTATCAAAGAGAGATTTTAGAAGAGTATCAGATCCTTTAAGCAGGTTTGGTGCCATATTTAAATTAAGAAGAAATAATTTTTTACCTCTAAAGATTTATGGATCATCTAAACTAGAACCAATTAAATACAATGAAAATAGAGGATCAGCTCAGTGTAAAAGTTCAATTATTTTTGCAGCAATGAGAACTGATGGAACAACAACAATTAAAGCAAAAAAATCAAGAAACCATACTGAACTATTATGTAAACATTTAAAATTACCCATAGTTATTAAAAATAATAAAAGTTTTGATGAAATTAAAATTAAAAAAGTAAAAAAAATTAATACTTTAAATTATGATATTCCATCCGATATTAGTTCTAGTGCATTTTTTATTGTCCTAACAGCGCTATCTAAAAATTCAGAACTAATCATTAAAAATGTAAATATAAACCCATCTAGAATCGGTATCATAACTATTTTAAAAAAAATGGGGGTGAGAATAATTTTTAAAAATCAAAAAACTTATAAAGGTGAAAAAAAGGCTGACATAAAAGTAGTGAGTGCCAAAAATATAAAAGCAATTAATTGCCCTCCTGAATTGAATAGTGGTGCGATTGATGAATTTTTAGTTATATTTTTAGTTGCTGCCAAAGCAAAGGGTGTTTCTTATTTTAGTAATCTGGGTGAATTAAATCAGAAAGAAAGCCCAAGGTTAAAATGGGCTGAAAAAATTTTATCAAATTTAGGAGTAAAAACAATCACTACACATGAATCTATTAAAATCTTTGGTAATCCTAATCTAAATCTAGATTTTGACAAAAAAATTACAATTAAAAATTATTTAAAAGATCATAGAGTTTTTATGACAAGCTTGATTGCGGCTTTAAGTTTTGGTGGAAAATGGACTATTCACGATAAAGATTCAATTAACACTTCGTTTCCAAATTTTTTAAAAATTATTGACGACTTAAAGAAATGATTAAAAGAAAAAATATTTTAAAAATTGCTATTGATTCACCTGCAGCAGCAGGTGCTGGAACACTAGCAAAAGCTATATCAAAACATTACAATCTATTTTATCTAGATACTGGAAAAATTTATAGATTTATTGCTTATCTAAAAATTAAATACCCAAAAAAATTTAATAATAAATTTATAAAATCAAAAATTAAGTTATTAAAAATTAAAGATCTCTCAGATGAAAATTTATTGTCTAATGAGGTTGGAATTGAAGCTTCCATAATTTCTAAAATTATATCTATAAGAAAAATGGTCCATTCTTTTCAAATCAATTTTGCATACAACCCACCTAAAAATTATAAAGGTTCTTGTTTAGATGGAAGGGATATCACATACAATATTATTCCTGATGCTGACTTTAAATTTTATATAACTGCAAATGTAAAAACTAGAGCGTTAAGAAGATATAAAGAGTTAAAAGGGCTAAAAAAAAAGATAACGTATTCGGAGGTCTTAAAAAGCATTAAAAAACGTGACAAAAGTGATTTTAATAGGAAAATATCACCGTTAAAGAAAACAAAAGATTCACTATTGATTAATACGACAAACCTTAATAAAAGGTCATGTTTTTTAAAAATAAAAAAAATAATAGACAGGAAAATAAATAATTAATGGAAATTTATAAAGATTTATCTAATCCAGCATCTCAAGAATTCGAAAAATTACTTAGTAGTCAGCTTTCAAAAGTTCAAATAGAAGAAGGTAAAATAATTGAAGGTAAAATTAATAAAATTACTGAAAAATTTGTATTTTTATTTGTTGAAGGTTTAAAATCAGAACCAGTACTTGATATTAATGAATTAAAAAGCATGGGTCTTTCAGAAAAGATTAAAGTTGGAGAAACTATCCCAGTTTTACTGGAAAAAATTGAAGATAAACATGGTGAGGTTTTAGTTTCTGCAAGTAAAGCTCAAAAAATTAAAGGTTGGGATAAATTAGTAGAAGCATATGAAAAAAATGAACCCATCATGGGAAAAATTACATCCAAGTGCAAAGGTGGTTGCATAGTCGAACATATTGATACTGGCTCACTTATGTTTTTACCTGGTTCACAGATTAGTGATAAACCTTTAAAAGATATAAGTCATTTAATGAATGAGCCACAAAAATTTGCACTAATCAAACTAGACAAAGTTAGAGGGAACGCCTGCGTATCCAGAAGAGAAATAATTTCATCCTTCAAAAAGGAAGATAAAGCAAAAATAATTGAAAAATACAAAGTTGGTGACATTATAAAAGGTGCTGAAGTAAAAGGATATAGTTCATTTGGTTGCTTCTTTAATGTAAACGGTGAATTAGATGTATTGGTACATTTACAAGAAATTTCTTATTCAAGAGTAAATCATCCTGATGAAGTATTTAATATAGGTGAAAAACATGACCTGAAAGTTATCAGTGTTGATAAAGAAAAATTACAAGTTGGATGTTCGGTAAAACAATTATCTCCAGATCCTTTTGAACATATTGAAAATTACGAATTAAATAAAATTTACAAAGTTAAAGTAGTAAAATTAATGGACTTTGGAGCTTTTTGTGAGCTAGAACCAGGTTTAACAACCTTGCTTCATTCAAGTGAACTAAGCTGGACCAAAAAAAATATTTCAGCAAAAAAAATGTTTAAAGTTGGAGATGAAATAGATTGTATAATTACTGAAATTGATAAAGACAAAAGACGTGTTGCAATATCACATAGATTAACTCAAGATAATCCTTTTGAAACATTTGAGAAAAAATATCCTGTTGGTACAATTGTTGATGGAGAAGTTGTAAATAAAAATGAATATTCTTTATTTGTTAAAATTGAAGATTTAGATATTGATGCTTTTTTACATTGCAATGATTTAACTTATTTAAATAATGGTGAAGAAGAGCTGTCTAAGTATAAAAAAGGTGATAAGCTTAAAGTTAAAGTATTGGAATTAAAATCTTCAGAACAAAAGATTAGAGTTGGTTTAAGACAAACTCAAGCAGATCCATTTGACTGGTTTAAAGATAAGTCAAAAAATCAAATAATAACTGTTAAAGTTGTTTCAACTGATAACAAAGGGCTTATAGTAAGACCAGAAGGTTGTGAAATGGACTTCCAGATTAAAAAATCTGCAATAGCAATTAATGCTGCTGATGCTAGACCGAGTAGATGGACAGGTGGTGAGAAACTAGACTGTGCGATCGCAGATTTGGACATGAATAAGAGAAAAGTAACATTAAGCATTAGGTTACTTGAAGAAATTGAGAAAAAAGAAGCTCTTGAAAAATATGGATCTGAAGGTTCTGGTAAAAACCTACCTTTTTCATCATTATCTGAGGATTTAAAGAAAAAAGAAGAAGAGAAAGAATAATTGAAGAAGTTATAAATTGGCTATTGTAAAATCAAAGCTTTTAAAACAACTCTCTCAAAATTACCCAAATTTCTTAAAAAAAGATTTAGAAAAATTCACTGATATAATTTTAAATGAAATAAAAAGATCACTTCGTAGAGGAGATGGAGTTGAATTAAGAAATTTTGGAACGTTTAGAGTTAAGGTTCAAAAAGCCTCCATTAGAAGAAATCCAAAAACTGGCGAAAAAGTTGCAGTTCCTGAAAAGAAAGTAATATCATGGAAAATGAGCAAGGAAATGTTTAAAAAGATCAATAATGAAGAATAAAATTATATTCGTTGCATGTGATACTTCAAATTCAGATCAAATAAAGAAAATTCTTAAAAATATTAATACAAAAAAATTAAAAATTATTCCAAAATTTGGATTACAGTTTTTTTACTCAAAAAATGGAAGAAAATTTTTAGAAAAATACAAATCAGATTTTTGGTTGGATTTAAAAATAAATGATATTCCACAAACAGCTCTCTCTGCAGTTGATAGTTTGAAGGATTTAAAAAAATGTAAATACATTACTGTGCATGCAAATGGTGGACTTAATATGCTTAAAGCTATCAAAAAAAAAACTAAACAAATTAATAAAAATTTAAAAGTACTCGGTGTTACTGTGTTGACTAGTCTTAACAACAAATCGTTAAAAGAAATTGGTCATACTAAAACAGTTGACCAACTAGTTTTAAAGCAAGCTGGTATTGTTAAAAAATCAGGATGTGATGGGATAGTTTGTTCTGCAAAAGAAGCAAAAATGATTAGAGAAAAATACAAAAATTTATTTATCATCACACCTGGTATAAGATTGCCAGGTGACAGTACAAATGATCAAGCTAGAGTAATGACGCCAAAAGATGCTTTCAAAAATAAAGTTTCAGGAGTTGTAATTGGAAGATCTATTACAAAAGGTAATATTAAGAATAATATAAAAAAATTAATTAATCATTTATACTGATGATTAAGGGTTGTAAAATTTGTGGGATTTCTGATCCTGATACTTTAAATTTTTTAATTAATCACCCTCATCCACCAACATTTATAGGATTTATTTGCAACTATCCAAAAAGTTCTAGATATGTTGAATATGAAAATTTAAAAAAACTTTTAATCAAAAATCCAAAACAAAGTTACTATGTTGCTGTTCTGGTAAAACCAAATATAAATATTTTAGAGAAAATTAAAAACTTACCTTTTGATTACTATCAATTATATGATTGTACACCAGAGGAAATAAAAAAGATAAAAGAAAAATATCAAAAGAAAATTATTACAGCTTTCACAATAAAATCAAAGTCTGATTTGAGTAATTACAAATTATATTCTGATCATACTGATATTTATTTATTTGATAGTAAGGGCTACGAGAAAAGTCAGTCTTTTGATCATGACTTAATTAAAAATATCAAATTAAATAAGGAATTGATGATAGCTGGGAATATTCAATACAATGAAGAGCTTAAAAATTTCAAAAATTTGGCAAATTTTATAGATTTATCTGGTGGTGTAGAAACATCTGGATTAAAAGACCTATCCAAAATAGAATTTTTTTTAAATAAAGTTAATGAAATTAAAAATGAAGCTTAAAAAAGGTGTTCCATTAATTGATCAACACGATCAACAAGGTTTTTGGGGAGGAAAATTTGGAGGAAGTTTTATACCTGAAACTTTAAAAAAACCAGTAGAAGATTTAACAAAAGAATTTAAGAAACTTAGAAAAAATAAAGCCTTTTTAAAAAAAAGAGATTATTATTTTAAAAATTATATTGGGTCTCCAACCTCTTTTGTGAAATTAGAAAATTTGTCCAATCATTTAGGTGGAGCTCAAATTTGGGCAAAAGTAGTTTCTGAAGCAAATGGAGGTGCGCATAAAATCTATAATGCCACTGTTCATGCACTAATTTGTAAAGCTATGGGTAAAAAATATATCGTTGGCGATACTGGTGCTGGATATGCGGGAAAAATGTTAAGTATGGCAGCTAAAAAATTTGGGCTTAAATGTAAAATTTTTATGGGTGCTAAAGACATTAAAAGACAAAAACCAAATTGTGACGCAATGAGAAAAAACGGTGCAGAAATAGTACCAGTTTATTCTGGAAGTCAGACTTTAGTTGATGCAGTGAGTGAATGCATGCGATATTGGGTATCTAATTGTGATAATACACATATGTGCGTTGGTAGTACTGTTGGACCAAATATCTTCGTAAAAATATGTGGTTGGTCAACAGCACAAATTTCTAGAGAATTAAGAACACAGCTTAAAGAGGAGTTTAAAAAAATTCCAAATAAAATTAAGTTAGTTAATTGTGTTGGAGGTGGCAGTTCTGCATATGGGTTTTGGAGTGAGTTTATTGATTTTGATAAAAAACAAATAGAATTAATTGGTGTAGAAGCTGGAGGTCCTAAAAAATCTAAACTTCATGCAGCACCACTAAGTAGAAATGCAAAAGTTGGAATTTTGCACGGATCAGCTTCGTATGTTTGCCAAAATAATGAAGGACAAATTAATGACACAGAATCTATAAGTGCTGGTTTAGATTATCCTGGAGTTAGTCCTATTCATTGCTTTTTAAAAGATACTAAAAGAGCACGATATACTTATGCAACAGATGAGGATGCACTTAATGCACATGTAATGGTTACTAAATTTGAAAAACTTAATCCAAGTTTAGAACCAAGTCATGCTTTTGCTGAGGCAATAAAAATTGCTCCAAAATTAAGCAAAGATACAATTATAATTGTTAACTCTTGTGGTGATGCAAAAAAAGATAGAGATATTTTAAGAGAGAGATTAGGAAAACATTAATGAGCTCTTTACTTAAAAAAGCTTTTTTAAATGCAAAAAAAGAAAACAGACCTGCCTTACTGACTTATACAGTTGCAGGTGATAATACTAAAAAAAAATCTTTAGAAATTCTTAAATCTATTTCAGACTATGCTGATATTTGTGAATTGGGCTTTCCTCACAACACGCCCATAGCTGATGGAGGCCAAATCCAGACTAGTGCCTATAGAGCAATTAAAAACGGTATAAAAATTAACGATGTATTTTCAATTGCAAAAAATTTTAAAAAATCAAAAAAAAATACTCCAATTATACTAATGGGTTATTACAATATGATATTTCAGTACAATGAAAATAAATTTTTAGATAAATGTAAAAAATCAAAAGTAGATGGACTGATTGTTGTTGATTTACCTTATCCAGAAAACAAAAGTTTTGCATCAAAATGTAAAAAGAATGGAGTAAATTTTATACAGCTGGTCTCACCTACTACTTCACAAATTAGATTAAAAAAAATAATAAAAGACTCTCATGATATGGTTTACTATATAAGTATGTTGTCAACTACAGGAGGAAAACTAAAAGTATCTCCAAAAAAGATTCTAGAAAGATACAACAAAATTAAAAATCAAAATAAATCAAAAAATGTAGTGATTGGCTTTGGTATTACAGAAAAGACAATTAAATCTCTTAAAAAAGCTGATGGTTTAGTAGTTGGTAGCGCAATATGTAGAGAAATATCTAAATCAATTGAAAGAAGACAAAATACTGTCACAAATGTTACTAATATCGTTAAAAGATTAAGAAATAAAATTCAATGAACTGGATAACCAAAATTATTAAAGCAGGTGAAAAGATAAAAACTGCTATACGTGAACGAGCTACTAAAGAAGATATCGCAAAAAGTGAATGGACAAGTTGTTGTCGTGGACCAATTCTAAAGAAAGATTTAGAAGCAAACCTTTGGGTATGTCCAGATTGTAATAAACATCATAGAATTAAACCTAAACAAAGATTTGATATTTTATTTGGAAAAAATAATTACGAAGTTTTTAAAACACCTATTCCAAAAGATGATCCTTTAAATTGGACAGACTCTAAATCATACAAAGATAGATTAAAAAGTGCTCGTAAAAAAACTGGATTAGATTGTGGAATGATGGTTGCATCTGGGACAATCAATAATATTAAAATAACAGCTGTTGCATCTGATTTTGACTTTTTAGGAGCTTCAATGGCTGCTGCAGAAGGTGAAGCGTTTTTATATGGAATTCAACATGCAATAGAAAATCAAACACCATTTATATGTATAAGCGCTGGTGGAGGAATGAGAATGATGGAAAGTTTAATTTCACTGTCTCAAATGACAAGAACTACACTTGCAATTAATGAATTAAAGAAAAATGGTTTACCCTACTTAGTTTGTATTACAGATCCTACCGCAGGAGGAATAACTGCTTCCTATGCAATGTTAGGAGATATTCATATCGCTGAACCTGGCGCCTTAATTGCATTTGCAGGTGCAAGAGTTATTCAAGGAACAGTAAAAGAAGAATTGCCTGAAGGTTTTCAAAAAAGTGAGTATGTTGAGAAAACTGGGTTTGTTGATTTAATCGTAGAGAGAAGAGATCTAGCATCTAAAATAGGAACTTTATTATCAATATTGTTAAAACAAAATTCTGCTATAAGTTCTGAGCAAAATGAAACTTCAGAAAATACTCAGCAATTTTCAAAAGTTGCATCCTAAAGAAATAGATTTATCTCTAGATAGAATTCAAAATCTTTGTAAGAAATTAGGAAACCCTCAAGATAAAATTAAGGCCATATCAGTTGTAGGAACTAATGGAAAGAACTCTACCATCCAAGCTATGTATGCAATTCTTAAGGAAGCAAATTTAAAATGCAATGTTTATACAAGCCCACATATACAAAAAATTAATGAAAGATTTGTATTTAATAATCAGGAATTAAATGACGAGGAATTAGCTGATTTATTAGAAGAGGTTGAAAAAGTTAATAATAACGAACCAATAACTGTTTTTGAAATTTTATCAGCTTGTTTTTTTTATAAGGCTGCCCAATATCCTGACAATATCAACTTAATAGAAAGTGGTTTATTCCACCGTTTTGATGCTACCAATATTTTAAAGAGTAATCTTGCAAGTATAGTAACATCTATAAGTAAAGACCATCTCGACTGGCTTCCAAAAGAAAATCAAACAATTGAGCAAATTGTTTTTGAAAAAACATCAGCCTTACTTAATTCAAATATTATTATCGCAAAACAAAATAAAAAAGAGACAATGGAATGTATTAAAAAAACTATTAAACATAACTCTTCAAATAAGTTATTTTTTAATGAAAACTATAGTTATTCAATTCAAGAAAATGGTTTTTTTTACTATGAGGATAAATTGGGAGGTTTGAAACTTCCTCTACCGAACGTTCTTGGTCAGTTTCAACTAGAAAATATATCGACTGCTATTGCAACTATAAGAACTTTAAATCTTGGAATTCAAAGCAATGAAATAGAAAGTGGTATTCAAAATATTAATAATCTTGCAAGATTACAGGAAATTAAATCTGGAAAACTAAAAGAACTTGTAAAAAATAATACATTATTAGTTTCTGGGGATCATAACCCTGATGGAGCTAGAGTGGTAAATGAATACCTCCAAACTTTAGATTGTAATAAACACATAATCTTAGGTATGATGTCCAACAAGGATCATAATGAGTATATTAGTTATTTTAAAAATATCTCAACCTTGACCACTATTGATATTCCAAACCAACCTAATTCAATTGGCGGAAAAGACTTAAAAAACAAACTAAATTCATTCAAAAATGTTCAGTACAAAGAAGATATATTTGATGCAATCAAGTCTATTTCGGTCAAGAAAAACGATATAATCTTAATTACAGGTTCTCTTTATCTAGCTGGAGAAATACTTAATTTGAATTAGATATTTTTTTCTAAAAATTCTTTCATGTGGCTTTCAGGTACCCCACCAACTTTTCTATCTACTTCAACACCTTTTTTGTAAATAATAACAGTTGGTACGCCTCTTATGCCAGCAGCACTTCCAGTGTTTATTCCACCATCTTCTACATCAGCATAATAAAAACCAGCTTTGCCTTTGTATTCATCAGCTAATTTATCCATCACTGGTTTTAAAGCTTTGCAAGGTCCACACCAAGCAGCTGAAAACTGGATTACTGAAACATCTTCATTTTTGATTTTACTATCAAAATCTTCATCTTTAAAATCTATAAGCATAAATCCTTTCTATAAATTAAAGTTTTAAAGTCAACTATGCAATTTCATATTTTTTTTCAATAGACATAATAAATTCATTTATTTCATCCAATTTTTTTAGTTCTTCTTCATCATCTCTATTAGATGCTTGGTCTCTCAAGGTGTCTATTTCAGTGTAAGCCATTGCTATAGTTTGCCACTTTTCTCTGTTTTTACTTAAAATTCTTCTAGCTATCTCACTTTTAATATTTTTATATAAATCAGGTGGCAATACGTGAGGTGCTTCTTGGTAAATAATTTTTTGCCCAAACCATGCACATCTTTTATCTTGAAATTTATCTAATAATCTTAATTTATCTTCCCATGACGAGCTGTGCCATGTTTTAAATAAAGCAGTATCTTTGTTTGGAACAAATTTCTCATACAAAGTCTCCTCAGGAAGTAAATCTTCTTGATTTTGAGTTTGTGCCTTTTCTTCTGCAGCTTCTCTATTAATGATTTGAATATTTTTGCATAAGTTTTCACTAGATCTAACTAATTTAGCTCTTTTTTGAATTGTTTCTAAATCTAGATCTGCATAGGCTTTTTCTTTTAATGCAAATTTTTTATCTAATACAACAGGCGCTTTATTTGTTTTTATAACTCTTAGAGCCTTTGGACTGATTTTTTTAAGATTAGCTTTAAGCTCATTAACTGACATGTTTAGAAAAGGCTCTGGATCTCTTCTTAAATCCCATAGATATCCCCAAGAAGCATAAGATGGATGAAAACAATGCTCTGGATGTAATGTTGATACTAAATACATCATATTTCTTCCTTTAACATTTTCAAAAATTGAATAAATACCCTCTCCTTTTAAAATAGATTCAACACTACTCTTTGTAGAGGTAGTTAAAAATTTTTCCCAATTATCATTATGCTTTTCTTTTATAATTCTTAAAATTTTTAAACTTGTAAACGCATCATGATATGCGGTGTGTTGTTGTGAAGTATCAAATCCTTGTTGTCTTGCTAAACCTTCAAGAGCAAGACTTTCATTTCCAGCATCTGTTAGTTCAGTTTTTAAAGTTTCAGAATTAATTGTTTGTGCAGCTCTTGCAACATGAAGACCGTCGTGTTCTTTATTTGGGGACGAGTGAGTAATATAAGGATATCTGTTACCTTTAAAAAAATTAAAATGGAACATACGTCTGTCAAAATTTAAATTACTCCAGCCCATAAATAATGCTGGTGCAGCTTTTGAGAAGAAGTTTTCAACTGCTCCTAAGAATTCATAATGAGAATAATTTCCTTTAGTCAATAAATCTATACTTGTAGAGTTTACCAATAAAGCCTTAGCACTTGGTACTTCTCCTTCTGGCATTCTACCTCTGATATTTAACTTACCAATTTCATTTAAATTTTTATCAACAACAACTGCTCCAACCTCAATAATTGATCCCCAAATAGTGCTATTAGTCGTTTCAGTGTCGTAGATTACAAATTTGTCCATATTTTCTTATATATTTTAAGTTAAATTAGATAATTCATGAAATTTTTTTAATCTTCCTAAAAACAAATTTTGATAGATGACTAAATCATGTCCTTGAATTTTAAATTCTTGGAATAATTTATCTACAGTGCAGACCAATATAACACAAGAAGTGATATTAGAGTTATACACAACATTATGAGCCAGAGAATAAGCACTGGTTTGTAACAACCACGAATCGATATACTCAGCTTTCTTTGGTTTATTGCTTTGTTTAAAATCTATAATTGTTTCTCTTCCTTCATAAACTCCAACACAGTCCGCAGTGCCAGCATACTTATCTGGATAGTACAATGTACACTCAACACCCCATATTTCTTCCAATCTATTTTTTAAACCATGATCTATTATTTCTTTTGCCATCAATTTATATTGTTCATTATCATCAAAAAAACTTAAATTTTCTCTTCCAAGTAAATAAGATTCTAAGTAGTTATGCATTTGTGAACCTCTACTACTTGCAGCTTTTGTGATAGCTTCAGCTTCTTTATATCCTGTTCTCTCTCTCCAATTTGCTAGTGCTGCTTTATCCTCCTCAGATTTAGTAACATCTAAAATTGAAGTAACACTTGGTAATTTTTCTTCTCCCAAAAGGTATCTTCTAATACCATCAACTGTTGCTCTTGAAGATTTTGGATAATCATATTTACGATTCCATTGCATGAGATTTCTTATAAATGGTATTATCAAAAAAAAGAAATTAATTTTTAATTTGTCTTTGTTTATCAACAAATTTTTCAACGTTGTCTGTTTGTACAGCTTTCTCTACCTGCTCTGGATCTTTTATGCTTTCCAAAGTTCTATTTATTGATCTTGCATCTGTACCAAATTTATCAACCACACCCATAGCATCTTCTAATTTTTTTCTAAGAACTACTATATTGTCAAAGTGTTTTGAAAATCTTGTGCTTATTGTTTTTAAATGATTATAGATTTCAGTTGCTCCCTTTTGAACTTTCAAGGATTGGAAGCCCATGTGTAAAGATTGCAAATATGCTGATAAAGTATTAGGGCCACAAATTACAACTTTATATTTTTTCATTAGTTCTTGGGTTAATAATTCTTTTGTACTTGGGTCTTGATATTCAGTTAATTCTTTGTACAAACTTTCTGTAGGAGCATACACAATTGCAAAGTCAGTAGTTTTTGGTGGTACAATATATTTTTCATTTACACTTTTAGCTTTTGCTTTAAATGCAGTGGCTAATTTTGCTCTAGCATCGGCAACTAACCTTTTATCTTCCGCGTCATGACCATCGGTAATTGCTTTAAATTTCTCCACCGGAAAATGACTATCAACTGGAACTAAAACATCACCTTGTAGCTTGATTGCAAATTCTACATTCTCACTTGTATTTTCTTTCATTTTCACATTTGTCATGAATTGAGAAGCTGGTAGTAAATCTTTAATCAGTGCATCCAAGCTAAACTCTGCAAGAGTTCCATATTTTTTAACCCCAGCTAAAATCTTAGTTATTCCTTCTTGGCTTTGGTTTAATAATTGAACTTGCTGATTAAAATTTCCAACTTTTTCATCTACTTTAGTTAAAGCTTCTGTCATATCTTTTGTTACTCCAGTTGACAGATTGTTAAATGATGTGGACATTGCACCAAGTGAGCTATTGATTGTTGTATTTAAGGTATCCTTTAAACTTGAGATTTCGGATTTTAAATTAGCTATTTCTTCAGCTTCTTTATTTTCCTTTTGATCTTCATGCTTAGATCTCAAATTTAAGTAAAGAATTACCGAAACTACTCCAAGCAACAGAATTAAAATAACTAAAAATATAGCTTCCATGAATCACTTTATATCATATATAAAATATGTAATGGAATTATTATTAATATTTAAAATTATTATTGGTTTAGGGATACTAGTTGGTGTTTATGCAATCCTTCGAAACCTAGATATTATTAAAATTATTCTTATTTATTGGAAAGATTTAATTCTTAGAAAGTAATCTAGCTAAACTTTGAAGAGATTTATTTTTAGAGGATGATTTAGATATCATCATACAAGCCTCTGATTTTAATATTTCACCATCTTTTAAAACTCTTAGATTATTAGCTTTTAAAGTTTCTCCTGTTGAAGTGATGTCAGTAATTATTTCTGATGAACCAGTAAAAGGATATGCCTCTGTAGCACCTAAACTATCTACTAATTTAAATTGAGTAACCCCTTTAGAAAATAAAAATTCTCTAGTTAAATTTGGATATTTGGTTGCAACTCTTAATCTTTTCTTTTTCTTATCTCTAAACTCAAATGCTATTTCTTCTAAATCAGCAATAGTTTGGACATCAATCCAAGGATCTGGAATGGCAACTACCAATGTAGCCTTCCCAAAGTCATATTTTTTAATCACATTAATTTTCTTTTGAATATTTATTTCACTCTCTTTCAACAAATCAAAACCAGAAAAACCTAGATCTAATGAACCATCTCCAAGTCTTTCAATAATTTCTCTTGCATGAAGATATAAAATTTTGAAATTTTTCTTTTGTTTAATTGAACCTAATAAATCTCTTTCTCCTCTTTCTGAAATTAGATTTAATTTATTTTTTTTAAAAATGTTTAAGACATCCTTTCTGAGTCTGCCTTTACTAGGAATTCCAATATTTATCATTTCTTTAGTATTCATATTTTTTAATTTGTTCTTTGAATAAAAAATTCATTTTTTCAATTAAATCTTTTTCTAATAATTTTTTGTAATTATTATCTTTTCCAAGATTAAAGAATTTTATTTTTTCACCTGTAAGTTTGCTTGAAATAGCTTCATTAAAACCAAGTTCATTTTCCATTTTTTTTAATTTATTGAATTCACAGCTTGAAATTGTTTTTTTTGCTTTTTCTCTTTGAAATGAATTTTTTTTATTTGTTAATTTGCTGATAAAACTAATTACTTTTTTTAAAGTAACAAAAGTCTCTAGTTGTAAATCTTCGTATCTAATAGTTAGAACTGGAAATTTTTTACATTCAGACCAACTTTTTTCATGCATAGACCAAGAAAAAAGTGGGTTGAAACCAAGGTATCTATTATCCTTTTTTTCAACAATTGCTTTTTGCTCTTGCAACATGAATTCTAAGGCATCTAATTTTTTAATCTGATAATGATTAGATAAAGAAGTTAACACGTTTCTTGGATCTCTAACTATATGTATTGCTCCTATTGAATTATTTTCATCAGTAAAACTATATCCATCTATTTTGCATAAAGCGTTATGTGTTTTTAAAAATTTAATTCTTTTATCTAAGTTAATAGATCTTTGTTCGCTAATCCAATATTTAGCGGTACTTTCAGGTTCAGAAAAATTGTCTGAATATTTTTCAAAATAAGATGAGCTTGGAAATGATTTAATATTATTTAAAATTTGAAAACTGAAGTTACCATCTTTAGTAAAATAATATGTTGATAATAAAGAACGTAACCACGTGTTTCCACTCTTTGGATAAGATGCAATCCATATAATCATAAGTTTAATGCCGCTCCCACTGCTGGTATTTGTTTTTTTGACCCAAGATCAGAAATTAATCGATCATAACGACCACCATTAATAATATTTTTTAATTTATTTTTTGATTTAATATCAATTTTAAAAACCATTCCTGTGTAATATTCCAATTGTCTTCCAAAAGAAGTTGAAAATACTACGTTAAGTTTTGAAACTTTGTTGTTAGAGACAGGAAAATATCTTTGATCAACTACTAAATTAATTCTATTTTTCTTAAAAAATTTATTTAACTCAGATGCAGCCTCATTGATTGGGCATTTGATTTTTAAAAAGTCTTTAATAATTTTTGAAACACCTTTACCTTTACTAGCTCTCCTTGGATCTTTAATTTTGTTATCAAACCTATTTAATATCTCATTAATAGTTCTACCTGCTATTACTTTTGATAGATCTTCTTTTAGCATTTTTAAATAACGCTTTTTATCAATTTCAACGATAGTTGGATCTACATCAGAGTTTGTCTCTAATCTTTTTAAAAGATCATTAAAGTAATCTTCTCTCCAAAAATGTCTTGATAATCTTAACTTCCATCTTTTCGGGATATCTAATTTTGAAATTAATAAATTAAATATCTCAACATTTCCTATTGTTAATTTACCTGAAGAATATTTAATATTTTGAAGAGATTTCAGTGAGGTATTGATAATTTCTTTATCATCATTTTTTTCATCTTTAGAACCTAAAATTTCAAATCCAATTTGATCTCGAATAATAGAGTCACTTTTATTTTCAGATTTTCTGTATGCTTGACCACTATAAAAAATTTTTTCTTTTCCTTTTAAATTATTCTCTAAGTATCTCAAACAAGATGCAATTGTTAAATCTGGTCGAAGACACAGTTCACTTCCATTTTGATCAGTAAATGAAAAAATAAATTTTCTAAAGTTTTCACCTGACCTTTGAACGATATGATTAGCCTCAATAACTGAGGGTAAATCTATATATTTGTAACCCTTAGATCTTACTGATCTAAGAATGTTTTCAGATAAGTTTTTTGATTTCATCTATTAAATTTGTTTTTGGAAATGTTTTGTTATTTTCACCTTTAACACCTTTAAGATTTTTTATAGTTACTGTGCCTTCATTAAATTCATTATCACCACATATAACTGCTACATTTAATTCACGTTTATTAGCTAAGGTTAATTGCTTACCTAAATTTTTCTTTGTATCTAAAAATATTTCTGCATTAATGTTATTTTCTCTTAATTGATCTACAATTTCGTAATAATTTTTTAGATATTTTTCATCCATCACGCAGACTAAAACTGGCTTTTCATCATCGACCTTAATCTGATCCAATTGTAAAAGTGCAAATAACAATCTATCCACGCCAAAACTAATCCCTGTACCTGGAATATCTACCCCTTTAAATCTTGAGATAAGTTTAGCATAAGAACCTCCTGAACAAATGCTGCCAATATCAACTTCTTTTCCTTTATTATTTGTAACTTTAAAATTTAAGTTAGTTTCAACAATAAAATCAGAATAATAAGCTAGACCTCTAACAATAGTAAAATTGGTTTGTACTTGTTCTAAATTAGAACCAAATCCTAAAATTTCAAAAACTTCCTCAAGCTCTTTAATTCCTTCTTGAGACAGTGGATTTTTTAAATTTTCTTTTAATTGTTTTAAGTCTTTTATTTTTAAAAAATTTAATATTTGTGATGCTTGTTCGTCTGTTAGATCAGCACCTTTTGTAACTGCACCGCTTGCATCTTTTCTCTCTTTTTTAAGAAGATCTTCAACACCTTTTAAACCAAATCCAGGTTTATCTAATTTATCAATAGCTCTAATTACTTTTAATTGCTTATCTTCAGATATTTTTAAATCATCAATTAAACCTTGTACTATTTTTCTGTTACTAATATTGATTGTGAATTGATCTTTATTCAAACCACAATCTAAGAGTGTACTTGAGATTAAATTACAAAGTTCTGCATTAGCTTGAGCTGAATTAACATTTCCAACAATATCAAAGTCAGCCTGCATGAACTCTCTGTATCTTCCATTTCCTGCTTTTTCATTTCTAAAGACATTTTGAATTGCATATCTTTTGTAAATTGATGGAAGCTCTTGGTTGTTTTGAGCAACAAATCTAGCTAAAGGACTAGATAGATCATATCTAAGAGTAATATTTTTATCACCATCTTTGAATGAGAATACATCAGACATAGGGTTATCCTCGTCCTCTGCTAAAAACGAACCAATATTTTCACTGATCTCAAAAGAAGGGGTTTCTAATGGTTCAGCTCCAAATTTTAAAAAATTTTTTTCAATCACTTTTAAAAGTTGTTTTTTTAAAACTAACTTTTTATTCCAACGATCTTCAAATCCAGATGGTAAGGAAGGATTGAGTTTTTTATCTTTTTCCATTTTAGTGGTACTTTGGGTAGGTTACGCTCCTACGACTTCGGATCCACAAACCGACGTGATACTATTTCACCACCAAAGCTTATCCTTTAGTTATTATCTTATTTTATGTGGAATGAAAATTATAATATAAATAAATAGCCTAATGGCTATGGAAACAGTTTCTGTGAGTACTTCTATAAGTAATTCTGTATGTAATATTTATATTCATGGGCAGCTTTTTAGACAAAAATTATTAATATTCAAGACTTAAATAAAAAAAGGACGTTAATCTACTAAATGTAGAAATAACGTCCTTTAGAAATTTTACGAAAATTAGTCTATTTTTTTTAAATTTACTGCTGAAGGACCTTTAGGACCGTCTTCTAATGTGAATTCAAGTTTATCACCTTCATTAAGAAATCTCATTCCAGCAGCTTTTACAGCTGAAGCATGTACAAAGGCATCTTTCTCTTTGTCGTCTCTCTCTATAAAGCCATATCCCTTTTTACCATTATACCATTTTATTTTACCTTGTAGTGTACTCATCTTATTTCTTCGTCCTTTTGTTATTTATTATATTAATTAAGTTAATTTCTTTTACAGGTATTTCAAGATCAAACTTTGTGGTGGTGGCTGAGGAAGGATTCGCACCTCCGACACAAGCCTTTTCAGGGCTCTGCTCTACTCCTGAGCTACTCAGCCTTATTTATCCTCTAAAGATAATTCTTCCTTTAGTAAGATCGTAAGGTGTCATCTCCACAGTTACATTGTCACCTTGAAGAACTCTAATTCTGTTTTTTCTTAACTTACCTGCTGTGTGAGCTGTAACCGTATGACCATTCTCTAGCTTAACTCTAAACATTGCATTCGGAAGTAGGTCTATCACAGTCCCCTTGAATTCAAGTAAGTCTTGTTTTGACAAATTTATTTTCTCCTTATTCTTTTTAATACTGATTGAGCATGCCCAACCAGGCCTTCGTAATTTGCAAGTGTTATAACTGATGGTCCAAGACTTTCAATACCCTTTTTTGATAGGTTTATGTATGAAATTCTTTTGTAGAATTCGTTTACACTTATACCACTTGAATATTTTGCTGATCCGTTAGTTGGTAAAACATGGTTTGAACCAACATTATAATCCGTCATAGCCATAACAGCATATTTTCCTAAACAAATTGATCCTGAATTTTTTATTTTTGAAACAATAGATTTATAATTTTTAACATTTAACTCTAAATGCTCTGGAGCTATTTTGTTAACAATATCGATAATTTTTTTATCTGAATTTACATGCATTAAAATTCCATTATTTTGCAAACTTCTCTTTGCAATAGATTCTCTTGGAATTTCTTTTAATTGTTTAATTATTTCAGATTTAACTTTATTTAATAAGTTTTTATCTTTTGAAATTAATATGCACTGTGCAAGTTTATCATGTTCTGCTTGTCCTATTAAATCACTTGCAACCCATTCTGGATTAGAATGCTTGTCACAAACTATTGTAACTTCAGAAGGACCAGCAGTCATGCCCTCAATTCCAACATCTCCAAAAACTTCTTTTTTTGCAGCTGCAACGTAAGCATTTCCAGGCCCTACAATTTTATTAACCTTTTTAATTTTTTTTGTTCCATAAGAAACTGCAGCAATGGCAGATGGTCCACCAATTGAATAAATTTCATTAATTTTACATTTTTTGGCAGCATATAATACTGCAGGATTTTGTTTTCCTTTATAGCCTGGGTTGATCATAACTATTCTTTTTACACCAGCAACAATAGCTGGAATTGCATTCATCAATACACTAGATGGATAGGATGCAGTTGAACCAGGTACATAAATTGCAACCGACTCTAAAGGTAAATATTTATACTCAAGTTTATTTTTAAATTTATCAGTGTAAGAAATATTTTTAAACTTTTGTAATGAATGAAATTTATAAATCCTGTTGTAAGCAGTATCGATAGATTGTTTTACAATAGAATTTAATGATTGAATTGATTTTTGAATTTGATTTGAGCTAGGCTTGATTACTGAATTTTTATTAAATTTTTTCTCATATTTTAATAAAGCTTTATCACCATTTTTTTTAACATCTTTAATAATGTTAGTGACTGAAACAGAGCTTGATTGAACTTTTCTCTTTCTTTGCAATAACAAATTATCTAATAATTTACCAAAATTTTTCTTACTGCTATCTAAAACCTTCATCTCTAATTTATTTCGCTTTGATCCTCTAATATTGCTTCAATCGTTTCAGCGGTCAAAGCGATATGAGCATTATTACTAAAGAAGAGATTTATTTCATAAACATCGTTATTTTTCAAATAATCTATTCCTACTAATTCTAAAACCAATTCTTGATTTGATTGATCAATATTTTTTGACTTTACCTTATCAACAAAATCAAATCTGCAGATACTATTGACTTTTTTGTCCTCATTTTCATTTTCTACTTTAATACGCTCAATTGATAATAAAAATACTTTATTAGATTCTAGATACTTAATATCTGAAACTTTTACTTTGGCTCCTGAACTACAAGCTGAAATCATCTGTAATCCCTCTTTATCTGTGGCAATAATTTTAGCTAAATATTTGTTCATCTTTTTAATCTTTTTATTTTAACACCAATATTTTTTAATTTATTTTCAATTTTTTCATAACCACGATCTAAATGATAAATCCTATTAATTACAGATTTCCCTTGTGCAACTGAAGCTGCTAAGACAAGTGCCACTGATGCTCTTAAATCACTAGACATTACTTCTGCACCAATAAATTTCGTATTACCTTCAATATAAGCTTTATTATTTTTGGTCATAATATTCGCACCTAATCTCTGTAATTCAGCAACATGCATAAATCTATTTTCAAAAATATTCTCTGTAATTGAACTTTTTCCTTTTGCTTTACACATTAAGACCATTAATTGCGCCTGCAGATCTGTTGGAATTCCAGGAAACTCTTTTGTTTTAATATTTTTAATAGATTTAATTTTTTCTGGTCCATTAATATGAATTTTATTTTTGCTTACTTTTATTTTGGCTCCTGTTTTTTTTAATAAATTAAGTTCTGTATTTATTATTTTTGGGTCTAAATTATTTATTTCTAAATTCCCTTTAGCTAAAGTTGCAGCTACACAAAAAGTACCACCTTCAATTCTATCAGCCATCACTGAATAATTTGTTGAATTTAAAGAACTTACTCCGTTAATAGTGCATGTTCTTCCTTTCCAACTTATTTTTGCACCTGCTGAATTAAGAAAGTTAGTAAGGTCTTTTATTTCTGGCTCGACAGCGCAATTTCTTAATACTGTTTTTCCTTTTGCCAAGCATGCAGCAATTATAGAATTTTCAGTTGCGCCGACAGTAATTTTTGGAAATCTAATTAACCCTCCTATAAGTTTACCAAAAGATTTTGCTAATATGTAACCATCCTTAATTTCATAATTCATCCCAAGTTTTTCTAAAGCTGACAAATGATAATTAACTGGTCTCGCACCAATTAAGCAACCACCAGGTAGTGATGTTTTTGACTTATGATATTTTGCAACTAATGGTCCTAATACTAAAATTGAACCTCTCATTGTTTTAACTAATGAATAACTAGCAAAAGTTTTCATATTTTTATTGTTTGAAATTTTTGCAGTTTTTTTATCTTTAGAAAGTTCGATTTTTGATCCAAGAGATTTAAGTAAATTAAGCATAGTGCTTATATCTTTTACTCTTGGAAGGTTATGAATAGTTACCGGTAAATCAAAAAGTAGTGTAGCTGCTAATATTGGCAATGATGCATTTTTCGAACCTGATATTGAAACTTTGCCCTTTATTTTGCTAGGACCATCAATCAGAAATTTGTCCATAACTTACTTTTTAATTTTAGCAACCTGAATAGTAGTTTGTCCCTGATATTTACCGTTCTTAGATTTATAAGTTGTCTCTGGTTGAGTTTCTGATTTAAAAAATAAAAATTGAGCTATACCTTCATTAGAATAAATTTTTGCTGGATTAGGTGTAGTGTTGCTTAACTCTATAACTATATTTCCTTCAAATTCGTTTTCAATAGGAGTTACGTTACAAATTATACCTGTTCTTGCATAAGTACTTTTACCAACACATATACAAAGTACATCTTTTGGAATTCTGAAATATTCTACTGTTTTAGCTAAAACAAATGAGTTTGGAGGAATAATGCAATGTGGTCCCTTTTTCTCAATAAAATTATCATCAGAAAAATTTTTTGGATCGACTAAGGAATTATTTACATTAGTAAATATTCTATATTCATCAGAGATTCTAACATCATAACCCATGCTACTTAATCCATATGAAATTTTCCCCTCCGCAACTTGATGATCTAAAAATGGTTCAATCATGTTGTGCTCTTTGCACATCTTCTTAATCCACGAGTCAGGCTGAATAGACATTACTTAGATTTTTTTTTATTTTTTTTTTGAAATAGTTTTCTTTTTTTTAAGTTTTTTCTTAAAGCTAAGCTCAAACGCTCATTTTTGTCTTTAGAACTCATTCTTTATTGGGGTTAGTCAAAAAATCTAAAGATATTGGTTTGTTAGGATCTAAGGGTTTTGATGTGGGCTCTTCTTTTTTTGGGCCTTCTTTAGCTAAACGTTTAGCTTTTTTTTCTGCAAGCTTTCTTTCTCTTTTAGCTTGCTTCTCCATAAGCTTGTTGCCTTTTGTAGATTTATAATCGTAGTGAATTCCCATAACATTTTTTTTAGTAGATATAGATCATTATGGTCAAAAAATTAAGGCAATAATTTGAAAAAAATGCTTTATTATCAATAAATTACTAAATGTATTTTAGCTCCTGTAGTTAAATGGCATAACAAGTCATTGGTAATGACTAGTTCCCTGGTCAGTACAGGGTGGGAGCACCATTAATTTCTGTAAAATTTTTTTCTAAAAATAATTGAAATCACAATTAATATAAAAAACGCTAAAAGAGGAACATAGATATCTGGAGAAAAGATAATATCCATTATTCCAGGAACTTCTGAATTTTTATCGATTACTTTTTCAATCCCACTTCCAATTGAAACTGCCAAAAAAATCTGAGGTATTATTCCTAAAAAAGTTGCAAATAGAAAATTTTTTACTCTTACATTAAATAATGTTGGCAATAGACAACTTATTTGCCAAGGAACTCCTCCAATAAATCTGTAAACGAGTAAATAAAAAAATTCAGATTTTTTAAATTTAATTTCAAGATTTTGAAATTTATTAAGAAATTTTTCTCTAATTAAATCTCTTAAAAAATAATTTCCAAATATATATAAAAAAGTTGCACCTACACTTAAACCAGTCACCACAACTAGTGTTCCAATCCATTTGCCAAAGATAAAGCCGCCCATTAAAGCTACAGGAGATCCAAAGCCTAGAAAAGGAAATACCCAAAGCACTGTTAGAAACAAGAAAGAAATTGAAACTAAAAATAAATTAGAATTCTTCAACTCAATTAAATAAGATCTGTTATTTCTCAAAAAATCATAAGATGTAATCTCCTGAAGACTGAATTTTGAAAAGAAAAAATATAAAAATAAACTAACAATTAATAAGTAAGATAAACCTATAAATAGTTTAATTTTTTTTGTTTTTTCCATGAATATTGTTATTTTATTCCTAAATCTTCTATTTGCTATTTTTATTATTGCTAATATAAAGGTGCAAAATTTATAAAATTTAATCAATTTATTTATGAAAAGAACATACCAACCTTCAAATAAAAAAAGAGCAAGAAAACACGGCTTTAGATCAAAAATGAAGACTAAAGGTGGAAAGAAACTTTTAGCTAGAAGAAGAGCCAGAGGAAGAAAATCTTTAACTGTATCAGTGTAAATTAATGAAAAGCAAAATTGTTGCTCTTTCAAAAAACGAAGAATTTAAAAATTTACTTAAACAAAAAAAGTTTTCAAATAAATACGTGACTATATTTTTTGGTAAACTAATAAATAAAGATAATAAAAAGCTCAATATTAGCTTTGTAACGAAAAAGAAATTGGGGAATGCAGTTAAGAGAAATAAGATTAAAAGAAGATTAAGGAATATTTTAAATGAAGCAGTTAAAAAAATATCAATAAATTTTAACTATTCATTCCTTGTTATCGCTAAGTCATCTATGCTAAATAATGAATACAAATTAATAAAAGAAACTCTTTTTCAGGATTTTGAAAAAATAAAATAATGAATATTTTTACAAATATATTAATTAAAATTATCAAAGGTTATAAATATCTGATTAGCCCTCTATTTGGACATTCTTGTAGATATTTACCTACTTGCTCAGAATACAGTATTGATGCACTTAAAGAATTTGGTCTGTTAAAAGGATCTTTTTTAAGTATTAAAAGAATCTTATCTTGTCACCCAATCAAATTTTTGGGTGGTGGTGAAGGTTTTGATCCTGTTAAAAAAAACACAAAATTAAAATAATATGGATACTAAAAATATAGTAGCGGCAATTTCATTATCAGCAGCAGTTATAGTTTTGTATTCACTATTTTTTGCTCCTCCACCAATTACTAAAGAAAATATGGCTGAAGGAAATAAAGTTGAACAAAACAGCGATACACCTTCACTAGATCAAAAAGAAAATGTTGCTGAAATTTCTAGAGAAGAAGCTTTAAATCAAAGTGAAAGAATTAATTTTGAAAATGAAAGTATTGTTGGTTCTATTTCGCTTAAAGGTGGTGTAATTGATGATCTAACTTTCAAGCAATATAATGTCAGTCTAGACTCACAGGAAAAAGTTATACTTCTTTCACCAAGAAATTCAAAAGATGGTTATTTAATTGAAAGTGGTTTTATTACATCTGATAAAAATGTTGAAATTCCAAATTCAAATTCTATTTGGAAAGTTTCAGGAAATAATAAATTAACAGATCAATCTCCTATAAAAATATCTTGGACAAATGATCAAGGTATTACATTTGAAAAAGAGATTGCCTTAGATGACAAATATTTATTTTCAATTAAACAAAGTGTAATCAATCCTACAGATAAAAAGTATGATTTTTATACTTATGGGCAAATCATTAGAAATGAAATGCCTGATATATCTAACTTCTATATCCTTCATGAAGGATTAGTGGCAACACTTGATGATGAACTTATTGAAGAAGATTACGATGATATACAAGAAAAGAAATTCTCAAGAACAGCTCAAAAAGGATGGTTAGGAATTGGAGATAAATACTGGGTAACTTCGCTAATTCCACCTAGAGAAAAAGAATTTAAAACAACATTTGATTATAAAGACAAGTTCAGAGCAAATTTTGTATCAACAGAACCATTAGAACTTAATGAAAATTCATTAATTGAAGAAACCTTACAAATCATTGTTGCTGCAAAAAGAGTTGATGTAATTGATGGATATGCTGAATCTTTAAACATTGATAAATTTGACTTAACAATTGATTGGGGATTTTTATACTTTATTACCAAGCCATTATTTTTTGGAATAGATTATTTCTTTAAATTACTTGGAAATTACGGCTTAGCTATCATAGCAATTACGATTTGTATAAGATTAGCATTTTTTCCACTTGCAAACTTTTCGTTCAGAAGCATGGCAAAAATGAAAGCCTTACAACCTGAAATGGCGAGACTGAAAGAGCTACACAAGGACGATAAAATGAAATTGCAACAAGCGATGATGGCTCTATATAAAAAAGAAAAAGTAAACCCAATGTCTGGTTGTTTACCAATACTTGTGCAAATTCCAGTTTTCTTTGCTTTATACAAAGTTTTATTTGTAACGATTGAAATGAGACAAATGCCTTTTTATGGCTGGATACAAGATTTATCTGAGAGAGACCCTACCTCTTTGTTTAATCTATTTGGATTATTGCCTTATGATGTACCATCATTTTTAGTCATTGGAGCATGGCCTGTTGCAATGGGTGTTTCTATGTGGGTTCAACAAAAATTAAATCCTGCACCAACAGATCCGATGCAAGCAAAAATATTTATGTTCTTTCCATTATTCTTAACAATAATTTTGGCACCTTTCCCAGCAGGGTTGGTAATATATTGGACAGTAAATAATATTTTAACTATGGCACAACAGGTTTTTATAATGAAACGAACCACTGTTAAAACAACAACTTAATGTTGGATATTAAAGAAGAAGAATTAAAAACAATTCTACCACTCGATGGTCCTTCAACTGAAGAAGTAAAAAAATATTTAGAAAAATATAACGATGAATATATTGTTATTAAATGCGGTGGTAGTGTTTTAATTGATCAAAATCTCTTTGATATTTTTATTAAAGATATTTCAACACTAAATAAACTAGGATTTACTCCTATTATTGTTCATGGTGGTGGAAAAAGAATAAGTAATAAACTTAATGAGATAGGTTTAGAAAGTAAATTTATAAAAGGATTAAGGGTAACCGACAAAGAAACTATTAAAGTTGTAGAAGAAGTATTAATTGATTTTAATAAAGAAATTATCAATGCTCTAGATCAGCAAAATTGCGAAAGTCAGAGTATTAATTCCAAGGAAAATAATATTTTAACAGTTGTACAAGAAAATGAAGAGCTTGGTTTTGTGGGCTCTCCTACAAATGTAGATCAATCAATAATAGATAAAATTATAGCAGATAAAAAAGTGCCTATTATTGCCCCCTTAGGTTTAGATAAAAATGATCAAACTTATAACGTCAATGCAGATACTGCAGCTGGCTTTATTGCTAAAAAAATTAACGCAAGAAGGTTAATTATATTGAGTGACGTAGAAGGTGTTTTGGATAACAATAAAAATCTAATTCCAGAAATTAATTCAGTGTCTATAAAAAACTTAATCGATAATGAAACAATTACTGGTGGTATGATTCCAAAAATAAATAATTGCTTAGATGTAGCTAGTAATGGAGTAAAAGGAGTTGTTATAATAGATGGAAGAAAAAATCATTCTGTTCTATTTGAACTTTTATCAGATGAGGGATCTGGAACTTTAATTAGACAATGAAAAATTTAAGCTATATTAAAAATATTCTATTTGATTGTGATGGTGTACTTTATAGTGACCTAGAGGCAGTATTTGGCCAAGTAAGTCGAAAAATGACTGAATATATTTCAAGTAAACTTAATGTAGATTTAAAAAAAGCCAAAGAACTTCAGACAAATTACTTTCACAAATATAACACAAGCTTAAATGGTCTAATGATACATCATGAAATTGATCCTAAAGAATTTTTAGATTTTGTTCATGATATTGATTTATCTTTTTTAGAAAAAGATACGGCATTAAGATATGAGTTAGAGAATATAAATTTAAGAAAATTTGTCTTCACTAATGGTAGCTACAATCATGTAAAGCACATCACTACAACACTAGGAATTGATGACCAATTTGAAGGCATATTTGATATCGTAGATGCAGAATATCACCCAAAACCAGAAGCTAAAGCTTTCGATTTAATGGTAGAAAAATTCAAAATTGATCCAAAAGAAACTTTGTACATTGAAGATATAGCAAAAAACTTATCGATAGGTAAAGAGCGAGGAACAATTACTGCTTGGTTAATTAATGATGAGGAATGGGGCAAAAAAGAATCTAATAAAGAATATATTGATTATAAAATTGAAAATCTTACTTTATTTTTAAAAGAAATAAGGTTATTAAAAAACCAATAAAACTATGAGTATAGAAAACATTATAAATGAAGCTTGGGAAAACAAAGATCAAGTTAATCAAAATTCAGATCAAAAATTAAAAGATACTATTAATCAAGTAATAGAAGATCTAGATAGTGGTAAATCTAGAGTTGCTGAAAAAATTGATGGTGAATGGGTAACTCATCAACACCTAAAAAAAGCAATTATGCTAAGTTTTAGAATTCATGGAATGGAAACTTTAGATGGTCCCTACTCAGCTTGGAGAGATAAAGCTCATTTGTTAAAAGGAAAAACAGCCGGATGGTCAAACGATGATTTTGAAAAAGCAGGTTTTAGAATGGTACCAAATACTGCAATGAGAAAAGGATCATATGTTGCTAAAAATGTTGTTCTAATGCCAAGTTATGTAAATATTGGTGCTTACATAGATGAAGGAACAATGATGGATACATTTAGTCGTGCAGGTAGTTGCTGTCAGATTGGAAAAAATTGTCATATTTCAGCTGGAACTGGTATTGGTGGAGTTTTAGAACCAGCACAAGCACTTCCGACTATTATTGAAGATAATGTTTTTGTAGGTGCTATGTCAGAAGTTGTAGAAGGGGTAATAGTTGGTGAAGGTTCAGTGCTAAGTATGGGTATGTATATTGGCCAATCAACTAAAATCGTTAATAGAAAAACTGGTGAAGTAACTCACGGTAAAATACCTCCTTACTCAGTCGTTGTTCCTGGATCATTACCAGACAAAAACAATCCTGCTGCGCCCTCATTGTATTGTGCAGTGATCATCAAACAAGTAGATGAAAAAACAAGATCTAAAACATCGGTAAACGATCTTTTAAGAGATTAAAATGCAAACCATTAATGAATTACAATTAGCCAAAGAGCTAATTCGTTACCCTTCTATAACACCAATAGATGCTGGGGTAATGAAATTCTTAGAAAAACAATTAAAAAAACTTGGTTTCAAAACTAAAATATTAGAGTTTAAGGAAAAAAACACTAAATCAGTAAAAAATCTTTATGCAAGACTTGGAACCAAAGGTCCAAATTTTTGCTACGCTGGTCACTTAGATGTTGTACCTGCTGGAAACTTAAAAGATTGGACTGTAAATCCTTTTAGACCCTCAATTAAAAAAGGACATTTAATTGGTAGAGGAGCAAATGACATGAAAAGCTCTATTGCAGCCTTTGTTTCTGCTGTCAGTATTTTTGTTAAAAATAACAAAAAATTTAATGGCTCTATAAGCCTACTAATTACAGGTGATGAAGAAGGAATTGCTATTAATGGTACAAAAAAAGTTGTCGAATACTTATTGAAAAGAAGAGAGAAAATTAATTTTTGTTTGGTTGGAGAACCAACTAATCCAAATAAATTGGGAGAAATGATTAAAATTGGTCGAAGAGGAAGTATGAATGGTAGACTTTCAGTCATAGGTGTTCAGGGTCATGTTGCTTATCCTCATAGGGCTAACAATCCATCAACTGCTCTTGTTCAAATATTAAAAGAATTGAAGGAAATTAAATTTGACAAAGGAACAAAAGACTTTCAGCCAACAAACCTGGAAGTTACGAAAATAAATATTGATAATACAGCTGATAACGTAATTCCAGGTTTAGCTAAAGCAACTTTTAATATTAGGTTTAATAACAAACATTCATCGAATTCAATTAAGACAAAAATAAATAAAATATTGAAGAAAATTTGTAATAAAAATAATTCAAATTACAAAATTGAATATAGTGTATCTGGTGAAGCTTTTTTGACTAAACCAAACCAAACCACATATATGATACAAGATATAATTAAAAAGATTACTAAAATTAAGCCTGAACTCTCAACCACAGGAGGCACCTCTGACGCAAGATTTATTAGAAAGATTGCTCCATGTTTAGAATTTGGTTTAGTTGGAAAAACAATGCATAAAGTAGACGAAGCAGTTTCTTTAAGTGATTTAAAAAAATTAACTTTAATTTATTCAAATATTTTAAAGAATTACTTTAAGTGAAAACAGCTTTAATTACTTCTGATACATACAAAAATCACAATACGGGAGATGGACATCCTGAAAAAATTGATAGAGTTACAGCTGTTATTGATAACTTTAAAAAATTAGATAACAAAAATTTAATTTGGAAAAAGCCTTCAAAATTTGAAAAATCAATATTAATAAAAACTCACTCATCTGAATATATTGATCATGTCGATCGATCTTACCCTCAAAATGGATTTAATTTTTTAGATGGAGATACAGTTGTCTCCCCTGGTAGTAGAGAAGCAACAATGGACGCTGTAGGATCAATTATTGCAGCGATCGATGGTGTGGAAGAAAAAAAATTTAAAAATGCTTTTTGTGCAGTGAGACCCCCAGGTCATCACGCAGAAAAAGAGAAGGCCATGGGCTTTTGTATTTACAACAATGTTGCAGTTGGGGCTAATTATTTAATTGAAAAATATGGTTATAAAAAAATAGCTATAATTGATTTTGATGTCCATCATGGAAATGGGACACAAGATATTTTTTTCAACAATGAAAAAGTTTTATATATTTCCACTCATCAATTTCCATATTATCCAGGTTCAGGTTCGGAAAAAGAGATTGGAAAATTTAATAATATTTTAAATATTCCACTTGAAGCTGGAACAAGTGCTAGAGAATATTTAAATGCATATGAACTGGTATTAAAAAAATTAAATGAATTTAAACCAGAATTTCTTTTATTTTCTGCAGGTTTTGATGCTCATATTGATGATCCTTTGGCACAATTAAAACTTAATGCTGAAGATTATTATACAATTACAAAAAGAACTTTAGAAATTTCAAAATCATTTTGTAGAGGTAATGTAGTATCTATACTAGAAGGTGGATATGACTTAAAAGCACTACAAGATAGTACACAAAGACATGTTGATGCTTTAATAGAATTTAATTGATAATTCCTAATAAAAAACTAAATAAAACTCAATGAAATTATATAAAATTAAAAAATCGGATATCGATAAAAAAGGTAGAGGACTTTATGCAACTAAAGATATCAAAGAAGGTACAAAGATAATCGATTACGTTGGTAAACTAATTACAAAAAAACAAACTGAAGAGTCTGATAAATATGACAATAGTAAACCAATCTATTTATTTACTATCAACAAAAGATATGACCTTGATGGAGATTTTTCATGGAATACTGCAGGATTAATTAATCATTCTTGTGACAATAATTGTGATTATGATGGTAAGGGTCTAAAAATTTGGGTTAAAGCAATTAGAGATATCAAAAAAGGTGAAGAATTTACCTGCGATTATGGTTTTGGTTATGATGAAAATTACAAACAATTTCCCTGTAAGTGTAAGTCAAAAAATTGTTGTGGATACATTGTAAGAGCAGAATCTAGATGGCGAATAAATAAAAAATTTGCCATGAGTAATAAAAAAAAACTAATAAAAAACTCTAGATAAAAATAATCCAGTAGGTGGTGCTGGTGGAGCGCACAGCGACCTTTTTTTAGATTTTAGAGCTTTGTCAAATTTTTTTAAATCCCATTTCTTTTCACCTAAATATTTTAAACAACCAACCATAGATCGTACTTGCTGTTGAAGAAAAGATTGAGATTTAAACTGAATTTCTATTTTATCATTTAAAGATTTTAATTTTACAAAATCCATCGTTCTAATTGGACTCTTAGCATTACAACTTGAGGCCCTAAATGTTGAGAAATCTTTAGTACCAACTAATTTCTTTGCCCCTAATTTCATCAAATCTAAATCTAATTTTTTTCTTACATGCCAGACTTGGTTTTTTTCAATTACAGGTGAACTTGTTCTATTTAAAATGACATATTTATAAACTCTCTTTTTTGCAGAAAATCTTGAGTGAAAGTTGCTGGTCCTTTTTCTTATTTTAAGGATTGCAATATTTTCATTTTTTAAAAAGTGATTAATTGAGTTAATAAATTTATCTAAGCTCAATAATTTATTTTTTAAATCAAAATGCGCGGACTGCTCGATAGCATGAACACCAGCATCTGTTCTACCCGATCCAACTATAGTAATGTTTTCTTTTAATAACTTTCTAATTTTGTCTTGAAGTATTCCTTGAATGGTTTTGTTTTTTTTTTGAATTTGCCAACCTTTGTAATTTGTGCCTAAATATTCTATCAAAAGCTGATATCTAAACATTTATATCTTTAAGCCTTTTTTTATCTGCGAACCTTGAATAAATTCAATAATATTTTGAGGTCTTTTCCCTTGCCTCTGAATTTCCTTAATAATTATCGATTGATTATTACCACATGCAATTTCAAGATTATCACTCAATACTGACCCTGGATTTCCTTGAGCTCTTCCAACTTGAGCTTTTAGAATTTTATATCTTTCTCCATTAAACATAAAAAATGCTCCTGGTGATGGGTATAAACCATTTATCTTACCAATAATTTTTTCAGCATTTTCATCCCAATTAATTTGACCTTCAGTTTTTTGAATTTTAGATGCATAGGTTGCATTCGAATGATCTTGCTCAATAAAACTTGCTTTATCCTCTAAAATATCATCTACGTTATCTAAAATTTTTTCTGCTGCTAAGTTAGAAAGCTTTTCACTAATTTCTAACGCATTCAAATTTTCATTAAGTTGAATTTTATAATTATTACAAACTGGTCCTGTATCTAATTTTTCAGCAATTCTCATTATACTTATTCCAGTCTCTTGATCTAAATTCATAATTGATCGTTGAATTGGTGCAGCACCTCTCCATTTAGGCAGTAAAGATGCATGTATATTTATAAAACCTTTTTTAATTAGGTTTATAAATTTTTTAGGTATGATTTGTCCGTAAGCAACCACTATTGCTAAATCAGCATCTAAAGAATTTAAAAAATTATACTCCTCTTCATTATTTAAAACTGGCGGCGTTCTATATTCTAAATTTAAAGTTTCAGAAATACCTTGTATTGGAGACTTATTAATTTTTTGCCCTCTTTTTGATTTTTGAGGTGGCTGTGTATACACACAAGAAATATTATATCCATTTTGATATAAAGATTTTAAAATTGGTACAGCAAACATGGGTGTACCCATAAAAACTAACTTTTTTGACATTTTTTAAACTTCAACTGTATTTGATTTTAATTTTGAAAGTTTCTTTATGATCATTGATTTTTTTAGTTTTGAGAGATAATCGATAAATAATATCCCTTCCAAATGATCCATTTCATGCTGTATGCATGTTGCAAGTAATCCATCTGCCTTTAGTAGCTGTTTTTTTCCATTGTAATCTAAATACTCTACTTCACATTTACTTGGTCGATCTATTTCAGCAAATTGATTTGGTACAGATAAACATCCTTCTTCATAAGTTGCCTTGAGTGGATCTTTATTTTTTATTACAGGATTTACAAAGTATCTAGGCTCTTTTTTATTTTCATCCTTGCTTATATCCATAACTATAATTCTTTTTGGTATACCAATCTGAATTGCTGCAAGACCAATGCCATTTGCATCATACATTGTATCGAGCATATCATTCATTAGTTTTTGCTCTTCACTTCCAACAGCTTCTACAGATTTTGATACTTGTCGAAGTAATTTGTTTGGTTCTGTAATAATCGTTCTTATCGCCATAAAATTTGCATGTTATTATAATTTTTATACTTTTAAAGGAAGAACTTTTAGCAATAGTTTATTTCTTATTAAATCAGCATTTATTTGATTTAGTGTATTCGAAATTAAATAAAGTCTTTTTTCATCAATATTTTCTATTTTGTTATTACCTATTATCTCAATTAAAGACAATAAAACTGTTCCAACTTCGTTTGCCTCTATCAAGTCCACTAAACTTTCATCTAGCTCATAAGGCTTTTGTGAAAATAAACTGTCATACTCGCTAGGTATTTCTACTCCGTCTGATTTCAGACTTTCTATAAAAATTATATCTTTAGTGGACAAAGTTTCATTACTAAAAATTATTCTATCAAGAAATTTTTTTAAATCTTCTTGTATTTCAGATTTTGAATAATCTCCTCTAAAATAATTTACCCACTTAGATTGATGTAAAATATTATTATTGTATTGAATTTTTTTGAACTCTGAATTCTGATTTTTTGAAAAGTTATTGTAGAAACTTAAATAATCTGAGGGAACATTATCTACTTCAATTTCGTTCAAAAAGTTATTTAGCTCTATATCAAAAGCTAATCCAATGTTGTTGTCCTCAAATAGCTGCTTCAACAATTGTAAAAATTCCAATTTCAATTCTGGTTCACTCGTTAAAAGTGCTCTTTGATAAATTAATGCTCTTGCTTCTAACGGAGACAACAACTTGTAAGTATCAGTTGCACTTAACAATTGATCAATATTAAATTGAAATTTTTTATAATATTCAAATAAATCTTTTTCTGAGAAAATTTTATAATTTGCAGCTTTCTCAATAATTAAGATTTTATCTTGATCATTTATGTCAACATTACTTAGATCTGGTAGTAAATTTGAATTTGATAGATATTTCCAAATTAATTGAGGCGTATTTTCATTGGGCTCAAATGAAAATTCTGGATTTGTTCTATGAGCTAAGTGAAACTCAAATACTGAACTTTCAGAAATTTCTTTGGATGCTTCCTCAATATAACCAAACAGGTAATTCATTTTATTTTCAAAATATTCATCTTGAAATCCTAACTCTTTTTTAAGATCTAGAATTAATTGAGCTTCTTCATTTTTTCCATAATTAACCAAACAATATAAATTTAATTTAGATAAATATTCATCTTCAACTGGTTCTTTAATTTTTGTAAAAAATTCACAGGTCTTTTTTATATCTTGGCCTGATAAATAGTTGTCTAATAAATGTCTGGTTAGTTTAGGATGAGAATTTACAATTTGATTATTAACCAAAAATTCTTCAATGAGTTCTAAATTAGAATTTTTAATTAACCAATCAGATTTAAATTTTAAAAATTCATTTTCAGTAATATTTTGATTAGGATAATGAGCGTTTGTTAATAATGAGACTTCCATAATTTCTAGGGCATCATTAGAAAGATTAATTTTCTCTAAACTGTTAAATAAATTTTTTAACTTTTGACCATCAGAATTAGTCCACATATCAATAGTCAAACCATGTTCTTCAGGATCATATAATCCTACAATTTTGATTTCTTTTGATATTAAATTTTCATCTAATTCTATTGAGCCAGTATTTTTATCTGACTGCATATCAAAAACACTTATTTGATTGTTATTATTTTCACCTTCAGTAATAACTGCTTCCTCAATAGTTTCATTTTCTTTTTTTTCGAGATTCCATATATCAATTGGATTATCTTCTGCGTGAATAGGATTTAAAATAATTAGATAGCTTAAAAAAATAAAAAAGAATTTTTTATTTAACAATTTTAAAATTTTCATTTGGAATAATTTTTTCAATTTCTTTTTTAGGAGCGGGAAAATCAATTGAATTGAGAATTAAAACAACGCCAAGAACAATTACTAGTCCAAAAATAGATTTAACAACTAGTCCAATTATACTTTTTTTACCTGAACTTGTATTTTTGTTGAATTGCATATAACTTTAGATAATTTCAAATTAAGACATATTTGTGTTTTTTCAATATTTAAACTTATGAAATCAAAAAAAAATCTTGTTTTTTTAGGTATGATGGGTTCTGGTAAGAGTTCAATAGGCTCTTTGGTAGCGAAAAAATTTAAATTAAATTTTGTAGATGTAGATAAAGAAATAGAAAAAAATTTAAATACTACAATTCGAAAAATATTCGAAACAAAAGGAGAGGAATATTTTAGAAAAATTGAACAAAAAATTACACTTAAAAAATTAAAACTTAGCTCTACAGTTGTCTCTCTAGGAGGGGGTGCTTTTGCAAATAAAAATATTAGAAATGAAGTTTTAAAAAATCATTATTCATTTTGGTTAAATTGGAATGAAAAAATTTTAATTGAAAGAATTAAAAATAGCAAAAAAAGACCTTTAACAATTAATGCTACAGATAATGATTTAATTGATTTAATTAAAAAACGAACTAACATTTATTCTAAAGCCTTATATGAAATCAAGTGTGATAATCTTACTAAAAATGAAATAGTAGGCAAAATTAAAGAAATTTATGAAACCAATTAAATTAAAAATTAAAACAAAAACACAAAAATATCCAATAATAATTGGATCAAATCTAATTACTAACTTTTCAAAAATAATTAAAAATAATTCCTTAACATTCAATCAATGTCTTCTTGTAGTTGATAAAAATGTACCAAAAAAATTTATCACTAAAATAAAAAATTCATTAAATAAAAAGCAAATACATATATGTTTTTTTAATGCCAGTGAGGCCAATAAAAACTTTAATATTATTAATAAGATCCTAGAAATTTTATTAAATAAAAACTTTTCTAGAGATGACTGTTTAATATCAATAGGTGGGGGTATTACAGGTGATATAAGTGGTTTTGCATCTAGTATCTTTAAAAGAGGTATGAAATTTATAAATATACCAACAACACTTCTATCCCAAGTCGACTCTTCGATTGGTGGCAAAACTGGCATAAACTCACATTATGGAAAAAACCTAATTGGTAGTTTTTATCAACCAAACTTAGTTATATCAGATGTTGATTTTCTTAAATCGCTGCCAAAAAGAGAGATTGTTTGTGGATATGGTGAAATTTTAAAACATTCTCTAATAAGAGATAAAAATTTCTTCAAATTTTTAAATAAGAATGTGAATAAAATTACTAAACTGAGTTCTCCATTTATTGAAAAAGCAATTTATGAAAGCTGTAAAATTAAAAAAAGTGTGGTTGAAAAAGACGAGAAAGAAAAAAATTTAAGAAAAGTTTTAAATTTTGGACATACATTTGGCCATGCTTATGAAGCAACCCTAAATTACAACAAGAAATTAAATCACGGTGAAGCAGTAATTCTAGGGATAAGGACGGCACTAAGTTTTAGTTTAAATTTAAAAATACTTAAAAAAAGCGATTACAACCTAATATTAAATCATATCAATAATTTAAATCTATCAATATCTGTTAATAAATTTTTTAAAAAAAAAGATATAAATAAAATATTATTTTTCATGACAAAGGATAAAAAAAATAAATCTCAAAAAATTAATTTAGTACTTTTAAAAAAAATTGGATCTCCACAAATTAATATTGAATATACAAAACAAAGACTGAAAAAATTTTTTAATGATTACTTAAGATAATTGAATTTGAATTGAGTGAATAGTTTCTTTCAATTCTTTATCTAATACTTTATAAATTTTTTTATTGCTTTCAATTCTGTTCATATTTTTTAACTCATCAGAAACTATACTTAATTTTAAATGATATTTGCCTTCCTGATTACCTTTGTGATTTTTATGAAGAAAAGATTTATCTTCTATATCTATACTTTGAATATTTATTTGATCTGATAATTTTTTTTTTATAATTGCAATTAATTCATTTATATCCATATAGTAAATATTATATCATGAAAAATATTTGTGACTGGAATAATTGTAATGAAATTGGTGAATACAGAGCGCCAATTGAGAAGGATAATAGCAGGAAATATAGAATGCTTTGTCTGGAACATGTTAAAGAATTTAACAAAAACTGGAATTATTTTTCTGGGATGAGTGATAATCAAGTAATCAATTTTTTAAAGTCAGATATGACTTGGCATAAACCCACTCAAAATTTTAGTTCTTCAGATAATTTTTTTAAAGTCCTATGGAACACAACCTTAAAAGATGAATTTGATAAAGATAAATTCAATGGGGACTATAATCATATGCGTCAATTTAAATTTGATCATAAAGATATTAAAGCATTTGGAATATTAGGAATATCTGTAGGTCTAAAGTGGCAAAAAATACAAGAAAAATTCAAAGTGCTTGTTAAAAAATTTCACCCTGATATGAATGCCGGAAATAAAAAATACGAGGAAAAATTAAAACTGATAACTTTAGCTTATACGCAGCTAAAAAATACTTATAGGGAAAAAATTGACTCCAAATCTTAACATCCAACCTGACATAAAAGTTTCTTTAAAACAATCTTTTGGAATAGATTCCGAAATGGAAGTAGATGCCTTTTCAAAAAGAAGTGAATATGTACCTGAAATAGATAAAAATTATAAATTTGATAGAGATACTACTCTTGCAATCATTTCAGGATTTGCGTTTAATAAAAGAGTATTGGTACAAGGATATCATGGTACTGGAAAATCAACACACATAGAGCAAATAGCTGCAAGATTAAACTGGCCTTGTATTCGGGTAAATTTAGACAGCCACGTTAGTAGAATAGATTTAATTGGTAAGGATGCAATTGTACTTAAAGATGGAAAACAAGTAACACAGTTTAATGAGGGTATTCTCCCATGGTCAATTCAAAATCCAGTTGCTTTAGTATTTGATGAGTATGACGCTGGAAGACCCGATGTTATGTTTGTTATTCAAAGAGTGTTGGAGGCTGAAGGTAATTTCACGCTACTAGATAAAAACAAAGTAATTAGTCAAAATAAGTATTTTAGGTTATTTGCTACATCTAATACCGTTGGGCTTGGTGATACTACTGGGCTTTATCACGGAACACAGCAGATCAACCAAGGTCAAATGGATAGATGGAATATTGTAACAACATTAAACTATCTAAGCCTAGATAGAGAAATGGATATAGTTTTATCAAAAAATAAAAATTTAAATAATGCTAAGGGAAAAGAAAAAGTTGCTAATATGATTAAAGTAGCATCCTTAACTAGAAAAGGTTTTATTGCTGGAGATATATCTACTGTAATGAGCCCAAGAACAGTTCTTCATTGGGCTGAGAACTCTGAAATTTTTAAGGATACCGGATATGCATTTAGAGTAACTTTTTTAAATAAGTGCGATGATATTGAGAAAAATACAATCGCAGAATATTATCAAAGATGTTTTGGTGAAGAATTGCCTGAGTCTTTGATCAATATTCAAATTTAAATGAGCAATAAAGAAACAAATTTAAAAGAAAAATTTAGAATTGCTTTATCTTCAACAGCAAAAGTTATCGCAGACGATATTGATATAAACAACAAATCTTCTGAAGATAAAAAGATTAAAGATATTTCGTCTTTTGAAATAAATGATCTAACTAGTCCAAGTGATTTTATAAAATTAAGGGCTGAAACAGACTCTACGGCACTTAAAAAAAGGTTTTCTAATGAAAAAATTTATAGAAAAAATTTGCCTTCAAACACTTCCTCTAGATCTTTATATAATATAGCTGAAAAGATTAGATATGAAGCCCTAGGAGGCAAAATGTTAAAAGGAATTCAAAAAAATTTTTCTGAAAACTATTCACAAATAATTAATCGTAAAAGAAAAGATCAGCTTAAAACGAAAGAAGACGTTCCTGTTGCTGAAGCGTTTGAGCTATATATGCTTAAAAATTTTCATAATATAGACCTTAATCCTTTAACATCTAGAATGCTTAATTTCTGGGAAAAAGATTTTGAGCAATCAATTAAAAAACATAAAGAGTTTTTATTAAATAATTTAGAAAATCAAAACACATACAGTTCTAAATTTTCCGAAATACTAGAAGAAATGGATATTTTTCAAAGTGATGAGGAAGATCAAGAAGAGGAAAAAAATCAAGATCAAGGTCAAGATAATCCCTCAAATGATGATCAAAATAAAGATAATGAAGATAGCAAAGATGAAAATGATGAACAGCAAACAGAAGCATCTGTTGATGCTGATTATAGTATAGATGAGTTTAATTTAGATGAGCAGTTATCTGATGTTGAGTCTGATGAACAAAACTCAGAGCAGGTAATTCAAAAAAAAATTGATAGTATAAATATTGATTATAAAATATTTACTACACAATATGACGAAGTTGTTAAAGCTGAAAATCTAGAAAATGCAGATGAAGCTACTAAACTTAGAAAAAATTTAGATCAACAATTAATTGGTTTCCAAGATGTAATTACCAAGTTAGCTAATAAACTTCAAAGACAATTACTAGCAAAGCAAAATAGAGCTTGGGAATTTGATTTAGAGGAAGGCTTACTTGATAGTTCAAAGTTACCAAGAATAATAATGGATCCATATAACTCTTTGTCATTTAAAAAAGAAAAGGATTTAGATTTTAAAGATACAGTTGTAACTTTACTTATTGATAATTCTGGTTCTATGAGAGGAAGGCCAATAACGATTGCTGCTATTTGTGCAGATATCTTATCAAGGACACTCGAAAGATGTTCGGTTAAAGTAGAGATTTTAGGATTTACAACAAAAAACTGGAAAGGTGGACAGAGTAGAGAATTTTGGACTAAAAATTCAAAACCAAAAACACCTGGGAGGCTTAACGATCTAAGACATATAATTTATAAAGGTGCGGATACACATTGGAGACAAGCAAAAAATAATTTAGGCCTGATGTTAAAAGAGGGTTTGTTAAAAGAAAATATTGATGGAGAAGCTATATCTTGGGCATACAACCGTATTAAAAAAAGAAAAGAAGAAAGAAAAATTTTAATGGTAATTTCTGATGGAGCCCCAGTTGATGACTCAACACTTTCAGTAAATTCAGGAGATTTTTTAGAAAAACATTTGAAGAAAATGGTCAAATTTATTGAGAATAAATCTGATATTGAAATTTTAGCGATTGGTATTGGACATGATGTTTCGAGATATTACAACAGAGCTATAAAAATTACTGATGTAAATGAGTTAGGAGATGTAATGATATCTCAACTTAGCTCATTGTTCGAAACAAAGAAAAAATTTCATTAAATATTAAATAAATCTGTATTTCTCCATTTAATTATTACTTCTGCACCAGATCTTGTTTTAGAGTTTCTACAAATCACATTAGCGAAATTTTTTTCTAACAGTGTTTTTCCTATAAACAAACCTAAACCAAGTCCTGTTTTTGATTTATCTTGAGGATTATTTGATTTTAAATATGGCTCTCCTATTTTTGATAAAATATCTTTTGGATAACCTGGACCATCATCCTCAATACTGATTTCGGTAATTTCACTATCACTCTTTAAATTTATGAAAATATTTTCATCAGAAAATTTATTAGCATTACCTATAAAATTTCTTAGTCCATAAACAATTTCTATAGATTTAACTATTTTTTTCGAATTAGAGTCTTGATCAAAATTAAAAATAAACTTCTTAGTACTTATCTCTTTAAATGAATTTAAAATTTCATTTAGGTAATCTCTAACTGTAATATCTACATCAATAAACTCATCCTCTTCGTCTGGATTTAAAGTTAATTTTTTTAGTATTTCATTACATCTTTCAACCTGACTAGATAATAAATTAATATCTTTTTCTACGTCTTTGTTGCCCTCAAATTGTTTCAGTAATTCTTGTGTAATTATTTTTATAGTTGAAAGCGGTGTTCCTAATGAATGAGCAGCTGCTGCTGCTTGACCGCCTAAGGACAATAGTTCATGTTCTTTGGCCATTACTTCTTCCATTTTCGTAAGAGCTTCTTTTCTTAACCTAGATTGAGTTCCAAATGTCATTGCAAAATAATTTAAAAAAACAAGAGCAATAATCAAAGCAATCGGGATAGAATAATAATAATAAGGACTTACATGAAAATGATCTCCAAGTGGAGAGGGTAATTCTGTTGAGTAAAAAGTTAAAAATATAATTGATAAAGCTGTTAATAACACAAGCATAGTATTTGTTCTAAAACTTAAATTAGATGATGAAAATACACTTGGAATAATTATAAAAATAACAAATGGATTAAGAATCCCACCTGACAAATAAAGTAAAATAGCTAATTGCAAAATATCAATAACTAAAAAAATGAAAGCTGATCTGTCAGATAATTGAGTTTTTTTATAAATAAAAATTAAATAAAAATTACTTATAATACCAATAAATATAATTAGATTAGAAGTTATAAAGTCAAATTTAAAATCTAATGCAAAGTATACAAAATTAACTGCAATTAACTGTCCAATTATACCAATCCATCTTAAGGTAATATAAGTGGATTTTTTGAATGAATGGTGTTTCGAAGTTTCAAAAAACTTCATTTTTAAATATCAAGATTTTTTACATTGATAGCATTTGAGACTATGAAATCTTTTCTTAATGCAACATCACTTCCCATTAGTGTATGGATAAGACTTTGATCTTTTTTAAGATCTTTAGAGTACTGCACTTGAAGTAAATTTCTAGTTTCAGGGTCTAAAGTTGTATTCCACAACTCTTCTGGATTCATTTCACCAAGACCCTTGAACCTTTGTATATTCATTTTTGATTTTTCTAAATCTAATGCATTTAAATAGTCTTTTGAGCCTCTTTTTAATTTCTTTAATTCCTTGTTATTATTTACGATATAATCCTCTAATTCTTTTTCATCTTTAATATAAATCCCTTTTGAACCTTTATTAATTTTAAACAATGGTGGTTGGGCTAAATAAACATGACCATTTTCAATTAATTTATTAAATGGTTTGTTATTAAAAAAAGTTAACAACAATGCTCTTATGTGAGAACCATCAACATCGGCGTCGGTCATTATAATTATTTTACCGTATCTTAAGTCTTTTAAATCTATTTCGTGAGATTTAGGATCAAGTCCCAGTGCATTAATTAATGTTACTATCTCATTTGAAGATATCATTTTTGCAAGAGCTTTTGTTCTTAGATCTGAACCATTGCCATTGCCATTGCCATTTTTTTTTAAATTTATGTCCTCAACATAAGTATTTAAAATTTTACCTCTTAAGGGCAAAACCGCTTGATTTGCTCTATTTCTTCCTTGTTTAGCGGAACCACCTGCTGAGTCTCCCTCAACAATAAATAATTCTGTACCCTCTTGTTTTCCTATCTGACAATCAGCCAATTTTCCAGGTAATCCACTTAATTCAAGAGCTCCCTTTCTTCTTACATTTTCTCTAGCTTTTCTAGCAACATCTCTGGCCATTGCCGCTTGAATGACTTTAGCCAAAACTATTTTGGCAATCGATGGATTTTGATCAAACCATATTGATAGTTTTTCATTAACTAAAGTTTCAACAATCATTCTTACCTCGGATGAAACCAGTTTGTCTTTAGTTTGTGAAGAAAACTTAGGATCAGGTATTTTAGTTGAAAGCACACATGTTAAGCCTTCTTTAATATCATCTCCTGAAATAGCTAATTTATTCTTTTTTAATAAATTATTTTCATTGGCATATTTGTTTACGACCCTTGTAAGAGCACTTCTAAAACCTAATAAATGTGTTCCACCATCTTTTTGATAAATATTATTTGTGTATGGAAATATATCTTCTGCATAACCTGCATTCCATTTTAATGAACACTCTATTTCAATGCTATCTTTTTTACCTTCAATATAAATTGGTTTTCGAAACAAATCATTACCATTTTTATTTTGTAGTTTTTCTCTTTTCTCATCTAAAAAATCTACAAACTCTAAAACACCACCATCAAATTTAAATTCAGATGTTTTTTCTTTTTTTTGACTTGCGTCAGTAAAGATTATTTTTATACCTTTATTTAAGAATGCTAACTCTCTCATCCTTTTAATTAAAATATTTGCACTAAATTTAATTGATGAGAAAATATCTTTCGATGGTAGGAATGTTATTTGAGTTCCTGTATTTTTAGATTTTCCAACTACTTTAAGAGGAGATTTTGCTTCACCATTATTAAATTCTATAAAATGTTTTTTTCCATCTCTATTTATTTCTAATTCTAGTTTTTCCGACAATGCATTTACTACAGAAACACCAACACCATGTAATCCTCCAGAAACTTTATATGAGTCATGATCAAACTTACCACCAGCATGAAGTTGAGTCATAATTACCTCGGCTGCAGATTTTTTCTCCTCTTTATGCATATCGACAGGTATACCTCTTCCGTCATCATTTACTGTAATTGTTCCGTTAGAATTTATTTTTACATTAATATTTTTACAATGACCTGCTAATGCCTCATCAATCGAATTATCTACAACCTCATAAACCATGTGATGTAAACCGGTACCATCATCAGTATCCCCTATATACATCCCAGGTCTTTTTCTGACTGCTTCAAGACCTTTTAAAACTTTAATTGAATCTGCTTGATATGTATTTTTGCTTGTCATTTTTTAAAATTTGGAAAGAAAAAATTATAACATTTTTTTGAAAAATTGCTGATTTATCTTAATAATTTAACAGTTAAATACTCAAATTATTGTTGAAAAACTTAACGAATTTAATGGCGGAGAGGATGGGATTCGAACCCATGAAAGAATTGCTCCTTTACACGCTTTCCAAGCGTGCGCCTTCAACCACTCGGCCACCTCTCCAGTTATTTTTCTTTCGAAATTTTAAGAACACCAATAAATGCTTCTTGAGGTATTTCCACTCTTCCAAATTGTTTTGATCTAGCCTTACCCTTTTTTTGTTTTTCTAATAATTTTCTTTTTCTATCTGTAGCTCCACCACCATGAATTTTTGTTAAAACATCTTTTTTAAACCCTTTGATAGTTTCTCTAGCAATAATTTTTCCTCCAATTGCAGCTTGAACAGGGATCATAAAATTATGTCTTGGAATCAAGTCTTTTAATTTTTCACAAACTTCTCTCCCTGTTTTTTGTGCAAAATCTTTATGTATCATCATAGCTAAAGCATCAACGGGTTCAGCATTGACTAAAATACCAAGTTTTACTAGATCACCTTCTCTATGCTCAATTATTTCATAATCAAAACTTGCATATCCACTTGTCATTGACTTAAGTCTATCGTTGAAATCAAACACAACTTCGTTTAAGGGAAGTTCATAATTTACTACTGCTCTACTTCCAGAATAACTAAGGTTGGTTTGTACTCCTCTTTTGTCTTGACACATTTTAATTATTGAACCTAAGTACTGATCTGGAGTAATAATGGTTGCCTTAATCCAAGGTTCTTCAATATATTTTATTAAGGTAGGATCTGGTAAACTTGATGGATTTTGTAAATCCATCGTATCACCATTATTCAAATGAACTTTATAAACTACCCCAGGGGTTGTTGTTAATAAATTAACATCAAATTCTCTTTCAAGTCGCTCTGTTACAATTTCTAAATGAAGCAAACCTAAAAACCCACATCTAAAACCTAACCCTAAAGCTGAAGATGACTCTGGTTCAAAAGAAAAGCTTGCATCATTTAATTGTAACTTTGCTAAACCATCTTTTAATTTTTGAAACTCTGAACTATCTACAGGAAACAATCCACAAAATACTACAGGTTTACTAGGTTTAAAACCTGGCAAAGCTTCATTTAATGGCTTTGTCGCATCACAAATTGTATCTCCAACTTTTGTTTCTGATAAAACTTTTATTCCTGTTGTTATAAACCCTATTTCTCCTGTTTTTAATTCAGTGATATCAACTGGCTTTGGTGTAAAAACACCAACTTTTTCAACGATATATTCTTGATTTGTAGACATCATTTTGATCTTCATATGTTTTGAAAGTTTCCCATCTATAACTCTAACTAATATGACAACTCCTAAATAAGTATCGTACCAACTATCAACTAGTAAACATTTTAAATCTGATGAACTTTCTCCTTTTGGTGCTGGTAATGTAGTTATAATTTGCTCTAAAATATCTCCTATTCCTTCGCCAGTTTTTCCAGAACACGGAATAGCATTCTCAGTATCTATCCCAATAACTTCCTCAATTTGCTTTTTTGTTCTCTCTAAATCAGAAGCTGGCAAATCTACTTTATTCAATACTGGGACAATTTCATGATTTGTATCTAATGCCTGGTAAACGTTTGCCAAAGTTTGGGCCTCAACTCCTTGTGTACTATCCACAATCAAAATTGAACCTTCGCACGCATATAATGATCTACTAACCTCATAGCTAAAGTCTACATGGCCTGGGGTATCTATAATGTTTAAAATATATTCTTTTCCATCTTTAGCTTTATAATTTAGCTTTACTGTTTGAGCTTTAATGGTGATACCTCTCTCTCGTTCAATATCCATTGAATCTAAAACTTGCGCTTTCATCTCTCTTTCTGTTAGCCCCCCACAACTATGAATTATTCTATCTGCAATAGTAGATTTTCCATGATCAATGTGTGCGATGATTGCAAAATTTCTTATATTATCGATTGAACTCATTGGCTTTAGGATCGAATTTTAGCGCCAGTTTTATTTTCGACTGTTTCTATAATTGACTTATTTATTTGATCTAAATCGGCTTCTTTAAGAGTTTTTTCTTGAGATTGAATTGTAACATTGATCGCAATTGATTTTTGGTTTTCAGGAATATTATCGCCCTCATAAACATCAAAAACTTTAATGTTAGAAATCAAATTTTTATCAACATTTGATACAACATTTACCAAATCTTGAACCTTAATTTTCTTATCAACTATAAAAGCAAAATCTCTTTCTGACTTTTGATAATCTGAAACAGAATATTTTGTTTTTTGATCTTTCAATGATTTTTTTGGTAATTTTAAATTATCAAGAAATATTTCAAAACCTACTAAAGATTCGGTTTTCATATCTATTTGCTTAATGATATTTGGATGAATTTCACCAAAGTATGCAGCCACACTTTCTTTACCTCTGTTCAAAAATAATCTTCCTGATTTACCTGGATGATAATAATCAGGAGTTTCGTCATCAATAAAAAATTTTTCTACATCGTAACCTGCTTCAACTAAGGTTTGAACTACATCTTTTTTAATATCAAAAACATCAACATTTCTTTCTTTTTCCAACCAAGAAAGACGAGATTTTTTTCCAGCAGATAAACCACAGACTACTATATTTTGTTCACCTGGTTGTTTTCCAAAAAATGTTGGTCCTATTTCAAAAATAGATAAATCTTTAAATCCTCTATCTATATTTTTGCTCATATACATAATTAAATTTGAATATATTGAATTTCTTAAAACTCCTAATTCTGAACTTATAGGGTTTACAATTTTTAATTCATTATTTTGTCCTTTGAAATAATCATTATATTTTGCATCTGTAAAAGACCATGTAATTGCCTCCAAATAACCCTTTGAGGCAACAGATCTTTGCAAGAAATGAAATAATTTTTGAGTTTGTGTTAAAGTAGATTTTTTTCTCTCTTTGATTGGTTCTTCTATTTTAATTTTATCATATCCAACTATTCTTACTAATTCCTCAACTACATCTATTTCCTGAGTGATATCTGGTCTCCAAGATGGGATGGTTAATTTAAAAACTTTTTTATCTTTTTTACACGTAAAACCCAGGTTATCTAAAATTTTTAACATATCTTTTGTTAAAATTTTAAAACCTGTTACTTTTTCAAATGAATTTGGATCAAATTTAATTATTGGATTTTTAAATGTACTAATTTTTTGGATATCAATCTTACTAATTTCACCGCCACAAATTTCTTTAATTAAAAATGCTGCTTTATTTAAACCTTCTTCGATCGACAATTGATCTATTCCTCTTTCAAATCTAAATTTTGCATCTGTATCAATATTTAATCTTTTTGCTGTTCGTCTAATTGATCTTGGATCAAAATAAGCTGACTCAATTAAAACGTTTTGTGTATCCATTTCTGTCCCAGATCTAGTGCCTCCAATAATACCACCTAGTCCTAACACACCTTTATTATCACTAATTACACACATGTCATCTTCAAGCTTATAGGTTTTATTATCTAATGCTGTGAACTCTTCACCGGATTTTGAGTTTCTAACAATTATACCCTTTTCAATTTTATCAGCATCATATGCGTGTAATGGACGATTAATATCAATCATTACATAATTTGTAATATCAACAATTGCTGAAATAGGTTTTTGACCTATAGAAATTAATTTATCCTTTAACCATTTTGGACTTTCAGTATTTTTTACATTTGTTACCAAACAGCTTCCAAAAGAAAAACATCCTTGGTTTTTTTCGTTTATAATTTTTACTTTAATTGTTTGAGATTTTTTCGATTTTATTTTTTGTTCTTTAATCTGTTTTAATTTACCAAATCCTGAAGCTGCTAAATCTCTAGCTATTCCTTTAACACCAAGACAGTCAGGTCTATTAGGTGTGATTGATAAATCAATTAAATTAGAACTGGATTGTGTAAAAAAACTTTTTCCAATACTTTTGTTGTATTTCGCAGATGAAAGCTCGGTAATTCCATCACTTTCTTCAGACAAATTTAGTTCTGATTCAGAACAAAGCATACCATAAGATGTAACATCTCTAATTTTTGCTATAACTAATTTAGTTTTATTTTTTGGAATAACCGCACCAGGTGGAGCATAAACAGTAATTAAACCTTCTCTAGCATTTGGTGCACCACATACGACCTTCTTAATTTCTTTTTCACCCACATCAACATCACAAACTTTTAAACGGTCTGCATTAGGATGTTTTTCTGTTTTTAAAATTTTTGCTACTTTGAATAAATCTAAACCTGCAGATAAATTTTCAACACCTTCAACTTCAAGTCCAATGTCAGTTAATCTCTCAAGTAACTTCTCTTCATTAGCACTTACAGATAAATGATCTTTTAACCAATCAAATGTTATCTTCATCGACTTAGACCTCTATAATTTGTTGGTACATCAAGTGGATCAAATCCAAAGTGATTTAACCATCTATAATCACAGTCAAAGAAAGCTCTTAAATCATTAATACCGTATTTTAGCATAGCCAACCTGTCTATACCTATGCCAAATGCATATCCTTGGTATTTAGCAGGATCAACTTTGACATTTTTTAAAACGTTTGGATGAACCATTCCACATCCTAAAATTTCAAGCCACTGATCTCCTTCTCCTATAACAATTTTACCATCCTTAATTTCGTAACCAATATCTACCTCTGCAGATGGTTCTGTAAAAGGGAAATGACTTGGTCTGAATCTCATTTTGATTTTTTCCACTTCAAAGAACTCTTTAATAAAATAATTTAAACATCCCTTTAAATGACCCATATTAATATTTTTATCTATATGAAGGCCCTCAACCTGATGAAACATTGGTGCATGTGTTTGATCACTATCTGATCTATATGTTCTACCTGGCGCAATAATTTTAAATGGCGGCTTGTCTTTTAACATAGTTCTAATTTGAACTGGTGAAGTATGCGTTCTTAACAAAAATTCCTTATTTTCGTCCAAATAAAAAGTGTCATGCATGTCACGAGCTGGGTGATTATCTGGAGTGTTTAATGCAGTAAAATTATTATATTCGTTTTCTACATCTGGTCCTTCTTCAACACTAAAACCTATTTCTGAAAATATAGATGAAATCTCATCTATCGTTTGAGATACAGGATGAATTTTACCTCTAACAAAAGATCTCCCTGGTAAAGTTATATCAACTCTTTCTTTTTCAAGTTTTTGATTAATTTCTTTTGTCTCAATTTCTTTAATCTTTTCCGAAATTAAAGATTGAAGTTCATCCTTTATTTTATTTAAATCAGCTGCAAAAGTTTTTCTATCAGACTCTGGTATTGATCCTACAGTTTTAAATAAAGATGAAATTCGACCGTTTTTTCCAAATAACTCTGTTTTGATTGAATTGATTTCATCCAAGCTTAATTCATTTTTAAGCTTTGATATAAATTGATCTCTAATATTTTTTATGTCTGACATATTAGTAGATTATTTCCTTAAGAAATAAAAACAATAGAGATTAATTTAAAGCGGATTGAGCTTTTTGTACAATTGTTTTAAATGCTTCTGGACTATCGTAAGCAATTTCAGCTAAAATTTTTCTATCTATTGCGACACCACATTTACTTAAACCATTAATGAATTTCGAATAAGTCATACCCTCTGCTCTTACACCAGCATTGATTCTTTGTATCCATAATGATTTGAAATCTCTTTTTTTATTTCTTCTATCTCTGTAAGCATACTGCATGGATTTCTCCATAGCTTGTTTAGCAACTCTGATAGTATTTTTTCTTCTTCCCCACTGACCTTTTACAGCTTTCAAAACTTTTTTATGTTTTGCTTTACTTGTTACGCCTCTTTTTACTCTTGCCATTATTACCCTCTTAAACTGTAAGGCATGTATGATTTAACAATTTTGCCATCTTGTTTGGACAAAGTCGTAGTGCCTCTTAATTTTCTAATTTGTGAATTCGTTCGTTTAATCATACCGTGTCTTTTACCTGCTTGAGCAGATATAACTTTACCCTTAGCTGATATCTTAAATCTTTTTTTTGCTGAGCTTTTTGTTTTTAATTTTGGCATAATTCTGCGGACTTATACAAAGAATGTTGAAATTTTACAACCTCTATTAAGGCTTATAAAGGTTGAATTACCATGATCATTTGCTTCCCATCAAATTTGGGTTGTAACTCTACTCTACCAATATCCTTCATATCCTCTTTAATTTTACCCATCAGTTCATTGCCTAAATGAGAGTGCTGGAGTTCTCGCCCTTTAAATCTGATAGTAAATTTAACTTTATCTCCTTTAGAAATAAATTTTTTTGCATTTTTGACCTTAAATTCATAATCATGAGTTTCTGTTACAGGTCTCATTTTAATTTCTTTTAATGAAATTATTTTTTGTTTCTTTTTTGCAAGATTTGCTTTTTTTTGTGCATCATATTTATACTTTCCCATATCCATGATTTTACAAACAGGTGGGTTTGCATTAGGTGCAATTTCAATTAAATCCAAACCTTGGTTTTTTGCCATTGATATAGCTTCATTAGTACTAATGACACCAAGATTTTCACCATCACTTGCAATGACTTGAACATCCGGTGAAGATATTCGGTTATTAGACCTTGGACCTCTATCCTTTGTTCTTCTTTGAAAGTAGTTTTGTTTGAAATCTGCCACTTAATTTGATGATGCTTTATTTAAAGCAGAGAAAGTTTTTAAAAATAAATCTATATCCATATTTTCTTGTTTATTAGAGTCTAACCTTCTAATCGTTACTGAATTGGAGTCAACTTCTTTTTTACCACAAATTAATAAAAGAGGTATTTTTGCTAAAGAATGATCTCTAATTTTATAGTTTAAGTTATTATTTTTAATATCAACTGCAGAACTTATGCCTGCCTCTTTAATTTTTTTAGAAACTTCTATTGCATAATTATTAAATTCTTCTGAAATTGGAATTACCATTGTCTGTAAAGGTGAAATCCAAAAAGGAAATTTTCCAGCATAATTTTCAATCAATATTCCTATAAATCTTTCTAAGGAACCAAACAGCGCTCTATGAAGCATAACAGGAACTTTTTTTGTTCCATCTTTATCAACATATGATGCATCTAATCTTCCAGGTAAATTTAAATCAACTTGTAAAGTTCCACATTGCCAATCTCTTCCGATAGCATCTCTTAAAACAAATTCAATTTTTGGCCCATAGAAAGCACCTTCACCTTTATTAATACTATACTCTAACTTAGAAGCCTTAACCGCTTCAAGAAGTGAGGCTTCTGCCTTGTCCCAAACCTCATCATCTCCAACTCTAACCTCCGGTCGATCTGCATATTTTAAAATTACATTTTCAAAACCAAGATCTTTATAAATATCTAAGATTAAATTTGTTACATTTAAACACTCACTCGTAATTTGATCTTCCGCACAAAAAATATGCGCATCATCTTGTGTAAAAGCTCTTACTCTAAGCAAACCATGTAAAGCACCCGATGGTTCGTAACGATGAACCTTACCAAATTCTGTGATACGTAATGGAAGATCTCTGTAACTTTTTAATCCTTGATTAAATACTTGTATATGACCAGGACAATTCATTGGTTTTATCGCAAACACTTTTTCATCAGGAGTTTCTGATGTGTACATATTCTCTCCATATTTTTCCCAGTGACCAGATTTTTCCCACAATTGTCGGTCTAAAATTTCAGGTGTATTTACCTCTTTGTATCCAGCAGCATCCTGTCTGCTTCTCATATAATTAATTAATTTTTGAAATAATGCCCATCCTCTCTCATGCCAAAAAACTGAGCCTGGACTTTCTTCTCTAAAATGAAACAAGTCCATTTCTTTTCCTAATTTTCTATGATCTCTTTTTTCTGCCTCTTCTATTCTTTTTAGATGATCATCTAAATCTTTTTGAGAAGCCCAGCTTGTACCATAAATTCTTTGTAGCATTTCATTATTTGAATCACCTCTCCAATAAGCTCCTGAAACTTTCATTAATTTAAAGTATTTACCTATTTTACCTGTTGAAGAAAGATGTGGTCCTCTACAAAGATCATGCCAATCTCCATGAAAATAAATTGAAACATCTTCATTCTCCGGTATTGCCTCAATTAACTCAGCTTTATAGATTTCACCTTTTTTTTTAAAATGATCTATGGCTTTATTTCTATCCCAAACTTCCCTTTTAGTAATCTCATCTCGATCAACAATTTCTTTCATTTTATTTTCAATCTTTGTTAAATCATCTTCTGTAAACGGATCTTTTCTAGCAAAATCATAATAAAATCCATTTTCAATTACAGGTCCAATTGTAACCTGTGTTCCTGGAAACAATTCTTGTACTGCCATTGCTAATATGTGAGCAGTATCATGTCTAATGGTTTCTAGACCCTCAGGATTTTTAGATGTAAAAATTTTTATGGAACAGTCTTTCTCAATTAAATGTTCTAAATCTTTCAACTCGCCATCTACACTTATTACCATTGCTTGTTTAGCTAATGATTTGCTAATTTTTTCTGCTACTTCTAATCCAGTAACTTTATTTGGGAAATCAATATTATTTCCATCAGGTAATGTAATTATAGGCATTTAATTTATTAATCTTTTATACTCTGAATAAGTAGAAAAGCACATTTTTTCAACATTAAATTTTTGAACTATATTTTTTCTTCCTTCAACTCCAATTAATTTTAATTGAATTTCGTCAATTGTAAGCGTTTTTAAAATTTTCTGACTTAAAGACTTTGCATCACCCGCTTTAAATAAATAGCCTGTTTTTTCATCAACGACAGTCTCGTTAGAGCCACCAATATTACTCGCAATAATTGGTTTCTCCATAGATTGGGCCTCCACAGAAACTCTACCAAAAGCTTCTGGTTCAATAGAAGATGAAACAATTATATCAGAAACTTTGTAAGCTAATGCCATATCTTTACAGTGATCGATAAATCTTAACTGTTTAGTCAACCTATATTGTTCTGAAAGCCTTATTAGTTTTTTTTTATACAAATCTCTTCCTTGATCACTTCCAAGGATAACAGCATAAAATGCCTCATAACCTAATTCAATATTTACCAGATTGATTGCTTCAATAAATACCTCTTGTCCCTTCCAGGTAGTTAATCTACCAGGCAAAAGTATAATCTTTTTATCTTTTTCTATTTCCCATTGTTTTAATAATTTTTTCTCTTCAGTTTCAAGTTTTGTGGTAGGATCAAAATAATCAACATTAATTCCTCTAAATATTACTAATAATTTTTTTTTTTGATTTAAGTAATTTGAATAATTTTCTTTGATGTGCGAAAAAATAAAGTTTGATCCTGCAATAATTAAGTCAGATCGAACCATTACTGAATTATATAATTTTTTCAAATTACTTTTAAAATTATACGTTCCATGAAATGTAGTCACAAACTTTCTACTTGTTATCTTGGAGGCTATTAAACAAGACCATGCAGGCGCTCTACTTCTGGCGTGTATGATCGAAATATTATTAAATAAAATAATAAAAGTTAAAATTATCGCATTAATTAAAATTAATATTGGGTTTTTACTATGAACTGGAAGTCTAAAAACTTTTACTTTACTTTTATCTACAAAGTTAAGTAAATCACCACCACTAGTAACTATAAATGATTTGCAACCGTTTTCTGGCAAATAGTGAGCAATATCATAACAACCAGTCTCTGCACCACCATATCCAAGTTTTGGGATTACTTGCAAAACTTTTAAATTAGATGACATTTGATATGATTATATATTAATTAGCAATTCTTATAAACGATTATGGCAAATTTCAGATTCCACAAAACTTCAAAGACTAAGAAAATTAGACATATTTGTAAAATTTATAAAAATGCTCCATTCATAGTTTTCTTACATGGATTTATGTCAGATCTTGAAGGAAAAAAGCCAGAAGCTTTTTTGAAATTTGCAAGAAAAAATAAAATAAGTTTTCTCGCTTTAGAATATTCAGGTCATGGAAAATCTACAGGTAAATTCACAAATGGTAATATTTCAAAATGGACTAAAGAAACCTCTACATTGATAAATAAATATATAAAAAATAATAATTTTTATATCATTGGTTCAAGTATGGGCGCTTGGATTGCTTTAAGACAATTCAAAATATTTAAAAAACAAATTATGGGATTTTTAGGAATTGGGTCGGCACCTGAGTTTTTAGAAAATTTGATGTGGAAAAAATTTACCAAGAAAATAAAACAAGAAATAATCCAAAAAGGCATACATCACCTAAAACATGGGAATTATGAGTATCCAATCACTTATCAGCTTATAAAAGATGGAAGAAAAAATAGAGTTTTAAATAAAAAAATAAACTCAAAAATTAATGTTACCATGTTGCATGGTGAATATGATGAAGCTGTACCGGTAAGTTATTCTAGAAAAGTTTTAAAACTATTTCCAAAAGCAAGAAAGAAATTAATCATTGTAAAAAAAGGTGACCATAGCTTATCAAATAAGAAATGGCTTAATAAAATCTTAAAAGAATTAAAATTATTGATTAACTAACTTCTTTTATAACTTTTTTTAAACTGATAGGGTTTTTAAGTTTATCTAACATTTCTTTAGGACAAACCTGAATGAAATTGTTAATTTCATTATCATAATTTTCAATTATTTCTTTAGATAACAAAGATCCTGTCTCTTCATGGTGTTCTTTGATTAAATTTTTTAAATTTTCTTTCCAATAATCTGTTTCAACATTCTGCCAAACTACTGACTCTGGGTTTACTTTTTTTTCAAATTCTTGTGATTTGTCATAGATAAATGCCATACCACCTGTCATACCAGCAGCAAAATTATCTCCAACATCTCCAAGAATTACTACAGTTCCACCTGTCATATACTCACATCCATTAGAGTCACATCCCTCAATAACCGTAATTGCACCTGAATTTCTTACAGAGAATCTTTCACCAGCTTGACCAGCTGCAAAAAGTTTTCCAGATGTTGCTCCGTATAGAACTGTATTTCCTAAGATAGTATTTTCATTTGAAACTAAATTACTTTCCTCTGGTAGTCTTATAGAAATTGTAGCTCCTGAAAGACCTTTACCGACATAATCATTTGCATCCCCTTTTAATACCAACTTCAAACCTTTGGATGAAAAGGCTCCAAAAGATTGGCCAGCTGACCCTTTAAAGTTTAATACTAAAAAATTATCATCAAGTTTTTCATAACCATATTTTTTATATAAATGATGAGAAATTCTTGTCCCAACTGCTCTATGAGTATTTTTAATTAAATATTCTTTTTCAATTTTTTCTGAATTATCTAAAGCCTTTTCAATCTCAGGCCATATTTCTTGGTCTAGAGTATCTGGCACCGAATTAATTTCTTGGTATTCACAGTATCTAGTATTGTTCCCAGTATCTGCTTGAACAAATAAAGGGTTTAAATCTAAATCATCTAAATTATCTGAACCCTTGCTAACTTGTCTAAGTAAGTCAGTTCTACCAATAATATCATTTAATGATTTAAAACCTAATTTAGCTAAAATTTCTCTAACCTCAGTTGCTATAAACGTAAATAGATTAACAACCTTATCTGGAGTTCCAGTGAATTTTTCTCTTAATTTTTCATCTTGAGTACAGACACCAACGGGGCATGTATTCGAATGACATTGTCTTACCATTATGCATCCCATTGCAACTAAAGCGGTTGTTGCAACTCCATACTCTTCTGCTCCCATCATAGCAGCTATAACTACATCTCTACCTGTTTTAATTCCCCCATCAGTTCTAAGTGTAACTGTATGTCTAAGATTATTTAATGTTAAAACCTGATTAGCCTCTGTTAATCCCATCTCCCACGGGATACCTACGTATTTTACACTTGTTTGCGGAGTAGCTCCAGTGCCACCGTTATGTCCTGAAATTAATATTATGTCTGCTTTTGCTTTGGCAACTCCTGCAGCAATAGTCCCAACTCCTGAGGATGCAACTAGTTTTACTCCAATTCTTGCTTTTGGATTAATCTGTTTTAAATCATAAATAAGCTGCGCAAGATCTTCAATTGAATAAATATCGTGATGTGGTGGAGGAGAAATTAGTGTTACTCCAGGCGTTGAGTGTCTTAACCTTGCTATTTCATCAGTGACTTTGAAACCTGGGAGTTGTCCACCTTCTCCTGGCTTTGCACCTTGTGCAATTTTTATTTCAATCTCATTGCAATTGTTTAAATAATTAACTGTTACACCAAATCTTGCTGAAGCTATTTGTTTTACTCTTGAGTTTGCACTATCTCCGTTATCTAAAACTTTAAATCTTTTTTCATCTTCTCCGCCTTCACCACTACAAGAAGCTCCTTTAATTCTATTCATACCTGTAGCCAAAGTTTCATGTGCTTCTTTAGATAAAGCGCCATGAGACATACTTCCGCTTCCAAATCTTTTTAAAATATTTTCTATTGGTTCTACTTCTGAAATGTCTATAGCTCCCTTTAATTTTTTTTCTCTAAAATCAATTAAGTCCCTTAAATTTATTGGTGGTAAATTATAAATACCTTCTGCATATCTCTTATAGGCGTCATAAGAATTAGAGCCGACTGCACTTTGAAGTAAATGTATAAGTTTTCCTTGATATTGGTGTGTTTCTCCATTTTTTCTATATCTATAAATCCCTCCAATAGGAAGAATTGTATCTGTACTTTCAAATGCTTCTTTATGAATTGCTCTTATTTTTTTTTCAATTCCAGTAAGTCCAATACCAGAAATTTTAGATACAACTCCTGGAAAATAATCTGAAACAATAGTTCTGCTCAATCCAACAGTCTCAAAATTGCATCCACCTCTGTAAGAACTTAAAACAGAGATACCCATCTTAGACATGATTTTTAATAAACCAGCATTGACAGATTTAATGTATCTTTCAACACATTCTTCAAAGCTAAACTTTCCAAATAATTTTTTTTCAAATCTTTGATATAAACTATCGAACGCCAAGTAAGGATTGACTGTTGTTGCTCCAACACCGATTAAAGTTGCAAAAGAGTGTGTATCTAATGCTTCTCCAGATTGGACATTGATTGATACATATCCTCTTAATTTTTTCTCAATTAAAAAAGAGTTGATTGCACCTACTGCAAGCAGCATTGGAATTGGAAGTTTTGAAATTGATAAATCTTTATCGCTAAGAATTAATTGTGTAACACCCTGTCTTACAGCAATTTCTGCATCTTTTTGAATTTTTTTAATAGCTTCGTACAAACTATTACTTTCTTCAAAGGTACAATCAATTATTGTTGAATTATTTCCAAAAAAATTGATAAATTTTTTAAACTGAGAATTAGATAAGATTGGGCTATTTAGAACATAAATATTCTGTTTTGTTAAATTATCAAAATCTAGAATATTGCCTAGATTTCCAAATCTTGTTTTTAAACTCATCACTTTGTTTTCTCTCAAAGAGTCTATTGGTGGATTTGTAACTTGGCTAAAATTTTGTCTAAAAAAATGATACAGAGGTCTATATTTATCTGATAACACAGCTAAAGGGGTGTCATCACCCATAGACCCTGTGGCCTCTTTTGCTTCCTCAGCCATAGGGTGTAATATTAATTCAAGATCCTCTAAGCTAATTCCAAAAGTATACTGTCTTCTTCTTAGATCATCCCCTGAAAAAGAATTTTTTTCATCCTCAATCGTTAGCTTGTCATCTAAATCAATAATTTGTGAATTAAAATGTTTATACTCCTTTGCTAAGTAATCCTTAATTTGTTTATTAGTAAATACTTTACCTTTTTCAATTCTTACTCCTATAATTTCTCCAGGACCTAATCTTCCTTTTGATAAAATTCTTTTTTCATTTAGCTCGATCATCCCAGTTTCTGAGCCTGCAAACAATAACTTATCCTTTGTGATTGCATATCTTAGAGGTCTTAATCCATTTCTATCGTTTGCTGCAATAACCCACTCATTGTCAGTTCCAGCTATAGCGGCGGGTCCATCCCAAGGTTCCATTGTGCTATTTAAAAAATTGAATAATTGCTGATGATCTTTTGGTAAAGTCTTATTCTTCTTAGACCATGCATCAGGAACTAACATTAATTTAGCTAATGGTGCAGGTTGACCTGAAATGTTTAATAATTCAAAAACATTATCTAAAGCCGCAGAATCTGAGGCTCCTTGTTGAATAACCGGCTTAAGATTTTCTATATCATCAAATAATGGACTATTCATTTCTTGCTCATGAACTTTCATCCAATTTTTGTTTCCTCTATAAGTATTAATTTCTCCATTATGTGCAATTGCTCTGAATGGTTGAGCAAGATTCCAACTTGGAGCTGTGTTGGTTGAAAACCGCTGATGAAATATTGCGTATCTTGATACAAATCTTTCATCATTTAAATCTAGATAAAATTCTGAAATTGCTTCGGCTAAGAACATTCCTTTGTAAATAATTGACTTTGAACTTAAGGAACAAATATAAAAATTATTTAATGATTTTTTGAAAGCTTCGTTTTCGATTTTTCTTCTTGTCTCATAAATTTTTCTCTCCAAATCTTTATTTATAAGTTCTTTATTATGAGGTTTGAAAAGTACCTGAATAATTTCAGGCATAGTTTGAAAAGCTTTTTCACCTAAAACCTTTGGATTAACGGGAACTTGTCTCCAACCATAAATATTAAAATCATTTTTCGTTAGTTCGCTTTCAACAATTGTTTTACAGCTCTCTTGTGCTGCATAGTCATTACGTGGAAGAAAAATCATTCCTACGCAGATTTCAGAATTATCGTGCGTGTGTCCTGTAACTTCAATTTTCTCAATAAAAAAATCTTTTGGAATTTCTACGTGAATTCCAGCTCCATCTCCTGTTTTCCCATCAGCATCTACAGCACCTCTATGCCAAACAGCTTTTAAAGCTTCAATTCCATATTCAACTACATTCCTGGATTTTTTTCCCTCAGTGGAAGCTATTAAACCTACTCCACACGCATCATGCTCCATATCCTCAGAATAGACATTGTTTTTCTTAAGTAGATCAAAATTTTTTTTATAAGTTTTCATTAAGCAACTTTTTTCTCATTTTTGGATTTTGTTTCTAAATAATTTTTTATGGAATCTGCTGCGTCCCTACCATCTTTAATTGCCCAAACAACTAATGAAGCTCCTCTAACTATATCCCCAGCAGCAAAAACGCCACTTAGATTAGTTTCCATAGTATCAAAATCAGTTTTTATTGTTCCCCATTTTGTAACTTGAAGTTCATTGCTATCGAATAAATTAGGTAAATCCTCTGGATCAAATCCAAGAGCTTTAATAACCATATCTGCTTTTATTTCATAACTTGATCCTTCTTGTACTTCGGGTTTTCTTCTACCAGTTTCATCTGGTTCACCTAACTTTATTTGATCTACAAGTAAATTTTCTACCTTATTAGTTCCTTTAAATTCTTTAGGACTAGATAGCCATACAAACTCAACACCTTCCTCTTCAGCATTTGCAACTTCTCTTGCTGAACCGGGCATATTTTCTTTATCTCTTCTGTATAAGCATTTTACTGATTTTGCTTTTTGTCTTACTGAAGTTCTCACACAATCCATTGCGGTATCACCTCCACCAATTACAACAACATCTTTTCCCTCTGCATTTAGAATTCCCTTATCAAATAATTCAACCTCATCACCCAATCCTTTTTTATTTGATGCTGTAAGAAAATCCATTGCTGGAAAAATATTGTCTAAATCATTACCTGGTAAATTAACTTCTCTAGCTTTGTAAACTCCTGTTGCAATTAATACTGCATCATGTTTTTTTCTTAATTGCTCTAAGCTTGCATCCTTGCCAACTTCGAAATTTTGTATGAATTCTATTCCACCATCTCTTAAAAGCTTTGTTCGTCTTTCAACTATTTCTTTTTCTAATTTAAAATTTGGAATTCCATATATTAATAATCCTCCAGCTCTATCATAACGATCGTAAACTGTAATTTTATACCCATTTTTTCTTAACTGTTCTGCCGCTGCTAATCCCGCAGGACCAGCTCCTATAATTCCGACACTTTGATTTTTTTCATTTGTAACTTCGATTGGTTTAACCCAACCTTGTTCCCAAGCATTATCTGTTATATATTTTTCAACGGAACCAATTGTAACTGTTCCGTGACCAGACTGTTCAATTACACAATTTCCCTCACACAATCTATCTTGCGGACAGATTCTTCCACAAACCTCGGGCATATTATTAGTGCTTTGGGAAAGCTCGTATGCTTCTTTTAATCTTCCTTCAGCAGTTAACTTTAGCCAATCAGGAATATTATTACTTAAAGGACAATGAACCTGACAGAAAGGAACTCCACACTGAGAACATCTACTTGATTGTTCTTTAGCTTTTTCGTTGATATATTCGTCATATATCTCGTTAAAATCCTTTTTTCTTTGATCAACTTCCCTTTTAGGTGGAGTTTGCTGACCTATTTTTACAAATTTTAACATTTTGTCAGTCATAAAAAATATAATTTTCGGCAAATTATATAATGATTTTATAAAATAAAGCATTTAATAGGTCATATTTATTGACCTTTAATCTTTCATTTTTGTTATAAACAAACGGGTTTCTAATAAATGCATAGCTACTATGATCAAATCGTATTGTTTGAAATATAAGCTTTATAAGCTACGAAGAAATTATGTTTCAGAATATTATAGAAGTTTTAATCCTTTCAGCAATTCAAGGGATTTCAGAATTTCTTCCAATAAGTTCTTCTGCACATTTAATTTTAGTTTCAAGTTTGTATGAATTTAAATCTAGCTCATTACTAATTGATATTAGCCTTCATCTAGGATCTCTTTTTGCAATAGTTTATTATTTCAAAGAAGAGTTATTAAACATTAATAAAAATAAAAGACTAATAAGTTTAATTATTATTGGATCTATTCCATTAATAATCTTTGGATATATTTTATACACTACAGGGCTAATTTATAGTTTACGAAACATTGAAACTATTGCATGGACAACTTTAATATTTGCAATTGTTTTATACATTTCTGACAAAAGTCGTTTTGATAAAAAAATTTCTACAAATTTAAATATTCAATCAATTTTATTTATAGGAGTAATGCAAATTTTATCATTGATACCTGGAGTAAGCAGAGCAGGCGTTACAATAACAGCTGCGAGGATTTTAAAGTTTAATAGAGTGGATTCGAGTAAAATATCTTTTTTACTATCTATCCCAGCATTAACTGGTGCAAGTGTACTTAGTTTAAAAGATATTTTTAATCAACCAACAGAATTTAATTATTTGGTAATAATTGCAATTATATCTTCTTTTATTCTTTCTTTTTTAACAGTTAAATATTTTTTAATTTTTATAAATAAGTTTTCTATGAATGCATTTGTAATTTATAGAATAATAATTGCTTTAGTATTGTTTAGTTTAATTTATTAAATTTTTTTTCTTTTTATAAGTGGGAGTAATTGTGATAATAAAACTCCAGACAAAATAAAAAAACATCCAAGTATATTATTTATATCTAATACTTGATTTAAAATAAACCATGCAGCTACAGTTGCAAATACACCCTCAAGGGAAAAAATAATTGCTGCTGGTGCAGGTGTAATATTTTTTTGTGCATAAATCTGTAATACAAATGCAAATCCTCCAGATAATATTCCAGCATATAATATAGAATACATTTCCATTAGAATGTTGTTCCAAACAAATTCTTCATAAAGAATTCCAATGAAAAAAGACAAAATAGCTACGATTAAAGTTTGAATTGCTCCAATTGTAAGTGGAAGATTGTATTTAGAAATAATAATTCCAGTAAATATAATATGTGTGCTCCAAAATAAAGCTCCTAGTACAACCAAGGTATCTCCCAACCTAACAGTTGCATCGTAAAAATTTGTTAATAAATATCCTCCAATTAAACATAAAATTACTGAAGGCCATACACTCCAATGTATTGATTTTTTTCCAAACAAATAAATTATGATAGGCACCATAGGTACGTAAAAGATCGTAAAAAAGGCTGCATTTGCAACATCTGTATAGAGCAAAGCAACCTGTTGTAATGCAGAACCTAAAAATAAGGACAATCCTATTAAAGACACATAAATTACAAATGTTTTTTTATCTGTTTTTAATTCTGGTTTAAAATTTTTTAATTCAAATAAAATTACGAGTGGGGTAATAGCTAAAAAACCAACAAAAAATCTAACAGCATTAAATGTAAAAGGACCAATATTGTCCATGCCAGTATCTTGAGCAATAAAAGTTGTGCCCCATATAAAAGTGCATAACAAAGCACTTAATAGGGAAATAGGCTTAGACATTTTTGATTATACAGCTAGCTTATAAGCAAAATTTTTGCCTAAGTTTTCTTTAAGATCATTGTTAAATCTTGCTGCCTCAGCTCCATCAATAATTCTATGATCATAAGACAAAGAAATCGGTAGCATTGTTCTAGTTTGAAACTTTCCATTTATATAAATTTGTTTTTTCTCTGATCTACCTACTCCTAAAATTGCTACTTCAGGATAATTTATTATTGGTGTAAAAAATGATCCACCTATTCCACCCAAACTAGTAATAGTCATTGAACCACCAAACAATTCTTTTTTGTCTATTTTTAAATTTCTACAAAGCTCACTTACCTCTCTCAACTCTCTACTAATATGAGAAATTTTTTTATTATTAGCATTTCTAATTTTTGGAACCATTAGTCCATTTGGAGTGTCTACAGCTATACCTATATGGTAATATTTTTTCATTGTCATTTTACCTGTTTCAATTTCATCAATTGAAGAATTAAAACTTGGAAATTTTTTTAACGAAGCAACTAAAGCTTTTACAATAAATGCTAAAGGAGTAATTTTAATTTTTTCTCCCGTATAAATATCAGTCAAAGAATTTCTGAAGTTTTCCATTTCTGTAATATCAGCCTCATCATGATTTGTAACATGAGGTATAGTGGTCCATGAATTTGTTAAATACTTTGATGATAATTTTTTTACTCTTGGTATATCTTTGATCTCTATTTGACCAAAATCTGAATGCTCAAATTCACTTTTGATTTTGCTTGTTTTTTTTTCCTCAACAACCTCAGTGTTATTGTTTGATCTTAATGCTACAAATTTTTTGATATCATCTTCAACAACTCTTCCATCTCTCTCACTTCCTAAAACTTTATTTATATCTACACCGAGTTCTCTAGCAAATTTTCTAGCTTTTGGGCTTGCTGATGAAATATTAGATACATTATTTAAAACTTTAGTTTCTTGTTGAACTTCAGGTTTTATTACTTCAATTTTTTTAAATTCTTTTTCTATTATTGGCTTCTGTTCAACTTTTTGATTTATCTGTGATGACTTTTCTAAAGTTAAAATTAAATCTCCTTCAGATACTTTATCTCCAACTTTTATATTTAAGTTAGAAATTTTACCTTCAAAACTAGATGGTATTTCTACGCTAGACTTATCACTTTCTATTGTAATTAAAGGGTCATTTTTTTTTATTGATTGGCCTTTTTTTACCAATACTTCAATAACCTCAACATCTTTAAAATCTCCTATATTTGGTACCTTAATTTCAATATCTGACATTATAATTTTGTTGGCATAGGTTTATCGCCATCAATTTTGTATTTTTTCATAGCATCTTTTGCATATTTTGAAGCTATCAATTGTTCTTTTGCTAAAATGCTTAATCCATAAGCTACTAAATGTTCTTTATCTACCTCAAAGAATTTTCTTAAATTTTTTCTAGTATCACTTCTTCCAAAACCATCTGCACCTAGAGAATAAAAGCTCTTATTGTTTGTGTAAGGTCTTATTTGATCAGAGTTCATTCTCATATAATCAGATGCTGCCATAATTGGTCCTTCAGTACTTCCAAGACATTGCTCTACATATGATTTTTTAGGAGTTTTGTCGGGATTTAGAAGGTTATATCTTTCAACTTCCATCCCATCTTTTCTTAACTCATTAAAACTTGTAACACTCCATATTTCACTATCAATTTGATAGTCGTTTTGTAAAATTTCAGCTGCTGACATCATCTCTCTTAATATCGTTCCTGAGCCTAAAAGTTGAAGTTTTGTTTTTTTATATTTGTTAAATTCCTTAATCTTATACATTCCTTTAAGAATTCCCTCTTCACAATTTTTATCTTTAGGCATTTCAGGATGTGAATAATTTTCGTTCATTGTTGTAATATAATAAAAAACATTTTCTTTCTTCTCATGCATTCTTCTTAGACCCTCTCTAAAAATAGTTGCTAATTCATAATGAAATGTAGGATCATAAGTTACACAATTAGGAATTGTTGATGCAATCAAATGGCTATGTCCATCTTGATGTTGTAATCCTTCACCTGCTAATGTTGTTCTTCCAGCTGTTGCACCAACTAAAAAACCTCTAGCCTGGCTATCACCAGCAGCCCAAGCTAAATCTCCAATTCTTTGAAATCCAAACATAGAATAAAAAATGTATATCGGAATCATTTCAATATCGTGATTTGTGTAAGCAGTTGCAGCTGCTATCCAAGAAGACATCGCCCCTGCCTCATTAATTCCTTCTTCAAGTACCTGTCCACTTTTATCTTCTCTATAAGAACTTAATTGTGCAGCATCTTCGGGCTCATATTTCTGTCCTTCATGAGCGTATATTCCAATTTTCTGAAAAAATCCTTCCATACCAAATGTTCTTGCTTCATCTGGGATAATTGGAACTAATCTAGGTGAAATATTTTTATCTCTTAACAAATTAGTTAACATTCTGACCAGTGCCATTGTAGTAGACATTTCTTTTTCACCAGTTGAAACTTTCATAAAATCAAAAATATCTTTTGATGGTGCTTTAATAGGTTTTGCAAAGGTTGATCTCTCTGGCAAATAACCTCCCAATTTAAGTCTTCTCTCCTTTATGTATCTAATCTCTGGAGATTTCTCATCAGGTCTAAAGTATTCTATGTTTCTAACTTGTTCATCAGTTAGAGGAACATCAAAGCGATCTCTATAATACATAAGATCATCCACATCTAATTTTTTAGTTTGGTGAGTAGTGTTTACACTTTCACCTGTTTTTCCCATTCCATATCCCTTGATTGTTTTTGCAATAATAACTGTTGGACTTCCTTCGTTTTTAATTGCTTTATCATAAGCTGCGTATACTTTATGGGGGTCGTGCCCTCCTCGATTTAATCTCCAAATATCTTTATCTGACATAGATGAAACCATCTCCAAAGTATCTGGATTTTTTCCAAAAAACTTTTCTCGCACATATGCACCATCTCTTGCTTTCATAGCTTGGTATTCACCATCTACAGTTTCATTCATAATTTTTACTAATTGACCAGTTTTGTCATTAGCTAATAATGAGTCCCAATATGAACCCCAAATAACTTTTATTACATTCCATCCAGCGCCTCTAAAGCTACCTTCAAGTTCTTGTATAATTTTTCCATTTCCTCTTACAGGTCCATCAAGTCTTTGAAGATTACAATTAATTACAAAAATTAAATTATCTAGTTTTTCTCTAGCTGCTAATCCAATTGCACCCATGGACTCTGGTTCATCCATTTCACCATCTCCTAAAAAAGCCCAAACCTTTCGTCCCTCATCTTTAATCAATCCTCTATTGATTAAATATTTCATGTATCTTGCTTGATAAATTGCAAGCATTGGTCCTAACCCCATCGAAACAGTCGGAAATTGCCAAAAATTTGGCATTAGCCAAGGGTGAGGGTATGAAGATAATCCTCCAGGTTTTACTTCCTGTCTAAAACTATCTAGTTGTTTCTCAGTTAATCTACCCTCTAAAAATGCTCTAGCATACATTCCAGGTGCACTGTGTCCTTGAAAATATACTAGATCACCTCCAAATTTATTGTTTTTTGCTCTCCAAAAATGATTCATTCCAACATCATATAAAGTTGCAGCAGATGCAAAGGTTCCTATGTGTCCACCTAATTCTGGAAATTTTTTGTTAGCTCTTACTACCATTGCAGCTGCATTCCATCTGATCAGAGATCTTATTCTTCTCTCAATATTTTGATCTCCATTTGATTTTATTTCAGCCTCAGGAGGAATGGTATTTATATACGGAGTATTTTGGGTGTAAGGAATATTTGCTCCTTCACGATAGGCTTTGTTAATTAATTCCTTAATTAAAAAATGAGCTCTTTGATTTCCATCTTTTGAAATTACTGCAGATAAAGATTCTAGCCAATCTTGAGTTTCTAAAGGATCTGTATCTAATCCATTTGTAACTTGAATTATAGATTGTTTTTTTTCTTTAGCTGGCTCTGGAACATTCACCAGCTCCTCTTTTTTATTTACAGCCATAGCTTCCTCAGCTTGTTTAATAATATTCTCTGTATCTTTAGGAAGATTGCTCTCTGGGAGACTTTTGGTTGAATTGCTTAAACTTAAAAGTAAATCACCTTTTGAAACTTTATCACCTACTTTGACATTAATAGTATCAATTTTTCCTGAAATAGTTGATGGAATTTCAACACTAGATTTATCACTTTCAATTGTAACTATTGGATCATTTTCCTTGATTGTATCTCCAGGCTTCACAAGTAATTCTATCACCTCAACATTCTCAAAATCACCGATGTCAGGAACAAGTAGTTTTTCGCTCATTATTTAAAAGGCTTATACACTCAAATAAAATATATTTTTATGTTATTTTATCACATTAATTAATCTTTTTATGCAAAGCTGTGTTTTAATTGAACAAAATTTGTTAATAAAACCTGAAAATACAGTATCTTTAATAAAATTAATTTTGGACCGCTGGCCAAATTGGATAAGGCGCTCGGCTACGAACCGGGAGATTCCAGATTCGAGTTCTGGGCGGTCCACCAAAAAAGGATAAAAATGATTAATTGGCTTTTAAAAGCATCTTTACAAAAATCAGTAATTTACTTTTTTATAATTATCGCATTGTTATTATTGCTATTAACAATTGTATTGTAAATTTTATGAGTAATGAATTTGAACAAATAAGCTTAACACCTGGTTTTATGAAACACAATGGAGGTGTTTTGTTTAGAAACATTTCTGAAACTGAATATGAATTTAAATCTACTATAAATGAAAATCACTTAAATGCTGCTGGTATAACTCATGGAGGCTATCTATCAGCATTAATAGATGCAGGTGCCGGAACCGCTGCTCACAGATCTGCGAGTAATGCTCCATGTGTAACTATTTCATTAGATATCAAGTTTATTGGTGCCTCAAAAGTTGGTGATGAAATTATTGGACATACAAAAATTTTAAAAAAAACTAATACATTAATATTTTTATTTTGTGAGCTTAAATGTAATAACAAAATTATCACATCAGCAACAGGTGTTTGGAAAATTTTAAAAGTTAAACCTTCAAACTTAGGTCCAGGTGGTTAATTTATTCTTTTCTTCTGATATTAAAATATCCACAAATAACTAATAAAATTAAAGCGATTGGATAAACTATATTTTTGGACGGTCTATCAAAGTTTTCAATTTTGAATTCACTAATATAATCACCCATTTCAAAACCATTTTTTTTTGCCTCTCCATTCCATTTTAAATTATCAACAATTATTTTTTCATCTTGCGCCAATAAAGTAATCCCATAATCCTCTAGAGTAAAATGATCTTCAAAGGTATTTTTTGATATTACAAAAAGTTTATATCTTTCTCCATATAAACTGGGTCTTGTTACTTTAATTTGAATTTCTTTTTTTGAATCAAATTTTAATGAATTGATTTTATTAATTTCTTGATAATTATATTTTGGGTAAAATTTATTTAGAACAAAATCTGGAGACAATAAAGAAATAGAAATGATTAAAAAAATAATTATCTCATACCATTTAAGTCTATTTACAAACCAACCTTGAGTTGCTGATGTAAAAACTAAAATTCCGATTAATGATGTTATAATAACAATAAGCCCATGCCAGATATTCTCAATACCAATAAGTAAAAGTTCATGATTAAACAAAAAGACTATTGGTAATATTCCTGTTCTTAAACTATACCAAAATGCTTGAACTCCAGTCCTTAATGGGTCTCCTCCAGATATTCCTGCAGCTGCATAAGAAGCTAGTCCTACTGGCGGTGTTACATCTGCCATCAGTCCAAAGTAAAAAACAAATAAATGAACTGCTATAAGTGGAAAAATAAACCCAGATGCATTTCCAACATCAACTAAAACAGTTGCCATCAAAGATGCAACCACAACATAGTTTGCTGTAGTTGGTAAACCCATTCCTAACAACAAACATAAAATTATTGTTAAAAATAATAGTATTGTGACGTTATCTTTAGCAATAGATTCGATAACAATAATTAAGTTTGTACTTAAGCCTGTTGAGCCAACTGCACCTACTATGATACCAGCTGTAGCAATTGCTATACCAACTGCTACCATATTCAATGCCCCTTTTTCAAAACCAACGATTGTTTGATTAAACCATTCTTTAAAAGAATCTTTAGAGTAATTATTTTTAATAATTAAGTTAATTAGATTTACTAAAATTAAAGTAATTGTTGCATAAAAAATTGAATACGAAGCAGTGAACCTTAAATAAACAAGAGTATAAATTAAAACAAAAATAGGAATTAAAAAGTGAATTCCAGATAAAAATGTTTTTTTCAAATTAGGAACATCGGCATCGTCCATTCCTTTGAGATTTAATTTTAGAGCTTCTAGGTGAGATATATAAAATAGAGCAATATAAGAAATAATTGCAGGTAAAAAAGCATGTTTAACTATTTCAAAATAAGTAACCCCAATAAAACTTGCCATTACAAATGCTGCAGCACCCATCACAGGCGGCATTATTTGTCCATTTACAGATGATGAAACCTCAATTGCACCTGCCTTTTCTTTGGAGAAACCTGTTTTTTTCATTATTGGAATTGTAAATGTTCCGGTAGTTACAGTATTAGCAATTGACGATCCTGAAATTAAACCAGTCATTCCTGAACCTAGAATTGCAGCTTTGGCTGGTCCACCTCTCATTTTACCAACCATTGCGAAGGCTAAATCTAAAAAATATTTACCACCACCTGCTGTTTCTAGTAAGGCACCAAATAAAACGAATAGAAAAATAAAATCTACAGAAACCCCAATAGGTATTCCAAATATTGCCTCTTGATCCAACCATTGAAATCCTACCAATCTATTTAAAGACAAGCCTCCGTGAGATATTATTTCTGGTGCATACCTTCCAAAATATGAAAATAATAAAAAACAAGTTGCAATGATTACCAAAGGTAATCCAATTGCTCTTCTTGTGGCCTCTAAAAGAATTAAAATACCGCATCCTCCTAAAATTAATTCTACTGGAAAATTAAATGTATCAGTGATTTCTAAACTTAAAAGGACACCACCTCTCTCTACTAATTGATCATAAAAAAAATAAATGTAGAGACAAGAAAAAGCACCTACAAAACTTATAATAATATCAAAAAATGAAATTTTTTTTCCTTTTGCTACCGGGTAAATTAAAAATGCTAAAGTTAATGCAAATCCTAAATGTATTGCTCTCGCAGGTAAACCTTTAAACATTCCAATATTCAACATAAATGGAAATGGTGATGCGTACCAAAGTTGAAATAAGGACCAAATGATAGCTATTGCAGAAACTAGCTTTAAATGAAATCCAGTAATGTTTCTGGTTGGTGATAAATCTTCGCTTATTTTATTTTTTATATCGGTACTAATTGAACCACTCATAAGAAATATTCATACCATAAAAAAAGGCCCGGTAAAAATTACCAGGCCTTTTAAAAACTAAAAAACTTAGATTACATTAATCCAGCTTCTTTATAATATTTAATTGCACCAGGATGTAGTGGAGCAGATAAACCATCTTTAATCATGTTTTTCTTTTCCAAAAATCCAAATGCTGGATGTTGTTTTTTGAAATCGTCAAAGTTTTCAAAAACTGCTTTTGTAACTAAGTACACTAGTTCTTCAGAAACATCTGCTGAAGTTACCACAGTTGCTTTAACACCAAATGTAGTAGCATCTTTTTTCTGTTTAGTATAAGTGCCTTTAGGAATTACAGCCTGTGCATAATAATCAGCACCATCAATTAAGCCTTGAACTTCTGGTCCAGTCAAATTGATTGGAGATGCTTTAGCAGCACAAGTTGCGGCTTGTTCCATTGCACCATTTGGAAATCCAACCGAATAACCAAATGCATCAATTTTACCATCACATAAAGCTTTCACTTGCTCTGAAGAAGTTAACTCTGTCGTTGATTTAAAGAAACTATTATCAACACCCATAGCTTTCATTAGTTCTTCCATAGTTCCTCTCTGACCAGAACCAGGGTTACCAATGTTTACTACTTTGCCTTCTAAGTCTGCAAAATCTTTTATTCTTGCTTTTTTTCTAGCCCAAATTTGAAAAGGCTCGTTATGTACTGAAAATACAGCTCTCAAATCACTATACTGTTTTCCTTCCCATTTACTTGAACCATTTACCGCATGATATTGCCAGTCTGATTGAGCAACACCAAACTGGAATTCTCCAGCTGCTATTTGTCCAATATTATAATTTGATCCTCCAGTTGATGGAGCAGTACATCTATAAGCTTTAGCTGTACCCTTGCTTCTTCCATGCTCAGCACTAATTGCTGATTTGTGAAGCATTTTACATATAGCGTTACCTGTTTGGAAATATACTCCAGTAGGTCCACCAGTTCCTATCGTGAAGAACTCAGCTGATTTAGCAACAGTAGTTAATGACAGTGATGCAAATAAAATCAGTAAAGCACTTGATAGAGATGTGATTATTTTTTTCATTATTTTTTCCTCTCTATAATTATATGTCGTTATTTTTTATAAATTAATATTACCAAAAAATTATAATAGATGTATAGGCTGATTTTAAAGACTTTCTGACCATTTTTTTAAATTATCAACACCTTCTACAATCTTTGGTGCTAACTTTTCAATTATATCAAAATCAATAGACTGATCCTCCTTAATACTACTCATAAATTTTTCTCCATCAAAATCAGTAAAGCTTAATCTTGCTAGCATTTTACTTTCATTAAATCCAAAATCTGATCCAGGTAATAATGCAACACCTGTTTCTTTTAAAATATTTTCACACATTTCTGATGAAGTTTTAAATTTAGAATTTAAAAATTCAGGCATTAAATAGAAACCTCCTTGAGGTTCATTAATTAAAATTTTGTTTGATTTTAAATTTTGATAAACATAATTGCCGACAGCCTTTAAAATATTTTTAGATTTATTAATATATTTACTATGATTGTTTTCATAAGCTTTTATTGCAGCATATTGGATAGGCGCACTTACTGCTGAAAAGGTTTCACTGGCTAAAACATTAATCATATTTTTTATGTCATTTAAGCTCTCTGGAACAATAAAATATCCCAATCTCCAACCACCAGCTCCACACCATTTACTTAGGCCGGTACTGATAATTGTTTTTTCAGGACAAAAATTTGAAATAGACTTATAATTTTTTGTAAAAGTCAGTTCTGAATAAATCTCATCAGATAAAATTATGAGATTATGTTTATTTGCAACATTAGAAATCTCTTCCAAATTTTCACAAACTTGTCCTGAAGGATTATTGGGGGAATTTAAAAATAATAAATAATTTTTATTTTTATCTTTTAATATTACTTCCTCTATTTCTTGAGCTGCAGGGAACCAATTATTTTCTCTTTTTGTTTGTAAAATTTGAATTTTGTTTCTTCCTAATATTGCTTGTGGCGCGTAAGAAACCCAACTTGGTGCAGGTAATATAATTTCACCATCGAATATTACATGAAGTAAAAACATCAACTCTTTAGAGCCTGGTCCTATGATGACATTTTCAGAATTATATTCATAATTTTTTTTCTTTGATGTGTATTTTGCAACAGACTGTCTTAGCTCTGAAAGACCTTGCATGGGCAAATATTTGTTTTGATACGCATTATTTTTAAGCTCCTCTACTACGTCTTGTGGAACTTTAAAGGGTGATTGTCCAAAACCAAATTTAAATATTTTTTTTCCTTCATCTTCAAGTTTTTTTGAAGCTTCATTAATTGCTAGCGTAGAAGATGGTTTTAAATCTTTAACTATATTTTTTAACATTTAATAACTTAACTGTTTCAAATTTTTGTATTGTTTTAAAACTTCTGGGTTTGCTAAAGCTTCTTTATTTTTAACAACACTTCCTTCTATAGTGCTTTTAACTGCAAGCTCAACAATTTTACCACTTTTGGTTCTTGGAATATCTTTTACAACAATTACTTTGCTAGGGACATGTCTTGGTGATGCATTTATTCTTATTTGAGTTTTTATTCTATTAAGCAAAGAATCATTAAGTATGTATTCATTACTCATTACAACGAAAAGAATTATTCTGATATCATTATCCCAAGATTGACCAACTACTAGTGCTTCTTTAATTTCTTTAAACTTTTCAACCTCAGAATATATTTCAGCAGTCCCAAGTCTTACACCTCCTGGATTAAGGGTAGTGTCAGATCTTCCATGTATAATAAAACCATCGGTATTTCTTCTTTCAGCATAATCCCCATGATGCCAAGTATTTTTATATCTATTGAAGTAAGCTTTTTTAAATTTTACGTCATTTTTATCATTCCAAAATTTAAGAGGCATTGATGGAAATGGATTTTTACAAACTAGTTCACCTTTAGAATTTTTTAAAGATTTGCCACTAGCATTAAAGACATCAACATCTAAACCTAAGCCTGAATTTTGTATTTCACCAATATTTACTGGCTGATATATATTTCCTAAAACAAAACAGGATACGATATCTGTACCACCCGAAATAGACGAGAGATGAACTTTCTTTTTAATATTTTTATAAACATATTTAAAACCTTCACTTGATAAAGGAGAACCTGTTGAACATATTGTTTTTAGTTTTTGAAGTTTATATTTAAATTTAAGATTAGGTTCTAATTTTCTTAGAGCATCAATATACTTAGCACTAATTCCAAACAGAGTAATTTTTTCTCTTTGTGCTATTTTTAAAAGTAAATCACTTGATTTATACATTGGGGAACCATCAAAAAGTACTATTGATGCCTTTGAAGCTAACGAGCTTACTAACCAATTCCACATCATCCAACCACAAGTGGTAAAATAAAACACGTTATCATTTTCTTTTATATCGCAATGTAATTGGTGTTCTTTCTTATGTTGAAGAAGAACTCCACCAGTTCTGTGGCAAATACATTTTGGTTTTCCAGTTGTTCCACTTGAATATAAAATAGTCAACTCACTTTCGAAATCATACTTTTTAAAATTTATTTTTTCAGATTGATTTTGAATAATCTCACGCCATTTAATTAAATTTATTTTCTTATATTTACTTTTATTAGTGACATAATTTTTTCCAGGATAATTAACAATCACAACATTTTTAATTGATGGAATAGATTTTAAAATTTCAGATAATCTCTCTAATACATTAATTTTTTTCCCGTTGTAAAAATACTGGTCTGTAATGAACAAAACTTTTGGATTAATTTGAGAAAATCTTTCAACAACACCTTTAATACCAAAATCAGGACTGCATGATGACCAAATACTTCCTATAGTACTCGCTGCTATAAACGCCTCAACTGTCTCGATAGTATTAGGCATATAAGCTGCAACTCTGTCTCCTTTTTTAATTTTAATTTCCTTTAAAAACTTTACAATTTTACCTGTACTTAAATTTAATTCTCTCCAAGATCTTTCTTCTCTAAAGCCATTTTCGCTTATAAAAGTGATTGCCTTATCATCATTATTTTTTGACAATAAATTCTCACCAAAATTTAACTTACTACCTGGTAAGAATAAATTTTTATAAAATATTTTAGATTTTTTAATTTTTTTTTTACTTTTCAATCCTTTAATTTCTGAAAATTCCCAAAAATAATTCCAAAACTCAGGAGAATTTTTAACAGTCCAATTTAAAAAAGTTTTGTAATTTAAATTAAATTTTTTTTTGATTTTATTTGAAATAAATTTCTCAAAAGCATAAAGATTTGAATTTTTTTTCTCTTTTGAAGATGCTTCCCAAAGTTTATTGGTCATTTTTATTTTATTAAATTACTATTATAGAATTAATCTCAATTATGATATTCTCATTAATATTAATATAAAAATGAGAACTTTTTACCCTCCGATTCGGTCATGTTTTAGTCTATTTTTGTTCTTTAGCATTAACAATATCTGGTAGGTAAAAAAAATTATACACCAAAGATAGAAATGCCTAAAAATAAAATTACAGCTGTTCTTGGTCCAACAAACACAGGTAAAACTCACCTTGCAATTGATACAATGCTATCTTTTGACAGCGGAATGATTGGGTTCCCATTAAGATTATTAGCAAGAGAGGTTTACGATAAAGTAATAAAAAAAATTAGTATAGACAAAGTTGCTTTAATTACTGGTGAAGAAAAAATAATTCCTACAAACGCAAAATATTATTTATGCACAGTCGAATCAATGCCTATTGAAAAACATTTAGAATTTGTGGGCATAGATGAAATCCAAATGTGTGCAGATCATGAAAGAGGTCACATATTCACAGATAGATTATTAAATTTAAGAGGTGAAAAGCTTACAATGCTAATGGGTTCTAGTACTATTAAAAACATCATATCTAAATTAAACGAGGATTTAGAATTTATTAATAGAGATAGATTGTCAAAACTCACTTATGCCGGACATAAAAAGATATCAAGGATAAATAGAAAAACTGCAATTATAGCTTTTTCAGCGGAGGAAGTTTATGCAATAGCAGAACTAATAAGAAGACAAAAGGGTGGGGCAGCTATAGTTATGGGTTCATTAAGTCCTAAAACGAGAAACGCTCAAGTAGAACTTTACCAATCTGGAGATGTCGATTTTTTAGTAGCCACTGACGCTATTGGAATGGGAATAAATATGGATCTAGATTATGTATATTTTTCAAATCTTAAAAAATTTGATGGAAAAAAATTAAGAAAATTAAATTTATCTGAAATAGGTCAAATAGCGGGAAGAGCTGGAAGATATTTAAATGATGGTGGTTTTGGAATAACTGGTGATTGTAAAGAAATTTCACCTGAGGAAGTGGAATTAATTGAAGGACATAAATTTGAAGAAATAAGAACTTTATTCTGGAGAAATTCTGATCTTAATTTTAATAACCCAAATTCACTGATTAAAAGTCTTGAAGAAAGACCCCAGATGGAATGGTTAAGAAAAGTTCACGAATGTGAGGATGAAAGAGCGCTAAAATATTTTATAAAAGATGAAAAAAATAATCTAGAATTTAACGAAAGAACTCTCAAATTATTATGGGAATGTTGTCAGATACCTGATTTTGTTAAAAAAACCTACGGCAATCATTATGAAGTGATCAGAAATGTTTTTAAATTTTTAAACAGTGAAAAAGGTCTAATTTCACAAGATTACATGAGATTACAGCTCATGAAGCTTGATAAATTAGAGGGAAATGTAGATTCTTTATCAAATAGAATTGCAAATGTAAGAACTTGGTCTTATGTTTCAAATAAAAATAATTGGGTAGAAAATCAAAATTATTGGATAGAAAAAACAAAACATTTAGAAGATAGACTTTCTGACAGACTTCATGAAGAACTTACCAAGACTTTTATCGACAAAAGAGCAAGTATACTTGCAAGAGGTTTAAAACAAGACATGGAATTCAAAACTGAAATATTACAGAACAATGACGTTAAAATAGATGATCAGTTTATTGGTAAAATCAAAGGTTTGAAATTAGAATTAGATTTAAAAAAAGGCTCTCTTGAAACTGATATCAAGTCATTAAAAAAAGCTGCTAGACAATCAATTGGACCTGAGTTTGATAAAAGAATTCAATCAATTATAGATACGGGATTAATAGATTTAAAAGAGGATTTTAAAATATATTGGAATGAATTTCCAATTGCTAGACTGTTACCAGGAAATGATTATTTAAGTCCTAATTTTACTTTAGTTGTTGATGACATTATTGAACAAAATCCAAAACAAAAACTAAATGATTTTATTCAAAAATGGCTAAACTCTAAAATAAGCGATGTCTTAAAAAGTTTAATAGATTTAAAAAACATTAAAGAAGATAAGTCTTCAATTAAGGCTTTGGCTTATCAGCTTTATGAAAATAATGGTGTTTTAAAAAGAGAACAAGTTTCTGATTATTTAAAAAATCTTGAGCAAATAGATAGAAAAGTACTTAGAGAATTGGGTGTAAAATTTGGAAGATACCATGTATTCCTTTATCAGCTTATAAAACCAGATGCTGTATCTTTAAGAACCTTATTGTGGAAAAATTTTCATCAAAAATTCTATAATTTAAAACCACCAACTTTTGGACTAAATTTTTTAGAAGATAAAGATTCTCAAAATAAAAACTTTATGCTTCTCTGTGGATTTGAAAAATTTGATAATCTTTTTGTAAGAATAGATATTCTTGAAAGACTCTTTGTACAAATTATTAATGCTACTTCAAAAGAAAGTAATGAAATAAAAATGATACCTGAAATGTTAAATCTTTTAGGGTGTAGCAAAGAAAACTTTAAAAGATTATTACAAAAAATGGGTTATAAAACTTATGAGAAAGAACAAGACATGTTTTTTAAATATAATCCTGTTAAAAAATTTAAAAAGATACAGAACAAAAAAGTTTCGAATGAAAATCCATTTAAAGTTCTTAAAAATCTCAAGTTAGGTTAATTTTATGTTTTTTAAAAAGACAGACAAAAAAGAAGAGAATAATTTTATAGTAAATGTTTGTGCTTTATTAATCCATGCTGCAAAAATAGATGAAAATTATACTGACAAAGAAGAGGAAATAATTAAAAAAACACTTCTAGAGTTGGGCCTTGAAAGTGAAAAAATCACAAAAACTATACAAGATGCAAAAATTATTGAGGAAAATTCAAACCAAATTTTAGACTTCACAAGAGAAATTAAAAATTTACCTGAAAAAGATAAAATTAAAATAGTGGAAGCTCTTTGGTCAATTATTTATTCTAATGAAGATGCAGATATGTATGAAACAAATCTTATGAGAAGATTGGCGGGACTTTTATACATTGACAGTAAAACTATGGGGGATATTAAGCATAGATTAAAAGAGGAAAGTAAAGAGTGACTTATATTGTAAACGAAAATTGTATTAAGTGTAAGCTTACTGATTGTGTAGACGTTTGTCCGGTTGATTGTTTTTATGAAGGTAAAAATATGCTTGTAATTAAACCGGATGAGTGTATAGATTGTGGCGTTTGTGAGCCAGAGTGCCCCGTTGATGCTATAAAAGCAGATACAGAACCTGGAAGCGAAAAATGGTTAGAGATCAATAAAAAATATTCAGAAATCTGGCCAAACATAAGTGAGAAAAAAGATCCCCCTGCGGATCACGAAAAATTTAAAAATGAGCAAAATAAGTACGAAAAGTATTTTAAAGAAAATCTTTAAAGGCAAATCAGATAAAGAAATGACAAAAAAAGTTAAAAAGAAAAAAGTAATTAAGGTTAAAAAAGTTGTAAAAACTAAAACTAAAAAAGTCAAAAAAGTAGTAGTAAAAAAAGCTAAAAAAGTATTAAAAAAAATTCCAAATAAATCTCCTAAAATAAAAAAAATTTCAAAAACTACTGAAACGTCAGATGAACCGAAAGTAGATAATTTAAGAATATCAAAAACTAATGAGGTTAAACCTGAGATAAAAAAAGTTAAAAAACAAGAAACTGAAAAAAGAGAATTTAAAATTAAAGACTATGTTGTTTATCCAAAACATGGTGTTGGTCAAATTACAGAATTTAAAAAAATAAATATCGGTGGTATTGATGTTGAAACATACGTTATCAAATTTGAAAAAGATAAAGCTAACGGTATGGTACCCGTTAACAAACAGTCTCATCTAAGGCCTTTAGCAACAATTAATCAAGTAAACAAATGTATTTCTATATTAAAAAGTAAACCAAAAATCAAAAGATCAATGTGGAGTAGAAGAGCACAAGAATATGAGGCAAAAATTTCATCAGGTAAAATTTATGAATTAGCTGAAGTTGTAAGAGATCTAAACAAAGGTGATGATCTTATGGTTGATCAATCTTATAGTGAAAGACAACTTTTTGAAAAAGCTTATGAAAGAATGCAATCAGAATTTCAGATAATTTTAAATTTATCACCAGAAGACACTCAAAAAAAATTAGATAAAGCATTAAAGAGAAATGTTGGTGGACAAACGCAAGCTATCAGCGCTACTCCTAAAACTCCAACTGCTGATTATCCTGTCGAAGAACCTATTTCTGAAACTGACGAACCTTTAGAAGAATAAAAAAAAACGCCTCTCACACAAAAAGTTATGAGAAGCGTTTTTTGTAAAGAATACTAAGTTATTATTTTCTTCTTTTCTTAGCCTTTTTAGCTTTTTTCTTAGCTTTTTTCTTAGCTTTTTTCTTAGTTTTCTTTGCCGCTTTTTTTCTTTTCTTAGGCATCTTTAGCTCCCTTTTTAGTTTAACGAATCAAATTGATTCGTTGTTAACTTATTTTTATTTTTTTATACAACTTATGTCAAATCATTAATTAAAAGCGAATTGTAAAAAAAAAAATTTTGTATTTTTTATTTTTTATAAAAAGTTTTTTTATTAATTTAGTTAATGTTTATGCGATAAATAAACTCTTAATTTAAAGAAATTTAATAAAGTTTTTCTATTTCACTTTTATACTTTTCAATTATTTTATATCTTTTTAACTTTAAAGTTGGTGTCATTAATCCATTTTCAATTGTAAATTGATCTTTAATTACAAAAAACTTTTTAATTTTTTCTATCTTAGATAAGTTTTTATTTATTGTTTCTATTTCTTTTAAAATGTTTTCATCCGACACATTACTTTCATTATTATTTAAAACTAAAATAGCTATTAAATATGGTTTGTTATCTCCATAAACTAATGCTTGCTCTACAAATTCAATCTTGAGTAAATCATTTTCAATCTTCACAGGAGAAATATTGTCACCACCTGGAGTAATTAAAATATCTTTTTTTCTATCAGTGATTTTTAAGTAACCATTTTCAAAATGTCCTATATCACCAGTATATAGCCAGCCATCCTTTAAAACTTTTTCTGTCTCTTCCTTTTTATTCCAATAGCCTAACATAACATTTTCACCTTTAACCAGAATTTCACCATCGTCAGCAATTTTCACTTCATTGCCACTAAAAGCAGGACCTACTGTATCTATCCTTATATCTTTTATTGGGTTACAACTTACAACTGGAGAAGTTTCAGTTAACCCATACCCTTGCAAAGTCGGTAAACCTATCGAATTTAAAAAAACACCCACTTCTTTATCTAGCGCTCCTCCTCCAGAAATGAATGCTTTTAGAGAACCTCCAAATTGAGCTTTTATTTTTTTTCTAACTATTTTTTCGCAAATTTTATTTTGCACCTTTTCAAAAAAAGTAAGTTTTTGATTTGTTAGTACTTTTTCTCCAAGATAAAGCATTTTATTTATTAGAAATTTTTTAAAACCAGTAGCTTTATTAAAAGTCGAATTAATTTTTTGATACAGATTCTGATAAAATCTTGGAACAGCTGTCATAATATCTGGACTACATTCACCCATATTTTTAATTAGCTTATCTATACTTTCTGCATAGTAAACTTCGGCTCCTATGGCTATTTGGACAAACTGAACGGTGTGTTCATAAGAATGCGATAATGGTAACCAAGTTAGGAATTTAGGTTTGTAAGATATTATCTCTTTTAAAAGTGAGATAGAACCTTCACAATTATTTAAAATCCCCCCATGACTAAGCATTACTCCCTTAGGGTTACCTTGGGTTCCTGATGTATAAATAATACAAGCTACATCTTTTCTTGAAATTTCTAATTTTAAAAAATCGATCTCTTCGCAATCGTTCTTTAGAAAAATATCTTTAATACATATAGTATCTGAATGACTGTCAATTTGATCAAAGGTGATAATCTTTTTTATAAATGGCTTTGTAGAAATTATATTTTTAATTTTATTATATTGGACTTGATCTGAGACAACTATTACTGATGGATTACAATCATCAATTAAATATTCATAATCTCTTTCGGTGTAGGTGGTATAGGCTGGCACGGTAATTCCACCTGATAACATTATCGCTAAATCAGATATCATCCATTCAGATCTATTTTCTGAAATTAATAAACATCTATCTTTTTTTTGAATTAAAGATTTAAGCTCATCGCTTAATTTTAAAATATTCAAATAAGTATCTCTCCAAGAAAATTTATCGTTTGGATTTTTTAATGATTTTAGAAAAATTTGATCTGCTTTTTCTTTTGTATACTGATTATAAAATAGTTCTAAAAGATTATTATAGTTTTTTATATCCATAAACTTTGGTGGGCGAAGAGAGAATCGAACTCTCACTTCTTGCGAAACACGATTTTGAGTCGTGCGCGTCTACCAGTTCCGCCATTCGCCCATTATATTAAATTATAATTAAATAGTATAAGAACTAAAATTATATTAAAACTAAAAAATGTTCCAAAGTCTTTATAAATATTGTTTAAATTTAGCTGCTCACAAAAGTTCAAAATTATACTTAGGAATTGTTTCCTTCACTGAAAGTTCATTTTTTCCTATACCTCCAGATGTAATGATTATTCCCATGGTGATTGCTAAAAAAAAAGAATATTTTAAAATATTTTTAATCGCATCTATATTTTCAGTTTTAGGTGGAATTTTTGGATATTTGCTAGGTTATTTGTTTTATGATTTAGCTATTCATGTAATTGAATTTTATGGTTATGAAAATAAAATAGAAAATTTGAAGACAAGTTTATCTCAAGGATCAGGTTTTTTTGCCTGGCTAAGTATTCTTTTTCTAGCAGGATTTACTCCACTTCCCTATAAAGCATTCACTATTGCTAGCGGTGTTGTTGGTTTTAGTTTGCCTGTATTTATTGTTGTAAGTTTAATCTCGAGAAGTCTTAGATTTTTTATTGTTGCTTATTTATCTTATAAATTTGGTGACTTATTTACTGAATTCATGGAGAAGCATGGTTCAAAATGGTTCACTATAATTGGAATTTTAATAGTTATAGTATTAGGAATTATATTTTTAATTTTTAAATTTAATGTTTAATAACAAATCATTGTTTCTTAACTTAATTTTATTTGTTAGTTTTGTTGCTTTATTGTCAGCGTTCTTTATTGAATATGTTTTGGGTCATCAACCATGCAATCTTTGTATCTTAGAGAGAATTCCATATGTAATTGCAATAGTAATTATACTCTTGAATTATAAATTTTCTCAGTTTGAAAAAATATTTTTGGTTTTATTGGTAATTGTTTTTTTAACGGCTACTATCTTATCAGTTTATCATTTTGGTATTGAACAAGGGTTTATCGAGGAATCACTAGTTTGTGACCTAAAAAATGGCTCTGAGGCAACTTCCAAAGAAGAAATTTTAAAACAATTGCAGGAACAAAAAGTGAGCTGCAAAGATGTAACATTTAAAATTTTTGGATTATCACTTACAACCTATAATATTGTAATTTCTATACTAATTACAATCAATGCATTAAAAATTTATTTAAACTATGCCAAAAGTAAGTAAAAAAAAAATTGAAGAATTTATAAGGGTAGATCATGCTGGTGAGCGTGGAGCAGTTAAAATATATGAAGGTCAATTGTTAGCTTTAAATACATTTGTTAAAGATGAAAATTTGAAAAAAATCATAGAAGATATGAAAATTCATGAAAAGGAACATAGTGAATTCTTTGAAAATGAAATTAAAAAAAGAAACATTGCTCCTACAAAACTTTTACCACTATGGGATTTACTAGGTGTTGGTTTAGGATTTGGTTCTACTTTATTAGGAAAAAAAGCAGCCATGCTATGCACAGCATCTGTAGAGGAAGTAATTGATGAACACTACTTAAATCAAATTAATCAATTAGATGAAGATGAAAAATTTCTCAAAAATAAAATTACAAAATTTAGAGAAGATGAGCTTAATCATAAAGATATTGCTTATGAAAAGGGTGCAACTAAAAAAGGACCTTATAGTATTTTAGATAAAATAATTAAAACTGGTTCTAAAATTGCAATTAATATTTCTGAAAAAATTTAAGTTTCTAATTCAACATCCCAATACAAATAATCCATCCAACTTTTGTGTAAAAAGTTAGGAGGAAAATTCTTACCATTTTTATGTAAATCTTCTGTTGAAGGTCTAAATGGATATTGATTTAATTTCATTCCTGAATGTTTTAATAATTTTCCACCTTTTTTTACATTACAAGCTGAACAAGCTGTAACAACATTATCCCAATTTGTTTCTCCACCTTTAGATCTTGGAAGCAAATGATCAAAAGTAAGTTCCTCATTACTTCCACAATATTGACAAGAGAATTTATCTCTTAAAAAAACGTTAAATCTAGTAAAACTTGGTTTCGTTTGAGGAACAATATAGTCCTTCAAAGCTATAACACTTGGTAGCTTCATATTAAATGAAGGACTTCTAATAGTTCTATCGTAATGACTTACAATGATAACTCTATCAAGAAAAACTGATTTCACAGTGTCTTGCCATGACCATAATGATAGTGGGTAATAGCTTAGAGGTCTGTAATCAGCATTAAGAACTAATGCAGGACATTTTTCTAATGATACATCTTGTTCAATAAAGTTGTTCACATTAAAACATTAACTTAGTTTAGCATCATAATCAATATGATCAGATGTTAAATTTTTTTTAAAATATAATTTAATGCTGTACTTGATGCCTCGATAGGAATGTGATGGTCACAATTTTTTATTAATAACGTTTCAACTGGAATATTATTTCGAATTAAAAAATCTTTAGCTTCAAGTAAATGTGTTGATGGAACAATTTGGTCCACATCACCATGTATGAGTAATGTATCTGTGCTATTTTTGATTCTATCTTTCAAATTAATTTGATCTATTATTTTTCCTGAAAATCCTACGACACATAAAAATTTTTCATTTGAGGTAAGACCAACATTCAAAGACATCATGCAGCCCTGGCTAAAGCCTGATAAACAAATTTGTTGATTTGATAAGTTGTATTCAGTTTTAACTTCCTCAATAAATTTTTTAATAACATTTTCAGCTTTAATTGACTCTTCAAGAATATAAGATGGATCTTCTTTGGTTAAATCAAACCATTGATATCCTGATGGATTAATTGCACACTTTTCATGTCCATTAGGACAAATAAAAATAGTGTTTGGCAGATGTCTTTTCCAATTTAAAGTTAACATACTTATGTCTTTTCCATCTCCACCATACCCATGAAGTAAAATTATCGCATTCTTAATTTCTGTTCCTTCTTCTGGTTTGATGATGATTGAATTAAGGCAAAATGTCATAGATGATTTATTATGTTTTTTATTTTTAAAAACACACTACAATAATAATATGTTTTCTGGAATATTAGTTAAAATTTTATCTATAGCTCTTTTAATAGCTGTTGGAATAGTTTTGGTTTTGGGTATTGGAACTTTATTTAAAGGTGGAGAAACAAGTAAAAAATATTCAAATAAACTAATGCAGCTTAGAGTTCTGCTGCAATTTGTGGCTATACTTGTTTTGGTAGCTTTCGCATATTTTTTTAAAAACTAATTATATTTCTCAATCCACTTTAAAAAATCTTTGTCATTAAAGTCTATGTCACCAAGAACCCTTGCAAATTCCTCACCTTCTTTATTTATAAATATTGATGTTGGAACTCCTCTTAGAGAAAATGTTTTAGCTAAAGTTACTTCTGGATCAAAAAAAGGTTCCAAATTTTTTAAGTCTAATTTTACAAAAAATTCTTCAACTTTATTTAGTTTTTCTTTTCCAATATTAATAGGAAAAACTTTTAAATTATTAAGTGATAAATTTGTCTGCATATTGTCTAATGAAGGCATCTCTTCTTTGCATGGAGGACACCAGGTAGCCCAAAAATTTAAAACTAACAATTTTCCTTTGAAATCATTAATTTTAATTTTTTCATTTTTCTTATTTAAAAAAAATACATTTTCATACGTTTTTGGAACTTTATGAATAACAATATTTTTAATGTTCGGTAAATCACTAGCTTCTGCAGTTGTAATTAAAAAAATAAATAATGCTAAAATTCTCATATTAATTAGGTATAACTAAATATCATGGCAAAAAATAAAAACAACCAAGCAATATGGAACACGCGAATACAAAAGGAAGCATCAAACTTATTTCAAAAAGTTGGTAATTCTATTGATATAGACAAGAGACTTTACAAAGAAGACATCCAAGGATCCATTGCACACGTTGAAATGCTTTTTAGACAAAAGATAATTTCCTTTAAAATAAAAAATAAAATTATTTATGGTCTTAATAAAATTTATAAAGAAATAACTTACAAAAAATTTGAATTTAACAAAAAGTATGAAGACATTCACATGAATATAGAGAAAAGATTATTTCAAATAATTGGTGATGAAGCTGGATACATTCATACAGCTAGATCAAGAAATGATCAGGTAATAACTGATTTTAAAATTTGGATTAAAACCGCAACAAAAGATATTAATAACAATATAGATAAAGTAATCAAAAGCATAATTAAACTGGCTGAAAAAAATATAGAGACTATCATGCCAGGTTTTACTCATCTTAAAAATGCTCAAGCTATATCATTTGGCCATTATTTAATGGCTTATGTGGAAATGTTTACCAGAGATAAAAAAAGATTTTTAAACAATTTAGATAATTTAGATGAAAGTCCGTTGGGTGTAGCAGCTCTATCAGGCACTTCATTTAATATAGATAGAAATTTTACATCTAAAAAACTTGGATTTAAAAGACCAACAAATAATTCAATAGATACAGTTTCAGATAGAGACTTTGTGCTAGATTTTCTTTATGCTGTTTCAGTATGTTCAATGCATATTTCTAGAATTGCAGAGGAATTAATTATATGGAATTCAGATGGATTTAACTTAATTAACTTATCAGATAAAGTTGTTACAGGCTCTTCAATTATGCCTCAAAAAAAGAACCCTGATCTCTTAGAATATCTAAGAGGAAAAACTGGTACTTCTTACGGAAATTTTTTTTCTATGTTAACGATACTAAAGGGCTTGCCACTTTCTTATTTTAAAGATTTACAGGATGATAAGGAATTAGTTTTTAATTCTAATGACACTCTAATAAATTGCTTAAAAATATTTGATGAAGTTTTAAAAAATTGCAGTGCGAATAAAAAGAAAATGCTTGAGCTTGCAAATACAGGTCATATTACGGCAACAGATCTAGCTGATTATTTAGTTAGAGAACATAGCATGTCATTTAGAAAGGCATATCAAAAAACAGCTGCTATTGTTAACATGGCTGAAAAAAGAAAGAAAAATTTAAACGAATTAAGTTTAAATGAACTTAAAAAAATTGAGCCAAAATTGACAGAAAAGGTTTTAGAAATTTTCAATTTAAAAAACTCTATAAATTCAAAAAAATCATTTGGGGGAACTTCTTTTGAAAATATTAAAAAAATGATAACTAAATATAAAAAATTAAAATGATAAAAAAAATCACATTTACGTTAGTTATGTTACTACTGTTATTTTCATGTGGCAAGAAAGGTGACCCTGTATACAAAGAGGACAAAAACCAAGTTTATTTAAATCTATTCTCTAAAAATAGAGTGTAATGAAATACATAAATAAAAAATTATCTATTGATAAAGTTAACTTTTTAAAAATTGCAAAAAAATATGGTACTCCAACATATTGCTATTCTTACTCAAGGTTAAAAGAAAATATTTTAAATTTTAAAAAAAATTTTAAATCAATATCACCATTGATATGTTTTGCAGTTAAATCAAATACCAATGTAAATTTAATAAATGAGATATCAAAATTTGGTTTTGGAGCTGATGTAGTATCTGTTGGTGAAATGATGATGGCTCTTAAAGCAGGTGTTAGTCCAAATAAAATTGTTTTTTCAGGAGTTGGTAAAACTACAAATGAAATAAGTTACGCAATAGATAAAAAAATTTTACTAATAAACGCAGAATCGAAAAGTGAAGTAGTAGAAATAAATAGAGTGGCTAGACAAAAAAATAAAATTGTAAAAATTGGTTTAAGATTAAATCCTAATACTGATGCAAAAACATTAAGCCAAATTTCGACTGGTAAAAAAGAGAATAAGTTTGGTGTAAATGAAAAAACATTTTATGAAATAATTGAATATTGCAAAAGTTCACAAAATATAGATCTTAATTGCTTAAGTGTTCATATTGGAAGCCAAATTTTAGATCATAAGCCTTATGAAAAGATGCTTAAAGTAGTCGATAATATTTTAAAGAAAACATCTCATGAATTTGAATACATCGATTTAGGTGGTGGTATGGGAATTTCTTATGCAGATAAAAATAAAAAACTTAATTATAAAAAATATAATTTAGCTATTAAAAAATTTTTAAAAAATAAGAAATGTAAAATTATATTTGAACCAGGAAGATCTATAATAGGAAATTCTGGAACATTGATTACAAAAGTAATTTATATAAAAGACAGTGAAAGTAAAAAATTCATTATATTGGATGCAGCAATGAATGATTTAATGAGACCAGCATTATATGGTGCAATTCACAAAACTTTACCTGTTATTAAATCTGGAAAAGTTTCCAAAAAAACTTATGAATTTGTAGGACCTATATGTGAAAGCACAGACAAGTTTGTAACTATTAAAAACTTTCAGGAACTTCAAGAAAAGGATTATGTTGCAATATGTGATGTTGGTGCTTACGGAATGTCACTAAGTTCAAATTATAACTTAAGAACAAAACCATTAGAAATATTAATTAAAAACAACAAAATAAAAATAATTAGAAAAAGACAAAAGCATAAAGATTTAATTTAGCTTTTGAGACAATGATAAGAAACATTTTATTTTCAATAATTTTTTTTACTGGAATTATTTTTATTTCTATAATTTTTTTACCTTCTTTTTTTCTACCAAGAAAAATTGTTTTAATTGGTGGTAAATTAATGGGCTATTGGACTGGTATTTGCTTAAGGTTTATCCTTTCAGTAAAAATCCTTATCAAAGGTGAAGAAAATATAATCAAAGAGGATAAATTTTTTATTGCTGCATCTCATCAATCAATGTTTGAAACTTTTTATTTGCAAACTATTTTTAATTCACCAGTTTTTATTTTAAAGAAAGAGCTTCTTCAAATTCCAATATTTGGTTGGTATTTAAAAAAAATAGGATCAATTTCAATAAATAGAAATAAAACGACTAAAGATAATTTGGGTTTTTTTAATGATATTTCAATAACAATATCACAATCAAATCGTCCATTAATTATTTTTCCTCAAGGTACCAGGGTATTACCTGATGATAGAACTCCATTTAAAAAAGGAGCCTCAAGGATATATGAAGAATTAAAAATAAATTGTTTACCAGTAGCCATAAACTCTGGTTATGTATGGCCAAAAAAAGGTGGAAAAAATAGTAATAGAACAATTACTATATCAATATTAAAACCTATTTCAGCTGGCCTAGAAAAAAATGAATTTTTAAAAACTCTAGAAAAAAATATCTATCAAGAATTAGATTTAATAAATTAACCCTTCATTGGCATCACAACATAGATACTATCAAAATCGCCTGGATCTTTTATTAAAGCTGGTGAACCCGTATCATTAAAGAAGATTTCGACTCTATCACCATCTAATTGTGAAGCTACATCAATCAAATATCTGGAGTTAAAACTTATTTCTAAGTCATGATCAAATTTAACATTTAATGTTTCTTTTCCGTCTCCACTATTAGTATTATTTACCGAAAGATCTAGAGTATCATTTGATAAATTAAATTTTACACCATCTTTTTTATCCAGAGATACAGAAGCTACTCTATCAACTGAGTTTAAGAAAAGTTTTAAATCAATTTCTAATTTTTTTTGATTATTTTTAGGTATTACTTGAATATAATTCGGAAATTTTCCATCGATAAGTTTTGAAATTAAAATACTATTATTCAGTTCAAACTTAATTTTTGACTTTAGATTTGATACTTTTACATCACCATCATAACTATCTAACAGTGAACAAAGTTGAAAAATTGTTTTTTTAGGAAGTATAATAGGGTCAAATTCAATTTTTTCATCTAGCCTGATTTTTGAAATCGACATTCTATGACTGTCAGTAGCAACAGCTGTTAAATAATTTTTATCTTCAACTTCGGTTTGGTGAAAATAAATACCACTTAAATAATGTCGAGTTTCATCATTTGAAACAGAAAACTTACATTTATTTAGAAGCTTCAATAATTGTTTTGATTTTATAGTAAATTCATTTTCATTAAAATTTTCATCAGTTAATGGGAACTCGGTAGCACTAATACAATTCAAATTAAAAATAGATTTTTCCGATTCTACTTGTAATTTACTTACATCGGTAAGAGTAAGGTTAATTTTTTTTCCTGATGTTAATTTTCTGATTATGTCATACATAATTGACGAGGTTGTTGTTGTTTTTCCTTCTTCAAGAATTTCAACATTATTTAGCTGGTGTATAAAAATTAAATCAAGATCTGTAGCAGTAATTGTTAATTTAGAATTACTAGCATCTAATAAAATATTAGATAAAATTGGTAACGTGCTTCTCTTTTCAATTACACCCTGACAATAATTTAGTGCTTGCTGAAGGTCTTGTTGGTTGACGTTAAATTTCATTTTCTTTGTTATTGTATAATATCTGATTTTTAAGTTTATTGATATTATCTACCATTTCTGGATCTTTTTCTTTGATTTTCTCAATTGTTTTAACAGAATGGATAATTGTTGTGTGATCTCTATTCGAGAATTCTCTGCCTATTTCTGGTAATGATTTTGAAGTTAAAATTTTAGTTAAGTAAATTGCTGTCTGTCGAGGTCTTACAAGATATCTTGATCTTCTTGAAGAAAGCATTTCATTTTTGCTTATCTTAAAAAACTTACACACAATAGTCTGTATTAAGTCAATTGTTACTTTATTTTCTGAGATATTTAAAAGATCTTTTAATACCACTTTAGTTTCAGGTAAATTTGGAACTTTGTTATAAATTCTTGAAAAGGATACTATTCTATTAACTGCTCCAACTAATTCTCTAACACTTCCTGAGATCTCATTACTGATAAAATCTTGTATATCTTTTGATACTTGAAGCTGATCTGAATATAAATTGTTTAATTCTTCTGTTTTTTTTTGAACTATTTTTTTTCGTAATTCTAAATCAGGTTTTTGAATGTCAACAACCAATCCACCTGAAAATCTGGATTTAATTCTCTCTTGAATACGCATTAATTTATTAGGTGCTCTATCAGCTGATACTATAATTTGTGATCCTTTATCTAACAAAGCATTGAATGTATGAAAAAATTCTTCCTGCATTGCTTCTTTGCCGCTAATAAACTGGATGTCATCTATTAATAAAATATCAGTATTTCTAAAATATTCTTTAAACTTAACCATATCATTTGATTTAATTGATTTTACAAACTGATACATGAAACGTTCCGCTGAAATGAACATCACTTTATTTTTTTTCTTCATCTCAAAACCAATAGAATTTAATAAGTGAGTTTTCCCCATTCCTACACCACCATAAATATAAAGTGGATTATAATGAGAGATAGTTTCTGTAACCTTTAAAGAAGCTTCATATGCAAGTTTATTGCTTGATCCAGTTATAAAGTTATCAAATCGTTTGTTTGGATCTATTCTGTTATACTGAAGGTACGAGTCTTTTATAAATGAAACATTTTCATTTTGGGTATTTTCAATATTTGTTGTGTCTTTTAAATCCTTATCAACTTTTTGATCAATAATTTTAAATTCAATTCTAATTATATCTTTTTTATACAATTTAATTATTTTCAGAATTTGGTCTAAATACCTCGAAGTAATCCAGTCTCTGATAAATCTAGTTGGAACAGATAAAAGTAAATAATTATTATGCTCCTCAAGAAATGATATTTTTTTTAACCAACTTTCATAAATTTCCAAACCTAATTTATTCTTCATTTCAGATTGAATTTGTTGCCAATCGATCTCTTCTGAAGCAAAATTATTAATATTTTTATTTGTAAAAGTTTTATTCATAACTTAAGGGAAGATCTCAGTTAGAACGATTTAAAAAATTTTGCAACAAGTATTAAATTTAAAATTAAAAAAAAATTAAATCTGCAATTGTAGAATTTATTGTCACAATCATTTTTTTTTATGGACATAAATTTTTAAATTAGTTTTAAATTTTCTTAAAAATAAAATTTTTGATTGAATCAAATACAGATTGAATCAAACATTGATTGTATTGTTTGAGATCAAAGATTTACTAAATCTAAATATAGTAATTTGAAAATATTTAGATCTTATATAATGTGTGTGTGAAATTTATCTTCGAAACAACTTAAGGTTTTTAAATTGCTGCAATCTTTTTAGTTATTCTTGAAACGTTTCTTGATGCATTTTGTTTTTTAATTACACCAGTCTTTGCAATTTTCATCAACTCAGAGTTTAATTTAGGTAAGAATTTTAACGCCTCATCTTTCTTTTTGGTATCAATTAAAGCGTTCATTTTCTTTAATGCATTTCTAAATCTACTTTTTCTAGCTTTATTAACTGCTGTTTGCTTAGAAATACGTCTTATACGTTTAATAGCTGATTTTGTATTTGCCATGCGCAGGGGTATAGCTTGAGAACTGAAAACGGTCAACTAAATATTTGGCTAATTTTGGCAGGAATTACAAAAAAAAGTAGATCTATTTGATACAATTTTTTTCTGTATAGTATCTGTACATCCTATAGTTTTACATCTTAATCCTTCTTGCTGATATACTTTAAATTCTTTTTGATAGTTTCCAGAAGATCCCAACGTATCCTTAAAATCTCTAATACTTGAACCACCTTTTTTAATTGCTCTTAATAAAATTTTTTTTGAATAGTAAATAATTTTTTTACAATCTTCTCTAGTTAATAAACTTGCTTTTTTAAATGGATAAATCTTACTTAGAAATAAAATTTCACTTGCATAAATATTCCCAATTCCAGAAACAAATTTTTGATCTAATAAAAATGTTTTAATATTTTTATTCTTTCCTTCGAAGTAATTAAAAACATAATTCAAATTAAAATTTAAATTGAATGGTTCTGGTCCCAAATTTTTAAATCTATTTTCTAATTTTTCACTATTTTCTACTAACTCAAAAAAACCAAATCTTCTTGGATCATTATAAATTACTTTCAAAGAATTAAATATTAATTCAATATGATTATGTTTTTTTGGTAATATAGGGGAATGATAAAAACTAGCATTAGTAAATTTTAATTTTTTTTTAATATCAATGATGTGTATGGTTCCAGACATACCCAAATGTATCAAACAAAACTCTCCACTTTTAAAATTCAATATTAAATACTTGGAAAATCTATCTACTTTAATAATTTTTTTATTCATTAAAAAAGAACTAAAATTTTTTGGAAGTGGAACCCTAAGATTTTTATTTCTAATAATTACTTTTTTAATACTTTTTTGTTTAATTTTTTTGTCTAAAGATTGTCTAACAATTTCTACTTCTGGTAATTCTGGCATTTCTCACTATATTCAATATATATTTTTTTATGCAACAATATCTTCAAAATAAAAAAGGCCTTGTGGAAGGTGTTTTCGATCAAGTTTATAGTAAATACGACTTGATGAATGATTTCATGTCACTGGGCATTCATAGATTTTGGAAAAAAAGTCTAATCAATATAATGAAACCATCTCCAAATAGAAAGTTAATAGATGTTGCTTGTGGAACTGGAGATATTGGTAAATTATTTTTGAATAGTACAAATCAAATGTCAGAAGTCACTTGCATAGATCCAAATAAAGGTATGATTAATCAAGGCAAACAAAAATTATCTAATTATAAAAATATAAAATGGATCAATGCAGCTGCTGAGAAGCTTCCACTTCAAGACAACGAATTTGATTATTACACAATAAGTTTTGGTCTTAGAAATACAAAGAATTTAGATAAAGCTCTATCTGAAGCTTATAGGGTATTAAAACCAGGGGGAAGATTTCTATGTTTAGAATTTTCAAAAATTCAAAACTCTAAACTAGATTTTGTTTATAAAAACTATTCAAAAATAATTCCTCATATTGGTCAATTTATTGTTGGCGATAAAAAACCATATGAATATTTAGTAAAAAGTATTGAAGAATTTATTAATCAGGAAGAATTAATTGACTTAATGAAAAAGCATAATTTTACGAAATGTAATTATAGGAACTTTTCAGGTGGTATAGTTTCTATCCATAGTGGTTGGAAAATATAATGCTAAGAAAATTAATTACTTTATTTAAATTAGGAAGAAAAATTGCAAAATCTGATATTTTAGATATTGCCTCTAAATTTAAAAAACCGCCGGTCGCAATCACAATTTTATTTCAGCTATTAGCAATATCTTTTGAAAAAAAAGAATTGAGTCATCATGCGCTAGATGATGGTGAAAGACTTTCAAAATCATTAGAGTCGATGGGTACAACTTTTATAAAATTAGGTCAATTTTTAGCTACTAGACCTGATATTATAGGAGAAGAACTTTCTACAAAGCTGGAAAAATTACAAGATCGTGTACCACCATTCTCTATTAATCAGGCAAAAGAAATAATTAAAAATGATTTAGGCAATGATGCTTACAATTCTATTATTGATTTAAGTGAGCCAGTTGCTGCTGCATCAATAGCACAAGTTCATAAAGCTAAAATAAATGACAATGGTACAATTAAAGATGTAGCAATAAAAATTATAAGACCAGACATAAAAAAAATATTTAATGAAGAAATTGATGCGATGATGCTATTTGCATTTATCATTGAGTCATTTTTAAAAAAAACTAAAAGATTAAAACTTGTGGAAGTTGTTTTTTTGTTGAAAGAAATAACCAACCTAGAAATGGATTTAAGGTTCGAGGCAGCAGCTGCAAATGAATATGCAGAAAATACAAAAAATGATGCTGGGTTCAAAGTTCCTGAAATATATTGGAACTTTACTAGTGAAAATGTAATGACATTAGATTGGATAGATGGAGTATCTATTCGTGAAACAGAAGAACTGAAAAAAAGAAATTTAAATACTAATAAAATTGCTGAAGATATTATCCAGCATTTTTTAAGACATGCTGTAAGGGATGGTTTTTTTCATGCTGATATGCACCAAGGAAATATATTTATTGATGATAGCGGTCAAATAGCTCCAATAGATTTTGGCATAATGGGTAGATTAGACAAAATGAGTAAACGTTTTTTAGCTGAAATTTTATTTGGATTTATACAAAGAGATTATAAAAAAGTTGCTGAGGTTCACTTGGTAGCAGGATTAGTCCCTAAAAATGTGCCAATAGATGATCTTGCGCAAGCATTAAGGTCAATAGGAGAGCCAATATTTGGTCAAGAGGTTAAAGATATTTCAGGTGGAAAATTATTAAAACAGCTTTTTGATGTTACAGAAAAATTCAATATGCAAACTCAACCTCAATTGTTGATGTTACAAAAAACAATGGTTGTAGTTGAGGGTGTTGCAAGAAAATTAAATCCTAACACTAATATTTGGACAACCTCTAAACCAGTTCTTGAAAGTTGGTTAAGAGAAACAAAAGATCCCATAAATAATTTTAACGAAACACTTAAAAATAGTACTGAAGTAATTAAAAGATTACCTGAGTTACCTGAAATCATGGACAAAGCAAATCAAGCTCTAACATTTTTAGCTAGCGGACAAATTCCTCAAAACTCCAATTCTTATACAGCTTTAAACGATAAAAAATCTGAAATGATAGCATTTAGAAACCAATCTATTATTGGTTTATTACTTCTTGTAATTTTTGGTCTTATAGTATTTTAATTCTGCAAATGAAAAATCTTAATAACAAAAAAATTCTTTTTATTATTTGTGGTGGTATTTCAGCTTATAAAAGTCTTGAAACGATTAGATTATTAAAAAAAAATGGTGCAGAAATAAAAACTATACTGACTTCTAGTGCTAAAGAATTTGTAACTCCATTATCAGTAGCATCATTATCTCAAGGTAAAGTTTATAGTAATTTGTTTAGTTTAGAAAACGAAACTGAAATGGATCACATTTCACTTTCTAGATGGGCAGACATAGTTATCGTTGCACCAACTACAGCAAATACAATTTCAAAATTAGCACAAGGTACTACAGATGATTTGGCTTCTACTGTAATACTTGCTTCAAATAAACAAATTTATTTAGCACCAGCGATGAATGTTAGAATGTGGGAACATAAATCTACAAAAATTAATTTAAAAAAATTAAAAGATTTTGGTTATAAGTTTATTGGTCCAGAAATAGGAGATATGGCATGCGGGGAATACGGAGAGGGTAAGATGTCAGAACCATCAAAAATTGCGGATGAGTTAAACCAATTTTTTTTAAACCAAAGTCAAAATAAAAAATTTAAAGCTTTAGTTACTGCGGGTCCAACAAATGAGTATATCGACCCTGTGCGTTTTATAACAAATAAATCAAGTGGCAAACAAGGATATGAACTAGCTAAATGTCTATCGAAAAAAGGTTTTGATACAACACTCATTTCAGGACCAACTAATCTAGAAGTAGAAAAAGATATTAAGCTCATTGAAGTTGAAACAGCAGATGAAATGTTTGCTGCTACACAAGAGAATTTACCTGTAGATGTAGCAATTTTTTCAGCAGCAGTATCAGACTTTAAAGTAAAAAATAAATCTCAAACAAAAATAAAAAAAGAAGAAGCATTAAATTTAAATTTAGAAAAAAATATTGATATTTTAAATTACATATCAAATCATAATTCTATGAGGCCTGAAATTGTGATTGGTTTTGCGGCAGAAACAAACGAAGTTTTAAAAAATGCAGAAGAAAAATTAAATAAAAAGAATTGTGATTGGATAATTGCTAATGATGTTTCTAAAAAAAATATTGGATTTAACTCTGATTATAATGAAGTTGTAATCCACTACAAAAATAAATCTTTAAAAAGTGAAGTCTTACCATACAAAAGAAAATCTGAAATTTCTGAAGAAATAGTTGATAGAATAATTGATCAATTAAATTAATGGCAAAAATTCTTGTTAAAAAATTAGATCCTTCAATAGAACTACCTGCTTACAAAACAGAAGGGGCTTCGGGTATGGATCTTATGGCATTTATAAAAGAACCTATTATACTTAAATCCCAATATTCTTGTTTAGTTCCAACTGGAATTGCCGTTGCTTTTTCAAATGAATTTGAAATTCAAATACGACCTAGATCAGGTTTAGCAGCAAAAAATAATATTAGTGTTTTAAATACACCAGGAACAATAGATAGTGATTACAGGGGTGAGATAAAAGTAATACTTTACAATCACGGAAAAGAAGATTTTTTAATAAACAATAAAGACAGAATAGCTCAAATGGTTCTTGCACCAGTAATAAAAATGAATTTTGAGGAAACAGATGAGCTTCCAGAAACAATTAGAGGCGAAGGCGGATTTGGCTCAACAGGAAAATGAGCAAAAAATTAAACAAAAAACAAATCGAACGTTTTTCAAGACAGATCATATTAAAAAATATTGGTATTTTAGGTCAAAATAAAATTACAAATGCAAAAGTATTAATAATAGGCATGGGTGGTCTTGGGTGCCCAGTAGCAGAATTCTTGACTAGGTCAGGGGTTGGTTTATTAGGAATTGTGGATCATGATCGAATAAGCCTTTCAAATATTCATAGGCAGAGTTTATTCGATGAGAAAGATTTAAATCAATTAAAAGTCAAAATAGCTAAAAAAAAATTAAACAACATTAATTCTTTAACAAAAATAAAAATTTTTAATTACAAATTAAATAAATCTAATTTTCAAAAAATTATTAAAGATTACGATTATATTGTTGATGGAACTGATAATTTTGAAAGTAAATTTCTAATTAATGATTTAAGTTTAAAGTATAAAAAGTTTTTGGTAACTGGTGCTATAAGTAAATTTGATGGTCATATCTTTACATTTAATTTTAAAAATAAAAAAGAACCATGCCTTCGATGTTTTTATCAAGAGGAAAAAATATCAGATGAAATACTCAATTGTGAATATGAAGGAATCCTGGGAACTGTAGCAGGAATAGTTGGCACGATGCAAGCTAATGAAATTTTAAAAAATATTTTAAATATAGGCCAAAGTTTGAATAATTATATTTTAATTATTGATTTATTAAATTTAAATTTTAGAAAAGCAAAAATTAAGAAAAGAAAAAACTGTCTATGCAATTAATTATAAGAATAATTTTAATTTTTATCTTATCAATTTCAATAAGTTCAGCTGATGAAATATTTGTTTCTTTAAAAAAAAATAAAGTAAACGTTAGGTACGGTCCAAGTTTTGATTCAGATGTAAAATATGTTTACAAAAAAATTAATCTTCCTTTAAAACAAATAGATAAAAAAGAAAACTTTAGAAGAATTATAGACCTTAAAAATAATGGTGGGTGGATACATATATCTCAATTAAAAAAAAATAATTCTGCAATAGCAACAAAAGATAAAATTTTATTTAAAAACCCTACATCTTTTGCAAAACCAATAGCTCTTATTAAGGAAGGTAGGTTATTAATATTAGAAAAGTGTGAGCAAGAATGGTGTCAGATAACATCTGGAAAATTTCAAGGTTGGGTTAAAACAGATAATATCTGGGGATTTAATTAATTAAAATCGGCAGAAAGTGACTTTTTGTTCTCTAAAGACAGCTTGGTAGTATGGGAATATTCTTTATGATCTATTCCTATTTCAACTTCAATTTCTTCAGATTTAAATTTAGCTATTTGGTCATCTGAAAAATTAAAATGAATAAATTGAACTGAAGAAGCTTTTCCTTCAGCTGATGTTCTATCAACATCTTCCTCTGGTATAGCTTTTATTTTTTCTCCATTAATTTTCATAAACACTGTTTCTTCTATTCCACCCACTTTTCCTAGAAAAGCTGCACGTGATATAGGATTGTCTATTTCAAACATCAAAGTAGCTGTTAATTCTTTACCATTTGGTATTAGAGGATTGTATGCTGACAACTCATCTTTAAGTTGTTCATCTCCACCTTTTTCAATATATAACATTTCTTGAACTTGAGCCAACATTGTCTCGTAACTTTCAAAATAAAAAGTTGCATAAGGACCTAATGCAATTCTTCTATTTTTTTTAAAATCAACAATATTTTTTCTCAGTTCTCTTCTATTTTTTGTGTAGACATCCAATGGCATGATGTCTTCTTTTTGTATCTCTCTTTTTTCTCTTGGCATAATCATAATTTATAACTTTTAGCCATCAATTCGATAGGATGTAGTGCCTCATCATTGGAGATGTTAGTATCCACTTCAAGCTGCTTCAAGTGCTTACCTGCTAAAGGACAATCAGAAGCCATGTACTTGTTATTTTTTGTTTTAATTTGTCTTGCAGTTGGTCTTCCTACTTTATTGGCCAGATCATGTGTTTCTTTCATCACACCAAAAGTTCCACCATGCCCAGCACATTTCTCCACAACATCAATTTTAACATTCGGGATAAGTTTAAGCATATCTCTGGCTTTGATACCCATGTTTTGTGCTCTTGCGTGACACGCATGGTGCACTGTCACTCCACCATCTATTTCTTGTAAACCATCTGCTAATCCCTCATTGTTTGCAATATCAACAACATACTCATCAATATCCATAACGTTTGCAGATAATTTTTTTATTTTATCATCATTAGGTAAAAGCAATGGCCATTCAAATTTTAACATTAAACCACAACTAGCGGTTAATGTAACAACTTTGTAACCTTTGTTAATCCATTCAACTAAATCTTTAGAAACTTTTTTAGCCTGTTCCACAACTTTAGGAAGATCAGCTTGCTCTAAGAATGGCATTCCACAACATCCAGGATAGGCTTCTTGAACTTCTACACCATTTTTCTTTAGAACTTTTAAAGCTGCAACACCCGTATTTTTTTTATTAAAGTTAACAAAACATGTAGAATAAATTACAACTTTTCTATCATTAGTTTTTGTCTCGTAGTTTATTTTGTCATTATTTTTCTTAAAAAAGTTAGAAAAAGTTTCTGAATTGTATTTTGGAAGTTGAACCCTTTTATCGATACCAGCAACTACCTCTAATATTTTTCTGAACAACTTATTTTTTATATCTGATGCCCAATTAATTATTTTAGAAAATAAAACCCCAATTTTTGCGTTTCTATCTATTTGGGCTAATTGCATTGGAACACTTGGTAATTTACCTAATTTTTTCTGTGCCGTTCTGTACCTCAACATTAAATGAGGGAAATCAAGATCAAAATCATGAGGAGGTACATAAGGACATTTGGTCATAAAACACATGTCGCAAAGAGTACAGGCATCAACAACCGGAGCAAATTGCTCACTTTTTAAACTTTCTACGTCTTCATTTTCAGACTCATCAATCATATCGAACAATTTTGGAAAAGAATCACAAAGATTAAAACATCTTCGACATCCATGGCAAATATCAAACACTCTTCGCATTTCTGCATCTAATTTTTCAGGATTTAAAAAATCTGGATGCTCAAAATCAATAGGGTGACGAATTGGGGCGTCTAGACTTCCTTCTTTGCTCATACGATTATATTAGAAATTATAATTAATGATAAAGAAACTAATACCACTGGTTCATTAAACCAATCTTTTATTAATTGTAAAAGTTGCTCTTTCATTTTTTTTGATTTTAGAAATTTTGTTAAATTTAGTGGGCGGTAAACGCCCACTAATGAATATTATTTAGGCAATAGATTCTAAAGTTTTTTGAAATTTACCAGCATGAGATTTTTCAGCTTTTGCTAAAGTCTCAAACCAATCTGCAATTTCTTCAAAACCTTCTTCTCTTGCAGTTTTAGCCATACCTGGGTACATGTCAGTATATTCATGCGTTTCTCCCTCAATTGCTGAAGCTAAATTTGCTTTAGTTTCACCAATTGGTTTCCCAGTAGCTGGATCTCCAACTTGTTCAAGGTATTCTAAGTGACCATGTGCGTGACCAGTTTCACCTTCTGCTGTTGATCTAAATACTGTAGCTACATCATTATAACCTTCGATGTCAGCTTTTTGTGCAAAATAAAGATATCTTCTATTTGCTTGACTCTCACCAGCGAATGCTGCTTTTAAGTTCTCTTCTGTTTTACTTCCTTTTAAAGACATTTTTTTCTCCTTAATTTAACTTTATAGACCATATAGTGTCTAAAACTTTAATGTCAATAGTTTAGAATTATTATAATCTAGATTTTATATAATTGATTTAATTGAATTATTTTTGAGTTTGATTATCACTCGCAACTTTAACCAGAACTTCAACTGAATTTATTTTTTTTCCTGTAATATTTTTTTTAATATTTACTGGATCTATATCATTTTCATCACAATCTATTAGCTGATGAGTATCTTCATCATAAAAATGATGATGAACAGATGTGTTTGTATCAAAATAACTTTTATCGCTGTTAATCGAAATTTCTTTTAAGTAACCTTTTTTCTTAAATGCATGAACAGTGTTGTAAACTGTTGCTAAAGAAATTTTTTCATTCATCTCCTCAGAAATCATTTTTACGAGATCATTGATTGTAAAATGAAAAGTTTTTTCTCTATTAAATAGAACTTCGCACATTTTAACTCTTTGTTTAGTGGGTCTAAGTCCTAAATCTCTTAATTTTTCAACAAAATTACAGTTTTTTACCATTGTATTTTATAATTATTCTAATGTATGAATAAAAATATACAGTTTTATTATATTATATTGGCATTAAATCAAGTAATAAGGTTTCTCAAAAAATATGAAAAAAAATTCCTACTCATATGACGATCTAATAAGTTGTGGAAATGGTGATCTTTTTGGACCAGGTAATGCAAAATTACCACTTCCTCCAATGCTGATGTTTGATAGAATAACTGAAATCAACGAGAATAATGGAGCTTTCAATAAAGGCTCTTTAAAGGCTGAATTAGATATAAAAAACGATCTATGGTTTTTTGACTGTCATTTTAAAGAGGATCCAGTCATGCCTGGGTGTCTCGGTTTAGATGCTATGTGGCAACTAGTTGGATTTTTTCTGGGCTGGCTAGGAAATCCTGGCAAAGGTAGAGCTCTAGGAGTTGGTACTGTAAAATTTACTGGTGAAATTTTACAAAATGTTAAAAATGTAAGGTACGAAATAGATATGAAAAAAATTATGTCGCCAGGTGGAACAACTGTCGGTCTTGCCAATGGAATTGTACTTGCTGATGACAAAAAAATATATTCAGCAGAAAGTTTGAAAGTGGGGTTATTTAAATAATGAGAAGAGTAGTAATTACAGGATTAGGAATTGTCTCTTGTTTGGGAAACAACCAAGAAGAAGTTCATCAATCATTAATTAATTCAAAATCAGGAATTTCTTATGCTGAGGAATATAAAGAACATAATCTTAAAAGTCATGTTCATGGCAAACCAAATATAAAATTAGAAGATCATATCGATCGGAAAACAATTAGATTTATGGGCTCAGGTTCAGCTTATAATTATATAGCAATGAAAGAAGCTATTGAGGATTCTGGATTAGAAGAAACTGAAGTTAGCAATTTTAAAACTGGAATCGTAATGGGTTCTGGTGGTCCATCAATTGAAAATGTTATTTTAGCTGCAGATAAAACGAGGGCTAAAACTCCAAAATTAATGGGACCATTCATTGTTCCAAGAACTATGGCAAGTACAGCTTCTGCAACACTTGCTGTTCCATTTAAAATTAAAGGAACCAACTACACAATGAGTTCTGCATGCGCCACAAGTGGGCACTGTATTGGTAATTCAATGGAATTAATTCAAATGGGTAAACAAGATGTTGTTTTTGCAGGTGGAAGTGAAGAAGTTCATTGGGCTATGACGGCGATGTTTGATGCGATGACCGCTTTATCATCAAAATATAATGATGCTCCTGAAACAGCATCAAGAGCATATGACAAAACAAGAGATGGTTTTGTAATTGCAGGTGGTGCAGGTGTGCTAGTGCTTGAGGAATATGAACATGCTAAAGCAAGAGGTGCTAAAATATACGCAGAATTAACTGGTTATGGAGCAACTTCAGATGGATACGACATGGTAGCACCATCAGGAGAAGGTGCTGTCAGATGTATGCAAATGGCAATGTCTACTGCTAAAAATAAAATTGATTATATCAATACTCATGGAACTTCTACTCCAGTTGGAGATATCACGGAGCTAAATGCAGTTAAAAATACTTTTGGAGACAATATCCCAAAGATTAGTTCGACAAAATCTTTATCGGGACATCCACTTGGTGCGGCTTCAGTTCATGAAGCAATTTACTGTTTGATAATGATGAAGAATAATTTCATAGCTGGCTCTGCAAACATAAGTGAGATGGATGAAGAAGCTAAGAAATTTCCAATCGTTGCAAAAACTGAAACAGGGGCAACTTTAAATACAGTTATGTCAAATAGTTTTGGGTTTGGTGGAACTAATGCAGCTTTAATTTTTGAAAAGGTTTAGTTAATGAGTTTGATGAAAGGTAAAAAAGGATTGATCATGGGCGTTGCAAATGAAAGATCTATTGCCTGGGGTATATCTCAAAAACTTGCAGAAGCTGGAGCTGAATTAGCATTTACTTATTTAGGTGATGCTTTAAAAAAAAGAGTAGTTCCTTTAGCAGAAAAATTAAATTCAAAAGTTACGTTTAGTTGTGATGTTGAAAAAAAAGAAGAAGTTGTAAAATTATTTGAAGATATCAAATCTCAATGGGGTGAAATTGATTTTGTAGTACACGCAGTTGCTTTCTCTGATAAATCAGAGTTATCAGGTGAATATTTAAATACGACTAGAGAAAACTTTTTAAGAAGTATGTTAATTTCTTGTTTTTCATTTACTGAAGTAGCAAAAGAAGCTTCAAAGGTAATGAAACAAGGTGGAAGTTTATTAACTTTAACTTACGAGTCTACTAAAGCAATTCCAAATTATAACGTAATGGGTGTTTGTAAATCAGCTTTAGAAGCTAGTGTTAAGTATCTAGCTCGAGATTTAGGTGCCAAGGGCATGAGAGTAAATGCAATAAGTGCGGGCCCTATCAAAACATTGGCTGCCTCAGCGATTGGAGATGCAAAATTCCTATACAAATGGAATGAAGACCATTCTTTTCTGAAAAGAAACGTAGATATCCATGATGTTGGAAATTCAGCATTATACCTACTAAGTGACCTTGCAAACGGAGTTACTGGTGAAATTCACTACGTAGATGCTGGATATAACAAAGTTGGAATGCCAGATCCTAAGAATATTTCTTAAAATATAGTTAAATTTAGTTAAAAATATTAGGGCGCTCTGTTGCCAAATTGCCAATAAAAAACCCCCAGAACTCTCATTCCAGGGGTTTAGAATTTTAATTTAGGCTATTACTCAGCGGCTTGTTTCATAGAAAGTTTAACTTTACCTCTATCAAAGCCAATCACTTTAACTTTAACTTCGTCACCCTCTTTGACAACATCAGTTACTTTAGCAACTCTTTTATCTGCAAGTTCTGAGATGTGAACAAGTCCGTCTTGTTTTCCCAAGAAATTAACAAATGCGCCGAATTCCATAATCTTCATTACTTTACCTGAATAAATTTTATTCAGTTCAGCTTTTGCAGTTATGTCTTTAATCATCTGCATTGCGATATTTCTAGACTCTTCATCTGGAGCAGCAACTGTTACTACACCTTCGTCGTTTACATCTACTTTCGCACCTGATTTTTCAACTATCTCTCTGATTGTTGCGCCACCTTTTCCAATGACAGCAGCAATGTCTTTTTTATCAACGTTAACTTGCTCCATTTTTGGCGTATGTTTTCCAACATCAGATCTTGAAGCTGATAATGCTTTATTCATTTCTCCTAAGATATGAACTCTTCCATCTTTAGCTTGGCTTAATGCTTGCTCCATGATTTCAAATGTAATACCTGTAATTTTGATATCCATTTGGAGAGAAGTAATTCCATCTTTGGTTCCAGCAACTTTAAAGTCCATATCACCTAGGTGATCTTCATCACCTAAAATGTCTGACAAAACACTAAAATCATCACCTTCTTTAATTAGACCCATTGCAATACCTGCAACTGGCTCTTTAATTGGCACTCCAGCATCCATTAATGCTAAAGACGTTCCACAAACTGTAGCCATTGAAGAAGAACCATTAGACTCTGTTATCTCTGAAACTACTCTAAAAGTATATGGAAATGCTTCTTTTGTAGGTAATGAAGAGTTGATTGCTCTCCAAGCTAATTTACCGTGTCCGATTTCCCTTCTACCAGTTCCAATTCTTCCCGTTTCTCCAACTGAAAAAGGAGGAAAATTATAGTGAAGCATAAATCGTTCTCTTTGCAATCCATCTAAGCTTTCAATTCTTTGTTCATCATCAGATGTTCCTAAAGTTGCAACAACAATTGCTTGGGTTTCTCCTCTAGTAAATAATGCAGAACCATGAGCTCTAGGTAAAATACCCACTTCACACTCGATAGGTCTTACATCAGATAAACCTCTTCCATCAATTCTATTTTTATTTTTTAGGATATCAGTTCTAACAATTGATTTTTCTAGACTTTTTAGCTGACTGTTAACATCAAGATCTGTGTAGTTTTCATCTTCCTCATAAAGTTTTTTAGCTTTATCAGTAATTTCAGAAATTTGATTTGATCTATCTTGTTTATCTCTTGTAGCAAAAGCTTTTTTAAGATCTTCAGTAAAAGTTTCCTCAAGTTTTTTCTTAACTTCAGATAAATCTTTTTTCTCAACTGTCCATTCAGGTTTTCTACATTCTTTTGCAAGCTCCTCGATCATTTCAATCACTGGAACAAAGCCTTCATGACCAAATTTGACTGCGTTTAACATTTCTTCTTCAGTTAAACCACTTGCTTCGGACTCAACCATTAAAACAGCGTCTTTTGTACCTGCTACAACTAAATCTAATTTCGATTTTTCTAGCTCTGCTTTAGATGGGTTTAAAACATATTTTCCATCAATAAATCCAACTCTTGACGCTCCTACAGGTCCCATAAATGGCATTCCTGATATAGCTAATGCTGCCGATGAAGCAGTGATTGATAAAATATCTGGTTCGTTTTCTTTGTCGTATGAAATTACAGTTGGTAATAACTGTACTTCATTTTTAAATTCGTCAGGAAACAAAGGTCTGATTGGTCTATCAATTAATCTAGAAATTAATGTTTCACTCTCAGTTGGTCTTGCTTCTCTTTTAAAATATCCACCAGGAATTTTTCCAGCTGCATAATATTTCTCTTGGTAATTTACAGATAATGGAAAGTAATCCATATCAGGATTTACTTTTTTTGCCCCAACTACTGTTGCTAATACGACTGTCTCTCCACATGTTGCGATTATTGCACCGTCTGCCTGTCTTGCTACTTTACCTGTCTCTAAACTTATCTTTTTTCCCGCTACTTCAATTTCCTTCTTATATACTTTAAACATTTCATTTCCATTTCGTTTCGTTCGTTTCGTTCCATTCCGTTCTATCTACCTTGACTTCTATTTTCTTAAATTCAATTTCGACAGTACATTTTTGTAAGAATCCATTTTGTTTTTCTTTAGGTATTCTAACAATTTCTTTCTTCTATTTACCGCTCTCAACAATCCAACAGATGAATGTTTATCCTTCTTGAATTGCTTAATATGCTTAGAGAGAGTTTCAATTTTCTCTGTTAGCAAAGCGATTTGGATTTCTGAAGATCCAGTATCTTTATCATGCATTGCTAATTCTTGTGCCTTTTTATTCATGCCTCTTTCTTCCTATTTATTTGTTTGTTTTATTAAGTTTTCTATTTTTTCCGCATACTCAAAAGACTCATCTTTTCTAAAAAGTAATTTTGGTAAAAATTTCATAACCACTTTTTGTGATAAAATTTTTCTTATTAAGAATGAGTATTCTTTCAAAATATTAATTGTTTCCTCAGCATCTTTTCCGCCCAATGGAAGAACATATGCTTTAGCAATTTTTAAATCAGGGCTCATTCTAACCTCAGTAACTGTTATAGTATTTGTTTCTAAATTCGGCACCTTAGCCTCATTTCTTATAAAAATCATGCTTAAAGACTGCTTAATCATCTCTCCAACTCTAAGCTGTCTTTGTGATACTGGTTTTCCTATTCTATCAGCCATTAAATCGATCTCTCTGTAGATGTAACACTAAATGCCTCTATTGTGTCGTTTTTTTGGAAATCCATATAATCTTTAACAGTAATTCCACATTCTTGACCATCACTAACTTGTTTTACTTGGTTTTTTTCTCTGAAAATTGTTGAAACTTTTCCTGTGTAAATTATTGCTCCATCTCTAATAATTCTTACATCAGAATTACTATTTATTTCACCTTCTGTAATTTTTGAGCCTGCAACTTTTCCAGCGCCCGAAACTTTGAATATCTCAAGAATTTGTGCTGTTCCAGTAATTGTTTCTTGAACATCAGGAGATAATAGCCCAGACATTTTTTGTTTAACATAATCCAACACTTCATAAATGATATTATAAGAAGAGATTTTTATTTTTTCATTTTCAGCAAGTTTTTTAGCCTCTTTGCTCGGTTTAACATTAAAGGCTATTAGAACAGCATTAGATGCTTTGGCTAGTGTAACATCAGTTTCGGTTACCATTCCTATGTCTGCTAAAATTATTTTTGGTTTCACTTCTTCATGTTTAATTTGAGCAATTGCATTTTTGATAGCCTCAGATGATCCTTGTACATCGGATTTAATAATTAAATTTAATTCCTCAGAAGACTTGTCTGAAAAAGCAGAATCTTGTGTTGCAAACGTTAATGGATTTTTTCCATCTTTGCTCTCTTGCGCTCTATTTTCACTCAGAGTTTTAGCTTCTTTTTCAGTGTCTAAAACAATAAAATCATCTCCAGCTTTAGCAGCACCATTTATACCCAAAACTTCTATGGGAGTTGAGGGTGGAGCCTCGCTAATATTTTGACCTTTATCATTAATAATAGCTCTAACCTTTCCCCATTTTAAACCACTTACAAAAAAATCGCCCTTTTTGAGAGTACCTGTTGTTACAATAATATTTGCAACTGGTCCTCTGCCAACATCTATTTTTGACTCTAATACGATTCCTGTAGCCTTAGACTCATAATCAGTTTTAAGATCTAAAATTTCAGCTTGTAAAATTATAGACTCAACTAACTTATCTAAGTTTTGTTTTGTTTTTGTAGAAACTTCAACCATTAATGTATCACCAGATAAATCTTCTGCGATTAACTCATGTTCAAGCAATTGATTTTTAATTTTCTGTGGATCAGCTTCAGGAAGATCACACTTATTTATTGCAACTACAATTGGGACATTCGCAGCTTTTGCATGTTTTATAGACTCGACTGTTTGTGGCTTTACTCCATCATCAGCTGCAACAACCAAAACTACTACATCTGTTAATTTTGATCCTCTAGCTCTCATTTCAGTAAAAGCTGCATGACCTGGAGTGTCTATAAAAGTTAATTTATTATTTTGACTTTCAATTTGGTATGCTCCGATATGCTGAGTAATTCCACCAAACTCTCCTGAAACTACATTTGCACTTCTTAAAACATCTAAAACAGAAGTTTTACCATGATCGACATGGCCCATAACCGTAACAATAGGTGGTCTATTTTTTAAATTTTCTACTCTAGTAGCCTTTATTTTTTGAATAATTTCTTCTGCTTTTTCTTCTCTTATTGGATTATGTCCAAATTCTTTAACTAAAAATTCAGCTGTGTCAGCAGCTAAAGTTTGATTGATTGTTACAGTTACTCCCATTCCGAATAAATATTTAATTACATTGCTAGATTGCTCCGCCATTCTGTTAGCTAGCTCTCTAACAGTTATCGCCTCTGGAATATTGATGTCACGTTTTACTGGTTTTGAATTTTCTTGCGTCTCTTCTTTAGAAGAGTTTTTCATTTCTTTTTGTCGAGCTCTTTTAACTGATGCTAAACTTCTTTCTCTTGCCTCTATTTCATCGCTTAATGCTCTTGAAACAGTTAATTTTAATTCTCTTTTTTTTGTCCCGGCTTTTAATGTTTTTTTATCTTTTTCAGTATCTCCCTTAAGTCTTTTAGTGGCTCTTTGCTCTGCCAGTTTTCTTCTTTCAAAATCGCTTGTAATTGGAGGAGATTTTGGCGCAAAAGACGATTTTAATGGAGCACCTCTATTAAATGAAGTAGTAGATTTTGGTTTCCCTACACCAGGTCTAAACGATCCACCTCTATTAGCGAATTTTCCGCCTTGTTTTTCAATTACTCTAGAATTTTTTCCTTGAGATTTAGCTATCTCAATAGTTCTTATAGATTTCTTTGCAGAGCCGGATATTGTTAATTTTGTTTTTTTCTCCATTGCTCATCTCTCAATCTTTATAAATTATATTTCTAGCAGACATAATTAATTCATCTGCCTCTTCTTTAGATAAAGCAAAATCTTCTAGATAACCCTGAATTTTAACTCTCTCTCCTTTAACTACATCGTAGCCACCAGTAAGTTCATCAGATGCAAGATCTGCAAAATCTTCTAATGTTAATATTTTTTGTTCACCCAATGTAACTAACATTCCTGGGGTAAGACCCTTAAGGTTGATAAGAGCATCTTGTAGACCGAGCTCTTTAATTCTTTCCGATATATCTTCTTGATCTTTTTGATGAAACTCTTTTGCTCTTTCAATTAACGCAATAGCTGTTTCTTCCTCAATTCCCTCTATTTTCGTTAAATTTTCTGGCAAACTGTCTTTAATATCGTCTATTGTTGAAAAACCTTCAGCAACTAATAACTGACCTAAAGTTTCATCTAATTCTAAGTTTTTAACAAAGTTATCTGTCTTTTCTTTAAATTCTGATTGTCTTCTCTCAGAGTCTTCTGCATCAGTCATAATATTAATTTCATAATTTAATAACTTGGTTGCTAATCTTACATTTTGACCCCTTCGACCAATCGCTTTACTCAAATTTTCTTCAGTTAAAATCACATCAAGTTTTTTTCTTTCTGCATCAACATTAACTCTTTGAACTTCTGCAGGCGACAAAGCATTTGATACTAATATTGCAGCATCCTCTGACCAATTCACAATATCAATTTTTTCTCCTTGAAGTTCATTTACAACTGCCTGAACTCTAGAACCTCTCATACCAACACAAGCTCCTACAGGGTCTAATGATGTATCCACTGCTTTAACACAAATCTTTGCTCTACTTCCAGGATCTCTTGAAGAAGATTTAATTTCGATTAACCCGTCATATATCTCTGGCACTTCTTGAACAAAAAGTTTCTCCATAAATTTTGGGTGAGCTCTAGACAAGAAGATTTGTTGACCTCTTGGCTCTCTTCTTACATCATAACAATAAGCTTTTACTCTATCACCAGCTTTAATATTTTCTCTGGGAATTAATTCATTTTTTTGAATGATTGCTTCTGTTCTACCTAGATCAACAATGACACTTCCAAATTCTAATCTCTTAACAATACCACTTAAAATTGTATCTTTTTTATCAATAAAATCATTAAATTGTCTTTCTCTCTCTGCTTCTCTAACATTAAAACTTATAACTTGTTTTGCAGTTTGAGCAGCTATTCTACCAAAATCAAAAGATGGTAATGGCTGAAGAACTTCATCACCGATTGATTTATCTTTATTATTTTCATTAAGACTTATTGCATCTTCTAATTTTATTTCTGTATTTGCATTTTCAGGATTTTCAGAAATAACAAGTTTTCTGAACAATTCTATGTCTCCATTATCTCTGTTAATTGAAACTTTAATTTCATTTTCTTGACCAAACTTAGATTTGGCTGCTTTAGCTATTCCTGTTTCCATAGAACTAATAATAAGTTCTTTATCTATCGATTTCTCCAAAGCTACTGCTTCAGCAATTCTTAATAATTCTAATTTGTCTGCTCTTTTATTTAACATTTTTTATCTGCTCCAAAAAAAAATGGGCCAAAGCCCATTTTGATAATTCAACAATGTAAGGGCAATATAGTAAAGTTTTTTTTTAATTCAACTGAAACTATTTAGAAAAAACGTTGATTTTATCAGTTTTTTCCCAAGAAAATGATCCATCATCTCCTGGAGTTCTACCGAAGTGGCCATAGGCTGCTGTTTTTTCATATATAGGTCTATTAAGGTTCAACATCTCTCTAATTCCTCTAGGACTGAGATCAAAATTTTCATTAATCTTTTCAACAACAAATTTGTTTTTATCTAAATCATTATCAAACAAATCAACATAAATTGATAAAGGTTTTGAAACTCCTATTGCATAAGCTAACTGTATCAAACATTTATCTGCTATTTTTGAAGCAACAACATTTTTAGCAATATATCTTGCCGCATAAGCAGCAGATCTATCTACTTTTGTAGGATCCTTACCTGAAAATGCTCCTCCTCCATGGGGTGCTGCTCCACCATAGGTATCCACAATAATTTTTCTTCCTGTTAAACCACAGTCACCATCTGGACCACCTATTACAAAATTACCAGTTGGGTTTACATAAAACTCTTCCTCATTAAAGTCTTTAAGAAATTTTTCTGGAATTGATTTTAACATATACGGTCTTAATAATTCTCTTACCTGAACTTGATTAATATCAGAAGAATGTTGAGATGATATAACAACAGATTTTACTTTGGTCGGTTTACCATCAACATATTCGAATGTAACTTGGCTTTTTGAGTCAGGTTCAATATTTTTTAATTTACCAGATTTTCTATCCTCGGCCATAAGTCTTAAAATTTTATGCGAATAATGAATTGGTGCAGGCATATATACATCTGTTTCATTACATGCATAACCAAACATTATACCTTGATCTCCAGCACCCTCATCTTTATTTCCAGATGAGTCTACACCCATTGCAATATCAGCAGATTGAGAATGCAAATGACTTTCTATTTTTGTTGCTTCTTTCCAGGTAAATCCTTCCTGATCATATCCAATATCTTTTACACAATTCCTTACTTTTTCGATTAAATCATCTTTTTTAATCTCAGGTCCTCTTACTTCACCTGCAAGCACAACTTTATTTGTTGTCGTTAAAGTTTCACAAGCAACTCTTGAATAAGGATCTCCAGAAATGTAACTGTCAACAACCATATCAGAAATTCTATCTGATACTTTATCTGGATGTCCCTCTGAAACTGACTCGCTTGTAAATAGGAAATTTTTTAAATTACTCATTTTTAAATCTATTAAATGAAAATATTAAAAAAATATACAATAAAATTATTAAAGCAAAAATTTTATTCCCATATTTAGAAAAGACTGTTGGTTGAATTTTTCTCATTTTCGTAAAATCAATATATCCAACTTCATTAAAGTTAATTCTTTCCTCAACGATACCGAGAGGATTTACTATCGCAGCTATTCCGTTATTAGCTGATCTAATTACATATTTTCCACTTTCTATAGCTCGAAATATACTGTGAACAAAGTGCTGTTCTGGTCCTATTGATTGACCAAACCATCCATCCTCTGAAATATTCACTATTATATCAAAGTCATAGTTTTTATATAATTTTCCAGAATAAATTATCTCATAACAAATTAATGGTAAAAATTTTATAGAAAAATTTTTTTGATTTAACTCTATAATTTCCCTTTTTTGACCTTTTGAGTAAGATTGATAATTGTTGGTTAAAGATTTGAGACCTAATTTTTTTAATAAATTTTCCATGGGTAAAAATTCGCCAAACGGTACAAGATTTATTTTATTATAATAATTCAATAAATTAAGATTATGATCATAAACAGATAAAGAATTGTAATACTTAATTTGATCATTAACTTTTGATTTGTTGTTGATGCCTAAAATTAGTAAATGATTTTCGTCAAAACTTTCGTTAAATAAATAATCATAACTTTGAATTTGATCCTGAGAAATTCCAGGCAATATACCCTCTGGCCAAATGAAAATTATTTTCTCTTTCTTAATTGGTGAACTAATATTTATAAGATCTTCTATAGTTGATAAAGGGCCCTCTCCTGAATAAAACCTATCCAAAGAAATATCTGTACCAACTAATCTTATTTTATAATCAAGTTTTTCAACATCATTATTGTAAAAATCCTGCTTATTTGAGTATCCAAAGAAGTAAAATAATAAAAATATTAAAGGTAAAATTAAGCAAAAAATTAAATCTTTTTTATCATTCCGTAAAATGAAGAGTGCAGGGCTTAGAAACAAAGTTATACAAAATAAGTTGAAAGAATATGTGCCTATTAAAGATGTTATGCTTAGAATTTCTAAATGATTTGAAAAACTATATGCAATTAAGTTCCAAGGAAAACCTGATAAAATCGAACCTCTAATGAATTCTAGAAAACCAAAGATTACAGAAAATAATAAAATTGAACTCAAAGTTTTATTTGGTTTAAAGAAAATAAACAAATAACAAACAAAACCGTAAAATAACGCAATAAAAGAAGGAACTAAAATTAGAGCAAATGGAATTAAAAATTTAAAATTTTCATCAAATGTTAATGAAATAGAGATCCAATATATATTTGTTAGAAAATATCCAAATCCAAATAACCAGCCATAGAAAAAAAATAATTTATGTTTATTCTCTTTTTTTTTAATTAAAAAAATAAAAAATAAGCTAAAAGATAGAAAATTAATTATTAAAAAATTGAAAGGTGGTAAACTTAATGAAGTTACCGCTCCAAGAAACAATAAATAAACTATATCGATATATGAATTTTTTTTCAATTTACTTAATTTTTGAGATAACTGATTTAAATATTTTTTCTTCTTCTTTTAACATTTTTAAATAATCTTTATTTTTTACATGATCAAATCCTAACAAGTGTAAAAAACCATGAATAAAAGTTTTAATAATTTTTTCTTTAAATTGTTTATCTGTTTGTGATTTCGGTTTATTCATAAAATTAAAACTAATAATTATATCCCCTAAGTAAGTTTGCTTTGATATTTTTAATATTTTACTAGATGGGAAAGATAAAATATCAGTAGATTTATTTTTATTTCTAAATTTTTTATTTAAAATTTTAATTTTTTTATTGTTTGAAAGAAGTAAAGATAAACTTATTTTTTTATTTAAAAATTTAAATTTTTTTGGAAAAGCATCACAAATACTTTTAAAAAAAAAATCTTTTTTTTTAAGTTTTTTAGACCAAGCCTTCTCTTCTGAGAAGACATTTAAATTAATCATTTTTAGAATAGGCTTTTACAATTTTAGAAACCAGTGGATGTCTAACTACATCTGAATGATCAAAGTCTACAACTGAAATTTCATTGAGATGCCCCAATAATTCTTTTGATCTAACTAATCCTGACATACTTTTGTTAGGTAGATCTATCTGAGTAGGATCTCCATTAACTACAATTTTTGAATTTTCACCGATCCTTGTTAAAAACATTTTTATTTGTGTATCTGTTGCATTTTGCGCTTCATCTAATATAGCAAAAGAATTTTTTAGTGTTCTACCTCTCATAAATGCCAAAGGAGCGATTTCAATATCACCAATTTCGATCATTCTTTGTATTTTTTCAAAATCAAATAGGTCGTACAAAGAGTCATATAAAGGTCTTAAATACGGATCTACTTTTTCTTTCATATCTCCGGGTAAAAAGCCAAGTCTCTCTCCTGCTTCAACAGCAGGCCTAGATAGAATAATTCTTTCTATTTTTTTTTCTAACAACATAGTCAAACCAACTGCTACAGCTAAAAAAGTTTTTCCTGTTCCAGCTGGACCTGCTGAGATTACAATATCACTTTGTCTTAGAGCTCTGACATAGCTTTTTTGTTTTTCAGATCTGGGAATAATTGATTTTTTTGGTGTTTTTATAATGTCAGTTACATTATTATTTTTAACTTTCTCTTTAATCATAAATTGATCAACTGATGATATAAGATCTTTATTTTCGATTGAACCATTATTTATAAATTGATTAGTTAAAAATTGAATTGCGTTTTTTATTAATTCATTTTTTTGTGGATCTGATTTTATCATTATTGAATTTCCCCTAGAATACAAACTAGAGTTAGTCATCTTTTCTAATTCTTTTAAATTTTTATTAAATTCTCCAGCAACACCCATGAGTAATTCATTGTTGTGAAATATTACACTTAATGAATTATTGTCTGAGTAAACAAATTTTAGAGTGGTATCGATTTTTTTTTTAATTGTATTATTCAAAGATTATGCCACCTTTTGATCTGGGTTGCTTAACAATTCTCCAAACAATGTAGTTCTATTACTATTTGTAATTTTTACTTTCACAATTTTTCCAATATGCTCTCTTTTACCATTAAAAATTACTGATGTCATATATTCAGTTCTTCCAAAAGCTTTGGATTTATCTTCAGTTAAATTTTCAACCAAAACATCGATTGTTCTATTTTCTAATTTTTTGTTCATTTGAGTTTGATTTTCAGATAATAAATTTTGAATAAATTCTAACCTTTTCATTGAAATTTTTTTATCAATTAAATCTAAACCTTCTGCCTTTGTCCCAGGCCTTGGACTAAAAATAAATGAGTAAGAATTTATAAAATTAACTTTTTTAATTAAATCGACTGTACTTTTGAAGTCTTCTTCAGTTTCACCAGGATAACCAATAATAAAATCACTTGAAAATTCAATTGATTGATTAATTTTTTTCAATTCATCATAAACTTTTAAATAACGATCTATTTTATGTTTTCTATTCATCAACTTTAAAATCCTATCGGATCCACTCTGAACTGGAAGATGGACTAAAGGCATTAACTTTTTAGAGACTTTGTATACTTCAATTAAATCATCAGTCATATCTTTTGGATGCGAAGTTGTGTATCTAATTCTTTTTATGTCTTTAATCTTTTCAGTTTCTAAAATTAAATCAGATAGTCTTTTGCTATTATAATTGTAAGCATTTACATTTTGTCCCAAAAGTATGATTTCTTTTGCTCCATTATCAGACAAATAATTCGCCTCCTCAATTATTTGATTGAATGGTCTAGAATATTCCGGTCCACGAGTATATGGAACCACACAAAAATGACAAAACTTATCACATCCTTCTTGAATAGTTAAAAAAGACGAAACTTTACCTGACTCATTCTTTATTTTACTAAAATATTTAAATTTTGAAACAGCATCAAAATCTGTTTGTTCAATTTTTTTTCTTTTTTCAATATGATCCAGAATTGTTTCGTTAATCTTATGATAGGCTTGAGGGCCAATCACTAAATCTATATAGGGCTCACGTTTAAGCATCTCTTGGTTTTCTGCTTGAGCAACACATCCTGCTATTATTACTAATGGTTTCTTTTTGTTTCTAAAGCTTTTTTTAACTCTTCCTATTTCAGAATAAACTTTTTCTTTTGCCTTATCTCTAATGTGACAAGTGTTTAATAAATAACAGTCAGCCTCTTCTAGTTTTTCACTTTTTTGATAACCAATTTTCTTTACAGAATCAAAAATTCTATTTGAATCATATTCATTCATTTGACAACCAAAGGTTTTAATAAATATTTTCTTTTTTAAAATTAAATTATTTAAGTTTTGCTGCATGTTCATCAATCTTTGCATTAAATGATACTGATCTTCTTTCTTCTATTGTACCGGAAAAAGGATAAACAATATGCATCATGTAACTTGGGAAAAAATAAAAATCACCCACTTGTGGTGTTATTATGTAAGTTGGTGTACAAACAAATCTTTTTGAACCATCAATAAGTACCAACTTTCCATTATGGTTAGTTTTTTTTGAATTTTGCACAGTATTACCCATATTTTTTGGCACTTTTAGGTAGCCTACACCAGAAATTTGACCATCATGAAAATGGATCGGATTGTAATCATTTTTAAATTGTTTCACGACCCAAGAGTCAATTATATCAAATTTTTTTATTGAAATATCGTGACCTTCTAGGAGCCATTTTTGACAAGACTTCCCCAAAAATTCTGCCCATTTAATTTTTTTCATGAATTCAATGTCTAAACGAAATTCTTGTGCGACGTTGCCTATTAAAAAAGGGCCATGATCAAATTTTTTTTCATCTTCTTTCGTTAAATCATCTATAAACTTGTTCATTTCCATTATAATTTCATTTGGAATGACGGTCTTGACAATTGATGGTCCAAAAGGTTTTAAAATTTCAAAGCTCATATTTTTTTTTTAATTCCGTATAATTCTAATTTATGATCTACTAAAGTGTACCCATATTTATCTGCTACCTTTTTTTGAAGTTTTTCGATTTCTTCATCAACAAATTCTATTATTTCACCTGACTTCACATCTATTAAATGATCATGATGTCCTTCATTAAGCTCTTCATACCTTGCTTTTCCACCTTTAAACTCATGCTTTGTAAGTATTCCAGATTCTTCAAATAATTTTACTGTTCTGTAGACGGTAGCAATACTTATTTTATTATCAATCTTTGAAACTCTATTGTAAAGTTCATCAACATCAGGGTGATCAGTAGACTCGGACATGACCTGAGCAATTATTTTTCTCTGATCTGTCAATTTCACACCTTTTGCTAAACATTTTTGTTCAATTGTTTCTGACATAATTTAATTTTAACTTATATAAATAGGGTTAATCAAATTTTTTTTAATTTTAAATTTATCGCACAAATAAGGGACATTTTCATATTTTACATCTTTTTCACCTTTAAAATCGTCTAAGCTATAACAATAATAATCAATATTTTTTGCTAATTTGAGAGCCTTTACAACAGAAATAGAATTCCTAATCCCTGCAAAACTTCCTGGACCTCTATTAATGTATATTTTGTTAATATCCTTCAATTCAAATTTATTTAATTCTAAAAATTCTTTTATTATTAAAGTTAATTTTTCATAATTTATTTTAGTATTCTCATGAGTAATATTGTAAATATCGTTATTAGCTATGATCATTAAAAAAATTTTATCTCCAGCTACATCAATTATAAGTTTATTCATTTTATCTTTATTTTTAAATTTAAGTTCTAAATCAGATGAAAATAATATCAAATTATATTCAGAAGATAATGGAATTTTATCAATAATGTACCATCGTTTTAATGAAACAAAATATCCATCCACAAACATTAAAATGGATGTTTTCAAAGAACATATGAAAATAATAAAAAACTCAAAATATGAGTTCCTTAATCCTAATGAATTTGAAAATAAATTTAAAATTTCTAAATCGAATAAAGAAATTTTATTAACTATTGATGATGGATTTGAGTCTTTCTACTTAGAAGCATGGCCTTTCTTAAAAGAAAATAATATTCCATTTATATTATTTGTATCAACAGAAGCTGTTGGAAAAAGAGGATATATGACATGGGACCAAATTAGAGAAGTTGAATCAAAAAACTTCTCTTTAATTGGACATCACTCTCATAGTCATGAATACCTTATAGATGAAGGTGAGAATAATTTTATTTTAGATATTGCCAAAGCAAACGTTATATTTCAAAAAGAATTAGGATATATACCAAATTTTTTTTCATATCCTTTTGGAGAATATTCTAAATTTATGCGAGATTATATATCCAAAAATTTTAAATTTGCATTTGGACAACATTCAGGTGTAATTGATCTCAATAAAAACAAATTTGAACTACCTAGATTTCCAATAAATGAAAAGTATGGAGAACTTAAAAGATTTAAATCTATAATAAATTACTATCCCTTAGAATATAAAAATTTATATCCAAGTGAAAAACAACTTACAATAAATGATAATCCTCCAAATTTTAAAGTTGAATTTTTTAAAGAACAAAAAAACTTAAGTAAAATTACTTGTTATTCCAACGAAGGAGACAAGTGGGATAAATCTAAAACTAATTTATCTAATCAAATCCTAACTATTGAATTTAGAGAACCTTTTAAACCTAGAAGAGGTAGGATAAACTGTTCTTTAAACGATAATGGTAAATGGAGATGGTTTGGAGTTCAATTTCCTATCAAGAAAAATTAAATCAAGCTTTCTAAATCCTTACTAGATGGCAACAACCTTGCCTCATCAAAATCCTTTAATTTATTTTGAGTGATTATTTTTTGTAATACTTCAATGTACTGACTTCCAGTTTCTGCATACTTATCTAAGTGTTTAGATAAAATTAAACTATCAAGTGGTTTATCATCACCTCTCAATTCACTTCTAGCTTTTCTCAGATTTATATAGGATTTATGAGTATTTAAATTTCTTAAGTATGCTCTTACAGATAATTGTAAACTATTAAATTTCATTACTTTGTGAGTTTCGCCTTTCTCAGCTTCTTTGGGCTTTAAACCTTCACCTGACCATGTCCATTGACCAAATAAAGCATTTCCTTTTCTTGCAAATCTTGAAGTTCCCCAACCTGTTTCTTTTGCTGCTTGTGCAATTGCTAAGGAAGCTGGAATTTCATCCATTCTTACCTTTAATGATGAAAAATCATTTTGCCTAACGCCATATTGCTTAAATTTTTTTTCAAGCCATTTTTTTTCGATGTCGGTATTGCTACTTTTATTTAAAATCGTAAAGAGTCTTTTTCTATCTATTCTTATTTTAGTGTTTTCTTTAACAATCAATGGGAGAATTATTTTAATAAACATCTCCTTTTTTCTCTTTGAACTAGAGATGTCATTTATTTCGTTTGGAAGAAGTCCTATATCGATAGGTTTTACAAGTTTATTTTCCCTCACATCTTTTAAATTATAATTTACCTCCTTAAATAATGAATTAATTTCTGAGGTTGTGTATCTGACTAAATTAATTTCTGAATTATTTTCCTCTAAAATATCATAAAGTAAATCCATCTCATCTACTTCATCTATAATATCTTCTTCTATTAAATTGTTTGCATTAAGTTTTTTTAATAAAAGATTTTTAGAATTATTGGTAAATTCTTTATGATTAAAATTTTTTTCAGCAAAGTTAAAAAACGCAGGAGTTATATAAAAAAATGAAATTAAAAAAATTCCACTTAACATAAATCTAGAAATAGAATTAATGCTTTTATTTTTAGTAAATTGAAATTTAATTGAATTTTTTTTCATAAAGTTTTATATCGCAACAACTTCTTTTACCTCTGGAAGGTAATGACATAAAAGATTTTGTACCCCTTGCTTTAAAGTCATTGTTGAACTTGGACAGCCTGAACAACTTCCTTGTAATTGCACTTTTACTATTCCATCTTTAAATTCTTTAAATTTTATATCACCACCATCTCTTGCAACTGCAGGTCTAATCTTTTGATCTAAAATTTTTACAATTTTTTCCTCAATTTCACTTAGATCGTTATTTTTTTCTTCTTCATTTTCATCAATAACATATTCTTTACCATCTAAATAAAAATCGTTTATTAATGAAATAACAATATGTTTAATTTCGTCCCATTTAATTTGGTCATTTTTATTTACTGAAATAAAATCTTGTCCTAAAAAAATACCTTCAACCCCATTAACTGATAAGATATTTCTGACCAAATCATTATTTATTTGATCTTTATTTGTGATTTCATAAGGACCACTATTTGATACTTTCTTCCCAGGAAGAAATTTCAAAGAATTAGGATTTGGCGTTATTTCAGTTTGTACGAACATGTTGTAAATATATATAGAGCTTATTTCTAAAATTTAAACTTGATATTTAAATTATATTAAAATCCTAGTATTTCTTTAATTCTATCTATCTTTTTTGATGCAATTGAGTTTGCTTTTTCAACTCCTTCTAGAAGGATTTTATCTAAATAAGGTTGATCATTTAAAAGTTTTTTTATTTCCAAAGATATAGGTTCAATCTTTTTAACCAATAAATCAGAAAGTTGATTTTTAAATTCAGAAAAATTTTTACCTGAAAAATTTTCGACTGTATTTTGTAAAGTTAAATTATTTAAACTAGAATATATGCCAAGAAGGTTTCTTGCCTCTAACCTCTCATTTAATTCTTCGACACTACTTGGCATTGGTAACGGATCAGTTTTTGCTTTTTTTATTTTATTTACAATTGCATCTCTGTCATCTGTTAAATTAATTCTGCTTAAATCTGACAGTTCAGATTTACTCATCTTTTTTGATCCATCTTTTAAACTCATAATCCTAGAAAATTCTTTTTGAATTAAAGGTTCGGGTACTTGCAAAAAGTTATCTTGATCAAAATCGTTATTAAACTTTTGAGCAATATCTCTACATAGCTCAAGATGTTGTTTTTGATCATCACCAACAGGGACATGGGTCGCATCGTACAAAAGAATATCTGCTGCCATTAAAACAGGATATGAGTACAATCCAACGCTTGCTTTTTCTTTATCTTTACCAGCTTTTTCCTTGAATTGTGTCATTCTATTTAACCAACCCATTCGAGCAACACAGCTCAAAATCCAAGCTCCCTCTGAATGAGCTGCTACACCAGACTGATTAAAAATAATACTTTTTTTAGGATCAATTCCACTTGCTATAAAAGTAGCTACGGTCTCTCGAATATTTTTTTTTAGCTCTTTTGGGTCTTGTTTAACTGTAATTGCATGCAGATCAACCACACAGAATATACAATCATTATCAACGTCATTATTAAGGTCTACAAAGTTTTTGATTGCACCCAAATAATTACCGAGATGGAGATTACCTGTTGGCTGAACGCCAGAAAATATTTTTTTACCCATATTTTTAATAGTTTATTTTAATATCACTAATTTTAAAAGCTTTGATGAAATAACAAATAAATATGTATAAGAACAGTGCAAATAAGACGCTTAAGACTAAATAAATTGATTTAAAGCTATAATAAAATGAAAGTTGATTTTCAAAAAAGTTTAATAGAAAATTAAAGAATAATCCCATTAAAAATGATGCAAAAATTATTTTACAGAAATTTAAAAAAAAGTTATTTTGAAAATAGAATAAATTATTATTTTTTAAGTATATAAATAATAATGCTGCATTAAACCACGATGAAATTGAAGTTGCGATTGGAATTATAATAAAACCTATTTTGTTAAAATAATAAATACTAATCAAAATATTTAAAAGGACCGAAATTAACGAAATATAAAATGGTATTTTTGTATTATGATTAGCAAATAAAAAACTTGAAAAAACTTTTATCAAAGCAAAAGCAGGTAAACCTAAAGCAAAATAAAATAAAGCAAGACTTGAGTTAACAACAGATTCTTTATTAAAGCTACCATAACCAAACAACGCTGAAATTATTTCCTCTGAAGCAATCACTAAAGCTAGTGTTGCTGGAACACTTAAAAATAAACTCAACTCTAAAGCTTTGTTTTGAATAAGAGAAATTTTTTCTTCATTTTTAGTGTCTACAAACCTTGAAAGTTGTGGCAGAATTACAACTCCAATGGCAATACCAGCTATCGCTAGATTGATTTGATAAATTCTGTCTGCGTAATAAAGGTAAGAGACTGCACTAGCCTGAAACGAGGCGATAATTGTTCCAACCAAAATATTGATTTGTGTTACGCCAGATGAAAAGATACTCGGTAAAAGCTTTATAAAAAAAAATTTTACCTTTTCATCACTTGCTAACTTAAAATTAAATTTAAATGAAAAAAATTTTTTAACAAAATAATATAAAAAAATTAACTGTAAAAATCCTGCTAAAGATACACCATAAGCTAAATAGTAAACAAGCTCGTCTCCTAAAGCTTTAGAAAATAATAAAACAATTATTAAAATAACATTTAATAGAATTGGTGCTGCCGAAGCTGCAGCGAATTTATTATGAGAATTTAATATTGCAGAAAAAAAAGATGCTAAACTAATAAATAATAAAAAAGGAAAAGTAATCCTTGTTAAACTGACAGCTAAATCCATTTTTTCTAGATCATCCACAAAACCTGGGGCAATAATTGATACAAATCCAGGCATAAAAATCTGAACGACAATTGTTAAAATTAAGAGACCTAAAAATAAAAGATTAAAAATATTATTTGCAAAATTGTTTGCAGATTTTTTTCCTTTATTCATTTCAGACGTATAGCTAGGTACAAAAGCTGCATTGAAAGTTCCTTCTGAAAATAATCTTCTAAATGTATTAGGAATTCGAAATGCTACAAAAAAAGCATCTGCCAACAAACCTGTTCCAAGAAATATTGCAATTAATATATCTCTAATATATCCAAGCAATCTACTAATGATGGTATAAAAGCCAAATGTGCCTGTTGACTTAATTAAGTTCATAAATCATATTAGTCTTAATTTTACCCTAATTGTATACTTATTATCAGAATATATAGATCAAATATTCTAAATAATAAAAAATATAAAATAGATAAAGTATATATTCAGTTTAATAAAAATGAAAAAAACACAGATTGATCATTACACAGATAAAGAGGCTTTAGATTTTCATAAGGATAAAAAACCTGGCAAGATCGAAATAATTTCTTCAAAGAACATGACCACTAAAAGAGACCTTGCTCTTGCTTATTCTCCAGGGGTTGCTGCCCCAGTTAAAAAAATTAGTGAGGATCCCGAAGCAGCTTATGATTATACTAGTAAAGGAAACTTAGTAGCAGTAATTAGTAATGGTTCAGCGATTTTAGGATTGGGCAACTTAGGTGCATTAGCCTCAAAACCAGTTATGGAGGGAAAGGCAGTACTATTTAAAAGATTTGCAGATATAGATTCGATTGATTTAGAAATAGACTGTAAAGATACAAATGAAATTATCAATTCAATTAAAAACTTTGCTCCGAGTTTTGGAGGAATAAATTTAGAGGATATAGCCGCACCGGATTGTTTTATTATTGAACAAAAGCTGAAAGAAATATTAGATATTCCAGTATTTCATGATGATCAACATGGAACAGCAATCATCACAACGGCTGCTTTACTAAACGCACTCGATATAAGTGGAAAATCTATTAAGGATATAAAAGTCGTTGTTAATGGTGCTGGTGCATCTGCTCAAGCATGTACAGAGTTATTTATTAACTCAGGTGTTAAATCTGAAAATGTAATAATGTTAGATCGAAAAGGTGTGATTTATAAAGGAAGAGCGGAGGGTATAGATCAATGGAAATCAAGATTTGCAATTAATACAAATTTAAGAACATTGAGTGATGCACTTAAAGGAGCTGATGTATTCTTGGGATTATCCTCTAAAGGTGTTTTAAAAAAAGATATGGTTAAAAGCATGTCTAAAAATCCAATTATATTTGCATGTGCAAATCCTGATCCAGAAATTACACCTGAAGAAATAAACGAAGTAAGAAATGATGTAATTATTGCAACTGGAAGATCAGATTATCCCAATCAAGTTAATAATTTAATTGGATTTCCTTATATATTCAGAGGCGCACTAGATGTTAGGTCAAAAACAATTAATGAAGAAATGAAGGTTGCTGCTGCTGAGGCAATAGCAAAACTTGCTAGAGAAGATGTACCAGATGAAGTTGTAGCAGCCATGGGAGGAGAAAGACCTCATTACGGTAAAGATTATATTATCCCATCAACTTTTGATCCAAGATTAATTAGTGTTATCCCAGCTGCTGTAGCTAAGGCAGCAATAGAAAGTGGAGTTGCTAGAAAAAAAATTGATAACTTTGAAAACTACAAAGAGCAACTAAAACAAAGATTAGACCCAACAGTTACAATTATGCAAGGAATAAACTCTTTTATTAAAAAAAATCAAAAAAGAATTGTTTTTGCAGATGGGGAAGATGAAAACACTTTAAAAGCTGCAATAGCATTTAAAAATTCAAAACTTGGTATTCCAATTTTAGTTGGTAAAGAAAGTAAAATTAAAGAGCAAATTAAAAATATTGGTTATAGCGAAAATTTTGATATTGAAATCACCAATTCAAAAGACGAAGAAAAAAGAAAAAAATACGTAAATCATTTGTTCAAAAAACTTCAAAGAGAACAAGGTTTATTAGAACGAGATTGCGATCGAATGGTCAGAAACGACAGAGTTGTCTGGGCTACAAGCATGGTAGCTTGTGGAGATGCAGATGGTGCAGTCACAGGAAACACCAGACGTTTTGGAGCATCTCTTGAAAAAATAAAACAAGTTGTTGATGTAAGAAAAGGTGAAATTATGTTTGGACTAAACATGGTTGTCAATAAAGGGAAAACAATTTTCATTGCAGATACAAGTGTTCATGAATACCCCACATCAGAAGAAATGGCAGAAATTGCAATTTCAGCTGCTAGAGTAGTAAGACTTTTTGGAATCGATCCAAAAATTGCGTTTGTTTCACACTCTACATTTGGGCAACCTTTAACGAGTAGAACAAAACACATTCGTACTGCAGTAGATATTTTAAAGGATAAACAAGTTAATTTTGAATTTGATGGTGATATGCAACCTGATGTTGCTCTAAATCCTGATTATGAAGAACTTTATCCTTTTGCGAAAATTGTAGGTAAAGCAAATATTTTAATAATGCCTGGACAACATAGTGCAGCAATATCTTATAAACTAATGAAAACTTTAGGTGATACTAAAGTTATAGGACCTTTATTAATTGGGCTTGGATTACCAATTGAGATAGCTCCACTTAGATCTTCAACGTCTGAAATTATTAATTTAGCTTCAATTGCTGCTTACTCATCAGAAGTTATTGAATATAAAATTGATTAATTTTTTTGAATTCTCAAATCCTCAAGTAGCAAAATACTTGCCACAACATCTTCAACATCTAGAATTTCTTTTGCTTCACTAATAACCATTTCTTTTTCTTCATCATTTAAAGCTATTCCGTAAACATAAATTTTCTTTTTATAGGTATCTATTTGATAATTTGTTGCTTTTATATTTTTATTTACTATCAGAGCTGTTCTTAGTTGAGACGTGATAAGTAGATCTTTTGCTGATTGCTTAAAATTAAATTCCTCTCTGATTTTGAGATCATTTCTTACTGATCTTGCACCTTTCGTTTCCCAAGCAATTTTAGTAATTTTTAATTTCTCCTCTGGAGCATCAACTTTTCCTGTTATAAAAATTCTTCCATCCAATACTTTAGTTTTGACTTTTAAAAAATGTTTTTTATCCATAGCAAATATTTTAGTTGAAATAGTTTTTTGCATAAAAGAATCATCAATTTGTGTTCCTACTGTTCTTGGATCAATCGCAACTGATACTCCGGTCCCAAACAAACCTGTTGAACTAACCCCTGGTATACAAGCAGCTAAAATAACCGACAGAAAAATAATTATTAAAATTTTAATTTTCATTTTTTAGTTTTAGGCAAAAATTATAAACTACTTTTTTTGGAATATTTTTGTTGTAACTTATTAAATCTGTAATTTCTTTTGTACTTAGTTTATTGATCATTTTTTTAATTGAATTAATATCAGATTCACTTAGTTTTTGTGAAGCTTTTTCTTCTTTTTTTTCAGAAACTACTATTGTTAATTCGCCTTTTAGTTCACTATTAAATAATTCTAATTCGTCTATATTCCTTCTAATATACTCCTCATATAATTTAGAAATTTCTCTACTAAGTACTATTTTTCTTCCATTAAAATATTTTTTAAATGCTGGAATAATCTTATTAACTTTTTTTGAAGATGAAAAAAAAACTAAACTATGATTAAAATTTGAAAGTTTTTTTAATTCATCATCAATTTGATTTTTTTTTTCGGGCAAAAAACCATAAAAAAAAAATTTATCAGAAAATCCACTTGCAGCAACTGCAGTTGTAACTGCTGATGGTCCAGGTATTGAAAATATATTAATATTATTTTTTATACATTCATTTATTAAAACCGAACCTGGATCAGAAATACTTGGAGTTCCTGCATCGGAAATCAGAGAAATTAATTTACCTAATTTTAAATATTCAATTACTTTTAAAGTATTTTTTTTTTCATTAAATTTATGATGTGAAATCAATTTAGATTTGATTTGATATTTGTCTAATAAATTTTTAGAAACGCGAGTATCCTCACATAATATATAATCTGATTTATCAAGAACTTCTAATGATCTAAACGATACATCTTTTAAATTACCTATTGGTGTTGCTACTAAATAAAGCCCATTTTTATAATTATTTGATTTAAATTGTGGTTTTATGATCATAATTCAACTTAAAAATTATATAATAACATCAAAATGAAAAAGATTATCAAAATTATTTCTACTTCTTTGCTTCTATTATTCTTGAACTTATTAAATTTGGTTTATGCTAATGAAAAAATAAAAATTGGACTATTGGTTCCAATGACTGGTGAAAATAAAGATCTAGGTTCATCTATTATTAAGGCTGTAAGTTTAGCCGTCAAAGATATTAATAATGATTTGATTGAAATTTATCCAAAAGATACAGCAACAAGAGCTAACCAAACTCTTAAGTCTGCTTTTGAATTGAAACAAATGGGAATAAAAATTGTTATTGGACCAATATTTTATGAAAGTTTAACTTATTTAGATGAGATGAAAGATTTAACTTTTTTATCATTAACAAATAAAACTTTAGATTTACCTAAAAATGTAATTTCTGCTGGAATAAATTCCACTTCACAGTTTAATACTATAAAAAAATTTTTAGATAATAATAATTTACAAAAAACTCTTTTTTTAACACCAATTCAGAATTTTGAGTTTGAAGTCAAAGATGGTGTTAAAAATTCCAAAATAAAAGTTTTTAAAAATTTTGAATATAATACTGAACCAACAAAACTTACAGAACAAATTGAGGAAATAACTAAATACAAAATTAGAAAACAAAATCTAGCGGATGAAATAAGAAGAATTCAAGAGTCAAATGAACCAAATAAAGAAAAAAAAATTAAAAGCTTGGAAAAAAAATACACGATTGGAAATGTAAATTTTGATGCAGTTGTTATATCTGATTTTGATGAAAGCCTTAAAAGTGTTGCAACCTCTTTACTCTACACTGATGTATCTCCAAAAAATAAATACTTTATAACCCTTAACCAATGGTTTGATGAAAGTTTAGTGGAAGAGATAAATATTCAACCAATTTATTATCCATCAATTAATAAAAAAAATTTTGATGATTATAAAATCAAACATTTTAATGCTTTTAATCAAAACCCATCCCATCTCTCACTTTTAAGTTATGATTTGGTTGGTTTGGTATATTATCTTTCATTGAAATCAGATCTTTCGAAAATGGATAAATTATTTAAGAAAAAAAATTCATTTAAAGGTAAGATAGGAATTTTTGATATTAAAGATAACAAAATTAATCACAGATTAAATTTTTATAAAATAGAAGATAAAAAACTTACAGAAATCTTTTAAGCTTTTTGAAAGCTTGATAGCGATGATCCATTTTGTATTTTTGAGATGGTTTCATTTCACCAAACGTTTTGGATTTTTTTAGTGGGATAAAAATTGGATCATAACCAAATCCATTTTTCCCCTTTGGCTCATTTGATATTCGGCCCTCAACTTTGCCTACTACACAAGTAATTTTTTTATTTAAATGCGAGATTGATAGAGCACAAACAAATCTTGCTTTAATTTTTTTATTTTTCCAATTCTTATCTTTTTTATCTAACTCTCTAAATACTTTTTTAATAGCTTTATTAAAATCCCCTGATTTTCCTCCCCATCGTGCAGAATAGATTCCAGGTCTTTTATCTAAATGATCTATCTCCAAACCAGAGTCATCAGCCAAACATATTAGACCAGTCTTTTTAGAGAAATGTTTTGATTTAATTAAGGAATTTTCTTCAAAAGTTTTTCCATTTTCAGCAGGACTTTTAAGTTTAAAATCAGAAGTAGAGTAAATTTTGATGTAATTTGGCAATAAACTCCTAATTTCTCTTATTTTACCCTTGTTGTTAGAGCCAATGAGTAATTGTTTAATTTTTTGCTTAGACATCTAGAAATAACCAAATTTCTTACCATATATGAGTCCATGAAAAAAGAAGAAAACCAAATCAACACTCCAAAAGACGAAAATCAGAATTTAGAAAAAGAAACAGAAAAACCTGAGCAAAGCTCAACAGATGAAGGTAAACAAGAAACGCCTCAGGAAACCAAAGAAGAGATTAAAGAACCAACTCCGGAAGAAAAAATTGCTGTACTAGAAGATAAGCTGGCACGAACTTTTGCTGAAATGGAAAATCAAAGAAGAAGGTTTGAAAAAGAAAAAGAGGATGCGTTTGAGTATGGTGGGTCTAGCTTTGCTAAAGAAGCATTAAATTTAATTGATAACTTAGATCGTTCTAAACATGTTTTAGAAAGCGATGAAAAGTTAAAGGAAACAGACGCTTTAAAGAAAACACTGGAGCATTTAGACATAATAAAGAAAGATTTAATTTCTATTTTTGAAAAAAATAATATTAAACCAATTGATTGTCTTAACAAAAAACTAGATCCTAACTTTCATCAAGCAATGATGGAGATTGAAGATGATACTAAAGAAGCTGGAACAATTGTTCAAGAAATTCAAAAAGGCTTCACTATTAAAGATAGACTTTTAAGACCTTCATTAGTTGGTGTCTCAAAAAAAATTACTAAAAAAGAGGAAAAAACTGAACAAAATGAGGAAAATTTAGGAGATAAATAATAATGATATCAACTTGTAGTTTCAAATTTAAACCCTATATGACGAAAGAGAGAAATTAATATTATGAGCAAAATAATTGGAATAGACTTAGGAACAACCAACTCTTGTGTTGCGGTAATGGAAGGAACACAAGCTAAGGTTTTAGAAAATGCAGAAGGAGCAAGAACGACACCTTCTGTAGTTGCATTTACTGATGAAAATGAAAAATTAATAGGTCAACCTGCAAAAAGACAGGCAGTAACAAATCCTGAAAATACAATTTTTGCGGTTAAAAGATTAATTGGTAGAAATTTTGATGATCCAACAGTGAAAAAAGATGTTGAAGCTGCACCATTTAAAATAGTTAATTCTGAAAAAGGAGACGCTTGGATTGAAGCTAAAGGAGAAAAGTATTCTCCCTCACAAATTTCTGCATTCATATTACAAAAGATGAAAGAGACAGCTGAAAAATATTTAGGATCAGAAGTAACAAAAGCTGTGATTACTGTACCTGCATATTTTAACGACGCACAAAGACAAGCTACAAAAGATGCGGGTAAAATTGCAGGACTTGAAGTTTTAAGAATTATCAATGAACCAACTGCTGCATCACTTGCTTATGGTTTAGATAAAAAACAAAATAAAAAAATTGCAGTATATGATCTAGGTGGAGGAACATTTGATGTTTCTATACTTGAGTTAGGTGATGGTGTATTTGAAGTTAAATCAACTAATGGTGATACTTTTTTAGGTGGTGAGGATTTTGATAATGCTATCGTTGATTATTTAATTTCTGAATTTAAGAAAGATAATGGTATTGACCTTAAATCAGATAAACTTGCTTTACAAAGATTAAAAGAAGCAGCAGAAAAAGCAAAAATAGAATTATCATCTGCAGAACAAACAGATATAAACTTACCATTTATAACAGCAGATAAAACTGGTCCAAAACACATCAATTTAAAGATGACTAGAGCAAAACTTGAGGCTTTAGTTGAAGACTTAATTGCTAGAACAATTCCTCCGTGCACAACTGCTTTAAAAGATGCTGGAATTACTGCTAGTGAAATTGATGAAGTAGTTATGGTCGGTGGTATGACTAGAATGCCAAAAGTTATAGCAGAAGTTAAAAACTTTTTTGGAAAAGAACCTAATAAAAGTGTAAACCCTGATGAAGTAGTTGCAATGGGTGCTGCGATTCAAGCAGGTGTGTTACAAGGTGATGTTAAAGACGTTCTTTTATTAGACGTTACACCGTTATCATTAGGTATTGAAACACTTGGTGGAGTTTCAACAAAACTAATTGATAAAAATACGACAATTCCAACTAAAAAAAGCCAAGTTTTTTCAACCGCTGAAGATAATCAGCCAGCTGTTTCTATTAGAGTTTTACAAGGTGAAAGAGAGATGGCTTCTGATAACAAGTTATTAGGTAATTTTGAATTGGTAGGTATTGCGCCAGCTCCAAGAGGAGTTCCTCAAATTGAAGTTACATTTGATATTGACGCTAACGGTATCGTAAATGTTTCGGCAAAAGACAAGGGAACAGGTAAAGAGCAGAAGATACAAATTCAAGCTTCTGGTGGATTAAGTGATGAAGAAATTGAAAAAATGGTCAAAGATGCTGAAGCTAATAAAGAAGCTGACAAAAAGAAAAGAGAGTCAGTTGATGTTAGAAACCAAGCAGACACTTTAATTCATTCAACAGAAAAGAACTTAAAGGAGCATGGATCAAAAATTTCAGATACAGAGAAAAAAACAATTGAAGATGCATCATCTGCTGTTAAAGAAGCTTTAAAAGGTGAAGATATTGAAGATATCAAGAAAAAAACAGAAGCTTTAGTTCAAGCTTCAATGAAACTTGGAGAAGCAATCTACAAATCACAACAAAGTGCTAAACCAGAATCAGGAAAAGATGATGGTGGAGATGATACAGGTAAAAAAGACGAGAATGTTGTTGATGCTGATTTCGAAGAAGTAAAAGACGAGAATAAAGAAAAAAGCGCATAAACTGACATTTAATTGTCTGGGGTAATTTGATGGCTAAAAGAGACTATTATGATGTCCTGGGCGTTAATAAGAGCGCAAGTCCTGATGAACTTAAATCCGCATATAGAAAACTAGCAGTTAAATATCATCCAGATAAAAATCCAGGTGATTCAAAGGCTGAAGAAAAGTTTAAAGAAGCTAGCGAAGCTTATGGAATACTTTCAGATAAAGAGAAAAAACAAAACTACGATAATTTTGGACATGCTGCTTTTGAGAATGGCGGTGGTAGACCAGGTGGTTTTGGTGGTTTCAGTGGAGCTGATTTTTCAGATATTTTTGAAGATTTTTTTGGTGACTTTGGCGGTGGTGGAAGGTCAAGAAACAGAAGATCGAATAATAGAGGTTCAGATTTAAGATATGATTTATCAATTTCATTAGAGGAAGCTTATCATGGAAAAAAACAAGATATAAAATTTGCGACTACTGAACAATGTGGAACTTGCAAAGGTAATGGTTCAGAACCAGGTTATTCTCCAGACAGATGTTCTTATTGTGGAGGAAATGGAAGAATAAGATCTAATCAAGGTTTCTTTACTGTTCAACAGACTTGTCCACAATGTAACGGTAACGGTGAGGAAATCACAAATCCATGCAATGATTGTAATGGTCAGGGCAAAAAACAAGCATCCAAAAAAATATCCGTAACTATTCCTAAAGGAGTAGATGATGGTACTAGAATAAGACTTGCTGGAAAGGGTGAAGCCGGCAGCAGAGGTGGTGTTACAGGTGATTTATATTTATTTATAAACGTTCATTCTCATGAACTATTTAAAAGATCAGATGAAAACCTATTTTTTGAATTTCCTCTATCTCTTGCAGATGCAGCTTTAGGAACTACCATTGAAATACCAACAATTGATGGTGGTAGAGCAAAAATAAAAATTCCAGATGGAACTCAAAATGGTAAACAATTTAGATTAAAAGGTAAAGGAATGCCATTTATGAGAAGAGGTGATTTTGGCGATCTATATGTTCAAGTAAAAACAGAAGTGCCAGTATATTTAAACAAAAAACAGAAAGAATTATTAGAACAATTTAGAGAAATAGAAAACGACAAGTCAAATCCAAGTATCAAAAAGTTTTTTCAAAAAGCAAAAGATTTTTGGAAAAATTAAATTATGGGATTAGAGGAAATAATTCCATCTATAGCTTTAATATTAATACTAATTCTAATTTTACCTAGCTTCATAAAATCAAATTTTAAGAAAAAAGTATTTTTTAAAAATTTAAGTATTTGGGGTATTATTGTAATTATTCTTGTGATACTGATTTATTTTATCATTTAATGAAAAAAATTAATTTAGCTATTTCAGGATGTATGGGAAGAATGGGTCAACAACTCATAAAATCCTCAAAAAAAAATAAAAATTTTAAATTAGTAACACTTACAGAGAATAGATTGGTAAATAAAAAATTTAATGGAGTTAAACCTGAATTAAATTCTGCTAAAGCATTTAAAAAAACCGATGTAATTATTGATTTCACAGTACCAATGTGTACGCTTGAAATACTTAAAATAGCGTCAAAACTAAGAAAAAAAGTAGTAATTGGTACCACTGGATTTACTAGAGCCCAAGAAAATCAAATTAAAAAATATTCAAAAAAAATCCCAATTTTAAAGGCTGGTAATATGAGTTTAGGAGTAAATTTATTAATGTATTTAACTGAAATTGCTTCAAAATCACTTAATGATGAGTATTTAAGCAAGATATTTGAAGTACATCACAAACATAAAAAAGACTATCCATCTGGTACTGCTTTAATGTTAGGTAAAGGAATAGCAGATGGAAAAAATAAAAATTTATATAATTTAATTGGTAAAAAATTCTTGAATAAAAAATCTTTTCCTTACGGAAAAAAAATTAATTTTAACTCAATTAGAAAAGGTGAAATTATTGGTGAACATGAGGTAAAATTTTCAAGTGGAAAAGAAATAATTACTTTAAACCATGAGGCTTTTGATAGAGCACTTTACTCTGATGGAGCTTTAACTGCATCTAAATGGTTAATGAAAAAAAAACCAGGATTATATTCAATGAGAGATATGCTTAACTTTTCATAATGAATGAAAAACAAAAAGCAAAATTTATAATTAAAACTCTAAATAAAATTTATCCTAAAGCACCAGTCCCCTTAAAAAGTAAAAATACATTTACACTATTAATCTCTGTACTACTTTCTGCACAATGCACAGATCTAAATGTTAATAATGTAACAAAAGATATATATCCTAAGTACTATAAGCCAGAGCATTTTGTAAAATTAGGGAGAAAAAAAATTGAAAAATTAATAAAAAAAATTGGGATTTTTAGAGTTAAAGCCAAAAGTATTTACTTAATGTCAAAACAATTGCTAGAAAAGCATAAAGGTAAGGTACCTAAAACTTTTGAAGAACTTGAAAAACTACCTGGAGTAGGACATAAAACAGCAAGTGTTGTGATGTCTCAAGGTTTTGGATATCCAGCTTTTGCTGTTGATACTCATATTCACAGACTCGCACAACGTTGGGGTTTAACAAACGGGAGAGACGTGGTTCAAACTGAAAAAGATTTAAAAAGGATATTTCCTAAAAAAACCTGGTCCAAACTTCATCTCCAGATAATCTTTTATGGCAGAGAATATTGTAAAGCTAGAGACTGTTATGGAATGAGCTGCAAAATATGTACTACTTGCTACCCAAATAGAAAAAAACCTGTTATTACCAAAAAGGCTTAATATGAAAATTTTAGGAATAGGAAACGCTATTGTGGATGTCATTTGTAAAGTTGACGAAAATTTTCTTGGTCAAAACAATCTAACAAAAAGTACCATGAAATTATTCTTTGATGAATTGGAATTCAAAAACCTATTAAAAAATCTAAAGATTGAAAAAACGGTTTCTGGAGGATCAGTTGCAAACTCAATTGTTGGTATTTCTCAGCTTGGTAATGAAGTTGGTTTTATTGGAAAAGTATCTGATGATAGCTTTGGAGAAAAATATGAAGAAGGGTTAAAAAAAGAAAATGTAAAGTATTTTTATTCAAAAAAGAAAGAAAAATTACCAACAGGAACTTGTTTAATACTGGTAACACCAGATTCAGAAAGGACAATGTGCACCTTCTTGGGTACAGCAGGAAAAATTAATGAAAATGATGTTAGTTCTGAGGCAATTAAAAAAAGTGAAATAATATTTTTAGAAGGTTATTTATGGGATGAAGGAGAGCCCAGAAAAGCATTTGATAAAGCTATAAATAATGCAAACAAAGTTGCTATGTCACTTTCAGATCTATTTTGTGTAAATAGACATAAACCTCATTTTTTAAACTTAGTTAAAAACAAACTTGATATGACTTTTGCTAACGAACAAGAAATTAGATCATTGATAGAAGCAAAAAATTTTGAAGAAGTTGTAAATTTTTCAAAGCAACTTAATAAATTAATGGTGATAACTAGAGGAGAGAAAGGTGCAGTCGCAATTTCTGGAAACGAAGTTACAGAAATTGATATACAAAAATATCTAAAAATTGTTGATCTGACAGGTGCAGGTGATCTCTTTGCTGCAGGATTTTTACATGGATACATCAATAACTTATCTGTAAAGCAATGTCTTGAGAAAGGTACAGAAATGTCATCAAAGGTAATTCAACAAATTGGGGCAAGACTTTAGAATTAGTTTTTTTTTCTTTTAAAACTTCCTTTACCCTTTTTTGGTTTGTATATTTTTTGCTTATACTTTTTAGTAAATAGATCTTTTGCAACTAAATTTTTCTTACTTAATTTGATATCCATTTTTTTCACTAATTATGAATTCATTGTCATTAAATATTTTGAGAATTTTTTTTCTCAATCTATAGATATGTGTTTCAACTGTGTGGGTTTCAATGTTAGTTTTATAACTCCAAACTTTTTCTTGTAATTCATTAATACCAACTGGTCTATTTGATCTAAATAAATAAATAATTGTGTTAACTTCTTTTTCAGTTAACTTTAGATTATTTTTATTTATAAACATTTCTCTAGAATTTAAATCAATCATATAGTCATTTATTTTAACTTTGGACTGACTGTTAAATTGAATTTTTAATAATTCAATATTAAGTTTTTCGACTAATCTAAAAATTTTAATTGGAAAATTATCAAGAACAAAAAGATTTATAATTTCAGGATATTTTTTATTTGATACGACCAAATAATTATTTAATTTTTTTACTTTTTCATTTAATGAATTTTCATTATTTGCAAAACTAATTTTAAAATTTAAATCTAAACTTAATTCCTCAATAATGTGATATAATTCACTAAATTTATATATAATTAAATTACTGGTATTCATAAAAATAGAATATGACAATTATTATAAAAAATAAACATACTCTTAAAATAGATGATTTTGAATTTAGGTGCTGTATTGGTAAAAAAGGTTATACAACAAACAAAAAAGAAGGTGACAAAAAAACACCAAAAGGAACCTTCAAAATTGGGAATCTGTATTTTAGAAGTGATCGTATAAATAAACCAATAACTTCACTTAAGTGTATCAAAATCAAAAAAGAAATGGGTTGGTGTAATGATGTTAACTTTCCAAAAAAATACAATAAACCTATAAAAATTAAAAAAAATATCAGACACGAAAAATTAAAAAGAAATGACTATAAATATAACTTAGTGATTCCAATAAAGTACAATTATACAAAACCTATTGTTGGCCTTGGAAGTTGTATTTTTATCCATTTGACTAAAAATTACAAACCTACAGCGGGCTGTGTGGCTTTAAAAGAAAAAGATTTTTTTATTTTACTAAAATTAATTAAAAAAAATTCTCTAATAAAAATTTGTTAAAATCTTTTACCAAAGATATTAGATCCAATCCTTACATAAGTTGCCATGTATTTAGTAGCCAAAAGAAAATCTGCGGACATCCCCATACTTAATTCTTTTAAACCTAGTGAATTGTTTAACTTTTGCATATCCTTAAAATAACTTTCAGGATCAATGTTTGCAGGTGGTATGCACATCAAACCGACTATATCTAGATTAATTTTTCTACAATAATTCAATAATTGAGATATATTATTTTTTGGAATTCCTGATTTTTGACTTTCATCACCAATATTAACTTGTAAAAATATTTTAATTTTTTTTTTTATTTTATATTGTTCATCAGCAATTTTTTTTGCAAGTTTTTCGCTGTCTACAGAATGGATGTAATCAAATATTTGAACGGCAAATTTAACTTTATTTGTTTGTAATCTACCAATCATATGCAATCTTATCTGGGGATTATTTTTTTTAATCTCTGTCCATTTTTGAACCGCTTCCTGAACCTTATTTTCACCGTAGTCAATATGCCCATGTTCTATAAGAGGCAGAATTTTATCAATTTTAAAAGTCTTGGAAACTGCAACAATTGTGGGATTATTGATTATGTTAAAATTACTAAGATGAATTCTAATATTATTCTCAATATCTAATAAGTTTTTTACTGTATTATGCATATTAATATGACTAGAAAATATTACTTTATACACAAATTTGAAACAAGAAATATTGATAAACAAGATAAACAGACCATTATAATTTATAGAAATTATTCATTAAAATCTCTTAATGAAAATTTAATTTTAAAAATAAAAAGTTATTGTAAAAAAAAAGGCCTTAAATTTTACTTATCCAACAATGTTAAAATTGCAAATAAATTAAATCTAGACGGAGCATATATTCCTTCATTTAATAAAAGTACAAAACATTTGGCTTTTTCTTATAAACAAAATTTTGATATCGTAGGATCAGCTCATAATCTTAAAGAAATAAGAATTAAAGAAAAACAAAGGGTTAATAGAATATTTCTATCTTCATTATTTAAAAAAAATAAAAATTTTTTAGGAATTAATAAATTCAAGTTAATTTCTAAACTTACAAAAAAAAAAATTGTGGTTTTGGGAGGAATATCAAAAAAAAATTTGAAAAATTTAAAAATTTTAAATCAGACTGAGTTTGCTGGAATTTCTTATTTTGAATAAAAAAAAGGCCCCTAAAAGGGGCCTCTTTGTTTTTAAATATTAACTTTATTAGAACGCGAATGATACACCAATTTCAGCACCATCTCTGTTTGTGCCGCTTGCGTTACCAACATTGTCTACTTTGTTGATCGCACCTGCTAAAGTCATTCCACCACTTGTGTAAGAGAAAGAATAACCAGTAGCTTCTTGATCACCATCAGTAGCATCTTGCGTAGTCTCAATGTTAGATACGTTATAACCTACAGAAAAATCATCATTTACTGCGTAAGTTATACCTGCTGATTCCATCTCTTTGTCACCAGTAGCTGCACTTGTATCTGATTCTGACATTGAGAAACCAACAGTGATTGGTCCACTTGCGTAAGTAGCGTACATTACTGAGTTTTCAACTGTTGTACTTGCTGCTGACTCATCATCTTCAATACCAAAACCAGCTGTCAAACCTTCAACACCTGTATATTTAAATGCCATAGAAGTGTTTGAGTTTGCATTACTAGCATCACCTCTAGCATATGAGAAAGAAGCTGACAAACCGTTCATTTCATTTGTATTGAATATGAACTTATTGTCTGCAGAAACACCACCGATTACAGCAGTATCTGCGCCTGAAACTACATCCCATGATTCTTCATAAGCATTTGGAGATTTGTCATCGATAGCTCCCATTGCAGTACTTGCACCATGACCATCAAAAATCAAAGTACCAAAGTCACCACCAATTGTTATGCTGTGGTCGTCTTCAGCTCCACCATCGATTTCCATTTTTGAAGTGATCATTAAACCACCATCAGTCTCTCCACTTGCGCTGAAGTTTAAAGAGTCACCCATAGTGAAGTTGTTATTAGTTACATCTGCACCAGTATTATTGTAAGTTATTGAAGCACCCATTCCAACTGACACCTCAGCTGCATTTACTGAAAATGCTACTAAAGAACCAGCTAAAGCTGAAGCTCCGATTTTAGTTAGTTTATTCATAATATTTACTCCTTATTTACGTTATTATTAATAATAAACATTGGTTTTTTAGCAGAAAGTATTTAAGCAATTTTAATTTATTTTAGTTTTGTTGTTTTTTTAGAAATTTGTTGCATTTTTATCACACTAAAAATGCTAAATTTAAAAGTATATTTAGTTATTTGCATATTTTAATATATAAGTTCTCTGTTTTTCGTTAATTTTACATTAGTTATGAAAATATTTTTAAATTTACTGGTATTATTAATTTTTGTTACTTCATGTGCCGAGCTGCCAGGAGGCGATGCTAGAAAAAACCCACCAAATCCAAGAGAAAGAGTAAAAAATAACTTAGAACAAGGTAAAGGCTTTAGGATAGGTACTGTTTTTAATAATCAGGGAGGAAATTTTCAATTTGCAAGTTCAAATGAATTGTGGAGAGCTTCTTTAGACGTGATCGATTTCATGCCTCTTGCTTCAGCTAATTACAGTGGAGGGATGATAATAACTGATTGGTATTCTGAAGGCAAAACCAATAATGAAAGTATAAAAATTACAATTAGATTTCTATCAAATGAGATAAGGTCAGATGCTTTAAATATTAAAGTTTTTTACAAAGTTTGTGAGAATAACATTAATTGTTCTGTTAGTGAAAAAAAAGGAACTCTTTCTAAAGAACTTCAAAAAGAAATTCTTAAATTAGCTGTAAGGTATAAAGAGAATAAAGATAAAGAAAACTTTAAACCATATACAGGCATTGATATTTTAGATTAAATAAAAAAACTAATTACCGTGGATAGATATAACTTCAAAATTGTTGAGAAAAAATGGCAAAAATTTTGGGAAGAAAATAAAACTTTTGTTACAAAAACGGACAAAAATAAAAAAAAATTTTATTGTCTCGAAATGTTTCCTTATCCGTCTGGCAAAATCCACATGGGACATGTTAGAAATTATACAATAGGAGATGTTTTAGCTAGATTTAAGAGTTTACAAGGTTTTAATGTTTTACACCCTATGGGATGGGACTCCTTTGGAATGCCAGCTGAAAACGCAGCCAGACAAAACAATTTAGATCCTAAAACTTGGACTGAAGAAAATATTAAAACAATGAAAGCTCAATTAAAAAAATTGGGTTTATCAATTGACTGGAGCAGAGAAATTTCAACCTGTACTCCCGAATATTACAAACATCAACAAAAGTTTTTTTTAGAACTATTTGATAAAGGATTAGTTTATAGAAAAGAACAATATGTAAATTGGGATCCTGTAGATGAAACTGTTTTAGCAAATGAGCAAGTAATTGATGGAAAAGGTTGGAGATCAGGAGCGAAGGTAGAGAGAAAAAAACTAAATCAATGGTTTTTTAATATAAAAAAATTTTCTGAGAGTTTACTAAAAAATTTGGACAAACTTAAAAAATGGCCAAATAAAGTTAAAGTTATGCAAAAAAATTGGATTGGAAAATCCTTTGGTTGTGAAATTAAATTTAAAATAGAATCTTCAAAAAATATTGATGAAATAAAATGTTTCTCAACTAGACCTGATACACTTTTTGGTCTCTCATTTTTAGCTCTTTCAATAGATCACCCTGTAGCTAAATTTTATGAAAATGATGATGAATTCATTAAGTTCAAAAAGAAATGTACCGCAACTGGAACAACAGAAGAATCAATAGCTAATGCCGAAAAAATTGGCTTTAAAACTGATTTAATTGCTACCAATCCATTAGATGAAGAAATGAAAGTACCTGTTTATTTCGCAAATTTTGTTTTGATGGATTATGGGTTGGGAGCAGTTTTTGGATGCCCAGGTCATGATCAAAGAGATTTAGACTTTGCCAGAAAATATAATCTAAATGTTAAAACTGTTGTTAAACCCAATATTGAAGATAAAGATTTTAAAATTGAAAACGAAGCGTATACAGGCCCAGGGTATATATTTAACTCATCTTTTTTAGATGGTCTAAGAGTTCCAGATGAATCTGTTACAGAAGCAATTAAATTCCTAGAAAAAAATAATCTTGGTGAGAAAAAAATTAACTTTAGATTAAAAGATTGGGGAATATCAAGGCAAAGATATTGGGGTTGTCCAATACCAATAATTTATGATGAAAAAAATAATCCGAAAAAAGTTCCTGAAGAAATGCTTCCAGTTCAACTGCCCCCAATTAAAAAACTAGAGGCAACTGGAAATCCATTAGATAAAGAAAAATCTTGGAAAGAGATAACCTTAGATAATAAAAAATATTATAGAGAAACAGATACATTGGATACTTTTGTTGACTCTTCATGGTATTTTTTAAGATTCTGTTCACCAAGAAATCAAAATTATGGTTTTTCAAAAGAAGATTTGGACTATTGGATGCCTGTAGACCAATACATTGGCGGTGTTGAACATGCTATACTTCACTTACTCTATTCGAGATTTTTTATGCAAGCATTAAATTTTCAAAATAATAACTTTTCTATAACAGAGCCATTTGAAGGATTGTTTACACAAGGTATGGTTTGTCACGAAACATATAAAGACGAAAATAACAATTGGTTATCACCAGATGAAGTAAAGTCTGTTAATGGTAAAAAAGTTTTAACAACTGATGAAAGTAAAGTAGTTTTTGTTGGTCCCTCAGAATCAATGTCGAAATCAAAAAAAAATACTATAGACCCTGAAAAAATAATTGAAAACTATGGAGCAGATGCAGTAAGATTATTTATTCTTTCTGACAGCCCTCCAGAAAAGGATGTTCAATGGTCAGAACAGGGCATAACGTCCTCTTCGAAATTCATCCAAAAAATATGGAAACTAAATTTAGAAATACACGAACAAATTCAAAGTAATCTAAAGAATGATTATAGTGAGGAGCTTGAAAAATTTACAAACAAATTTATAAAAAAAATGACAGATGATTTAGAAAATTTTCATTACAATGTATTAATTGCAAGCATACATCAAATGCACTCCTTTTTATCTAAGGAAATTAAAAAAGGATACACTAAGGAAACTTTAATAAAAAATTTTACAAAAGTACTTATTTCAATAAACCCTGTGCTGCCACATTTTTCTAATGAATGTCTTAAGATGCTAGGGAATAAAGAAGAAATAAAATGGCCAGCTTATGAAAAAAAATACTTAGAAAATGATATGGCAACAATTGTTATTCAAATTAACGGGAAAAAAAAAGGCTTACTCAAAACTAAAAAAGATCTAGAAGAAGCTGATCTATTTAAAGAAATAAAAATGGACACAAAATTTGCTAAAATTCTAAATAGTGAAAATATAAAAAAAAAGATCTATGTTAAAAATAAAATAATGAATTTTATACTTTAAAATGAAGATTAAATATTTAATTATAGCAGCTTTATTTTTCCTTCAAAATTGTGGATATACATCCATCTATAATAACTTGGAAAATACACAGTATAAAATAAATTTAATTGAAATTAAAGGTGATGATCCCTTAATAGAAAACTTTATTGCTTCAAAAATAAATAATATTTCGAAAAAAGATTCGAAAAATATAATAAATTTAAAAATTTCAAATAATGTGAAAAGAGAAATTTTATTAAAAAACAAAAAAAATGAAATTACTGACTATTTAATAAAACTACAAATTAAATTTGAAATTAAAAATGACAAAAACTTAAATAAATTATTTGAATTTAATGATAAAATAAAAATTGAAAATATTAGTGATCAATTTGAACTTGAAAAATACCAAGGCGAAATAGTTAAAAATTTTATAGATTTAAAAATAAATGAGTTTATTTTAAAAATTTCAACACTTTGATGATATTTAAATCCTATGAAATAAAAAAAATTAACTCTAACAATAAATTAATATTACTCTATGGAAAAAATGATGGGCTTAAAGAAGTAACTATTAAAGAAATAATAATTAAAAAATCAACAATATATCAATATGAACAGAACGAGATTTTAGAAAGAGAAGAAAATTTTTTGGAAGAATTTTATTCTCAATCCTTCTTTGACGAGGGGAAAATAATTATAATTAAAAGAGTTAATGATAAATTTACAAGTTTTGTTGAGAAAATTGACCCTACGAAGCTGGGAGAGATAAAAATTATTTTAACAGCTGAAATTTTAGAAAAAAAATCAAAATTAAGATCTAAGTTTGAAAAAGAAAAAAATTTAATTTGTATACCTTTTTATCCAGATACAGATCAAACTCTTATAAAACTAGCACATAATTTTTTTAGAGAGAGAAAAATATCCATATCTTCATCTTCAATAAACTTAATTATAAGTAAGATAAATAATGACAGAAAAACACTTATGAACGAATTAAATAAATTAGAAGTCTATTCACATAATAAAAAAAAAATTGATGAAAACGTAATTTCCAAAATAATTAGTATAAACGAAAATCATGAAACAAATGATTTAGTTAATAATTACCTAATTCAAAATCAAAAAAAAATCGTTTCTATATTAAATGAAAATCATTTTAATAATGAAGATTGTATAATTATTCTTCGAAGTTTATTAAATAAGTCTAAAAGACTATTAGATCTATCTAATAAATATTTAAAAAATAACGACCTTCAAACAACACTTGAAAGCGCAAAACCGCCAATTTTTTGGAAAGAAAAAGATATTGTTAAAGAACAAATATCCAAATGGAAACCCGAGGATATAAAAACATTAATTTGTAAACTAAGTGAAATTGAGCTTATTATTAAAAAAAATGTTAATATCTCTATAAATGTAATAACTGATTTTATTTTACAAAAAGAAATTAATAATTAGACTTTATTATATCGACTAATCTATTTAATTGATCTAAATCTTTATATTCTATAGCTATTTTTCCTTTATTTCTTTTGTTATTCTGAATATTAACATTTAAACCTATTTTGTTAGAAACTGACAATTCAAGTGCAATAATATTCGTATCTTTAATCAATTTTGATTTATTTCTATTTTTGAAAATTTTAACAAAATTTTCTGCTTGTCTTACAGATAGCTTTTTTTCAATAATTTTTGTTGCAACAAAACTAGCATTTTCAAGCCCAACTAAAATTTTAGCATGACCAGCAGTTAACTTTTGCATTTCAATTAATTTTAATACATCCTCTGGCAAACTTAAAAGCCTTAAAGAATTACTAATATGACTTCTGCTTTTCCCAATAAACTTTGACACTTTTTCTTGATCATAATAAAACTCATCAATCAATCTTTTATAGCCTTGAGCTTCTTCAAGAGGATTTAGATCATGTCTTTGTACATTTTCAACAATCGCAAATTCTAATGATTTCAAATCATCTGCTTCAGTGATAACAACAGGTACATTGTGAAGTCCAGCCCTTTGTGCTGCAAGCCACCTTCTCTCTCCAGCTATTATTTCAAATTTTGTATTGTCATCATTTGATTTTCTAACAATGATGGGCTGTATCATTCCTCTCTCTTTAATTGAATTTGTTAAATCAATTAAATTATTTTCATCAAATACTTTTCTTGGTTGATATTTATTAGGAACAAGATCGCTAATTTGTAACTGGTTTGTTTGAGGCTCTACTTTTGCTTCACCAATCAAAGAGGACAAACCTCTTCCAAGGCCTTTTTTAATTTTATCCATTAAGCGGCACTCCCTATTGTTAACTCTTGATTAATAAATTCATCAGTGAAATTAAAATAAGACTTACTGCCTGGACATGATTTGTCATAAATTAGTACTGGCATCCCATGAGAAGGTGCTTCCGACAATCTAACATTTCTAGGTATTACAGTTGAGTAAACTTTTTCACTAAAATAATCTCTAGCTTCTTTCTCAACTTGTGAAGATAACTTATTTCTTTTATCGTACATCGTTAAAAGTATTCCTCTGATTTTTAAATCTGGATTTAAACTTACTTTTATTCTTTCAATTGTTTTCATTAACTGTGTTAGACCCTCAAGAGCAAAAAATTCTGTCTGTAAAGGGACCAATAGAGATCCAGAACACACTAAAGCCATTACAGTTAACAAGCTGAGCGATGGTGGGCAATCAATTAATATGTAATCGTAGGATGCTCTAGAAGTGTTTAAATAAGCGGTTAATTTACGCTTTAAAATAAATGCCCTGTTGCTATCATCAGCTGTTTCAACCTCTAGACCCGATAAATCTACATTAGATGTAATTAAATCCAAATTTTCAAACTGTGTTTTCTTGATTACCTGATAAATTTCTTTAGTTCCGTTCAATACACTATAAATTGTATCACTTGAATTTTCGATGTTAGATAATCCAAGACCTGTAGTTGCATTTCCCTGAGGATCTAAATCAATAACTAAAATTTTTTTTTCCAATTGTGATAGTCCAGCTGCAAGATTTATGACTGTAGTGGTTTTTCCTACCCCACCCTTTTGATTTATAACAGAAATAATTTGCATTTAATTTAATTTAAAATTCATTTAATTTTTTTTTCAATTTTTTTTTCAATTTTTTTTATATTTATTAAAAATGAATCTTTACTTGTTAAGCTTTTCTTTTCTATATAATTCAAGTTCCATTTTTTTTTTGAATTTTCAAAGACTTTTTTTCCATTTTCTCCCATAAAGAAAATTAAATTTTTATATTTCGAAAAATTTTCATAAACCAAATCTAAAACAACTGGCATAGGTTTAAATGCTCTCGACATAATTGTTCCTGTCTCTAAATTTTTTATCTCAAAAATATTTTTTTGAAAAACTTTTGTATTTAAATTTAATTTTTCTGAAACTTCTTTCAAAAAATGGCTTTTATGGTAGCTTTTTTCATATAGATGCACATTCATTTTATTTTTCATGTTTTTTAATATAATTGCCACTATAATCCCGGGTAAACCAGCTCCAGAGCCTAAATCTATAGTTGTATTGCAATTTAAATCAATAAAATCAATTATTTGTGCTGAATCTATAATATGACGCTCAATTATCAAGTTTTTTGATGCTGTGTTTTTACCAATTATGTTAATTTTTTTATTTTTTTCAAGAATCATAGATACATAGTTTTCAAAGTCTAAAAATGTTTCACGTGAAACATTTAGATGATTAAGTCTAGAGTACGAATTTAAAATTTCTTGATCCATTAAGCTATATGCTTAATAGACTTTCTTTTAACATGTGACAACAAAATATATGCAGCTGCTGGGGTTATTCCATCAATTCTAAGCGCTTGTCCCATAGTTTTTGGCTTTATTTTCTTAAATTTAGCTTTTACCTCTTTGGATAAACCTGAAAGTCTGTCATAATTAATTTTATCAGGAATAATTAGATTTTCATCTCTCTTAAAAGCTAAAATATCTGCTTTTTGTTTCTTTAAGTATCCCCTGTAATGGGCATTAATTTCCATTTGTTCATCAATTTCTTTACTAAAAAATGGTATATCAGGCCAAATTTCTCTAATTTTATTCATACTTACGTCCTTTTGAGTTAACACTTCATTTGAAGACCTCAATATTCCATCTTTCGCTATTTTAATCCCAAATGTTTCTGCTTTAGATGGTGAAATATTAGATTTATTCATTTTTAAATTAATTTTTTCAATTTTTTGGCATTTATCTAAGTATAAAGCTTTTCTTTCTTCTCCAATTAACCCTATTTCTATTCCCTTAGCTGTTAACCTTTGATCTGCATTATCAGCTCTCAAACTTAATCGATATTCTGCTCTTGATGTAAACATACGGTATGGCTCGGCTACTCCCTTAGTAACTAAATCATCAATCATTACTCCAATATAGGCATCAGATCTATCAAGAATAAAAGGCTCAAAATTTTTAACAGATAAAGCTGCATTAATACCAGCAATAAGTCCTTGTGCAGCTGCTTCTTCATATCCTGTTGTTCCGTTAATTTGCCCAGCAAGATAAAGATTCTTTATCTTCTTAGTTTCAAGGGTCAAAAATAGTTCACGTGGATCTATATAGTCATATTCTATAGCATATCCTGGCCTAATAATAATAACATTTTCTAAACCATTGATATTATTACATATTTCTTCTTGTACTTCAGCCGGGAGCGAAGTAGAGATCCCATTAGGGTAAATTGTGTGATCATTAAGCCCTTCTGGCTCTAAAAAAATCTGATGACGAGCTTTATCTGCAAATTTTACTATCTTATCTTCTATAGATGGACAGTATCTTGGACCTACTCCTTTTATATTACCTGAGTACATTGCACTTTTAGATAAATTTTTTTCTATAATTTTATGGACCTTCTCATTGGTATAAGTCATTCGACACGACACTTGTTTGTTTAAATTTTTTTTAGTTAGGAAAGAAAAAAAATAAGGATTATCATCTGCAAATTGTTCTTCAAGGTTTTCGAAATTTATCGTTCTTGCATCTAATCTTGGGGGCGTTCCGGTTTTTAATCTTCCAATTTTAAAATCATATTTTGCTAATTGTTCACTTAAACCTGTTGATGGTTTTTCATCATACCTACCTGCTGGTGTTCTTTCATCACCTATATGTATCAAACCATTTAAAAAAGTTCCTGTAGTTAGTATTAACTTGTTGCACAATACCTTTTTACCTTCTTTAGTTTCAAAACCATTTATAGTATTTTTATTAAAAATAAACTTTATTACAGGGTCTGAAAAAATACTTAAATTACAGTAGTTTATAAGTTTTTCTTGCATAAATTTACGATAAAGCGCTCGGTCTGATTGAGTTCTTGGTCCACGTACAGCTGGACCTCTGCTTCTATTTAATAATCTAAATTGTATGCCTGATTTATCTGCAACATCTCCCATAACACCATCCAGTGCATCTATTTCTCGAACTAAATGACCTTTGCCCAATCCACCAATTGCAGGATTGCATGACATCTCACCAATAGTTTCTATTTTATGTGTGAACAGGGCAGTGTTAACTCCTAGTCGAGCAGAAGCAGCGGCTGCCTCACATCCTGCATGACCTCCACCAATTACAACTACATCAAATGACAAATCATTTTTCATGGATTGAATTTATATGTGAATACATAATTTACAAGACAGGCTTAATTTTTTGTAAATTAGCGCTAATTATCAATGATTTTGGAATAAAAATGTCTAAAAAACAAGAAAAATAGGGGATTATTTACCGATGCAAAAATCGTTGAAAATACTACCTAATATCTCCTCTACATCAACTTTTCCAACGATCATACCCAAATGTCTAGTAGCTAATCTTAAATCTTCTGCTGCTTTATCAAAATCTTCTATTTCTTTTTTTTGATTAAAGTTATTCAAATGATCTAAACACTGTTCCAAATGTTGTCTGTGTCTTTCTCTAGTAATTAAAATATCATCACTAGTTATAAATTTATTTTTTAAATTATTTTTTATTTTTGAAATTAGTTCATCAATATTTTTATTATCTTTAATTGAGATTAAAACATGATTTATATTTTTAATTTCTGAATCAATTTCTTTTTCTAAAAGATCAGACTTGTTTACAACTAAAATTGCATTTTCATCTAATAAACCCTTCAAAACATCTGTAAAATCAAGGCTTTTTGCATCTACCACTACAAGCTTTAAATCTGCTTCTTCGGCCCTATTTAAAGATAATTTAATACCTTTTTTTTCTATCTCATCTTTAGATTCTCTGATTCCTGCTGTGTCAGATATTATTACGGGATAACCATCTATATTAAGATGAGTTTCTATAACATCTCTTGTGGTACCGGCTATTTCAGAAACAATTGCAACATCTCTATTTGATAAATAATTTATTAAACTAGATTTCCCTGCATTAGTAGGTCCAAGAATTGCAATCTTAAAACCTTCCCTAATTCTTTCTCCAACTTTTTGATCATTCAAAATCTTTTTTATTTTTTGAATAACTTCATTTGAATCATTTTTAATTTCATCTAAAATATTCTTTGGCAAATCTTCATCCGGAAAATCAATTTTAGCTTCAACATGAGACAAAATTTTTAAAAGTTTTTCTCTTAAAAAATTAAATTGATCTGCAGACTTACCATTCATAATTTTTATTGCTTGTTGTCTTTGAATTTCTGTTTCAGATGAAATAAGATCAGCTATACTTTCTGCTTCTAATAAATTTATTTTTCCATTTTGGAATGCAAGTTTAGTAAATTCGCCTGGTTCTGCTAATCTACAATTTTCAATTTGAGAAATGGAAGAGTGGAGGGCGTCTACTACAGCTTTACTACCATGAACTTGAATTTCAGCCATATCTTCACCTGTGTAGCTGTGAGGCCCAGGAAACCATAGTATTATACCTTCATCAATTAACTCAGAAGTGTTGATTTTATTGATTTTTCTTAATGTTGCTATTCTTGGTTTCGGCAGCTCTTTATCAGTTAATTTCTTGATGACTTTCGAAGTTTCTTTTCCCGAAACTCTGACCACGGCAATACCTGAGATACCAGGTCCACTTGATAAAGCATAAATAGTCATAACGAGATTATAGCTTCTAAATAAATTTTGTGTAAAATTTAATTATGATTATTTGGCTTGCTTCTTATCCCAAAAGTGGAAATACATGGGTTAGATCGATTATCTCATCTTTATTATATTCTACTGATGGAAATTTTGATTTCAGTTTAATTAAAAAAATAAAACAATATCCTACAGAGGAGCATTTTGAACAATTTACAACTAATTTTGATGACCTGGATGAAATTAAAAAATATTGGATTTTATCACAAGACAAAATAAATTTAGATAATCAAACCAAGTTTTTAAAAACCCATCATTTGAATTGCAAGATTGGTGATTTTAGTTTTACAAACAAAGATAACACTCTAGCAACAATATACATAGTCAGAGATCCACGAAATTTGGTGAGCTCAATTTCAAATCATTTTGATTTCTCATTAGAATATTCTAAAAATTTTATTCTTTCACAAAGATTTCTAGGAGGGAATAAAGCTCTGAGTAATTTAGACAAAAAAAATCTACCAACTATTTTGGGTAGTTGGAAGGAACACTATAAATTTTGGAAAAATAAAAATGATAATTATCTCTTAATTAAATATGAGGATTTAATCGATCAACCAAAAATCGAACTTGAAAGAATAATTTCTTTTTTAAAAAAATATGTTCCAATTCAAACAGATGAAAAAAAAAATCAAAAAATTCTTGATAGCACTAGTTTTGATAAACTAAAAAATCTTGAAATATCAGGAATTTTTAATGAAAATGCTTATCGTGCACCAGGTCAAAAAATACCTTTTTTTCATCTTGGACCAAAAAATAAATGGCAGCAACTCATTGAGAGAAAAATTACGAAAGAATTAGAGTTAAAACTTGAAAACGAAATGAAAGAGTTGGGTTATTTGAAGTAAATAAAGTTAATTTATTAAGACGGTTTGTTCATTGAGTTAAAGAACTCTGCATTATTTTTTGTATCTTTTAATTTTGAATTTATAAACTCTATTGCATCCATAGTTCCCATAGGAGCGATTATTCTTCTTAATACATTCATTTTCTGTAAGTCATTTTTATCAAACAAAAGCTCCTCTCTTCTTGTTCCAGACTTTGTTATGTCAATTGCAGGATAAATTCTTTTGTCTGCAATTTTTCTATCCAGAACTGTTTCACTATTACCTGTTCCTTTAAATTCCTCAAAAATAACTTCGTCCATTCTACTTCCCGTATCTATCAAGGCAGTAGAGATAATAGTTAATGACCCACCTTCCTCAATATTTCTTGCTGCACCAAAAAATCTTTTTGGTCTCTGAAGTGCATTAGCATCTACACCTCCTGTTAAGACTTTTCCTGAACTTGGTATTACTGCGTTATAAGCTCTTCCTAATCTTGTTATTGAATCTAATAAAATAACAACATCTTTTTTATGCTCGGTTAATCTTTTAGCTTTTTCTATGACCATCTCAGCAACAGCAACATGCCTTTGTGCTGGCTCGTCGAATGTGGAACTAATTACTTCACCTTTTACAGTCCTTTGCATATCTGTAACTTCTTCAGGACGTTCATCTATCAATAAGACAATAAGGTAACATTCCGGATAGTTTTTGGCTATTGAGTTTGCAATGCTTTGTAAAATCATAGTTTTTCCAGCCTTAGGTGGTGAGATAATTATTGATCTTTGACCTTTTCCAATTGGACTAACTAGATCAATTAATCTTGGGGTAAGGTCTGGTTTTTTTTCTACTTTAGTTTTTTCAATCTCCATCACCAATTGTTTGTCTGGATATAATGGCGTTAAGTTATCAAATGCAATTTTATGTCTTGCTTTTTCTGGCTCTTCAAAATTTATTTTGCTTACTTGTAATAACGCAAAATATCTTTCACCTTCTTTGGGAGCTCTGACTGGCCCTTCAACAGTATCTCCCGTTCTCAAACCAAATTTTCTAATTTGGCTTGGACTAACATATATATCATCTGGTCCTGGGAGATAATTAGACTCCATTGCTCTAAGAAAACCAAAACCGTCTTGCAGTAACTGCAAAACACCAACACCGGTTATCTCCTCTTTTTCTGCAACTTTTTTTAGAATAGCGAAAAGGATTTCCTGCTTTCTCAGTGTACTAGCATTTTCAATACCAAGCTCTTCTGCCTGTGTAATGAGCTGTTCAGATGATTTGAGTTTTAATTCTTGAATGTTCATGATTAGTTTGTTGATAAGGACTTACCAGTTTATTTAATATATATAGTGTTTTTGTTATTTCAACCCTAGATTGGCTTAAAAATAGCTAAAAATACAACAATAATTAAAATTAAGGTTGGAATTTCATTAATAATTCTAAAAAATTTTGAAGATCTAGCGTTTGTTCCATCTTTTAGTGCAATTAGACATTTGCCCAAATATTCATGATAAATTGACAGAAGTAATACTAGCACTAATTTAATTTGAATCCATAAACTCGAAAAAACATCAAAGCCAATTAAATAAATTAATATTAATCCGAACGCCCATGTTAGTAACATAGCGGGACGCATAATATAATTGTATAATCTCTTCTCCATCAAAATAAAAATATCAGTGGTTTCTTTTTTTTCTTTATTTTCAACATGATAAACAAAAATTCTTGGTAAATATAAAAGACCAGCCATCCATGAAACTACCGCTATTAAATGTAAAGATTTAAACAGTAAATATGTATTCATTAATTAAAGATTTTTTTCAATTAAAGACTTTATCAAAAATATATGATCCTCGTTGTCGTTTAAACAAGGAACCATATCAAAGTTTGTTCCTCCCGCATTTATAAAACTTTCCTTACCTTGAATTAATATTTCTTCTAACGTCTCTACACAATCAGATGAAAAACCTGGAGAAATAATGAGAATATTTTTAATTCCTTCTCGAGGTAATTTTTCTAAAGTTTTGTCAGTGTATGGTTGAAGCCACTCTTGTGGACCAAATCTTGACTGAAAGGTGGTTTTAATTTTTATAGAATTAAACTTTTCTGAAATAAGTCTCGTTGTTTTATGACAATAACAGTGATAAGGGTCTCCTTTATCAAAATATCTTTTTGGTATCCCATGGTATGAAGCTATAATAAGATCTGGTTTCCAGTCAATTTCCTTAATTTTTTTATTTATCGAATTAACTAATGCATCAATATATAGAGGATTAGATTCATAATGTGGAATTATTTTAAGGGAAGGTTGCCATCTCATCTTCATTAATGTTCTATAAACTTCGTCGCAAACTGTAGCTGTTGTTGCTGCTGCATATTGGGGATAGAGGGGAAGGATTACTAAATTTTCACAACCAATTTCGTGTAATTTGTGTATTTTACTTTTTATACTTGGATTCCCATATCTCATTGCAAAATCTAAAACGATATTTTTTTTTTTTAATAACTCGGAGGTTTTCTCACATTGTTTTTTTGTATAATAAAGAAGTGGAGAAATATTTTCATTTGTCATCCAAATTTCTTTATAAGCCTTAGCAGTTTTAGAAGGTCTAAAAGTTAGGATAAATAAATTTAAAATTATTTGCCAAATTATGGGATTTACTTCAATTACTCTTCTATCTGAAAGAAATTCTTTTAAATATCTCCTAATATCAAACCAATTAGTTGAATCTGGCGTACCTAAGTTAATTATGAGCGCCCCAGTTTTTCCATAGTTTATTGGTGGATGATTTTTATCCATAGTTTAATTATTTTTTACTATTTTAATTAAGTTTTCTACCATCTCTGGATTGGTTTCGGGAAGAATACCATGTCCTAAATTAAATATATATGGATGATCTTTGAAAACTTCTAAATATTTAGAAGTTTCTTTTTTTAGATTTTCATAATCTGTTAAAAGAGTTTTAGGATCCAAGCCTCCTTGGATAGGAATTTTTATATCTTTAAGTATTTTTTTGGGGTCTACATTATAGTCAATACTTATTACGTCAGGTTTAACGACCTCACAAAATTCTTTGTAATTTTTAATTTCCCTTGGAAAACATATCACTGGTATATTAAGAGATTTAACATATTCCACTAAATTTAAAGTAGGTGTATAGATATAATTTGGTAAGTCTTTTTCTTCTAGTAAACCAGCCCAACTATCGAAAATCTGAATAATATTTGCTCCATTATCTATTTGGTTTTTAATATGAACTTTTAAAAATTTTTCTATAATTAATAAAATTCTATTTATTAAAAAATCATCTTTAAAGAAATTTTCATTCAAATCCTTCTTTGGAGATTTTAAATTAATCATATAAACTAGAAGAGTCCATGGGGCGCCTACAAATCCAATAGTATTTTTGTTTTTTACGATTGGGTCTAAACTTACTTTTTTAATTGCTTTATAAACAGGATATATCTTTTCAACAAAATCTATTTCGTCCAACTTTGCTATCTTATTTAAATCTAGTCTATCTAGTTTGGGACCAAAATTCTTCTCAAATTTGACTTTTTGACCTAGACCATAAGGCAACATTAAAATATCAGAAAAGATTATTGCAGCGTCAATATCAAATCTTTTTAATGGTTGTAATGTTATCTCGGCTGATAAATTATCATTTAAACATAAATTAATAAAATCAGGATTATTTTTTCTGATTTCTCTAAACTCAGGTAAATACCGACCTGCTTGTCTCATTATCCATAAAGGATTAAATGAGGTATCTTTATTAATAATTACTTTGTTTAAAGGTTTCATATAAAAGTCTTATTAATTATTGTAGTATTATTATATCTTGTTAATAAAGGAGATTATTCTTTATAAACATTATACTCACAATTTATCAACAAGTACGATGATTAAAATTGTTTAAAATGAAGCTTTTTTGATTTTTTCAATTTTTGTGGATTGTTTTAGCTTATTTATTATTATTGTTAATAAAAGTTAAGTTTTTCAGATTTTTTTGGAGAAATTTAAAATTGTATAATTTAATCAAAATAATACACAATTTATTAACAATTTATTTATGAATAATACATATCAAATTTATTTAATATCTGACTCAACCGGGGAAACCTTAGATAGAATATTCTTAGCTCTTAAAGCACAATTTTTAAACATAGAATATAAAGTTCATTCTTATTCATTTACTAGAACAGAAAATCAAATTTTAAAAATTTTAGAAAATGCAAAAAAAAATGAAAATTCAATAATTTTATATACGATTGTAGATAATAACCTCGCTAAGTATTTAGCTAACGAAAGCAATAAAAAAAAGATACCTTGTTTTGGAGTATTGGGCAACTTAATTTTAAATTTTTCTAAAATTTTAAACCAAAAAGCAACACATGAACCAAGTGGGCAACATGTTTTAAATGATGAGTATTATGATAGAATTGAGGCTATTCAATTTACGATGAATCATGATGATGGAAATTTAATTAGTGAAGTTGAAGAATCTGATATTATTCTCGTAGGTGTTAGTAGAACCAGCAAAACACCAACTTCTATTTATCTTGCTAATAAAGGCTTTAAAACTTCAAATATTCCTTTAGTTAATGAAAAATCCATTCCAGAAAAACTTAAACTGAATCCTCATATAACTTGTGTTGTTGGATTGAGCACGGAACCAGAAAGACTAGCAGATCTAAGAAAAAATAGAATGAATTCACTAAAAAAAACTGAAAGTATAGATTATACTAATTTAGAAAGTATAAAAAAAGAAGTTCTTCAAGCAAAAAAAACATTTCAAAAATACAAATGGCCTTTAATAGATGTAACAAGAAAATCAGTTGAAGAGACTGCAGCCTCTATAATTAAAATACACGAAATATATTTAAATAATGTTAAATAAGATTATTTTAGCGTCAAAAAGCAAGGTTAGAAAAGATATATTAGATAAAAATGATATAGAAGTTATTGTGGAGCCCTCAAACGTTGATGAAGATATTGTAAAATTATCTTTACTTAAGGAAAATGCTAGTCCAGAAATTATTTCAAAAAATCTAGCAGAGTTAAAAGCAAACAAAATTAGTGCTAGATTTCAAGAAAAGATAGTGCTTGGTGCAGATAGTGTTATTGATTTAGATGGAGAATTAATTTCAAAACCTGAGAGTAGACAAGAAGCAATGAAAATATTAAGAAAACTTAATGGTAAAATCCACTTTCTAATAAGCTCTGTTTGTATTTCAAAGAATGGCTCAATGATTTGGAACTACACAGATAAAGCAATTTTAACAATGAAAACCTTTTCAGATTCAGAATTAACAGAATATTTGTCTAAAATATCCGATGAAAATCTTTACGCATATAATGTTTACCAAATTGAAGGAGAGGGTAGAAACTTGTTCAGTAGCATAAAAGGAGATGAAAACACAATTATGGGCTTACCTATAAAAAAAATTAAAGAATACTTAAACATATAAAAATGGAAAAATATTTTGTAATTGGAAACCCAATTAATCATTCTTTGTCGCCAAAACTTCATAATTATTGGTTAAAAGAAAAAAATATTAATGCTGTTTATGAAAAAATTAAACTTGAAGAAAATGAAATAGAAAATTTTTTTTCTAAAATTAAAAATCAAGATATAAATGGTTGTAATGTAACTATACCTTTCAAAAAAACTGTAATTCCTTTCTTAGATAAACTAAGTTTGGAAGCAGAACAAACACAGTCTGTTAACACAATAAGTTTTCAAAACAATAATTTAATTGGTCATAACACAGATATCATTGGTTTTGAAAAAGCAATGACTGAGTTGAATTATAAAGTTCAAGACAAAAAAATTTTTATTTTAGGTGCTGGCGGAGTGGTTCCATCAATAATTTTTGCTTTGAATAAAATGGAAGCATTAAAAATAACAGTAAGCAATAGAACTTATAAAAAAGCTGAAGACCTAAAATCTCAATTTGATAAAATTAACATTGTAAAATGGGGCGAGACTCCCGACTTTGATATAATTATCAATGCGACCAGCTTAGGTTTAAATAATGAATCAATTAAATTAAACACTTCTATTATTGGTCAAGGTAAGTTGTTTTATGATGTTATTTATAACCCTAATAAAACCAATTTTTTAAAATTAGGAGAAAAATTAGGAAACCAAATAGAAAATGGTAAATCAATGTTTATTTATCAAGCTTTTGAAGCATTTAGATTATGGCATGGTGTTGAGCCAAACGTGGATGAAAAAATTTTAGAACTTTTAGATCATGATTAGAATAGGTATAATTGGAGATATTGGCTCTGGAAAAACTTTTGTAGCAAATAATTTTGGATACCCAGTTTTTAATGCAGACTATGAGGTTGCATTATTATATAAAAAAAACAAAAATATTTTTGTTCAATTAAATAAAAAATTACCAAAATTTATTCAAAGCTTTCCTGTAAAAAAGAATGAAATTGTAGATGCAATTTTAAGTGATAAAAAAAATTTAAAAATAATAATTAATATTGTTCATAAGGAAATAAGAAAAAAGTTAAATTTATTTTTAAAGAAAAATAGAAATTCAAAAATTGTTATCCTAGATATTCCTTTATTAATTGAAAATAAAATTAATAATAAAAATGATATATTGGTATTTGTTGATTCAAAGAGAAAAGATATTCAAAAAAAAATTAAAATGAGATCAAATTTTAATAATAAAATTTTCAATATATTTAGAAAAATTCAATTGAAACCAATTTTAAAAAAAAAAAAATCGAACTTTATAATTAAAAATACTTATGTAAAAAAACCTGTTAAACAAAATATAAAGAAGATTTTAAAAGAAATTTTATAGATGAAAGAAATTGTATTAGACACCGAAACAACAGGAATATCAGTTAGAGATGGTCATAGAATAGTTGAAATTGGCTGTATTGAATTAGAAAATTTATCGCCAACTAAAAATAAATTTCATTGTTATCTTAATCCACAAAGAAAAGTTTCCGAAAAAGCATTTGAAGTACATGGATATTCTGATCAATTTTTGTCAAAACAAAAAATATTTAGTGAAGTAGTTGACGATTTTCTGGATTTTATTAAGAACAAAAGACTCATAATTCATAATGCAGAATTTGATATAGCTCATTTAAACAATGAGCTTAATTTATTAAGTAAGAACAAAATTCAAAATGAAATTATTGATACTTTAACTTTAGCTAGAGAAAAATATCCTGGATCCCAAGTTAATCTAGATGCTTTATGTAAAAGATATAGAATAGATAATTCACGTAGAACTTATCACACAGCATTAATAGACTGTGATTTATTAGCTAAAGTTTATATTAATTTAATTGATCAAAAAGAACCAACCTTAGATTTTAATCAAAATTTTGAAAAAGATGAAAATAAAAATTTAAGCACAGAATATTATAAAAAAGTAGTTTCACCTACCCCTCAAGAACTGGAACAACATAAGAGGTATTTGAATAATACTTTAAAAAAAAATTACTTTAGTTAAATCTTTGGTTGTATAAATTTTCAAAATCTACTTTTTTTTCAAATTTTACATCTGGAAAACCTGAATTGTGTAAAAGATTTATTAACGTTTTTTCCATGTGAGGGTAAATTGCGATTTGCACGTCACATAAAATTATTTTTTCTAATTCTTTTTTATCTTTTATCTCATCTTTGATTTTTACTATTGTTGTGTGGACCATTTCAAAGTAAGATTTTTTTGTTGATTTTTCTGTATCTCCAAATTTAAAAGTAGTATTAATTTCTACCATTTTATTTTTTAAAGCTTTAGAATTTATATCAATTCCTAGTTTATATGATGCTATTTTATCTCTTACAAACAAATACGTTTCAATATCAGGAGTTTCACTTGATAAGTCTTTGATAAACCTACTCAATATTTTAAATTTTTCTGTTTTCATCATCATCTCCTATATCCTCAAATTCTCCATCAATGAAATTGCTTTCTTTTTTTTTTGGTCTGGTAAATTTTTTAGAAATGTTTTTAAACATAAATTTTCTAGTAACTGGAAATATTAATAAAAATCCAAATAAATCAGTAGCAAACCCTGGCAAAATTAGAAGTATAGCTGCAAAAGCAATTGCAGCACCGGACAGAACTTCATAGGCTGGTGTTTCGTTTTTGCTTAATTGTATAAAACCAGCTTTTAAAGTGTTTAATCCTTCATATTTTGCATAATATATTCCTAGAATTGCAGTAGAAAATATTAGAAAAATAGTTGTTAATGCACCTATTTGCCCCCCTATTTTTATAAAAAGGTAAATTTCGATGATGGGCACAATAATAATTAAAAATAATATTGGGTTCATTTGTCTTTAGTCTAAATTGCTGGTTGAAATTAATCAATAGAGTAATTACTATCATATCATGAATTACAGTTTTCAATATATCGACATCATTTTATTAGCAATGATTGCAGGATTCATTTTTCTTAGATTAAGAGGTATCTTGGGCCGAAAAACTGGTTTTGAAGGCAAGTCTCCAGCCCAATTTAAAGAGGTTTTAAAAAATATTAAAACTGAACAAGCAGTCAAACCAAAAGAAAATTTTGATGAAGAAGCTCAAAAAGAATTTCTTAAAGGGGCAAAGATTGCTTACGAAACAATAATTACTGACTTTAGTGACAATGATAATAAAATTACAAATGCTAAACCTTTATTAAATAAAGAGATTTATAATCAATTTGATGATGCATTAAAAGAAAGAGCCAAAAGAGGTCACTTTGCAGAAATCACATTTATTGGAGTAAATAAAGCAGAAATAAAAGAGCATAAAAAAACTGGAAACATTTTAAATGTAACAGTCGATTTTATAGCTGAGGTAATCACTTGTATAAAAGATAAAGAAAAAAAGATAATTTCTGGAGATCCAGAAAAAATAAAAAAAATCTATGATACTTGGGTATTTTCAAGGGATACCACATCAGCAAATCCAAACTGGCAGTTAGTAAACATTTTAACTTAATTGAACGATAACATTTCAGATAAAGACAAGAAAGATTGGCAAACTTTTATCTCGAGTAAAGAAAAAATTTTAGATAAAGATTTTAAACCTCAAATAAAAAATCATTTAAAAATAAAGTCAATAGATCTTCATGGGTATACACTTGAACAAGCAAATGATGCTATAGAAAAATTTATATTAAAAGCATTTGAAGAAGAGGTAAATAAATTAATTGTTGTAACTGGAAAGGGCATTCATTCAGATGTTGAAAATAATCCTTATGTTTCTAAAGATCTGAGTATTTTGAAATATTCAGTACCTGAATTTGTAAACAAAAATCAAAATTTAATGAGGGTTATCAACGATATACAAGATGCAACAATTGAAGATGGAGGTAGCGGTGCTTTTTATATTCTTTTAAAAAAGAAAAGATCTATAAAATAAATTTAGAAAGATCAGTATCTTTTACTAAATTATCAAGATTTTTATCAATATATTCTTTATTTATTAAAATTTTTTCTCCAGCTCTGTCTGTTGCTGTGAAACTTATATCATCTAATATTTTTTCAATAATTGTATGTAGTCTCCTTGCCCCGATATTCTCTACAGTTGCATTTACTTCTGATGCAATATTTGCAATTGTATCAATACCATCATCAGAAAATTCAAGGTCTACATTTTCAGTTTTTAAAAGAGCCACATACTGTTTAATTAAACTATAATCTGGTTCTTTTAATATTCTTTTAAAATCTTCACTAGTTAAAGCTTCTAATTCAACTCTTATTGGCAATCTTCCTTGTAATTCAGGTAGCAGATCAGATGGTTTTGCAAGTTGGAAAGCACCTGATGCAATAAATAAAATATGATCAGTTTTAATTGGACCATGTTTCGTGTTCACAGTTGTCCCTTCTATAAGTGGTAACAAATCTCTTTGAACACCTTCTCTAGAAACATCCCCACCAACTCGATCAGTTCTAGCTGAAATTTTATCTATTTCATCTAAAAAAACTATACCATTATTTTCTGTTGATAATTTAGCAGCTTTAACAATTTTATCCTGTTCAATTAGTTTATCTGACTCATCATTAATTAAAATTTCATGAGACTCTTTTACAGACATTTTTTTCTTTTTTTCTTTATTGCCCATCGATTTACCAATCATTTCACCAATGTTTATCATTCCAACATTAGCACCTGGCATTCCTGGGATTTCAAAAGATGCACCGTTTGAACCCGTATCGCTTACAGCTATTTCTATTTCATTGTCATCTAAATCACCATTTCTTAGTCTTTTTCTAAAACTTTCTCTTGTTGCAAGGCTTGCTTTTTTACCCACCAAAGCATCTAATACTTTTTCTTCAGCAGCTTTTTGAGCTTGCGCAAAAACTTCTTTTCTTTTTTTTACTTTTTCCATTGCGATTGCAATTTCAATTAAATCTCTCACTATTTGCTCGACATCTCTTCCAACATAACCAACTTCTGTAAATCTTGTTGCTTCAACTTTAACAAAAGGAGCTTCTGCTAGTTTTGAAAGTCGTCTAGAAATTTCTGTTTTTCCAACTCCTGTTGGTCCAATCATTAGAATATTTTTTGGTAAAACCTCATTTTTCATTTCACCTTTTAAAGCTTGCCTTCGCCATCTATTTCTTAATGCTACAGCAACCGCTTTTTTTGCTTTGTTTTGTCCAACAACAAATCGGTCCAATTCCGAAACAATTTCTCTTGGCGAAAGAGCACTTACCAAAGAAGCTTCTTCTTTTTGTGATTTTTCTTTTGGATGCAAAGGTGTTACGTTTGAATTATCCATTATATTTTTTCAATTTTAACATTTTCATTCGTGAAAACACAAATATCTGCAGCGACTTTAATTGCTTTTTTTGCAACTTCTTCTGCAGATAAATCACCTTCCATTAAAACTTTTCCTGCAGCTAAAGCATAATTTCCACCAGAACCAATTCCTATTACATCACCTTCAGGCTCTAGCACATCACCAGTCCCAGAGATTATATAACTATTATTTTTATCACCTACAGCCATTAATGCTTCTAATCTTCTTAAATATTTATCTGTTCGCCAATCTTTTGCGAGCTCAACAGCAGCTCTAGATAAATTACCAGCATGCTTTTCTAATTTTCCTTCTAATCTTTCAAACAAAGTTAATGCATCAGCGGTTGATCCTGCAAACCCAGCCACTACATCTCTTTTTTCAATTTTTCTCACTTTTGATGCTGTACTTTTGACAACAGTATTTCCCATACTTACCTGCCCATCTCCAGCAACTACAACTTCATTATTTTTTCTAACTAGTACAATTGTTGTCATTCCTAATAAATGGTAACTATTTTTGATACTTCAAGTATCTATACTGATATTGATATAGTTGGATTAAATATATATACCATTAAATCTATATGGCTAGAAAAGGAAAAGTTTCTCGAAAAACAAAAGAAACCAGCATCAATGTTGAATTAAATATTGATGGCAAAGGTAAATACCAGATTGATACCGGCATAGGTTTTTTAGATCATATGCTTGAACAACTATCAAAGCATTCTCTAATTGATCTGAAGGTAAAGGCAAAAGGTGACACTCATATTGATCTTCACCATACAACAGAAGATACAGGAATTGCAATTGGTGAAGCTTTAAAAAAAGCTGCAAATAAATTTGTAGGTATTAAAAGATATGCACACAGAGTTATTCCTATGGATGAAACATTAACTAGAGTTGCGATAGATGTTTCAAATAGACCTTATTTAATTTGGAAGGTAAAATTAAAAGTTGAGAAACTTGGTGAGATGGACACAGAGTTGTTTAAAGAATGGTTTCAGGCATTTTCACAGGCCGCAGGTATTACACTGCACGTTGAAAATATTTATGGTGACAATAGTCACCATATCATTGAGTCTTGTTATAAAGCATTAGCAAGATCATTAAGAGAGGCATTAGAGATGGATCCTAGAAGCAAAAAGAGCATTCCATCAACTAAAGGCTCATTATAAGTTTAATGAATGTCACTATTGTTGATTATAACTCAGGTAATATAAGCTCCGTAATAAACTCTTTTAAAGAGGTTGCCAAAGATAAAGTAAATATCGGGGTAACTTCAGATTTAAACAAGATTAAAAAATCTGACAAGGTTGTTTTACCTGGACAGGGCTCATTTAAAAGTTGTGTTGATGCACTTAATAATATCAGTGGTTTAGTTGATACATTGAACGAATTTGCAATAAATAGCAAAAAACCTCTTCTTGGAATTTGTGTTGGTTTACAAATGTTTGCAGATGTCGGTTTTGAAGAAACAGAAACAAAAGGACTGGGTTGGATTTCAGGCAAGGTATCAAAAATAGATAATCAAAATGGAAAATATAAACTTCCACACATCGGCTGGAATGAGATTAATATAACAAAAAATAGTAAAATTTTTAAAGGTATTGAAAATAATTCACATATGTATTTTGTACATAGTTATGAATTTGTTCCAGAAGATAAAAATGTGATTTCAGCAACAACAGATTATTCTTCAAATATCGTTTGTTCAGTTGAAAAAGAAAATGTTTTTGGAACACAATTTCATCCTGAGAAAAGTGATAAAATTGGGCTTAAAATAATTGATAATTTTATAAATTTATAATGAAAATATTTCCTGCAATAGATATTAAAGACAAGAAGTGTGTGAGGTTAATTAAAGGAGATTTTGAAAAAAAAACTGAATATGACATGTCACCAGTTGAACAAGCTAGCAAATATAAAGATCATGGTTTTAAAAACTTACATATTGTCGATTTAGACGGTGCTTTAACTGGTGAAACAGTAAATTTGGATATTATTGAGGAAATAGTGTCTAAATTTGATCTTAAAATTGAAATTGGTGGAGGAGTAAGGAACTTTGAAAGTATTAAGAAATATAATGATACTGGTGTCGAAAAAGTTATTCTAGGAAGCGCTGCTATAAAAGATAAAAATTTTTTAAAAGAGGCATGTGAAAAATTTCCAAACAAAATTGCTTTAGGATTAGATGCTAAAGATGGTTATTTATCTGTTTCTGGTTGGAAAGAAAATTCAAATAAATTAACTTTAGATTACTTAAAAGAAGTGAATGATTGTGGGACAAGTAGACTGATTTATACTGATATTAATAGAGATGGTATGAAGCAAAGTCCTAATTTTGAAGAAACAGTTAAGGTTGCCAATACATCTAGTTGTCCAGTGATTATATCAGGCGGAGTTTCATCAATAGATGACATTAAAAAAGCAAAGGAATTAAAAAATAAAAATATCGAAGGTATTATAGTTGGAAAAGCTATTTATGATGGTGATATTAAATTGGATGAATTAGTTAAGGAACTAGATGCTTAAAAATAGAATAATACCTTGTTTAGACGTTAAAAATGGCCGTGTTGTAAAAGGAATTAACTTTGTTGATCTACAAGATGCGGGTGATCCAGTTGAACAAGCAAAAATTTATTCAGATGGTGGTGCAGATGAAATTTGTTTCTTAGATATTACTGCATCTAACGAAAATAGAAATACAATTTATGATGTTGTAGAGAAAACTTCTAAAAAATGCTTTGTTCCATTAACAGTAGGGGGTGGTGTAAGAAGTGTTGAGGATATCAATAAGTTGTTAAATTGTGGCGCGGATAAAGTTTCAATTAATACTGCAGCAGTTCAAAATTCAGAATTAGTAATTGAAAGTTCAAAAAAATTTGGTTCACAATGCATTGTTGTTGCAATAGATGCAAAAAAAAATGGAAATAAATGGAAAATCTTTACTCACGGCGGAAGAAATAACACAGGTATTGATGCAATTGAATTTGCAAAAAAAATGGAAGATAGTGGGGCAGGTGAGCTATTAGTAACATCAATGGATAGAGATGGTACTCAAGTAGGTTATGATATTGAGCTTATGTCAAAGATATCTCTTAAAGTAAATATTCCTGTAATTGCGTCTGGTGGAGTTGGTAATTTAGATCATTTAGTAGATGGAATAAAATTAGGAAATGCTAGTGCTGTCTTAGCAGCATCAATATTTCATTATGGCAAACATTCTGTAAAAGAAGCGAAGGAATATCTGGATTCAAAAGGAATACCTGTTAGAATTTAATATGCTTAAAACATTAGAAAATTTAATTAAACTTGCAAGAGAAAGAAAAGCTAATCCAGTTGAGGGATCTTATACAAATAAATTACTAACTGATAAATCTTTAAGTAAAGCAAAGGTCTTAGAAGAAATTGATGAATTAATTGAAGCTATAGAAGAAAATTCAAACAAAATTCATGAAGCAGCTGATGTATTTTATCACTTGCTAATGTATTTAGAAGTTAATGATGTGAAAATTGAAGAAGTAATGGAAGAATTAGAAAAAAGGAAAAAATGAGTTACGATAACAATAATATTTTTGCTAAAATTTTACGTGGGGAAATACCTTGCAATAAAATTTACGAAGATGATTATGTTTTGTCATTTCATGATATCAATCCACAAAAGAAAGTTCATGCTTTAGTAATTCCTAAGGGAAAATATATAGATCTTGATGATTTTAGTATGAATGCATCACCAGAAGAGATGGTGGGTTTTTTGAAAGGTATTAATATAGTTGCAAAAAAGCTAGGAATTTCAACAGAAGTAGGTCAAGGTTATAGGGCACTAGTTAATATTAGTGAACATGGTGGTCAAGAGGTCCCTCATTTGCATTTTCATTTATTTGGTGGTGAAGTTGTTGGAAAAATGGTCGAGTGACTGAAGAAGTTAAAAGAAACTACCTAGAAATAAATTCACTTCATGATCTAAAAGAGGGTGAACAACCTTCAGAACATTATAAAGTTAATTTAATTGAACCAACTGATTTTCAGTTAAATAAATTTTTTTATAAAAATATTGGTAAAAAACATAAGTGGATTGATAGATTAATATGGAATGAAGAGCAGTGGATCAAATATGTGTCCAATAAAAACGTCAAAACATTTGTGTTAGTGAATAAAAAAGATTTGGTAGGTTTTTTTGAATTAGTTATTCATCCAGATAAAAAAGAGGCAGAGATTGCATATTTTGGAATATTAGAAGAATATCAAAATAAAAAATTAGGATCATTTTTGTTATCAGATGCTATTAAAAAATCATTCAAAGAAAATGTAGATAGAGTTTGGCTTCATACATGTTCTTTAGATCACAAAAATGCACTTAATAATTATTTAGCAAGAGGAATGAAAATTTTTAAATCAGAGATTGTTAGAATTTAATTTTGAAGAGGAGCTTCGAATATTTTTTGGTCGACAATTTGATTTGATTTAACTGAATAAAGTAGTGTCACAGCAGTATTTTGATAAACATCTTTAGTTTGCCAACCAATTAAATTGTAATTGTCTATATCAAAAAAAATTTCAATGGATTGATTATTTTCTTTTATAGTAAATTTAACTAGAGAATTATTAATGATCTCTTCATTTAATTCTGAAATTTTTTTTAATAAGAATTTTTTATCTAAAATAAAATATAATGGAGTTTTATCCAATGGATATCTGTAATAACTTGATGAGGTCTTTATAACTAAAGATTTTCCATTAGAGACTATAACTTTATTTTTTTTATTATAATCACAAAACATTTTTTTTGGGTATTGAATTGTGCAGTTACCTAATTCAATTTTTCCATTTATATTTTGTTCAAAATCGAAATTTAAATTTAAAGCATCTTTTAATTTATTTATTATTTGATCTTTATTATTTGCATTTACTTCACTAGATAAACTAATGAGACAAACCAAAAGTAAGAGCCTCAAAATCAAAGAACGTCTCTTTTTCCTACATGATTTGCTTTGCTAACAATTCCATCAGCTTCCATCATGTCAATTATTCGTGCAGCTCTATTGTATCCAATTTGAAGTTTTCTTTGTAAAAATGAAGTAGATGCTTTTCCTTCAGATCTAATTATTTCAACAGCTTGTTGATATAATTCATCTTTATCTCCTTGATCTGTATTTGATCCTAACTCTTTTTCATCTGCAAAATTCAAGATTTCATCAATATAGTCTGGCTCAGCTTGTGATCTTAAAAAATTGTTTATTTTCTCTATTTCATTATCTGAGACAAATGGAGCGTGAATTCTTACTATTCGGTTAGCAGATGACATGTAAAGCATGTCTCCCTTTCCTAATAATTGTTCTGCCCCTTGTTCACCTAAAATTGTTCTACTATCTATTTTTGAGGTTACTTGAAAAGATATTCTTGTTGGAAAATTAGCTTTAATTGTTCCTGTTATTACATCAACACTAGGTCGTTGGGTAGCCATTATAATATGAATTCCGGCTGCTCTAGCCATTTGAGATAATTTTTGAATATAGTTTTCTATCTCTTTTCCTGCCACCAACATCAAATCGGACATTTCATCTACCACCACTACTATGTAGGGCATTGGAAGTTTATGCTTGGCATTGTAACCATCAATATTCCTAACTCCTTCTTTTGTCATTAACCTGTATCTGCTCTCCATTTCTTTTACTACCCAACCAAGAACTGATGCAGCTTTTTTTGCTTCAGTTATTACTGGGCAAAGTAAGTGTGGTATGCCTTCATATGTTGAAAGCTCAAGCATTTTAGGATCAATTAATATAAACTTACATCTTTCAGGTGTGTGACGGTAAAGAAGAGATAAAATAATTGTATTAATGCAAACAGATTTTCCTGAACCAGTAGTACCAGCAATTAGCAAATGTGGCATAGAAGACAGATCTCCCACAATAGGTTTCCCTGAAATATTTTTACCAAGAGCTATTGGTAATTTTGTTTCCTTCTTTTTGAAATCGGCGTTATTTAGAATTTCACTGAGATAAACATTTTCCCTTGAATTATTTGGTAATTCAATTCCTACAGTATTGCTGCCTGGTATGGTTGAAATTCTAGCAGATTCAGAGCTAGTATTTCTAGCAATATCATCTGATAAATTTATAATTTTAGAAACTTTTACACCAGCTGCTGGCTCAAATTCATTGAGTGTTACAACTGGACCATAACTTACTTTCTGAATTTCTCCCTTAACTCCAAAGTCCATTAGAATTTTTTCTAAAAATTTAGGATCATTTGTTTCACTTTTATTTGAGTTTTCTCGTTCTTTCTTAGTTGGAATTTTTAATAATTCTATTTTTGGTAATTGAAATTTATTTCTAGTATTTAATTTATTCTCTGCTTTAATAAAAGGCAGGTCCTCTTGTATTAAGTTTTTGATTTCTTCTTGAGGAATATATTCACTTATAAGTTCACTTTTATCTGTATATGATTTATTTTCTTTTTTATTAAAAAATTTTATGATTTTAGCTATCGAGTTATAGAATTTAATAGGATGAAAATTTATACTTAATAAAAATAAAGCAATTATCAGTATAATTAAAACATAATAAATTAATGTTTCATTTATAAGAATTAGTGAGTTTAAAAAAGTTTGTCCAAAATAGTTTCCAACAAAACCTCCATTTCCATTTATGTAAAGTGTAAAAGCATCAGAATAAAAATGGTTTAAGAATAGCGTTCCAATTATAATATATAATATTGCTATAAAAGTATTTTCAATTATTAAAAAAAACTCTTTTAATCGAAATATATTCACTCCAGTAATTATGTATGTGAAAGAAATTAGATAAGCAATGAATCCAAAAGATTGAAAAAACAGATCAGAAATAAAACTTCCTTGAAAACCTAATAAATTTTTAATTTTAGTATCTTTAGGAAAAATAAAGTTAGGGTCCTCAGGTGAATATGAAAAAAGTGCAATAAATAAGAGAATACCAGCAGAGAAAATTATTATTCCACATATTTCTGCTAATCTCTTTAAAGTAAAATTAAGTAATAAATTAGCTGTTTTTTTAATGTCCATTTATACAAATCAATTATACCACTTTGTATCATCTAATTTTTGTTGTTAAAATTAAAAATAATATGAGGATTTGTATAATAGGAAGTGGATTAACTAGTTTAGCTTTAGCAAAAGCTTTAGTTAATCAGAATATACATGTTGATATTTTAAAAGATAAAAAAAAAAAAATAATAGATCAATCTAGGACTATAGGTATTACAAAAAGTAATGTTGAATATTTTAATAATAATATAGTAAGTATTGATAAAATAATTTGGAAATTAAATAAAATCGAAATCCTATCTGACAAACTAAATAAAGAAAAATTGTTGGAGTTTCAAAATAATAATCAAGAACTTTTTTCAATGGTTAGAAGTTTTGATCTTTATAATATTTTAGAAAAAAGTCTCAAAAAAAGTAAATTTTTTAAAATACAAAATCAAACAAATTTAGAAAATATTCAGAACAAATATAATCTTTTAATAAATTTAAATTTTACAAATTTAATTGCAAAAAAATTTTTTAGTAAAAAAATTATCAAAAAATATAAAAGCTTAGCTTACACTTTAATACTAGAACATGAGAAAATTGATAATAAAATTTCAAGACAAGTATTTACAAAGATTGGACCTTTGGCATTTTTACCCATTTCTGATAAAGAAACTTCTGTTGTTTATTCTATAAAAAATACTGCTAAAATTAAAAAAGAAAATTTAATAGAGCTCATAAACTTACATAATCCAAAATATAAAATTAAAAAAATTAAAAAAATATCTTCATTTGAATTATTTTCTGCAAGTTTAAGAAATTACTATCATAACAATATCCTAGCTTTTGGTGAATTAACTCACAAAATACATCCTTTGGCTGGACAAGGCTTTAATATGACGATTAGAGATATAAAAATTTTATTAGAGATAATTCAAAATAAAATAGATCTTGGATTAGCAATAAATAGTTCTGTTAATCAAGAATTTCAAAAAAATACAAAACATAAAAATTTTATTTTTTCAAATGGAATTGACTTTATTTATGAATTTTTTAACTATGAAAGCAAGGTTAAGAATAATTTACTTTTAAATTCTTTAAAATTTGTAGGAAGCAAAAATTCTATAAACAATATGCTAAAAAAAATAGCAGATACTGGTTTGAATTATTGATTATTGAATAGTGTTGTTTTCATAGATATCATGAGTATATGTTTTTAATATCTCAGCAATTTTATTTTTTCTAATATCTAAACTTTGAGCTTCCAATAAAACTTGTTTTTCTTCTAGAGAAAAAGGTGAGGCCATCGCTAAGGCGTTTATTGTTTCATCTAAACTTTGTTTTTCCAGTGCTTTCCAATTAATGATAAAACCTTTTTTTTCAAACAAAGACTTTAGGTCTTTGAAGATTAACTCTAAATCTGAAAATTTAAGATCTTCTTTTTTATTATCTAAATCTTGAATATAATCATTATAATCTACATGCAAAATTCTATATTTAGTTACAGTCTCTAATTCTTTGATAGATTTAAATCTTACGACACCTTTTAATTCTATTAAAAACCTACCATCTTCTGTTTCTCTAAAACTAGTTATTTTACCAATACAACCCACTTTATGAAGTTCAGGTTGAACTTTTTGATAGCTAGATGATTGAGGTTGAATCATTCCTATTATTTTGTTTGATTTCATACTATCGTTAATCATATCAATATAACGAGGTTCAAAGATATTTAATGGGACTGTAGTTTTTGGAAAAATGATAAAATTACTTAATGGAAATACAGGAATATTAATTGGTAGATCTTCTTTTTTCATAATAAAATTAAATATAACATAGAAAATGTAAATTAGTATTGATTGAATTAAAAAAAGTGTTTAGTTATAATATTTTTTTAAGCGGGCATAGCTCAGTGGTAGAGCGTCTCGTTGCCAACGAGAAGGTCGAGGGTTCGACCCCCTTTGTTTTATTCACTTTCTGATATTTATAAGTTGTTTTGACACACTGATGACACAGAAGGAGATAAACAATGGCTACATTAAGAAGAAGAAAGAATAATTGGCAAGCAATTATAAGACTAAAAAATTATCCAAATATATATAAAAGTTTCAAACATTTAAAGGATGCAAAACGATGGGCATCCGAAACTGAGATAAATATCCAGCGGGAAGATGCTGGTATTTTTTATCATCAATATCCCAGCTTTAAATTTATTTTGAATAAGTATTTGAATGAAGTTTCTGTAAAAAAAAAGACTTATAGAGATGAAAGATACACAATCATAAACTTATTAAAAGAACCTTGGATAAACTATTCAATTAATAGAATTAGTCCCAAGATAATAGCTGAGTATAGAGATTTTTCCCTTAGAAATGTTTCAGGAAATACAGTTAATAGAAGATTAGATGTTATATCTTCTATTTTTACTACTTGTAAAAAGGAGTGGGGTTATCCAGTTTTGAATCCATTAAGCTCTATAAAACGACCTAAACGTGGAGAACCAAGAAATCGAGTATTAAATAAGAATGAAATAGAAAAGATATTATCTGACAATACTCTGGATACAAATTTTAGAAATATCATTTTAATAGCCCTAGAGACAGGCATGAGAAAATCAGAAATACTATCAATTAAAGAAGAACATATGGATGGTGATTTATTAAAGATTCCAGTTGCCAAAGTCAGAGGCAGAATAATTCCACTAACAAAAAAAGCTAAGAGCGTATTACTAATGTCTGAACTTCCTTTTAAAATCAATAAATACACACTTGGTAATAAATGGAGGAAATTAATGAGAAAACATCAAATAAAAGGCGTATGTTTTCATGATTTAAGACACACAGCTCTTACTAATTTATTTTTGAACAAATCTTTGAGTGTGCCTGAGGTTATGCTTATCTCAGGTCATTCAGACCCTAGGATTTTATTAAGAACATACACTAATTTAAAAGCTCAAGATTTAGCAGATAAGATAGGATAGTTTTAATTACATAAAACTAAACATTAGGACACTTTAGATAAATAAGTGCCACTTTAGGGAAAGGTACCCATTTTATAAGAAAAAAAAAATTTATATTTATTCGTCTCATTATCTGTTTTTTTACTCTTGTTACTCGTTTCCGGTAATGGAGGAGAATTAAAAGAAAGAACTAGTGATATTTGCTCCAAGAGGACAAGTACTTCTCATGAATTGAATTACTTGTGTCAATTAGAAGTTCCCAAGTATCTTTACCAGCTATTATATTATGCTTTTTACTTTCACTTAAAACATCAATATTTTTATTAAAATGTTCAGGAAGTAGGGGGCCTGTAGCTTTTACATTAATATTTGCTTTTACAATCTTCTTAAATGAACTTTTCATTTGTGCTTTTAGACTTAGCTCATAACCATAGCGAACTATGAAGCTGTCATGAATAGGCAGTACAACAACACCTTCTCTTAATAAACTAAGCATAACATCTTCTGCTATAACAGAGTCTAAATACATAAGTTCTAAACCTATACCAGTTCCAAAATACTTTGATATTTTGCTGTGGGTTTTATTTACAGCCTCTGTAAGTTGTTGATGTGACATGTTTAAAACCTTTAAGTCATCTTTGGATAACCTGAACCTATTATTTTCATCATTAATAATAGCGTTGACATAGGTTTTAACTAAATCTCTTTGTTGTTTAGAATGCTGATGTCCTAAATTATAAAGGTCAACATCGTCATCAATAATTATATTTTCCTTAGCATACAACAACCTTAGAGACATTGTTGAATAATCACATTCAGAGGTTTTATAACCATCAATAGTTATGTGTGGTCTATACTTACCAGGTAAACTTTGCCACCATCCACCATAGAATCTTCCATGAAGTCTCAAGTTATTTTTAGAGAATATTCTTTTTAGAGTTACATGAGAAAAATTAAGAGAATGATGAACTTGTTCTTTCCAAAAATATTTAGATTTTTCTTTATAGTAACCCTTCTTTAATTCTTCCTCCAAAACTAATAAATCATTGTCTTTAATATCAATGCACACACAATGCTTAAGTAAGCTTTGATTAATCTTATTTAAATTGTCTTGATACTTTTTTACTAACGAATTGTTTGGTGTCTTAACTGTTATCTTTTTATATTTATTATTTATTTTAATTTTATCTCTTAAAATTATTCCATTCTGTTTATCATTTTCATACTTCCTCCACACTAAACCTATACTTTTAAATTTTATTATGAGTTTTTTAGAAGGAAAAATACGTGTTGATTTTCTTTTAATTTCAGTACCTAACTTGACTTTTATATAATCATTTAAATTTAAATAATCGAATATTCTCTTGAAAACTCTATAGCTACTCTTACCAGTGAATGATTTTGCTCTTAAAGAAAAATAAACCCATGATTTTGGTAAAGAATAATAACTTTGATAAAGTGAGTTTATAAGTTGTCCTAAAACCTTTTTTTCAGCTTTAATTGCTGATGGAGTTATTCCTTTTTTACTTTTTCTGTCACTATCAAAATTTTTATAAATTGAAAAAATAATTTCATCTAAAATATTATCTTTAGACTGAAGGAATAAACTTAGGTTTTTATCAAACATAGATTTAACAGAGTAATTTCTCCTCTGTTGTGACAGAGTTGTGACAAGCGAGGTTGTGTGAATGATTTCACAAAGTAAACCAAAGGGTTTCTGTAGGTTTAACACAGGCTCATAAGCCCGAGGTCAGTGGTTCGATTCCACTTCCCGCTACCAAAACCTTTGGTTCCTCAATAAAACAAACCTGTCAGTTCTGTCGGTTCGAACCTAAAGTAGAACATATCATTACTATCATCAATCTATTTGTGACCCTGGTGTGACACATATTTTCTATTTGAAGTGGTAAGGGGGAAATTATTTTGGGTGACTATATGATTGGCCTAAGAGATTTTTGTGTTAAGATGTTTTATGAAAAAAAATTTTTTTTTAATAATTACAATACTTTTAATAAATTTAGATTTTAGTTTTGCTAGCAATCATTATCCTATAACAACAGAGTCTAAAATGATGATTAAAAGAGGTAAAATTTTATATGAACAGAATTGTGCTTCATGTCATATGATTAACTTATCTGGAGCAAAGAATTGGAAAGGTGTAGATGAGGATGGTCACAGAAAAGCACCTCCTTTAAATGGAACTGGACACACATGGCATCATGATGACAAAACTCTACATGCTATTATAAAATATGGTCTTGCAAAATTAGTAAAAAATTATGAAGGAAAAATGATGGGCTTTGGTGACAAATTGTCTGATAAAGAAATTGATAGTGTTTTGGCTTATATCAAATCTTTTTGGTCAAAAGAGAACTATGAATACCAATTAAAACTGAATTAACATATTGAAGTTTTATATAAATTAGCTATATCAAATACATGATTAAACACTTATTTATTACTACAATTTCTATAATTCTATCAATCTCAACTGCTTTTGCTGATAAGAGTATGATGATAGGTAAAAAAGGTAAACAAGAGGATGTTACAAGAGTTATCAAAGTATTGATGTATGATAATTACTTTGAACCAAGTTCTTTTCAAGTTCAATCAGGTGAAACTATAAAGTTCGAAGTAGAAAATGTTGGTGAACTAGTTCATGAATTTAACATTGCAAACCCAAAAATGCATATTCAACATCAATCTGAAATGCAAAAAATGGTTGAAATGGAAATTTTATTTGCTGATAGCATTGATAAAGATAAAATGAAAAAAATGTCAAAGATGGACAAATCAATGGCACATAGTCATGCCAATAGTGTTTTATTGGAACCTAAAGGTAGTAAAGATTTGATATGGAAATTTGAAAATGCTTCCAATGTAGAAATTGCCTGCAATGTACCGGGTCATTATGATGTCGGTATGATAGCTAAGGTAGCTATAAATTAAAATTTAAAGTTGGAAAAAACTATATCATTTAATTGGTCTTGTAATCACACTTGGAAACGAAGCGCTAAGAACACCGCTTGGTGTTTGTTAGGTTGTGCAATTGGAGACTTTGGAACTATTTTATATTTTCAAATAACAGGTATTCCATGGCCAGTTTTAGCTATTATGACTTTAGCAATTATTAATGGTTTAATTACAAGTATTATTTTAGAAACTATAATTTTAATCAAACAAAATTTTAAATTTAAAGATGCTTTAAAAACTGCCTTAGGAATGAGTTTTATCTCAATGGTTGGTATGGAAGTTGCAATGAATTTGACAGATTATCTTTTAACAGGTGGCGCTATGTTAACTTGGTGGGTGGTACCAATAATGCTGACAGTGGGTTTTTTAACTCCATGGCCTTATAATTATTGGAGATTAAAAAAATTTGGAATTGCTTGTCATTAAATATAATAATGAAAAATACTTCAAAAGACAAAAAACCTGTAAGAAGAGATTTTCTATTCACTGCCTCTTACGCTGTTGGAGCAGTTGGAGTTGGAGCTGTAGTTTGGCCTTTAATTGACCAAATGAATCCAGACGCTTCAGTTAAAGCATTAGCGAGTACAGAAGTTGATGTAAGCGCTTTAAAACCTGGTAACACAATTACAGTTTTATGGAGAGGTAAACCAGTTTTTATCAGAAGAAGAACTAAAATAGATATTGAGAGCGCAAGAAAAGTAAATTTAAACGAGCTTAAACACCCAGAAAAAGATGAAGATAGAGTAAAAAAAGATGAATGGCTTGTAATGATTGGAATTTGCACTCACCTTGGTTGTGTTCCTTTAGGTGACAAAGGTGAATATGGAGGATGGTTTTGTCCATGCCATGGTTCACATTATGATACATCAGGAAGAATCAGAAAAGGGCCAGCTCCTACAAACTTAGAAATACCAAAATACGAATTTGTTGGAACTAATGTAATTAGAATTGGTTAAAAATAATTTAACACAAAAATCTCTCAAGGTAATTGTATAGTCATAATAAATATTTTCCCCCTAAGTCATATAATTAAAAATTTGAATGACACACTCTTGGCACAAGAAATAAATATTTTGATGGATTTTGTCTAAAAAGTATGGTTTTCTAATATTGTAAAAGTTAAATAACTTAATAATATCGAGTAAATTTAACAAGCGGGCATAGCTCAGTGGTAGAGCGTCTCGTTGCCAACGAGAAGGTCGAGGGTTCGACCCCCTTTGCCCGCTCCAAATTTTATGAGTGATGATCTTTTAACTAAAAAATGTTTGCCTTGTGAAGGAGGAGTTCTTCCTTTCGATGTATCTGAAATTCATAAATATCAGAAGAAAGTTGATGGTTGGGATATTACAGAGGATAAAAATAAAATATTTTTCCTACTTAAAAAATTTAAATTTGAAAACTTTTTAAAAAGTCAAAATTTTGTTAATGAAGTCGGTAAAATCTCTGAGGAAGAGGGTCACCATCCAGATATAAGTTTTGGTTGGGGTTATGCAGAAATCAAAATTACCACCCATGCCATAAAAGGTCTTTCAGAAAATGATTTTATTTTAGCTGCTAAGATAGATAAAATTACTAATGTCTGAAATGTCTTGTCTTAGAAAAGATTAGAATAGTATCTGTTTCGTTTGCAAATTTAATTATTTCTTTATCTCTAATTGACCCAGAAGGTTGAATTACAGCTTGAACTCCCGATTGAACTAATTTTTCAATTCCATCTACAAATGGAAAGAAAGCGTCTGATGCTGCAACCAAATTATCTCCAAATAAATTAAATTTTCTCATTTTATTAATTGCTATCTCACAGCTATCTAATCTACTTGGTTGACCTGATCCAATACCAACAATTGACTCATCTTTTGCAAGGACAATTGCGTTTGATTTAACATATCTACAAACATTGAATGCAAAAATTAAAGTTCTAAGCATCTTAGAGTTTGGTTTTCTTTTTGATACAACTTTAAAATCTTTATTTTTGAATATTTTTAAGTCTTCAGATTGAACTAATATTGCTTCATTTGATGAATTGAATTTCGTAATTTCACTAAGCGAATAATTTGTTGCATCAATTACACGTAAATTTTTTTTAGTTTTAAGTATTTTTTGGGCATCACTATCAAAACCATTAGCAATAATTACTTCTAAAAAAAGTTTATTTAGCTCAACTGCAAGATTTTTTTTTATTTTAAAATTACAAGAGACAATTCCACCAAAAGCGCTTATGGGATCACATGCTAATGCAGATTTATAGCTATCTACAGGATTTGAATTTATTGATACACCACAAGGATTTGCATGTTTTACAATTACTGTGCCTTTATTTTTTGGTAATGATTTTGAAATAGTCAAGGCAGCAAATATATCATTATAATTATTATAACTTAGTTGCTTTCCATGAATTTGTTTTAAATTAGTTTTTAAATTTTTTGAATAGTATCCACTGAATTGATGTGGATTCTCTCCATACCTTAGTTTTTCAATTAAATTTGCAGAAAAAACTTTTTTATCTGGCAGGTATATATTTGCTCTTTTATTGAAATAACTTGAAATTACAGAGTCATAGTAAGCAGTTTCAGTAAAAGCTGTTCTTGACAGTTTTTCTCTGAAATTTAATGATGTAGCTCCATTATTTTTATTCATCTCATCTATTAATTCTTGATATTGATCTGCAGAAGTAATCACTGTTACATCATTATAATTTTTAGCTGCAGACCTAACCATTGTTGGACCCCCCACATCTATATTTTCAATTATTTTTTTATGATTATTTGTAGTTTCTAAAGTTTTTTCAAAGGGATAAAAATTTACAATTATTAGATCAATATTCTCAAAATTATGTTTTTTTAAGTCATTTAAATGTGTTTTATTGTTTCTTTTATTAAGAATTCCTGCGTGTATTTTTGGATGTAAAGTTTTAACTCTTCCCTCTAAAATTTCAGGAGAATCTGTAAAATCAGACACTTCTAAACAATTAAATTTTAATTTTTTTATTTCTTTATAAGTTCCACCAGAACTAATAATTTTGATTTGATATTTTTTTAAAATTTCTAAAATTGGTCTTAAATTATTTTTATCTGATACAGAAATAAGAGCTGTCTTTATTTTTTTCATTATATTTTACTTATTTCCCATCTAATTATTTGTTCACTTTCATTATTCATGCCTGAAATAAATATATTTTGGTTTTCTTGATATGAATTTTTATTACCGAAATATAAACCATTATCAATATTTATATCGTAGTTATCACAACTAAATTGCCAACCTTCATCTTCTAATTGTATTAATATAAACTTATTATTTTGTGTTTTCATAACTTTTGAGTCGGGATGAAGATGAAACCTAATATCAAATTTAATTTGCTTATCAGGATCTTTTCTTATTATTTTATCATGACCAATAAATTTAAATTGTTCAGGATAGAATTCTATTTCTCTATGATGATCTAATTTAAACTTTTTGAAGTAACCATTATGACTAGCTGAAATTTTCCAATAATTTTTCTCAAAAACTATATTTTTATTTCCAATTTTAAAATCTTTTTGTATCAAAAAATTGTCACCAGCTTTAATAAAATCACATGAAGAATAATCTTCAATTGAAAGTGTACTGTGTAAAGCAGTACTTTTGGAAAGTTTATTCAGTCTGTTTTTTGCATCTGGATAATATCCAGAATTTGAAATTAATTTTTTATCATTAGAAAAAATTTCAAAAGACAAGACACCTGCCTGATAATCTTTAGTATATATTTTTTCAGGATTTGAACCAACGTCAGCTGCTAGGATAAACTTTTTATTTTGTAATATTGTATAGCCAGCTAACTCATTGATTTGATTTTTAAAAGTATATCCAAATCTTTTTAAATAGTGGTCAAATTCGTGATAATTAGATGAATAATTTCCATTAAAAAGTATATCTTGTTTTATGTTTTGCCACATAAAAGAATAATTAGATCCTAAATAATATATATTTTCGTCAACATATTCTGGAATTGGATTTTGAGATTCTTTAAACCATTCTCTAATAATGATTAGATATTTAAGATAAAAAACTAAATTTTGAATATTTCTTGATTTGGGAAATCCTTGTTTATCAAGAGAGTGTTTGATTAAATTTTTTAATATATTTAAACCACTGTCTAAATAATTTTTCTCATCTTTATAGGCTAAACCTGTTAAAATTATTGCTGCACAGCCAATCAGTTTTTCTTCTGTTTCATCTAAATTTTTGATCTCATTTAATAAATGGTTAGTTTGTTTTTGAAGCATATGATTAAAAAACAATCTATATTCTTCATTACTATCTTCATAAGTTAACTGATGATTGGAAAGCCAAGCAATAATTCTTTTCGCAGTGGTATTGAACTCCCAGATATTCTCATCGAATTTTTCATTTTTATTAATCCAATTGAGAATAATTGATTGTGTGGTTTCTTTAGATGATTTTAAATCCAAACTAAAAAACCAAAAAAAATTGTTTAGTTTTTTAAAGTCTTTAGAAGAAATATTGTTTGTCCAGATAGTTTCAGTTGCAAAATCTTCAATTTTATATTTTTTTTTCTGATACTTTATAATTGAAGATAAAAGATGAGGACTTGGTTTATATTCAAAATTGTTATCAAAGGTTTTTGAAATTCGCTTTTCATAAAAATTTGAATTTTTATATAATTTTCTAAATGAAGATTTTAATTTAAAAAATATTCCATTAGAAAGATTTAGAGAATTTTGAGATTGCATTAACTTATTTTGTTTTTAATAAATCAATATTCTTTTTAATATCTCCATCATTGCTTTTAAAAACCGTTGTACCAGAAACAAGAATATTAGCACCAGCTTCAATTGCTATTTTACAATTATCAAAATTTATCCCACCGTCTATTTCAATATCAAAGTTAAGTTTTTCTATTTCACTAATTTTTTTTAATTGTTTAATTTTTTCTAAAACTTCTGGCATGAACTTTTGTCCACCAAATCCAGGATTTACGCTCATTATTAAAACCAAATCAATTTTTTCTAAAAGATTTTTTATTAAATCTATACTTGTTTCAGGATTGAGAGAAACTCCTACCTTTTTCTTTAGATCTTTTATTTTATTTATTGAATCTTCTAAATTATCAGTCGCTTCCGGATGCACAGTAATTATATCTGCACCCGCATCCGCATAAGCTTCTATGTATTTATGCACTGGAGAAATCATTAAATGAACATCGAATTTTAACGAACAATGTTTTCTGAGAGCTTTAATTACTGGAGGACCTATTGTTAAGTTTGGAACAAAGTGTCCATCCATAACATCTACGTGAATCATATCAGCCCCGCCTTCCTCAAGTCTTTTTATTTCAGTACCTAATTGGCTAAAATCAGCTGATAAAATTGATGGTGATATTTGTATATTTTTCATTGATATCTAGATTTACTAGTATCAATTTTTAAAATTTAATTGAATTAAAAAATTGATAAATCTGCCTAGAAATTTCACTTTCCAGAGGAAAAGACAACATCCCCATAACTGAATATCCCAAGATCCAAGGCATTAAATAAAACCTGATCATGAAAAAGAACCAAGCTACATAAAGTGGTACTAATGGTTGAATTATGAAAGAAGGGGTAACAGGTTTAAAAATTCTTAATAGGGGATTAGTAAATTTTACAAATGCTTTCATAAAGAAAAAATTTGAGTCTTCTCTTTGGAAGATGTTCATTGCTACTCTTCCAACTAAAGTCCACATTATAATTCCAAGAATATAGTCAATTACATAAACTATAGGATGAAAGTTAGCAGACATTAAGGAATTTATATTTGATCTTAAAAAGAAATAAAAGGGGCGAAATTAATCGCCCCTTAAAAAGATTATTTATTTTTGGCCACCGATTACAGATGCACCCGCAGGTACCCTAGAATCATCAACCATTTTTTGTGTTGCAGCGCTTGGTGCTGAAGTCATTAAACTTACAACAACCATAGCTACTAAGCTAACAGTAGATCCGAAGATACCAAATGTTAACTGAGTAATTCCTAAGAATCCGCTTCCACCACTTCGTACCCAAACTAGATACGCGAAACCAGAAACTAATCCTAAGACCATACCAGCTATAGCACCTTCTTTATTAGCTCTCTTCCACCATACACCAAGTACAAGTGGCCAGAACAATCCAGACATCGCAAAGTCAAAAGCCCAGATTACTGAACCTAAGATACCTTGGATCTCCATTGCGGCAATAGTTGCTCCTGCAAAACCAATTACTACAAGTAATACCCTTGCAACAACTAGTCTCTTAGCAGTCTCAGCTTTAGGGTCTACCATTTTGTAGTAAACGTCATGCGAGATTGCATTTGCAATTGCAAGAATCAAACCATCTGCAGTTGACATCGCAGCTGCCAAACCTCCAGCAGCAACTAGACCTGAGATTACATATGGTAATCCAGCAATTTCTGGTGTTGCTAATACAACGGCTTTACCACCCATGAAGAACTCGTTTAATTCAACAGTTCCATTTCCGTTAAAGTCGCTTACAAACATCAGATTTGCTTGGTTCCAGTTTTGATACCAATCTATTGCTTGAACTTCCGCAATTGATTTACCAATAATACCTGTCGGTAAGTTTGGATCAATCAAAGCAAGTTTAGATAGTGTCGCTAACATTGGCGCAGAAGAATATAGTAGGAAGATAAAGAATACTGACCAACCTACTGATTTTCTAGCTGCTTTTACACTTGGAGTAGTAAAGAACCTCATCATCACGTGTGGTAATGAAGCTGTTCCCATCATCATTGCTAATGCTAATGAGATGAAAGCCCAAGGTGTTGCGTTTACTTCAGAGTGAGCTTTAGTAATACCAGCTAACCCTTTAGGTACTGTAGCTAAATCAGCAGCAGAGTTTTTAACAAAACCATACTGTTGTTCTAATTCACCAATTCTAGCAACTTCATCAGCTAACATGAAGTGTGGGAAGAAACCCGCACCAATATTATTACTGATCCAGAATACTGGAAGTAGGTAAGCTATAATTAGTACAATGTATTGCGCAACCTGTGTCCAAGTTACCCCTCTCATACCACCAAGCATTGAACATAGTAAAATACTTACTAGTCCAACATATACTGCGTATTGGAATGGGATATCTAAAGCAACAGCTGCAATAGTACCTGTAGCGTTAATTTGTGCAGTCACATATGTGAATGATGCAACAGTTAAAACGATAACTGCCATCAATCTTGCAGTATTACCACCATATCTAGTACCTACGAAATCTGGAACTGTGTAACAGCCAAATTTTCTTAAGTATGGTGCTAATAAAGTTGCAACTAACACATAACCACCTGTCCAACCTACAAGCAAAGCCATATATCCATAACCTTTGAAGTAAATTCCACCTGCCATTGCAACGAATGAAGCACCAGACATCCAGTCCGCTGCAGTTGCCATTCCGTTGAACACAGTTGGAACCGTTCTTCCAGCTACGTAATAGTTACTTGCTTGGGCTGTTCGAGATAGCCAACCAATTGCTGCGTAGATGAAAATGGTAAAACCTACAAAGCAAATACCTATTGCTTTTGCAGACATACCCATCTGCTCACCAATCGCCATTAAGATTATGAAACCTATAAATCCACCTGTGTAGATTCCATAAACTTTAGGCAAGTTATCTATAAAATTACCCTTAATCATTAGTCGTCTCCTTTTTCACTGAAGCCGAACTCTTCATCAATTTTTTCTTGTCTACCTGCAAACCAGAAAATAAGGATTACAAATATTGCAAGAGAACCTTGACATGTGAACCAATAAGTTAATGGATACCCAAAAGGTCCAGTAACCGAGTTCATTTCAGCTCCAAAAAGGAATATACCCATTGAGAATACAGCCCAGATTGCAAGTGTTACTAACAACAAGCCCCTGGTCTTTTCCCAGTGTTGAGCGTTTTTCGCCATGTATACCTCTCTTTTTTAGTTATAACTGATAAAACCATAACCATTATGAAAGAGAATAAAAGTGTAAAATTAGCCGTATTAGGTTAATTTTTTCATTTATTTTCAATAAAATTAACTTTTTATGAATAAAAAAAAATTAACTTGGAAAGATTTATCTTTGAGTGATTTCAAAGTTTATTTTTTTTCTTTGTTTAAAGCTTTTATTCCTAAAACAAAAATTAAAACTTTAGATGAGTTAGAAGAATTTATTCAAACAAAATCTGCCTGGGTATCTCAAGTTACACTTTATAGTTATTTAAAAACTAGAATGGGGACAAGATATGTTCTTCATTTTGATAATGATGAATTTATGAAGTCTGTTAATGAAGCTAAATGGAATATTTATTCTGTTGCTCTTCAAGATTTAACATTTTTCACTTTTTCTTATTTAAAAGTTAATTTTAGTTTTAATGAATTAGATAAAGCTAAGGAAATTTTTTTAAAAATTTTAGATGATGAGACAACAAATGGCATGCCTTTAAATATCATCGAAGAATCGAAAAAAGAATTTGATGAAAGACTAATTAAGATTGATTGGGAAAAGTATCACAACGATCGTCCTTTTAATCCAAGTGCTTTGGCAATGTACAAATGGGCACCAATAGCAGATGAATTAAAAACTCTTGATCGAAAAATAGTTTTAAATTCCGTTATTTTAAAATGGGATGTTATTAAAAAAGAATTTAAAGACAGAATACAGTTCTAAATATTTTTTCTGTTTTCAACCAAACTATCTACAACACTAGGATCAGCCAATGTAGTTGTATCTCCCAATTGACCATGTTCATTTGCAGCAATTTTTCTTAAAATTCTTCTCATAATTTTTCCAGACCTTGTTTTTGGAAGTCCTGGAGTGAAATGAATTAAGTCAGGTGTAGCAAGTGGACCAATTTGTTTTCTAACCCAAAGTTTTAGATCTCTTTCAAGTTCACCAGTTTCTCTTTCACCAGCATTTAATGTTACATAACAATATAATCCATTACCTTTAATATCATGTGGGTAACCTACGACAGCTGCTTCTGCTACCTTTGGATGAGCTACAAATGCACTTTCAATTTCAGCAGTACCCAAGTTGTGTCCTGATACAATAATTACATCATCTACCCGACCTGTAATCCAGTAGTATCCGTCTTTATCTCTTCGACATCCGTCACCAGTAAAATATTTGCCATCAAACTGAGAAAAATAAGTATCAATAAATCTTTGATGATCCCCATATACTGTTCTCATTTGTCCAGGCCACGATTGAGCTATACAAAGTCTTCCTTCACCAGGCCCTTTTATCTCTTTACCTGATTTATCAACTAACATGGGCTTAATTCCATAAAATGGTTTTGTTGCAGAGCCAGGTTTTAAAGGAATAGCACCTGTTTGAGGAGCAATTAATATCCCTCCTGTTTCTGTCTGCCACCATGTATCTACAATTGGGCACTTAGAATTTCCAACTGTTTTGTAATACCACATCCATGCCTCCGGATTTATTGGTTCACCAACAGTTCCAAGTAATTTTAAAGATTTTCTAGATGTTTTTTTGACAGGCTTATCACCTTCTCTCATTAGAGCTCTGATTGCAGTTGGTGCAGTATAGAAAGTATTTACTTTGTATTTGTCGACTATTTGCCACCACCTAGAGCTATCAGGATAGTTTGGTATTCCTTCAAACATTATAGTTGTTGCACCGTTAGAAAGGGGACCATAGATAATATAACTGTGACCTGTCACCCAACCAATATCAGCAGTACACCAATAAATATCTTTTGGTTTGTAATTAAAAATATATTGATGAGTCATAGAAGCATACACCATGTATCCACCTGTTGTGTGTAAAACTCCTTTTGGTTTTCCAGTTGAACCTGATGTGTATAAAATAAATAAAGGATCTTCTGCGTTCATTTCCTCAGGCTCACACTGAGAAGGAACATCTTTAATTAAATCATGATACCAAACATCTCTATCATAATTCCAACTAATTGAATTTCCTGTACGTTTAACAACAATACATTTTTTCACATTAGGACAGCTCTCTAATGCTTCATCAGTTGTTTCTTTTAATGGAATAGTTTTTCCACCCCTAACACCTTCATCTGCTGTAATTATATATTCTGACTCACAATCATTAACTCTTCCAGAAATAGAGTCTGCAGAAAAACCTCCAAAAATAATTGAGTGGACTGCACCAATTCTAACGCATGCCAACATTAAAATAGCAAGTTCTGGTATCATTGTAAGATAAATTGTAACTCTATCTCCTTTTTTAATACCTAATTTTTTTAAACCATTTGCCGCTTTAGAAACTTTTTGATGAAGCTGTTTGTAGGTAATTTTTTGACTATCTTTTGGATCATCACCAATCCAAATTATTGCTGTTTTATCTTTTTTATCTTTTAGATGTCTATCGATACAGTTTGCAGATGCATTTAGTGTTCCATCTTCAAACCATTTAATTTTTACTTCCTTAGAACTGTATTTAACGTCTTTAATTTTTTTATAAGGTTTAATCCAAGTAATTCTTTTTCCCTCTTTTTTCCAAAATTCGTCGTTATTTTTTATAGATTGAGAATATTTTTGCTCGTATTCACTTTTGTTAGCTAAACTACTTTTGATCCACTCAGGTTTAGTTTTTATAACTAATTCAGGAGTAGGTTTCTCATTTTGTTTTAAAATTTTTCTTGATTTTTTTCTTTTAACTTTAGTTTTTTTCTTAACTGCAGTTTTCTTTCTTACTTTAGTTTTTTTTTTAGATTTAGCTTTTTTCTTTTTTTTTGGCATGGATTATTTTTTTCTTAAATTTTACTCATGTTATTTATAATTTTCCAGCTTTTATCATCGATTGGCATTACTGAAAGTCTACTTTGTTTAATAAGCGCTAAATCCCTTAAATCCTTATTTTTTTTGATATTTTCAAGGGTCACTGGTTTAGAGAACTTACTTTTAAATTGGACTGTTACTGCAACAAATCTTCCATTCTTATCAGTTTTATCTAAATAGTGTTCTTTAATTACTTTTACTATCCCAACCACTTCTTTGCCAATATTAGAGTGATAAAAAAAACATAGATCACCCTTCTTCATACTTTTTAGATTGTTTGCTGCTTGATAATTTCTAACACCATCCCAAGGTGCTCCTTTTTTTCCAGCCTTAATTTGTTGATCAATTGACCAAACATCTGGTTCAGATTTTAATAACCAATAGTTCATTACAGTTGCACTCCTGCACCTTTTAAAAATGCAGCTTTTTCATCTAAAGGCCACCTTGGTTTAGCTGGATAATCCAAAGTATTAAATTCATTTAATTTGTATTTTTCTAGACCTACCATTGCAATCATTGCAGCATTATCTCCACAAAGTTCTATTGGTGGAAATATACTTTTATAATCATTAGCTTCACATAAATTAATTAACATAGATCTAATTTTTTTGTTAGCAGCAACTCCCCCAGCAACTACAAAAACTTTTTCTTTTAATTTATTTTCTTTTTCAAATTCTTCAAATGCTATCTTTGTTTTTTTATTAAGAATTTCTTCAACAGTTTTTTGAAAAGAAGCTGCTAAATCAAATTTTTCTTGTTCTGTTTTTATAGATTTTGCAATTTTTAAAATTGCAGTTTTTAATCCTGCAAAAGATAAATTGCATCCACCTTTATTAAAAATTGGTTTGGGTAAATCATATTTCTCAGGATCTCCTTTTTTTGCCAAAACTTCGATTTGTGGTCCACCAGGAAATTCAATTCCTAAAAGTTTAGCTGTTTTATCAAATGCTTCACCTAACGCGTCATCAATAGTTGTTCCCAATCTTTTATATTTTCCAAGACCTTGTACACTTAAATATTGTGAGTGACCTCCTGAAATTAATAATAATAGATAGGGATAATTTAAATGGGAATTTAACTTAGGACTTAATGCATGACCCTCAAGATGGTTAACTGCTATAAAAGGTTTATTGATTGCGCTTGCAAAAGCTTTTCCAAAACTTAAACCAACCGACAAACAAACAATTAAACCTGGCCCAGCAGTTGAAGCAACAGCATCAATTTGTTCAATTTTTTTTCCACTATCTGAAATTGCTTTTTCAACAATCCAATCTATTTTTTCTATATGTGATCTTGCGGCTAGTTCGGGAACTACTCCACCAAATTCTTTGTGAACATCAACCTGACTAGAAACAATATTGGATAAAACTGTTGGAATTCCTTTGTCATTTTCAGTTATAATAGATGCTGCAGTTTCATCACAGCTAGTTTCTATTCCAAGAATTAAGGGTTTTTTACTCATTCAAATAGTTTTTAATAATTGTACAATCTCAATACAAGTAAGAAATAAATTTTTAATGAATAGAAAAATTACAATAGGCTCAAGAGGAAGTAAATTGGCTTTGCTTTATGCGCAAAAAGCTAAAGATAAAATTATTGAAGTTTTAGACTTACCAGATGATCAGATTGTCATTCAAATAATAACTACAAAAGGTGATCAAATTCAGGATCGAAGATTATCAGAGGTCGGTGGTAAGGGTTTATTTTCTAGTACGATTGAAAAAGAACTGAAAGAAAAAAAAATTGATATAGCGGTACATGCATTAAAAGATATGCCAGCCATTGAAACTGAAGGACTTAGAACTAATTCATTTTTACAAAGGACAGATCCAAGAGAAGTTTTAATAACAAATGACAACAAAAATATTAAGGAATTAAAACAAAATGCAATAGTAGGAACCTCATCTTATAGAAGGGAATTTCAAATTAAAAAAATAAGATCAGATGTAAACTGTAAATTAATAAGAGGAAATGTAGATACCAGAATCAAAAAGCTAAGAGAAGGCATTTATGATGGAATAGTTTTATCTTATGCGGGTATAAAATATTTAAATTTAGATAATGAAATTTCTGAAATTTTTTCGACTGATAAAATTATTCCAAGTGCAGGCCAAGGTATTATTGCTTTACAGTGTAGAGATGATGATGATGAAATTATAAAAGTTTTGGAAAAAATAAATCATAAAGATACTTATATGAGAGCTCACATAGAGAGAAACATTTTAAAGGTATTGGAAGGTGACTGCGAAACTGCAATAGGTGCTCATTCAATTATAGAAGGGGATAGAATTACAGTTGAAGCTGAACTATTTTCATTAGACGGTTCCAAAATATTTTATGAAAAAAAATCTGGTAATATTGATATGTTTAAAGAAATTGGAACAGAAGTTGGTAACACTTTAAAAATTAAATCAAATAATTCATATAAAAAGTAAAATGCATATTTTGTTAACTAGACCCATAGAAGATTGTTCAGAAATGATAGTTAAGTTTCAATCTTTAGATCATAAAGTATCTCACCTACCATTAATAAATATTCAAAAAGTTCAACATGAAGAAATTAACTCTGGTGATTATGGTGGTTTAATTTTTACAAGTTCTAATGCTGTAAAAAATTTAAATATAGAAAATTTAAATAAAAAATTAATTTGTTTTTGTGTTGGTAGTGCTACAGAAAAAAAAGCTAGAAATTTAGGCTTCCAAAATACAATTTCTGCAGAAGGAAATGTTTCAAATCTTAAAGAACTAATTCTACAAAATTATGAATTAAAAGAAACTCCACTTCTTTATATAAGTGGTGAGATCATAACAACAGATTTAGATCAACAATTATTAAAAGAAGGGTATGCTGTTAAACGTATTATTAATTATAAAGTTAATCATACAGAAAATTTTGATGAAAATTTTGTTAACGAATTAAAGCAGAATATACCTGATATTGTTTATGTTTATTCTCAAAATAGTGCCTCTAGTTTCTTAAATTTTATAAAAATCTATCAAACAGAAAACCTTTGGATGAATACAAACTTAATGTGTATAGGTGAAAAAACCTCGTCAATATTGAATGAAATCAAATGGAAAAAGATATTTCTTTTTAATCCTGGAGAAGAAGAGTTTTTGTTATATAAAATTTAGGTATGGAATTAATAAATAATTTTTCTGAAATATTTTTATCTGTTTGGAATAAAGGAATACTTGGTGTTGATATTTTTCAAATTTTAATTGGAATAGGGATATTCTTACTTTTTTTAGTCTTTAGAGGGCTAATTAGTAAATTAATTATAAAAAAATTAGAAATTATCTCAAAAAGAACAACAAACAAATTAGATGACACTTTTGTTCAGTCTTTAATTGGTCCGGCTAGATTTTTACCAATTGTATTAGGTTTCTTTATTGCGAGTTACTATATGACCTTTTCAACAGAAGGAAGAGAAGTAGTTGATACAATTAATAGAACGTTAATTACGATATTAATTTTTTGGGTTATTCATCAAATTATAGAACCCATTTCATATATTTTAAGTGGCCTAGATAAACTTTTAACTAGAGAACTTATTGGGTGGATAATTAAATCACTTAAGATTTTAATATTTATTTTAGGATTAGCTGCAGTTCTAGAACTATGGGGTATCAAGATAGGACCAATTATTGCTGGTCTTGGTTTGTTTGGAGTTGCTGTTGCACTTGGAGCACAAGATTTATTTAAAAATTTAATTTCTGGAATTTTAGTATTAGTTGAAAAAAGATTTAAAATTGGAGATTGGATTGCAGTAGATGGGATTATTGAAGGCACAGTTGAAAAAATTGGTTTTAGATCAACAACAATAAGAAAGTTTGATAAATCTCTAGCGATCATTCCTAATTTTCAATTTGCAGAAAATGCTGTGGTTAATGTTAGCGAAACATCTAATTGGAGAATTAGATGGATAATTACATTGCAGTACGACTCTACGATTGATCAATTAAAAAAAATAAGAGAGGAAATTGAAAGTTATATAAACAACAGTGAAGACTTTAATCAATCAACTGGGGTTGCAGTTAGAATTGAGAAGTTTTCTGATAGTTCAATAGATTTATTGGTAAGATGTTTTACGAATTCAAATAGTTGGAGTAATTCACTAGAAGTTAAAGAGAGATTGGCAATTGAAATTAAGCAGATTGTAGAAAAAAATAAGGCCTCTTTTGCTTTTCCAAGTCATTCAATTTATGTTGAGAAAAAATGATAGCAATTTTTTATTTAGTGTTACAGATTTTAAAACTGTATTCTTATGTTGTAATAGCAAATGTAGTTATAAGCTGGTTGATAGCATTTAATGTTTTAAATACTCAAAATAGATTTGTTTACTCAATTTTAGAGCTTACTTACAAATTAACTGAACCAATACTTAATAAAATTAGACGTTTTTTGCCCAATTTAGGATCACTAGATATTTCACCAATTATTCTTCTTTTATTGATTTGGTTTATTGAAATGTGTATGAAGCTCTACATTGCACCAATTATATTTTAGGAAGTAAAATGATTTTAATTGACGGAAAAAAAGCTGCAGCTGAATTAAGAGAAGAATTAAAACAAGAAGTATCAGGACTAAAATCCAAATATAATAAAGTTCCTGGTTTAACTGTAATATTAATTGGAGATCTTACTCCAAGCCAAATTTATGTTCGTAATAAAGAAAAATCTGCAAATGAAGTAGGGTTAAAGTCAGAAGTAATTAAATACCCAGATAGCGTAGAAGAAAAAACTGTTTTAGAAAAAATTGAAGAATTAAATAAAGATGAAACAGTATCAGGAATTTTAGTTCAATTACCGTTACCAAAACATATAGATAAGCAAAAAGTTATTGAGGCCATTGATCCTTCTAAAGATGTAGATGGTTTTCATCCAATGAATGTAGGAAATCTTTCATCGGGTTATGATAGCTCAGTTCCTTGCACACCTCTTGGCTGTTATTTGTTAATTAAAAAAATTGAACCAAATTTAAGTGGAAAAAAAGCAGTAGTAGTTGGTAGGTCAAATTTAAATGGAAAACCAATGACCCAACTACTCTTGAAAGAAAATTGCACTGTAACAATTACTCATTCAAAAACTAAAGACCTAAAAGCTGAATGTTTAGAAGCTGATATAATTGTTGCAGCAGTTGGAATACCTGAGCTTGTAAAAGGAGATTGGGTAAAGAAAGATGCAATAGTAATTGATGTTGGTATCAACAAAACTGATAAAGGTATTGTTGGAGATGTTGATTTTGAAGATGTGTCAAAAAATGCAAAAGCTTTAACACCAGTTCCAGGCGGTGTGGGACCAATGACTATCGCTTGTTTATTAAAAAACACAATTGAGTGTTTTAAAAGATCACAAAAATAAAGACTTTTTATATAAGTTTAATTGTCTCAAGGATATTTAAACTGATTTAATTACTGTTGTATTTGATAAGCTATTTTTGATGAAAAAACCTAAATACGAATACAGAATTGCAATAATAATGATCTTATTAACTGCTGTTCCAATTGGAGCCACTCAATTGGGTTGGTATTTATATAACAAACAAGTTGGTTTTGATTTTGGAATGATTGCTGGAGTTTTTTCTGTTATCTTAGCTGGATATTTGATGTATGAAAAAGGTTGGAGAGATGAGGATGAGGATTAATTAATGGAAAAAATTATATTTTTTGCTTTAGCAGTGCCAATTTTAGGATTTGTTTTTTACCTTGGAGGATCTGCAATAATGAAAGGTTTTAAGGCTAAAGTTGATAATCGACCTATTAAACCTGAGGAAATAGAAACAGACTTTGAAACAGTAACTAGACCCTCAAATAGTAACGATTTAAGCTCTGAAATTTCTAAATTAAATGAGTTGTATAAAAATGGAGCTCTTACTCAAGAAGAGTTTGAAAAAGCTAAAAGTAAATTACTTAATAGCTAAATTTAGATATGTTTAAGATTATTCCCAATAAAAAAAATATTGGGGCTGAGATTATTGGTAATATTAAAAAAATTTCTAAAAAAGATTTTAAAATTTTTTTAAAAGCACTTGAGCTTTATGGTATGATTTTTTTTAGAAGGCAAAAATTAAGTTCTTCAGATTATATAGAGTTTGCTAAACATTTTGGTAAATTAGCAAAATATCCAAGACTAAAAGGATTAAGTAAGAAATATAAACAAATTACTGTTGTTCAAAGAAAAGCAACAGATAAGGGACCTAGTTTTGGAGAACAGTTTCACACAGACTCAATTTACACAAAAAAACCACCTAGATTTACAATGCTTTATTCTAAACTAGTTCCTAAAAAGGGTAGAGCAAATACTGAATTTTCCTCTCAATACTTAGCTTATGATTATTTGCCTAAATCAATAAAAAATAAATTACTCAAAGTGAAGGGAAGGTACTCTTCTGAAGGACCAATTTCAGTTACTACAAGAGAAAGAGTAAAAGAGAAGGGTAGAAAGATTGATGAATTAAAATCTATTCATAAAATTATAAAAAAGATAAACTCTAAAAATACGATTTATTGCAGTCCCGGACATCTTGTAGGATTTTCTCCAAATTTAAAAAATTCTGAAAAAGTTAAAAAACAATTATTTAAGCACCAAGTTAAAAAAAAATTTCAATACTCATTAGAATGGGAAAAAGATCAGTTAGCTATTTGGGACAATAGATCCATGCTCCACCAAGCTACCCCTTTTAAAGGCAATAGAATTATGCATAGAATAACTATATTGTAGTTATAATAATTCGTTTAAGGATTTTACCTCACCAATATTAAATGTAATTGCATCTTCTCTTTTAAATCCATAATTTTCTGCATTATCTTTAAATCGAATTGGTGGTTCCATAATTGGCTCTAAAGATAAAACAAAAGTCCCCCAATGCATTCCTAATACTTTTTTGCTTTTAAGATCTTTTGCTACATTTAAAGCTTCTTCTGGAGTTGTGTGGTAAATAGTTTTGTCAAACATTGGTTTAAAATTATATGCTCCAATGTTGATCATAGTAAGATCAATTGGACCATATTTTTCTCCTAATTCTTTATAAATATTTCCATAACCAGTATCACATGCAAATAAAATTTTCCTATTTTTATATTCAATTAAAAAATTTCCCCACAAAGTTTTGTTTGTGTCTGTTAGGCTTCTTTTTGACCAATGAACTGCTGGTAGCAAGGTTACTTTTAAATCACTATTAATATTTTTATGATCATACCAATCCATTTCATTTACATCTTTGTAATTCTTAAAATATTTTCCAAGGTTAAGTGGAACCAATACTTTTGCATCCTTGTATGGAAAATTTCTGATAGTTGACATATCTTGATGATCATAATGATTGTGAGTTAATAAAAATAAATTTGTTTTTGGAATTTCGTTTAGATCTAAAGCAGGTTTAGTAAATCTTTTTGGTCCAAATATTAACGGACCTGCATTTTTTGAAAAAACAGGATCAGTAATAATTGTTGTATTACCTAATTTAATTAAATAAGTAGCGTGCCCAATCCAGGCAATGTAATCATCATTTTTGTATTTTTCTAAATCAGATTTAACTTTTTCTTTTTCGACAACATGCTCATTTGGAAAATTAAGACTAATTTTTTTTCTTAGTTTACTGAAAGTTCTATAAGAAAATTTCCCTGATCTAGATATTACAACAGGTGAACCCTCAGGATTTCGAAAAGTTCCATCTGATAAGTGGTGATAAGGTTTCTCTTTCATTTTATTAATTTTTTTTTTCCATTAGCCACAAATCATCTCCAGCTAAAAAGTAAATTTTCCCATCAACTGGGTGAACTTGTATGTCTCTAATTCTCCCAATTTTATCCTTAAAAATAATTTCCTCTTGGATTTCAGATGTGTTTGAAAATATTAATTTTCTTAAAGATTTATCTTTAAGAGAAGTAATTAATGCGTGACCATTCCATTCCTCAAACTCTTTACCTTTATAAATTGTAATAGCACTTGCAGCGATTGACGGAACCCAATATTGAATGGCTTTTGTAAATCCTGGTTTCCATTTTGGACCAATTTTAGTTCCAGAATAATTTGTTCCTCCCCAGCCTAAAATTTTCCAACCATAATTTTCTCCTTTTTTGGCCTCTCCAAACCAATCACCACCTCTTGCTCCATGATTGCTCATATAAATTTTTCCATCAAATTCTGAAAAAGTTAAACCCTGAGGATTTCTAACTCCTATCTGGTATATCTCTGGAAGCCAATCTGGCTTACCTTCAAATTTAGGGTTATCTTTTGGAATACTTCCATCTAAATTAATTCTAATAATACTGCCCGGATGTTGAGTTGGATCTTGAGCAATCATATTCAAGCCTCTTTCACCTGCAGAAGCAAATAAGTAATTTTCCTTGATAGCAAGTCTCGATCCAAAATGATATCCAGACTCAATTGGTGGATTTGCTTGAAATATATTTTTAAAATTTAAAGAATTCTTATTTAAATTTGCTTTTGCAATTGAGGTACTGGTTTTCCAGTCTCCTCTATTTTCTGAATATGAAATCCATAATTTTTTATCTTTATGAATAATATCTAAAAGACCACCTTGACCATGAACAAAATAGTTTAAATTATGTTCAACTTCAGAAATATTTTTTGAAACAATGTTTATTATTTTAATTTTGCCACCTTTTTCTGTAACAATTAATTCTTCACTATTAATGAAACTTGAACCCCATGGTTCACTAAAAGACCCTAATTTTTCAAAATTATAATTTTTAGAATTTGCTGTTGCAGAAATTAAAATAAAAAAAAATATAAAAATAAATTTTTTCACTTTATGAAAGTTTAGATCTACCACCATCTACAGCTATAACTTGACCAGTGATCCAAGAACTATCTTCTGTAAGTAAAAATTTAGCAAGTGATGCTGAATCTTTTCCTTCCCCTAATCTTTTTAATGGATGCGCTTTTGCAATACCTTCTGCTAAAGCAGCATTTTTTAACATTGGTTCAGCAATTTTAGATTTTGTTAAGCTTGGTGCTACACAATTTACTCTTATGTTTGGAGCAAATTCTGCAGCTAAAGAAACAGTCAGACCTTCAACAGCTGCCTTGGCTGATGCGATAATTGCATGATTGGTGAAACCTCTTTGCGCGGCAACAGTTGAAAACATTACAATTGAACCTTTATTTTTTTTTAAAGTTTCTTGATATCCCTTGATAGTTTCAACAGCAGAATAAAGATTAAGTTTCATACATTTTTGAAAATCTTGTTCATTAATCATTCTAAGTGGTTTTAAGTCTATGGATCCTACACAGTAGGCCAATCCTTTTATTTCAGAAATATCTGATTTAACTTTTTCTACGAAACCTTCTTCAAGAACATCTGCGATAGTATATGAACACCCAAGCTTTTCTACAATTGGAGCAAGTTCACTTTCATTTCTTGCAACTAAATGAATATCATTTCCTGAATTTTTTAATTGTTCTGCTAAACTAGATCCAATCGAGCCAGTTGCACCAAAAATAAGATGTTTTTCTGACATAAAAACTTTTATTAGTTATATTTAAATATGAAGTTATTTTTTATACTTGGTAATCAATTATTTCCAACAAAATACATAGACCGCTTCAAAAAAGACCATCTATTTTTTATGGCTGAAGATAAGGGTTTATGCACTTATGAAAAGCATCATAAACAAAAAATTTTATTATTTTTATCATCAATGCGTTCTTATGGTGATGAGTTAAAGAAAAATAAATTTAAATTAGACTATATCAAAATTGAAGATAAAGAGTTTCATGATGATTATTTAAAAAAGTTAAAAAAAATTATTACTCAAAAAAAAATAAAAGAAATTTCTAGTTTCGAAATAGAGGATAAATTTTTTGAAAAAAAAATTTCTCAATTTTTAAAAAAAGAAAAAATTAATTGGAATGTAATTCAAACACCAATGTTTTTAAATTCTAGAGAAGATTTTAAAAATTATTTATCAAAATCAAAAAAACCATTTATGGCAACTTTCTATAAGGATGTTAGAAAAAAATCTGGAATATTGATGGGTTCAGATTGTAATCCAATCGGAGGTAAATGGAGTTTTGATGAAGATAACAGAAATAAATTACCAAAAAATATATCAATTCCTAAATTTCCCAAAATTAATGAAACTAGTCATACAAAAAAATTGAAGCTTATTATTGAGAAGGAATTTAAAAACCATCCAGGAAGCACAGAGAATTTTTGGTTTGCTACTGAATATGACGATGTAGTTAAACTTTTAAACTTTTTTATAAAAGAAAAATCCAATCTATTTGGTGATTATGAGGATGCTGTAGATCAAAAAGATAATATTCTTTTTCATAGTGCTTTAAGCCCTTATATAAATTTAGGTATAATAACACCTGAATTTGTTATCCAAAAAATTTTAGATTTTCATAAAAAAAATAAAATTAGAATGAATTCTCTAGAGGGTTATGTACGTCAGGTAATTGGATGGAGAGAATTTATGCGTGGAATTTACCAGTCCTACTCGCATGAAATGGAAACTGGAAATTTTTTTAAACAGAATAGAAAAATGAAAAGTTCATGGTATGAGGGTAACACTGGTCTTCCACCTTTAGATTATGCAATTAAAAATGCAGTCAATCATGGTTGGTCACATCATATTGAAAGATTAATGATTTTATCCAACATCATGAACCTTTGTGAGATAAAGCCTTCAATTGTTTATAAGTGGTTTATGGAGATGTTTGTAGACTCATCAGATTGGGTAATGGTTCCAAATGTTTATGGAATGGGATTGTTTAGTGATGGAGGGATTTTTGCGACTAAACCATATATTTGCGGATCTGCATATTTTATGAAAATGATGGACTTTAAGAAAGGTGATTGGTGTAACATCATGGATGGTCTTTACTGGAGATTCATAGATCGAAACAGAAAATTTTTTTTGAAAAATCCTCGTCTTTCGATGATGGTAAGAATTTTTGATAAAATGAAATCTGATAGAAAAAAATTAATCTTATCTGAAGCAGATAAATTTATTAAACAAAATACAATTTGATGAAAAAAGAAAATTTACCAACAAAAATTTGTCCAGTTTGCAAAAGATCATTTACATGGAGAAAAAAATGGAAGTTGAATTGGGAGAGAGTAAAATATTGTTCCAAGAAGTGTTCTAAGCTAAGCTAACCATAGTGAATATAATTGTACTACAACATATTAAAATAGAGGACCCAGGTTACATTAAAGATTTAATGTTATCTGATGGATTAAATTTAACTACAATCGAATTAGACGAGGGTGAAAAAATACCAGAGGATCTTAGTAAATTTGATGGAATGTTTTGTATGGGAGGACCAATGGATACCTATATGGAAAAAGAATATCCATGGTTAATTGAAGAAAAGAAAAAAATTAAAGAATTTGTTGTAGATTTAAGAAAACCATATCTGGGTTTTTGCTTGGGCTGCCAATTATTAGGAGAGGTAGTGGGTGGTAAAGTTGTTAAATCAAATCCTGCAGAAATTGGTATTATGGATATTGATTTTTCTAAAGAAAAAGAAAACGATAATTTGTTTTCACAATTTCCTGATAAGATAAAAAGTTTACAATGGCATTCTTATGAGGTCCAAGGAATTGAAAACAATAATGATATAACTTTATTAGCTTCCTCACCGATTACCAAATATCAAATATTCAAATATCAAAACCACGCTTATGGAATTCAATTTCATATAGAAATAAAAGATACAACAGTGAATGAATGGGGATGTGTTCCTGAATACAAGAAAGCTTTAGAGGATCAGCTTGGTAATAACGCTTTAGAAAAATTTGATCAATCAGCAAAAGATAATATGATTGACATGAACAATTATTCTACAATTCTTTATAATAACTTTAAAAAACTTCTATGATTTGCATAAAGACTGAAATACCTAATGAGCTAAACGATATAGATGATGAACTTAAAGCAATCTACCATAGCAAAGATACAGTTTGTTTTTACATTTTTAAAACAAGAGAGTTAAGAAATGAATTTTTAGAAAAAACAAAGGACATGAACAAAAGTGAGCGTGAAGAGATATATAAAAATTATGAATAATAAAATTTTTGAATGGGCAGGGGTTATTACAGCAATATTATATTCTTTATTTGTGGCTTTAAATATAGGAATAGAATTTTTTGGATTTTGTTTGTTGCTTTTGTCAGCTATTTTAATTGGAATTTGGGCTTACAGAGGAGGACACAAAGGAATTCTCTTACTGCAATTTTTTTATGCTACTGCTGGAATTATAGGTATGGTCCGATGGTTTTAGCCCAAGGTTGAAACTATTTTGGGAATATAATTTTTAAAATTAAAAAAACCTTTATTACAATATTGCCAAGCTAACTGATCAAGGCTTCTGTATAAAAAACTTACATTTATATCTTTTGAATTTAAGTAGTCTAAATTTTCACCCACTGTTGGGTACAAACCATAACAATTCTCAATGTTTGTCACTTCACTTATATCAATTAACTGAAAATCAATAGATTGATTTTTTAATCTTTGTCCTTGGTCTTCTATTAATTGAGATTTAAATTTCACTAATTTTTCACTGAGTTTTATAAATCTATTTTCATTTTTGTTAGAAACTAAGTAAATTTTCTTAAAGTTTTTTTCTTTATAGTCAGTGATTTCAAATGAGAGATTATTATCAAAAATTAAAAGATTTTTTTCTTCAATATTTTGTGGATTAGTAAAATCTTGTTTTATTATTTGATAAGATTTTTCTGAGATCTTAGGAGGGGCATTCTCATTTAATTTTATTTTTTGAAATCTATTGTTTGTGAATTTTTTAATATTCCATTCACTAGCAAGATAGTGTTTGCCTTGAGTTTGAACACCTGCAACCCATCGCCATCCTAGAGTATTTGATGCAGCGTCTCCATCATAAAGATGTTTCATGAAAAATTCTGCACCTAATTGCCAAGGTAATTCTAAAGTAAAAATCCAAATACTAGCAAACCACATTCTTGTGTGATTATGCAAATAATTGTTTTCTTTTAGCTCGTTAACCCACTCATTGAAGCATTCAATATCTGTTTTTCCTTCTATTGCTGAGAGGTAATTTTTATTATTTTGAAATTCATTTTTTATTTGATTTAATTCAATAAGATAATCTGCCCAAACATTTGGTCTTAGCTCTAGCCAACCTTTCCAATAAGTTCTCCATAAAACTTCTTGAATAAATTTTTCATTTTTTGAAAAAGAAAATTTGCTTAGAGCTTTCTGGATGACTTCTTTTTCATTTATAATTCCGTGTGTTATGTATGGAGATAAGCATGATATATTAGATCTTTTTTCAGGACCAAAATCAAAATTTCTTAATTTAGAATAATCTGCAAGACCGTTATCGATAAAATTATTTAATTGATTTAATGCTTTAGCTCTAGAAGTTTCAAATATCATTTTAATTTAAGTTTGAATTTATTGCATTTTCTAAGTGAATTACACTTTGAGCACCTGAAATAAAATCATTTCCTATCTCATAAAACGGAACACCACTTATATTCTTTTTTTTAGCAATTAACATTTTTGAATTTACATCCTTAATATTTTTATCATTGATAAAATTTTTAAAGATCTCTTCAGAAATATCATGTTGTTTTGCAATATTGGTTAAAACATCAATATCTCCTATGTCGAGACCATCAATAAAATATGATTGATAAATTTTTTCTTTTATCTGGTTTTGTATATTAAATTTTTCACTCAAAATTATTAGCAAATGAGATAGAACTGTATTAGGAGTTTTTTTTATTTTATCTAAATTAAAATTCATTCCAGACTCTTTTGCTTTTAATTTCATATTTTCATACATAGGTTCTGCAAATTTTTTCCCACCAAATTTTATCTCAAGATATTTATCACGAGCTATTCCCTCTAGAGGCATATCGGGGTTTAATTGAAAAGGTATATGTTTAATTTCAAATTTAATGTTTGGAAATTTTTTAATCGCTTTATTTAAATTTTTATGACCTATGTAACACCATCCACAAATAGTGTCTGCGAATATATTTATTTCCATTTATTTATGAACGAAGTTTTTTCTTATGAAAATTAATAAATCTTTCAACATTAGATTTGTTAAATGTTTTATTTTCTTCAAAGGAAACTTTTTTCATAGAGTAGGCTGAACTATTTGTAATTCGAGACTCTATTATTACATTTCCTTTATAAAGTTTAAGTTTTACTGAGCCATTAACTTTGTTTCTTTTAAGATCTACAATTTTTTGAAGTTTGAATCTCTCTTTTGAATACCAATAACCATTATAAATAAGTTCAGCATATCTTGGCATAATCTGATCTTTTTTATGCATTGTTTCTTTATCTAAAGTTACGGACTCGATTGCTCTATGTGCATGAATTAATAAAGTTCCACCTGGTGTTTCGTATACACCTCGAGACTTTATTCCAATAAATCTGTTTTCAACTAAATCGACTCTTCCTATTCCATTTTTTCCAGCAATGTTGTTCAATTTTTCTAATAGTTTTGAAGGAGACATTTTTTTTCCATTAATCGCAAAGGGATCTCCATTTTTAAAATTGATGGTAATAAATGAAGGCTTGTTTGGAGCTCTCTCAGGAGAAACTGTTCTTTGGAAAATAAATTCTGGCGCAGAATTTTTTGGATTTTCTAATACTTTCCCTTCCGTTGATGTATGAAATATATTGTCATCTACTGAAAAAGGTGGAGCACCTTTTTTATCTTTTGGTATAGGTATCCCGTGTTTTTTTGCATAGTTAATTAAATCAGTTCTTGATCTTAATTTCCAAATTCTCCATGGAGCAATAATTTTTATTTTTGGTCCAAAGTAATGATAACCTAATTCAAATCTTACTTGGTCGTTTCCTTTTCCTGTAGCGCCATGTGAAACTGCATTAGCTTTAAATTTTTTAGCAACTCTTATTTGGTCTTTGGCAATCAATGGTCTAGCAATAGAAGTACCTAATAGATACACCCCTTCATAAATTGCATGTCCTCTAATCATTGGATAAACGTAATCTTTTACAAAAACATCTTTTAAATCTTGGATAATAATATTTTTGACACCAAATTTTTTTGCATTCTTAAAAATTTTTTTTCTATCAATTTCTTGACCAACATCAGCAGTATAACAAATTACTTCAGCGTTATAATTTTCTTGAAGCCATTTTAAAATTATGGATGTATCTAAACCGCCTGAGTAGGCAAGTACAATTTTATTTTTTGATTTCATTTAATTATTTGCAAGCTTTTTTTGATGCGTTGTAAGCTTTAGTAAATCCAAGCAAAGAATAATGATCAATTGTTTGAGATCCATTTTGATTGTATCCAGTAATCATTATCCTTGATCCCTTCTTCATTCTACTAATCATTTTTACTTCAACTTTAGTATCAGCAATCCATGCAAATCCTTGCTGCATTATATCAAACTTAAATTTGTTCTTTCCAGATGCTGCAATAACAGAATTCTTGTTATTAAATTCATATCCAGGAGTAACACTTACTTCATTTGAAATACTTTGTTCTGGTCTAAAAGTTACAAATAATTTTGCATCTCTTTTGTTTGATTTTGGTGCTTGAAGTACAGGTACTGATTGAGCAAAACATACTTTGCCATCAGGTTCATATGCCACCATTGCCTCCCAATCTTTGTATTTACCAATTTTTTTTACTTCCTGAGCAAATAGATGATTTGAACTTAAGATAAGTATAGTTGATAAAATTAATATTTTTTTAATTAAGGACATGGGTTTGGATAAATTGTTTGAACTTGATTGATTTCTTCAATGACATCATTAGATAAATTTACATTTACACTTTCTATATCTGATTTCAACTGCTCCATTGTAGTTGCACCTATAATTACACTTGTCATAAATTCTTGAATTTCACAGAATTTAATAGACATTTGAGTCATATTTAAATTGTGTTTTTCACAGATTTTAAAATAAAGTTCTACAGCAGCCTCTGTGTTGGGTTTTCTATATCTTGTCCAAAAATCAAAGTCTCTTTCCATTCTTGATCCTTTAGGAAAATTTTTATTTCTGTACTTTCCCGTTAAGTATCCACTTGCTAGAGGTGAATATGCAAGGCATCCAATTTTTTCTCTAATAGAAACCTCGGCTAATCCCACTTCATAAGATCTATTTAGTAAGCTGTATGGATTTTGAATAGACATCATTCTTGGTAAATTTTTATCTTTTGAAAGCTGCAAATAATTTAACGCTCCCCAAGGAGTTTCGTTTGAAAGACCAACGTATCTTATTTTCCCAGCTTTAATATATTTATCTAATTCCCCAAGAACATCTTCAAATTTATTCCAATCATTTTCTTTATGAACGTAACCAAGTCTTCCAAAATTATTTACATTTCTTTCTGGCCAATGCAGCTGATATAAATCAATATAATCTGTTTTAAGTCTTTTGAGACTATTGTTCAAAGCCGACTCTAAGTTTGGACCTGTAAAACTATTTTCTCCATTCCTTAAATAATCTCTTGCTGGACCAGCAACTTTCGTAGCTAAAATAACTTCATTTCTTTTTTTTGTTTTTTCAAACCAATTACCAATTATTTCTTCAGTGTCCCCATAAGTTTCTTTACGAGGAGGAACTGCATACAATTCAGCTGTGTCCCAAAAATTTACTCCATTGCCTAAAGCAAAGTCCATTTGTTCAAATGCTTCATCTTGAGTATTTTGTTCTCCCCAAGTCATTGTACCGAGACAAATTGTACTTACATCAAGATCGGTATTTCCCAATTTTTTGTAATTCATTAATGTTTTATGTTAACTTTTTATTAATCTTTTAAGGTGTCTTGAATAATTATTAAAAGACCATTATATGTAGCATATTATGGAATTTGATAAAAACGGAATATTAAACAGAGCAAAAGCAGCGCAACAAACTGCAGCTGTAATGGATGAAGGCTTAAGAGCCTACATGTTAAAAGTTTACAACTATATGGCAACAGGTGTGTTGTTAACAGGGATCATTGCATTAATGACATTTAAGATGTCAGTCGTGACTGATCAATCAGGAGCAATTGTTGGATTAACACAAATGGGGAATGCAATCTATTTGTCAGGACTTAAATGGTTAGTAATGTTGGCTCCTTTAGGTATCGTTTTTTACATGAGTTTTGGAATTAATAAGATGAGCGCTTCAAAAGCTCAAACAACATTTTGGGTGTTTGCAGCTTTAATGGGACTATCTTTGTCTTCAATCTTATTAGTTTATACTGGCTTGAGTGTTACTAGAGTGTTTTTCATAACATCAGCAACTTTTGGAGCGATGAGTATTTATGGTTATACAACAAAAAGAGATTTAACTAAGTTTGGCTCATTTTTAATGATGGGATTGATTGGTATAATTATTGCATCAATCGTTAATATTTTCTTGAAGTCTTCAATGATGTACTTTGTAATTTCAATTTTAGGTGTTTTAATTTTCGTAGGTTTAACAGCCTATGATACTCAAAAAATTAAAAACATGTATGTTGCAAGTGACTCTGGTGAAATCATTGGAAAAAAAGCTGTCATGGGTGCTTTAACATTATACCTAGACTTTATTAATCTATTTATAATGTTGTTAAGACTTTTTGGTCAAAGACGATAGTTTATTTTTGAAGTTTCTTCCAATTAGTATTTTTAAGTAAAGACTTAAGCTCATAAGAATTTTTTAAAATCTTACCGCTTGTGTCTGTGATTAAGTATTTTAAATTTTTATTTTTTGGCTTAAAATTTTTACAAATTTTATAAAGCGCATTCTCTGCTGCATTCCTAAATACACTAAAGCTAACTTGTTTGCTTGATATGTTGAGACCATAATCTTTCCAAGAACCTTCGGAAACCATCTTTGCATAAAGATCTAAAATAATTTTAAGCTCATCTTTTTCAAAAAATTGTTTTTCCTCTATTTTATTATGTGGATTGTTTACTACTAATCTTAAGTTATTACGCATCTATTTTATGTTTATTTATCAAAGGTACCTGAAATCCAGTAAACACTATTGTTATTGGAAGCATTCCCCATACTTTAAAATTAACCCAAAATTCTTCAGTTTGTGTTCTCCATACAAATTCATTTAATAATGCAAGACCAAAGAAAAAAAACATCCATCTTCGATTTAAAATTTCCCATCCGATATCTGACAAAGGTATTGATTTCCCCATAACTTTTTTAAGCACTGGTTCTTTCGTAAAGTATTTTCCAAAATATAAAGCTAAAGCAAACATGATATTTATTATTGTTGGTTTTACATAAATAAATATTGGATCATTAAAGTAGATAGTGAGACCTCCAAAAAAAGTTATTAAAATTCCACTTAATAAAGGCATTGGTGGAATTTTTTTTTCAAAAAACCAAACAACAGCCAATGCAACAATAGTTGCAACTATTAAGGGAGGAATTGCTACTGATAAATTTTTTCCACTGTTGTAATAATAGAAAAAAAATATTGCTAGTGGTCCAAAATCAGTAACAAATTTTAAAAAAGATTTATTCACTTAAAAGATATTAACATATTTGCCACATCACAAAACATTAATATTTTTTACATTGATTTTTATTTTTAAATACCCATACTAACTAACATGGCAATCCAAAAAGCTAAATTCTCAATTGGAGATATTGTTAAACATAAGCACTTCGAATTTAGGGGTGTTATTTATGATGTAGATTTCGAGTTTAACAATTCAGAGGAATGGTATCAGTCTATTCCAAAAAATGTTAGACCAAGAAAAGATCAGCCTTTTTATCATCTACTTGCCGAAAATGACGAAATCACTTACGAAGCTTATGTTTCAGAGCAAAATCTTTTGATGGACGATTCAGACGAGCCTATAAAACATCCGTTAATTGAAGAAATTTTTTCAGGTAAAAAAGGCTCAAGTTATTTCAAGCTTTCTAATTAGCCATCATTATTCAAACACATTTATTTCCAATCTAGGCCACACTAATTTTTTATAAAATAGTCATATTCTGATCAAGAGTGTTAAAAGTTAATCTTTCTTTATTATCTCCCCCTCTTCATTCTTGATCAGATAAATATTCACAATAGTATTTTTAAAATAAATCTTTAAATTACAGATATGTTTAAATTTTTAGAGCCAAATAAAATTTTTCAAATTACTTCGAAAGCACCAAAATATGTTTTATTTTTATTTGTTGTTGTTCTGTCTGTTGGATTAGTTGAAGCACTCATACTGTCTCCAGAAGATTATAAACAGAGTGACGCTGTTAGAATTATGTATGTTCATGTTCCTGCTGCATGGATTTCTCTTGGAATTTTTTCTTCAATAACTGTTTTGTCAATTTCAGGATTTATTTTTAAAAACAAAAATTTTTTTTTAATAGCCAAAAGTCTAGCACCCTCGGGTTTTGTTTTTAATATTATTGCTTTGGTAACAGGTTCTATTTGGGGGAAACCTACTTGGGGAACATGGTGGGCTTGGGATGCGAGGATTACTTCGATGTTAATTTTAGCTCTATTTTATGCTTTATACTTAATCTCTTGGAGAATTTATGAAAATGAAGAAAAAGTATTTAAAATCTCAACTTTTATTACCATTGTTGGAATTATTAATGTGCCAATAATTAAGTACTCTGTTGATTGGTGGAATACACTTCACCAACCTGCCTCAATAAATATCTTGTCTAAAAGCTCAATTCATTCATCAATGCTTTATCCATTATTGATTATGACTGCGGCATTTGCTCTATTTTCGTTGTTAATTTTCTTAATGAAATATAATACAGAACTGATAAAAATTAAAAATAAAGGCTTAGATAGATTATGATTAACGAATTATTATTTATGAATGGATATGCAGTATACGTGTTATCTGCATTTGGTTTTACTTTATTAAGTTTCCTAAGTTTATATTTAGTAACAAAGGTTCAATTTATTAAAGAACAAAATAAATTTGTTGCTAAGTTTGGATCACTTAACACTGAACAAGCTAATTCTGCAAAATCACAAAGAATAAATAAAGAAATTTTAGCTGACGCAACAAATAACTAATTTTTGATCCATGTATGGTCGAAAAGTTAAGTTAAGATTTCTGTTTGTTTCGACTATTTTACTAATTTTAATATTAACTGTTTTTTTAGTTCTAAAATCTTTAGAGGAAAACGTTGTTTATTTTCAATCTCCTTCGGAGATTAAGTCATTAACTGAGCTGACAAATAGTAAAATTAGAGTAGGTGGGATGGTTAAAAAAAATTCTATTAGTATGAATTCGAATGAAGTGAATTTTATAATTACAGACTTTAAAAATGAGATTAATGTTACTTATTCAGGCGCTGTCCCAAATTTATTTGAAGAAGGAAAAGGAGTTGTAGCCGAAGGTGTTTTGAAAGATAGAAATTTCTTTTCAGCAACAAAAATTTTAGCAAAGCATGATGAAAATTATATGCCCCCAGAGGTTAAAGCTGCATTGGAGGAAAATTAATTGATTTATAGCGTTGTTGGATATTATGCACTTATTTTAGGATTAATTAGTGGTTCAATTTTGATTTATTTTTCAATTCAAAATTTTAGAAATTCAGAAATTTTGGATACTAAAATATTATCATTATCATTTTTACAATTATTTTTTGTAGTTATTAGTTTTTTTGGTTTAGTTTTATCTTTTGTAGTTTCGGATTTTAGTAACGAAACTGTATTTAGTAATTCACATACTACTAAACCTTTGTTTTACAAAATTACAGGAACCTGGGGGAACCATGAGGGTAGTTTGTTATTGTGGTTGTTGGTTTTAACATTATTCATTTTCATTTTTTTATTAAGAACAAATAATCAATCAATAAAATATAAAACTCTAACAACAATATTTCAGCAGATAATAATTATTGGTTTTTTTATATTTTTATTAAAAACTTCTAATCCATTTAATTACTTATTCCCAATTCCTGAGGAAGGTTTAGGTTTAAACCCAATATTGCAAGATCCTGCATTAGCAATTCATCCACCTGTTTTATATTTAGGCTATGTTGGTTCATCAATAATATTTTCTTCCGCATTAGCAGCAACAACTTTAAAAATGGTTTCTGGAAGCTGGGCAGCTCATATAAAAAAATGGACTTTAATTTCATGGATATTTTTAACGTTAGGAATTTTACTAGGTTCTATTTGGGCATATTATGAACTTGGGTGGGGAGGATTTTGGTTTTGGGATCCAGTTGAAAATGTATCTCTTATGCCTTGGTTAGCATTGACCACATTGTTACATTGTGTATTAGTTTTAGAGAAAAAATCGATTTTAACGTCTTGGGTTATAATTTTATCTATTGCTACATTTACACTTAGTATGTGTGGAACTTTCTTAGTCAGATCAGGTATCCTTAATTCAGTTCATACTTTCGCTAACGACCCTGAAAGAGGTCTGTTCATATTAATATTTTTATTTGTTCTAATTTTTATTTCTTTATTTATTTTTTTCTTTTTTCATAAAGAGGGTCAAAAAAATTCAATAAATCTTTTTTGGTTAAGTAAAGAAAGTGCGATTATATTGAATAATTGGTTCATGATGTATTTTTTATCTGTGGTTTTAATTGGTACAGTGTATCCAATTTTTTTAGATGTAATTTCTTCAGAAAAAATATCAGTCGGTCCACCGTTCTATCATAAACTAATTATCCCTTTCTTAATTCCATTTTTAATCGCTATGGCGATTGGACCTCAATTGAAATGGATTAAATCTAACTTAGAGAGTAAAAAAATTCTTATATTTTTATTATTTATATCAATTTTAATATCTTATTTGATTGTTAAGAATTTTGATAAAAATTTACTTGTAAACACTATTTTAATCTCAAGTGCATTTTATTTGTTTTTTATTACTGTGAGGGATTTTTTTACAAAAAAATATAAAAACATTTCTCAAACTATTGCTCACTTTGGATTTAGCTTATTAATTTTAAGTATTTTATTTAATAATTTGCTTTCTAGCGAAGTAATAACCAATCTTAAAATTGGTCAGAGTTATGAAAACTCAAAAATTAAAATTACACTTGAAGATGTAAACCAGAGAAGTGAAAAAAATTACAACTCAGTGGTAGCAAATTTTAAAATAATTTCTTCAGATGGAAAAATTAATAAAATGTTTCCAGAGTTAAGAATTTATAATCAGCCAAATATAGTAACTAGTGAAGCTGATATTAAAACTTCTTTAATGAAAGATAAATTTATTGTCATAAACTTGGTACAAAATCAGGAATATTTTAATGTTAGATATCAAGACAAACCTTTCATGCTTTGGATATGGGTATCAGTATTATTATTAAGCATGGGTGGAATATTAAGTTTTTTTAGAAAGAAAATATGAAAGATAAATTAATACCTCCAATGGTAATAATTAGTTTTATAATTATTTTTTTAATATTTTATAAAGGTTTGCAGGAAACAAATATCTACACCCCTAAGTCAGAAATAAAAAAAGATATTCCAATTTTTTCTAGTGTCTATTTTGATAGCAAAGAAAATGTTAACTCATCAGAAATATTTAATTCAAATAAATTTTATTTATTAAACATATGGGCCTCGTGGTGTGTACCTTGTAGACAAGAACATTCTTATTTAATGAGATTAAGCGAAAACAATAAAGTAATTTTAATTGGATTAAATTATAAAGATAATTTTAATAATGCTCAAAATTTTCTAATAAAATTGGGAAATCCATACGAAACAATATTATTAGATGAAGATGGTACAATTTCAATAGAGTGGGGGGCATATGGTGTGCCAGAAACTTTTTTGATCCATAAAAATAAAATAGTTGCAAAATACATTGGACCATTAAATGAAAAATTAATTAACGAAATTAACTCGATAATAAAATGAAAATTTTAAAAATTGCTTTAATTATTTTATTATTAATTCCAAAAATATTATTTGCTAGTGATCAGCTTGAAAGAAATAAGATTACGAAAAATTTAAGATGTTTAATTTGTCAGGGTCAATCTGTTTACGATTCAGATTCTGATTTTGCAAATAGCATGAAAATTTTAGTTGATAAAAAACTTGAGGAAGGATTATCTGAAAACCAAATTTATGATTTTTTTAAAGAAAAATACGGAGAATGGATTTTGTATGATCCTGGTTTAAATAAAAATACTTATATTCTTTGGTTATTGCCAATATTGATATTTTTACTTGGAGGTGCAATAATCCTCAAAAAACTAAAATTTAAAAATTAATCCAAAATGCATTTAAAAAAAATTCTGATTTTATTTTCATTTCTAGTTTTTACGATTTCTTCAAATGCAGAAGAAATCAAACAGAGAGATCTAAATACAGAATTTAATGTTTACACAGGTATGTTTGATTTTAGTGACGATGGAAAAAAATCAGAATTAATTGGCTTTCAGCATCAAAATGAAAACTTAAATAGAGATACTTTTCTTGGAAATTTATCACCTATTACTGGTGCTCTTATAACTGCAGATAGTGCGGCTTATGTTTATACAGGAGTAGAAGCACAATATAAAATAGGTTCTTTAAATTTTAATCCAAGTTTTACTCCAGGATTATATCACGAAGGTGATGGAAAAGACTTAGGTCACGTTTTAGAATTTAAATCTGAGTTACAAATTTCTTTAGATATGTCTGAGAGCAGTCAATTTGGTTTTTCATATAATCATATATCTAATGCAAGTATAGGAGATAAAAATCCTGGGGCAAATAGTTATATGTTTAATTTCTTTAAAAGCTTCTAATACACTTTTATGAATTTAAATGATTGCTATAATTTTGATGACTTTAGAAAATTAGCCAAGAAAAAATTACCAGCACCAATATTTCATTATATTGATGGAGGTGCTGATGATGAAATAACTTTAAACAGAAATACAGATTCGTTTAACGACTGTGATTTAGTTCCTAATATTTTAAACAGTGTTGGAGAGCCAGATTTATCTACAACAGTTTTTGGTAGAAAAATTGATATGCCGCTATTTTTGTCTCCTACAGCGATGCAAAGTTTGTATGACCCAGAAGGTGATAAAGCTTCTGCTAGAGCAGCAGAAAAATTTAATACAATTTATAGTATGTCAACAATGGCATCATTCTCTATAGAAGAAGTTGCGAATGTTTCTAGCGGTCCAAAACTATTTCAACTTTATATCCATAAGGATAAATCAATTACTGATGATTTAATTGATAGATGTAGCAGAGCAAATTTTGACGGTATGTGCATTACTGTTGATACATTAGTTGCAGGAAATAGAGAAAGAGATCATAGAACTGGTTTTACTACTCCACCTAAATTTACATTAGATAGTTTATTAAGTTTTGCCATGAGACCTGGTTGGGTTTTTAAATATTTTACTAATAAAAAATTTGAGTTAGCAAATATTAAAAACAAAACTGATAAAGGAACAAACATAGCTAAATCAGTAATGGATTATATTAATGAGCAATATGATCCAGCGATGAATTGGAAAGATGCAGAATACTGTATTAAAAAATGGAATAAACCAATGGCACTAAAAGGTGTGATGTCTGTTGAAGATGCAAAGAGAGCAATTGATATAGGCTGTACAGCGATAATGATATCTAATCATGGGGGAAGACAATTGGATGGATCTAGATCACCTTTTGATCAAGTAAAAGCAATTTCAGATGCGGTAGGAGATAAATTAGAAATTATTCTTGATGGAGGAGTTAGAAGAGGAACGCATGTTTTAAAAGCTCTTGCAGCTGGTGCAACAGCTTGCAGTTTTGGAAAAGCTTTTCTTTTTAGTTTAGGTGCTGGAGGACAACAAGGTGTTGAAAGATTACTCGAGAATATGCAAAAAGAAATTAGAAGAAATATGATTTTGATGGGCTGTAAATCTGTAAAAGATCTTGATGCATCAAAAATAATCTACAGAAATTAAGATAAATTAAGCAAATTTAAATTTTATCTTAATAGACATTCAATTTTATTTATGTATATTTTCCAACTTTATTATGAAACTAGCAGCATCACTTAATAGACTTGGAACAGAGAGTGCTTTTTCAGTTTTAGCAGAAGCTAAAAAATTAGAGGCACAAGGAAACCCAATGATACATCTTGGGTTGGGTCAGCCAGATTTTAAAACACCTAAACATGTAGTTGAAGCTGCAAAGAAAGCTTTAGATGATGGTCACCATGGCTATGTTCTTTCAAATGGAATTTTAGAGTGCAGACAAGCGGTTACTAGATGGATCAAGAAAAGATATAACGCTGAAGTAGATCCAGAAAGAATTATCATAATGCCAGGTGGTAAACCTACAATGCATTATGCTATACAGTGTTTTGGGGAGCCAGGAGCAGAAATTATTCATCCTACACCAGCTTTTCCTATTTATGAGTCTATGATTAATTATACAGGTTCTACTGCTGTACCTTATGATTTAACAGAAGATAAAGATTTAAAATTTAGTGCAAATAAAATTCTATCTTTAATAACTGAAAAAACTAGATTGTTAATTTTAATTAATCCTAATAATCCAACGGGAAGTTTTGTTGAGAAATCTGAAATTGATAAATTAGCAGAGGGTTTAAAAAAACATCCTCACGTAACTATCTTAAGTGATGAAATTTACAGTAGACAAATATTTGACAACAAAGAAATGCCAACATTCTTTAATTATCCTGAGCTAAGAGATAGACTAATTGTTTTAGAAGGCTGGAGTAAAGCTTACTCAATGACAGGTTGGAGATTAGGTTGGAGTTTTTGGCCTGAAAATTTAATTGAACATATTAATAAATTACTAATCAATAGTGTTTCTTGTGTTAATGCTGCGGCTCAATTTGCAGGAATAGCAGCGCTTGATGGACCAGACGATTCAATTGATTTGATGATGGAAAAATTTACACAAAGAAGAAAATTAATTCATGAAGGACTGAATAGTCTACCCGGAATAGAATGCAGTTTGCCAGGAGGAGCATTTTATGCATTTCCAAAAGTTATAGGGACTGGAATGGATGGTGCAGAGTTTTGTAAAAGAGCCATGCATGAAGCGGGTGTTGCTATTGTCCCAGGCACGGCATTTGGAAAAACATGCAAAGATTACGTAAGATTTAGCTTTGCTGCATCTCAGGATAACATTTCTAACGCATTGGAAAATATCAAAAAAATGCTAGGTTAAGCTATGTCTGAAATAGCTTTACCAAAAATTGATAGGTCTATTGTATCTAATAAATCTCAAATAGTAAAAAAACTATCAAGTCTAACTAATCCAGAAAATGTTTTAAGCGAAGCTGATGAATTAAGACCTTATGAAACTGATGCGCTTTCAGTTTATACCCAAACGCCTTTAGCTGTGGTCTTGCCTGAAAACACTAAAGAAGTTAGTGAAATTCTTAAATATTGTAATGAAGAAAATATCAAAGTAGTTCCAAGAGGAGCTGGAACAGGTTTATCCGGTGGGGCATTACCTTTGCAAGACGCTATCCTTTTAGGTTTAGGAAAATTTAATAAAATTTTAGAAATTGATTATGAGAATAAATGTGTGATCACTCAACCTGGTGTTACTAACTTAGGAATTACTCATGCTGTGGAACATAAGGGTTTTTATTATGCTCCAGATCCATCTAGTCAATTAGCATGTTCAATAGGTGGTAATGTGGCTGAAAATTCAGGAGGTGTTCATTCTTTAAAATATGGAACCACTACAAACAATATTTTAGGTGTAGAAATGGTAATGATGGATGGAACTATTTGTAAAATTGGAGGAAAATCTTTTGATCAAGAAGGGTATGACCTAATGGGATTAATTTGTGGTTCAGAAGGATTATTAGGTGTTGTTACCGAAGTAACAGTTAAGATTCTAAAAAAACCAGAAGTTGTTAAGGCAGCTTTAATTGGTTTTCCATCTATTAAAGAAGGAGGAGATGCTGCATCTGAAATAATTTCAAGCGGAATAGTTCCAGCTGGAATGGAAATTATGGACAAAGCTCTTATTGAAGCAACAGATAATTTTAGCAAAGCTGGTTATCCAAGAGATGCTGAATTATTATTAATCGTTGAACTTGATGGAACAGAGTCAGAAGTAAATGAGTTGATCAAAAAAGTTGAGATAATTTGTAAAAAAAATAATTGTTCAAGTTTAAAACTAAGCAAAAATGAAAAAGAAAGATTATCTTTCTGGGCTGGGAGAAAAGCTGCGTTTCCAGCATGTGGAGCGATGGCCCCAGATTATTATTGTATGGATGGCTCAATACCTAGAGGTAAACTCGCAGAAGCTTTACTTGAAATAAAAAAACTTTCAGAAAAGTATAATTTACCAGTGGCAAATTGTTTTCATGCAGGTGATGGAAATTTACATCCACTAATTATGTTTGATGGAAATGATAAAGAGCAGTTAAGAAAAACCGAAGAGTTTGGATCAGAAATATTAAAAACTTGCGTAAGACTTGGAGGAGTAATCACAGGAGAGCATGGAGTTGGTATCGAAAAAAGAGAACTTATGTGTGAGATGTTCAATGATGATGATATTCAACAACAGTTAGATATTAAAAAATCATTAGATGAGAAAAATTTATTAAATCCTGGAAAAGTATATCCTATTCTTAGAAAATGCGCGGAGGAAGGAAGGGTTCATGTCCACAAAAGCAAAGATAAATTCCCAGATCTTCCAAGATTCTAATAATATTTATTATCCAAAAAATGAGAGTGAAGTTTCAGAATTAATTAGAGAACTTTATAAAAAAGATTCTCCCACAGAAATAATAGGACATAATTCTAAAAGCTTCATAGGAAATAAAGCTCAATCAGCAAACACAATGTCGCTTTCGAAATTAACAGGCATAATAGATTACAGACCTGAAGAACTATATATTAAAGTAAAGGCTTGTACGCCAATAGAAGAAGTTGAAAAAATACTTGATGAAAATAATCAGGAATTAGCTTTTGAGCCTATTGATTTTGGTTACATAAAAAATGGTGTATCTAACAAAGGAACTATAGCAGGGTATTTATCCTGTAATTATGCAGGCTCAAGAAGGTTTAAAGTTGGAAGTGTTAGAGATCATGTGTTAGGTTTTAAAGGAGTAAATGGTAAAGGAGATATTATCAAATCAGGAGGTACAGTAGTTAAAAATGTTACTGGTTATGATTTGTCAAAACTTATAGCTGGATCCTTTGGCACCTTAGTAGCTTTAACAGAAATCACTTTAAAGGTTCTACCAAAAAAAGATTCTTCAAATACAATTGCAATTTATATTGATAAATCTGAGGAAATTTTTGATTTATTTATTAAATTATCAAGTTCCAGCAGTGAAATATCAGGAGCAGTGTATGTTCCTAATAAATCAAAGGATGATGATTTTTTGAAGAAAAAAAATTCTGTATTTAAATTTAATGATTTAAAATCAAATACTTCTTTTCTAGCTTTTAGAGTAGAGGGAGATAAAATTTCAATTAAGGAAAAAATTAAAAATTTAAGTAAAGAGCTTGAACTTGATAAATTTGAAACTTCTACTTTAGATGTTTATCAATCAGAACCATTTTGGAAAAAAATCAATAATTTAGAAATTTTTGAGAATACAAAAAATAATTTAATCAGAATGGTTATTCCTCCAGCAAAAGGATCAAATTTATTAAAATTTTTAGATAATAAATATGAATATTTTGTGGATTGGTGTGGATCATTATTTTGGATAGAAGTTGATGAACATAAAGAAGAAAAAATAAAAGAGCTAAAAAAAATAGCTTTGGAATCTGGTGGTTATTTAACTGTAATAAAAACTTCTGCAGATTATGATTATGGAGAATCAATTTTTACAGTTGATGATATACGTTTGATGATTTCAGAAAAAATTAAGAAAAGTTTTGATCCAAAAAGAATTTTAAACCCTGGAAAAATGTATAGAGGAATTTAATGCAGACAAAATTTACTGAACAGCAACTTAAAGACTCTGATAATTTTGCTACAGAAAAAGTATTTAAAAAGTGTGTTCACTGTGGAATGTGTAATGCTACTTGCCCTACACATCAGCTGTTAGGTGATGAATTGGATGGTCCAAGAGGTAGAATTTATCTTATTAAGGACATGTTGGAAAATAACAGAAAACCAACTGAAAAAGTTGTTAAGCATATCGATCGTTGTCTTTCATGTTATAGCTGCATGACTACTTGTCCTGCTGGTGTGAATTACATGCACATCATAGATCATGGAAAAAAATATATTGAAAAAAATTATCAAAGATCTTTTTTTGATAAACTAATTAGATATTTTTTATCAATCACTTTACCAAATGTTAAAGTATTTAGACTCTCAAGTTTTTTTGTTAAATTGGCAATGCCATTTAAATTCTTAATGCCTACAAAGATTAAAGACATGATTGAATTAATGCCAACAACTTTTCCAAAAAAATCTTTACCTATTAAAGAGATTTACAAAGTTTCAGACAAGAAAAGAATAGCAAGAGTTGCTTTATTAACTGGATGTGTACAAAAAGAAATTTCACCTCAAATAAATGAAGCAACAATCAGATTATTAAATAGACATGGGGTTGAAGTTGTAGTTCCAAAAAAAATTCGTTGCTGTGGATCTTTAAATCACCATCTAGGAAAAGAAGAGGATGCTCACCAAGATTTTAAAAATAATATAAATACTTGGTATGAGGAGCATCAAAAGGGAAATTTAGACGCAATTTTATCTAATACATCAGGTTGTGGTACTACCATGAAGGATTATGGTTTTATTTTTAGAGATGACAAAGAGTTAAGTAAAAAAGCAAAAGTCATATCAGATCTTACAAGAGATATTTCTGAATATATTTTTGAAAGTTTAAAACTAAATATAAAATCTAAAGGAAAGAAATATAAAGTTGCTTATCACTCTGCATGTTCAATGCAGCATGGTCAAAAAGTCCATTCACAACCAATTTCATTACTTGAAAAAACTGACAATGAAATTATGGAAATTCCACAAGGACACATTTGTTGTGGATCAGCTGGAACTTATAATATTTTACAATCAAAAATTGCAAAACAACTACTAAAAAATAAGGTAAATAACATAGAAAGTTTAAACCCTGATTTTATTTCAACAGGAAATATTGGTTGTATTACCCAAATTTCTCATGGTACTAAAGTCCCAATTTTACATACAATTGAAGTTTTGGATTGGTACACAGGCGGTCCCAAACCTGAAATTTTAAAATAGGGGTTTTATGAAAAAAATTTTAATTACTAGAAGACTGATTCGAGAGAGTGAAGATAAAGCATCAAAATTATTTGAAGCTAAATTTAATTCAAATGATGAACTTTATTCACAATCAAAAATTATTGAAATGAGTGAAGGATGTGATGGAATTTTATCATCTTTAACTGAAAAATTAGATGCTGATACAATAAATAAACTTCCAGATAGTATTAAAATAATTTCAAATTTTGCAGTTGGTTTTGGAAATATTGATTTAGATGCTGCTAAAAAAAGAGGTATTGCCGTAACTAATACCCCAGAAGTTTTGTCAGATGCTACAGCTGAGATAGGAATATTACTCATATTAGGAGCTTGTCGAAGAGCGTCTGAGGGAATTGAGTCTGCACGTGAGGGTGGATGGAAATGGTCTGCAGATTATTTAATTGGAAAACAGTTAACAGGAACAAGACTAGGAATTTTAGGTATGGGCCGTATCGGTCAAAAAATTGCAAATATTGCTAAATCTTTAGGCATGGTTATTCATTATCATAATCGTTCAAAATTAAGTGAAGATAAAGAGCAGGGCGCAATTTATCATGACAGTATAAAAAGTCTTTTTTCAGTTTCAGATGTTTTATCTATCTGTTGCCCGGCTACAAAGGAAACAGAAAACCTAATAAATAAAGAGACAGTTGAGTATTTCCCTAAAGGTGCTGTGATAACAAATGTTGCTCGAGGTGATATAGTTGATGATGACGCTTTGATTGATGCATTGAATAGAAGAAAAATTTATGCTGCAGGATTAGATGTTTATAAAAATGAACCAAACTTAAATCCTGGTTATTTAAAAATCCCGAGTGTTTTTGTTTTGCCTCATTTAGGAAGTGCTACAAAAGATACTAGAATTGCAATGGGAAATTTAGCGATAGACAATATAGAAGAATTTTTTAGAACTGGTAATTGCGTTAATAAAGTTAACTAAATTTTAATGAATAAACCTGTTCTAGCTAAATCAAAAGCTATTATAATTTTTTTAGTTTTTGCTTTAGGATATTTTATTTCTACTCTCTTAAGAGCAATAACTGCAACAATTTCACCTGAATTAGTAAATGAATTTAATCTTTCTGCAGGAGAGCTTGGATTATTAGGTGGCGGATATTTTTTAGGATTTGCAAGTGTACAAATCCCTTTAGGCTATATGCTAGACATGAGAGGTCCAAGAAAAATTGTTTCATACTTTTTATCATTAACCATTGTTGGTTTATTAATATTTGCTCTCGCTCAGAATTTTTTAACTCTTTTAGTATCTAGAATAATTATAGGAGTTGGTGTTGGAGCTTGTTTAATGGGGCCTTTGACAGCTTATCGGATTTGGTATCAAGATGAAACCCAACAACGTGCAAACTCATGGATGTTAATGGTCGGTGCAATTGGTATGTTGTCATCAAGTTTACCAGTTCAATTTTTCTTACCTATAATTGGTTGGAGAAATATATTTTTGCTTTTAGCTTTCATAACTTTGGTTTGTATAATTTTGATAATTATTTTTATTCCTCAGTGGACTTCAAAAGGTAGTCAGAAAAACGATGATGCAAAATTGAGTATTGTTTGGCAAAATCAATTCTTCAGAAGTGTTATTCCAATGGGCTTTTTTAGCACTGGAGGATTATTTGCTATCCAAACACTTTGGGCTGGTCCTTGGATGATAAAAGTATCTGGGTATACACCAGAAGAAAGTGCAAAAGGGTTATTTTTAATTTATTTTTTTATGTTGCTATCATTTTTGATATGGGGCTATTTTGTTCCGAAATTTTCAAAGAACGTTAATGATGCAATCAGATTGTTGAAATATGGTTCACCATTAAGTTTATTGGTATTGGGTGTAATTATTTATCTAGGTCCAAATACAGATTCAATTCATTGGGCATTATTTATAGTTTCAGCTGTATTCTTGTCCTTAATCCAGCCAGCTGTTGGAATGGCTTTTTCTGTTTCTAATGCAGGTAAAGCTCTAACTTCTTATAATCTATTGATATTTATAGGTGCCTTCTTTCTACAATGGATAATTGGGCTTATTATAGATTTAGGATTAAGTTTAAATTATTCTGAAATTGCTTCATTTCAATTAGCAATGTCTTTTGTACTAATTACATCTTTAACTTCTTATTTATATTTTTTAATAAAAAATAATTAATTTAATTTAGATGCTTATAAATTAATGCTGTATTTATGAAAACAATAAGTTGATTTAACTTATAATTATATTTCTTGGTCATTTAATATTTATTAAAGAAATTAAAAAATTCTTTCAATAAACCAATACAATCCAATAAAAGCTATTATCAGTGATAGAGGTTTTGTTATTATTTTATTGTACCAATTTTGTTTGTTAAACGGTAACGCGAGGATTAAATAAGCAATTAAAATTACAGCAATTTGTCCTAATTCCACTCCAATATTAAAAGATATCAAACTTGTTAAAAAAAGATATTCGGGCACTCCTATTTCTGTCAAAACTCCCGCAAAACCTAAGCCATGTAGAAGACCAAATATAAAAATTATAAATGGTCTTGCTTTGTTAATCTTGTTGGTAAATAAATTTTCAAAAGCTACATATGATATTGAAATAGCAATTATCGGCTCAACAACACTTGGTGAAATATTTATGATACCCAGCATACCAAGAATTAATGTTATTGAGTGAGCTATCGTAAAAATTGTAACTTGAAGAATTAGTGGTTTAAATTTTGTAGATAATAAAAATAAAGCTAAAACAAAAAGTATATGATCTAAGCCTTTGGGCAGAATATGTTCAAATCCAATAACAACATAGTCTGTAATAGTTTTAAAAACACTTGATTGATTTTTATTAATATTAAAGGTTGAAGAAAGATTGCTCTCAATTATTTCAGTATGTAGCTCACCTTGATCAATTGAATTAACACGAAGTATTAGCGACCCAAAGTTTTTATTCCAATGGAGTTTATATTTTTCGTCTTGCAAATTCTTAAAACTTATTTCAATGATGCTATCTCTTAAAACTTCCAAATCTCCAATGGGAGGAACTGTTATTTTTTCAACTGTTCCAACATATCTGTTTAAGTCTTTAGTTAAATAAACTTCGTTATTGAAATTATCAAATTTTTCATAAAATTTTTCTAATAATTCTTCAGGATTTAATTTTCGATATTCATCGTATTTTTCAGATTGATCAGATTCTTTTGTATTCGAGTGTCCAGGTTCAATTCCTACAATAATAGCTTCAAGATTAACTTTTAAATTAAGTATTGCATAAGTTGTTTTTTCATTTTTTGTTATATCTAAATTTGCTATGTTGGGTCTAAGCTCATGTGCGAAAATAAAACTTATAAACGAAAAATAAATGATAATTCCTTTTAAAAAAATATTTTTTAGAGAAGGCATAATATTTTTTTTTCTTATTATTTTTTTTATTTTATTATCAAATAAAGAACTACTAGCACATGAATCATGGCTAGAAAAGAATTCAGATACAGGTGATAAAACTTTGATAGATATTATGGTGGGTCAAAATTTTAATGGAACACCTTTTGGATTTTACAGTAAAGAAAAAGAAAAATTATATTTAGACAATAACAATATAATTAAAAATATTGAGCAAAGAGATGGTGATTTTCCAGCTATACAATTAAAACTTGATAACAATTTTTTTAACGTAATTAATTATGAGACAAAATATATTTTTTTAAAATATGATAATATTGAAAAGTTTGAAAACTTTGTTAAAGAACAAGACTTTTTTGATATTTTGTCTAGCTACAATGCAAACAAGTTGCCAACAGAAAATTATAAAAGATTTTCAAAAATTTTAATCTCAAATTCTAATGATTTTTTTCAGCAAAGTTCAAAATTAGATTTTGAATTAATCGCACTAAACTCACCCTTTGATAAAAGAAATGAGTTTTTTAAATTTAAACTGCTAAATAATGGAAAACCTCTTGGAAATTTTCAGATAAAAATTTTTACAAAAAATAAGGAAATGTTTAATCAAGAAATTATAAAAACGAAGCCAAATGGCGAAGGACAAATAAGAATTGTGCGTGATAGAGTTTATTTGTTGAGTGCTGTTAATATTTTTAAATCAAACTTTATTCAAAATTTAAAGCTAAAGTCTGATTGGGTATCACATTGGGCAACCTTAGCTTTTTTCCCATCATACAATTATTAATTGAATAATTTATTTAATTACTAAATTTTTCCATGAAAATTAAGGGTTTTTTAATTTTAATAGGTTTAGACTCTTTAGAATGATTATGATTATATGCGCGACGGTTAATTAACTAAAAATAAATAGGAGAAATAATGGTTAAAGAAAAAAAATCATTGAAGAATAAAATTTCTTCAAGACGTAAGTTCTTTAAGGCCGCTGCTACAGCTGGTGCTGCAGCTGCAGCTACAGTTGCAATGCCGAATATCGCAACTGCAGGGGGTCACGCTACAGTATTAAAGATGCAAGCTGCATGGCCATCAGGTGCTAACATCTTTTTCGAAATGGCAACAGACTATGCGAAAATGGTTAGCGATATGTCAGGCGGCTCACTAAAAATTGATGTGCAACCAGTTGGAGCAGTTGTAAAAACTTCTGAAATTGGTCAAGCAGTTAGTTCTGGAGTAGTAGATATGGGTCACTGGGTGACTGCATACTGGTATGGAAAAAACCCTGCTGCATCACTTTTTGGAACAGGTCCTTCATACGGAATGTCATCTCAAGAAGTAATGGGATGGATGGAGTATGGTGGAGGTAGAGCGTTATATGAAGAAGCTGTAAAAAGTGTAGGATTTAATTACACAGGTTTCTTCCATATGCCAATGCCTGCTCAGCCATTTGGTTGGTTCAAAAAGAATGTAACTAAAGTATCTGATGTTAAAGGTATGAAGTATAGAACAGTTGGTCTTGCGACTAACGTTTTAACCGCTATGGGAATGGTTGTAAGACAGTTACCAGGTGGTGAAATTCAACCAGCGATGAAAACTGGTTTGATTGATGCTGCAGAGTTTAACAACCCTACATCAGACTCACAGTTTGGAATGCAAGATGTCTCTAAACACTATCACTTAGGAAGTTTCCACCAATCTCAGGAAATGTTTGAAATTCCTATGAACACTAAGAGACTGAATAGCCTTTCACCTGAACATCAAGCTATCTTGAGAAATGCTGCATACGCTGCAAACTCAGATAACTACTTCAAAGCATTGGTTAGATATTCAACTGACCTTGCTAAGTTGATGAATGAGCATAAGGTTAATGTTTACCAAACGTCTGACGCTATCCTAGCAGAACAATTAAAAGGTTGGGATAAAGTCGTTGGAGAGTTTTCTGCTAAAGATGCTTTCTTCAAAAAAGTAGTAGACTCACAAAAAGCATACGCTAAGAGAACAATGAAGTATCTGTTGATGAATCAACCGAACTACAAATTAGCTTATGAAAATGAGTTTGGTCCAATTGAAAAAGTTAAAATTTAATTAACTTTAAAATCAATTTAAAAGGGGGTTGAAAAACCCCCTTTTTTTTATACGTATTTTAATATATTTCTTTTATATGAAGTCATTTATTCAATTTGCAGATACTCTTAGTACATCAATGGGAAAAGCTTTTTCTTGGTGCATCGTAGTTTTGATGGGTGGAACTGTTTATGAAGTGGTAATGGCTTATGTTTTTAATTCTCCTACACTTTGGAATTTTGATTTTAGTATGCAGATGTATGGTGCAATTTTAATGATGTCAGGAGCCTATTGTTTAGCAACAGAATCGCATGTAAGAGGAGATGTCATTTATAGATTGTTTAGTCAAAGAACTCAGGCTTGGATTGATTTAGTTTTATACTTTATTTTCTTTTTCCCAGGAGTGATTGCGTTAGCTTTTTATGGATATGAATATGCTGCGCTTGCTTGGAAAATAAAAGAGACTAGTTGGAGTAGTCCAGCTCAAATCCAAATTTATATGGTCAAATCGATGATACCTGCTGCAGGTGTTTTATTAATTATTCAAGGTATTAGCGAGGTATTCAGATCAATTATTTGTATTCAAACAGGACAATGGCCAGCGAGAATGGTTGTTGCTGAAGAAACAGAACAAGTTTTAATGAGAACAGCTCAAGAAGAGGACGAAAAAAATGTTATTTAGTTTAACAAATCCAGAAATTGCAATTTTGATGATGGGCATGTTCTTGTTTGCAGTTCTCTTAGGTTTCCCTATTGCTTTTACTCTAATGGCTATGGGAATTGGGTTTGGATATTTTGCTTATTACGATGCAACAATGATGGAGCACATTTTTGACAATCGTATATTCCAATTATTTGTTCAAAACACTTACACAGTAATGGATAACAATGTTCTTACTGCAGTACCTTTATTTTTATTCATGGGCTACCTTGTTGAAAGAGCAGGAATTGTAGCTAAATTATTTTTTGCAATTAGATTAGCAGCACACAGGCTTCCAGCATCAATGGCGGTGGCTGCATTAATTACGTGTACATTATTTTCGACTGCAACAGGAATTATCGGTGCCGTTGTAACTTTGATGGGACTGTTAGCTTGGCCTGCAATGGTTAAAGCAGGATATGATAAAAAATTTGCGTCAGGAATAATTTGTGCAGGTGGATGTTTAGGAATTTTAATTCCACCAAGTATTATGCTTATTGTTTATTCCGTAATAGCCCAGCTATCACCCTTAAGACTTTTTGCAGCAGCAATATTTCCAGGTTTACTTTTAGCAGGTCTTTACATTGCTTATGCAGTATTTAGAGCATGGTTAAATCCATCTATAGCTCCTAGACCTCCAAAAGAAGATATCCCACCAACTGGTGAAATTCTAAAAGAAGTTTTGGTTTCTTTCGTTCCGCTGTTTGGTTTAATTATGCTTGTTTTAGGAACTATTTTAGCAGGTATTGCAACTCCAGCAGAAGCAGCTGCAGCAGGAGCTTTTGGAGCAATTCTTTTATCTTGGTTTTATAAAACACTTAAATGGCAAAACTTTAAAGAGTCTGTGTTTTTAACTGCTAAGACAACTGCAATGATCATGTGGTTGTTTATTGGTTCCTGGACTTTCTCATCAGTATTTTCTTATTTAGGAGGACATGAAGTATTTGAGCACTTCTTTACCTCTATAAATATTACTACTTGGCAGTTTTTAATCATCACTCAAATAATCATTTTCCTTTTAGGATGGCCTTTAGAATGGACTGAAATTTTGATTATTTTTGTTCCAATATTCTTGCCATTGTTAGAGGTATTTGGTGTTAATCCTTATTTCTTTGCAATGTTAATTGCTTTAAATTTGCAAACTTCTTTCTTAACTCCACCAATGGCAATGTCAGCCTATTATTTAAAAGGAGTTCAAAAATCTAATGTAGAACTCTTGGATATATTTAGAGGAATAATGCCTTTCTTAGCAATTGTAATTTTTGCAATGTTTTTAATGTATATGTTTCCAGGAATAGCACTTTGGTTGCCGGAAACTTTATTTGCACAATAAAAAAAAATGACAAATGTTTTTTCGTTAAAAGTTGAAGAACTTGCTGTAAAAATTAAAGATGCTCAAATTACTTCTGTAGAATTGTGCCAAATTTATATTGATAGAATAAATAAATTTGAAAAAGATGTAAAAGCGTGGGCACACTTTGATAAAAAACTTTTATTAGAAAAAGCAGCTGAGGCTGACGAGTATAGAAAGTCAGGCAAACCTCTTGGACCACTTCATGGAATTCCTGTTGCAGTAAAAGATATTGTCGGAACTGTTGACATGCCAACAGAATGTGGGACATCAATTAGAAAAGGTAAATCATATTCTCAAAATGCTGAAATAGTTGATTTATTAATTTCTGCTGGTGCAATAGTTATGGGCAAAACAGCAACATCTGAGTTGGCATTTTTAGGTCCTTCAAAAACTACAAATCCACATGATTATTCTAGAACTCCAGGTGGCTCATCTAGTGGATCTGCTGCTGCTGTAGCTTCTTTTATGGCTCCGCTAGCAATTGGTTCTCAAACAGGAGGTTCGGTTATAAGACCTGCATCTTATTGTGGAGTTGTTGGTTATAAGCCCAGTTATGGATTAATAAGTAGAAATGGAGTTCTTAAAACATCTGAAAAATTAGATCACATTGGTGTTTTTGGAAGATCGGTAGAAGATGTTGCTCTTCTTGCTAAAATTTTAATAAAAAAGGATAATTATGATACTGCAACAGTTCATTACTCTAGTGATGAGATGTTAGCAGAAACAAAAAAAGGACCTTTGTTTGATCCTAAATTTATTTTTTACAAAACTGATCATTGGAAGCTTCTTGGAAAAAAATCAAGAGAAGCATTTGAATACTTTATGAAATCATTCAAAAATAATATCGAAGTTTTTGATACACCTTCGTACTTTAAAGATATTCATAAATACCATCAAATAATTCATGAGACAGATTTAGCTAATAATTTTTCACTCTATTATAAAAAATATAAGAAAAAATTATCTAAGTATATGCAAGATGCAATTTCAAAAGGTAACAAGCATTCTGCAAAAGAATATGCAGAAGCTATAGATTTTATGAAAAGAAGTTATGAATCTTACAAGGAAGTTTTTGAGGATTATCATGGAGTTTTATCCCCATCTAGCCCTGGAGTAGCACTGAAAGGTTTAAAAAGCACAGGAACGGCAGAATTTAATAAAGTATGGTCTTATTTAGGTACACCTTGTATATCATTACCTATACTTCAAGGTGAAAACAATTTACCTTTAGGTGTTCAATTAATTGGTGCAAAATATGATGATCAAAGATTTTTAGGTGTTGCTAATTGGTTAGAAAAGGAATGTAATAATTAAATGCAAAAATTTACAACATTTTTAGGTTCTCTTCTTGCAATTGCTTTTTTAGTAGGGCTTGCAACAACGTTGACTAGATCATCGATGATTGGATTTTTTGATGTTCTTCCTGTTTATATTTTGATGGGTGGAGCAATCTTTATGATGGTTTACGAAGCGTTTTTCGATAAAAAATAATTTTTCTTAATATACAATTGTCTAATCAAAATAAAAATTTATTAGCTTTATCTCTTTTATTTATTCAACCAATATTTATGGCATCTAATTTAATTGTTGCTAGAGGTGGTGTTGAGTTTGTGCCCCCAATTTCATTGGCTTTTTGGAGGTGGACGTTTGTATTTTTACTTCTTTTACCTTTCACATATTCATCATTAAAAAAAAATTTCAAAGTTGTTAAAAACGAATACTCAAAATTATTTTTTCTAGGAGCAATGGGATGTGGAGTTTGTGGGGCTTTTCCTTTTTTAGCAGGTAAAACGACAACTGTAACAAATATGGGAATTATTTATACCTCATCTCCTATTTTTATAATTATAATTTCTGCAATATTTTTTAAAGAGAAAATTAATTTATTAAAAATTATTGGTTTGATTTCGTGTTTAGTTGGAGTTTTAGCAATTATTATTAAAGGAGATTTAAATTTACTTTTAAATTTAAATTTCACCATTGGAGATTTATGGATGTTGGCAGCTGCGATCGGCTGGGCCTTATATTCGATTTATTTATTTTACTGGAAATCTCAATTATCGATTTTTACTAGATTTTCTATGATATCTTTTTTTGGAGCAGTAAGTTTATTTCCATTTTATTTGGCAGAAGAAATTTATTTTGAACAAACTATATTTAATTCTGATTTTTTATTGTGGACTATATTTGCAGCCGTTTCACCAGGAATTATAGCATTTACTTTATATACCAAAGCTCAAGAAAGCTTAGGAGCTTCACTTACTGGTTTTACTTTGTATGTATTTACTATCTATGCAGCAATTTACGGATTTATATTGTTTGATGAAAATTTAGAAACATTTCATTATATTGGTACTGTACTTGTTTTTGTTGGAGTTTACTTAGCAAAGAAAAATTATGATACCAAAACCTAGGAAATTAATTTTGCAAATTATATTTTGGATCTTAGTTATATATTTTATTTTACTAGCTTATCTTTTTATATTTCAAAGAAACCTAATGTATCATCCCCAGGAAAATAATTATTCAGGAGATAAAATAGAAGTAGAAATAGAAAAAGTTCAAATTCAAACAGCAGATAACATTAGCCTTTTAGGATGGTTTCATAAAAAAGATTTGAAAAAATTTAAGACCGTTGTTTATTTTCATGGAAATGCAGGAAGCCTAGAAAATAGAATTCATAAATTAAATCATTTTAAAAATATGGATGTAAATTTTTTAATTATCGCTTGGCGTGGATTTAGTGGAAATTTAGGAAAACCATCTGAAAATGCTTTATATGAAGATGGAAAAAGTGCAATTAACTGGCTTAAAAATAAAGGTTTGAGTGACAGTGATTTAATAATTTATGGAGAGTCGCTTGGCACAGGAATTGCAACTGAGGTTTCTCAAAATAAAAAATATGCTGGTTTAATTTTAGAAACACCTTTCACTTCAATGATTGCTGCAGCTAAGAATTTTTATCCATACATTCCTGTCTCTCTAATATTGAAAGATAAATATAAAAATGATGAAAAAATAAAAAATATTAATATTCCAGTTTTAGTTATGCATGGCGAAAAAGATCAAATTGTACCCTTTTCAATGGGAAAGAAGATGTTTGATTTAGCAAATGATCCAAAGTCCTCTTATTTTACCAAACATGACGATCATATGATGGAATTTGATAATAATATGGTTTTCCAACTAAGTTCATTTATAAAAAGTTTAAATTAAGCCACAATCAAAACAATTTTATTCCAAAAATTCTAACTAATTTCTAATCATGAAGAAATTATTCATTTATATTTTTTTGACTTTTCTTATTTCAGGAACTTCTTTTTCTAAAGAAAATTTGTCTTCAATTGAAAATTTATTTTTTATTGATCAGATGAACTCGCATGATGAAAATTTTGCTTTGTATTTTAAACCAAGAGAAAAGGCTATATTAGCAAAAGGGGAAGTAAGTAATTACATCAATGATTACCCTAAAGATCTCTATATATATGATTATAAAACAGAAGTATCATCACCATTGATTTCTTATGAATGGTTTCCAAGAAAAGCAAAAAATTTTTTAAAGGAATATAATTTTCCAGTTTTTCCAGATGATTTTGCTTATTATCTATTAAAGGATAACAAAACATTGGTAATGATTAGTGCTGTTAAAAGTTTAAAAGTAAATTTCAAATACGATATTCTTGAAAAGAAATTAGATTTATATCCAACTAATGGAAAGTTTGATTTCATTATTTCCTCTATTGCAAAGGACTGCGGACACTACAAATTTAAGGACAATTATAGATGTAGTTTCTATAAACCTTTAATATCTAGTAATTTAATTAAGTAATTTGTGTAAACGCATCAGCAAATTTTTCAGCTTCAAAAATTTGCAGATCATCTTCCTTTTCACCTAAACCAAGTGCAATAATTGGTATTTTATACTTTTTGGCTACAGCCAGAAGTATTCCTCCCTTAGCTGTTCCATCTAATTTTGTCATCACTAAGCCTGTAATTGGGATAATTTTATTAAATTCTTCAACTTGATTTAAAACGTTTTGGCCTGAAGTTGCATCTAAAACTAAAATCACATCATGAGGTGCACTTTCATCTATTTTTTTTGTAACGTTTGCTATTTTTTTATATTCTTCCATTAGGTTTTTTTTATTTTGCAGTCTTCCAGCAGTATCAATTAAAACTTGATTAAAATTGTTTGATATAGAAGTTTCTATTGCCTTATAGGCTACAGATGCAGGATCAGATCCTTGTGAAGATTTTGTAATTTCAACATTAATTTTTTTTGCCCAATTTTCTAATTGCTCTATAGCAGCAGCTCTAAATGTATCTGATGCTGCCAACATAACTTTATTACCATTTTCTTTTAATATTTTACTAATTTTCCCAATAGTTGTTGTTTTACCAACGCCGTTAACTCCAGAAACTAAAATGGCATTAAGTTTTTCTTTATTTTTAAAAAATTCATTATTTTCTAGAGGTTTCATAACTGAGATAATGTAGTCTTTAAGAATATTATTTATCTCAGCAGTTAAATCTTTGTTTGGATCTATTTTTGTTTTTGAGATTATTTCTCTAATTTCTGAGGCAGAAGATACCCCAACATCTGATTGAATTAAATAATCTTCAATTCTGTCTAAAGTTTTGTCATCAATTTCTTTTTTGACAACTATATCTCTTAGGCCCGATGTAAAAGCTGAAGCACTTTTTTTAAATCCTGATTTAAATTTTTCGAAAATTCCCATTAAATTTCTATATCGATTTCTTTTATATCAGAAACAGGACCTTTCATGTGAATACTATTGTTTTCATCTATAGATATCGTCAATCTTCCAGTAGAAAATTCGATGTTAACTTTATCGCTAGCAAGTCCTGCCTGCTTAGCAGCAAAGGCAGTAGCACAAGCTGCAGTTCCACATGCTTTTGTCAAACCAGCTCCTCTTTCCCAAACTTTTACCTTTATTAACTCTTTATCTACTATTGTGGCTATTGTGACATTACATTTTTCTGGAAACAGTTTGTGGTTTTCTATTTCTGGGCCAATTTTTTCTATTTTAAATTGTTCGTTGTCTTCCACAAAAAAAATTATATGAGGATTTCCCACATTGACGGCCGTTCCTCCAAAAAATTCATTATTATTTGAATCAACAATTTTAATATTTAAGTTTTTAGTTTCTAATTCTTGAGATAATGGAATTTCATTCCATTTAGTTCTGCCCAAACCAATTTCAGTAGATACTAATTTTTCTCCTAAAATATGAGATTTTAAATGGCCAGATAAAGTTGTTAATATAATCGTGTCTTTATTTTTTTCTTTTCCTAATAGCTCAGCCACACACCTTGTACCATTTCCACATGCACCAGAAACCCCACCATCAGAGTTAAAAAATTCTATTGAAGCATCGTAATCTTGGTCTTTATTAATTAATATAAGTTGGTCGCATCCTATAAAGTTTCTGTCACAAATTTTAATTATTTGGTCTTTGGTAAGATTTGTAACTTTTTCTCTGTTATCAATAATTACAAAATCATTGCCTAAACCGTCCATTTTAAATGCTTTAATATTCATAATTAGATATTTAACTTATTTATTGACTTTTTGAACCTCTATTATAGGTTGTTGGCGTTTCCGCAAAAACATTAACTTTGCGGTGTCTTTGGAAACAAAGAGATCGACACTAGTCAGCGAGAGTTCGCCCACTAGTGCGTTACTGCTATGCGTAACAAAAAAATATATGTTTGAAAATTTAACAAATAAATTTGAAGAAATTTTTTCTTCTTTAAAAAAAGCACCCTCTCTGAATGAAGCTCAGGTAGATGAGGGTTTGAGAAGTATTAGACAAGCATTACTTGAGGCAGATGTATCTTTAGATGTTGCAAAAGAATTTGTTGAAAACGTAAAACCTAAAGCTTTAGGACAAGAAATTATAAGATCAACTTCTCCTGGAGATATGGTTGTAAAAATTGTCTACGATGAGCTAGTAAATTTACTAGGTTCTAGCAATGCAGACATAAATTTAAATGCTGTACCTCCAGTTCCTATGATGATGGTTGGTTTGCAGGGTTCGGGTAAAACAACTTCTACTGCAAAATTAGCTAAATATTTAGAAGATAATAAAAAGAAAAAAGTGATGATGGTCAGTTTGGACATTTATAGGCCAGCAGCACAAGAACAGCTTAGATCTTTAGGTGAACAGAATAATATTTTGACACTTCCAATTATCGAAGGTCAACAACCAACTGATATTTGCCAAAGAGCCATGAGTGCAGCAAATCTAAATGGAGCAGATATAATTTTGTTTGATACAGCTGGGAGAACTCAAATTGATTTACAAATGATGAGCGAGATCAAACAAATTGAGAGCATTATTAATCCAGCAGAAACTTTTCTTGTAGCGGACTCTCTTACAGGTCAAGTTGCTGCTTCAGTTGCAAAAGAGTTCAAAAACACAGTTAACTTATCTGGAATAATATTAACTAGAGCTGACGGTGATGCCAGAGGTGGAGCTGCCGTGAGTATGAAATATGTATCAAATGTTCCAATAAAATTTTTGGGTATAGGTGAAAAAATAGAAAATTTTGAGGTATTTCATCCAGATAGAATAGCAAATAGAATTTTAGGAATGGGAGACATTGTTTCTCTTGTAGAAAAAGCTGCTCAAGATTTAGGCGAAGAGAACATTAAAAAAGCTGAAGAAAATTTAAAAAAGGGTCAATTTTCTATGGAAGATTACCTTTCTCAATTAAGACAAATGAAAAAAATGGGAGGCATTGAGGGGATCATGTCTTTTATGCCAGGAGTATCTAAAATTAAATCTCAAATGGATTCAGCAGGGATTGACGAAAGTATTATAACAAAAAACGAAGCTATCATTTTATCAATGACAAAAAAAGAGAGAGAGAATCCAAAAGTAATTGATGGTTCAAGAAAAAAAAGAATTGCTAATGGCTCTGGCACAGATCCAGCCACTATCAATAAATTGCTTAAGCAATTTAAAATGATGTCTGAAATGATGAAAAAGATGTCAAAAGGAAATCTGAAAGGTATGTCTGATCAAGGGATACCACCAGAGCTATTTAATAAACTAAAATAATAAAATAAGGAGAACAAATGTTAAAACTTAGATTATCAAGGGGAGGCTCTAAAAAGAGACCAGTTTACAAAGTTGTTGTAGCTGACAGTCGTTTCCCAAGAGATGGAAGATTTATAGAAAAAGTTGGTTTTTTTAACCCACTACTTCCTAAAGATAAAAAAGAAAGAGTAGGTCTTGAAGCTGAAAGAATTAAATATTGGCTAGGTCAAGGCGCTAAACCAACAACAAGAGTTGCAAGAATTTTAGGTGAAAATGATTTAATCCCTATGCCAGCAGCTGGAAATAATCCAAATAAAGCTGTTCCTAAAAAAGAAAGAAATAAAAAAGAAGAAGATGGTGCAGAAGCTCCTAAAGCTCCAGCAGCAGAAGCAGCTCCAGCAGCAGAGGCAGCTCCAGTAGCAGAGGCTCCAAAGGAAGAAGCTCCTAAAGCAGAAGCAGCCCCAGCAGCAGAGGCTCCAAAGGAAGAAGCTCCTAAAGCAGAAGCAGCCCCAGCAGCAGAGGCTCTAAAGGAAGAAGCTCCTAAAGCAGAAGCAGCCCCAGCAGCAGAGGCTCCAAAGGAAGAAGCTCCAGCTGAGGAAAAAAAATAAACTAAAGATAATCTATGTGGCAAGCTCAAGTGTTTACACTTTATCCAGATATTTTTCCTGGTCCTTTGTCTAAAGGTCTGTATGGAAAAGCAATGTCTAAAAATATTTGGAATTTAAAAGTGGTAAACATTAGAGATGCTGCTGAGGATAAACATAAAACTGTAGATGATACTCCATATGGAGGTGGTTCTGGTATGTTGATGAAGGCAGATGTATTAGCTAAATCATTAGATCAAAATAAAAATGAAGGAGAAAAAATATTATATTTATCTCCTAGAGGAAAAAAATTTGATCAAAATTATGCCAAAGAATTATCGAAGGAAAAATCGGTTTCGATAATTTGTGGACATTTCGAAGGAGTTGATGAAAGAGTGTTAAGCACAAGAAATATAGAAGAAGTTAGTATTGGAGACTTTATCTTATCAGGAGGAGAGTCAGCAGCATTTGTGGTGATTGATAGTATTTTGAGACTTTTACCTGGTGTTCTGGGAAATGAGAATTCTACGGTAAACGAAAGTTTTGAAAATGGATTATTAGAGTATCCTCAGTTCACAAAACCTCAAATTTGGGAGGAAAAAGCTGTTCCAGAAGTACTTTTGTCAGGAGATCACAGCAAAATTAAACACTGGCGTTTATCTCAATCTGAGGCTATAACACGCGTCCGAAGACCAGATTTATGGGAAAAATATAAGAAGAATTAATTTGATAAATATAACTATGAAAACAATTGAAGAGATAAATCAACATAACGTTAAAAAAATACTTTCAGAAAAAAAGATACCTGAATTCTACCCTGGAGATGTAGTTAAAGTAGGTGTTAGAATTACAGAGGGAAAAAAAGAGAGAATTCAATATTTTGAAGGCGTTTGTATTGCAAAAAAAAGCAGAGATTTAAACTCGTCTTTCACAGTTAGAAAAATTTCTTTTGGTGAAGGTGTTGAAAGAACATTTCCACTTTATGGAACTCTAATTGACTCAATTAAAGTTATTAGATCAGGAAAAGTAAGAAGAGCAAAATTATACTATCTAAGAGATAGAACGGGTAAATCAGCAAGGATTGCAGAAAAAATTAGAAAAAAAATTGGTATTGATGTTGATGCAAAACCAGAAACAGTTACTGAAGAAAATGTAGCACCACCAACAGAAGCTCCAAAAGAAGAGGCTCCTAAAGTAGAAGCAGCTCCAGCAGCAGAAGCTCCAAAAGAAGAGGCTACTGCCGAACAATCAACAGAAAGTACTTCAGAAAAAAAATAATTTTTTTTTCAATGTCCACTACTCTTTACGATAAAATTTGGAATGATCATCTAGTAGATCAGCAAGAAGATGGAACAGCTTTATTGTTTGTCGATAGACACCTAATTCATGAAGTTACAAGTCCACAAGCTTTTGAAGGTTTAAGAAATTCAAATAGAAAAGTTCGTCATCCTAATTTAACTCTAGCTGTTGCTGATCATAATGTTCCAACGACAGATAGAACTAAAGGGATATCAGACCAGGAATCGAAATTACAAGTTGATACATTAGAATCAAATTGTAAGGAATTTGGTGTGCAGCTTTTTGGTATGGATGATAAACGACAAGGAATTGTTCATATTATTGGACCAGAACAAGGCTTTACTCAACCAGGAACAGTTATTGTATGTGGAGATAGTCATACAGCAACTCATGGAGCTTTTGGATCATTAGCTTTTGGTATTGGAACATCTGAAGTTGAACATGTTTTAGCAACGCAAACACTTGTTCAAAAGAAAGCAAAAAATTTTAGAATTAATGTTAATGGAACACTTCCATTAGGAGTAACATCTAAAGATGTAATACTTCAAATCATTGGAAAGATTGGTACTGCAGGTGGAACAGGTTGTGTAGTTGAATATGCAGGAGATTTAATAAGATCTTTGAGTGTTGAACAGAGAATGACTATTTGCAATATGACCATTGAGGGTGGCGCAAGAGCTGGATTAATTGCTCCAGATGAAAAAATATTTGAATACTTAAAAGGTAAACCCATGTCTCCAAAAGGAGAAAATTTGGAAAAGGCACTTGAATACTGGAATAGTTTAAAAACAGATGCTGATGCAAGTTTTGATAAAGAAATAAATCTTAATGCAAATGATATTTTACCAATGATTACTTGGGGGACTTCACCTCAAGATGTAATTACAATCGATGGAAAAGTACCAAATCCTCAAAATGAAAAAGATGAGGATAAAAAGAACTCAATTGAAAGAGCATTAAAATATATGGGACTAACACCTGATATGGCAGCAACTGATATCAAGATAGATAAAGTTTTTATTGGAAGCTGTACAAATGGAAGAATTGAAGATTTAAGAGAAGCTGCCAAAATCTTAAAGGACAAAAAAATATCATCTCATGTAAATGCCATTGTAGTTCCAGGGTCAGGATTGGTTAAAGAACAAGCTGAGCAAGAAGGTTTAGATAAAATATTTGTAAATTCAGGATTTGAATGGAGAGAGCCAGGCTGTTCTATGTGTTTAGCAATGAATGCAGATAAATTAAAACCAGAGGAAAGATGTGCATCTACTTCAAACAGAAACTTTGAAGGAAGACAGGGAAGAGGCGGCAGAACGCATCTAGTAAGCCCTGGGATGGCAGCTGCAGCTGCAATCTCTGGTAATTTAGATGATGTAAGAAAGTATCAAAATTAAATGCAAAAATTTAATACATTAAAAAGTATTCCTGCTTATTTACCGATCGTAAATATCGATACAGACATGATTATTCCTAAGCAATTTTTAAAAACAATAAAAAGAACTGGACTTGGAAAAAATTTGTTTTTTGAAATGAGATATGACGATAATGGAAAAGAAATTAATGATTTTGTATTAAATCAGGAACCATTTAATAACTCAAAAATTTTAATTGCAGGAAACAATTTTGGATGTGGTTCATCAAGAGAGCATGCTCCATGGGCATTGTTAGATTTTGGAATTACTTGTGTGATTAGTTCAAGTTATGCTGATATTTTTTATAGTAATTGTTTTAAAAATGGAATTTTACCAATAATTCTTGAAGAAGAAAAAATAAAAGAACTTTCTGAATATGCAAATAGAAAAGAAGAAATTTCTGTAGACTTAAATGATCAAAAAATTATTTATGGAAACAATGAAATTAAATTTGAAATAGATCCATTTAAGAAAAAATGTTTGCTAGAAGGATTAGATGACATTGCTCTTTCTTTAAAAAAATCTGATAAAATTGAAAATTTTGAAAATCAATTAAAAGATAAAAAACCTTGGGTTTTTAATGATTAAAGTAAAAAAAAGAAAAATTCTATTATTACCAGGAGATGGTATTGGGCCTGAAGTAATTGGAGAAGTTAAAAAAATAATTAACTGGTTCAATGATAAAAAATCTTTAGACTTTGAAATAGATGAAGATCTTGCTGGTGGATGTTCTTACGATAAACACGGTACACCTATAACAGATGAAGTTTTTTATAAAGCTTTAGAGAGTGAAGTTGTTATGCTTGGTGCAGTAGGAGGACCCAAGTGGGATAATATTGAGTTTTCAAAAAAACCTGAGAGAGCTTTATTAAAATTAAGAAAAGAATTAAAATTATTTGCAAACTTGAGACCTGCAATATGTTTTGAACAATTAGTTGGTGCATCAACACTTAAACCAGAAGTGGTTTCTGGTTTAGATATAATGATTGTAAGAGAATTGACAGGTGGAATTTATTTTGGTGAACCAAGAGGTATTAAACCAATAGAAAATGGTGAAAGAAAAGGAATAAACACTCATACTTATACTACTAGTGAAATTGCTAGAGTTGCAAGAGTTGCTTTTGATCTTGCTAGAAAAAGATCAAACAAAGTTACCTCTTGTGAGAAATCTAATGTAATGGAAGCTGGACAACTATGGAAAGAAGAAGTTCAGGAACTTCATGAAAAAGAATACAAAGATGTTGAACTAAGTCATATGCTTGCAGATAACTGTGCAATGCAATTACTTAGAAATCCAAAACAATTTGACGTAATTGTTACTGATAATTTATTTGGTGATATGCTTTCAGATCAAGCTTCAATGTTAACAGGATCTTTAGGATTATTACCTTCTGCATCTTTAGGTGCAAAAAATAAAGATGGCGAAATGAGAGCAATGTATGAACCCATACATGGCTCAGCTCCTGATATTGCAGGAAAAGGGCTAGCAAATCCAATAGCAACAGTATTAAGTTTTGCAATGGCTTTAAGATATTCTTTAGATCTTGATAATGAAGCTGATGCTTTAGAAAATGCAGTACAAGCTGTGTTAAATGATGGCCTAAGAACGAAAGATATCCTTTCTGAGGGTATGAAAGAAGTATCTACTTCGCAAATGGGCGACGCGATAATTTCAAAATTGCAATAAACCTCTAAGTATTCTAAGCTTTTCAAATGCCAAGTTATTCTGCACCTGTTAAAGATATGATGTTTCTCTATGAAAAATTAAGAGATAATAAAAATTATAATGATCTTGAAAGATATGATGAAGTTAGCTCAGATTTGGTTAAAGATATTTTAGAAGAAGCAGCTAAAATCAATCAAAATTTAATTTTACCACTTGCTAAAGCAGGCGATGAAAATCCGGCAGTTTTAGAAAATGGTGTAGTCAGAACACCACCAGGATACAAAGAAGCTTATCAAAAATATATTGAGGATGGATGGACTTCATTGTCATGTGATCCAAAATATGGTGGTCAAGGAATGCCAAAAACAGTGAGTGCTTTTTTTGACGAAATGCTGTCTTCAGCTAGTTTATCTTTTAAACTTTATAGTGAATTAAGTATTGGAGCATACAATTGTATTAATCATCACGCTACTGATGAAATAAAAGATAAATATTTACCTAAAATTGTAGAAGGTAAATGGAGTGGCACGATGTGCTTAACAGAACCTGTTTGTGGTACTGATTTAGGTTTACTTAAAACAAAAGCAGTTAGTCAATCCGATGGAACTTATAAAATAACTGGCCAAAAAATTTTTATCACATCAGGTGATCATGACTTAACAGAAAACATTGTTCATTTAGTCTTAGCAAGATCTACCGACTCTCCTCCTGGAACAAAAGGAATAAGTTTATTTTTAGTACCCAAGTTTTTAGTAAATCAAGATGGATCGGTTGGACAAAGAAATGGTATTTCAACAGGATCTATTGAAACAAAAATGGGAATTAAAGGTTCGGCAACTTGTGTCTTAAACTTTGATGATGCAACGGGATACATGATTGGTCCTAAGGACAAAGGTTTAAATGCAATGTTTACCATGATGAATCTTGAGAGAATTGTAGTTGGTATTCAGGGATTGGGTATTTCAGAAATTGCTTACCAAAATTCACTTGCTTATGCAAAAGAGAGAAAACAAGGAAAAACTAATAATTCTAAATCTTCAAATGGTGCAGATTTTATTATTGACCATGCAGACATAAGAAGAACTTTATTAAATATGAAATCTATAATTGAGGGAGAAAGAGCTTTATGCTTTTGGTTGTCTCAACAAACTGAAGTTAGTCTTCATCATCCAGATGAAAAAATTAAACAGGAAGCTTCTGATTATGTTTCTTTGATGACACCTGTAGTTAAATCTTTATTTACTGATTTAGCTATGGAGATTACGAGTGATGCTATGCAGATTCATGGAGGGTACGGTTATACTAAAGACCAGGGTATTGAACAGTTATACAGAGATAACAGAATTACACCGATATACGAAGGAACTAATTCAGTTCAAGCTGCTGATTTAGTATTTAGAAAATTAATAAATAGAAATGGTGATGTAATTTCTAAATTTTTAGAAATGATAAAATCTGAATGTGAAAACAAACATGAAAAGGTAAAATCTTTTACAAAAGATCTTACATATTATCTTGATATTTTATCAAAGTTCACTGGTTGGATTGTAGATAAAAGTAAAATCGAAAAAGATGATGTTTCTGCAGCTGCAAATGACTATTTAAAAACACTTGGTTATATTTCGATTGCTTTTTCATGGATAAAAATCTTAGAAATCAGTTTTAAAGATTATGAAGAAAATAAAGAGTTTTATTCAGACAAAATTAATACAGCTACATTCTACTTTGAAAAAGTGCTACCAAGAGCAGAATATCATTATAAATCTGCAGTTTCAGGTAGCTCAAATATAATGAAATTTAAATTTAATTAGTAATGAACCACTACGATATTAATCTGGATAGAAATAATGCAAATTATGTTCCATTAACACCACTAACATTTTTACAAAGAGCCAAAGATGTTTATCCTGATTATGAGGCTATAGTTTATGAGGATAGAAGCTACACTTGGAATGAAGTTTATAAAAGAGCAGTAAAATTTGCCAGTGCACTTTCTAAAATTGGTATTCAAAAAGGAGACACAGTATCTTTTTTAGCTTTTAATACTCCTGAAATTTTTGAGGCACACTACTCAGTTCCAATGACAGGAGCAGTTTTAAACACAATAAATATAAGATTAGATGCCAATACAATTAATTATATTTTAAATCACAGTGATGCGAAGGTATTAGTTGTAGATAGACAATTACATGTAGAAGTAAAAAAAGCTTTAAAAAATTTAAATAAAAAAATCACTGTTATAGACATTAACGACAAACATGCTGATCAATCGAAATTGGAAAAAATTGGAGATTTAGAATACGAAAGTTTTTTAAATACTGGAGATGAAAATTTTGATTGGAAAATGCCTGATGATGAATGGCAGGCAATATCTTTAAGTTATACTTCAGGTACAACTGGCAATCCCAAAGGTGTTGTTTACCATCATAGAGGTGCGTACTTAATGTCCACGGGAAGTACTGTTGCCTGGAATATGCCTAATCGTTTAAACTTTTTAACAGTTGTGCCTATGTTTCATTGTAATGGCTGGTGCTATCCATGGACAGTTCCAATGTTAAATGGAAGAACAATTTGCTTAAGAAATATTGATGTTAAGAAAATTTTTGAGCTTATTGATAAATATGACATTACTCATTTTGGAGGAGCACCAATAGTTTTAAATATGATAACTGGAGCTCCCGAAAGTGATAGAAAAAAATTAAAGCATAAAGTTTACGTCTTAACTGCTGGAGCACCTCCCCCAAGTATTATTTTTAAAAAAATGAAATCTCTTGGATTTGAAGTTATGCATGTTTACGGTCTTACAGAAACATATGGCCATGTTACACAATGTGCGTGGAATGATGGATGGAATGATTTGGATGAAGATAAACAAAATGAGATTAAAGCAAGACAAGGAGTGAGGTATCCCAATACAGAAGGAGTAACAGTTTTAGATCCAGAGACGATGAAAGAAGTTCCTAAAGATGGAAAAACTATCGGCGAGATTATGATTAGAGGAAACGTAGTAATGAAAGGTTACTTTAAAGATAAAGAAGCTACCGACAAAGCAATGAAAGATGGATGGTTTCATAGTGGTGACTTGGCAGTTATGTTTCCTGATGGATATGTAAAAATCCAAGATAGATCGAAGGATATTATTATCTCAGGGGGAGAAAATATTTCATCAATAGAAATTGAAAATACATTGTCTAAACATCCTTCAGTTTCAATAGCAGCGGTAGTTGCTAAACCAGATGAAAAATGGGGAGAAGTACCTTGTGCTTTCATCGAGATGGTTCAAGATAAGCCTGTTACTGAAAAAGAATTAATTGATTTTTGTAAAGAAACTTTGGCTGGATTTAAAGTTCCCAAAAAGGTCGTTTTTTGCGAACTACCTAAGACATCAACTGGAAAAATACAGAAGTTTGAACTGAGAAAAAAAGTTTAGGAATCTAATTGATATTTGAAATCGAAAATAAAAGTATTTTTGCTTCAGACAATGGCAAAGGTATAGATAAAAACAGAGATACCATTGTTTTTCTTCATGGAAGTGGCTTATCCCATATTGTTTGGTCATTAAGTGAGCAATTTTTTTCAAATAATAATTTCAATGTATTATCAATTGATTTACCAGGACATGGAAATTCTGAGGGGCCATGTTTAAAAACTATTGAGGAAATAGCAGAATGGTTGGAACTTGTATTTGATGCCTTAGATCTTCAAAATTTAATTTTAGTTGGTCATTCACAAGGATGTTTAGAAATACTTGAGTATTCCCATAGATACAAAGATAGACTAAAAAAAATAGTCTTTGTAGGTGGATCCAACAAAATGCCTGTTCATCCTGATTTGATTGAACTTGCGGAAAATGGAGATTCTGATGCAGTAAAGTTAATGATGAAGTGGGGATATGAAGGCTCAAAAAAATTTATAGGTGGAAATCCAGTTGAAAGAATTATTCAATCTCCAAAAGATATAAGTGAAATACTTGCTGTAGATCTTATAGCTTGTAATAATTACAAAAATGGTTCAACCGCAGCTGAATCTATCGAGGTTCCGTCAATGTTTGTTTTTGGTTCTTTAGATAAGATGGTTAATTTAGAATCTGGAAAAAAATTCTCTCAATTGATTAAAAATTCAACTATTCATGTAATCGAAGGATGTGGGCATATGATTATGATTGAAAAAGCATTTGAAATGCGGGACAAGGTTTTAGATTTTTTAAATAAATGAAAAATTATTCAATAGCAAAATCAAGAAGACTTAGAAGTACACCTTATACTTCAAGAATAGAAAAACAAGGTGTAACAGCTTATACAATCTATAACCATATGTTGCTTCCAGCAGCCTTTGGATCTGTAGAAGACTCTTATCATCACTTAAAAGAACATGTTCAAATTTGGGATGTTGCAGCAGAAAGGCAAGTTGAAATTTCAGGAAAAGATTCAGCTAAATTAGTTCAATTAATGACTTGTAGAGATTTATCTAAATCTAAAGATGGTAGATGTTATTATTGTCCTATTATAGATGACCAAGGTGGATTAATTAATGATCCTGTAGTGCTGAGATTAAGTCAGGACAAATGGTGGATATCCATTGCAGACTCTGATGTAATTTTATTTGCAAAAGGATTAGCAATTGGAAATAAATTTGATGTGAAAATCTTTGAACCAAATGTAGACATCATGGCTGTTCAAGGTCCAAAATCATTTAAGTTAATGGAAAAAGTATTTGGCGAAAAAATAACTAAATTGAAATTTTTTGGATTTGATTATTTTAATTTTGAAGGAGTTGACCATTTAATTGCACAATCAGGTTGGTCTAAGCAAGGTGGCTATGAAATTTATGTTCAAAATACTGAGTCTGGTCAAAAGTTATATGATCATTTATTTGAAGCTGGTAAAGAATTTAATGTTAAGCCTGGATGCCCTAATTTAATAGAGAGAATTGAAAGTGCTCTTCTATCATTTGGAAACGATATGGATAACAATGATAACCCGTTTGAGTGTGGTTTTGATAAGTATATTAACTTAGATAGTGATGCAAAGTTTTTGGGTAAGGAAAAATTAATAAAAATAAAAGAAGAAGGAATTACCAAAAAATTGATGGGTATAAAAATTGATATTAATGAAATCAGTGTAACAAGTTCTCTAGATTTGACAGATGAAAACAATAACCTAATTGGAGAATTAAGATCTGCTTGCTATTCACCTCACTTCAAAAAAGTAATTGGTATAGCTATGATGCAAAAAGGATACTGGAATCCTGAGCAAAATGTAAAAGTTGTTGTAAATGGACATAATTGCGCTGGAAAAGTTTGCGATTTACCTTTCATTTAGTATAACAACCCCATCATGAATATAGCTATAGTCGGAGCCACAGGCAATGTTGGAAGAAAAGTACTAGAAGTACTTGAGAGGAAAAATTTGCCTATTTCAGAAATTTTTTTAGTTGCATCTGCAAGAAGTGCTGGTTCAAAAATTAATTTTAAAGGTAAAGACATAGAGGTTGAAAATTTAGAGACTTTTGATTTTTCAAAAGCAAAAATTACTTTTTTTGCGGCAGGTGGAAAAATTTCAGAAGCTTATGCCTCAAAAGCAGCAAGTCACAGTATTGTAATAGATAATTCTAGTTTTTATAGAATGGACCCTGATGTTCCTTTAATTGTACCTCAAGTAAATGCGGATGACTTAAAAAATATAAAAAAAAATATTATTGCTAATCCTAATTGCTCAACTGCACAATTAGTCTTACCATTAAAACCAATCCATGATTTATTTAAAATAAAAAGAGTAGTTGTAGCTACATATCAATCAGTATCTGGTGGTGGGAAAGCACCAATGGATGAATTAGTAGAACAGACTAAGTTAGCACTAGAAAACAAAGCAATTGAATCAAAAAATTTTACAAAACAAATTTCATTTAATTTAATTCCACATATTGATGTATTTGCTGATGACGGATACACAAAAGAGGAATTAAAAATGACCAATGAGACTAAAAAAATTCTAGATCAAAATATTGAATTATCAGCAACTTGTGTAAGAGTACCAGTTTTAGTTTCTCATTCTGAAGCAGTAAATTTAGAATTAGAAAAAGAATTTACAATTGATCAAATTAAAAAATGTCTTGAGAAAATGGAAGGCTGTAAAGTTATTGATGAGAGACAAGATGGTGGATATTCAACACCACTTGAAGCGGCTGGAAAAGATGAGACATTCATTTCAAGAATTAGAGAAGATAAGACTAAAAAGAATTGCTTAAATATGTGGATTGTCTCAGACAATTTACTTAGAGGTGCAGCTTTAAATGCAGTTGAAATTGCCGAAACATTAATAAAAAATAACTTTTATGGAAAGTAAAAGACCCCTTTCTCCTCATATACAAATTTATAGATGGCACATATCCTCACTTGTATCTATTTCTCATAGAATAACTGGAATAATAAATATCTTAGCAATAACTTTAGTTTGTGTCTGGGTTTCTTGGCTAATTTTAGGAGAACCAAAATATGATTTGATAAACTTTTTTTTTAATTCATTTCTTGGAAAATTTGTTGCAATAGGGTTAGCGTGGTCTTTTAGTTTTCAGATACTTAGTGAAATCCGACATATAATAATGGATATGGGTTATGGCTATGAACTGAAGACTACTCGTATAACAGGTTTGATGGTGATCTTTGGTTCATTGATTTTAACTATTTTATTTTACTTAATTGGAAAAAACTTTTTTTAATATGAATTTAGCTACAAAAAAATGGGTGTTTTTAAAATTATCATCAATAATTTTAGTCCCTTTAATGTTTTGGTTTATAATTAATTTCATATCAGTTTATGATGGAGATTATTCCGAAGTAGTTAGTTTTTTTTCAAACAAAATAAATAAGTTTTTATTTAGTATATTTATAATTTTTGCTTATTTTTTTTCTGCCTTAAGTATTAGTGAGGTTTTTGAGGACTATATTTCTAATGAAAAAACCAAATATGTCGCAAACAGACTTCTCTATATTTCTGCTATAATTATTCCATTATTAACAATAATAATTTTACTTAATCTTAAATAATGAGCGCTTATAATATTATAGATCATGAATATGATGTAGTTGTTTTAGGAGCTGGTGGATCTGGCTTGAGAGCCGCTGTTGGATTAAGCGAAGCTGGATTGAAAACAGCTTGTATTTCAAAAGTATTTCCAACTAGAAGCCACACGTCTGCTGCACAAGGAGGTATCTCAGCTGCACTTGGCAACATGGGAGAAGATGACTGGAGATGGCACATGTATGATACGGTTAAAGGTGCAGACTGGTTAGGAGATCAAGATAGTATTGAGTATTTATGTAAAGAAGCTCCAAAAGCTGTTTTAGAATTAGAAAAATATGGAGTTCCATTTAGTAGAACTGAAGAGGGAAAAATATATCAAAGACCTTTTGGTGGAATGACAAAAAATTATGGAAATGGAATTGTACAAAGAACATGTGCTGCTGCGGATAGAACTGGTCATGCAATTCTTCATACACTTTATGGACAAGCCTTAAAACATAACACTGAGTTTTTTATAGAATATTTTGCATTAGATCTTTTAATGAAAGATGGAGCGTGCAAGGGATTAATTGCATGGAATTTAAATGATGGAACAATCCATAGATTTAGAGCACATACTGTAATTATAGCTACAGGTGGATATGGGAAAGTCTATTATTCAGCTACATCTGCGCATACTTGCACTGGAGATGGAAATGCAATGGTATTAAGAGCTGGATTGCCTCTTCAAGATATGGAGTTTGTTCAATTTCATCCAACAGGAATTTATGGTCATGGCACGTTAATAACAGAAGGTGCTAGAGGTGAGGGTGGTTATCTAACTAACTCTAAGGGCGAAAGATTTATGGAAAGATATGCTCCAAATGCAAAAGATTTAGCATCAAGAGATGTTGTTAGTAGATCAATGTCTATTGAAATAAATGAAGGAAGAGGAGTTGGAAAAGATCAAGATCATGTTCATTTAAACTTAAGTCATTTAGATAAAGATATTATTGAAAGTAGACTTCCAGGAATTACTGATGCTGCAAGATTATTTGCAAATGTAGATGTAACTAAAGAGCCTATACCTGTTGTCCCAACAGTTCATTATAATATGGGTGGTATTCCAACAAATTACAAAGCAGAAGTTTTAACTGTTAATGGTTCAGAAAAAACTGTTCCAGGTCTGATGGCTATAGGAGAAGCAGCATGTGTATCTGTTCATGGTGCGAATAGACTTGGCTCTAATTCATTAATTGATTTAGTAGTGTTCGGAAGAGCAGCAGCAAAAAGAGCAGCAGAATTAGTTAAACCCGGAACTCCTCATGAAGAGTTACCTGAGTCTGAGACACAAAAATGTTTAGATAGATTTGATAAATTAAGAAATGCAGATGGAAATAATAGTACCGCAGAACTTAGACTTTCAATGCAAAAAACAATGCAATCTAAATGTGCAGTATTTAGAACAGAAAAAAATTTAAAAGAAGGCGTTGATGATATTAGAAAAGCTTATGATGGAATGGACTCTATTTCTGTTAAAGATAGATCTTTAGTTTTTAACACTGATTTAGTAGAAACTTTAGAATTTGATAATCTAATTAGACAGGCAGTAACAACAGTTGAATCTGCATATCACAGAAAAGAAAGCAGAGGAGCTCATGCAAGAGATGATTATCCAAAAAGAGATGATGAAAAGTTTATGCAACATACACTTGCTTGGTGTGATGGTAAAAATACAAAAATTAGTTACAGACCAGTTCATAAGTCAACCTTGACTAATGAAGTTCAATACTTCCCACCACAAGAGCGGGTATACTAATGGTACAATTAAATTTACCAAAAAATTCTGAAGTCAAAAAAGGTAAATATTTTAAAGACAAAACAGGTTCTAAAAATCTTAGAAAAGTAAATGTTTATAGATGGGATCCGTCTACCGAAGAAAATCCTAGAATTGATACTTACGAAGTTGATATGGATAATTGTCCATCAAAAGTTTTGGATATTTTAAATAAAATTAAAAACGAAATTGACCCAACATTAGCTTATAGAAGATCTTGTGCTCATGGAGTTTGTGGTTCTTGTGCTATGAACATGGGAGGTAAAAATGGTTTAGCTTGCACAACACCTCATTCAGAAATTGATGGAGATATAGACATATATCCACTACCGCACTTGAAAGTTAAAAGAGATTTAATTGGTGATTTAGACGGATTGTATAAACAGTATCAATCTATCGAACCTTGGCTAAAAAATAATTCAAAAAAAGAAACAACAGAAATTTATCAATCCCAAGAAGATAGAGCAAAACTTGATGGCGCTTATGAATGTATTATGTGTGCATGTTGTTCAACATCTTGTCCAAGTTATTGGTGGAATGGAGATAAATACTTAGGTCCAGCAGTCCTTCTACAAGCTTACAGATGGATAGTTGATAGTAGAGATGAAGAAAGAAAAGCAAGATTAAAAAAAGTTGCTGATGAATTAAAACTTTACAGATGTCATACTATTTTAAATTGTACAAATGCTTGTCCCAAAGGCCTAAATCCAGCAAAAGCAATTGCAGAAATTAAAAAAATGTTAGCTACGGCCAATGTTTAAATAGACTATTAAGTTTTTTTGATTTAAAAGACCGTATTCATGAAATTAATAGAGCACTTCGTTAATGGTAAAATAATTCCAGGTTCATCTGATAGAAAAGGAAAAGTATTTAATCCTGCAACAGGAGAACAAGAATCTGAGGTTAGACTTGCAAGTAAATCTGATTTAAATCAAGCTGTAGAAGCAGCCAAAAAAGCATTTGATACTTGGTCTGCAAAACCTCCTTTACAAAGAGCAAGGATAATATTTAAATTTAAAGAACTAATAGAAAAAAACTCTGATGAGTTAACAAAGCTAATAGTATCAGAACATGGAAAAGTTTTTGAGGATGCTAGAGGATCTTTAACAAGAGGGCTTGAGGTAGTTGAGTTTGCTTGTGGAATTCCTCATTTGTTAAAAGGTGAATATTCAGAAAATGTTGGAACAAATGTTGACAGTTGGTCAATGAGGCAACCTTTAGGGGTAGTAGCTGGAATTACTCCATTTAATTTTCCAGCAATGGTACCAATGTGGATGTTTCCAATAGCAATTGCTTGTGGAAATACATTTATATTAAAACCTTCAGAAAAAGATCCTTCATGTCCACTTAGATTAGCAGAGTTACTTAGTGAAGCTGGATTGCCTGAGGGAGTATTTAACGTAGTTAATGGCGACAAAGAAGCTGTTGATGCTATTTTAGAAAATAAAGATATTAAAGCTGTAAGCTTTGTTGGATCCACTCCAATTGCAAAATATATCTACGAAAATTCAGCTAAAAATGAAAAAAGAGTACAAGCACTTGGAGGTGCAAAAAATCACTTAGTAGTTATGCCAGATTGTGACTTGGATGGTGCAGTAAATGGATTGATGGGTGCAGCTTACGGATCTGCAGGTGAGAGATGTATGGCTCAATCTGTTGCTGTTGCTGTAGGAGATATTGGTGATGAACTGGTTTCAAGACTTTCTAAAAAAGCAGAGGCCTTAAAAGTAGGACCTGGTATGGATAAAACCTCTGAAATGGGACCTCTGGTTACAAAAGAGCATTTAGAAAAAGTAAAAAGTTATGTTGATTTAGGAGTTGAAGAAGGTGCTAAATTAATTGTCGATGGAAGAAACTTAAAACTTCAAGGTTATGAAAACGGATTTTATATAGGTGGTTGTTTATTTGATCACGTTAATAAAGACATGAGAATTTATAAAGAAGAAATTTTTGGTCCAGTTCTATCTGTAGTTAGAGTTAAAACTTTTGAAGAGGCTGCACAACTAATCAATGATCATGAATACGGAAACGGAGTAAGCATTTATACTAGAGATGGTGATGCAGGCAGAACATTTGCTAGTAAAATTCAAGTAGGAATGGTTGGTATCAATGTTCCAATCCCAGTTCCTATGGCCTTTCATAGTTTTGGTGGATGGAAAAGATCATTATTTGGAGACAGCGGCATGCATGGCATGGAAGGAATAAAATTCTATACTAAACTTAAAACTGTAACATCACGATGGCCTTCAGGTGTGCGTACAAACGCAGAATTTGTAATGCCAACAATGAAATAAGAGGAAATAAATGAAAAAAATATCTTTAATTGGCGCGGGCCAAATAGGTGGAACACTAGCACATTTAATTGGAATAAAAGAGCTCGTTGATGAGGTTGTTTTATTTGATGTTGCGAGTGGAATAGCTAAAGGAAAGGCTTTAGATATAGCTCAATCATCATCAGTTGATGGATTTAATGTAAAATTATCAGGTACAGACGATTATAAAGATATTAAAGATTCTGATGTTATCATAATTACAGCAGGAGTTCCTAGAAAGCCAGGAATGAGTAGAGATGACCTTCTTGGTATAAATTTAAAAATTATTAAACAGGTAGCTCAAGGGGTAAAAGAAAACGCACCGAACGCCTTCGTAATTTGTATCACCAACCCTTTAGATGTGATGGTTATGGCGTTTCAAAAGTTTTCAGGTTTGCCTGCAAATAAAGTTGTCGGCATGGCAGGAATTTTAGATAGCTCAAGATTTAAACTGTTTTTATCATTAGAGTTTGGTGTGCCTGTAAGAGAGATTGAAGCAATGGTTATGGGTGGTCATGGAGATACTATGGTTCCAATGCCAAGATTTACAAAAGTATCTGGCAAACCTTTATTGGATCTTGTGAAAGAGGGAAAGATTTCTCAAGAGAGAGTTGAAGAAATTAATCAAAGAACTAGAGACGGTGGAGCAGAAATCGTCAAGTATTTAGAAAAAGGTTCTGCTTTTTATGCACCAGCAGCATCGGGAGTTCAAATGGCTGAATCATATTTAAAAGATGAAAAAAAATTATTACCTTGCGCAGTGCAGTTAAATGGTGAGTACGGAGTTGAAAATGTTTATGCTGGAGTACCAGTTGTAATTGGTAAAGACGGAGTTGAGAAAATTGAAGTAGTGGATTTAGATGAAAAAGAAAATAAGGAGTTTATGCACTCTATTGATGCTGTAAAAGCTCTTTGGGAAGCTGCTTCTAAAATAGATCCAGATCTTTCAAAATAATAATGAACATTCACGAGCATCAAGCAAAAGAAATTTTAAAGAAATATGGAGCAATAGTTCCAGCAGGATTTTTTTCAACAAGTGTTGATGACTTGATTGAAAAAGCAAAAAATTTAAAAACTGAAAAGTATGTTTTAAAGGCTCAAATTCATGCTGGTGGTAGAGGTAAAGCTGGAGGAGTTAAAATTCTTAATACACTTGAGGAATTAAAAAATTCAGCAAATGAGTTGCTTGGAAAAACACTTGTAACTCATCAAACTGGACCAGAAGGAAGAGAAGTTAAGCGATTATATGTTGAAGAATCCTCTAATATAGAAAAAGAATTCTATTTATCATGTTTAGTTGATAGAGCGAGCTCAAAGATTGCATTTATTTCAAGTGACCAAGGTGGAATGGATATTGAAGAAGTAGCAAGCTCAAATCCAGAAAAAATTATTACAACTAAAGTTGATATAGCTGAAGAAATATCAGATGCAGATTGTGAGTCAGTGATTAAAATTTTTGATTTAAACAGTGATGCAAAAGATCAAGCAATTTTACTAATCAAATCGATTTATAAAATGTTTATTAGTACAGATGCTAATATGGTTGAGGTAAATCCTTTAATTTTAACAAAAGAGGGAAAGATTGTTTGTTTAGATGCGAAAGTTAATTTCGACTCTAATGCATTATTTAGACACCCTGAAATTCTAGAATTAAGAGATCTAAATGAAGAAGATCCAACTGAGATTGAAGCTAGCAAACATGATTTAGCTTATATTAAGTTAGATGGAAGTATTGGATGTATGGTTAATGGTGCAGGTCTAGCAATGGCAACTATGGATATCATCAAATTATATGGTAAAGAGCCAGCTAATTTCTTAGATGTAGGAGGTGGAGCCTCAAAAGAAAAAGTTTCTGCAGCTTTTAAAATTATTCTTTCAGATAAAAATGTGAAGGGAATTTTGATAAATATTTTTGGGGGAATAATGAGATGTGATGTACTTGCACAAGGAGTAGTGGACGCTGCAAAAGAAATTAATATTAGTGTACCTTTGGTAGTTCGACTTGCAGGGACAAATTTTAAAGAGGGAAAAGAAATTTTAGATAATTCAGGTTTAAAATTAATTTCAGCAGAGAACTTAGATGATGCTGCTAAGAAAATTGTTGAGGCTATTAAATAAATGTCAGTTTTAGTTAACAAAGAAACTAAAGTAATTTGTCAGGGTTTTACAGGTGCACATGGAACTTTCCATTCAGAGCAAGCAATAAAATATGGAACAAATTTAGTAGGAGGTGTTACTCCTAAAAAGGGAGGTCAAAAGCATTTAGACAGACCTGTATTTAATTCTGTAGCTGAAGCTAAAGATGCAGTCGGGGCAGATTCCACTATGATTTATGTGCCAGCAAAATTTGCTGCCGCAGCAATTATAGAAGCAATCGATGCATCTGTTGAATTAATTGTTTGCATTACTGAAGGTATCCCAATTCAAGATATGCTTAAGGTAAGAAAAAAATTAGATGGGTCTAATAGCAGACTCATAGGCCCAAATTGTCCAGGAATTATAACTCCTGATGAATGTAAAATTGGAATTATGCCTGGTAATATTCATAAAAGAGGTTCAGTTGGAATTGTATCTAGATCTGGAACTTTAACCTACGAAGCAGTTGCTCAAACAACTGAAAATGGATTAGGGCAATCAACATGCATTGGAATTGGAGGAGATCCAATAAATGGTACAAATTTTATAGATTGTTTAGATCTGTTTTTAAATGACGAAGAGACACAATCAATTTTAATGATTGGAGAGATAGGAGGTTCTGCAGAAGAGGAAGCAGCAGAGTTTTTGAAAAACCATAAGATTAAAAAACCAACAGTTGGATTTATAGCTGGAATTACTGCGCCACCAGGGAGAAGAATGGGGCATGCAGGTGCAATTATTTCTAGAGGTAAAGGTGGCGCAGAAGATAAAATAAAAAAAATGGAAGAATGTGGAATTACAGTCGCAAAATCACCATCAATAATTGGTAAAACTTTATTTGATAAACTGTCTAATTGAAAAATATTTTTTAGAGGGATATATTAAATAAAAAAGATGTCATCATCAAAAAATCTCGATTTCGAAAAAAATTCATTTTTACATAAATCAAATAGTGCATTTATTGAGCAAATGTACTTAAAATTTATTAACAAAGACAAAGATCTCCCTGAAAGTTGGTTAAATTACTTTGAAGGAATTGGTGATGAAATAAAAGTTATTGCCAATGAAATAAATGGACCGTCATGGGGACCAGAAAAAACAAAAATAAATATTGATGAGCTTCAAAAGAAAATAGATGAAAATGAAATTACTAATTTAAATAATGAAAAAATAGATACTTCAGAAAAATTTAATTTTCAATTACTTGCAGATTCTAACAAAGATTCAATAAGTGCTGTTGCCTTAATCAGAGCCTACAGATTAAGGGGGCATTTATTAGCTGATCTTGATCCTTTGGGAATGAGAGAGTCCGAATATTTAGATGAACTTCATCCAGAGTTTTATGGTTTTAAGAAAGAAAATTATGAAAGAAAAATTTTCTTAAATGGGGTGATTAACAAAAAGTATGCCAATATTAAAGAAATTTTAAAATTTATGAAAAAAACCTATTGTGGAAAAATAGGTTATGAGTTTATGCATATTTCTAATCCTGATGAAAGAAAATGGTTTAGAGATAGAATTGAGCAAGATGATAAAGCTCTTCAGTTTACTAAAAATGGTAAGGAAGCAATTCTAAATAAATTAGTTCAAGCAGAAGGTTTTGAAAAATTTTTAGCAACTAAGTATGTTGGTACAAAAAGATTTGGATTAGATGGAGGAGAAAGTTTAATTCCTGCACTTGAGCAAATAATTAAAATTGGTGGTCAACAACAAATTAAAGAGGTTAAAATTGGAATGTCTCATAGAGGCAGATTAAATGTTTTGGCTAACGTTTTACAAAAATCTTATAAAAGAATATTTAATGAATTTGCTGGTGAATATAGTGATGACTCTGAGGATAGTGCTGGAGATGTAAAATATCATCTTGGTGCATCTTCTGACAGACAATTTGATGGAAATTCTGTTCATGTTAGTTTGACAGATAATCCATCTCACCTTGAAGCAGTAAATCCTGTCGTTTTAGGACAAACTAGAGCAAAACAATTTTTTCATAAAGATAAAGAGAGAAACAAAGTTATCCCAATACTAATTCATGGTGATGCAGCATTTGCTGGACAGGGTGTGGTAGCGGAATGTTTTGCTATGTCAGGACTACCTGGACATAACACTGGTGGAACTATTCATATAATTGTAAATAATCAAATTGGTTTTACAACGAGTCCTCGATTTGCAAGATCGTCACCTTATCCTTCTGATGTTGCTAAAATGGTTGAAGCTCCAATCTTACATGTTAATGGAGATGACCCAGAAGCAGTTGTTTATGCGACTAGAATAGCAACAGAATTCAGATTAAAGTTTAATAGAGATGTTGTAGTTGATTTAATTTGTTACAGAAGGTTTGGTCATAATGAGGGAGACGAGCCTTCGTTTACTCAGCCTTTGATGTATCAAAAAATCAAATCTCACCCAAGTGTATATAAAATTTATGGGAATAAACTTGTTAATGAAAAATCAATTACTCAAGAATTACTAAACCAAAATGTTAAATCATTTAAAGATTTATTAGATGATCAATATAAAAGTGCAAAAGACTACAAGCCTAAAATAGAATGGTTTGAGGGTACATGGTCAAGATATAAACCTGAGAAAGGGAAAGACAAAAGAGGAGTATCAGGTTTTGATGAGGAGAAATTAAAAATAATTTCAAAAAAAATAAATACAGTACCGTCAGAAAAAAATATTCATAAAACTATTAGTAAAATATTAAATGCGAGAAGAGACTCAGTTGAAAAAGGAGCAGGAATTGATTGGTCATCAGCAGAAGCTCTTGCGTTTGGATCCTTGTTAGTTGAAGGATACCCAGTTCGTTTAGTTGGACAAGACTCTGGCAGAGGAACTTTTAGTCAAAGACATTCTGTACTAAGAAATCAAATTGATAATTCGAGATATATTCCACTAAATAATATTGTCAAAGGTCAAAAACAATTTGAAGTGGTAGATAGCTTTTTGTCTGAACTTGCTGTTTTAGGTTTTGAATATGGTTACAGTTTAGTTGAACCAAATACTCTTACAATTTGGGAAGCACAATTTGGAGATTTTGCAAATGGAGCTCAAGTTGTGATTGATCAATTTATAGCTTCAGGTGAAAGAAAATGGAACAGAGCTTCAGGGATTGTAATGCTATTACCCCATGGATATGAAGGTCAAGGTCCTGAACATTCATCAGCTAGATTAGAAAGATTTTTACAGTTATGTTCAAACGATAATATGCAAGTGATGAATTGTACAACTCCAGCTAATTATTATCATGCATTAAGACGTCAAATGCATAGAGATTTTAGAAAACCACTAATTATAATGACTCCAAAATCATTACTCAGAAATAAATACTGTGTTTCTAACTTAGAAGATTTTAATAAACAAAATACTTTTCATAGAATTTTGTGGGATCATGCGATTGACCCAAAATCAAATGGTTTTATTAAACTTAAAGAAAGTTCTGAGATTAAAAAAGTTATTTTGTGCTCAGGCAAAGTTTACTTTGACTTACTTGATGCTAGAGAAAAATTAAAAAGAGATAATGTAATCATGTTTAGAATAGAACAACTTTATCCTTTCCCAGCAAAAGCTTTAGTAAACGAACTTAAACCATATGCCAAAAATGCTGAATTTTTTTGGTGCCAAGAAGAGCCAAAGAATATGGGAGCATGGTTTTCAGTGAGAGATTATATTCAATGGACATTAGATACTTTAAAGGCTAAATATAATAAAATTTCTTATATAGGAAGAAGCCCTGATGCAACTCCAGCAACTGGATATGCAAAGAGGCATAATTCTCAGCAACAAGAAATAATTAATAAGGTGTTTGATTAAATTATAATGAGTGAAAAAATAGTAGTTCCAGTACTTGGTGAGAGTATTACAGAAGCAACGGTTGCAAAATGGTTAAAAAAAGCTGGAGATACGGTTGAAGCTGATGAACCAATTGTAGAACTTGAAACTGATAAAGTTAATTTAGAAGTTCCATCACCAATAACTGGTGTTTTAACAGAAATTAATTCACAAGATGGTTCCACAGTAGAAGTTGGAGCTTTATTAGGTTCTGTTTCAGAAAACGGCTCAGCAAAAGTGACACCAACTGAAAAAAAAGAGGAACCTAAACAAGTCGAAGAAACTCCTCCTGAAAACAATGTCATTCAGTTAGATACAAATAAAAAAGAACCAGAAATTTTTGAAGATAAAAAAACAGAAATTCAAAAACCTAAACCATTAGTTTTGACAGAGGAAGTAGCACCAAGCCCAGAACCAGTAAGGGAGAATAGAAATGATACTTTGTCTCCTGCAGTCAGAAAAATTGTTACTGAAAATAATATTGATATTGGTTCTGTTCAAGGTTCAGGAAAAAATGGTCAGGTTTTAAAAGGAGATTTAATTGGTTTAATGGGAGCAAATCCAAAACCATCAGAGAGAAAAATTCAATATGGTCAAGAAGAACGAATTAAAATGACCAGATTAAGACAGACAATTGCTAAGAGATTAAAACAAGCTCAAGAAAATGCTGCATTACTTACAACTTTTAATGAAGTTGACATGACAAATATCATGGAAATGAGAAAAGAAAATCAACAAGACTTTCAAAGTAGATATGGAATTAAATTAGGCTTCATGTCATTCTTTGTTAAAGCATGTGTGGTAGCCTTAAAGCATTTCCCTGCTGTAAATGCTGAAATTGATGGTGACGAAATTATATACAAAAACTATTACAACATAAGTTTTGCTGTAGGTACAGACAAAGGTTTAGTCGTTCCAGTTTTAAGAAATGCAGACGAACTTTCGTTTGCTGATATTGAAAAAAATATTAAAGATATTTCTGAAAAGGCTAGAGATGGAAAATTAACAATTGAAGATCTACAAGGAGGAACATTTACTATCAGTAATGGTGGTGTGTATGGTTCAATGTTATCAACTCCAATTCTAAACTTACCTCAATCTGGTGTTCTAGGCATGCACAACATTGTAGAGCGACCAGTGGTAGTAGAAGGTGAAATAAAAATAAGACCTATTATGTATTTAGCTCTTTCTTATGATCACAGAATTATTGATGGCAAAGAATCTGTTTCTTTCTTAAAAATGATTAAAGAAAATCTAGAAGATCCTAGAAGACTATTTTTGGATATTTAAATGTCAGAAAAATTTCAAGCTGTAGTTATTGGAGGAGGGCCTGGTGGTTATGTTTGTGCAATTAGGCTTGCACAATTAGGTTTAAAAACAGCGTGTATAGAGTCTAGAGGTTCACTAGGAGGAACTTGCTTAAATGTTGGCTGTATACCATCAAAAAGTTTATTAAATCTCTCTGAAGAATTTCATAAAGTAAAAAATTTATCCAATAAGGGTATCGAGATAGGTGAGGTAAAACTTAATCTTGAAAAGATGATGAAAAGTAAAGATAAAGCTGTAACAATATTGACCAAAGGTGTTGAATTTCTTTTAAAAAAAAACAAAGTTACTTATTTTAAAGGTCACGGAAGTTTTAAATCAAAAAATCAAATCTCAATTAAAGATGACAAGAATAATGAAACAATTATCGAGTCAGAAAAAACAGTAATAGCAACTGGATCTGTGCCAGTTTCATTACCTGGAATTGATATTGATGAAAAAGTAATTGTTTCCTCTACGGGGGCTTTAAAATTAGAAAAAGTACCAAATAAAATGGTTGTAGTAGGAGGTGGCTACATTGGTTTAGAGATGGGTTCCGTTTGGTCTAGATTAGGTTCAGAAGTTCAGGTCGTAGAATTTTTAGATCATATTACACCTGGAATGGATAAAGAAATTTCATCTGAGTTTATGAAAATTTTAAAAAAACAAGGCATCAAATTTAATATGCAAAACAAAGTTGAAACAATTCAGAAAAATAACAACGGAGCAGTTGTTTCAATAGTAGATAAAGATGGTAATAAAAACAATTTTGAATGTGATGTGGTATTAATTTCTGTTGGAAGAAAGCCAAATACTGATGGATTAAATTTAGATGCAGTTGGAATTGATTTAGATGAAAGAAAAAGAATAAAAACTGATAAAACTTTTAAAACAAATGTCGAAAATATTTTTGCTATTGGCGATGTAATAGTAGGACCAATGCTTGCTCATAAAGCCGAAGACGAAGGAATTGCAGTTGCTGAAAATATTGCAGGTCAATCTGGACATGTTAATTATGATACAATACCTGGTGTTGTGTATACAACTCCAGAAGTTGCATCTATAGGAAAAACAGAAGAACAATTAAAAGAACTCAATCAAAAATATAAAGTTGGTAAGTTTTCATTTATGGCAAATTCTAGAGCTAAAGCAATTGATGATGCTGAAGGATTTGTAAAAATTTTAGCAGATGAGCAAACAGATAAAGTATTAGGAGCTCATATTATAGGTCCTCATGCAGGAGAGTTAATCGCTGAAATAGGTGTAGCTATGGAATTTGGTGCAAGTTCTGAAGATATAGCAAGAACATGTCATGCGCACCCAACATTTTCAGAAGCAGTTAAAGAAGCTGCATTATCAGTAGATAAAAGAGCAATACACTCTTAATTTTTTTTCATATTATAAAAATATGAAATTTCCGATTCTTTTACCTAATATTTTTGATCATCCATTTACTTATGAAAGTAGTATTGATCTTAAATTAGGAGACTATGTGGAAGTTCCTTTTGGCAAATCAAAAATTACAGGTGTAGTTTGGGACGAATTTGAAAAAAATAGCAACAAAACATTCAAAATAAAAAAAGTTTTGAGGAAGTTAGATGTGACTCCTCTAAAAAAAAATACTATTAAATTTTTAAACTGGTTTTCAGAGTACAATATTATTCCAAAAGGAATGGCTCTAAAGCTTATTTTGTTAAGTAGTCATGCAATAGAAAATAAGGAGCTAAGTTCTTACAATAATTTTAAAAGTGAGATTAAAAATACATCTATAAAATTAACCAAAGATCAAATCAAAGCATATGAAGAAATGGTAAGCACTAACCAAAATTTTAGAGTGCACGTATTACAAGGGACAACAGGATCAGGTAAAACTCTTGTATATTTTGAAGCTTTAAAAAACCTTATAAAACAAGGATATCAGGGGTTAATTCTCTTACCTGAAATAGGTTTAACAGGTCAATTTGAAAAAAAATTTAATGAATATTTTGGTTTTAACGCAGCAGTGTGGCACTCAGGAGTTTCAAAAAAAAAGAAAGAATTAATTTGGAGTGGAATATCTAATGGCGAAGTTAAAGCAATTATAGGTGCAAGATCGTCATTATTTTTACCTTTTAAAAATCTAGGTATGATAATTGTAGATGAGGAGCACGATCAATCATTCAAACAAGATGAGGGTGTAACTTATAATGCACGAGATATGGCAATCTCAAGAGCTTCATTTGAAAATATACCAGTTAATTTAGTTACAGCGGTTCCATCAATTGAAACTTTTGAAAATATTCAAAAAGGAAAATATTCCTTATCAAGACTTACAGAGAGATATAAAAATGCTTCATTACCAAATTACGAAATTATAGATCTTAATAAAACCAAACTTGAAAAACAATCGTGGTTATCAGATAAAATAATCGAAAAAGTAAATTTTCACCTTGAGAGAAAAGATCAGGTTTTATTTTTTTTAAATAGAAGAGGTTTTTCACCTCATGCGTTGTGCAAAAATTGTTTAACTAGCTATTCTTGTCCAAATTGTACTATCAACCTTGTTTATCATAAAAATAAAAATAATTTATTATGTCACTATTGTGGTTTTAAAACTGATTTAAAAAGAGATTGCTCAAAAGAGAGTGAATGTAATTTTGTCTTTAGTGGACCTGGTGTAGAGAGGATATCCGAGGAAGTTAAAAAAAAATTTCCTAATAAGGAAGTTGAAATTTTTTCAAGTGATACAATGAATAAAAAAGACTCATCAAGCAAATTAGAAAGAATTATAAATAATCAAACTGAAATATTAGTTGGTACACAATTAATTTCTAAAGGATTTCACTTTCCAAGTTTAAATTGTATTGTTGTTGTTGATATTGATTTATCAGCTAACGGAAATGATTTAAGAGGAGCTGAAAAAAATTTGCAGTTATATCATCAGTTATCAGGAAGAGCTGGAAGAACAGGAAAACCTGCAACAGTATATTTTCAAACCTATAACAATAATAAAAATATGATTTTAGAAATTACAAATAAAAATCCTGATATATTTTTAAAAAGAGAACTAGAAATTAGAAAAAAAAATAAACTTCCACCTTATCAAAGATTTATTTCTCTGATTATGACTGGTGAAAATCAAAAAAAATTAGAAAAAGAGGCTTATGACTTTAAAAATTATTTAGAAAATAAAATTGAGGGAAATATATTGGGTCCAGTTGAGGCTCCTATATTTAGACTAAAAAGAAATTTTAGGGTCAGATTTTTAATTAGAGGTTCAAAATCTATGAAACTACAAAATGCTATTGCAAAATCAGTTCCAAAATACAAATTTTCTAAAGGAATAAAACTTTCAGTTGATGTTGATCCAATTAACTTCAATTAGGCCCAAAAAAGAGGACTTTTTCGTCAATCAGTCACTTGAAGACATAAAGGTCATATGCTAATTAGAGCGTGATTTTTAAATAATCTTCAACATTTTAGAGGTATCAAGTTGAGCAAAGACACAGGATTTTCAATTACTTCAGCAGAAAGGTATTCACTTGCGCTTTATGAATTATCTACTGAAAGCAATGTTACATCCCAAATAGAAGAGCAGTCACTTTCAGTTCTAAAATTGTTAGAACAAAGCCAAGATTTTTCAAATTTAATAAAAGATCCAACTACAAGCCAAGATGATTTATTAAAAGTAGTTAATACAATCTCAGAAAATTATAAATTTGATCAATTGTTAAAAAATTTTTTAAGTTTTTTAATTCAAAAGAGAAGGTTCTTTTTTGTAGAAAGAATTCTTAAAAGTTTCATCGAGATCTGTTCAGAAAAAAGGGGAGAACTAAAAGCCGAATTAAGATCTGCTAAACAATTATCTAATGAAGAAATTAAACAAATTACGGAAGAATTAACTAAAAACTTTAGTTCAAAAATAAAATTAAACTACAAACATGATGAAAGTTTAATAGGAGGTTTAGTAGTACAGGTAGGGAGTACTATGGTTGATACCTCAATTAAAAGTAAATTACAACAAATCGAAAATAGAATGATAGAGGCATAAATGGAAATAAATCCTTCAGAAGTTACAAAAATATTAAAAGAACAAATAAAAAATTTTGGAGATAAAGCAGAAGTTACTGAGGTAGGTCAAGTTTTATCAGTTGGTGATGGTATCGCTAGAATTTACGGTCTTGACAATGTTCAGGCTGGAGAGATGGTTGAATTTTCTGATGGCTCTAAAGGTATGGCCCTAAACTTAGAGAGCGAAAACGTTGGTGTTGTAATTTTTGGTGATGACAGAAATGTTAAAGAAGGTGATGTTGTAAAAAGAACTGGAAAAATTGTTGATACGCCAGTTGGAAAAGAGTTACTAGGTAGAGTAGTCGATGGTTTGGGAAATCCAATTGATGGCAAAGGTGCATTAGATAAAAGTGTACAAAAGAGCAGAGTAGAGGTTAAGGCTCCTGGAATTATCCCTAGACAATCAGTTAATGAACCAATGCAAACTGGTTTAAAATCAATTGATAGTTTGGTTCCAATCGGAAGAGGACAAAGGGAATTAATTATTGGTGATAGACAAACAGGAAAAACTGCTGTTGCAGTTGATGCAATCATAAACCAAAAAAAAATTAATGAATCAGGCGATGAAAAACAAAAATTATATTGTATTTATGTTGCTGTAGGTCAGAAAAGATCAACTGTTAGACAAATTCAAAAAACTTTAGAGGAAGCTGGTGCAATGGAATACACAACAATTGTTGCTGCAACAGCATCAGACTCAGCACCGCTTCAGTTTTTAGCTCCATATACTGGTTGTGCTATGGGTGAATATTTCAGAGATAATGGAATGCACGCGTTGATTATTTATGATGATTTATCAAAACAAGCAGTTGCTTATAGACAAATGTCACTTTTACTTAGAAGACCTCCAGGACGTGAGGCTTATCCAGGTGATGTATTCTATTTACATAGTAGATTATTAGAAAGAGCTGCAAAATTGAGTGATGAACATGGAGGAGGATCTTTAACAGCACTTCCAATTATTGAAACTCAAGGTGGAGACGTATCTGCATTTATTCCAACAAATGTAATTTCAATTACGGATGGTCAGATTTTCTTAGAAACTGAATTATTCAACCAAGGAATTAGACCTGCAATTAATGTTGGTTTATCAGTCTCAAGGGTAGGTTCATCTGCACAAACTAAAGCGATGAAAAAAGTTTCAGGATCTATGAAACTTGAGCTTGCTCAATATAGAGAAATGGCAGCATTTGCTCAATTTGGTTCAGATTTAGATGCTTCTACTCAACAGTTATTGAATAGAGGATCAAAATTAACTGAGCTTTTAAAACAAAAGCAATATTCTCCAATGACAGTTGCTGAACAAGTAATTTCGGTTTTCTGTGGTGTTAAAGGATATCTTGATGATATTGATTTAAAAGATGTTGCAGGTTTTGAAAGTAAAATCATTGAGAAATGTAAATCAGAAAAACCTGAGATTATTGAGTCGATACAAAGTTCAGGAAAACTTGAAGAGGATAAAGAAAAGTTATTAGTTGAACTGATTACTCAACTAAAGGAAACCCTTAAATCTTAATTTGATATGGCAAGTTTGGACGACCTAAAAAAAAGAATAGCCAGTGTAAAATCTACACAAAAGATTACTAAGGCTATGAAAATGGTTGCAGCTGCAAAATTAAGAAAAGCACAAGAAAGTGCTGAAAAAGGACGACCTTATTCAGAAAAAATGAACAATGTAATTTTAAACCTTTCTAGTGGAATTTCAGATAAAGAAAATGCACCAAAGTTATTAGCTGGTACAGGACAAGACAAAGTTCATCTTTGTGTTGTTATGACATCAGATAGAGGTCTATGTGGTGGGTTTAATTCCAACATAATTAAGAAAGCAAAAAGTTACTTTTCTAAAATTTTAGATGAGAATAAAGAGCTTAAAATTATCACTGTAGGTTCAAAAGGCAATGACCAGCTTAAGAGAATTTATGGTGACAAAATAATTGAAAATATTTCATTTAAAGAATCTAAAAATGCAAATTATTTTGATGCAGATAAAGTAGGAAAAATTATTATTGAAAAATTTGAAGCAGGTGAATTTGATGTTTGTACAATTTTTTACAATAAATTTAAAAATGTAATTACACAAATTCCACAGGCTCAACAAATAATTCCTTTAAATGATGAGGGAAGTGAAAATAGTTCAGATGAAAGTTACGAATTTGAACCAGATGAAGATGAAATTTTAAGCAATTTGTTGCCAAAAAATATTTCAACACAAATATTTAAGGCAATGTTAGAGAATTCAGCTAGCGAACAAGGATCCAGAATGAGTGCAATGGATAATGCAACCCGAAACGCAGGTGAAATGGTTGACAAACTTACTATCGAATATAATAGAAGTCGTCAGGCAGCAATTACTAAAGAACTAATAGAAATCATATCAGGAGCAGAAAGTTTATAATTATGAGCAAAGGAATAATCACACAAGTTATTGGAGCGGTAGTAGACGTAAAATTTGAAGGAGAATTACCGGAAATTTTAACAGCATTAGAATGTAAAAATGGTGACAATAGACTGGTTTTAGAGGTTGCTCAGCACTTAGGAGAAACAACTGTAAGAACTATTGCAATGGATGCTACTGAAGGATTAAAAAGAGGAGATGAAGTTGTAAATACGAATGCTCCTATCCAGGTACCTGTTGGACCAGAAACACTAGGTAGAATTATTAATGTAATTGGTGAGCCAATTGACGAAAGAGGTGAGGTTAAAACTAAAGAAAGCTGGCCTATTCACAGAGCTGCCCCTGAATTTAATGATCAATCAACTGAAACTGAAATATTAGTTACTGGTATTAAAGTTATCGACTTATTAGCACCATATGCCAAAGGAGGAAAAATTGGACTATTTGGAGGTGCTGGTGTTGGTAAGACAGTTTTAATTATGGAATTGATTAACAACGTTGCGAAAGCACATGGTGGATTTTCAGTTTTTGCTGGAGTTGGAGAAAGAACTAGAGAAGGAAATGATCTTTACCATGAGATGATGGAATCTGGAGTAATCAAGCAAGATGGCCCTGGTTCTAAAGCTGCATTGGTTTATGGACAAATGAACGAACCCCCAGGAGCAAGAGCAAGAGTTGCTTTAACTGGATTAACAGTTGCAGAATATTTTAGAGATCAAGAAGGACAAGACGTTTTATTCTTTGTTGATAATATTTTTAGATTTACTCAAGCTGGTTCAGAGGTATCTGCTTTATTAGGTAGAATTCCTTCAGCTGTAGGATATCAGCCTACATTAGCTACTGATATGGGTAATCTTCAAGAAAGAATTACAACAACAAACAAAGGATCAATTACTTCAGTGCAAGCGATTTATGTTCCAGCTGATGACTTAACTGATCCAGCGCCTGCAACATCATTTGCTCACTTGGATGCTACTACTGTACTTTCAAGACAAATAGCTGAAATTGGTATTTATCCTGCAGTAGACCCATTAGATTCTACTTCAAGAATTTTAGATCCAAGAATAGTTGGTGACGAGCACTATAGAGTTGCGAGAGATGTACAAAGAATTTTACAATCTTATAAATCACTTCAGGATATTATTGCTATCCTTGGTATGGATGAATTATCTGAGGAAGATAAATTAGTTGTAGCAAGAGCTAGAAAGATTCAAAGATTTTTATCTCAACCATTCTTTGTTGCGGAAGTATTTACAGGTTCACCAGGAAAACTAGTTGATCTTGAATCTACAATCAAAGGATTTGATGCAATCTGTAAGGGTGAATATGATCACTTGCCAGAAGCAGCTTTTTACATGGTCGGTACAATTGAAGAGGCTATTGAAAAAGCTCAAAAAATGGAAAAAGAAGCTGCAGCTTAATGAGCGAAGAATTTAAAATTGAGATAGTAAATCCTGAAAAATCTTTTTTGGTCAAAGAAGATGTATCAGAAGTAGTAGTACCTGCTTTTGAGGGAGAAATGGGGATATTAAAAGATCACATTTCAATTATCTCATTTTTAAAACCAGGTATTATCAAAGTTAGTTCAAAATCTGGTGATGAAAATTATTATGTTGAGGATGGTATAGTAGAGTTTAAAAATAATAATTTATCTATTCTAACAAGCTCAATTTATAATTTGTCTGATATGGATAAATCTGTTCAACAAGATTTACTGAGAAAAGCTGAAGAAGAGGCAGGAAAGTCAGATATTAATGATCAAGCTAAATATTTAGTAGATCAAAAAATTGAAGTTTTAAAAACTCTTAATTAAGAATTTTTTTTACTTTATCTTTAACTTCTTTGTACACGTGTAGTTTAAAATCAACCACCAAGTCTGTTATTTTGTCTAGCTCTACCCATTTCCACTCTAAAAACTCAGGGTGTTTAGTTTTGATATTTATTTCAATATCTGACCCAACAAATCTCATTAAAAACCATTTTTGTTTTTGACCTCTGTACTTTCCTTTCCAAATCAAACCAAGCAATCTATCTGGAAGTTCATAAGTTATAGTCCCGTCTAATTCTTTGATCAATTCGACACTCTTAATACTAGTTTCCTCTTCTAATTCCCTGTAAGCAGCTTTTAAAAAATCCTCACCTTCATCCACACCGCCTTGGGGCATTTGCCAAAAATTTTTAGGGTTATCTATTCTTTTGGCAACAAATACTTTGTTATCATTATTTAACACAACAATTCCAACTCCACTTCTTAGTGGAAGATTATACAAATCTTTTTTCATTTTATCCGTTGAGTAATTTAATTGCGTAATTTAACTGATTATCAGTTTCAGTTCTTATTTTAAAATTATCACCCTCTTCATTCACTTCAATGTCTGGACGTACACCAACCTCAGATATAGATTTTCCAGATGGAAGATAATATTTTGCAACAGTTAATCGTATTGCGCCTCTATTTTTAAGAGGAATAATAGATTGAACTGAACCTTTGCCATAACTGTTTTCACCTACAACAATTGCTCTTTTGTGGTCTTTTAAAGCTCCTGCAACAATTTCTGATGCTGAAGCTGATCCATAATTTATCAGTACTAATAATGTTTTTCCGTCAGTTATGTCTCCTTTTTTTGCAAACCATTTTCTATTATCAGATTCTTTTCTACTTTTAGTGGAGACAATTTCACCATTTTCTAAAAAGAAATCAGATATTCTTATTGCTTGGTTTAGTAATCCACCTGGATTATTTCTTAAATCCAAAATAAATGAATTAAGATTTTTATTTTTTTTTAATTTCTTTATTTGTTTTTCTATTTGATCACTACTATTTTCATTAAATGAAGTTAATCTAATATATCCAATATTTTCTTCTAATAACTCTGACTTAACTGATTGAATTTCAATTATCTCTCTAGTGATATTAAATGTTAGTGCTTTTTTTTCTCCTCTTCGTCTAACTGTTAATTCTATACTTGAACCTACTGGGCCTCGCATTAAATCAACAGCTTCACTTAGAGATTTCCCTTGAACTTGGGTATCATTAATTTTCACAATGTAATCACCAGCTTTTAATCCAGCTTTTGACGCTGGTGTGTCGTCAATAGGTGAAATAACTTTAACAACTCCTGCTTCCATGCTAACCTCAATTCCAAGGCCACCAAATTCACCGCTAGTTTCAGTTTGCATCTCCTCCAGAATTTCAGGAGACATATAAGAGGAATAAGGGTCTAAAGATTGAAGTAAGCCATTGATAGCAGAGTCCATGCTTTCAGATTGATTGATCTCATCAATATATTCTCTATTTATTTTTTCTAAAACCTCGCCAAATAAATCTATCTTTTTGTAAATATCTACTTCAGAAGAGTTTGCTGAACTTAAATAAAAAAATGATAAAAAAATAATTGAGTAATATTTAATTATTTTCATATCATTACTTTTTCTTTAGGAATAAATTCTGACCAGATTTTTTCTAATTCATAAAATTTTCTTTTCTCTGGATGAAAAATATGAACGATTAGATCTATACCGTCTACCAATTTCCATTCACCACTTTCTTTACCCTCAATTTTAGAGTCTTTAATTCCATTATCTTTAAGCTTTTCTAACACTTGTTCAGATAAAGATTGTATATGTCTAGATGATGTACCGCTTGCTATTATCATATAATCTGCCATCGAACTTTTATCTTTAAGATCAATAGTTACTATGTCTTCAGCTTTGTTAAGATCTAATGTGGTAATTACAATTTCTTTGAGATCTGAAATTTTATCCATTAATTAAATTTAGACTATCAAATTTTTCTTAATTGAGAAGATGAAATGTTGACTTTATTAAACTCTATAAATTTGAGGGTGGTATTACTGAGAGCCTTAAATGTCTTTGATTTTAATGAGTTTTTTTTATAGCCATGTCTATCGAAAACTAAAATATTACACTTTTGTGAAATAGATTTTGATTTATACCATTTGTGAAAATTTATTAAGTTATCTGCTCCCATTAAAAAATAGATTTCAATATTTCTATTTTTTTTCAAATAATTAATTAAATCGATTGTTTTATTTGAATTAATTTTATTTTCGTAAAATCTCACTTTTATAAATGAATTTTTACCAATAATTTTTTTACAGAATTTTATTCTTTCAGTAACTGAGGTTTTGCTCTGGTTTTTAAATGGATTTTTTTTTGTGATTGCCCAAATAATGTTTTTAAGCTCAAATCTTTTTTTTGCTTCTTTTGAAATTGCTATATGACCTTTATGAGCAGGATCAAATGATCCTCCTAAAATTCCTATTTTTGTCCTATTTGATTTCAAATTAATTTCTTATTTTACCGTTACTTGTAATTTGATATTTGTATGAAACAAGTTGATTAAGTCCTACAGGCCCTCTTGGTGGTAGTACATTGGTAGAAATTCCAACTTCTCCTCCAAACCCAAATTCACCTCCATCTGCAAATTGAGTTGAAGTGTTATGCATAGCAATAGAGCTTTTGACTTCTTTTAGAAATTGATTAGCTGTTTTTTTGTTTTTTGTAATTATTGAGTCTGTATGCATTGTTCCATACTTATTAATATGACTTATAGCTTCATTGAGGTTGTTTACTATTTTAACAGAAACTGCTGAGCTTAAATATTCTGTAGACCAATCTTTTTCAGTAGCTTTAAAAATTTTACCTTTATAAAATTTAGCCAAAGTCTTTTCTCCATAAATTTTACAACCATTTTTTTCTAAATTACCCAGGATTGTATTGCTAAATTTTTTAACAATATTTTTATGTAGAATAATGGTTTCGGTCGCCCCACATATGCTGGTGTTTCTTAATTTTGCGTTAGTAACAACTCTATTTGCCATCTTTAATTCAGCGTCTTTGTCGACATATGTATGACAAATACCCTCAAGATGACCAATTATAGGAACCTTAGAAAGTTCTTGAACTTTTCTTACAAGATTTTTTCCACCACGTGGGATTATAACATCAATATATTCTTTCATTTTGGAAAGCATTACATCAACCATCTTTCTGTTTTTAGAGTCTATAAATTGTATAAAGTTTTCATCTACTTTATTTTTTTTGAGCGCTATTCTAAAAAGTTTTGATAAAATTCTATTTGAATTGATTGCCTCAGAACCTCCTCTTAAGATTACTGCATTACCTGATTTGAAACATAAACCCGCAACATCTGATGTAACATTTGGCCTACTTTCATAAATTACACCAATAACTCCTATTGGAATTGATACTCTACTAATATTTAATCCATTAGGTCTTTTCCACTTTTCTAGAACATGATTAATGGGATCTTTAAATTTAATAATACTAATAATAGAATTTCTGATGTCGTTTATTTTTTTCTCATTTAAATGAAGTCTATTAATTAAATTTTCTTTTAATCCTATTTTTTTTGCGTAATTAATATCTTTAGTATTTTCTTTAATTATTAAACCTTTGTTTATGTTAAGCATTTTAGCATAGTAGGCTAAAACACTATTTTTAACTTTTGTGTCTATTTTATATTGACTTGCTTTTCTTGCTCTTTTACCGATTAAATTCATATAATTATTCATTTACACTTCTACCATATCATCTTTATGAATAACTTCAGATTTTGCAACATACCCAAGTAATTTTTGAATTTCATTCGAATGGTGTCCCATAATTTTTTTTACTTCATCAGAAGAAAAAGAACTTAAACCCCTAGCACATTCATTATTTTTTTTATCTAAAACTTTTATATGATCACCTTTGTTAAATCTTCCTGATACATTTTTAATACCTGCAGCTAGTAAACTTTTTCCAAGCTTTAACGCTTTTTTGGCTCCATCATCAATTACAATATTTCCTTTAGGTGCAATTGAGCTAATTATCCATTTTTTTCTAGCATGAAGTTTAGAGACCTTTGGGCTGAACCATGTACAATTATTTTTTTCAATAATTTTTGAAATAGGATTTGAATACAGTCCGTTTGCAATAATCATACTGCTGCCAGCTAATTGACAAATTTTAGCAGCTTCAATTTTTGTTTGCATTCCTCCACTTCCATATTCATTAATTCCTTTGATATTAATTTCTTTTAAGTCTTTGTTTATATCATTTACTATTTTTATTAGTTTAGCGTCTTTATTTACTTTTGGATTTTTTGTAAAAAGGCCATCTACATCTGAAAGTAAAATTAATGTATCGGCGTTTGTAATTTGAGCTACTCTAGATGCCAATCTATCATTATCTCCATATTTTATTTCAGTTGTTGCAATTGTATCATTCTCGTTAACAACTGGGATAAATCCAAGCTCGAATAAATTTTCGAATGTTCTTTTGGCATTTAAGGATCTTCTTCGTTCCTCCGTATCTTCTAGAGTTAACAAAATTTGTGAAATATTTAATTTGAATTTTGAGAAGGTCTGAGAGAATAAATTCATTAGTTCAATTTGGCCAATAGAGGCAATTGCTTGACTTTTATCTAACTTAATATTTTTTTTGTTAAAATTCATTTTTTTACATCCAAGAGCGATAGCACCTGAACTAACAATGACTATTTTTTGATTTTTATCTTTTAGTTTTTTGATGTCCCTCGCAAAGCTTGAAAGCCATTTTTTTCTAATTTTTTTATTTTCATCAACTAATAAAGATGAACCAATTTTAATAACAATAATTTTCGAGTTTTTAAGATACATAGGATAATAATTTTGCCTTAATTTTTGAAACCGACTCTTTATTTAAAGTTGTCATAGTCATTATCTCACAATTTTTATCTTTAGAGAAATCATCAATTACATCTTTAGCTGTGTCTTCATCAATTAAATCTATTTTGTTAAACACAATTAACTCTCTCTTTTCAAGCATTTTAGAACTGTAATTTTTAAGTTCATTTTTAACCTGATCATAAGATTCGTTAAGATCAAGATTAGTAATATCAATTAAATGTAATAAAGATTTGCATCTTTCTATATGTTTTAAAAACTGTATCCCAAGTCCAACACCCTCATTGGCACCTTCTACTAATCCTGGTATATCGGCTATTGTGATTTCTTTATCATCATAGCTAGCAACACCTAAGTTAGGATTAAGTGTTGTAAATTTATAATTAGCAATTTTAGGATTTGCGTTTGTAAGTGCTGCCAACAAACTTGATTTTCCTGCGTTAGGTAATCCGATAATTCCGATATCAGCTATTGTTTTAAGTTGTAACCAAATTGTAAACTCTTCTCCCAAAGTTCCTTTCGTAAATTTTCTTGGAGCTCTGTTTGTAGAACTTTTAAATCTAGTATTTCCCAAACCACCTTTGCCACCATTAGCTGCAATGTACTCTTCTCCTTTTTTGTTAAAATCAAATAATAGAGTTTTGTTATCTTCTTCAAATACCTGGGTTCCAAGAGGAACTTTTAAAACCAAATCCTCACCACTTTTACCTGTTCGATTTTGACCAGAACCATTCTCTCCACGCTGAGCTTTATGATGTTGTTGATATCTGTAATCAATTAAAGTGTTTAAGTTTTCTTCTGATTTTAAAATGATAGAGCCACCCCTGCCTCCATCACCTCCATCAGGTCCTCCAAACTCAACATACTTTTCTCTTCTAAAACTTGGTGAACCGTCACCGCCGTTTCCAGCCTTAATATAAATTTTAACTTGATCGAGAAATTTCATAATACAACATTTTCTTGGTTGTACTATTAATTGGGTTTTACTGAAACGTAAGTTCTATCTAATTTAGATTTTTTGAATACAACTTTACCTTTGATAACAGAAAAAATTGAATGATCTTTTCCCATTCCAACATTTTCGCCAGGAAAAATTTTTGTTCCTCTTTGTCTAACAATTATATTTCCAGGTATTACAGTTTCTCCACCGTATTTTTTAACACCAAGTCTTCGACCAGCACTATCTCGTCCGTTTCTCGATGATCCACCTGCTTTTTTTGTTGCCATAATTTACCTAATAACTATTTACTTGCAGCTTCCTTAACTTCTTCTTTTTTGGGAGCTGGTTTAATTTTTTCAGCTTCAGATAATACTTTACCATCTTTTGAAAAAATTTTGTTAATTCTTATCAAAGAAAATTGTTGTCTGTGTCCATTTTTTCTTCTTGAATTTTGTCTTCTTCTTTTTTTGAAAATTAGAATTGTTCTATTTTTACTATTTTTAATTAAATCTGCCTCTACCTTAGCACCTTCAACATTAGGAGTTCCAACCTCAATATTTTTATCATCCCCATATGCTAGGATTTCATTAAATTCTATCTTAGTCTCAGGCTTTGAATCTGGTAATTTTTCAATTTTTAATATCTCACCAGATTTAACTTTGTACTGCTTACCACCTGTTTTTATTACTGCGTATGACATAGTATGAATATTAAATTTAAGTAACCGCAATATAGTTACCGGAAGCCTATAGTCAAGCTGAATTAGTTAGAAATTATCCTTTAAATCCCTTAATTTTGAAAAGGATTTTAGGTCATTAGCTCTTAAAAAAATATTACAATCAATTTCATCTTGTAAGGTTGATGGAATAGTAGGTAAATTATTATTTCTTTGTTGTTTTATAAATTCTATTTTTTTTAACAAAGAAGAGTTTTCAGAATCATGTTTCAAGCAGAATTTTGAATTATTTAAAGTATATTCATGGCCACAATAGATTTTTGTTTCTTTAGGTAAAGATTTTAATTTACTTAAAGAGTTATACATTTGTTCATATGTACCCTCAAAAATTCTACCACATCCAAGTGAGAAGAGAGTATCTCCGGTGAATAGTAAGTTTTCTTCAAAAAAATAAAAACAAATATGTCCTGTTGTGTGTCCAGGGATATGAATAATTTTAGCTTTAAAATTTCCGCTATTCCAAATTTCATTATCTTTTAGCAATATATCAATCTCTGGTATCCTTTTTGCATCTCCATTAAATCCTAAAACAACAGATCCAAATTTTTTTTTTAATTCAGTATTACCCCCAACATGATCATAATGATGATGAGTATTTAAGATATATTTTAATTTAATATTTTTATCGTTTAAGTAATTGATTATTGGTTTAGCTTCACTTGGATCAACAACACATGCTTCCTGTTTTTCATTATCAATAATTAAATAACTATAATTATCTTGTAGGCACGGTATAATTTCAACTTTCATTTATTTTTCTATTAAAAATATTCCAAGATCAGCAAATAAATTTTTAGTTCCTAAATTACTATTTGTTATATTTGAAGTGTTGTTACTATTTAAAGCTAAAGTTTTTATCATTTTAATTTCTTTAAATTTTATAAAATTTACAAAATCTTTAATTGTGCACATATGTAAATTAGGTGTACTGTGCCATTGTTCTGGTAAAGATTTTGTTATTGGCATTGTGCCCTTAAATAATAGATGCAATCTAACTTGCCAATTACCAAAATTTGGTATCGTTACAATTGCTTTTTTTCCAACTCTTAAAAGTTCATCTAAAACAATTTCAGGGCTTAAAAATGCTTGGAGTGTTTGACTCAATACTACATAGTCAAACGATTTATCAGGAAATTGTTTTAAGTCTTTCTCTGCGTTACCTTCTATTACAGTTAATCCTTTTGCAATACATTCTTGTACTTTTTCCTTAGAAATTTCTAGCCCTCTTACATTTATATTTTTATGTTCTTTTAAAAATTGCATCAAAGTTCCATCTGCACAACCTACATCTAGAACTTTTTTATTATCTTCAATTAAATCTGATATTACTTTAAATTCATTTTTCATTGTTTAACTCTGTATAAGATTTGTCTAAGAAATTTTTTAGTGCGTTTAAAAAATCAGGAACATCTAATAAAAAAGAGTCGTGACCTTTATCAGATACAATTTCTACAAAACCAACATCTGCTCCAATAGAATTTAAAGCTATAACAATATCTTTATTTTCTTGGGTTGGATAAAGCCAATCAGAAGTAAAAGAAATGACAAAAAATTTAGCTTTTGTATTTTTAAATGCATCAGATAGATTTCCATTAAATTGTTTAACTAAATCAAAATAATCCATGGCCCTAGTTATGTAGAGGTAGCTGTTTGCATCAAATCTATCTACAAATACAGATCCTTGGTATCTCAAATAACTCTCAATTTGAAAATCCGCATCAAAACCGAATTTCAAATCTTCTCTTTCTTGCAATTTTCTTCCAAACTTTTCCTGCAAACCTTTTTTAGAGAGATAAGTTATATGAGCTGCCATTCTTGCAACAGCAAGCCCTTTACCTGGGTTTGTGTTATTAGCTTCATAATTTCCATCTTTCCAATTGCTGTCAGCAGTGATTGCCTGTCTTCCTAGTTCATTGAAAGCAATATTCTGTGCCGAATGACTTGAAGTTGTAGCAATGGGTATAACCGTTTTAGCTTTATCAGGAAAGTTGGTGATAAATTGAAGAACCTGCATACCCCCCATAGAACCTCCGGTAATAGCAAATAGTTTATTAATTCCAAAGTGTTCAAGTAAATTATATTGTGCATTCACCATGTCATTAATTGTAATAACTGGAAAATCGGTTCCAAAAGTTTTCTGTGTTTCAGGATCTTTATGGCTTGGTCCATAAGATCCCATACATCCACCAATTACATTTGAACAAATAACAAAATATTTATTGGTATCTATTGCTTTGTCTGGGCCTACAGCAAAACTCCACCAACCATCTTTTTTAGTAACAGGATTTAAACCAGTTACAAATTGATCTCCAGTTAGTGCATGAAATACTAATATAGCATTGTCCTTATTCTCATTTAAAGACCCATAAGTTTCGAATGCAATTGGAAAATTGTTTATAGTTTTACCGCAATCTAATTTAAGAGGTTTTTTTATAATTAATGTCTTAATATTTTTTTCTGTATTCATTTTAAAGCCTCTGGATGAATTGTGAGAAAAAAAACTATTTTAGCGGTTTTTTTTAAGCGCTCGCAATTCAGTTAAATCAGCGCACAAATTTTGTACAAGAACTTGTAATTTATGTCAATTTTTTAAAATAAGATCATATTCTCTATAAATATTTGTTTTTTTATCTATAAAGAGCTCATAAAAATAAAAAAAATGAGCACACCTAAATTTAAAAAATTTAACATAGAAGCTTATAAGCCTGGCAAATCTAAAATTAACAAAATTAAAAAGGTCATTAAATTGTCAGCTAATGAGTCTGCTTTAGGGATGAGCCCGTTAGCAAAAAAAGCAATATCTCAAAAAAATTTAGTATTAGATAAATATCCAGATGGAAAGTCTACCAATCTTAAAATGGCAATATCTAAAGCGTATAAATGCAATTTCGATAAAATAATATGCGGAGCAGGTTCTGACGAGGTAATTCAAATGTTATGTCAATTATATCTACATCCAAAGGATGAAGTGATTGTTCCTCAATATAGTTTTTTAATGTACAGGATTTATGCAAAAATTGTTGGCGCAAAAGTTGTATTTGCAAAAGAAAATAATTTTAAAGTTTCAATTGAAGAAATATTGAAAAAAGTATCTAAGAAAACCAAAATAGTTTTTATTGCAAATCCAAACAATCCAACAGGAACATATTTAACTAAAAAAGAGACATTAGAACTTAGAAGAAAATTGAATAGAAATATTTTATTAGTAATTGATGATGCGTACTCGGAATATATGAAAAATGATGATTACAGCTCTGGTTTAGAATTATTTAAAAATAAAGATAATGTATTTATATTGAGAACATTTTCTAAAATGTTTGGTTTGGCCTCATTAAGAATTGGTTGGGGATATGGATCGAAACAAATAATTAGAGCGTTAAATGTTATTAAACCACCTTTTAATGTAAATGGTTTGGCCCAAGTTGCGGCCGCAGAGTCTTTGAAGGATAAGCAATTCATTCAAAAGTCCATTCGACATAATTTAAATTATGCAAATAGACTAAAAAAATTTCTCGAAAAATATAATATTTTTTCAAACGCTGTATCAGCAAATTTTTTACTATTAAATTTTGATGACTGTAAATATTCAGCAAATTTTCTTTACCAAAAATTAAAAAATAAAGGAATTATATTAAGATCTACTGAAGATGGTTATCATATTAAAAACAAATTGAGATTAACTATTGGGTCATCTAGAGAAAATTTAATATTCATGAATGCAGTGAGAAAGATTTTTAATTAAATGAAAAATATTTTAATCATAGGTTGTGGTTTACTTGGATCTTCAGTTTTAAGATCTATACACAAAAATAAATTAGCAGATAAGGTATATATTTATGAAAAGTCAAAAAAGAATATATCAAGAATTAAAAATCTTAAATTACCTGGAAAAGTAGTTAGTTCATTAAAAGAAGCTGTAACAAAATCTAATTTTATTATTTTTTGTACACCTATGAGTGAATACAAAAATATTATTATGAAAATAAATAATTATATTTCTCCTAACACATTAATTACTGATGTTGGTTCTTCAAAAATTGAATCATCAAAAATAATAAAAAAATTTTTAAAAAAAGGAATTGCATGGACTTCCAGTCACCCAATTGCTGGTTCTGAAGTAAGTGGACCACAGCACGGAAAGAGCAACATGTTCGAGGGCAGATGGTGTATTTTAATTAAAGAAAAAAATACAATTAAAAAAAATTTAAATTTTCTGAAAAAATTTTGGGAGAAGATTGGATCAAAAGTAACAATCATGTCACCAGAAAAACATGACAAAATTTTTTCAATAACTAGTCATTTGCCTCACTTAATTGCATATAATTTAGTTAAGTCAGCTCAAGATTTTGAGAAAAAACAAAGCTATGATTTAATCAAATATAGCGCAGGAGGACTAAGAGATTTTTCAAGAATAGCAGCTTCTAATGAGATTATGTGGCGAGATATTTTTTTCAATAACAATAAAAATATTTCAAATGCTATTGATTTATTTATTAAAAATTTGAAATCATTTAAATCTGATATTAATTCAAAAGATAATAAATCTATTATAAACAAGCTTATTCAAACTAAAAAAGTCAGATCAAAAATAATTAAACTCAAACAAGATATTAATAAGCCAGATTTTGGAAGAAGCTAAATTTTAATTTTAGCTATTTTTTTAACTTTAAGTTTTGCTGTATTTTCAATTCTTCTAATTGTCTTAATTATAGGCATGATCAATACTTTTTTTTCAGGGCCATAAGCGTGTATCAATTGCTTGGAATTTAAACACATTGCGACATGTCCTTTCCAAAAAATGATATCTCCCTTTTGATAATTTTTTTTTATGTTTCCTTTTAAATATTTAATTTGATCTTTGGTATCTCTAGGAAAAAACTTATTATTATAAAAGTAAAATATTTGCAATAAGGCTGAGCAATCTATTCCTCTATAACTTTTTCCACCCCAGGTATATTTTATGTTCAAAAATTTTTTAAAGATTTTAATGAAGTTTTTTTCTTTATAATTTATTTTTTTAATATCTTTTTTTTTAATCCACTTATTTTTATCAATTCTGGCAAAATTTTTATTAGTTTCTTTAACTGATAACTTTGATCCAAGAGATAGAAAAATATTAGTTTTTAAATTTGGTTTTTTATAGATATTTGCTTTTAAACTACTTACCTTATAATTAGCTTTAAATTCTTTTAAATAATTTTTATTTTGAATGTACCCAGTATAATTATCAAAACTAGATTTTATTTTTATCCAATTTTTAGTTTTAGATAAAATTTTAAATTTCTCTCCATACAATATTTGTGAAGTTACTTCTGAAAATTTAGAGGATTTCTTATAGATATTAGAAAAACTACCTGTAAAATAAAATTTATTTTGCACCAATTTTAATTTTATTTTTTATCATCCATAGACATATTAGTGAAGGAAAAACCATAATAGTTGTTAGGACAAAAAATGTTCCCCAATCTCCGTTCAACCAATCTACCAAAGCTCCTGATGATGATGCTAAAGTTGTCCTCCCAGCAGTCCCTATAGATGCAAGTAAAGCGTATTGTGTTGCTGTATATGTTCGATCAACCAGTAAAGATATAAATGCTACAAATGCAACAGTTGCAAAAGCTGCAGTAATATCGTCAGCAATAACTGCTATTGCAAATAATAGTTCAGATTTACCAGTCCATGCTAAGACAGCAAATAACAAATTTGTAACCGCCATTAAACCTCCTGCAAAGAACATAGTTTTTATAGTTCCAGCTCTCATGGCCATTACGCCACCAATTAAAGTAAATACGACAGTTGTGATCCAACCCAATCCTTTTGAATAGATTGCTATTTGTCCTTTTGAAAAGCCTATTTCTTTATAAAATACAATCGACATTCTACCCATGAATGCTTCTCCAATTTTAAACAAAAAGACAAACCCTAAAATTCCTGCAGCTATGGCAAAACCATTTTTTTTAAAGAAGCTAATAATGGGTCCACCAATTGTTCCAGTTATATAGGCAACAAAAGTTGTAATAATATTGTTAGATCCTAGTTTACCTTTAATTAGTTTATCAGTTTCCTTTTGCTTTGATTGTCTGTCAGTTTCTACTGGTTCATGAACAAACATCAGAGCAATATTCATTAAAATAATTAGAACACCTAATATTAAAAAAGTTGCTTGCCAGTAATCTTGGATACCAATATTTTCAAAGAACTCTGCAGTAAATAAAGCAACCACACCACCTAATTTGTAACCTGTCCACCAACCAACTACAGCCATTGCAGCACCTGCTGCCATTGATTTTCCCTCATTTTCATTAATTTGTTCAATTCTTAATGCATCTACCGTTATGTCTTGAGTTGCTGATGCTATAGCGATGATCAATCCAACTGTAATTATCAACGCTAAATTTTCTGTAGGATTTATGATACTCCAAACTAGTAAACTTAATAGAATTACTAATTGCATTAAAACAATCCATCCTCTTCTGTGACCTAATTTTTTAGTTAGGAAAGGAATTTGAATTCTATCTATAATTGGTGCCCAAAGATAATTAAAAGCATAAACTCCAAAAATAAGTCCTGCCCATCCAATAGTTGATCTACTTAATCCTTCTTCTTTTAACCAAAGACTTAAACTACTTGCGATCAAGACCCATGGAAATCCGCTGATTGCACCAAGTAATAAAATTCTTAGCATCCGGATATCTTTGTAAACTGAAATAGATTCCAACCATGATGTTTTTTTTATTTCAGACACAATTAATTTTTCCAAAATGATGGTAAAAATAATACTAATATTGCAAATAGCTCAAGTCTACCCAAAATCATACCTACTGTTAAAATCCATTTAGAAAGGTCTGGTAATGAAGAAAAATCTCCATTAGGGCCAATTATTGGACCAAGACCAGGCCCAACATTTGAAATAGATGTAGCGGCGCCTGAAATAGCTGTAATAAAATCTAAACCAGTTAATGATAACAATGCAGTAAGAATAAAAAATATTACGATATAAAAATAAATAAATGAAATAATTGAAGCTATAAACTTTTCATCAACTGCACTTTGATCATACTTAATTACAAATACTCCTTTAGGATAAATTATTTTTTTTAATTGGTTTAGAATAAATAGATAAAGAATTTGAATTCTAAATATTTTTACACCACAAGCTGTAGATCCTGCACATCCACCTATAAACATCAGTGCAAGAAACAGAGTTATAGGAAAACTACCCCATCTATCAAATTCTGCGTTTACGTAACCAGTACCACTCAGGATTGATATGGTATTAAAAAATATTGATCTTAAACTAAAGTTTTCTTGGTTAGAAAATAATAAGTAAATAGATAAAATTATAACAGTTAATATTATAATTTTTAAAAAAGTTTTGATTTGAATATCATTTAAAAAAATTTTTTTGTTTCCACTAATAAATTTAATGTAAGCAATAAAAGGAATACTTCCTAATATAATAAAAAACATTGATGAAATTTCAATTGGCAAACTATTAAAGTATCCAATTGACTCGTTGTAGTTAGAAAAGCCCCCAGTAGCAATTGTAGTCATTGAGTGGGTTAAGCTGTCAAATTTACCCATACCAAATATCCAATAAGTGATTGCACAAAGGCCAGTTAATCCTGAGTAAATATAAATTAATCTAAGTGCTATTTCTTTTGACTTGGGGAGTATTTTTTCTGAAGAGTCATTGCTTGAAATTTTAAATAATTGCATACCTCCAACATTCATTATAGGCATTAAAGTAATCGCCATTACAATTATTCCAATTCCACCTAACCATTGCAAAATAGCTCTCCATAAAAGAAGACCCTTTGGTGCGTTCTCTAAATCTGAGATTATTGTAGATCCAGTTGTAGTAATTCCTGACATACTTTCAAAAAAAGAGTCTGTAATTGAAAGTTCAATACTAGAGAATACAAACGGTAAAGATCCAAATACTGCAATACTAATCCAAGATAGTGCAGTTAATAAGAAAGCTTGTTGTAAATTAAGTTTTTTATCGTGATCTAAATTTGACAAAAAAAATAAAGTTCCAAAGATTATGGTTACAATAGATGAGCCAAAGAAAGATGAGTCTATCTCTGAGTAAAAGAATTGTACTATAATTGGGATGAACATTGATACACCCAATATTATTTGCAGAATTCCAAGCGTAAAAAAAACAGTTTTGTAATTAGACATTTTGAAAGAACAATATTTTATGGTAAATAAATTTCAACTCTATAAGAATTAATATAATCACTAGTTTAAGGTTAAAAAGAGCAATTCATGATTAAAAAAGATGTCCTAGAAAAGACAAGTGCTTGGCCTTTTGTTGAAGCTAAAAAAATGCTTCGTGAAAGAAAAGCTTTTATTGAAAAAAAAGGTAAGATTACTCTCCAAACTGGATATGGTCCAAGTGGATTACCTCATATAGGAACTTTCGGAGAAGTTGCACGAACTTCAATGATGGTTAATGCACTTAATCAACTCACAGATTTACCAACAGAAATTATTACATTTTCAGATGACATGGACGGCTTGAGAAAAGTTCCAGATAATGTTCCTAACCAAGAATTGTTGCAACAAAATCTTCATAAACCTTTAACACAAGTGCCTGATCCTTTTCAAAAATTTAATAGTTTTGGAGAACACAATAATGAAATGTTGAAGGATTTTTTAAACAGTTTTAATTTTAAATATAATTTTAAAAGTTCTACATCTTTGTACAAGGCAGGGTTTTTTAATCCTACTTTGAAAATCATTTTAGAAAATTATGAAGGAATAATGAATATTATTTTACCAACACTTGGGAAAGAAAGACAAAAAACATACAGTCCTTTTTTACCTGTATGTCCTGACACAGGTCATGTTTTAGAGATACCTGTTATAGAAATTGATCAATCTAATTCTAAAATAATATTCGATAATAAAGGTAAAAAATTAGAGAGTAGTATTTTAGGTGGTAATTGTAAATTACAGTGGAAAGTAGATTGGGCAATGAGATGGTTTGCTTTAGACATTGATTTTGAAATGTATGGCAAGGATTTGATTGAAAGTGCAATTTTATCTACAAAAATCATTAATTTATTGGGTAAAAAGAATCCATCAGGATTTGCATATGAACTTTTTCTAGATGAAAAGGGTGAGAAAATTTCAAAATCTAAAGGTAATGGAATAACTATTGATCAATGGTTGAAGTATGCTTCACCAGAAAGTTTATCTCTTTATATGTATCAAAATCCAAAAAGAGCTAAAAAACTTTATAAAGAAATAGTTCCAAAAGCAGTAGATGAATATTTAGATAACATTGAAAAATCTAAAAAGCAGAATGAGCAGCAATTAGTAATGAACCCAGTGTGGCATGTCCACAATGGAAGCATTCCAAAAGAAGACATGATTATGAGTTTTTCAATGTTATTGAATTTAGTCGAAACAAGTAATGCAGATAGTAAAGATTTATTATGGAAATTTGTAAAAAAATACAAACCCAATATTCAGGAAACTAATTTTCCTATTTTTGATGGATTAGTTGGTTACGCAATTAAATATTTTAATGATGTAATTAAGTCTCAAAAAAAATACAAAACACCTTCTGAAGATGAAAAAAAAGCTCTTGTGGCTTTAATTTCAACTCTAGAAAAATGCAATGATCAGATGCCACCAGAAGAAATTCAAACTTTGATTTATTCTACTGGAAAAGAAAATGGTTATGCTGAAAATTTAAGAGATTGGTTTAAACTTATTTATGAGGTAGTTTTTGGTGATGAAAATGGACCAAGAATGGGATTTTTTATAAGTTTTTTTGGTGTTAATGAAACAAAAGACCTTATAATGAGTAAACTCAAATAATGTATTCAAATTTAAGATCTTTAATTTTCAAATTAGATCCAGAAAAAGCCCATACTCTAGCAATTCAATCTTTAAAATTTAATCTAGTATCAAATGTATTTGATGAAAATAAAAATGATCCAATTTTTAAAACACAAATATTTGGCAAAGATTTAAATAATCCAATAGGTATAGCAGCCGGTTTTGATAAAAATGCAGAAGTTTACAATCCTTTGTTTAAACTGGGATTTGGTTTTGTTGAAGTTGGAACTATTACTCCTTTAAAACAATATGGCAATGAAAAGCCAAGAGTATTTAGATTAGTTGAAGATCAAGCGCTAATTAATAGATTGGGATTCAACAATCAAGGATCTGAGACTATTTTAAATAGGATAAAATCAAATAAAAAAAATGGAATACTCGGAGTAAATGTTGGACCAAATAAAGACTCTGATAATAGATTGAATGATTATTTAATTGGATTAGAAAAATTTCATGAAGTTGCTGATTATATTACAATAAATATTTCTTCTCCTAATACTGAAAATTTAAGAAACTTTCATGATGAAAATAAATTAAAAGAATTATTAAAATCAATTAAAGACAAGAAAAATGAATTGAAAACTAACATTCCAATCGTAGTTAAAATTTCTCCAGACATTGATTTAAAGCAAATAGAGTTAATATCAGAGATTCTTTTAGAAAATGATATATCTGCAATAATTATTTCAAATACATCAGAAAGTACTAGAGATGATTTAAAGAATATTCAACGTCATCAAAGAGGAGGCTTGTCGGGAAAGCCAATTGAACAAAAATCAAATTTACTTATTAAACAATTCTTTAAAATGCTAAATGGTAGAATTAAAATAATTGGGGTAGGAGGTATAGACTCAGGAAAGTCTGCACATGATAAATTTTTGTCAGGGGCAGATTATATTCAGTTATATACAGGGATGGTATTTCAGGGACCCAACATTGCAGCAAACATTAAAAAAGAGCTAAAAGAATTACTTCTTAGAGATGGAGTGAAAAATATTTCAGAAATTGTTGGAAATAAAACTCTTTCTTAATTTTAATAAACTTGACGCCTTCAATATCTCCCCTTATATAGGCAATGAAATTATGACAAAAAAATGCGAACTAACTGGTAAAATTCCTATGAAGGGTCATAATGTTAGTCATGCTAACAATAAGACTAAAAGAAGATTTTTACCTAATTTAAAAAAAGTGAAATTTACAAGTGAGCTTGCTGGAAGAAGTTTGAAATTAACAGTTAGCAATTCAGGAGTAAGATCAGTTGATAAAAAGGGAAGTTTTGACGAATTCTTAAAAACTGTAAAAAATAAAAATATATCACCAAGATTAAAAAAACTTAAAAAAGTTATTTTATTAAAATCACCATATCAAAAAAAGCCAGTAGCTAGATCTGCTTAATGAATAAATATTTTATCAGCCTATCTCTAATGATGGGTTTGGTTGTTTTATCATCAAACTATCTTGTTCAATTTCCAATCAATTATTATGGATTAAATGAAATTCTTACTTATGGAGCTTTTAGTTATCCAGTAGCTTTTTTGATAACCGATTTAGCAAATAGATCTTATGGAAAGATAATTGCGAGAAAAATAGTTTATTTTGGTTTTTTTATAGGAATTATTTTTACTTTATTTTTTTCAACAAACTTTGAAGATTTAATATCTATTAGAATTGCAGTTGGATCAGGAGTGGCTTTTCTTACAGCACAATTGCTTGATATTCAAATATTTGATCGTTTAAGAAAAAAACAGTGGTTTGTTGCACCTCTAACTTCATCATTAATTGGTTCAACTATTGATACTTTTTTATTTTTCTCAATAGCATTTTATGGAACAGGAGTTCCTTGGGTTACTTTATCTTTGGGTGATTTGGGTGTTAAAATACTAGTAGCATTAATAATGTTAATACCATTTAGAATGTTATTAAAAATATTTAAGCCAATTAAAGTCTAATATAAAAATCTATAAGATAAAATTTTATAAGCTAATTTAGCAACAAGAAAATTATAGGAGTTAAATCCTTTAATTGGAGAAAGTTCATTAATGTCAGCTCCAACTATATTTGAATTTTTTGCGGCAATTCTAATTATCTCTAATGTCTCGTCCCACAACAATCCACCTGGTTCAGGTGTTCCGGTAGCAGGCATAATACTTGAATCTAATCCGTCTACATCAAACGTTAAGTAAACAGTCTTATTTTTTATTAATTTTTTAAATTTATTTAAATTCCATTTTTTTTTATCTTTTGCCCAGAAGATATCTATTCTATTTGAATTTTTTTTCAAAAAAGGAATCTCACTTTCTGATATATTTCTAATTCCAAAAGAGATTAAAGACACATTTTTATAATCTAAACATCTTCTTATTGCAGATGCATGTGAAAATTTTTCACCATTATAACTTTCACGTAAATCTGCATGTGCATCAAAATGTAAAAGACAAATATTTTTATATTTCTTTGTAAAAGGAACAATGCACCCTGGTGTAATTGAATGTTCACCACCAAAAGTCATTGGAAATAGTTTTTTATCTAAAATTTCCCCATTGATTTTAGAAATTTTATTTAATGCCACTTTGATATTTTTATCAATTTTAAATGGTTTTAATGTTTTGATACCTATTTTTTTGTAAGGTTCACAATTTAGTTCCTCATCATAAAGTTCAACTTGGTGAGAAGCTTTGATAATTTCTTTTGGTCCATTTTTTGTTCCACCGCCATAACTAACAGTTTTTTCAAGTCCAAATGGAACCACTACTACTTTTTCTTTGAAGTTGAATGTATTATCAATTCCCAAGAAACCATGTTTGTTTGATAAATATTTCAATTTTATATAAATAATTTTGAGAAGTTTTTTCGTTCTCTATTTTTCCACTCACCTTTATGATAAGCATCGCTAGCTATTAATGGCAATACACTTGTTGCTTCAGCAAATACCATTTGTTCTTTAGTGATATCCACTTTACCCCAAGAACTTGCTTCTTTTAAAGTAGAACTACTACATGCACCATCTCTGCTATCAGCAACTGTAATTTGTACAGCATACTTATGCATATCTACATTTTTACCAAGAAGCTCAGCACAAATAACAGTGTCTTGAATAAAATTTTTAGGAACTCCTCCACCAATCATAAATAAACCAGAACCTTTTGATTTGATTTTAATTTCAGTTAGTTCTCTAAACTCTCTAACAGAGTCTATAGTCATATGTTTTTTTGGATTTTTTTCTTGGTGCATTACAAGACCAAAACCTGCGCTTGAATCTGTGAAAGCTGGACAAAAAATTGGAACATTATTATCGTATGCTGTTTCAATTAAAGAATCTTTCTTTTTTGAATTTTTTTTTAAATATTTTCCCATTTCTGAAATAAACTCTCTTGAAGTATAACTTCTTGGTTCTAAAGTGTCTGCTATTTCGCAAATAATTTTATCACACATTTGAAGCTCTTCTTCGTCGATATATGTGTCGTAAATTCTATCAATATAGTTGTCTCTTAATTCAGTATCATCTTGAAATTGAGATCCCTGATAATGTTTAAATCCAAGAGCTTCAAAAAAATCCATATCTACAATTGATGCCCCTGTTGCTACAATTGCATCAACCATATTATATTTAACAAGATCTTTATAAATATTCATACATCCTGCTGCAGATGTTGATCCTGCTAAAGTAAGAAAAATTGTACATTCCTTATCTTTAAGCATTTCGTTGTAAATGTTCGCTGCATTTGCAGTTTCTCTAGATACAAATGACATTTTCTCCATTGAAGAAATAATTGTTCTAGAGTCAAATGAAGTAATATCTATATGTTCGACAGGATTTTTTAATAAATCTCTTTTACTATTATGTCCTGGATTTTTTTGGTCTGACATTAAGCAACCATATGAGCGCTGTTAACGTCTTTTTCATACATTGACATTATTGGTTTATCTTCAACTTCATAAATTTCATCTGAATAGTAACCATTGAATTGTGTTCTAAAAGTTAATCCATATGCTCCAAGTTGACCAAGTTCTATGTAATCATTTTCCTTAATATTATTTGGTAATACAAAAGGTCCTTTCATATAATCCATGCTATCGCAAGTAGGACCAAAGAAATCAAAAGCAGTCATTTTTTTTGAAATTATTTTATTTGAATTTTCTTTAATCATTTTAGATGGATAAACTATGTTAGGTGTCCCTGCATCAAATAAGGTTCCATATGTTCCATCGTTTATATAAAGTTTTTGTTTTTTTCTTAAATTAACTTTAACAATTGTTGAACCACTTTCTGCAACCAATGCTCTTCCTGGTTCACAAATTATCTCTGGCAACTTTTCTAATTTTAAATTAGATAAACTTTTTTTAATTTCATTGAAGTATTCATCTAATGATTGAGGAATTAAATCTGGATAAATTGTTGGAAATCCACCACCAACATTTATTGTATCAGGTATTATTTTTGTTTTTTTAATTATATTCCCAATCTCATTTATACCTTTGGCGTATGAAATTGGGTGCATACACTGTGATCCAACATGGAAACTTAATCCAATTTTTTTTGCATATTGTTTTACTAATCTTAGCAATCCCACAGCTTCAGATGTTAGTGCTCCAAATTTTTTAGATAAATCAATTTCAGCATGCTCATTTGAAACAGCAACTCTTACAAATAATTCTAAATCTTTTGCATTATTTGTGCTTTCAATAATTTTAATTAACTCTTCTTTTGTATCTAATGAGAAACTTTTTACACCATAATTAAAATAGGCCTCTTTTATACTTTCTCTACTTTTTACTGTATGCATGTAAGAACATTTTGCATTTTGAGTTATTTTTCTTATGGCCTTAATTTCCTCTATCGAGGCAACATCAAATTGGTTTACACCATTATTTAAAATAGTTTGAATAACTTCAGGATGTGGGTTTGTTTTGACTGCATATAATATTTTTCCAGGGAATTTATCTAAGAAAAATTTAACCGAAGATTCTATGGATTTCTTCCTAATACAATAAACAGGCTTTTCAGGTTTCAGCTGATTTATAAGTTCTTCAACTGACTTAAATTTTTGCATTTCATATGCCTCCAAAAAAAAATTTAATAAAAAAAAGTTTTTAATAAAACTTTAATAATTTGAGGCATATAAAGTAAACGTAGGCAATGTAAAGTAAATAATTCAAGCCTGATATGCGTATTTTTCATGTATTGTAATATTAGATTTAGATCCCATATGTGGATCATGAAAAACGAAGCCAAATTACAAAATTTAAGTGATTTTGAAAATAAATCCCTTCTAATTGCAGATGACGATAATCCTTTTAGAGAAAGACTTGCAAGAGCAATGGAAAAAAAGGGCTTTGAAGTTTTTCAAGCTGAGAGTGTAAAAAAAGGTATTGAGTCTGTTAAAAGTAAAAAACCAGGTTTTGCAGTCGTAGACTTAAGACTTGGAGACGGTAATGGTCTTGAGGTTGTTAAGGAAATTCAATCTTCAAATAATGATAGCCGAATTATAATGCTAACTGGTTATGGAAATATTCCCACAGCAGTTGCAGCAATTAAAGAAGGTGCAATTGATTACTTAGCAAAACCAGCAGATGCAGAAGATGTAGAAAAAGCATTGTTGGCAGATCCAGCTAAAAAAGCAGCACCACCAGAAAATCCAATGTCAGCTGATAGAGTTAAATGGGAACATATACATAGAGTATTTGAATTATGTAATAGGAATGTTTCCGAAACAGCTCGAAGATTGAAGATGCATAGAAGAACTCTTCAAAGAATTCTATCTAAAAGATCTCCTAGATAATATTTCTAATTTTAATTATTTGTTTAGTAACTAAAGCTAAAATAATAATTTTAAATAATTCTGCTAATAAAAAAGGTTTTGCACCTAGTGAGAATATTGGTTTATCCCAACCAATCAAAGTACCTAGCCATATTAAACCCAAGATATAAATCGTAGAGGTTGCAATAACTAATTTAGTTAAAATATTTATTAAACTATCTTTTGTATTAATTTTTGATGCTAAATAACAAGCAGTTAAAAAACCAATTAAATATCCCATCGTTGGACCAGTAAAATAGACTATACCAACTCCTTTTTCTGGGGAGTTTGAAAATACTGGTAATCCTGCAATACCCTCTAACAAATACAAACCTACAGAAGCTAAACCAATTTTATAACCTAAGCTTACACCTAAGAATAACACAATAAATGTCTGCATTGTCATTGGAACTGGATAAAATGGAATCTTAATTTTTGCAGAAATAGTTAAAGCAATTGAACCTAGAATTACTGCTAATAGAGATTTTATGATTTTTGTTTGTGTTAAGTTTTTTGTAAGTTCCATATTAAAATAATACTCAAAATATAAAAAATAATCTAGCTATATTAGCCTTAAGATTTAATTTTATTTTTTTATATACAGAAATTGTTAGCAATGTAATATTTGTTAATCCTCATGAATAAAATACAAAAAACAGATCATTTTTATTTAATTGATGGCTCTGGTTATATTTTTAGAGCTTATTATGCCTTACCACCATTAACTAGAAAAAGTGATGGGCTACCTACAGGTGCTGTTAGTGGATTTTGTAGCATGTTGTTTAAATTATTAGAGGATTCAAAATCTGATCAAAATTTACAAAAACCAACTCATTTTGCAGTAATTTTTGACTCAGCCAGAAAGACCTTTAGAAATGAAATTTATAGTGATTATAAAGCAAATCGATCTGAAGCCCCTGATGATTTGGCACCTCAATTTGAATATATTAGAAAATCAGTTTTAGCATTTAATTTACCTTCTGTGGATTTACCAAACTATGAAGCTGACGATCTAATAGCCACATATGTTGATCAAATTCTTAAAAAAGGAGCTAAAGTTACAATCGTTTCATCTGACAAAGATTTAATGCAGCTTTATAGAAAAGGCGTTCGAATTTTTGATCCCATGAAAAATAAATTTATCACAGAGGACGATGTGATTAAAAAGTTTGGTGTTGATGCTTCAAAAGTTATAGATGTTCAATCTTTAGCAGGCGATAGTAGTGACAACGTACCTGGTGTTCCAGGAATAGGAGTGAAAACAGCCGCAGAATTAATTAATAAGTATGGCACTCTAGAAAAATTATTAGACTCTGCCCATGAGATTAAACAGAACAAAAGAAGAGAAACTTTAATAGAGAATAAAGATAAAGCTTTAATTAGTAAAAAACTTGTGACTCTAGACAACAAGTCTCCAGTAAATAAAAACTTAACAGAATTTAAACTCAAAGAGGTTGATAAAGATAAACTGTATAAATTTTTAAGAGAAATGGAATTTAATAGATTATTAAGTTCTGCAATTTCAGCTTATGGTGAACCAAAGTTATCTGGATCTGAAAATAATTTAAAATCTACTGAAAAACAAAAACCAATAAATAATAAAGACTATCATTTAATTACAGATATTGATGAAATTGATGAGTGGATAGAAGAAGCAGAGGAAGCGGGGGAAGTTGCTGTCGATACAGAGACAAGTTCGTTAGACCCTCATCAGGCTGATTTAGTTGGAATTTCACTTTGTTCAAAAATTGGAAAAGCTTGTTATATCCCAGTTGGTCATAAATCTCAGGATTCTTTAAATAAAGATAGTGTTATCAATAAATTAAAAAATTTATTAGAGGATCCAAGTGTTAAAAAAATTGGTCAAAATATTAAATTTGATTTTATAGTTTTTTATAAACTCGGCATTTCACTTTCATCAATGGAAGATACCATGCTTATGTCCTATGTTTTGGATGCTGGAAAGAACAGACATAATATGGACACCCTTTCGGATATCCATCTTGGACATAAAACAATTTCATTTAAAGAAATTGTTGGTACTGGCAAAAAAGAAATAAATTTTAGTGAAGTAGAATTAGAAACAGCAAAAAATTACGCAGCAGAAGATGCAGACGTTACCTTCAGGTTATATAAAAAATTTATCAAAAGTTTAAAATCTGAAAAATTATTTAATATCTATGAGATTTTTGAAAAACCACTAATTAAAATACTTGCATTTATGGAAATCGAAGGTGTTGAAGTAGATAGTAAATTTTTAAATTCTCTTTCTTCTAAATTTGATAAGAAAATTAAAAAAATTGAAAAAGAAGTTTTCAAGATTTCAAAGAAAGAATTTAACATTGCTTCACCTAAACAATTAGGAGAAATTATTTATAATGATCTTAAGATTGCAGGGACAAAAAAAACAAAAAAGGGAAGTTTTGCAACAAGTGCAAGTGTTTTAGAAGATTTAGCCTTCAAAGGTCATAAATTTCCAAAATTAGTATTAGATTGGAGACAGGTTTCAAAATTAAAAAATACTTACTCTGACGCTTTGCCAGAGCATATTAATCCAAATACAAAAAGGGTTCACACATCTTTTTTATTGGCAGCAACAACAACAGGCAGATTAGCTTCAAGTGATCCAAATTTGCAAAATATTCCAATTAAATCTGAAGATGGAAAAGATATAAGAAAAGCGTTTAAGGCTAAAAAAGATCATCTATTAATATCCGCAGATTACAATCAAATTGAGATGAGAATTTTAGCAGATCTTGCAGATGTTAAAGAGCTTAAAAAAGCTTTTAAAAATAACGAGGATATTCACTCATTAACTGCTAGCCAAATATTTAACATTGATATCAAAAAGGTAAATCAAGACCACCGAAGAAAAGCCAAGGCAATAAACTTTGGAATAATTTACGGAATTTCTCAGTATGGTTTAGCCAAACAAATAAATGTTTCTAATTATGAAGCAGAAGAATTTCTTAATGCCTATTTTGCTAAATTTCCTGAAATTAAAGTTTATATGGATAGCACTATTAAGTTTTGTAGAAAAAGTGGCTATGTGAACAATATATTTGGAAGAAGATCTCATTTTAACGGAATAAATGACAAAAATTTTAATGTTAGAAATTTTCAAGAGAGAGCAGCAATTAATGCTCCAATTCAAGGGTCAGCATCTGAAGTTATGAGATTAGCAATGATCAGATTAGACAAAAAATTAAATGAAGAAAAACATTTGAAATCAAAAATACTTCTTCAAATACACGATGAGCTTATTTTTGAAGTCCCAAAAAAAGAGGAAAAGGCAATGGTCAAGTTAATACAGAATGAGATGACCGGTGTTACTCAAAGTGATTATCATTCGTTTTCTACCCCTTTAACAGTTGATGTAAATGTTGGTGATAATTGGGGAATGCTTCATTAACTATATTCAATTGCCTAATTTAGAACAATTTAATATTTTTATATTTAAAATAAAAATGCAAAAACAAACTATAGCTCTAATTGACGATGATAGAAATATATTAACCAGTCTGAGTATTGCTTTAGAAAAAGAGGGTTTCAAAGTTCAGACTTATATTGATGGAGAGAGTGCATTAATTGGTCTTACTAGAATGCCACCTGATTTAGCAGTCATTGATATTAAAATGCCAAAAATGGACGGCGAAGAATTACTTAAAAAATTAAGAAAAAAAACTTCTCTGCCAGTAATATTTTTAACATCCAAGGATGATGAAATTGATGAGTTACTTGGATTAAAATTAGGTGCAGATGATTTTGTTAAAAAATCTGGTGGATTTTCAATTAAAGTTTTAATTGAAAGAATAAGAGTTCAACTAAGAAAAAAAGACTCAAATAATTCATTAGAGGAAAATAAAAGCTTAATATCACATGGTAGATTAAAACTTGATCCATCTCAGCTTGAGTGTGAGTGGAATGGCAAACAATTGCCAGATAAATTAACAACTACTGAATTTTTGATTGTCAAAGAATTGGCAAAAAGGCCTGGGATCATCAAAGAAAGAGCTCAACTAATGGACATTGCTTACAGAGAAGATACAGATATTGAAGACAGAACTATTGATAGTCACGTCAAAAGAATAAGAAAAAAATTCAAAAAAGTAGATCCTGATTTTTCAGCTATTGAAACTAGATATGGTAGTGGATATAGATGGAATGTTAGCTGATGTTTAGTAAATACTTAAAGACACTTTCTATTCTTAAAAAATTTCTATTTATAAACTTTGTAATATTTACAATTATTGGTTTATTTACACTTATTTATCTTACTAATATTGAACCAAGTTTATTAAAAAAAAAATCTGAAGATCATATTAATATTATTAATAATACTACTGATAATATTAAAAGATTGAATATAAAATTTCAGGAAAATGATATTAGAAAATTTTTATTTTCTACAAGATTTATTTTTCAAAATTTAGACAGAGTCATTTTCTTTGACAATAAATTAAAATTAATTGGCGATACTGATACTTTAGATCTTGATCCACGATCTTTTTCAACACGATTAGATAAAATTGAATTTGAAAGTTTGAGTGAAGAAGTCAATGAAGACAAAAGTAAAGAAAATAATTCTTCTCAAAATAATGAAACAAAGGGTTCATTTAAAGATTTGTTAGAAAGGTATAATAATTCAGATAACTATGGAAATTATTATACTTTTACAGAAGATAATTTAAATCAATTTAAAGTTACAACAGTTAAAAATGTAAAAAGTGATGAAAATAATTTAGGTTTTATAGTTATCTCAGAGAACGCCAATGAGATTAAGACAGCTATAGATGAGAGAAGAGCATTTGTAATTAGAACAGCTATATCAGTTGGTTTTGTAATTTTAATTTTTTCTTTTGTACTTAGCAGATATTTTATTAAACCAATTCAAAACCTAGTTGGGTACACAATCAAAGTAAAAGAAAAAAACCCTGGCAAAACAGGAATTGAAAATTTGAAGAATAGAAATGATGAATTAGGATTATTATCAAATTCAATGGAGGATATGACCAATGAATTGCAAAAACGAATTTCTCATGCAGAAAATTTCTCAACAGATTTAGTTCATGAAATAAGAAATCCACTAGCATCTTTAAAAAGTGCATCAGAAATTTTAAAAGATACAAAAGATATAAATCAAAGAACTAAGCTTTTAGATATTCTTACTCATGACGTGCAAAGAATTGAAAGATTAATTACAGATTATTCACAAATGTTGAAAGATGAAGTTGCTCTTAGTAAAGAGCAAATGAAAAAATTAGATATACAACCAATTATCCAATCTGTTGTTGATGATTATAACAACATTTATAAATTCAAGAAAAATATAAGTATAAACTACAAAAATGATGGAAAGTCAGAGTATCTAATTAATGGAATAGAAAATAGGATTGAACAAATCGTTGCTAATTTATTGGATAATTCTATTTCATTTAGTGAGGATGGAGGTGAGGTAATTGTGTATGTCTCAAATGGATTAGAAAAAAAAGTTATAGTTAAAATTTTAGATGAAGGACAAGGATTTAAAGAGAAAGATACTTCAAAAATTTTTAACCGTTTTTACAGTAATAGACCAGAAAATTTTGGTGAGCATTCAGGATTAGGTTTAAATATTGTAAAAAATTTAGTTGATCTTCATGATGGAAAAATTGAGGCATCTAATAGGCTAGATAAGCAAGGAGCATTGATAGAAATACAATTTCCTAGTTTATAATCTTTAGTTGATAAAATAGAACTTAACTGTATAAAGCTCGCTATGGATGATTTTAAAGTAAAAGATATTTCCCAAGCTGAATTTGGAAGAAAAGAAATTTCTATCGCAGAAAGCGAAATGCCAGGTTTAATGGCATTAAGAGAAGAGTATTCAAAAGAAAAACCTTTAAAAGGTGCTAGAATTATTGGATGTCTTCATATGACTATTCAAACAGCAGTCCTAATTGAGACATTGGTAGATCTTGGAGCAGAAGTAAGATGGTCATCTTGTAATATATTTTCTACACAAGACCATGCAGCAGCAGCAATAGCAAAAGCTGGAATTCCTGTTTATGCCTGGAAGGGTGAAACAGAAGAAGAGTACTTATGGTGTATTAAACAAACAATAGTTGGAAAACCTGATTGGAAACCCAACATGTTATTAGATGATGGGGGAGATTTAACTGCCATCATGCACAATGAATACAAAGATTTAATGAAAGATATAAAAGGTGTTTCAGAGGAGACTACAACTGGAATTAAAGCGTTAAATAAAATGGAGAAAGACAATTCTCTATTAGTTCCTGCAATAAACGTTAATGACTCTGTAACTAAATCTAAATTTGATAACCTATATGGATGTAGAGAAAGTTTAGTTGACGGTATCAGAAGAGCTACTGATGTTATGATGTCGGGTAAAATTGCAATAGTTGCTGGTTTTGGCGACGTGGGAAAAGGAAGTGCTGCATCTTTAAGACAAAGTGGTGCTAGAGTTCTTGTTACAGAAGCAGATCCTATATGTGCACTTCAGGCAGCTATGGAAGGTTATGAAGTAGTTTTAATGGAAGAAGCTATTAGTAGAGCAGACATAGTTGTTACAGCAACTGGAAATAAAGATATTGTTACTGCTGATCACATGAGAGATATGAAGGATAGAGCAATCTTATGTAATATTGGACACTTTGATAATGAAATTCAAGTTGAAGCATTGAAAAATTATAAATGGACAGAAGTTAAACCCCAAGTACACGAAATCGAATTACCGAGTGGAAAAAGAATCATTCTTTTAGCTGAGGGAAGATTAGTTAATTTAGGTTGTGCAACTGGACACCCAAGTTTCGTAATGAGCGCATCTTTTACCAATCAAGTAATTGCTCAAATAGAACTTTGGCATAACTATAAAAATTATGAAAATAAAGTTTATGTTTTACCCAAGCACTTAGATGAGAAAGTAGCAACATTACATTTGAAAAAAGTTGGTGCTAAATTAACAAAATTATCAAAAGAACAAGCAGATTACATAAGTGTTGGAACAGAAGGCCCATTCAAACCAGATGCCTATCGCTATTAAAAATAGCAAGATCGATATAAGTTCAGAAGAAACAACAAAAGTTTTAGCAGAAAGTTTTAAAAATTTTTTGCAAGGTGGAGAAATTATATTTTTATACGGTGAAATGGGTGTGGGCAAAACTACATTTATAAAATATTTGATTAATGAATTTCAAAAAAGTTCAGATTTTCCAATTACAGAAGTTTCAAGTCCAACATTTAATTTATTAAATGAATATCAAGTAGGTCCCAAGAAGATAAAACATTACGATTTATTTAGGATTAAAAATAAAAGAGACACTAATGATCTAAACATATTTGAAAAAGATAATAATTTAATTACTTTTGTTGAGTGGCCAGAGTTAGTTAAAGACATTCAGGAAAAAGTTATTGAATTAAGATTTAACTACGAAAATGAGCTAAATAATAGAAGTGTTGAAATCGCAGGCATTGATTAAAAATATACTAGAATGAAAAATTCAAAAGATTTACAAAAAATTAAAGGAGATGCATCAATACGAACATTTTACAGAAGCAAAAAACGTAATTCAATTTTTGTTTATGCAAAAAAAGAAAAAAATAAACATTTGTTAGCTTATGATTCAGTTAATCAAATTTTAAGGAAACATAAAATTTTAGCACCTAATCTAATTAGTCATAAATATGAAAAAAATTTTATTGAAATTGAAGATTTTGGAGACATCTCACTGTTTAAAGTTTTAAAAGATAAAAAAAATAAGAAATATTTATTTTTTAAAAAAATTATTAATATACTTAATAAATTACAAAGTATAAAAACTAAAAAGATAAAAAATTTTTTAAATCAAAATTACAAACTTGAATTATATAAAAATAAAATTTTATATAATGAAGCAAAACTATTTAGTGACTGGTATGTTGAAAAAAAATTAAATAAAAATAAATCTTTATTCAAAAAAAAATTTAAAAACGAGATAAAGAAATTATTATCTAAACTTAATAATAAAAACGTTACTTTTGTACATAGGGATTTTCATGTTTCAAATTTAATGTATTTTAAAAATCAAATTGGTTTAATTGACAATCAAGACGCTCTTATTGGAAATAAAGCTTATGATTTAGCATCATTGATAGATGATGTTAGATTCAAAACTAATAACAGATTAAAAAAAAAGATTTTTGATTATTATATAAAAACCAATAAAAAAATTAACTTAATTAAATTTAAACAAGACTTTGAAATACTGTCAGTTCTAAGAAATTTAAAAATCATTGGTATTTTCACAAGGCTTGCTTATAGAGAAAATAAAAAAAAATATATTCAATTAATCCCTTATGCATGGGAAATGATAGATTACAGATTAAAACAGAATAAGATTTTTAAGGATTTAAAATTATTATTAAAAAATAATTTTCCAGAGTTTATCAATTAAATTATGAAAATAAATACAGCGTTAATATTATGTGCGGGATATGGAAAAAGATTAAACCCAATAACATTAGATACACCCAAACCATTGTTAGAGTTACATAATGTAACAATGTTAGAAAAATGCATCCAATTGATTAAAAGTTTGGGAATCAAGAAAATTTTAATAAATTCATTTTATTTAAGAGATCATTTTCCAAAATTTTTTAAAGATAAAAATTTTGATATTGATATTGAAATTATAGAAGATGGAAAAGAAATTCTAGATACTGGGGGTGGTATATTAAATTTGATTAAGCATTCTAATGAAGATGATTTTATAGTTTTTAATCCTGATACTATTTGGACAAAAGAGTATTTTGGTGAAATTAATAAAATGGAAGAGTTCTATTTTAGTGAAAAATTAAAAAATATTCTTTTATTGGTAAACAAAAATTTAAGTTTTGATAAAAATTTAAAGGGTGATTTCAATTTAGAAAATAATCTTATTACTAAGGAATTAGATAAAAATTATATTTACATCGGCTGTCAGATATTAAGTAAAGAATTGTTTAAAAATGAAACGAATGAAAAGTTTTCAATTTCTAACATTTGGAACAAATTGATTGATACCAAAGATTTACATGGATATGAAAGCAAACAAAATTTTTATCATTTAACTAATTTGGAAATCTTCAAAAAACTAAAAGATCTTTAGCTCTGTCAGAGTCTAAATATTTAGCACTTAAAACTTTTTTATCTCCATTTACTTCAATAAGTAAAGGATTGCCTGTTGGTATTTCTAATTTTGAAATTACATCATTATCCAAATTAAATAAGTACTTACAAAGAGCTCTAATTGAATTTCCATGTGCAGATATTAAAATATTTTTATCATTTATGATTTCAATTTTCTTTTTGTAAAAATCTATTACTCTTTCATAAGTGTCTTTTAGAGACTCTGTACTAGGTATTTTATCTTCAGGAATATTTTTATAAATTTCTATATTACATGGATGATATGGATTTTGTTTATCTAGAGGATCAGGTCTTAAATCCCAAGACCTTCTAAACTGATGTACCTTATCTTCCCCCAATTTTACCTTCATTTCGTCTTTGTTAAGACCGGTAAGTGCACCATAATGTCTTTCGTTTAATTCCCATGCCTCTCTAGGAACTTTATTGTCCTTTAATTCTCCTTGAATTATTTTTAATGTATTTTTGGCTCTTAATTGAACAGATGAGAAATAAAGATCTATTGTTAGGTTGTTTATATTAATTAATTCACCTGCTTTTTTTGCTTCAGATTTGCCATTTTCTGTCAAATCAATATCTACCCATCCTGTGAATTTTTTTTCTAAATTCCAAACACTTTGACCATGTCTTACTAAAACTAAATAACTCATGTTTAATCTTTTAAATTAATTTGATAAATAAAACTACTAGATTAATGAAATATTTTTTTCAAAAATATAAAAATTTTTTTCTGTTATTTAATTTTATTTTACTTTCTGCTTGCTCATCAATTCCATCTAATACCGCAGATGGTTGCTCAATATTTAATGAAAGATACCTTTGGTATAAGCATGCTAAAAAAGCAGAAGCAAAGTGGGGTACACCTGTGTATTTACAATTAGCTATAATAAAGATGGAATCTAGCTTTGATAGGTTGGCAAAACCTCCAAGACAAAAAATATTTAAAGTTATACCTTACAAAAGACCTTCTAGTTCTTTTGGATACTCGCAAGCAGTCAAAGGTACTTGGAAACAATATAAAGAAGAAACAGGAAATAAATTTGCAACAAGAACAAGATTTAAAGACAGCGTTGATTTTATTGGCTGGTATACAAACAAAACTGAGAAAATTTTAAAAGTTTCAAAGAAAGATGCGTTTAGACAATATGTTGCATACCATGAGGGGTGGGGGAATTACAAAAATTATAAAAAAAATAACAAGGTTATTAAGTTAGCCAAAAGAGTAGAAAAACAGTCTAATATTTATAAAAAACAATTATCAGATTGTAAAAATAAATTAACTACAAGTAAGTATATTGTTTTTTAATTTAATTGTTTTTTTAGCTCTATATCTACGGCATCAATCCGCTTAGTATTTTTTGCTAATGCTAAATACATTGTAGGGGTTACATATAGAGTGAAGAATGTTGAAATAATCATTCCACCTAAAATGGTTGCGCCAACTGCTAATCTTGATCCCTCTCCAGCACCAGGACCTATATTTCCAACAACCAAAGGTATCATTGCAATCATGGTACTTAATGATGTCATTATGATAGGTCTAATTCTTAGTTTACAAGCTCTCAATACTGCTTCTTGAATTTTAACACCTTCTGTTCTTATTTGATTAGCATAATCGACTATTAAAATACTATTCTTAGTAGAAATACCAATAAGAATGATTAAGGCAATTTGTGAAAATATATTTACTGAACTATTTAAGAATAAAATAAATACTAGACCACCAAATACGGCTAAAGGAACTGTCAAAATAATTATGAAAGGGTGTATAAAAGAATTGAATGTTGCTGCCATTACCAGATAAGCAGTCAATAAAGCTAAAGCAAAAATTAAATATATTTCATTTGTAGTTTCTTTTAGTTCTTCTGATTTTCCTTTCCAAGTAATTTGGTTCTGAGGTGCAACTTTTAACATTACATCTTCTAAATATTTAACAGCTTCAGTTAGAGTGTAATTTTCTGATAGTGCAGCTGAAATTGTAACTGCTCTTTGTCGATTATATCTTGGTAATACTTCAGCAGTTCCTTTTTCCTCAAATTCTACAAGACTTGCGACAGAAACCAATTTTCCTGTAGTTTCTGATCTTACAAATATTTTTGATAGACCGTCTTGATCACGTCTATCAGCCAAGTATTGCTGTAAAATAATTGGATATTCTCTACCTTCCTTACTAAATGAAGTAACTCTTTTTCCACCATATAGTGTTTCAAGAGTTCTTCCAATATTCTCAGTAGATACTCCTAAGTCTTTAGCTCTATTTTTGTTAGTAATTAATTTTACTTCAGGTTTGTTTTTCGTGTAATCACTCTCAATTCTAGACATGTTTCTATTTTTTCTTAATTCTCTAAGAACATTATTTTGTATTTCCTCTAACTCCTCATAACTTGAACCATAAATAACCATTTGAACTGGTTTATTGTAACTCGAAACTCTTATTCCTTGTGGAGATATTGGAAATGCAAAAGTTTCTGGAACAGAAACCACTTGTCCAATAGCCTCTCTTAATACAGTTTGACTATTTTTTTCTCTATTTTCCCATTCATCAAGCAAAGCAATAATAATGAACGAGTTATAAGATGTTGCGGATCTTCCAAAGCCAGGAACTCTCATGATTAGTCTTTGATATGGGCTATCTTCTGCTTGTAACAGTTTTAGTATTCTACCTTCTATTATTTGAGCTTTTTCTTGAGTGTACTCAAATGAACTACCCTCATCTGTTGATCCTATAATTAAATAAGACCCTCTATCTTCTATAGGTAGTAACTCTTTTTTTGAAAAATTAAATAGATATGCAGATGTTAAAATAATAAAAATAATAAATATTGAAATTGTTTTCTGCTTATTTATCCAATATTTAAGTGAATCAATATAAAACCCAGTAAAAGATTTAAATGAATTATTAAATTTTTTAACTAAGAAATTAATTTTTTCTTTTTTATTTAAAAATTTACTTCCCAGCATAGGTGAAAGAGTTAGTGCAACAAATGATGATACAATAATTGAAAATGATAATGCAATTGCGGTCTCTTTAAATAATGTCCCAGATATTCCTTTTATGAAAATCAGCGGCAAGAATACTGCAACTAAAATTAAAGTTGTTGCAATGATAGCAAAGGTAATTTGTTTTGAACCTTTATAGGCAGCAACTAATGGTGTTTCACCATTTTCTATTCTTATATAAATAGCATCAGTCATAATGACTGAGTCGTCAGTAATTATTCCTATTGCTAGAATAAAACTTAATAATACAAAAATATTTATAGATAGATCAAAAATATATAATCCAAGAAATGAACCAATTAAACTTACAGGCAAAGCTACTGCAGGTACAATAACTGCTTTAAGATTACCAAGAAAAAGATAAATGATTAAAACTACCAAAACAAAAGCAATAATTAAACTTTTGTAAACTTCTTCGATTGCAGCACCAATGTATGTTGCTCTATTAAATGCTATTTCTAAATTTAGTCCATCTGGGAGCGATTTATTTAATTCTTTTATTTTAGCTTTAATTTGATTTGATAACTCTACTGTTGAAGCACCGCTTTTAGCATATATACCAATACCTACAGTTTTTAAGTTAAGTGCATTTTTACTTTGTGCTTTGAATAAAGTTTTCTCTGAAACAGGTCCAAATTCTATATTTGCAACATCAGAAAGTATGACTACTTTGTCTTTATTTTTTCTAAGAGGAAGTTGTTTTATGGTATCTATATTTGAATAAGACTTATCTATATTTAAAGTTAAATCTTTATTATTTGCTTCTAATGTACCAGCAGGAATATTAAGATTTTCATTTCTTAAAGCTCTCTCAACCTCTTGAATTGTAAGGTTATTGGCTGCTAATTTAATAGGGTCTATCCAAACTCTAACACTAAGCTCTCTCAGTCCACCAACTAAGATCCTTCCAACATTTGGAACACTTGAAAAAGCATCTATTAGATACCTTTCAGCATAATCTCCAAGATCAAGATCATCCCATGTAGGTGATGTGAGAGCTACCCACATAGTAGTTGTGAAACCTGCTGCTTGTTTTAGAATTTGGGGTGGATTAGACTCGCTAGGTAAATTATCAACAACACGAGCAACTCTTTCTCTAATATCATTCGCTGCATCGTCTAAATCAATATCTGTATTAAATTGTATGTTAATTCTACTTCTTCCATTTAAAGAACTAGAGTCTATGTTTTTGATACCTTCTGCACCACCTATTACATCTTCAAGTTTTTGAGTTATTTCTTCATCAACAATCTCCGCTGACGCTGATTTATAATCTGTTTGAACTTGAACTACTGGAGGCTGTATTCCATCTGGAAGTTCTCGAACTGGTAGCTCCGCAAAAACAAATATTCCAAAAATAATTAGAATTAAAGACATTACCCAAGCAACAACAGGTCGTTTAATACTAACTTCGGTTATATACATTTAATTATTTTTTTTCTTTTTCAGATTTTTTAAAAATATTTTTTAACCAATCAAATTTACCTTTTTTTTCTTCAGCTTTTTTAGATTCCTTTTTTTTACCCCAACCAGAATTTCCTTGTTTTTTCTTTGCACCTTTTTCTATAGGTCTGATGGTTAAATTTGGCCTTACTTTTTTTGTGCCCTCAGCAACAATTTTATCTCCTTTATTTAATCCATCTAAAATTTCTACAAATCCTAAATATCTATCACCAATAGTCACATTTGTTTTCATTACTTTATTTTTCTCATCCACTTTATAAATAAATATATTTTCACCCTCGACTATTGTGCTTGTATCAGGTGCACTTAAACCATCTCTAACATTGTATTTAATTGAAATTTCCAAAAATGAACCTGGTAATATTTCTCCAGATTTATTATCCATCTTTATTCTTGTAGCTAATGATCTTGTGTCTTCACTTATTCTGCTTGCAAAAGAATCAACTTTACCTTTGTAAATTTTATTTTTGTATCCAGAAAATTTTATATCAACTGGTAAACCAACTTTTATAAATGGTACAAAAATTTCTGGTATATCTACATCACAATATAGCGAGCTAGTATCTTCTAAATTAATTAATAAAGAAGATTTTGATACTTCTAAATCTTCAGAAAATTCTCTTTTTCCAATAACTCCATCAAACTGAGCAATAATTTTTCTATTCTTAAGATTAGCAACAACATCGCCTTTTTTAACTTTTTTATTAAAATCTATCGGCTTTAATATCTCATACTTTTCAACCTTAAATGACTGAGTTTTAACTGGTGCTGCTGTTCCGTATGTACTTATAATATTTTCAAAAGTTCTCTCTTGTGTTGTGGTTACTATTATTCCAGGAGGAGGTCTTTTACTAAATTTTTTCTTAAAATGATTTCCAATCATTGTTCTGCCAATAATCACTATGGCAATAATTAAAAAGAAGATGACGATTATACTCGTGATTTTAGTTGATGTTTTCATAATTTAAATTCTTCCATATTCTGACCAAGATCCGTCATAAATGGTTGGGAGATATTTAGTATTAACTAAAGAATATGCAAGCGCTAAAACACATGCAGTAACACCAGATCCGCAAGAAAAAATTAAATTTTCCTCAAAATTTTTTGATATTTCTTGAAATAATTTATTTAAATCCTCTTTGTTTTTAAAAGTCTTATTTTCATTTATTACCTCTACAAAAGGTAAACATACCGAATTTGGAATAGAACCACTTCTTACATTTTTTCTTGGATCTGGAGCTTTACCTTCAAATCTTTCTCTGCTTCGCGCATCTACTACTTTGAATTCTTTTTTAGAAATATTTTGATCAATTAAGACTTTATTTTTTACGAGTTTAGATAATTCATTACCTTCATAGTTAGATTTATTTAAATTTGTTGAAATATTTGAGGTCTTTTTATTTTCACTTTTCCATTTTTTAAAACCACCATCAAGGACACTTACTAATTTTGGATCATGACCAAAATAAATAAAATTATACCAACCCCTGCATGAACTTATAACATTTGAATTATCATAAATTACAATTTGATCATCATTTGAAATTCCTAAGTCTGAAATTATTTCATTCCAAGCCACTAAGCTTGGAAGCATATGAGGAAGGTCTGTGTTTTGTTTTGAATTTTTATCTAAATCAAAAAAAATAGCATTTGGGATATGTTCTTTATCAAATTCATCTTGAGCATTTCTATTTTCAGCAGGCATATGCCAAGAACAATCAATTATCTTCACTTTGTCGAGATTTTTCTCTAGCCAATCTGTATCAACCAATGACATACTATCTTTTTTCTAGATACTTTTGGTGATACTCTTCTGCTGTACAATAGTTTTTAGTTAATGAAATTTTTGTTACTACTTTGCCAGATAGTTTAATATTTTCTTTTTCTACCATCTTTTGTGCAATAGTTTTTTGATCATCGTTTGTATAAAAAATTTCACTTCTATACTGAGTTCCAAAGTCAGGACCTTGAGAATTTAATGTAGTGGGGTCATGAAATTTAAAAAAATGTTCAAGAATATTTTCGTAAGAAATTATATTTGGATCAAATTCTAACTTAACTACTTCAGCATGATTGGTTGTACCAGAACAAACTTCTTTATAATTTGTTTTGTCAGAGTTACCTCCACAATATCCTACTTCTGTCTTTGCAACACCATCAAGTTTGTTGAACTTTATTTCTGGTCCCCAAAAACATCCTAAACCTAAAATTGCTATTTCCATTGATAAATACCTTAATTAATCTAAGTTAATCACATGTTGTCAAAAAATCAATTGGGCTTTTTTTATATGTTTATATCTGTATGCGCTTTCTCGCTGATGGATTTAATTGTTAAATGGTCTGATGATTATCCAGTTGGGCAAGTTTTGTTTTTTAGAGGCTTTTGTGGAATAATCCCAATTTTATTCCTTATCCCTAAAGATCGGTATTTTGATTTCTATAAAACAACGCGACCTGTGCTTCATTTTAAAAGATGCTTAGCGGGACTTATAGCTTTAGTTTCTATATTTGTTGCACTTAGAAATTTACCTTTGGCAACTGTTGTAAGTATTTCCTTTGCCGCACCAATTTTTATTACAATTTTTTCAATTTTTTTATTAAATGAAAAAGTTGGTTTATATAGATGGATGGCTGTGATAGTTGGATTTTTAGGAATAATATTCATTACAGAGCCAGGATTTAGTGCTTTAAATGTGTATTATATTTATCCAATTATTTTTTGTTTAGGTCTTTCCTATGTAGCAATTGCTATAAGAAAATTATCATCAACGGAACCTGCCTGGTTGATCAGTTTTTTCTTTTCATTCTCGATAATGCTTCTAAGTTTTTTCTCGTTTTATCAGGGATGGATCTTGCCAAGTTTATTTGATTTATTTTTGCTATCAATGGTTGGTATATTAGGTGGTCTTGCAAATTTATGGCTATCACAATCTTATAAATATTCAGAAGTTAGTTTGGTTTCTCCTCTAAAATATCTTGGATTAGTTTTCGCAATAATATTTGGATATTTTATTTGGAATGAAATACCAACTTCTAAAACTTTGTTAGGTGCTTTATTAGTTATTGTTTCATCTATAATTATATTTAGAAGAGAAATGTATTTGAAAAAAAAACTATCCGTTTCACGTCATGAATAAAACCCCATCATATTGGAATAAAGCAAAAAAGTATTTATCAAAAAAAGATAAAACAATGTCTTTTTTGATTAAAAAATATAAGTCACCATCAGAAACTGTTCTTACATCAAGGCAAGATGTTTTCTTTTCTCTTTGTAAAAGTATAATTGGTCAACAAATTAGTGTAGCTGCTGCTAACTCAGTTTTTTTAAAGTTTAAAAAAAAATGTAAAAACAAAATTAATGCAAAAACAGTGAATAAATTATCAAGCTCTCAATTAAAGAGCTGTGGATTAAGCAGACAAAAAGTTAAGGGTATAAAAAGTTTAGCAGAACAAGTATTAAATAAAACATTTAATCCTAAAGTTATTCCAGGTATGTCTGATGAAGAAGCAATTATTTATTTATCTAAACTAAGACAAATAGGAAGATGGTCAGCTGAAATGATTTTATTATTTACCTATAATCGTCCCAATATATGGCCTGTACAAGATATAGGACTTCTAAGAGCTATTTCAAAAAATTATAATAAAAAATATCTTCCACCAGAAAGCTATGTAAATTTATTGCAAAAAAGATTTTCCCCATATTGTTCTGTAGCCACATGGTATCTTTGGAGAAGTATAGATCCTGAGCCTATTCAATATTAAAAGCCTCGACTATCTGTAAGTTTCTTTCGGTAGTATCTTTTGCGAGGGCCCAACCTTCTTGATATTCTTTAGAGTCATGACACTCCATAGCTTTTTCATAACTAGGAAATTCCCAGATTACTGTTCTTGGGTAAGTTTCTCCTTCTAAAGTATTAAACTTTCCTCCTCTTACAAGTGGTACACCCCCATAATTTTTGATTATATCTGTAACTTTAGCTCCATATTTTTTAATATTTTCTTGGCTATCTATCTTTTTATACAAAGCAATCCAGTAAACCTTCATCATTTCTCCTTTTTAAATTTTTTTACTTATGATACTAAACTTCATGGCTGACAAACTCATAATCTCTTTTGATGAATATACAAAAATTGTTGAGAAACTGGCAATACAAATTCACAAGGAATACAGACCTACAGTTTTAATTGGTATTATGAGAGGTGCTGCACCGATCCTTGATATCTTATCGAGGATTTTAAAATTACCAATAGCCTACATTGTTATTCAAAGTTATTCAGGCGAAGGAATGGAAGATAAGCAAGGTGAACTCATGTTTGCTAGAGAAATAAGCTCATTAGCTAATAACGAGGATTTTAGTAAAGTTTTATTGATAGATGATCTTTCTGATACCGGTTTAACTTTAAATAAAAGTATTGAGTGGTTAAAAAATTATCCTCAAACAAAAGATTTTATAAAAGAAGTTAAAACTGCGTGTCTTTGGAAAAAAAAATCATCAACTTTCGAACCAGATTTCTGTCCTGTAAGACTAGATTCTGATCCATGGATTGTTCAGCCAACTGAACATTACGAAGAATTATCTATTGAAGAATTAATTAAAAGAAATTAGTTAACAGGGCTAGTAAACTAGCCCTGTTAAGATCTTATTTAACTTACAGCAAAACTTACAACACTAAGTATTGCAACTACCCATATTGCTGGAGAAGTGCTTGAAAACTTTCCAGTAAATATTTTAATTAATGCGTAAGAAACAAATGCTAGGGCAATTCCATTACTAATACTATATGTTAACGGCATTGCTATCATTGCAAGTATTGCAGGAGCAGACTCAGAAATATCGTTCCACTCAATATCTGTAATATTTCTTACAAAAAGAACAGACACAAAAAGTAGAGCTGCACCATCAATTTGTTTAGGTAAACTAGTTGCTAAAGGAGCAAAAAAGATACATGCTAAAAACAAAATACCTATTACAAGAGATGTCATTCCTGTTTTACCACCTGCTTTTACACCAGCACCAGATTCAACATAACTTGTTACAGTAGTAGTTCCCATCATTGCACCCGCAACTGTTCCAACACTGTCAGATAACATTGCTTTATTGATATCTTGAACTTTTCCATCTTTACCAACTTTACCCGCAACGTTTGCAACAGAAGTTAAAGTTCCAGCTGTATCAAAGAAGTCGATAAACAATAAAGTAAAGATTACTGTAGACATACTAGCAGTCATTGCAGCAGACAGATCAAAATCAAAAAGATATGTCATTGGAGGAGGCGAACTAGCTAAACCATTAAATTTAGCAAGGCCTGCAGCCCAAGCAATGATACTAAATACCAATATCCCTATGATGATGTTACCTTTTACATTCATTTTTTCTAAAACAATTATTGCTATAAAAGTAGCACATCCTAAAAGAACTAATGGATCTCCAAGATTACCTAATTTAACTAAAGTGACAGGATCATCTACAACTACTTCCATAATTTGTAATCCGATAATCGCTAAAAATAATCCTATACCTGCACCAATTCCTAATTTTAAACTTTTTGGAATTGAGTTAATTAGCCATGCTCTTATTGGCGTTAAAGATATTATTAAGAATAATACACCTGCTACCAATACAGCGCCCAGTGCTTCTTGAGGTGAGTATCCCATTCCTGCACATACACCGAATGCAACGAATGCGTTTATACCCATTCCGGGGGCAAGTCCTATTGGCCAAGTCTTTCCGTAAAAAGCCATAATAAAACATGCTAAAGCTGTGGCTAAAATCGTAGCTGTATATACCGCGCCGAAATCAAAGAAACCTTTTTCGGGTCCGGCGAATTCTCCCGATAAGATAAATGGATTTAAAAACATTATATAAGCCATTGTTAAGAACGTTGTAGTTCCTGCTATGACTTCAGTTTTAAAATCTGTTTTGTGTTTTTTATAATTAAAATAATTATCAAGCATTTGTCCTCCTAATGTCAGATAATTATTTGATTCTGTTGAATAATACTTTGAATAAGTCCATTTTATTCACAAAATTCAACCCATAAGTTTATATTTCTGCCTTAATTGTAATGATAATGTAATCATATGAAAAATTTGAAAACTTTATTCACTATATTTTTTATCTTTTTATTTGTTTCTGGTTGCCAAACAGTTAAGCAAAAAACAGACGCAGCCATTGAAAAAGAAAATAAAAAATTGAGTGAATTTATTGGTCAATCATCTAGCAAATTACAAATGGAACTTGGAAAACCTGACGAAGATTTTGAAAATGAAAAGGGTAATTTTATTTTTATTTATAATACCAAGAAGTATGGCTTTCCATGTGAGAGAAGATTTGAGATTAATCCAGATCAGTTAGTAATTGGATTTGCTTCTAATGGATGTTTTTAAATTTTACCTGCGAGGATAAATCCTCGCAAGTAAGGGTAAACTTATTTAATTTCTATAAGTTTTTTCTTTTTGTGTTCTGGTATAATTCTTTCACAAGATATTGTTAAAAGACCATCTTTAAGTTCAGCACCGTTAACTTTTACATCATCAGCTATAGTGAATGATCTTGCAAATTGTCTTTGAGAAATACCTTTGTGAATTATTTCTCCATTAACTTCATTGTTTTCAGATTTATCAACTTGTTTTGTTCTTACTGTTAATAAATTATCTTCAAACTCAACCTCAACATCATTTTTATTAAAACCAGCTAATGCAACTTCAATTGCATAATTATCCTTACCAGTTTTTCTGATGTTGTATGGAGGGTAGTTTGATTGCATTGTCAAACTTCCGTTACCCAACATGTTTTCAAATTGATCAAACATATCGTCAAAACCAATTGAAAAAGGTCTTAGTGAGTTAAATATAGATAGATCCTTACTTGTCATAATATCCTCCTTTTTTAAGCAAGTTTATTTTATGCAAGCCCCATAAGGCGACTTACATTGTATATTTAGGTATGATTAAAACGATTTCAATATCTGAAAAATTAAATTTTTTCTGAAATTTTTAATGCAAATGCATAGTCGAGTGCAATTTCTTCTATTGCTCCATCTCTTCCAGATTTACCTCCATGACCTGCATTCATTTCTGTTTTGAGAAGTAATAAATTATTATCAGTTTTATAGTCTCTAAGTTTAGCTGTAAATTTTGCAGGTTCATCAAACAAAACCCTGTTATCACTTAAACTAGTTGTTATTAGCATATGAGGATAATCCATTTTTTTTATGTTATTATATGGTGCATATGAAAATATGTAATCAAAGTGCTCTTTGTTTTCTTTAGCATTACCAAATTCATCAAATTCACCAACTGTAAGTGGTAAAGAGTGATCTAGATTTGTTGTTAATGAGTCCACAAAAGGAACAGCCATAATTATACCTAAAAATAATTCAGGTGCCTGATTAACAACAGCTCCCATTAATAAACCACCTGCAGATCCACCCATTCCAATAATTTTTCCTTTTGAGGTGTAGTTATTTTCAATCAAATATTTTGCAGCATAAATATAATCTTCAAATGTATTTTTTTTATTTGTTAGCTTTCCCTCTTTCCACCATTTCATTCCTTTTTCCATTCCACCTCTAATGTGTGCAGTCGCCCAAATAATATCTCTATTTATTAAGCTCAGTCTTGTAGAAGAAAAACTTGGACTCATCGAACTACCATACGATCCGTATCCGTATAATAACAAATTTGCTGTTCCGTCTATTTTTGTATTTTTGTGTCTTGTAATCGTAAGTGGTACCATTCTTCCGTCATGGGATCTAAACTCTATTCTTTCAACTATATAATCATCTGTATTATGGCCTGATGGTATTTCTTGCTCTTTTACAAGTGTTTTAGATTTAGTTTTTAAATTGTATTTGTAAACTCTTGAAGGTGTTTTAGGTGAAGAGTATGAAACATAAACCTCATCTGTATCTCTATTTCTTTGCGTTAATGAAACACCAGGAACACATACTTTTTCGTCAGAAAAAATTAATTCTTCTTCATTATTTGATGAAGCATCAATAACAAATAGTTTATCCATGGCTTCTGATGTTTCGGATCTAATTATCCAGTTATTTAAAAATGAAAGTCCACCAATTAAAACTTCTTTTTTCGCAGGAATAAATGTATCCCAATTCTGATTTTCTAAAGTTTCTGAAATATCTATTTTAAAATCCTCTGCATCTTTATTTGTATGATTATAAAATTTTCCATCCCATGAATTTATAGAATAAAGAATTCCCTTTTCTCGTTTGATTATTAATTTTGGATTTGGTTTTACTTCATTAACATGAAAGTAATATTGCTCTGACGTATTATGATCCGAAGTATTTATGAAATAATATTTCTCATCAGAACTTAATCCAATACTAACAGTGAAAGCTTCACTTTTTTCCTCAAAGATTAGTTCATCTTCACTTTCAAAATCTCCAATTTTGTGTCTATAAATTTTTCTAGCTCTATGATTTTCATCTAACTTTGAATAAAAAAGATACTTATCATCTAAGCTGAAAATTATACTTCCTGATGTTTCTTTGATTTCTTTTGAAATTATTTCATTATTATTAATATTTCTTATATAAATTGTATAATATTCTGAGCCCTTGGTATCTAATGAGTATCCAAGATATTGATCATTATTGCTAACTTCTAGATCTCCAACACCGAAATATTCAACATTTAATTTTTCTTTTTCTTTATCTCCATTCCAAATTTCTTCAATTTCTGATGAACCAATTTTTTTTCTTAGTTTTATTGAATAGTTCCCTTTAGCAGTTGTTTTTGTCCAATACTCATATGAATGATCTTTAAAAGGTAAGCTTTCATCATCTAATTTTATTCTTCCTTTAATTTCATCAAATAATTTTTTTTGTACATCTTTTGTATTTCTCAAATGATATTCAGTGTAATTATTTTCATCTTCTAAATATTTTTTAACCTCTGGTAGGAGTTTAGTTTTATCCTGTAGAACCTCTAAAATATTTTCTTGATGTATCCAGCTATAATTATCTTCCCATTCAGTATTGTGACAAGATTTTAACTCTGGTTTTTTTTTTAGATATGGTACTTTCATTATTAATTGGAAATATATGAATTTTATTATTTATACATTATTAATTTTAGTTGGTTTATATTTTTTATTAAGAATTTTCACTCGAGTTGCGTCAAAAAAAATTTCTAAAGGTTTAAGAGTATTTTTATTTATAATCTTAATTATATTTGCAGTTTTATTTGCAATTGGAGGTAAATTTTTACTTACTTTGCCATTTACTCTTGCGAGTCTTGCTCTTTTAAAATTGAAAGGTATGTCTATTTTTCAATTAATTTCCCTATATAGATTGATCCAAACTTTGAGAAATTCAGGAAGATTTTCTTTCAACAATACTGCTTCAAATTTAAATACAATGTCTACTGAAGAAGCATACCGTATACTTAATTTAAGCCCCTCAAAAAATTTAACTAAAGAGGATGTAAATAAAGCCTACATCAAAATACAAAAAAAAATTCATCCAGATATCTCGCCTGAAACTTCTAGGTTATCTACCTTAGTAAATGAGGCTAAAGAAATTGTTATGAATGATATTAGCTAATTTTTTAATTTATTTATTGTTTCAATTACTCTTTCTACAGAAATAAGATTTGGATCTGCATTTGTACCATGTGTTATTTCCTCAATATTGTACCCATCAGGCACTAACCTAAAATGGTTTTTACTATAATCAGTGTAAGCTTTTGGAGCATCTAATAAAAATACAATACTTTTTTTGCCTGATTGAGAAATTACGTGAGAGCCAAAAGAGTCGTTACCTACATACATGTCTGAAGCACATAAATAGGGCAAAACATCATAAATTTTTTTATCACTTAATGTCATAAAATTATCATTTTCTAAATTTGAAGCAATTTCATTTTCAATTTCTTTTTCATTTGGACCGCATAAAATTAGAAAAAAATATTTTCCTGTTTTATTTAAATTGTTTATTAAATTAGAAAAATTTTTTGAACCCCATCTTGTTGTTGGTCCAGAAGATCCCACACCAAGCACTATTTTAAAATAATCATTTTTTATTTCAGATTTAATTTTCTCTAATCTTTCTTTCTTAACATAAAATTTTGTTTCTGTTGGAGAATTTTTGATATTTAGTATTTTTTCAGTAAATAATTTAGCTGTCTTAATTAAATGTAAATTTTTTTTTTTATAAAATTTATAAGAATAAATATTTTTTATACCTGCAATTTTTGCTGCAAGATAAACTCTTAAACTTGGGTAAAAAATTAATAAATTTTCAAAATTAAATTTTCTTAAAATTTTACTAAGTTTAAATATGTCAAAAAATTTTTTAGTAAATTTATCTAAATAAAATACATTTTCAATTAAAGGATCATCAGCTAGTGCCTCTTTTAAATTTTTACAAAGTGTGATAATTGTAACTGGGCCATATTTTTTCGCTACTTGATGGCAGTACGCAAGATGAATTAAATTTGCCCCTAGTCCAGAATAGCTTAAATATATTCCTGTTTTCATAGAGAATTATACATTTTTCTTACAAGCTTTTTACCAACAATATTAAATTTAAAATTGAATTTTTTTTTTAATAATAAAGAGTTTCTGCTATCGCTAGACAATAATTTGTTTTCTTGTTTTCTAAAATACTTTTTATTTATTGAGAAATATTTTTTATAATCAAGTTTGTTTAAATAATAAGCTGTTTTTAATATTTCTTTCCCAGATAATTTTATTCCTGATGAAATAATTAAATCCTTACTTTTAAGATTTGATACTTTTACTATTAATTTTACAACTTCTGTTATCCATGAGTAATCCCTAAATGTATTTATATTGCCAACTTCGATTTTTCTTTTATGTCTTGCAGCTAAGCAAATTTTTTTGATAAAAAAATCATCAGGTCTTAAAGGTGATTCAATCTGCATAAATACTAGGTTAAATAAATTTAACTTATATTTTCTATAATTTTTTATTAACTTGAATACCTCTTTCTGCGTTTGGATATATGGATTTTTGTTTGTTGAGTATTTGCAGTTGAGATTGACCAGTCCTTTTTTTGGTGAAAATATATATCCAGAGTTTGCTTTAAAAAATTTTGTATCTGACTTTTCTTTTTTTAAAATATCTAAGAAATTTTTAGTTCCAACATAATGAGATGAAAAAGTTGCTTTTTTTAATTTGATACTTTTTGGAATTGAGCTTTGTCCACTAAAATAAAAAATTTTTTTAGGATTATATTTATTTAAAATTTGATTAATTTCTTTCTTATTATTTGTATTTAGTTTTTCAAAATCAACTTTTTTTTGTAATTTCAAATATTCATAATTAGTAAATTTTTTATTTAATATCCTTGAAGTTACAACTACTTTTTCTTTTTTCTTTAAAAGTTCTGCTGATAGATATGCTCCTAATACACCCGATCCAATAATTAAGTTTACTTTTTTATTCATTTTTTTTAAATTATTATATTCTTTTAAAAAATATATGAGTTTATTAAAAGGCATTTATGCTGCATCAATGTCTGTGTTAAATGACGATTTGACATTAAACATTGATAAAACAATTGAGCATTCTGAAATGGTGATTGAAAATGGTTGCCATGGAGCTGCAATTTTTGGAAGTACAGGACAAGCTCAGTTGATTCCAGTTGCTGAGAAAATTAAACTCCTAAATAAAATATCAACTAATAAATACAAAGATAATTTTATTATTGGTACAGGGTTAAATTCTTTAGGAGAAACAATAAATTTAATGAGAGTTGCAACTTCATTAAATTTAGAAAATTTTTTAATTATGCCACCTGCATTTTATAAATATAGTGATGAAGATGTTTTTAATTTTTACTCTAAAATCGTCGAGACAATCCCAAATGCTAAGATTGTATTATATAATTTTGAAAAACTTTGTGGATATAAATTCAGTGTAGAATGTGTTGAAAAATTAGCCAAAAATTTTCCAGATCAAATAGTTGGTGTTAAGGATAGTTCATATAATCTTTTTGAAAATTTAAAGATAGATAATTTTTCTGTTATGCCAGGTTCAGAATCAAAATTATTGAAAGGACTAGAATTAGGTTCTTCAGGAATAATCACAGCAACATGTAACGCAACGTCAAAACTTGCTCGAAAAGTATATGATGATTTTAAAGAAGGAAAAGAACAAGAGGTAAATACCAAATTATGTGATGTAAGAGAGACATTTGAAAAATATAATTTAATTTCTGGACTACATACTTTTTATAAACATAAAGACAGTTCCTATAAAAATTTACTTCCACCTTTAAGAATTTTGAATAAAGATGAAGAAAGCGATCTTTTAAGTAATCTAGAAAAATGTAATTTTTCTCTAAAATCATCAATGGCAGCTTAAAATGCAATTAGCACGGTTCTTAAATAGTGTTTTTAAGAAAGATGGTTTTATTTTAGTTGATGCAAACTCAAAAAATTATATCATTGGAAATCCTGAGAGCGAAAATCCTATAAAAGTAAAAATATTAAATAAAAATCTCCATTATAAACTTTTACTTCATCCTGACCTATATTTTGGAGAAGCTTATACTGATGGAGATATAGTCATTGAGAATGGAAGTCTTACAGATTTTTTAGATTTATCTTTGATGAATTTTGGAAGAGGAGAATTAAATTTTTTTAGTTATTTAATTAATAGATTGAGGGGGTCATATAGATATCTAACAAATTTCAATTTTATCAAAAAATCCAAAATGAATGTTTCACATCACTATGATATCAAAGATGAACTTTATGATTTATTTTTAGATCCTAAAAGACAATATTCATGTGCTTATTTTAAAAATGAAAATGATACTTTAGAGGATGCCCAAAATAATAAAATTCAACACATAATTAAGAAATTAAATATAAAGCCAAACCAAAAAGTTCTTGATATTGGATGTGGATGGGGATCTTTAGCAGTTGATATTGCAAAATCAGCTAATTGTGAAGTAACTGGAGTTACATTATCAGAAAATCAATTAAAATATTGTAAACAAAAAGCTAAAGAACTTAATTTAGAAAATCAATTAAGATTTAGGTTAATGGATTATAGGGAGCTCGATGAAAAATTTGACAGGATTGTAAGTGTTGGAATGTTTGAACACGTGGGGAGAAAATTTTATAAAAAATTTTTCTCGCAGGTTGAAAAACTTCTTAAAGATGATGGAGTTTCTTTAATTCATACAATTGGATCAGTAAATCCTCCAAGAGACCCTCATCCATGGATAACAAAATATATATTTCCAGGTGGTTATACACCCAGCTTAAGTGAAGTAACTACCCCAATTGAAAAAGCCGGCTTAATAGTGGCTGATATTGAGGTATTAAGGATGCATTATTCTCATACGTTAAGGCATTGGAAGGAAAATTGTATAAATAATAAAGATAAAATTATTAGTATGTTTGACGAGCGTTTTTTTAGAATGTGGGAATTTTATTTAGCAGGTTGTGAAATGGCTTTTAAATGGGGAGATCAAGTTGTATATCAATTTCAGCTAACTAAAAACTATACCTCTACACCTGTTACAAGAGACTATATTTATCAATAATTTATTGATAAATAATAAATTCCTGTCAATGAAAAAAATAAAAAAAAAACAAAATAAATCTATTAAAAAAAGTAAAAAAAAATCTCAGTTAAAATTCAAAAGATCTAAAAAAATTTCTAAAGTAAAAAAAATAAAACCTAAAATAAATAAAGGAAATAAAATTAAAACTAAAAAAAAAAATAATTTAAAAGTTAAAACAAAAAAAATAATTATCAAAAAACCCAAAGAAAAAAGTTTCCTTTTAAAAATAATTAATTTTCAAAATTCACTTAAACCTGAATTTAAATTCAGAATAAATATTAATATAGAAAAGTATATCCAAGCATTTTTCGATAAAATATCTGAAACAATTAATAATTATAAACTTCTTAAAAAAGATGAGCAGAGAAGAATTAAACTTGAAAAACAGGAACAAGAAAGAAAGGAAAAATTAGCCTTACAGCAAGAGAAGCAGAAAGAACAAGAATTAAAAATAAAACTAAATGAACAGGTATTGAAAGAAGAAATTAGGCTAGAGAAACAAAGAACAAAAGAAATTAAGTTATTTTTAAGAAAAGAACAGGCGTTGTTAAGAATTGAACAGGCTGAAAAGCAGAAGAAATTTTTACAACAATTAAAATTAGAAAAACAGATTGAAAAATTTAGAGTAAGGGAAGTTAAAGAATTAGAAAAATTAGAAAAAATTTCATTAAAAGAAAAAAGAGAAGACTATGCGGGGCTTCAACAAAGAATTGAAAAGTTAAAAGAGAAATATCGAATAATAAGAGATCAAAAAATAAGAGAGAGAGTAGAGGCTTTAGGAGTTAAAATTCAAGGTGATGAAGATAGAGAAACATTATTAAGGAAAGAAAAAGAATATACTTTAGCAAGGCAAAAAATTGAGTTTGCTCTTGAAAGCTTTTATAGGAGTGCCAGTAGTTTGGTTTTCCAATTAAACAAAAGACACATTACAAGACATATGTCTATTTTTCGATGTATCGATAGAAGATTTGAAACAGGTGAGATATTTGTTAAGTGGGATGAAGCTCCTGATGAGGAATGGTTATTATTAATTTATATTAAAAATAATTCTCCTGATGAAGGTATAGTCATTGAAGATAAAACTAATCCTGAGAAAAACATCTCTCATGAATTTAAAAATAATGAAATATTTAAAGCTTCAGACACGATGGTGGATTCTTTAACTCAATTAATTGCAAGAAAAAGAGCCAAAAATAACAATTAATTATTACGTTTAATTTAAGTATTATTAGTTATGTTTTATGGAATAATTGCGATGGCGATTTTATATGCTCTGTTAAGTTATATTCTTGCTTGGATCAGATATTTTAATAGTCAAGACGAAAGGTTAGGACAATCAACTTGGAGATGGAGTTATGATTATGAAGTTGATGGAGAAAGAGATATATCAGATTTGGATGACAAAAATTTTGTAAGATTAAGAAGAAAAAGAAATAAAATTATTACTCTTATGTATTCTGTAGTTTTAATTATGTTTGTACTCTCAATGTCTTTATTGAGTCAAATTTTGATATTTTTTCTTAATTAATTTTTTAATTGTTTTTTATTTTTCAAATACAAAAAATACGCAACTATTTCATATCCATATTTAAAAATTGTAAAGATGATAGGAAGTTTGAAAAAACTATATAAAAATTTATATTTTGGTATTCTTTTCCAGACATAAAGGAAAGCTTCTGCACCTTCAATTACTTGATCGTTTTCTTTAATGTGCAATCTTCTTAAAAGTTCTTTGTCATTTTTAGAAGTTTCTTTTTCTGCTTCTTTGTTATCCGTAATATCTATCCAATCGATATCTTCAATATTTTCTTTTTTATACATATTGATTTCTGATCTGCAAATTTTACAAGAATTATTAAAATATACTTTCATAAAAGATTATATTAACCTCAAAAGTAAGCATGTAAATGTGCCAAATGATTAGTTGAAAATTAATTATAAAGCACTATCTAAATCCTGTGAGTAATTTTTTTAACAAATCTGATTTAACAATAAAAGATGCTGATTCAATAGTATCCGATACATTACAAAATTGTGATGATGGTGAGCTATATTTGGAGGACACTAAATCCGAATCTATTTTATTAGATGATAATAAAATTAAAAGCTCAAGCTATAGTTCAGATTTAGGTTTTGGATTTAGAGCAATTACAGGAGAGGTTGTTGCATATTCTCACTCTAATGAAATATCAAAAGATTCATTAAAAAAATCTTCTGAAAATTTAAAATCTACACTGAAATCTATGAAAGGTACTTACAATCAAGATATTTCAAGATCTAATAAAAAATTTTATCAGGATATTAATCCTATAGAGCAAAAAACATTAAATTCGAAATTAGAAGTATTAAATAAAGTAAATGAGTATTTAAGAAAAAAAGATCAATCGGTAAAACAAGTTACAACGAGTTTTACAGGTGAACAAAAATCTATTGAAATTATAAGATCAGGTGGTGAAGTATTAACAGATGTTCGGCCATTAATTAGATTTAATGTATCTGTGATGCTAGAAAAAGATGGAAGAAAAGAAACTGGCGTTTACGGAATAGGTGGAAGACAATCTTATGATGAATATTTAAAAAATGATAATTGGAAAAATGTATGTGAAGAAGCTTTTAGAATTGCCTCAGTAAATTTAGAGAGTAAACCTGCTCCAGCAGGAGAAATGAAAGTTGTTTTAGGGCCTGGATGGCCAGCGATTTTAATTCATGAAGCTATTGGGCATGGTTTAGAGGGAGACTTTAATAGAAAAAAAACTTCTGCATTTCATGATCTTATGGGTCAAAAAGTTGCCAGTGATGGAGTTACGATTGTTGATGATGGAACAATTGATAATAGAAGAGGTAGCTTAACTATTGATGACGAAGGTACACCGACAGAAAAAACAGTATTGATTGAAAATGGGATATTAAAGAATTTTATGCAAGATAGATTAAATGCTAGATTGATGAATACCAAATCCACTGGCTCAGGAAGAAGAGAAAATTATAGACACGTTGTTTTGCCAAGAATGAGAAATACAATGATGTTGAGTGGAAACCGAACTCAAGAAGAAATGATCAAATCAGTAGACAAAGGAATTTTTGCAGTAAGTTTTGGAGGAGGACAAGTTGATATTACATCTGGAAAATTTGTCTTTAATTGTACTGAGGCATATGAAATTAATAATGGAAAGATTGGTTCACCAATAAAGGGAGCTACACTAATTGGAGATGGTCCTTCAATTTTAAAAGAAGTTTCTATGGTTGGAAATGACATGATGTTAGATCCTGGTATTGGAACTTGTGGTAAAGCTGGACAAGGTGTTCCAGTTGGAGTTGCTCAACCTTCAATCTTAATTGACAAAATGACAGTTGGTGGGACCAAACTTTAAATTATGGTTAAGGATCAAGAATATTTAAGATCAAAAGCATCATTTTGCTTAGATTTAGCTAAAAAATTAGGTGCAACTGGATCAAGTGTAACAGTAGGTCATTCAATTTCTGAAACTGTAAATTTTAGAAATAATACTTTAGACGAGTCTAATAGATCAGATGGATTAGCAATAAGCATTGAGACTTATTTGGGAAAAAAAAGATCATCAATTTCTTCGTCAAACTTATTAGATGATAATATTAAAACATTAATAGAAAAATGTTTTGAAACCACCAAAAATACTCCTGAAGATGAATTTAATTCTTTACCAGATAAAGATCTTTTAGCTAAAGAAATTAAAAATTTAAATTTATATGATGAAACACACTTTGATAATGAAAAAAAAATTGAATATTTAAAAGAACTTGAGAGCGTTGCGTCTTCAGAAGAAAAAATCATAAATACAGAGTCTAGTTTTACTGAAAATAAATCTAACTTTATTTTAGCAAATAGTGATGGATTTTGTGATGGATACAAATCATCTTCATTTAGTGCATCTTGTGTTACTGTTGCTAAAGATGAAAATAGTATGGAAAGAGACTATGAATTTACAAGCAAACGTCATTTATCTGACATTAAGGGCGCAAAAGAACTTGGTCAAAAAGCTTCTGAACAAACTATAAGAAAATTAAGCCCAAATAAAATTGGAAGTGAAAAAATAAGCATTATATTCGATAAAAGAATTGCAAAAGGGATGTTGGGAGCTTTTGCTGGAGCCATATCGTCATCTGCGATTTCTAGAGGAACATCTTTTCTTAAGGACAAAATCGATGAACAAATATTTACAGAAACAATAAATGTTATTGATAAACCCGATATAAACAAAGGTGTTGGGTCTCAAATTTTTGATTCAGAGGGAGTAAAATCAGATACTCTAAATCTTGTACAAAATGGTGTTTTAAAAAATTATTTAGTCGATACTTACAATGGAAAAAAACTTAACTTAAAATCAAATGGAAGATCTGGTGGTACAACAAATTTATATTTCGTTAATGGAAATATTAGTTTTGAAGATTTATTAAAAAGTAATTCAAAACATATTTATGTAACTGAAACAATAGGCCATGGAAGTAATTTGGTTACAGGAGATTATTCAGTGGGTGCAACAGGCTTCCTAATTGAAAATGGCGAATTTAAATTTCCAGTAAATGAGATAACAATTGCAGGAAATTTCAAAGATATGTTTAAAAATATAACCTTAGCCAGTGATTTAGATTTTGAATATTCCATTAACTCACCAACTATGATGATAGAAGGAATGACAGTTGCAGGTAAATGAGCACTTACTGTGTAATTGGATCTGGAATATCTGGTGCTACAATTTCAAATCTATTAAATAAAAAACACTCTGTAGACCTCTATGACAAAGCAAGAGGTCCTGGTGGGAGATCATCATTTAAAAGGTTAGATAAAAAAATAGGCTTTGATCATGGCGTTCAATATATTTCCCCTAAGACTAGTGAGTTTAAAAAATTCACAACAAAACTCATAGCAAAAAAAATATTAAAAAATTGGAAGGGCCAGCATATTTTTCAAAATAAAAAGATAAAAGAAAATAAAAACCATCAAAAAATAATTGGCAGAAAAGGTAATAACGATATTAGCAAGTATTTATTAAAAAAAATTAATTGTAATTTTCAAAAAGAATTAAAAAAAATTGATTATAATAAAAACAAATGGAAACTTACCTTTTCTGATGGTGATAATAAATTTTATGATAATCTAATTTTAACTTGCCCACATCCTCAATTACTTAAATTAGCAAAAAAATTTATTAATCATTCTTTTATTAAAAAAAAATTAAAAATGGATGCAAATATTACTGTCATGATAAAAATGAAAAAAACAAAAAAAAATATAAGTAGTTTTTTGTTTGATGATCAAATTTTAGGTTGGGCTGCTAGAGAAAATAGTAAGTTAAGATTTAAAAGTATTTATGAATTTTGGACACTTCAAAGCACAGCAATATGGGCAAATAAAAAAATTTTGAAAAATAAAGAAAACAAAGATTTAAATTCAAAAATATTAATTAATAAATTTTTTGATCTTACTGGTATTAAAAAAAGCAACGTTCTTTTTTCTTTAAATCATGGATGGATGTATTCATCAAATTCAAAACCTTTAAAAATTAAAAGTTACTGGAATTCAAAAATTAATTTAGGAGTTTGTGCTGATTGGTTTGTTGGACCTAGGCTAGAAGCGGGATGGATAAGTGCTAATGACCTTTTTAGGAAAATAAACAGATAAAATTACTTAATATTTTTAATTCTATACTCCCAACTTCCCATTCTTTCATAGGTAACTTTAACTATCACTGAAGTTTTTTTATCAAGCCAAATATCAAAATTTAATCTTTTGTCTTCTGGAAGTGCCATATCTTTAGAAGTGAGTTTAAAATGATCAGTATCAAATTCTTTTCCATTGATAGTGATTTTTTCCTTACCGATAAATGTAACTAGTTGTTCTTTTATACTTCCAGAAATAGGACTAATTTGGCTTTCTGCCTGTAACAATTTATGGCTCCACCAACTTCCAATTGTACTTTTCAAAGAAGCTTCACCAGAAAAAGAAGAACCTTGAATATCAAATTTATTAGTTTGATTATTTAATATTAAATTTACAAATTTTTCTTTTTTATTCTGACGTGTTTTAGATTTAAAGGAAATTAAATTATCTCCTAAATATTTTTCTTCTCCAAAACCTTCTACTTCAAAAATAGTTGCTCCAAGTAGTTTTACTGTAAATTTATATTTATTATTTACAGTTGTTTCATTGTCTTTCCTAGAAAAAGAATAATTATTATATCCTATAACTTCATTATTTCTTAAGATTTCAAGTTCAATTTTTTTGAAGTTATTATAATGACCAACATGTGCGTTTGAGTTAAAAGTAAATAAAAAAAATATAATAATAGTGTAAAATTTTTTCATGATAATAATATAAATAAAAATTAAATTAAAAGTATCAATATTTAATGTTCCTATCTATAAAAAATATTCCAAAAGTAAATTGGAGCTCAAACGAAAGTTTGAACTTCAAGCCAAAATTTTCAACATCATTTTTTTTAATTTTTGGTTTAACAATTTTTGGTTTGGGAGAAGGTTTGTTAATTTTATCAGCAACTGGAAACTCACCCTGGTCAGTATTAGCTGAAGGAATTTCACTTAACTCCAGTTTATCAATTGGAGCAGCAACTTTTTTTGTAAGTGTAGGAGTACTTTTTTTATGGATTTTTTTAAAACAAAAACCAGGTCTTGGAACAATATTTAATATCATCGTGATTGCTGCTATGATTGATTTCACTCTAAATTATTTTCAACCACCTTCATCTCTTTTTACAAAATACTTATTAGCAGTTCTTTCAGTAATTTTAGTAGGACTTGGTAGTGGTATTTATTTAGTAGCTAATCTTGGTCCAGGTCCACGAGATGGTTTAATGACAGGACTAACAAAAACAACAAATTTACCTATAGCCTTAGTAAGAGCTTTTTTAGAAATTACTGTTGTAATTATTGGTTGGTATTTAGGTGGGACCGTTGGAGTGGGCACACTTATATTTGCTTTTGGAATTGGCCCTTGTGTAGCTTTAGGATTATTTTTAGTTGGAAAAATATTTAACTAAGCAGCTGCGCTAGTTTTCTCACTTCTTTTTCTTTCATGAGGATCAAGAATTGCTTTTCTCAATCTACAAGACTCAGGTGTAATTTCTAATGCTTCATCACTGTTAAGCATACTTAGTTGTTCAGCTATTGACATTTTTCTAACAGGAGTAAGAACGACGTTTTCGTCTGTTCCTTGTGTTCTCATATTTGTTAATTTTTTTCCTTTCATGACATTTATAATCATGTCACCTGGTTTTGGTGATAATCCAACAATCATACCTGGATAAACAGGATCATTGTGAGTAACAAACATTTCTCCTCTCGCTTGAAGGTTAAAGATTGCAAAAGCTACTGCTTTTCCTTGTTCCATTGCAATTAATGCACCATTTCTTCTACCTTCCATTTCACCTTCAAAAGGACCGTAGTCATGGAAAATTCTATTAATTACACCTTCCCCTTTAGTAAGCGTTAGAAATCTACTTGTGTATCCCATCAAACCTCTCGTAGGTGCATGAAATATCAATCTTTTCTTATTTGTACCGGTATCTTTTAGTTCAATTAATTTACCTTTTCTTCTATTCATTGAGTCGATTACTTTTGAAGAGTGTTCTTCATCTAAATCCATAGTAATTTCTTCAATTGGTTCAAGTTTGTTTCCTTGATTATCAGTTTTATATAAAACCTTTGGTGGACTTACCGTCATTTCAAAACCTTCTCTTCTCATTTGAGTAAGAAGTATTTCCAACATTAATTCACCTCGTCCGCTTACAACGAATGAATCTTTTCCATCATTTTCTGAAAAAGTAATTCCTACATTGTTTTGTGCTTCTTGAACTAATCTTTCTCTAATTTGAGTACTTGTAAGTTTTTTACCTTCTGTACCTGCTAATGGAGAAGTATTAACAGTTATTGTAATCGACATTGTTGGAGGATCAATTGGAGTCGCTGGTATAGGATCATTAACTTCCAAATTACAAATTGTATCAGCAACATTTGCTTTTTCTAATCCTGCTACAACGACAATATCTCCTGCTTCACCAACATCAATTGGAACTTTTTTAGTTCCTTCATATCTAAAAATCTTTGTTAATTTTCCTTCATCAACTTTTTCACCATTTAAATTAATAGCTTTGATTGGTTGGTTTGCTTTTGCTGTCCCTTGTGTAATTCTACCTACTAGACTTCTACCTAAAAAACTGTCTGAATAAAGCAATGTTGATAACATTGCAAAAGGTTTGGTTTTATCTAATTCGGCCGGTTTAACGTGCTCCACAATTAAGTCTAATAAAGGATTTAAATTTTCTCTTGGCCCATCTACCTCATGATCAGCCCATCCAGATCTTCCACTTGCATATAAAACAGGAAAATCTAATTGTTCTTCATTTGCATCTAAACTTACAAATAAATCAAAAGTTTCATCTAAGACCTCATTAGCTCTTTGATCTGCTTTATCCAATTTATTAATAACTACAATTGGTTTTAAACCTTGTTTTAATGCTTTCGATAAAACAAATTTTGTTTGAGGCATTACTCCTTCTGCAGAGTCAATTAACAAAAGAGCTCCATCAGCCATGCTTAAAACTCTTTCAACTTCCGCTGCAAAATCTCTGTGGCCAGGTGTATCTATAATATTTATTCTTGAAGCATTCCAGTTTATCGACGCAGGCTTTGCGAGAATTGTAATTCCTCTTTCTTTCTCAAGTTCTCCAGAATCCATTAGTCTTTCATCAACAACCTCATTTTCTCTAAATGATCCACTTTGTTTCATTAAATTATCAATCAAAGTAGTTTTGCCATGGTCGACATGGGCTATGATTGTGATGTTTCTTATATTGTTGCTCATAAATTGTGGCTCTTATACATATTTAATTTGATATTAAAACTTAAAAAAACTCATGACTGGCTTGATTAATTTAAATAACTTGTGATTAATTAGGCTTTTTTTGTTTATCTTTTTTAAGTTTCCTTTTTTCTTTAAAACTTAATTTGGGTTTCTTTTTTACACTCGAATCCTTAAATGACTTTCCACTGTATCTTTTAGACATAATTTAAATTTGCATAAAAAAAAGGCCATCATGTGATGGCCTTTTAAATTTTAGTTTTAGAGTAGTGGGATTACATTTACTTATAAATTACGCCAATACTCACTTATTTAACTATTTTACTAAAAACTTCACTGCAGAATTGCCCCAAATAGAAAGCAAACAGAAAGGTGACTTCATTTTAGAGTTGAGTTAAATTTGAAAAATACAAAAACTTGAATGACTAGAATTATTTATTTTATCCTTTCTTTCTTTATAATGATCGGCGTAACATTCGCTGGTGAGAAATATGCTTTTAATAGTCACCACAAATATAAAATAGGTGATAAGAAAAATGACACGTATGATTTTGAGTTTGATTTAAAAACTAATCATTTATATGTAAAAGTTAAAGAACAAATATCAATGAAAGATACTGGTTTAGTTTCTTACATCTTATTTGAAAACAATAAAATTTTAGTTGATCAAAATAGAAAAAGTAAATACAAAGGACCTTATCCTTCACATTCCATAGGTAAGTCTTTGGTATCTTTAGTTACAGGTTATGCAATATGTGGTGGTTATATTAATCATACCGTTTATGACAGAATAGATTACCCAACGGTTGCAGGCACTTTATATGAAAATCAAAAATTAATTAACTTACTTAATATGCAGGCAGGTGATGATAAAATAGTAGGACAAAGAATTTACGCATGGGATAACCCTTACAAAGGTAAAGGTCCTAATCTTAACACAATACCAATTCACAAAGTTATGAAGAAATACTTTAAAGGTGTTGATGGTTTAGAACCTGGTACTTATTATAACTATAGTGCCATGACAACCAATGTTATTATGAACTATGTTATTTACAAAACTGGTGATGACTGGAACAAGTTATTACATAAGATATTTGTAGAAGACGCTAAAGTTGCTAAAAGAGTTTATTTTCATAAGACTTTAAATGCTGATAAAGGTAACAGAAAATCTGGTGAGTATGGTAGATATTCTTTTTATGCTGACAGATATGATTATTTAAGAATTGCTAACATGATGATGAATCATTGGAACAATGATACTTGCGTTGGTAAGTATTTAAAAACAATGTATGTAAATAGAGTTGATAAACAATTTGGTGAGTATAGTAAGTTTAGAGGTAACCACAGCGCTACACAAACTTACGGTGGTCAGTTTCACTTTGACCCAATCGGATTAGAAGACAGACCTATTTTAATGATGGATGGTGCTCACGGACAACAAGTGGTTATTGATTTTGATAATAACAGAATTATTACTGCTCATTCTGTTGAAAGAAATTATGACTATTATAGTTTAATATATTTACAGTTGGGTTATAAAGTAAAACCTAAAAAATGTGGAGAGAGAGATTCTATGGGTAGAGTAATAGAATGTCCAAATCCTGCTTAAGAAATTAATTACTCTTTGTTGTTAATAATAAACTAGGGTTGCCCTCAGCACCGTTTTTTGTTTCTAAAAACTTCACTGCACATTCACTGCAAACTTCACTGCAGATTTTTGTTTAAGATAAAAAAAAAGGGCAGTAAAAACTGCCCTTTTAGAATTTTTAAATGAGTGAGAACGATTACATTCCCATTCCACCCATTCCACCCATGCCGCCCATACCACCAGGCATACCACCAGGCATTCCGCCACCAGCAGCATCTTTTTCCTCAGGTTTGTCAGCAATCATCGCTTCTGTAGTTACTAATAATCCAGATATTGAAGCAGCATCTTGTAGAGCAGTTCTTACAACTTTAACAGGATCTATAATACCTTTAGCGAACATATCGCAATATTCTTCGCTTTGTGCATCGTATCCGTGAGTTTTTTTACTTTGCTCTAACAATTTACCAACAACTACTGAACCATCTACACCAGCATTCTTTGTAATTTGTCTGATTGGAGCTTCAAGTGCTTTTCTAACAAGCTCTACACCTGCTTTTTGATCATCACCTTTTGCTTTAACTTTATTTAGATCTTGAGCAGCATAAAGTAATGCACAACCACCACCAGTTACAATACCTTCTTCAACTGCAGCTCTTGTAGCGTTTAAAGCATCTTCAACTCTATCTTTTCTCTCTTTAACTTCAACTTCAGTTGCACCACCAACTTTGATTACAGCAACTCCACCCGCTAGTTTTGCAAGTCTTTCTTGAAGTTTCTCTTTGTCATAGTCAGAAGTTGTTTCATCAATTTGTTGTTTAATTGAAGCACATCTTCCTTCGATATCAGATTTTTTACCACTTCCATTAACAATGGTACTGTTATCTTTATCTACTTTAACTTTCTTACATGAACCTAGGTCATCAAGTTTAACATTCTCAAGTTTAATTCCTAAATCTTCAGAAATAACCTGACCTCCAGTTAAGATAGCAATATCTTCAAGCATTGCTTTTCTTCTGTCACCAAAACCAGGTGCTTTTACTGCAACAACTTTTAGACCACCTCTTAGTTTGTTTACCACTAAAGTTGCTAGAGCTTCTCCTTCAACATCTTCAGAAATAATCATTAATGGTCTACCTGCTTGAACAACAGCTTCTAATAGAGGAACCATTGGTTGCAAGTTTGTTAATTTTTTTTCATGTAAAAGAATGAAAGGGTTATCTAACTCAGTAGTCATTTTATCACTATTAGTAATAAAGTATGGTGATAAATAACCTCTGTCGAATTGCATACCTTCAACTACATCAAGTTCAGTTTCAATTCCTTTATTTTCTTCAACTGTGATAACACCTTCGTTTCCAACTTTTTGCATTGCTTTTGCAATCATTGTTCCAATTTCTTTATCACCATTTGCAGAAATAGTTCCAACTTGTGCAATTTCATCACTATCTTTTACTTTTTTAGCAGATGCTACTAAGTTTTCTTTTACAACTTCAACCGCCGCATCAATTCCTCTTTTAACATCCATAGGATTCATGCCAGCAGTTACATATTTTACACCTTCTCTAACTATTGCTTGTGCAAGAATAGTTGCAGTAGTTGTACCGTCACCAGCTTCATCATTTGTTTTGCTAGCAACTTCTTTAACCATCTGCGCACCCATGTTTTCAAACTTATCTTCAAGATCAATTTCTTTAGCAACAGAAACACCATCTTTAGTAATTCTAGGCGCACCATAAGATTTATCCATCACTACGTTTCTTCCTTTAGGACCTAAAGTTACTTTAACAGTATCAGCTAAGATATTTACTCCTCTAATCATAGCTGCTCTCGCTTCAGCATCAAATTTAACAACTTTTGCCATTTTGTTTTCTCCTTTAAATTAAATTACTTACTTGAAATACCCATAATGTCAGACTCTTTCATTATGCTATATTCTTTGCCATCTATTTTGACTTCAGTCCCTGACCATTTGCCAAATAAAACTTTGTCTCCAACTTTAACATCCATTGGAATTGTTTTTCCATCTTCTGTTTTAGCTCCACCACCAACAGCAACAACTTTTCCCTCTTGAGGTTTTTCTTGAGCTGTATCTGGTATAATTATTCCACCAGCAGTTTTTTCGCTGCTATCTAAAACTTCGATTAATACTCTGTCATGTAACGGTTTAAACTTCATAAATCTCCTTTATAATTCTATATAAATATGAGCCTCATATAGATATTTCGTAGCTTATTTCAAGATTAGAGAATCTTTTCAGAGTAATTATGTTAGGAAAATCTAAATATTATGGTTTATAGGTAAAATAATGACTAAAAATTTAGATCTAGACGGCCTTCAGTCAATTGCTGATAATTATGACCTATTTTACATAGATTTATGGGGGGTCATTCATAATGGTATCAAATTACATAACTCGGCAATAGTAACTCTAAATGAGCTAAAGAAAAAAAATAAAAGTTTTGTTCTTTTAACCAATGCTCCAAGACCAAATAATACAGTGAACAAATTTTTAGAAAAAATGGGCATGAGCGAGGATTTGAGAGAGCATGTTTATACCTCAGGAGAGGCAGCTTTGAATTTTTTAAAAACATCTTTTAAATCTAAGAATTTTTTCCATATAGGACCCCCAAGGGATTTTGATTTATTCAATGAATTTATAAATAATAAATCAACTGAACTAAATAAAAGTGAATATTTACTTTGCACAGGCTTGTTCGAGGATCATGAAGTTGATTTAAATTATTATAAAAATCTACTTGAAAAACACACACAAAAAAAAATGATTTGTACCAACCCTGATTTAATTGTTGATCGGGGAAACATTAGAGAATTGTGTGCAGGCTCAGTTGCTATGGTTTTTGAAAAAATGGGTGGAGAAGTAATTTATTTTGGCAAACCTCATGCTGAGGTTTACAATCAATCTATAGATAATGTTGGTAAGAAAGTTTTGGCAATTGGTGATAATTTAAATACAGATATAAAAGGTGCTAATTTATTAAATTACCATTCCTTGTTGGTTTGCAATGGAATTCACAAAGAAGAGATACAAGATAAAGGAGTTACTGAAGTTTCAAAGGAGTATGAAGCTATCGTTAATTTTACTCAAAGAGAATTAAAATGGTAAAGTTATATAAAAATTTCAATATTAATAATCACCATAAAAATTCAATTATATTAATTGGAAATTTTGATGGTCTTCATTTAGGACATCAAAAATTATTTAAATTAGCTCTATCATATAAAAAAAAATATAATTCAAAAATTGGTGTGATTAATTTTGATCCAATGCCTAAAATGTATTTTAACAATTCATTGAAAAATTTTAAAATTTCATCTGTAAATCAAAAATTAGAATTACTTAAAGAATTAAAAGTAGATTTTATAATTACAAAAAAATTTGATAAAAATTTTTCTAAAATAAAATCAGTTAAATTTATAAAAGAAATTTTATATAGAAAACTCAATTGTAAGTTTATATTTGTAAGTAATAATTTTAGATTTGGAAATAAAAGAGAAGGTGATGTTAAATTACTTATACAAAATGAAAGAAATTATAATTATAAAGTTATTAAACCAAGGCCACTTTTAAAAAGTAAAAAAATAGTATCTTCAACGATAATAAGAAACTTGCTTGCAAAAGGTAATTTAAATAGAGCTAATAAATTTTTAGGAAGAGAATGGACCATTGATGGAATAGTTCAAAAAGGCAGACAAGTTGGAAAAAAAATTGGTTTCCCAACATGCAACATAGATATTAAGGATTATGTCTTAGCACAGCCAGGAGTTTATGCGGTAAGAGTATTAAGAAAAAAAAATCAACAAAAATTGAGTGGTATAGCGAATCTTGGCTATAGACCCACATTTAATCAAAAAAAAATCCTACTTGAGGTACATTTGTTTAATTTTTCTGGAAATCTTTATAATAAGCTTTTATCAGTGCAGTTTTTAAAGTTTATAAGAAAAGAAAAAAAATTTAAGAATGTTGATCAACTTAGAAGGCAAATTAAATCTGATTTAAATATTGCAAAGAAAACTAAATGAGTAAATCTGATATAAATCTACCTAAAACAGCTTTCTCAATGAAGGCAAACCTGCCAACTAGAGAACCAGAAATTCTAAATTATTGGCAAAATATAAACCTGTATGATGAATTGAGAAAATCAAGTAAAGGTAAAGAAAAATTTGTCTTACATGATGGCCCTCCATATGCAAATGGCAACATTCATATGGGGACAGCATTAAATAAAATTTTAAAAGACATAATTGTAAAATTCCATCAAATGGATGGTAAAGACTCAATTTATGTACCTGGATGGGATTGCCATGGTTTACCAATCGAATGGAAAATTGAGGAACAATATAAAAAAAATAAAAAAAATAAAAATGAAGTTCCAGTAGTAGAATTTAGAAAAGAATGTAGATCCTTTGCTGAAAAATGGATTGATATACACAAAATTCAATTTAAGAGACTAGGTGTAGTTGGTGATTGGGACAATTATTATTCAACAATGAGTTTTGATGCTGAGGCACAAATTGTCAGAGAGCTAGGCAAGTTTTTAAAAGAAGGAAGTCTTTATAAAGGATTTAAACCTGTTCTTTGGTCAACAGTTGAAAAAACTGCTCTAGCAGACGCAGAGGTTGAATATCAAGATCATAAATCTGATACAATTTATGCATTATTTCAAGTTAAACATTCAGAGATAGAAGATATAATTGGATCAGATATTGTAATTTGGACAACAACTCCTTGGACAATTCCTGCCAATAAAGCTTTAGCTTACAATGAGTCTTTGGATTATGTTTTAGTAGAAATTAATGATGATGGTGATTTTAAAAACAGAAAAATAGTCATAGCAGATGCTTTGTTAGAAAATGTTGTTAAAGAATGTGAAATTAAAAATTATAAAAAAATTAAATCATTCAAAGGAAAAGAATTTAAAAATACCATCTGCAAACATCCATTTGTTCAGCTAGGATATGATAATGATATTCCAATGTTGGAGGCAAGGTTTGTTACTACAGAGCAAGGTACAGGAATTGTTCACTGTGCACCTAGCCATGGTCCTGATGATTTTAATCTATGTTTAAATAATGGAATGAAAGCTATCGAAACAGTTGATGGTGATGGAAAATATACCAATAATGTAAAATTATTTGAAGGAATTCATATTTTTAAGGCAAACCCGATTGTAATTGAAAAATTAAATGAACAAAAAAATCTCTTGGCTAATGGAGAATTAGTCCATTCCTATCCTCATTCATGGAGATCAAAAGCACCTTTGGTTCATAGAGCTACACCACAATGGTTTATATCTATGGAAAGTCATAATTTAAGAGATAAGGCTCTCAAAGCTATTGATGAAACTACTTTTTACCCAAGTAAAGGTAAAGAAAGATTAAAATCAATGATAGAAACTAGGCCTGACTGGTGTGTGTCAAGGCAAAGAGTTTGGGGTGTACCTCTTCCAATTTTTATTAATAAAAAAACAAAAGAAATTTTAATAGATGATGAAGTAAATGAAAATATAGCTTCAATATACGAAAAAGAGGGATCTGATTGTTGGTTTTCAGATGATCCTCAAAGATTTTTAGGAAGTAGATACAAAGCAGAAGAATTTGAAAAACTTAGTGATATTGTGGAGGTATGGTTTGATAGTGGTTCGACGCATTCTTTTGTTTTAGAAAAAAGAGAAGACTTAAAATGGCCAGCTTCTATGTACCTTGAGGGATCGGATCAACACCGGGGATGGTTTCATTCTTCTTTATTAGAGTCATGTGGAACAAGAGGAAGAGCACCCTTTGATTCCATTTTATCTCATGGTTTTGTTGTAGATGGCAAAGGTTTAAAAATGTCAAAATCTTTGGGTAATGTGATCGCACCAGAAGATATTTTAAAAAAATATGGAGCAGATATCCTTAGAATCTGGGTGGCTTCATCAAATTATTCAGAAGATTTAAGAATTGATTATTCTATTTTAGATCAACATGCAGATTCATATAGAAAAATAAGAAATACTTTTAGATATTTGCTTGGGAATCTTAATGATAATTTTGAATATATAGATTTAGAAAAATTAGACTTAAAAGAACTTCCTGAATTAGAGCAGTTTATTTTAAATAAAATTTATATTTTAAACAATAATTTTCAAAATTATTTTAAAAATTATGATTTTCATAATTTATATAAAGATCTTTTAAATTTCTGCACCGTAGATCTTTCAGCTTTTTATTTTGATATTCGTAAAGATACTTTATATTGTGATAGTTTAGAGTCAAAGAAAAGAAAATCAACAATAACAACACTAAATATTATTTTAAATTCTTTACTTAAATGGTTTGCTCCGATTTTATCTTTTACAACTGAAGAAATTTACAGGTTAATTTTAAAAAATAAAAAGAGTATCCATTTAGAAACATTTCAAAAATTTCCAAAAGATTTTCAAAATGAGAAATTAAATCAAAAATGGCTAGAGTTAATTAAAATTAGAAATTTATGTAATATTAGTATTGAAGAAAAAAGAGCGAGCAAAGAGATTGGATCTAGTTTGGAAGCTGAAATCACAATACATCTTAACACAAAGTTAAAAGAACTTACAAATAATATAGATTTTGCCGAGCTTTGTATAACTTCAAAAGCAGAAATTATATATGGGGAAAATTTAGAAACAAAAGTTGATACTAATAAATCAAAAGGATCAAAGTGCCCTTTATGTTGGAAAATTAAGGAAGGATCTTGTGGTAGAGAACTTTGTCCTAAAAATTTTTAATAGTGTTAAAAAATTTTTTTAAAAATCATTTTTTTGAATTGATAGTTTTATCATTCATTTTCTTGTCAGATAGATTTTCTAAAATTTATATAATTTATTTGGATAAAATAAGTAAAACTTCTGAGATCTACATGTCAAAATTTTTAAATATTCATTTGATTTGGAATGAGGGAATTGCTTTTGGTCTTTTTTCTTTTCAAAAAAGTAACTTATATAATTTTTTAACATTTATAATAATAATTGTGATTTTAATAATAATTTTTATGACCTTTAGAAGCAAAGGGTTAAAAAAATATTCTTTTTTAATGATATTGGGAGGAGCAATTGGCAATGTTTTTGATAGAATAATTTACAATGCTGTTCCAGATTTTATTGATTTTCACATTGGAGAATTTCATTGGTTTATATTTAATGTTGCAGACGTATTTATAAGTTTGGGTATTATTTTTATGATATTTTTAGAATTGATTGATAATAATGACACTAGTAGAGTTAAAAAAATATGAAATTTTTAAATGTTTTTATGTTACTAGTTTTATTTTGTAATCTATCATATTGTGGGAGTGCAAAAAAAGCTTTTTCTAATCAAAAAAAAAATAATAGTGATGAATTTTTGGTAGAAAAAAAATCTCCACTTGTAATGCCCCCAGATTATGGTGAGCTCCCTAAGCCAGATCAGAACATTGATAAGTCTGAAAATAACAATGAAAAAATTAAAGAACTGTTTTCAACTGAAAATAAAGATAGTGAGGGGCAAGAAAATCAAAGTTTAGATATCGAGGAAAATATTCTAAAAAAAATTAAAAAAACTAATGCTAACAAATAGTATTAAGTTTATAAATTTTAAATCAAAAAGAAAAAATAAAAAAATTGAATTAATATTAAATACGATTTTAAAAAAAAATAATCATGTAATCCAATCTTTAAGAAAAACCTATAAAGATAGCTATAATTACAAAAATTTAAGTTCAGTAAACAAAAATTTTGATTATAGAATTATAGGTATGGGTGGATCAACACTTGGAGCTCAAGCAATATATGATTTTCTAAAAAAAAAAATTAAAAAAAAATTCTTTTTTGTTGATAATCTTCAATCAAAGACAAAGTTATCAAATCATAAATCATTTAATAATTTAGTTATATCTAAGTCAGGAAACACAATTGAAACTATTGTAAATTTTAATACCCTAATTAAAAAAGAAGATAAAAATCTAATTATAACAGAGAATAAAAATAGTTATTTAAAACAACTAGCTAATAAACTCCAATGCGAAGTAATTGATCATAATAATTACATTGGTGGTAGATATTCTGTTTTGTCTGAGGTTGGAATGCTACCGTCAGAATTGATGGGTCTAAAGCCAGGAAATTTTAGACAATTAAATAACCTTGTTAAAAATAAAAAATATATGGAGGAATTAATAAAAAACGTTTCAAATATTATTTTTTATTTAAAAAATAAGAAGTTTAATTCCGTAATTATAAATTATGATGAATCTTCGTCTAATCTGTTTAACTGGTATCAACAATTAGTAGCTGAAAGCTTAGGTAAAAAAAAACTTGGTATTTTGCCAATAGTATCAAATATGCCTAAAGATAATCATAGTGTTATGCAGCTTTATTTGGATGGATTTAAAAATAATTTTTTTACAATTTTTTTTGTTAAAGAAAAAAATTCAATAAAAATTAATAATAAAACAATTTTACCAGATTATAAATATTTAAAAAATAAAGATATAAATCAAGTCATGTATGCTCAAAAGAAAGCAACAGAGAATGTATTTAGAAAAAAAAATATTCCTTTTAGAAGTTTTGAAATAAATAGGAGAGATGAAACTACTTTAGGAGAACTTTTTTGTTTCTTTATGCTTGAAACAATCTTAATTGGTAAATGTTTAAATCTAAATCCTTTTGATCAACCGGCAGTTGAACTTATTAAAAAAGAAACGAGGAAAATTTTAATTTAAGAAATATTACAAAACAATATTTTTGAAATACCATATTTTTTTTCCTCTAAGATATTAATTTGATCAGGCAAAATATCAATTTGTTTTTTATGTCTATGAAGAATAATTATCCCATCAATTTTTAAAATTTTTTCATCAATTAAGTATAACAAAACATCTTTTAAATTTTTTTCTTTGTAGGGTGGATCTAAAAAAATAATATCAAATTGTTTTTCAAATTCTTTTAAATTTAAATTATCAAAAATATTTTTTTCAATTATTGAATAATTTGAGTCTAATTTTAAGTCAGCTAGATTTTTTTTTAGTATGGACAATATTTCTTTATAATTTTCCACAAAAGTGACAAATTTTGCTCCTCTTGATAAACATTCTATTCCAAAAGAACCAGTGCCAGAAAATAGGTCTAATATTTCTGAATTCTCAAAATTAATTTTAAATTTATTTGAATGTTGAATAATGTTAAAAATTGATTCTTTAGTTAGATCTTTTAATGGTCTGGTATTTAAATCTTTTGGTTCTAATATTTTTTTACCTTTGAATTTTCCTGAAATAATCCTCATTTATTAATAACTTTAAACGCTATATCTCTTCTATAAAAACCTTTATCCCAATTAAGTTTATTTAAATTATTATGAATATTTTGCCTTGCATTAGTTAAATCGTCTGAAAGTGAAATAAAATTTAATACTCTCCCACCTATTGCAACAATATGATTTTCTTCTCTTTCAGTTCCAGCATGAAATAAATAATTATTTTCATTTAAAATTAATTTATCAAAATTGTTAATTTTAATATTTTTTTCATAATTATCTGGATACCCTTTTGAACATAGAACTACACACAAGCTTTTTTTTTCTTTCCAAACAATTTTTGTTCTTTCCAGTTTTTGTTCAACACATGCTTCTACAATTTCTAAAAAATCAGAGTTCAACTTAGGGAGTATGGTCTGGCATTCAGGGTCTCCCATTCTTACATTATATTCAATTAGATATGGCTCACCATTTACAATCATTAGTCCAGCGTATAAAAAACCTTTATAATTTGTACCTAATTCATCAAGACCTTTTAGTGTTGGTTTAATAATTTTATTTAATATTTTAGTTTCCAATTCATCATTTATTAATCGTGATGGTGAATATGCTCCCATTCCACCTGTATTTTTACCAGTATCACCTTCTCCTACACGTTTATGATCTTGGGCTGTGCCAAAGTTTTTTATAGTTTTTCCATCACTAATTATGAAGTAGCTCATTTCTTCGCCATCTAGAAATTCCTCAATTAATAAATTTTTTGCTTTACCAAATTTTCCATTAAAAATTTCTTCAACAGCAATATTTGCCTCTTTTATATTTTTTGATATGTATACTCCTTTTCCTGCAGCTAGATTATCTGCTTTTATAACTATAGGATAATTAACATTTTTTAAAAAATTTTTAGCATCTTCGATTTTTTCAAAAACACCAAAATCTGCTGTTGGGATATTAAATTTTTTACAAAGAGTTTTTGTAAATATTTTTGAACCTTCTAATTGTGAAGCAATTTTATTTGGACCAAATACTTTTATTTGACGTTCTTCTAAAAAATCTACTATACCATTTACTAGTGGCTGTTCAGGTCCAATAATTACTAAATCAACTTCTTCTTTTTTTAAAAATTTATAAACTTCTTCAAAATTATTTATGTTTATTTTAATATTTTTAGCAACATCTGCAGTACCAGCATTACCAGGTAAACAATAAATTTTTTTAATTTTTTTTGATTTAGATATTGTATATGTTAACGAATGTTCTCTTCCACCACTTCCTAAAATTGCAATTTTCATATATTGTTTATATATCTTAAAAATGAAAAATAAATTAGCTAAATTAAAATATTTGCCAAATAATTTTAGTATAATTGAAGATGGTGATCACGTAATTTGTGCTATCTCAGGAAAAAGAATTTTATTAGAAAATTTAAATTATTGGAACGTTGATACTCAAGAACCATATTTTTCTTATAAAGAAGCCTCAATTAAAAGAGAGAGAGAAAGTAAAAAATAACTATTATTTTTTCCACCTGTCATGTGACCATATCCATTGATCTACATTTTTAAGAATCATTTTTTCTAAAACAACATTTAAAAATAAAGTTATTTCTTTAATAGATTTTGTTTTTTTTATTTTAATTGGTTGAGATACGTACATCTTAAAATAATTATTATTATTTCTTTCAATATAAATAGGCACGACATCACAATTATATTTTTTGATTAATTGAGCGGGTATTGTGGTAGTTGTAGCTAAATTACCAAAAAAATTTACCTTTTCCCCTTCTCTTACTCTTTGATCAATCATTAGTGCAATTGATTTTCCATCCTTCAAGTTTTTAATTATCTCTCTTGTTCCAGCTCTTCCTTTTCTAATTTGAGTTTTACAAATATCTCTAATTCTAATTTTTTCCATTAACTTATTTAAAAAAGGATTATTTAAAGGTCTATATAAAGCGGCACATTCAATACCAGAATTTTCAATTTGCATTGCCATAAGTTCAAAATTATTAAAATGACCAGATATAAATACTACTGGTTTCTTAGTTTTTTTAATGCTTTCAAAATGTTCAACACCTTCAATAGAAATATATTTATTTAATTTATTATTTTTAAAGTTTTTAAGGTGAACATATTCTGCAAGTATTCTTCCATAATTGCCCAGAACGTTTGAAGCTATTATGTCTTGATTTTTATTAATACCAGCTTTTTCTAAATTAGTGATTATTGATTTTTTTGATCTAAAAATTGGACCTAAATATTTTCCAATAATATTTCCTAAATTTGAAGATTTTTTAAATCCTAATATTTTGAAAATTAAAAAAAATATATATATGAAAACATATTGAAGGAAATGATTAAATTTTTTCATTTTATATTTAATAAAATTTTCTTTAATTTATCTAAGCTATTTATTTTAAGTTTTGTTTTTAAAAAAGTAATATTTTTTTTTTGTTTATTATGTAATCTAAGATAATCTTTTTCAGTTGTAATAATACCCAGCCCTTCTTTTTTTGCTAACTTTTTCATTTCGTTGATTTCGTTATCTAATATTTGATAATGATCAGGATAGATAAATTTTCTTTTTATTCTAAACTTAAATTTTGATAATGTATTTTCAAATTCATGTGGGTTTCCAATACCACAAAACATAAGAAATTTTTTTTTTCTATTAATTTCTTTTAAATTTGTTGGGAAGTAATTTGTTTCAAAAATATTTACACTTTTGTTTTTAGATTTTATTTTGTTTATAAGTTTATTATTTTTAATTTCTCCATTAATAAAAATTAAATCACAATTTTTAATTTCATCAAAACTTTCTCTTAAGGGACCAGAAGGTAACACCATGCCGTTTCCAATTCCTTTTTTTGAATTAAAGCACAAAATTTTTAAGTCATAATTAATATTTTTTTGCTGAAACCCATCATCTAATATTGCAACTTCATATCCTTTTTTTTCTGCAATTTTTAATGATTTCAGTCTGTTGTTAGTTGAAATAGTTTGGCCTGAATTTTTTAAGAGTTTTATTTCATCTTTCTGATTTACATAACTTTTTTTAATAAAAACCGTTTTATATCTTTTTTTTATAATATTGTGTATTTCGATTGCTAAAGAAGTTTTTCCCGTTCCACCTATATATATGTTGCCAACACAAATTGTATTAATTTTAAATTTTTTTTTAGGAAATAATTTTTTAATAAAGTTAATAATATGAGTAACTAAAGATAATGGTAAAAGAAAAAAGGAAATAAAATTTTTATCTTGCCAAAATTTTGGTGCATTAAAATTCATTTTATAAATTTATTTATGTAAATCATATTTCCATTTAGTATTTTTTCACCAATTTTAATTATTTTGATTTTATTTAGATTTGAAATTTTCTTGTTTAATTTTTTTTCAGTAATTTTTTGAATTTTATCTAAATTAGACGTGGTTATAGACATATTATTTTTAGATAAAAATTCATATATTTCTTTAAAATTTCCAATGTTTGGACCATTTAGAATATAATTTCCTAATCTTGCTGGTTCTAAAGGATTTTGTCCTCCATGATTAATAATTGAACCACCCATAAAACAAACGTTACTTAAATCATAAAAGTTTGACGCTTCTCCATAAGTATCAACTAGATAGATATCTGTATTTTTATTTATATTTTTGTTTGATGAATGTCTAATAACTTCAAGTTGATTTTTATTCATCAATTCTATTATTTTTTCAACTCGATCAATATGTCTTGGGATTATTATTGTTATTAAATTTTTTTGTTTCCTTTTTAAATTTTTATGTACATTTGAAATTAAAATTTCTTCTCCTTCATGAGTACTTGCTGCACACCAAACTTTAAAGTTTTTAAATTTATTTTTTAAAATATTTTTTTTATTATTATTTATTTTACTTAAACCATAATATTTTAAATTTCCAATAAATTTAATTTTATTTGCACCAAGTTTTTTTAAGAAATTTTTTGTTTCTGTGTTAGAAGGAAGAGCTAGTGATATATTTTTAAAAACTAAATTAGAAAAATTTTTTATCAAAAACCATCTTTTAAAACTTTTTTTTGTAATTCTAGCATTTAGCAATATGACAGGAATGTTACTCTTTTTAAGATTTTTAAACATGTTTGGCCAAATTTCAGAATCCACAAAAAAAGCAGCCTTAGGTTTCCAATAGTTTATAAATTTTTTGTTAAGAAAATCAGTATCTATAGGAAAGTATCTATGAACAATCTTTTTAAATTTTTGTTTTTCAAATATTTTTGCTGAACTAATTGTAGAGGATGTAACAATAATTTGATCTATTTGTTTATTTTTTTCTAATATATTTAATATAGGCAAAATACTCATTAACTCACCAACACTAACTGCATGAAACCAAATAGAGTTTAAATTATTTTTTTTAGAGTAAATACATAACTTTTCTTTAAATCTTATCGGATCTTCTTTACCGTTAAACATTCTTACTAAGAAAATAATTGGAGAGAATAAAAAAACTATAAATAAAAATATATTGTAAACAAAATACATTATTATTTTTTTATTTGTCTTTCATAAAAATTTTTATATGCACTTGAGTTTTTCAATAAATTTTCATGATTACCAGAATCTATAATCTTTCCATTATCCACTACATAAATATTATCTGAATTCAGAATAGTTGATAGTCTATGAGCTATAACTATAGTTGTTTTGTTTTGAGTTAGTTCATTTAGAGCTTTTTGAATTTTGTCCTCTGTTTCTGAATCTAAAGATGCTGTAGCTTCATCAAGTAATATTATTTTACTTTTCTTAAGGAACGCCCTAGCAATTGAAAGTCTTTGTTTTTCACCTCCAGATAATTTCACACCATTTTCTCCTATCATTGTTAGATATCCATCTTCTAAATTATCTATAAATTCTTTGCACATTGCTGAATTAGCAGCCTTATAAACCTCTTCATCAGTTGCTTCTGGTTTTGCGTACCTGATGTTATTCATAACTGTATCGTCAAAAAGTGTAGTGTTTTGGTCCACTATCGATATTTCTTTTCTAAGTGATGATAAATTAATTTCAGAAATATCTTGTTCATCTATTTTTATATTTCCACTATTAGGGAAGTATATTCTTGGTATCATGTTTAAAATAGTCGACTTTCCCGAACCACTATGACCAACTAGTGCAGTCATTTTCCCCCCTAAAAGATTTAAAGATACATTTTTAAGTACTTTGTTTTCCAAATTAGATTTGTAAGAAAAATTAACGTCATCAAATATAATATTACCTTCAGTTATATCTAAACTTTTACTATTTAAATTTTCTTTAATTTGGTTTTCAATATCTATAATAGGAATAATTCTATTAGCTGCTGCTAAACCTTGTCCAATTGCAATATTAACTTTTGTGAGCGCCTTAACTGGTTGATAAGCTAACATCATAGCAGCTAAAAATGAAAAAAAATTGTTAATGGCTAATTCCTCATTAAATATTAATTTTCCAGAATAAAAAATTAATATTGCAATCATAATTCCAGTTAGTACTTCCATAACAGGGGTTGATCTAATATATACCGCAGCAATTTTTTCAGATTTTTCTTTTAAATTTGTTACAAAAATCTCAGATCTGTTTTTTTCGAAATTTTCTCTTTGAAAAATTTTAATTATTTTATGATTTTTAAACAAATCAATAAGATATCTATTCAGATCTCCAGATTTTTCTTGTGCTTGAGTTGAAATTTTATTCATTCTTTTGCCAAGAATTTTTGCAGTTATTGAAGCTAAGGGAATCATTATTATAGCTATTAATGATAATTTCCAATTTTGGGTAAACATGACAATCAATAATCCCAATAGAGTAAGGCCATCTTTAAAAATACTTAAAAAAGCATCTGCAAGCATCCTTGTAATTTGAGTTACATCAAAGTTTAGGTTTGAAATGTAATTCCCTGAATGTTTGTTTTCTATAATCTCAGTATCTGCTTTTATGAATGACTTTAACATGTCAATTTGAATTAATTTCTTAACTTCTTCTGAAACATTAATCATTAAAAGCTTAGCAAAATATAGAGATATACCTTTCGTAGCAAAAGCAATTATAATAGCTACAGGTATTATTAATATTAATGTTTTATCCTTGTTTAAAAAAATCTTTTCAATGGCCGGGTCTAGAAGCCAGGCAGTTGCAGATGTACTTATGGCAACTAAAATTGAAAATATCGCAGCCAAAAGTATTTTGCGAATATATTTTTTTGTATAATCTTTATAAAGTCTTTTGAAAGCTATTGTTTTATTCATTATTTAAATCAATTTACCAATCAGGATATTAGTAAAGACAATTAATCCTAAAATATTATTACTTTTGAATTTAGTTAAACAATCTCTTGTGTCTTCAATTTCTAAGTTTTTAATTTGAAATTTTAAAAGATGAAAAATAGGAATTATTAAAAAAATAAAATAAAAAATTTTAAAACTCATAAGTATTCCAGTTAAAATTAATGAAATTATAAAAATTGAATATGAAGTAACCAAAAACTTTTTTGGATTTTTCTTAAATTTTATTGAGGTTGATTTTACTCCTATAATTTCATCATCTTTAATATCTTGGAATCCATAAATTGTGTCGTACCCTAGTGTCCAAAATATGGCTCCTATATAAAAAACTATTGGAATTACAGAAATTTCATTTGAAATTGAAATCCAGGCCAACACAAGGCCATAATTAAAAGTAATACCTAAAAATAATTGAGGCCAATAGGTTATTCGTTTCATTAATGGATAAGTAAATGCCAAAGGCATAGAAAGCATCGCCATTATAATCGTAAAATTATTAAAATTTATAAGCACAAGAAAAGCGATTGCACATAGAGTTAATGCATAAATTAATGCAAGTGAAACGGATATTTGACCTGAAGCAATTGGTCTATTTTTAGTTCTCTCAACTTTTTTATCAAAATTTTTATCAACAATATCATTTACGATGCAACCAGCAGATCTCATTAAAATTGCACCCGCTAAAAAAAGAAAGCTATAAAAAAAATATTTTTTTAAATCTCCATTAAAGTCGTAAACTATTGTTAAGCCCCAAATGCATGGCCAAAATAAAAGCATAAAGCCAATTGGTTTTTTTAACCTTGTTAACTCAATAAATAAATTTAATTGGCTCATAATTTACTTGTAAATAACAAAGGCTAGTTTCATAATCAATTTGATTCGTATGAATATAGATTACACAGTTACAGCATTAATGTTTCCAGCTATTCCATTGCTAATGAGTGTGTACAGCAACAGATTTCATTCTCTTAGTATCTTAATTCGTCAACTTCATGATGAGCATGTTTATGAAAAGCATATACCACCTGAATGGAAGAAGCAGTTTATTAATTTAAGTGGCAGGATAACACTTCTTAGATGGACAATTTTATTTGCCTCATTTGGCTTCCTATTTAATATGCTTACTGTTTTTGCACTTTACTTAGATGAAGTATTTGCAGCGAGGGTAATATTTGGTTCTTGCTGTTTATCCATGATTATATCAATTATTTTTTTTATTAGAGAAATTCAAATTTCAACAAATGCACTAAAACTCCATATGTCTGATATGGATGTAGATGTAAACTAAGGAAATATTATTGCTGGTCCAGTTAGAACCCTAGACTCTAAATCTTTATGTGCTTGTGCAATATCTTTAAGAGAATATTTTTTTGAAATTTTTATTTTTACTTTTCCACTTGAGGCCATTTCAAAAACTTTATTAGTAGCTTCATCTAGCTCTTCCCTAGTTGCAGTGTATTGCATAATGCTTGGTCTAGTTAAATAAAGAGCTTTAGGTTGAATTGATTTTGCAACGTTTACAGGATCTAAAGGACCTGATGCATTTCCAAATGAAACTAACATTCCTCTTAACTTTAAACATTCAATGGAACCATTAAAAGTATTTTTTCCAACACCATCATAAACAACAGACAATCCTCTTCCCTCGGTAATCTCTTTTACTTTTTCTGCAAAATTATCTTTATTGTAATTAATTACATAATCGTAACTATTCTCTTTCGCTTTTTCAATTTTTTCATCTGATCCAACTGTACCAAATACATTGCAACCTAAACTTTTAGCCCATTGACCAAAAATTTGACCAACTCCGCCAGCAGCTGCATGGAATAAAATATCATCTCCAGGTTTTACAGGATAAGTTTTATGTAAAAGATAAAAGGTGGTTATCCCTTTTGTCATTAATGTTGCTGCAGTTTCTAAATCAACACCGTCTGGAACTTTTACTAAGTTCCTTGTGGGATAATTTCTATGAGTTGAATATGCACCAACAGGAGCTGCACAGTATGCAACTTTATCTCCAACTTTAAAATCCTTAACGTCTGGTCCAATTTTAGTTATCTCTCCTGCTCCTTCCAAACCAATTGGCGAGGGTAGAGTTAAAGGATAAAGTCCAGAACGATGATAAGTATCAATATAATTTAAACCAATTGCATGGTTTTTAATTGTTACTTCATCAGCTTTTGGTTCCTCAAGTTTAAGTTCTTTATATTCTAAAACTTCTGGTCCACCTGCTTTTGATATTATTACTGAATTCATAATTTATTTTACAAACGTACCATTATGATAATCTTGAACAGCTTGCAAGATTTCTGCTTTAGTATTCATCACAAAAGGACCACCTCTTGCAATTTCCTCATTTATTGGTTCTCCAGATATCACAAGAAATTTAGCATCTGTTTTTGCTTTTACTGTAAGCTCTTCACCTTTTGTTAATAATATTAAAGTACTATCTTTAACATCATCATGCTTTTCACTGCCAATTTCAATTTCACCATTAATTAAATAAATAAATGTATTGTGAGTTGATGGAATAATAAAATTAAATTCTTTATCTTTATTTAACTCAACATCAAAATAAACTGGTTTTACATTATGACCTTTTACTGGTCCTTCAGCGTTTTCAAATTTACCTGCTATAACTTTAACTTGTTTTTCATCATCTTTATGAACGCTCATTTTGTCTGCATCTATATAAATGTATTCAGGCTTACTCATTTTTAATTTAGCAGGCATGTTAATCCATAATTGAAAGCCATGGAGTCTACCTTCTTTCATTGCTGGCATCTCTGAATGAATAATTCCACTTCCTGTTTTCATCCACTGAACATCACCCGCAGTCATCCTTCCTTCACCACCAGTGCTATCTTTGTGTTCAAAATCTCCCGCTAACATATAAGTAACAGTTTCAATTCCACGATGAGGGTGTGGAGGAAAACCAGCGATATAATCTTCACTATTTTCAGATCCAAATTCATCTAGCATTAAGAAAGGATCAAAGTAATTTGGTTCAACACCAATACTTCTTTTTAATTTTACTCCTGCACCATCAGAAGCTGGAATAGGATCTATAATTTTTGATACTTCAATTAATTTCATAGGAGCTGATATAATTATCTAATTAGTTATATCAAGTAGATCATTTAAGTTTTTAATTTCATTTTGTGGTGAATAATCAAGTTTATCAAAGATATTATTATTTCTATTTACCCAAATAGAATTGTATCCATAGTTTCCTCCACCAGATACATCCCAAGTATTTGCACTTAAAAAAGCAACTTCATTTTTTTCAATTTTATATTTTTTTATTGGCATATCATAAACTTTAGAGTCAGGCTTAAAAATACCGACTTCTTCGATAGAAAAAATATCATCAAATAAATTATCTAATTTATTGCTGTGTACTAATTCATTTAACAAAGAAGGCGTACCATTAGAAAGTATTGCTAGTTTAAAATTTTTTTCTTTTAAAGATTTTAAAACTTCTGGTACTTCTTCAAAAGGAGAGAGTATTTTGTATAGATTTAATAATTCATCCCTCATTGAATTATCTATTTTAAATACACTCATTGATTTATCTAAACTGTCTTCAGTGATTTGCCAAAAATCTTTATGTCTTTTCATTAAGCTTCTAAGCCATGTGTATTCTAATTGTGTGGTTCTCCAATAATTTGCAAAAGCTTCCCACTTATCACCAATTTTATCTTTGCATTTTTCTGCTGCTGAATTTACATCGAATAAAGTGCCGTAAGCGTCAAAAATTATTGCTTTAATATTTTTCATAAACTAATTTAATAATATGAGTAACATTAGATTATATTTTTCTAAAAGTTTATCTAATAATTTAACTGGCACACTTGATAAATCTCAATCCCATTACTTAAACAAAGTAATGAGAGTTAAAGAAAATGAAATTTTTTCTTTATTTAACAGTAGTGGTGAATGGGAAGCAAAAATTTTAACCATCTCAAAAGGTATTGTTGAATTTAATGTTACAAAACAATTAAGACAAAAAGAAAATCAAAAAGAATTGTGGTTGGCATTTTCTCCAATTAAATCAAATTACTTTAACTTTATGATTCAAAAAGCAACTGAGTTAGGAGTTACAAAATTTATTCCAATTATATTTGATAGAACGATTGTTCGTAAAATTAATAAAGAGCGATTAGAGAAAGTAATTATTGAGGCATCAGAACAATCAAATAGAATTAACGTTCCAGATATTGAAGACCCAAAATCATTAGATGATTTTTTAAATAACAACAAAGTTGATTTAATTTTTACTGATCTAAATTCTGAAAATACTAAAATAGATTTAAAAAAGGTTACAGATAAACCTACATGTGTAATTATAGGTCCAGAAGGAGATTTTTCTGAAGAGGAAAGGGCAAAGATTCTAAAATTTAGTGGAGTTCAACCATTGAAAATTAATGAGAATATATTGAGATCTGAAACAGCTGTAATTTCAGCTATATCGATCATAAAATACGCCATAAATTGATATTTTGTCGCGAAAACTAAAGTGTAATTTTTTTGAAGACGTTCTATATAGGATTAAAAAAATGAAAAAAATTTTATTAACAATTCTTTCAATTTTAACTCCTGCAGTTGCGTTTGCTAACCAGCCAAAAGATTGGCAATTAGGTTTTCAAAAAGCAGCATCAGAGTCTATGAGAGATATTGTTAATTTTCATGACAAATTGTTATTACCAATCATAATTGCGATAAGCGTTTTTGTTTTATTTTTGATGGTCTATGCATGTATCAGATTTAGAGCATCAGCAAATCCAGTTCCTTCAAAAAGAACTCACAACGTTGCTGTAGAAGTTTTATGGACATTAATTCCATGTTTGATTTTAATCGTGATGGCAGTTCCATCGTTTAAAATTTTATATAAACAAGATTCAATACCAAAAGCAGATGTAACAGTTAAGGCAATCGGTTATCAGTGGTATTGGGGTTATGAGTATCCAGACGAAAACATTATTTTCGACTCTTACATGATTGAGGATAAAGATTTAAAAGAAAATCAGCCAAGATTATTAGCCGTAGATAATGAGTTGGTTGTTCCTGTAAATAAAGTAGTTAAAGTTTTAATTACTGCAAATGATGTTTTACATGCTTGGGCTTTGCCATCTTTTGGAGTTAAAAGAGATGCCGTTCCTGGAAGAATAAATGAAACATGGTTTAAAGCAGAAAAAGTTGGAACTTATTATGGACAGTGTTCTGAGCTTTGTGGAATTAAACATGCTTTTATGCCTATTACAGTAAGAGTAGTTTCTGAAGAAGAATATCAAGAATGGCTTACTGGAGCTAAAATAAAATTTGCAAAAGAAATTAATGAAGAAGATCAATTTAAAAAACTAGCGAGTAAATAATATGTATACACAAACAGCATCACACGACGATCATCATACACCAACTGGTTGGAAACGTTGGGCGTATTCAACTAATCACAAAGATATCGGTACAATGTACCTTATTTTTGCAATTGTTGCCGGTGTGATAGGAACTGCATTCTCAGTTTTAATGAGAATGGAATTGATGCATCCAGGTGATGGAATTTTAGGTGGAAACTATCATTTATACAATGTCTTAGTAACAGGTCATGGTTTAATCATGATCTTCTTTATGGTTATGCCAGCAATGATTGGTGGTTTTGGAAATTGGTTCGTGCCAATCATGATTGGTGCGCCTGATATGGCATTTCCAAGAATGAATAACATTTCATTTTGGTTATTACCAACTTCATTCATTCTATTAATCATGTCTATATTTATGGATGGTCCTCCAGGTCAAACTGGCGTTGGTGGTGGATGGACAATCTATCCTCCTTTATCATCTACAGCAGGGCAGCCTGGTCCAGCTATGGACTTTGCAATTTTAAGTTTACACTTAGCAGGAGCGTCTTCAATTTTAGGAGCGGTAAACTTTATAACTACAATTTTAAACATGAGAACTCCAGGCATGACATTGCATAAAATGCCTTTATTTGCCTGGTCAATTTTAGTTACAGCGTTCTTATTACTTTTGTCACTTCCAGTATTAGCAGGTGCAATTACGATGCTATTAACTGATAGAAATTTTGGAACTGCATTCTTTGATGCTCAAACAGGTGGAGATCCAGTATTGTTTCAACACTTATTTTGGTTCTTTGGTCATCCTGAAGTTTACATTTTAATTTTACCAGGTTTTGGAATGATCAGTCATATTGTTTCGACATTCTCTAGAAAACCAGTATTTGGATATTTAGGAATGGCATATGCTATGGTAGCTATTGGAATAGTTGGTTTCGTTGTATGGGCTCATCATATGTATACAGTTGGTTTAAGCACAGATACTAAAGCTTATTTCTTAGCAGCGACGATGATCATTGCTGTCCCTACGGGAATTAAAATATTTTCTTGGATAGCAACTATGTGGGGTGGCTCAATATCATTTAAGACACCTATGGTTTGGGCTTTAGGATTTATATTTTTATTTACAGTCGGTGGAGTTACAGGTGTTGTTCTTGCAAATGCAGGTGTAGATACAGCAATGCATGATACTTACTATGTAGTAGCTCATTTCCACTATGTATTATCTTTAGGCGCGGTGTTCGCAATCTTTGCAGGCTTTTATTACTGGTTTGGAAAAATGAGTGGTTATGAATATTCAGAATGGTTAGGTCAATTACACTTCTGGTTAACATTTATTGGTGTAAACTTAATTTTCTTCCCTCAACACTTCTTAGGTTTAGCGGGGATGCCCAGAAGATATGCAGATTATCCAGACGCATTTGCTGGTTGGAACTATATCTCTTCAATTGGATCATATATTTCTGTAATTGGTTTAGGAGTATTTTTCGCAAATCTAATTTATGCATTTTACAAGAAAAAAGCTGCCGCTCAAAACCCTTGGGGTGAGGGGGCAACAACTTTAGAGTGGACAGTGCCGTCTCCTCCAAATTTTCATACTTTTGATGAATTACCAAAGTTTGAAGATGAAGAGACTGCAGAAAAATCTACTACTTAAAAAGTATTTAGATTTTTTGTCTAAAATTAAATGATTAAGTCTAAGTTAAAAAATAGAAATTTAAGTCAGGAAGACGTTTTCAATTTCTCTGAGTTATTTAAACTTATGAAGCCAAGAGTAATGTCTCTTGTAATTTTTACTTGTGCAGTTGGATTATTAATGGCGCCAAATATTATTCCAACAAAAGATGCAATAATTGGAATTATTTTAGTTTCTATTGGAGCTGGTGCCGCTGGAGCTTTAAACATGTGGTACGAGTCTGATTTAGATGCATTAATGACAAGGACTTGTTTAAGACCTATACCAACTGGGAAGGTTAATAAAAACCAAGCTTTGATTTTTGGTATCGCTTTATCAATATTTTCTGTTGTTGCTTTAGATTATTTTGCAAATACAGTTTCAGCAGCTTTGTTGCTATTTACAATTTTGTTTTATGTGTTGATTTATACTGTTTGGCTTAAAAGAAAAACGCCTCAAAATATAGTAATTGGAGGTGCTGCAGGAGCATTACCCCCTGTAATTGGTTGGACTATAGCCACCAATTCACTTTCACTTGAGCCATTAACTTTCTTTCTAATTATATTTTTTTGGACACCATCTCATTTCTGGGCACTAAGCTTATATAAATCTGATGATTATAAAAAAGCAAATATTCCAATGCTTCCATTGACTAATGGTGTTGAAAGCACAAAATTAAATATATTTGTTTATTCGTTAATAATGTTGCCAGTTATTGTTTTCCCATATGCAATTAATTTTGTTGGTCTAGTATTTTTAATTCCATCATTAATTTTGACAATTTATTATAATTACTTATGTTTTGAACTTTACAAATTTAAAAAGAACAAGTTTGATGCAAAAAAAGCAAAAAAAATTTTTGGATACTCGATATTATATTTGTTTTTAGTTTTTGTATTTTTCTTAATAGACAAAATTTTATGATAACACCCGATAAAAAAACAAAGAAAAAAAATATTATTACTGCTTTAGCAATTTTAGCTTTTATGGTTTTTTTGTTTGTTTTTACATTATATAACGTTGGCGTATTTGATAGGCAGATATGATTAAGAGCAAAACATTAACTCCATTACTTCTAGCAGGTATTTTTTGTTTAATGTTAGGTTTATCTTTTGCGGCAGTGCCCTTATATGATCTTTTTTGCCGTGTAACTGGCTTTGGAGGGACAACCCAAGTATCTAAAGAAGCTCCAAAAATAGTATTAGATAAAGTCGTGAGTGTAAGATTTGATACGAATGTAAACAATCTTACTTGGGATTTTAAAGCTAAGTCAAATGTGATTGATGTTAAAGTTGGTCAAGTAAATAGAATTGAGTTTGAGGTTGAGAACTATGGAGATGAAACAACATATGGAGTGGCTAGTTTCAATGTTTCGCCTGCAAGTTTTGGTAAATATTATAGCAAACTAGGCTGTTTTTGCTTTGAAAAACAGGAACTTAAGGCAGGTGAGAAGGTAACTTATATTATGACTTTTTATTTGGACCCAGAATTGGTAAATGATCCAACAGTTAAAAATTTACAGGATGTAACTATGTCGTATACTTTTTTCTCGACAGATTATTATAAACAATCATAATTAAAAAATATGTCAGCAGAAAAAAAACATGATTATCACTTAGTAGACCCAAGTCCTTGGCCTATATTTACATCTTTTGCATGTCTGGTACTAGCTATTGGGGCAATTTTTTACATGCACAATGACGTATCTTGGGGAATGTATTTAGGATTGGCTCTTGTAATTTATGCAGCTTACATGTGGTTCAGGGATGTTGTGATTGAAGCTGAACATCAAGGTCACCATACTCCAGTCGTTCAAATCCATCATAGATATGGAATGACGTTATTTATTGCTTCTGAAGTTATGTTTTTCGTTGCATGGTTTTGGGCTTATTTTGATATAAGTTTGTTTCCAAATGAGTTTGTTGGAAATGTTTGGCCTCCACAAGACATAGAAACTTTTGATCCATGGGACATTCCATTAATCAATACATTAGTTTTATTATTATCAGGTACTACAGTAACTTGGGCTCACCACTCTTTATTAGAAGACGATAGAAAGGGATTTATTCAAGGATTATCAGCAACTGTTGCGTTAGGTTTCTTTTTTACTTTGTTACAGGCTTACGAATATCATCATGCTACATTTGATTATTCAGGACATATTTATGGTGCAGTATTTTATATGGCAACAGGTTTTCATGGTTTCCACGTAATTGTTGGAACTATCTTTCTAGCTGTTTGTTTATGGAGAGGAAGATTGGGTCACTTTACGAAAGAACACCACTTTGGTTTTGAGGCAGCTGCTTGGTACTGGCACTTTGTTGATGTTGTTTGGCTATTCTTGTTTGCAGCTATCTACGTTTGGGGAAGTTAATATTTAATCCTTGAAGAATAAGCTTCTATTTTCAGTTTTTGTTTATTTTATAATTTTAGTTTTGTTGTCATTAGGCTTTTGGCAATTGTATAGATTGAGTTGGAAATTAGATCTAATCAATCAAATTGAAAATTCTTTAAAGATTGATCCTGTTGCACTTAAAAATGTAGAAAAAAAAAATTATTTAAGAATAAAAACATCAGGACAAATTGATTTTGAAAAACAAATTTATCTCTATAATCTTAACGAAACTGGTAAACCTGGATTTGAAGTTATTAACCCAATTAAAATAGGAAATGAAGATTATTTAATTAATAGAGGCTGGATATCTTTTGACCAAAAAAACAAACCAGAGATTAACGTCGTTGATCAAAAAAATATTATTGGTACTTTAATGCTTCAATCAAAATCAAGCTCATTCAAACCTAAGAATGAAGTAGATAAAAATTATTGGTTTACACTAGATAGAGAAGATATTTTAAAATTTACAGGAAAAAACTTTTCAAAATATATAATTTACTTAAATGGTAATTATGAAAACCCAAGACCAAGAGTAATCACTGCTAAAATTTCAAACAATCACAAAAAGTACGCAATTACTTGGTTTTCGATGGCGATTTCAATCCTTTTAATATATCTATATTTTAGAAAAAAAAATTATTAAATGAGATACGTCAGCACTAGAGATACTTCTAAAACTTACGAATTTAAGGATGTTTTTATCAAAGGTCTTGCTGATGATGGGGGATTGTTCATTCCCAGCTCACTTCCAAGCTATAGTGAAAAAGAAATTCAAGAATTAAAATCACTTAATTATTCAGATTTAGCAAAAAAAATTATCTTTCCTTTTATAGGAAATTTTATGGATAAAAATGAATTGTCTAAAATAATTGATAAATCTTATTCTGTTTTTAGGAGAGAAAATGTAATTGATTTCATAAAAATAGGAGATCGATCAGTCTTAGAGTTATTTCATGGCCCAACACTAGCCTTTAAGGATGTTGCTATGCAACTTCTTGGAAATTTTTATGAATTTTATTTAAGCAAGCAAAAAGAAAAAATTAATATTGTAGTTGCCACATCTGGAGATACAGGGGCAGCAGCTATAGATGCAATAAAAGGAAAAGAAAATTTAAATATTTTTGTACTACATCCTGATAATCGAGTTTCTTCTGTTCAGCGAAAAATAATGACTACTGGAAAACATGAAAATGTATTTAATATCGCTATTAAAGGAAATTTTGATGACTGCCAAAACTTAGTTAAATCAATGTTTTCTGACACAAAATTTTCTCAAGATATTAATATGTCAGGTGTAAATTCAATTAACTGGGCAAGAATTATTGCTCAATGTGTTTATTATTTTTACAGCTATTATCTTATTGAAGATCACACTAAACCCACTAATTTTTCTGTTCCCACTGGGAATTTTGGAGATGTATACGCAGGTTACTTAGCCAAAAAAATGGGTTTGCCCATTAATAAATTGATTGTTGCAACAAATCAAAATGACATTCTCCATAGAGCTATTTCAAACGGAAATTACGAGGCTGAAACTGTTTCCGAAACTATTTCTCCTAGTATGGATATACAGATCGCAAGTAACTTTGAGAGACTTATTTTTGATTTGAATAATAAGAATTCAGAACAAACATCAAAAGACATGATGAAAATTAAAGAAGAAGGAAAATATTCAATTGATAAAGAAAAGTTGAATTTAATTAATCAAGATTTCTTATCAGCAAGAATGAGCGAGACCGAAACACTTGATATTATTAAGTCTGTTTATCAAGAATTTAATATGGTTTTAGACCCTCATACTGCAATTGGTTATGGAGCTTTTGATAAACATAATCTCAATGGTAATAATATTGTGCTAGCAACAGCACATCCATGTAAGTTTCCTGATGCAATTAAAAGTGCTATAAATATTAAAGCTGAGTTACCAAATGAACTTCAATTTATATTAAATGAGAAAGAAAATTATGATATTCTTGAAAATGATATTGAAAAAGTAAAAGAACATATTAAAGATAGATCCAAATGAAAATAAAAGAAAACGATAACCTACCAAATTCAGAAATTTTTGTTCTTCAAGATGGAGAGCCTGTAAAAAAAAATATAGAAGATTTTTTTAAAGACAAAAAAGTTGTAATATTTGGACTACCTGGGGCATATACTTCTGTATGTTCTGCTAAACATTTGCCAGGATATATTAAGATGCATGATCAATATAAAGAAAAAGGTATTGATCATATAATTTGTATTTCAGTAAATGATCCCTTTGTGATGAATGCTTGGGGTAAACAAAATGATGTAGGTGAAAAAATTGTTATGATGGGTGATCCATTTCTTAATTTCACAAAAGAAATTGGCGCAGATGTTGATAAAAGTGGCAGAGGGTTAGGAATTAGATCTAATAGATACACGATGTTTGTTGATAACATGAAGGTTATTAAACTTCAGGAAGAAGCAGATACAGGATCTTGTGAAATCTCAGCAGCAGAAAATTTCTTTAAATTAATCTAGACTAGCAGCTTTTTTAGCTAATAAATCAACTTCTTCATTTAGTGGATTTCCGGCATGAGCTTTAACCCAGTTCCACTTAATCTTAGAATTACTATTCAAATCATGTAATTGAACCCATAAATCTTTATTTTTTACATCGTCTTTATTAGATGTTTTCCAATTATTTTTAATCCAATTGTGGATCCAATCAGTAATTCCATTTTTAACATATTTAGAATCTGTATAGATTTCTATCAAATCTTCAGAATTTACTTCTTTTAATGCATTGATTGTCGCCATTAATTCCATTCTATTATTTGTTGTATCTTTTTCACTTCCACTTATTTTTTTCACTTCATTATCAGTGCATATTATTGCTGCCCATCCACCATTTCCTGGATTTTTTAAACATGAGCCATCAGTATAAATTTTAATCATTAAATCAGATAATCTTTAAAACTATTCAAATTGTTATGGGTAATAAGTTTTTGATAATATTCGTTTGGATCCTTAATTTTGATTAATGCTGTTTTTGGAGTATTTGTATAATCATATAGTCTAGTTAACAGATATCTAAGAGCAGCACCTCTACACAAAATATTTATATTGTTTTTTTCATTTAATTTAATTTTTTTAATGCTGTTGTATCCCTTGATCAATTTATCAACTTTCTTTTTATTAATTATAAATTTTTTATTTTTTTCATCAAAACATAGAGCATTAATGCAGATTGCTATTTCATACATGTAGTAATCATTAGCGGCGAAGTAAAAATCAATAATTCCAGACAGTTTATTTTTGTTAAAAAAAATATTATCTACGAATAAATCACCATGTATAATTCCAGAAGGAAGTTTTTTTGGCCAATTTTTTTTAATATCGTTAAAATTATTATATAAAAATTTTTTTAAATTTGATCCTTTATTTGATTTAAATTTAATACTCTGGAGTAAAGGTTTTAAATATTTTACACCCATTGAATTCTTTCTTGTAAATTTTATCTTCTTAGTAACAAGATGCATTTTAGCTATTACTTTTCCAATAGCATAGCAGTCACTTTCGTTAACTTTCTTTTTATCTTTTCCCCTTAAGAAAGTGACAATACAGGCTGTTTTATTTTTTAGTTTAATTAAATAATTTTTGTTTCTAGTTTTAAGTGGTCTTGGGCAATTAATTTTTGAATCATTTAAATGATCCATTAATTTCATAAAAAAAGGAATCTCTTTTGGAAGAACTCTCTTCTCAAAAATTGTGAGAATAAACTTTTTATTTTTAGATTTTAAAATATAATTTGTATTTTCAATTCCCTTAGTAATTCCTTGGAAACTTAAAATTTTTTCAATATTAAACTTGTTGTTTATTATATCGATATCACTCTGATTTATCTTAGTATATACAGCCATTTAATTTAATTTGTTAGGAACTTTAAAGACTACATTTTCTTTTATAATTTCTACTTCCTCAACATTTATAGAAAATTTTTTTTTTAATTCATTAATAAAATTTTCTACGAGAGTTTCCGGTGCTGATGCTCCTGATGATATACCAATAGTATTTGAATTCTGTATTTGATCAAAAGGAATTACACTTTCAGAATGAAAAAGTTGTGAATTTTGACAGCCTGATTTTTTTGCTACTTCAACAAGTCTAACAGAATTCGAAGAGTTTCTACTACCTATTACAAAAAACATATCACACTTTTTTGCAATATTTTTTACCGCCATTTGTCTATTAGTTGTTGCATAACAAATATCCTCTTTTGCTGGTTCTTTAATGTTTGTATATCTATTTTTCAAAATTTTTATGATTTCTTTAGTGTCATCAACAGATAGTGTTGTTTGAGTTATATAAGCCAATTTTTCTTTATGATTGGTTTTATACTCTATTGCTTCAGCTTCATTTTGAACCAAATCAATAGATCCTTTAGGTAATTGGCCCATAGTGCCTATTACTTCTGGATGGTTCTCATGTCCAATCAAAATAATATGATAACCAGCTTTATTTAAGTTTTCCGCTTCTCTATGAACTTTAGAAACTAGTGGACAAGTAGCATCTACATAAGTCATTTTATAATTTTCAGCATCTTCTGGTATTTTTTTTGGAACACCGTGTGCAGAAAAAATAACAGGTCTAGATTTGTCATTAATTTCCTCCAATTCTTCAACAAAGATAGCACCTTTATTTTTTAAATTATCAACAACATGCTTGTTATGAACGATTTCATGTCTAACATAAACTGGCGATCCATATTTTTGAATAGATTTTTCTACAATCTCTATAGCTCTCTCAACACCAGCACAAAAACCTCTTGGGGCAGAAAGTAAAATTTTAATTTGTTTGTTTTTCATTTTTCTCTAAAAAATATTCCAGCAATATATGTGGAAAGGTTAAAGACGCCAAACCAATAAAAATTAGTTTTAAGATTGCATCATCTATATAATTAACGTCATTTAATAAAAAAAATACAATTATTGAAATAAAGATTGTTAAAAGAGTAAGTGGTAAAGCCTTTAAAATAAATAATTTTAGTCCATTTTGGAGATTGTTTTCATCCAGGTCTATCGCAAGTGAAATAGAGTGCCTCACAGAATGTAAAAAACAAAAATAAATTGTAAAAGCTGTTAAAGGAGTAAAGTAATAATTTAAAATTATAATTGAGAAATAATCAAAAAAAATAGTGAATTTTTTTAACTCAAACTTATCAATAAATAAAAATACACTTGATAATGAACTCAAAATAATTGATATCTCGATTATCTTTTTTTCTTCTAAAAATTCTAAGAATAAATAAAAATTTTCATTAACAACAAGTAATGATTTGAATATTTTCACAGTATCATCAAAATGAAAAAAAAGTGGGGCAAGAATTATGAGCGATCCTTTTAAAAGGTATAATAATTGAATTAAGTACGATTTTTTTTTTATTAAAAATTGCGTATCTTCTTTACCAAAATGAAAAGCTGCCACTATAAGAAAAACTAACAGTGTGGTTGCAGGTAAGAGTGACCAAATAATAATGACGCAAACTGCTATAAAAATATAAAAGATATAGAAAATATATATTCTTTCGAAATTGAATAATTTAAGAAGTTTTTTGCCTTTAATATTGTCTAATGCACCGTGTGAAACTCCAATAGTTAAAATTAAAAATAAGCATATTGATGATGAAATATCTAAATAATTAAATTTAAACATCACGACAGAAAATAGATTAATTAACAAAAAAAATATAAATGAATGATTAAGGTTAATTTTTTTAATTAATTGATTAGTCATTTAAAATAATTCTTTTAAAAATTTCCATTTAGGCATTTTTAAAATTATTTCTAAATCTTCAAAAAAATTACTTTTATTAGATAAGAAATTAATAGCAGTCTTAGGTGAACCATTGAACATTTTAAAGAAAATTTCCCCCATATCTGAAGAGTTATTTCTTAAAACTTTCAAAAAAATATTGTCCAAAAAATCATATTTTTTTTTAATTTTAAACAATTTAGCTTTAGAAATATTATCAATGTTTTCTGCTATATATTTACTGTGTTCTTGAATGTTTAAAAAGGTATAACCCGTGCTTAATCTTGTCATATCACCGGCTGATCCAATATATATTTCATTTAATTTTTTAAGATTTTTATTTCTAAACAAAGGTATAGAGCCCTCTTCTTTAAAATTGATTTTATAATTTTTGATATTCAAATGGTTTTTTAAGTATTGATCTATTTGATTATTATAATCTTTTATACTTTCATTACTTAAATTTGATATCCAGGTAGTTTCTACAAGTGCACTTTTTTTTGAAAAAGGCAAAGTGTAAAAAAAATGAACCTCATTTTTTTGATCACACGCAAAGTCCATTAAATTAAATATTTGGTCATCAAAAAAATCTTTTTCAGTTTCTATTTCCACACCACAAAAATGTTGCCACAAATTATTTGGCTTATTTTCAAAATTTGGAACGCTATTAAAAATTATTGAATTTGATAATTCAACATCATTAATATTTTTAAAAGATTTTATATTTTCATTTAATTTAAGTTTTGAAAGAATTTTGTCATAAAATTTTCCACTATCTATAGATTGATAAGGTGTTAGCTTACAATCAATAAACTTTGTATCATTAGGAATGTTTATGGAAAAATTATACCAACTTTTTTTGACACAATCATCAAAATTGTGTGGAAATACTTTCCAAAATGACCAAGTTTTATCTCTTTTATATTCTTCTCTAGGCTCAATTATAGCTAAAGATTTATTTTTTAATTTATCAGAAATTTCAAGTTCATAAGCCAAAGACAAACCTGCACAACCACCACCGATAATTATGTAATCAAAATCTTTCATTTAAATTTATCTCTTCATTAATTAATGAATGATCATGTTCAATGTTATTATCATTTTTATTTGTAAATGTTAAAATTATTAAATCAAAAATTGATAAAAAAGTTTCAATAATTTTTTCAATTTTTGTTACATAAATTTTTCCAGAGTTTTTATAATTTTCTAAATTATTTTTATTAATTATTTTGTGTCCAATTTTTCTGTAGACTCGTCTTGCAACTAAAATAGAGAATCTGAAACTTAAAGGTATTTCTTTAATTGAGTAAAAAGAATTTTCATAAAATCTTTCAGACAAAGAAATGGTAGATTTGATATCGTTGAAATTTTCATTGATATAAATTCTTTTATTATTTTTATCTTCAATTACGTCTCTTGAAATATTGGTAAGCTGCATTGCTATTCCAAGATCGATAGCTGATTTCAAGGAATTTGTCTTATTAACTTTTAAAATTTTTGCCATCATTAAACCAACTGTACCTGCTACTCTATAAGAGTAAATTAATAATTCTTTTTTTGATTTTAATTCCACTCTTTCTTTAATATCTGAATTAATCCCATCAAATAAATCATTAATTACTTTTGTTGAAATATTAAATTCATCTATAAGTTCCCAAATATTTTTAATAACAATGTTTTGAAAATTTTTATTTAAAAAATCTTTCTTAAAGTTTTCAAATTTAATTATTTTGTCTTCTAATTTTCCTGGATCATCTGCAATATTATCTGCTTCTCTACAAAAATCATAAAGCGCAGAACATTTATCATAAGTTTTTTTTGGCAAAAAAAAACCAGCCCAATTAAATGATTTTGCATAAGTTGCTAAATAATTTTTAGTTAACATTCTAAATCAATTTATCTAATACTTTTGCAGATGAAAGTACTCCTGGTACGCCTGCACCTGGGTGAGTTCCAGCACCAACAAAATATAAACCATCATAAATTTCTGATTTATTATGAAATCTAAAATAAGCTGATTGAGTGAATTTAGGCTGAATTGAAAAACCTGATCCATATTTTGTATTTAGTTCTTTCTCAAAATAATCAGGTGTAAGATAAAAGTCAGATACAATATTATTTCTAAGATTTGGCATTAAATCATTTTCCATTTTATCAACTACAAGATTTTTCATTTTTTCTCCTTCTATTTGCCAATCTATATTTGATTGATTGTTTGGAACTGGCACTAATACATAAAAACAATCACTTCCCTCAGGAGCCATACTCTTATCTGTTGCAGAGGGTCTATGGAGATAATAGCTAATATCGTTATTTAATTTTTTATAATCAAAAATATCATCCAGATGTTCTTTATATTTGTTTCCAAATTTAATTGTATGATGCTCAACGTTTTCATAGACTTTTTTTGTTCCAAAATAATAAACAAATAAACCCATTGAGTAATCCATCCTCTTTTGTTTCCAATCAAACAGCATTGAATTTTTTAAGTTTTTACTAGTCATCTTTTCATAAAAAGCAGGAGGGTCTGCATTACAAATAACATTATCAGCTTCGATAATCTCTTCATTACCAACTACAATACCGCTAATTTTATTATTTTTAGTAATGATTTCTTTTACCTCAGTATTTTTTATTATTTCGATTTCTATTTCCTCCATTAACTTTTCAAATCCTTTAATTATATTTCCCGTACCACCCATTGAATAATGAATGCCCCATTTTTTTTCTAAGTAAAGAATTAGCCCGTAAATTGAGGTAGTTGTGAACGGATTACCACCAACCAAAAGTGGATGCATACTAAGCATCCTTCTTAATTTTTCATTTTTTACATAAGACGATACTAATGAATAAACTGATTTATAACTCTTAAGTTTTAATAATGCTGGTAGCTGTTTCATCATAAAAAAGGGTTTATCAAATGGAACATCTGCAAGTTCTAAAAATCCCTTCTCAAAAATTTTTTTGGTAAAATTTACTAAATCTTCATACCCCTTAACATCTTCTTGATTTAAATTTTCAATTTGTTTTTTCATTTCTATTTCATCACCTGAGTAATTAAATTTAGTTTGGTCCTCAAAAACAAATTGATACCAAATTTTAAGTGGTGTTAGTTTTATGTAGTCCTCAGGATTTTTATTAAACAAACTGAATAGTTCGTTAATTAAATATGGAGCTGTTATTACCGTTGGCCCAGCATCATAGGTAAAACCATCTTTTTTGAAAACTCTAGCTCTTCCACCTAGGTCTGAATGTTTTTCTATTAATTTTACTTTATGTCCTTTGGCTCTTAGTCTTATTGCTGCAGCAATACCACCAAATCCAGATCCAATAACTATAGAATTCATGGCTGTAACTTATAGTTTTTTCAGGAAATTGTAACCGTATTATGAGTTTATTTTTTTTAGCTGTTCTTTAGTTTCTTCTAAATTTTTTTGAAATACAGCATCTAGTTTAGATTTATCAACTGATGTAGTTATGATTTTTTTTACTGAGTCTACTGCTATTTTGATTGAAGCATCTTTTATTTCTTTCAATGCAGCCTCTTTCATTTGGCTAATTTTATTTTCAGCCAAACTTTTTTTAATTTCTGATGATTTATGAAATTTATCGTTTAAATCTATTATTAATTTATCAGATTCTTTTTTTGCATTTTCTAAAATTTCATTACTTACAGAAGAAGCTGTATCTAATTTTTTTTGAGCATTATCGAGTAAAGTTTTTGCTTCTGTTCTCAATTTTTCACTTTCATCTATCTCATTTTTGATATCAGAAATCATACCATCAAGCATTTGAGAAACTTTTTGTGGAATTTTAAAGTAAACTAAAACCCCGATGAAGATTACAAATGAAATTGCTACCCAGAAAGTTGCATCAATTGCCATAGTATTTATCTCCATTTCTTCTAGATAGATCGTCAACAATTGCTGATATACTGCTATTATTTACTTCAGCACCAATAAGTTTTTGAAGTAACTCGGATGACGTTTCTATAGCAATTTTATTTATTTTATCAGGCGCATTATCTCTTAAAGCTTGGATTTCTTTTTCCGCTTTAGTTATTTCGTCATCTATTTGTTTATCAAGAACTTCTCTTTTAGCATTTATATCTTTAACTGCTTTTTCTCTTGCCTGATTAAACATAGCGTTAGCTTCAGTTCTGCTTTTTAAAATTATTTGATCATATTCTTTAAGTTTGGTCTCACTATCTTCTCTTTGTTTTTCAGCTGCCTCAATATTTTCTAGAATTTGAGATTTTCTAGACTCTAAGTTGTTACTAATTTTTGGAAGGATTAGTTTAGATAAAACCAAATACATTATCCCAAAAGTAAGTACCAACCAGAAAATCTGAGAAACCCAAAACTCTGGATTTAATTGAGGCATACCTCCACTTTCAGCGGCAAAAGCTTCTTTAATAAAAAAGAAGCTTAAAAATATTAGATGAAGATATATTTTTTTGACCATTAACTTAAAACGCAAATAAAATAATCAATGCAACAACTAATCCAAATAATCCTGTTGCTTCAGCAAGTGCAAAACCTAAAAGTAGGTTAGGAAATTGTTTTTGAGCTGCTGATGGGTTTCTCATAGCACCTGATAAATAATTTCCAAAAATTATTCCAATACCAACACCGGCACCAGCTAAAGCTATTGCTGCTAAACCTGCTCCGATCATTTTTGCTGCTTCTAATTCCATTATATCCTCCTCTGTTATTAATGGTGTAAATTTAATGCATCATTTAAATAGATGCAGGTTAAAATTGCAAAAACATATGCTTGAAGAAAAGCAACTAATATCTCCAAACCAGTTAATGCAACCGAAAAACTTAGTGGAAGCCATCCACCAACTATTCCAAGACTAATTACAAAGCCTCCGAAAACTTTCATCATTGTATGACCAGCCATCATATTTGCAAATAATCTAACTGATAGACTTATTGGTCTACTTAAATAAGAAATAATTTCAATAACTACTATTAAAGGAAGTAATACTGCTGGTACTCCACTTGGTACAAACAATTTTAAATATCCAAAACCATGTTTAATAAATCCAATTACTGTTACGCCAATAAAGATAAATGCAGCAAGAACAAATGTAACGATAATATGACTAGTTACAGTGAATGTGTACGGTATCATTCCAAACATGTTGCAAAATAAAACAAACATGAACAATGAAAAAATAAATGCAAAATATGGTTTTGCTTTAGAACCAGCTGTATCACTAATCATTTTAGAAACAAAGGTGTAGCTAAGTTCCGCTAATAATTGAATTTTATTTGGTAAGATTGAATTTTTCTTAGATCCTAAATTAAAAATTAATAAAATAGAAACTGTACTAATAATCATAAACAAACTTGCGTTTGTAAAAGATATATCAAATGCTCCAACTTTTATTTCAGGTCCAATTCTGTAAACATCGAATTGGGACATAGGGTTTGCTGCCATAGTACTAACTTATTTTTGCATCTTTTTTGCTGATCTGATCACATTTGTTATTCCAGCGATCACCCCAACAAAAAAAAATATTAATATAAACCAGGGTTTAGTACCAAAGGTCTTGTCAAAAATAAACCCAATAATTGTCCCGACGGCCACTGCAGATACAAGTTCTGTGCTCAATTTGAATGCAGTTCCAATAGGTGAGGGGTTATCCTTCTTGTTATAAAGATTTTTCTTGGAAATCTTGTTTTTTGCAATCTCTAAGCGAGTTTTAAAAGGGTCTTTTCCCATTTATACCGGTTAAGCAACCATACTTTCTGCTTTTTGAAGGTCTACAGCAACCAATTGGCTTATACCTTTTTGTGGCATAGTTACTCCATATAACCTGTTCATTTTAGACATTGTTAAGGCGTGGTGAGTAACAATAATAAATTTCGTGTTAGTAATTTTAATTAATTCCTCAAGCAAGTTACAAAATCTTGTTACGTTAGCATCATCAAGGGGGGCGTCTACCTCATCCAAAACACAAATTGGAGAAGGGTTTGTTAAAAATACTGCAAATATTAAAGATAGGGCAGTTAAGGCCTGTTCACCTCCAGATAGCAAAGTTATAGATTGAAGTCGTTTTCCTGGAGGACTGACTAACATTTCTAAACCAGCTTCTAATGGATCATCAGAATCTACTAATTCAAGTTTTGCATTTCCTCCATTAAAAAGTTTTGTATAAACCTCATTAAATTTTCTGTTAACTTTTTCAAATGCTTCAACCAGTCTTTCTCTTCCTTTTTGATTGAGCTCATTAATACTGTCTTTAAGTTTAACTATTGCAGTAACAAGGTCACTACGATCTTGTTCCATTTTTTTTATTTCTTCTTCATATTTACTAGTTTCTTCATCTGCTTTTAAATTAACTGAACCTAATTGATCCCTCTCTTGTTTCTTTTTATCTAAAACATCTTCTTGATCAATATGATTTGGAAGTTCTTCAACTCCAAATAAATTTGAATTTTCTAAAATATTTTCTTCACTTAAATTTAATTCTGTATGAATTCTATCAAGCAAATCATTTTTTCTTTTTTGTAAACCTTCAACAGTTGCACCAGAGCTTGCTTTTCTTTCTCTAATTTGAATAGATTGTTCTTGGATTTCGTTTAATTGTGCTCTTAGCGTTTCAATTTTTTTATCAGTTTCTTCTATTATTTTTTCATTATCAATTTTTTCTTCATCTGAAATTCTCAAATTTTCTGAAATTTGACCTTTTCTTTCCGCTTGAACTCTTGGTTGATTTTCTAAATCATTTAATTGTTTAGACAATTTATTTTTTCTTTCAGTTAATTCATTAACCATTTTTTCTGAATTAGATAAAAGATTTTTCCAGCTTGCCATTTCAGTCTCTATAGTTTTTATTCTTTCATTTCTTTTGACAGATTCATTTTTTATTGATTGATTTTTACTATATGCATCAGCATATTTTTCTTGAAGAACTTTTATTGTCTTTGATTTTTCATTGACATTTAATAGTTCGGTTCTTGATTTTTCATTTTTTAAATCACTAATAAAATTGTCTAATTCCATTGAACATCTATCTAAAAGAGTAAATGCTTGGTTGATTTCATTTGCATCTATTAATTCTTTAACTCTAGAAATAGAGTTTTTTACATTTTTTATGGGGCCAATACTTATTTTAATTGTATCTTCTGCTATATTATTAACAACTTCATCAACTGCATTCTGTTCTCTTTCAAGTTCATTCTTAGCATTTTCTAGATCTTCGTTTGATAACTTTTCTGTTTCAAAATATTTTGAATCTACTTCAATTAAGTCTGACTTTTCTTCCTTTAATCTTTTTTCATTAGAGTTAGCATCAATTATAATTCCTTTTTCTCTTGCTATATCTTCATCTAAAGTTTGGATTGATTTTTTAATACCTTCAATCTCGTCTTGGATCCTAGTATTTTCCTCATCGAGGCTCTGAAGTTCTAAATTTAATCTTTGTATTCTAGATAAATTCTCAATATTTTTTTCTCTTAGTGGTGCAACCTTATCTGTTGAGATTTTTATTAAGTTTTCAAGCTCAGATATCTGGTTGTTAAAACCTTCTACTTCACCTTCCGCTTCAGCATTGATTTCATTCTCAACTTTAATTTCCTTATCAATTTCCAATAATCTCAAATAATATAATCCAGCTTCTATTTTTTTTATTTCTTCTGAAATTAATTTGTATTTTGTAGCTTCCTCTGCTTGCTTTTGAAGATTTGCTAATTGTTTTTCTTGTTGTCTTCGTAATTCATCAGCTCTTTTTAAATTATTTTCGGCTGCGCCAAGTCTAAGTTCAGCTTCATGTCTTCTTACATGTAAACCAGAAATTCCAGCAGCCTCCTCTAGTATTGCTCTTCTATCAGTAGGTTTTGCTGTCACTAAAGCCCCAATTCTTCCTTGACTAATCATAGAAGGAGAATGTGCGCCCGTTGAAAGATCTGCAAAAAACATTTGAGCATCTCTTGCTCTTACCTCTTTGTCATTAATATAAAATTTAGAACCCTTATCTTTTTCAATTTTTCTTCTAACTTGAATGTTTTCTAATTCACGATACTGAATGGGACCTTCTTTATCTTTATTCTCAACTTCTATGGAAACTTCAGCAATATTTTTTGATGCTTTATTAGATGTACCTGAAAAAATTACATCTTCCATTCCTGAACCCCTCATACTTTTTGCAGAGGTTTCTCCCATTACCCATCTTAAAGATTCTACTATGTTTGATTTTCCACAGCCGTTAGGACCAACTATTCCAGTAAGGCCTTCCTCTATTAAGAAATTTGTTTTTTCAGCAAATGATTTAAATCCATTTAATTGGATTTTTTTAAACTCCATGCACTAACTTATATCATTTTTTCTAGTGCTTTTTTCAAATTTTTATAATTAAGTTTTTTTTCAAATTTTTCGTTGTTTATTATTATCGTAGGGGTTGCGTTTACTTTGAAATTTTTTGCACCCTCTATTCGGTCATTTAACACAAAATCCTCAATATTTTTGTTATTCACACAAGACTCAAAATCGATGGAGAAACCTTCATTTTTTAAAAATATTTGAAGATTTTTATTTGCTTCTTCGATAGAGCTTCCTTTAACCCATTTTTGTTGGTTAGCATATAAACTTTCCAAAATATCAGCATTACCATCATTTTTACATTGAGCAATTTTTGAAGCGTTGAAGGCGGCAATATCTAAAGGAAAGTGTCTAAACTCTATTTTAGCAAGCCCTGTGTCCAGATATTCTTTTTTAAGTTCTGGATAAACGTCTTTATGAAAATTTGCACAATGGCTACAAGTTAGCGACTCAAACGCAATTATAGTTATTTTTGCGTCTTTATTTCCAACGATAATTCTTTTTACTTCTTCAGCATTTAAATTTGAAAAGCTTCCCAAAACAATTATGGCAATTAAAATAATTTTTCTCATTTTTCTTTATAAACTTTTGTTAATTCAGTTAATGATTTTTTAATCTTTTCGTTTTTAACATCTTTAATTTTATCTCGATATTTACTAATTGCCACATTATTAGATTTAATTTCATTCAAACTGCTAGTTTTTTGTTCGTCATCAAAGCTAATAAATTTGAGCTTTTCAACGACATCGTAGCCAAAAAAATTATTCATTTTATCTAAAATGTTTTTTTTTGAATATTCTACATCTACTTCATGGCCCCTTTTAACCATTACAACTAAAGTACTCACGCCAAATCGATTTGAGTTTTTGAATGTTTTTGGGAAACAGACTTTAAACAATTCATTCCCGACTAAATATTTCCAATTACTGAGTGTTTCTGAATAAATATAACCTTTTTTATTAATAATTTTTTTTAGATTTTTTGGCAAAGTGTCTTTGAAAGATCTTAATCCTTGAATGCTAGTATTTCTCTGCTTAGTATTATTTTTAAATTGCATATGAAAGATCTAATAATAACAAATAAAATTCTCAATTGGTACGATATAAATAAGAGATCTTTACCTTGGAGAAATAAGGTTTCACAAGAAAAGAAACAATACTTTACATTGGTTAGCGAGTTTATGTTGCAACAAACTCAGGTTGCTACTGTGATACCTTATTTTAATAGATTTATTAAAAATATTCCTAATATTGAAAAGTTATCAAAATATAATGATAGAAAATTAACCAAACTTTGGGAAGGTCTTGGATATTATTCAAGAGTAAGAAATTTAAAAAAAACTGCTCAAATAATTGTTAAAAAATTCAATAAAAAAATACCTAGAGATTTTTATGAATTAAAATCATTACCAGGTATTGGCGATTATACAGCGAGTGCAATTTCAGCAATTGCATTTAACAAACCAATAATTCCTTTGGATGGAAACATTGAAAGAGTATTAAAAAGATACTTATATTTAAAGAAACAAAGTCAAATTAAAAAAGAATTCTTACAAGATCAAAAAAAAATTTTTGGCACATCAACAAAAAGATCAAGCGACTATGCTCAAGCTTTGATGGAACTGGGTGCATTAATTTGTAAACCTACAAACCCTACATGCAATAAATGTCCATTATCTAATAATTGCAAAGCTTTTAAAAATAAAAATTTTGATTTAGTGAAATTTAAGAAAATTAATAAGGAAACATATTATAAATTAAATGTTTATAAAAAAAATAATCAATATTTATTAATCAAAAATAATAAATTTAATTTTTTGAAAAATTTAAATATTTTTCCAATGGATCAATTAAATAATCCTAAAACTTTTGATAAAGATTTAAATTTTAAAATATCTAATATGAATATGAATATTAAAATTGAATATAAAAAGAAGCATAACTTTGACAAAAATATTAATTGGATAAATCCTGCAAAGCTTGAAAATTATGTACTTCCAACATTTACTAAAAAGATAATAAAATTTTTAGAAAGTCAAAAATGAAAAAAATAGCAATTATTGGCGCAGGTATTTCGGGTCTGTTTATAGCTAACTTATTTAAAGGAAATAAAGATTATCAGGTCACAATTTATGAAAAAAAAACTTCATTAGAAATAGGGGAAGGTTATGGCATTCAATTATCTGTTAATAGCGTAAAGTTATTAAACAAATTAGGTTTCTCTTCCTTGTCAGATAAAGAGAAATTTAATCCAAAAAAAATTGACTTTTATCAAATTAAAAATTCAAAGAAAATTTGTGATTTAAATATTTCAGAATTTAATTCTGATGATAGTAAGTATACAACATTGAAAAGATCAAAATTACTTCAGTTCCTAATAAATCGACTGGATAACAATACAATCCAGTTTAACTGTAGTTTAGACAAGATAGAATACAGTAATGATTCAATAAATTTAACTTTTGATAAAGAAAAAATAACATGTGATCATTTAGTTATTTCAGATGGTGTATTTTCAAAAGGAAAGTCATTAATTTCAAATAATAATTCAGAACCAATTTATAATAACACTATCGCTGTTAGAGCCAGTGTATCTAAAGAAAGTCTTGATAATATAAACGAGGAGAATATTTCTTTATTTTTAGGATCAGATTTTCATTATGTATTATATCCACTTAATAATGATAAAAATTTTAATTTTATTGGGATATTGAAGAATAAGTTAAATTCCGATCAGCAAAAAAACTACAATCTTTGTAATGAAAGTACATTTATTGAGAGCATTAAACAAAAATTATCCGAAAAAATTTCATCAAAAGTATTTCAGAGTCTCGAAGATATTAAATTGTTTCCAGTATTTGTAAGTAAAAATCCATTTATTCCTCCCAAAAATATTTATTTAGTTGGAGATGCTTTTTTTGCATTCTCTCCTTCTTTTGCTCAGGGAGCCTCACAATCAATAGAAGGAGCTAATCAATTACATGAAGTTATAATTAACCAAAAAAATGATTTTTATAATTCTAGATTAGAGAGAGTAAAAATGATTAATAGAAGATCTGATTTTAATCAATTTGCTTTTCATTTATCAAATCCGATTATGATCTTTTTTAGAAATATTTTTTTAAAGCTTTTGACAAAAAATAAAAAATTTCTGCAAAGTTATTTAGGTAAAATTTATAAAGATTAATTTTTAGAAATTAATCTTTGTCTCAAATAATCTATTGGGTAGGTTCGCCCATTAATATCACAATGCCAAAATGTCCAACCATTGCAGCTTTCAGCTCCCAATATAGTAGCTGCAACTTTATGAATAGAACCTTCCGCTTGGTTGTGCTTGATGCTACCATCAGCCATTATTCTTGCTGTTATTTTTTTCTTATTATCAAAAATATTTGTTCCAGGCTTAATTATTCCAAGCTCTACCAACGATCCAAATGGAATTCTTGGTTTTGATCTATTATTTTTAAGTGTATCTAATAAATCATCTTCAATTGGTTTGGTAGCCTTTAAACGTTCCTCAGCAGCTTTAAAATAATTCTTTTCTTTTTCTATACCAAAATAATTTCTCCCTAGTTTTTTTGCAACTGCAGCAGAAGTTCCAGAACCTAAAAAAGGATCAAGAACTAGATCATTTTTATTTGATGTAGCTAGTAAAATTCTATGTAAAAGTGATTCTGGTTTTTGAGTAGAGTGAATTTTTTTTCCATTTTTTTTAAGTCGTTCAGAACCACTACAAATAGGAAGACTCCAATTAGATCTCATCTGAATATCATCATTTAAACATTTCAAAGACTGATAATTGAACGTGTATTTTGATTTTTCACTCTTCGAAGCCCAAATTAAAGTCTCATGAGCATTTGTAAATCTTGTGCCTCTAAAGTTAGGCATTGGATTATTTTTATTCCAGATGACATCATTTAGTATCCAGAAACCTAAATTTTGTATTGCAGTTCCTACTCTAAAAATATTATGGTAACTACCTATAACCCAAATAGCTCCATCTTTTTTTAAAATCCTTTTGCATTCGTTAAGCCATTCATACGTGAACTCATCATATTTTTTAAAATTCTCAAATTGATCCCACTTGTCGTTTACAGCGCTGACCTTTGATCTATCTGGCCTAGTCAATTCACCTTTTAATTGCAAATTATATGGAGGGTCAGCAAAAATTAAATCAAAGGTTTCACTCGGAATTTTTTTTAATTCTTCAAGACTGTCTCCGTTAATTATTTTATTTTTAAAATCAGATTTCATTTGTAAAAATTAATTAGACTCCAAATGGATTCTTCGGTCAACCTGTGATTGAAAAAATTGGATTCGATTTGTGTATCGAATTTTAATGACAACTAGATGTGGTATTAAGTTAATCTAGATATAGGAGAGAAAGTTTTTCTATGATGTTTGGTTATGCCTAGTTTTTTTAATGCTTGTAAGTGTTGTTTGGTGCCATAACCAAAATTTTTATCCCAATGATAACCTTTATTTTTTTTTGATAGTGTAGCAACAAATCTATCTCTTGATACCTTTGCTATTATAGAGGCTGCTGAAATTGAAGGAATTTTTCTATCACCCTTTATGATCGATTTTAATTTATAATTTTTTAATTGTGGAATTTTGTTTCCATCTATCAATACAAGAGTTGGTTTTTTTGTTAATTTTAATATAGCTCTTTTCATAGCAAGTAAACTTGCATTTAGTATATTGAGTTTTTCAATCTCACTAACAGAAGCTTTGCCTAATGACCAAATTGAATTTTTTTTTATATAATTAAAAAGGTATTCTCTCTTTTTTTTACTCAACACTTTTGAGTCTTTTAAAATTTTTGGATCCACAGATTTTTTTAGAATGACAGCAGCGGCATAAACAGGACCTATTAAACTACCTCTGCCGACCTCATCAACACCAGCTATTAATTTCATTAAATTGTTAATTTTAACTCTTTAACTTTTTCTCTTATTTTTTTTAAATCTTCCCAAGAATATTTTTTGTTATCGGGATATCTAATTAAATAAGAAGGGTTAAAAGTTATCATTAAAGGATAAGTATTATTATTTAAAATTATTTCCTTCCATTTACCTCTTTCTGAAGATATTTTTTCATTAATCCCAGTAACAGCTTCCATAGCTGTGCTACCCATTAAAATTATAATTTTGGGATCAATAATAGATATATGTTCTTTTAAAAAGTTTGAGTAACGTTTAATTTCTTGTGAAGTTGGTTTTCTATCTTCTGGTGGTCTAAAATTTATTGCATAACTTGTATAAATATTTTGTCTCTTAATATTTATTGCTATTAACATTTTGTCTAAAAGCTCTCCACTTTCTCCTTTAAAAGGGTTTCCAACTTTTTCTTCAATTTCACCTGGAGCTTCTCCGATTAACATTATAGGACTATCAATATTTCCTTCTCCAAGAACAATATTTTTGGAATTATTTCTTAGTTTACAATTTTCAATTGAATTTAATTGTTTCTTTAGATTTTCTAATAAATCGTGTTTATTTTTTTGACTTATGTCACTTTCTTTTTTGACCTCAGAAAACCTATTAATAGGTTTTTTATCAAATACAAAATTGGCTTCTATTGTATTTATTAATTCTTCGTTTAATTTGTCGTTTTGATTTATCAATTTTTTCACCTTACAAGGATTAAATGATATCTAAAATATTTAAAATCATATTATTATTAGCGTTATCCTATCAGACACCCGTTTATTCTAAAAGTACAAGTTTTAATGATTTCAACTCAAGAGATTTATCTAATTATTTTTCAGGTATTATAGCTTATGAAAATAGAGATAATTCAGAAGCTTTAAAATATTTCAATTTAAGTAAAGTTTTACTAAACAGCCATGACAATTATTTAAAAAGATATGTTAATTCGCTTGTATTAGAAAACAAAGTAGCGCAAGCAATAAATGTTGTAAAAAATAATTCAAAAAAAAGTAACGCTGATTTTTTTGATGCATATGTTTTATTAATAATTGATAGTTTGAAAAAAAATGATTTTGATAAAGCTGATATTTATTTAGATCAAAGTTTGAGATTTCAGGAAGAAAATAGAATTAATCTAGTAATTTTTGAGACTTTAAAGCAGTATATTTACACTTTTAAAAATAAAAAACTTTTACCTAATAAGAAAAATTTTGGAAACTTATCATTAATAGCTGAGGCATTTCAAAGATGTCATTATAATGATCAAAGAACCAGCTCTTTCTTTTTAAATTTAATTAATAATCAACAAGGTGATTATTCAAGATATATATTTTTTTATATAAATTATCTTATTCAGAATAAGGAGTTTGATCAGGCAAAGTCAGTAATTGATCAAATTGATTATATTGGCTCAACACTTTTGTTAACTCAAACCAAAAGCTGGATAGATAATAATAAGTTTAAAAGTTTTGAAAAAATTTTCTCATGTGAAAACCACAACGATATAATTAGTGAATTTTTATTTTTGATATCAAACCTTTATTCGTCACAAGATAATTTTGAAAAATCAAATTTTTATTTAAATTTATCAATATACTTAAATCCTAAATTTGAATTTAATTTATCACTCGTTGCAGAAAATTTCTTTGCAGATGGTGAATACAACAAGGTAAAAAAAATAGTAAGAAAATTTAAAGAGACTGATGAGTTTTATTATTGGTTTAGAGTTAAAAAAGAAGCGCAAATAATAGTGAAAGAACAAAATTATGAAAAGGGCACAAGCCATATCGAGTCTAAATTTAAAAATATTGAAAAACCTAATCCAAAGATGATTTTTGATTTAGCAAATTTTTACAAAAACTCTAAAAATTATGAACTTGCAATCGATTATTATTCAAGATTAATCTCCTCACTAGAGGACACTTCTGTAATTAAATCGGATATTTTATATAGAAGAGGTGGGAGTTACGAAAGATTAGGTGAATATCAGAAATCTGATGAAGATTTACTTCATGCATTAAGAATAAGACCTAATGATGCATACGTCCTAAATTATCTTGCTTATTCTTGGTTAGAACGTGATTACAAAATAGATGAAGCGATGGAAATGTTAAAAATAGCATATGATTTAAAAAGTAATGATCCCTACATTATTGACTCAATTGGTTGGGCATATTTCTTGATAGACGAATATAAAGAAGCAGAAAAATATTTAAAAAGAGCTGTAGAATTAATGCCTGATGATCCAATAGTAAATGATCATTATGGAGATATATTGTGGAAGCTAGATCAAAAAATTCAGGCAAGATATTTTTGGAATAGTGTATTGAACTTTGATGATACAGAAGATGATATGCGAGAAAATATAAATAAAAAATTGATTACTGGCTTAAAATCTATTCAATGAAATTAAATTTAAGGTCTCATGCCAAAATCAATTTAGCTCTCAATGTAACTGGAAAAAATAAATTATTACATAAAATTGAAAGTATCATTAGTTTTATTGATTTGTATGATGTTATTTCAATAAAAAAAACAGGAGGTGAAAAACATAATATTTCTTTTCAAGGGAAATTTGCAAAAGGTATTGGCAAAAAAAATACTGTTCAAAAACTCTTTCAAATACTAGATCGAGAAAAATTATTATTAAATCAAAAATTTAGAGTTTCTATAACAAAGAATATTCCCCAAGAAGCTGGACTTGGCGGAGGTTCTATAAATGCTGCAAGTATTTTAAATTTTTTAAATAAAAAAAAGGTAATTAAAATTAGTGAAAAGAAAATTTTGGAGGTTTGCTCTAAAATAGGGTCTGATGTTATTTTAGGTATAAACCCGTCTAGCTCAGTTTTACTTTCAAACAATAAAATTAAAAAATTTTTTAATTGTCCGACTCTAAATATGCTTTTAATAAAGCCTAATTTTGGTTGTGCGACAAAAAAAATTTATTCTAACGTTAAAAATTTTACAAAACCAAAATTTAATAATCCAAAAAAAAATATGTTTGGTTATAAATTTTTAAAAAATCAAAGTAATACTTTAGAAGATGTTGCAATTTCAAAATACCCACAAATAAAAAAGATTAAGTTATTTTTAGAAAAGACTAATAATCCTGAGTTTGTAAGAATGACTGGGTCTGGATCTACAGTTATTGCATACTATAAATCAGTCAAAGACTGTAATTCAGCAAAAGTTCAATTTAAGAGGAAATTTAAAAATTGTTGGTTGTATGTAGCAAAAACTATATAAATTTATTTTTTTTGTGTTATAGGATCTATAATATTGGGGCGTAGCCAAGCGGTAAGGCACGGGTTTTTGGTACCTGCATCCTAGGTTCGAATCCTAGCGCCCCAGCCATATATATGGATAAATTTTTAGATAAAATTTTTTTTAGGTCCAAAAATCTTAATTACATAAGTAAAAATATAAAAAACATATCCCAGAACACTCCTGCAAAAAAAATTTTTGAAGCAATTAACAATTATTCTAAAAATAGTGAATTAAGATTTGTTGGAGGATGTATTAGAAAAATTATAAATCGAGAAGAAGTAGATGACATTGATTTAGCAACTAACATTACACCAGATGAAGTTTGTGATGCACTAAATAAATATCAAATTAAATTTTTTGAGTCAGGTAAAGAACACGGCACGATAACTGCAGTAATAAATGAAAAAAACTATGAAATTACTTCACTTAGAAAAGACGTTGCTACAGACGGAAGACATGCAAAAGTTGAATTTACTTCTGATTGGAAAGAAGATTCAAAAAGAAGAGATTTTACAATTAATGCTATTTACTCTGATAGTTTAGGAAATTTATTTGATCCACAAAATGGTAAGCTAGATTTAAATAAAGGTGTTTTAAAATTTATTGGAGATCCAGAAAAAAGAATTCAAGAGGATTATTTAAGAATATTAAGATACTTTCGTTTTCATATTAATTACTCAACTGAAAATCATAAAACAGAGATAATTAAAATATTTAAAAAAAATATCAAAGGTATTTCGAACTTATCTGCTGAAAGATTATTAGATGAATTTAAAAAGACAGTTAAATCAAAAAATTTTCTCAAATTATTTGAAGATCAACAAAGTTTAGAAATATTAGAAATAGTATTTCCACAATTTAAAAATATTAATCATTTTAAGAAGCTGAATTCATTTAGTTCCAAAGTTATTAGCAACTTTGACTTTATTTTTGTAATTGCATTGCTGATTATTGATGAAACAGACAATACTGACTATTTCATTTATAAATTTAAAATCTCAAAAAAAGATCAAAAGAGGCTTAAATTAATTCATTATTTTTTCAAAGAAAAGGTAAGTATTAAAAGTTTTACAGAAAAAAACTTTAATAAAATATTTTACTATAATGGCAGACAAACTGTAATTGATATAATTAATTTTAAATTGTTCTATTCAAGTAAGGTGGAGAATAAATTATTGAAACTACTTAAAATTTACGAAAATAAAACATTGCCTGAATTAAAAATTGGAGCAAATATTTTAATGTCTAAGTATAAAATTCCTGAGGGTAAAATTTTAGGTAATAAGTTAAAACTTATAGAAGAAACCTGGGTTCAAAATGGATTTCAAATTTCAGATAAACAGGTTGAAAAAATTGCAAAGAGTTAAATATATTTAACGTCTTTAATTTCAAAATTCTTTATCCCAGAAGGGGTACTTATTTCTACAAGATCACTTTTATTTTTACCTATTAATCCTTTTCCAATTGGGGACTGAAAGAAAATTAATTTTTGTTTTAAGTCAGCTTCATCTTTTCCAACAATTTTATAATTTATTTTTTCTCCACTATCTAAATCTTCTAAATATACAGTTGATCCAAAAATTACTTTGCCCTCATTATTTAATTTAGTTACATCAATTACATTAGCTCTGGCTATTATGTCGTTTATTTCAGTAATCCTACCTTCATTATGAGATTGTTCTTCCTTTGCAGCATGATATTCGGCATTTTCTTTTAGATCCCCATGCGATCTTGCTTCAGCAATTGCGGCAACTATCTCAGGTCTTTTCTTTTCTTTTAAAAAAATAAGTTCTTCCTCTAATTTTTTTAAACCATTTAAAGTAATAGGTTCTTTTTCCATTTTTTTATTTCCACTTAGCTAAAGGAGGTAACGACATTAAAATTCCTTCTACATTACCACCAGTTTGTAATCCAAATTTAGTTCCTCTGTCATACAGTAAATTAAATTCTGCGTAACGACCTCTTTTAATATACTGCTTCTCTTTTTCTTTTAAAGACCATTTTTTCTTAATTTTTTTTCTAATAATTTCATTAAAAATCATTTGAAAAGTAATACCAACATCTCTTACAAATTTAAAATCTTTTTCGAAATTATCATCTTTATAATCAAAAAAAATTCCCCCAATTCCTCTAGCTTCTTTTCTGTGGGGTAAATAAAAATATTCATCGCACCATTTTTTATATTTTTTATAATAATTTTTATTATGTTGATCACACATTAACTTTAAAGTTTTATGAAATTTATTCTTTTCATTATCATCTTTGATGGCTGGGGTTACATCCATTCCCCCTCCAAACCAATTTTTTTGAGTGCTGATATATCTTGTATTAAAATGCATAGCTGGAATGTGTGGATTTTGCATATGCATAACTATTGAAATTCCTGAAGCCCAAAATCTAGGATCTTTCTCAGCTCCTGGTATATTTTTTTGAAATTTTTTTGGAAATTTTCCATATACCTTTGAGAAATTTACTCCTACTTTTTCAAAAATTTTTCCATTTTTTAAAATTCTATATTCACCACCTCCTTCATCTTTTTTAGAGTTTCTTTTCCAAGAAGTTGATACAAATTTTATTTTGTTGTTTTCTAATTCAAGTATGTCATTACAAATTGCATTTTGTAATAATTTGAACCAATTGCTAGCTAGGTCTTTTTTAATTGAATTGTCCATATTACATTAAATTATTTTGTCTTAAACTTTCAGCCAAAACTATTGCAACTGAGGATGCAATATTTAGAGATCTAGCATTTTCATTCATTGGAATTTTTAGACGATCACCAATCAGCTTATGAACCTTCTCTGGAACACCAGCGCTCTCTCTTCCAAATAATATTGTGTCATCAGCTTTAAAATTAAATTTAGTATAATTTATAGAACCCTTTGTTGTCATTAAAACAATTCTTTGATTCTTTTTTTCTTCAAAAAAATGTTCTGCACTTTGGTAGAATTTAATTTTACTATAGTCCATGTAGTCCATGACAACTCTTTTAAACCTTTTGTCAGATAATAAAAATCCACAAGGCTCAATAATTTCTAATTCCGCCCCTAAACAGGCACACGTTCGTATAATTGCAGCTGTATTCTGTGGAATATCTGGCTCGTATAGTGAAATTTTAGGTCTAGGTTTCATCCGTAATGTGTCATTCTTTCAGTAGAAAAATTACTGTTATCTTATAAGAAATCGTATATTAAATTAATTTTTTAACAAAAAACTATTTAAAATGTCAGATAAAAAGCCAAAAAAAAGAAGAGATTTTTTATTTACAGCGACCACAGCTGTAGGTGCAGTTGGAGCTGCAGCAGTAGTGTGGCCCATGGTAGATCAAATGAACCCAGATGCTTCAGTTAAAGCATTAGCAAGTACCGAAGTAGATGTAAGTTCAGTCAAACCTGGAAACACAATTACAGTTCTGTGGAGAGGAAAACCAGTTTTCATCAGAAGAAGAACACAAGAAGAGATCGACGAAGCAAGATCTGTTAAAATGGAAGAATTAATTCATCCAGAAAAAGATGAGGATAGAGCAAAAAATCCTGAATGGTTAGTCATGCTTGGAGTTTGTACTCATTTAGGATGTGTGCCTTTGAATGACAAAGGTGATTATAATGGATGGTTTTGTCCTTGTCACGGTTCTCACTATGATACGTCTGGAAGAATTAGAAAAGGACCAGCTCCTTGGAATATGGAAGTTCCAAAATATGAATTCGTAAACGCAAACACAATTAAAATAGGATAGTACAGTTGTTATGAGTGGTCACGATTATCAACCTAAATCAAAAGTTGGTCAATGGTTTAATGATAGATTACCGTTACTTACTCTTGCAAATCATTTAACGGATTATCCTACTCCAAAAAATTTAAATTACTGGTGGACATTTGGAGGAATTTTAACTTTTTGCTTAATCACACAAATTATAACAGGATTAACTTTGGCAATGCATTACATTGCTCATGCTGACATGGCATTCGAAAGTGTTGAGCATATAATGAGAGATGTTAACTACGGATGGTTAATTAGATACATACATGCAAATGGTGCATCGATGTTTTTTCTTGCTGTGTATATTCATATCTTTAGATCGTTATTTTATGGTTCTTACAAAGCACCAAGAGAAATAATTTGGATTATTGGTATAGTAATTTACTTGTTAATGATGGCAGCTGCATTCATGGGCTACGTCTTACCTTGGGGACAAATGAGTTTCTGGGGAGCAACTGTTATTACAAATTTATTTAGTGCAATCCCGTTAGTAGGTGAGGGAATTGTAACATGGTTATGGGGTGGATACTCAGTTGATAATCCAACTTTAACAAGATTTTTTACTCTACATTATTTAATCCCATTTTTAATAGCAGGACTTGTAATTTTACATATATGGGCTCTGCATGTACCTGGAAATAATAATCCAGTTGGTATTGATATCAAAAAACCATCTAAGGATACTGTCCCATTCCATCCATACATTGTTATTAAAGATGGTTTTGCATTATTAATGTTTATGATTGTTTTTGCATTTTTTGTTTTTTATACGCCTAATATTTTGGGTCACGCAGATAATTATATAGAGGCAAATCCTATGGTAACTCCAGCTCATATAGTTCCAGAATGGTATTTGTTACCTTTTTACGCAATACTAAGATCGGTACCGGATAAACTACTTGGAGTAATTGCAATGCTATCTGCTATTTTAATACTTGCAGCTTTACCTTGGCTAGATACTTCAAAAATTAGATCAGCAGTATTTAGACCTTTGTATAAACAGTTTTACTGGATTTTAGTAGCAGACGTTTTAATTCTTGGTTACATGGGGGCAATGCCTGCAGAAGGTCTTTATTTATTAATTGCAAGAGTAGCCACTGCTTATTATTTCTTACATTTCTTGGTTATTCTCCCTGTGCTTGGATTTAAAGAGAGAACATTACCTGTTCCACTAAGTATAACAGAGCCTATTTTAGGTGGATCACCAAACTTAGCAGCTGCAAAACACAGAGAAAGTAAGATAAAATAAAGTGAAAAAGTTATTTAAACTAATTTTAATACTTTCATTTTTTTCTCTAAATAGTGTCCAAACATTTGCTGCAGAAAAAGTAGATTATCTTAAAACAGATTGGAGTTTTAAAGGTCTTTTTGGAAAATTTGATAGAGCAGCTCTTCAAAGAGGATATCAAGTTTATACGGAAGTTTGTGCTTCTTGCCATTCAATGAAATATTTGAGCTATAGAAATTTATCAGAAGAGGGTGGACCAGAGTTTTCAGAGGCAGCAGCAAAAGCAATCGCTGCTTCTTTTGAAGTTACAGATGGACCAAACGCTGATGGTGAAATGTTTATTAGACCTGGAAAACTTTCAGATAAATTTGTGATGCCATACGACAATGTAAAAGCCGCACAAGCAGCTAACGGAGGAGCTTATCCACCAGATATGTCTGTTTTAGTTAAGGCTAGAGGTGGTGGAGTTGACTATATTTATTCTTTGCTTCAGGGTTATGAAGATCCACCAAGTGGAGTAACTTTGGATGATGGAGTTTATTACAACAAATATATGTATGGTAATAAGATCAGAATGGCAGCACCATTATCTGATGGAATTGTAGAGTACGGGGATGGTACTAATGCATCAGTTGAACAGATGTCAAAAGATGTAACAACATTTTTAATGTGGGCTGCAGAGCCTCACTTAGAAGCAAGACACCAAATGGGATTTAAAGCTATAGTATATTTGATTATTTTAACTATTTTAGTTTACTTAAGTATGAAGAAAATCTGGTCACGTGTTGAATCTGAAGTTTAACACATCTCCATCTTTAACAATATAATCTTTTCCTTCTAATCTCATTTTCCCATTTGCTTTAGAATTTACCCAGCCATCATTTGCTATAAAATCTTCATAAGAAATAGTTTCAGCTCGTATAAAGCCTTTTTCAAAATCAGTATGTATTTCACCTGCTGCCTTAGGAGCTGTACAATTTTTTTTAATTGTCCATGCTCTTGTTTCTTCAGGACCTGATGTAAAATAAGTGTCTAGTTCTAGTATATTGTAACCTTTTTGAATTAACATATTTAATCCAGTTTCTTTTAAACCTATCATTTCCATATAATTTTTTTTCTCTTCAGCAGGTAGTTCATTAATTTGATTTTCAATATCAGCGGATACAATTAGTGTATTTTCATTCCCAAATTTTTCTATGAAATCATTTGTATATTTATTACCGTTCTGAACACTTTGTTCATCAACATTACAGACATATATTTTTGGTTTTATTGATAATAAACCGCTTTGATTTAATTGCTTGGTATCAAATTGTGTTTTTAGAACCGAAATATCTTTGTCATTATTTATGCAATCAAAAGCAATTTCTAAAATTTTAAGTTGTTCCTCATCTACATTTTTCTTGTTATTTTTTTCCAATCTTTTTTGAATACTTTCAAGATCTGCAAGCATCATTTCAGTTTCAATAATTTCCAAATCTCTCACTGGGTTTACATCAGGATTAACATTTTGGATATCATCTGAGTCAAAACATCTAATCATATGAATTACAGCATCAACTTCCCTGATATGAGAAAGAAATTTATTTCCTAATCCTTCTCCTTTTGAAGCTCCTTTTACAAGACCAGCAATATCAACGAATGAAATTGTAGTATTAATTACCTTTTTAGAGTTAGAGACTTTTGATAATTTGGACAATCTTTCATCTGGTACGGGAACTACACCAACATTTGGATCAATTGTACAAAATGGAAAATTAGCTGCTTGTGCTTTACTAGAATTTGTTAGTGCATTAAAAAGCGTAGACTTACCAACATTTGGCAAACCAACAATTCCACATTTAAAACTCATTATTTATTATTAACTGTACTTGAAAATAGATCTAATTTTTTTTCAATTAATATTGGAATTGACTCAGTAATATTATTTGTAATTTTTTCTAATCCAACCATTTCATCTTCATCAAAATTTTGAAGTACAAAATCACTTACTTCCATGTTATCTTTTGGTTTTCCAATACCAATTCTTACTCTAGAATAATCTTTACCAATAAATTTATCTATTGAAGCTATTCCATTATGACCTGCACTAGATCCACCAAACTTAGCTTTAATTTTCCCAAATTCTACATCTAAATCATCATGAAAAACTATGACATCCTCGGCATCAATTTTAAAATATTCTATTAATTCTCTTATACAAATTCCTGAATTATTCATGAAAGTTAAAGGTTTAATTGCATATATTTTTTTGTCTCCAACATTTCCTGTTGTAAGCAAACCTTTAAATTTTGGTTTTTGTTTTGATAGACCAAATTTTTTATTTATCGAGTCTATAATTTTAAAACCTACATTATGTCTATTATTTTCACTATCGGGCGTTGGGTTACCTAGTCCTACAAATAAAAGCATAAAAATTTTTTAATGGAAAACAAACTTCAGTCTAAATAATTTATTTTTTTTCTTCAGCAGGCTTCTCTTCGCCTTCAGCAGCTGGTTTATCGCCTTCAGCTGGTGCAGCAGCCTCGGCACCCGCTTCACCCTCTGCAGCTTCAGCTTCAGCTGGTTTTTCTGGCTCTTTCATTACAGTTGGAGCCGCAAGTGTTGCAATAACGAAATCCCTACCTTGAATAGTTGGTACAACTTCAGGATCTAGATTAATTGATGAAATTTTAAAACTTACTCCAATATCAATACCATCTAAATCAATTAAAAGATTGTCAGGTATTTTTTCACTTGGACATTTTAATTCAACTTTTCTTCTTACAATATTTAATACTCCACCTTTTTTTAATCCAGGTGATTTTTCATGATTAATAAATTTAACTGGAACCTCAATTCTAATTTTTAGACCAGGCACAACTCTTAAAAAATCAACATGTATAGGTTCGTCTGACAAGATGTGATATTTTACTTCTCTTGGAAGTACATTTTGTGGTTTACCGTTTACATTTAATGTAAGAATTGTAGATAAAAAATTTGAGTCTTCTAACATCGACTTTAGCAGTTTCTTAGATATAGAAACTTTTTCATTTTGAGCTTCACCGCCATAAATTATAGCCGGAACTTCTCCATTATCTCTTAGTGAGTTAAGCTCGCCTTTTGTTTTAGTATCTCTGATGTTAGCTTCTAAAGTATTCATAAAAACAAGGGTTTTTAGCTCAAGATCCTTAATAACACAAGGTAATTATTTAAATAAATCAGATACAGAAGTAGAATTTGATATTCTTTTAATTGCTTCACCCATTAGCCCTGAAATAGATAAAACTTCAATGTTTTTTACACCTTTTATTTTGTCACTATTATCAATTGTGTCTGTAATTACTAAATTTTTGATAACAGAATTTTTAATTTTTTTGACCGCTTCGCCACTAAGTACACCGTGAGTAATATAAACGTAAACTTCTTTTGCACCTCTATCTTTTAGAGCTTTAGCTGCATTTACAATTGTTCCACCAGAGTCGATGATATCGTCTACAATTATACATGTCTTACCTTTTACATCCCCAATCACATTCATAACCTGAGATTGTCCTGGCTTAGGTCTTCTTTTATCTACTATAGCTAGACCAACATTTAAAAGTTTTCCAAGAGATCTTGCTCGCTCAGTACCACCCACATCTGGAGCAACACAAATCATATTTTTACTTTTAATTTTTTTCTTAACGTGTCTTGCAAAAATAGGAGTAGCAAACAAGTTATCTACTGGAATATCAAAAAATCCTTGAATTTGTCCTGCGTGCAAATCTACTGTTACAACACGATCTGCTCCTGCTTTTGTAATCAGGTTAGATACTAGTTTTGCTGAAATTGAAGTTCTTGGGACAACTTTTCTATCTTGTCTTGCATAACCAAAATATGGAATTACAGCAGTTATATTTTTGGCAGATGATCTTTTTAAAGCATCTATGCATAATAAAAGTTCCATTAAATTATCATTAGCTGGTGAAGAAACAGATTGAATAATAAAAATACTATTTCCTCTTATGTTTTCATTAATCTCAACATAAATTTCACCATCAGAAAAATTTCTAATACTTGAATTGACTAATTTAGATTTTAAATATTTAGCAATATTCTTACTAAGAGGTTTATTGCTGTTTCCTGATAATAATTTCATGAAAAAACCTAATTAAGCATAATTATTGAAATATTTCTACCATAATCAGCATGATCTAAACTTTTTGATCTTCTAGCACTAAAAAATTTATTTTTAGCATCGAATGTATCAACGTCAATTATTTCTATTTTTTTCACACCAGACTTAAGAATTAATGATTTAACATAACTGGATAAGTTAAAATATAACTTTTCTTTACCCATTTTAAAAAATTTATGACTAGTTTTGTCTTTTCTTATAAATTTTTTATAAAAATCTTTTTGAACTTCATAATTTTTAACTGATATTGATGGACCTATAACTGCAGTAATATTTTTTGTTTTAGACCCTCTCTTAACCATAAATTTAATCACTTTTGATATAATTCCCTTAAAAGCACCCTTCCATCCTGAATGAATTGCAGCTATCATTTTTCTCTGATTATCAAAAACCAGTATTGGCACACAATCTGCGGTCAAAACTGCAATAGGTAAATTTATTTGGTCAGTAATAATTGCATCAGCCTTAGGTTTTATTTTTGGTTTATGCTTTTTGTCAATAAACACGAATTTATTACTATGAATTTGGTTAAGTAAAAAAATATTTTTTGATTTCTTAGAAATTTTTTTTCTAACAATATTTAAATTTTTTTTTACACTTGAACTATTGTCATTTGAACCTGGACCACAATTTAAACTTTTATAAATATTTTTTGATACACCACCGATGCTATTAAAAAAACCATGTTTGATAGCTTTATTTTTTGAAAGCTTTTTAGATTTAATCAATTTGAAAACCTGTTTTAAATTTATTGTTTTTAATTTTAATCAACATTACCTTAAATAACCCTCCCATTTGTTTCTCATCAATTAAACGTCTAATTCTATAAAATAGATCTGTTTTTTGTGAGAAGGCTATATTATTACTTACAATCTCTGCTCTCTGCAAAATTCCCATACTTGTTAAGAATTTTTTTTGATTAGTAATTAGATAATCTAGTTTTTCAAATTGATTAATATAATTAGCATATAAATTAAAATTTAAATTGTATGTGATATCAGAGTCGCCAATATCTTCTAATATGTTTGAGAATTTATGATCTTTTATTGCTTGAATAGTATTTTTTATTTTCAGATCTAAATATCCATAATCAATTATTAAAAGTCCACCATTTCTGTTCTCAATAATTTTACAAATTTTCTCTAGATATTTAAACGCTTCCGGAGAGTATTCAATAATTTCCTGATCCTTAGATATTTCAAATTTAAGTTCTTGCTCTATTATTTTAATATCAACTTCTATATCATTGAACTCAGCTTTTTTATAAGTTTTTAAATTAACATATCTTTCAAACCAATTATTCTCCTTTTTAAAAAATTGCTTTATTGGAAGTGCATCAAAAAATTCGTTTGCAAGATAAATGCAAGGAAATGTGTTATCGATTTCAACTTCATTTACCCAGATTATTTTTTCAGAATTTAAATTTTTTTTTTGTTCATCAATTAAATATGAGCTTTTTTCATGGATCATTAAATTACAGGAGTTAAAACAATCTGGAAAATTCTTTAATGTTTCAGACAGAACTTTCATCATTTCTCCATTACCAGCGCCAAGTTCAATTAAGTTAAATTTTTTAGGTGAACCGATGCTTTTCCAAAAAGTTATTACCCAAATCGCAATTATTTCTGAAAATAGTCTTGTGATGTTGGGAGACGTAATAAAATCACCTTCCTTTCCAAAGGGATTTTTTTTCATATAATAACCATTTTCTTTATCGTAAAGAGCGTGATTTATAAATTGATCTAGAGGTAAATTATTCGACTTGTTCATTTTTTTTCAAAAAGAAAATAATTAATCCAATTATTAAAAAGATAAAACTTATTAACTGACCCATAGTTAAATTGAATATTAGGTATCCCAATTGATCATCTGGAACTCTAAAAAATTCAACAATAAATCTAAAGATTGAATAGAAAATTAAAAATAATCCAGAAATTAATCCAGCTTTTTCAAAATTTCCTCTACTTCTAAAATAAACTAAAATTAAAAATAAAATTAAACCTTCTAATAATGCCTCATAAATTTGTGAGGGATGTCTTGGTTGATTATCTATTTGTATGAAAGTAACTGCCCAAGGTAAATTAGTTATAGTTCCATAAAGTTCAGAATTTATAAAATTTGCAATTCTTCCAAAAAATATTCCAACAGGCGCAACTAGAGCGACGACATCTAAATATAAAAACACATTTTGATTATTTTTTTTTGCAAAGAATATAGTTGCTATAACAATACCAATTACTCCTCCATGAAAAGACATGCCGCCTTCCCATACTTTTAAAATATCTAATAAATTATTGATATAGAATTCAAAATTATAAAATAATACATAACCAATTCTTCCACCTAAAATAATTCCGATGATTAAGTACGTTATATAATCATCAAAGTTTTTATTTATTTCAGAATTCTTTAAGAACAGTTTTTTTGCTATTAACCATCCAAATAAAATACCAGCTATATAAGCTAGAGAATACCATCTAATTTCTAAAGAAAATATTTCTACAGCAACTGGGTCAAAATTATTGATGAACATTTTAAATTATATCTATATTGTATATCTCAAATATGAAAAATTCTAAATTTATAATTGATAAATTTGCAAAACTACTAGAGCAGGGATTAATAACTTCAAAAGATTTATCATCTGAAATCTTAAATATATTTAAATCAAAAAGAGATGAATTTGTTTTTAAAATGAAACTTACTAGTAAGGATGAGTTTGAAATTCTTTCAAAGAGAGTAGAAAATTTAGAAAATAAAATTTCAAAATTAGAAACAAAAAAAAAGAAGAAAACTAGACCGGCAAAAAGATCTTAACTCTTAGCCCATTAAATTTTGATTTTTCCAGCATAATGTTACCACCATGGGATTTGACAATATCAGAAGCAATTGACAGTCCTAGACCAACACTTGATTTCGAGTCGTTTCTTCCTTTGTCCATCTTATAAAAAGGTTTAAATACGTTTTCATGTTCTTTTTTAGGTATCCCTGGACCATCATCATCAATAATTATAAATAGGTTTGTATTTTTTTTGGTTAGGCTTATTTCAACTTTGTTTGCATATTTTAATCCGTTATCAATCAAGTTATTTAAAGATCTATTGATAAGATTCTTTCTGCCATTAATGTAAATTCTAGGAATTAAATTATGAGAAATGTTTTTATTATTATATTTTTTTATAATTTCCTCTATTAGTTCTGAAAGATTAAACATTTCGTCTTTTTCAACATATGACGAGCTTGTAAATTGCAGATATTCATTAAGCATTTTTTCCATTTCGTTAATATCATCTGTTAACTTATCAGCTGTATCTTTATCTTTAAGAAAAGCTAATTGTAGCTTCATTCTTGTTAAAGGAGTTCTTAAATCATGACTAATGCCTGATAACATTTCAGTTCTCTGATTAAGATGTCTTTCAATTCTCTTTCTCATTTTGTCAAATTCATGACCTGCTTGACGTATCTCAAGTGCTCCTGAGGGTTTAAATTCTTCTATATCTTCTCCTTTTCCAAATCTCTCAGCAGCGCGAGCTAAATTTGTAATTGGTCTTGTTTGGTTTTTTAAAAATATTAGTGAAATAATAACCATTATAATTGCAGGAACTGTAATCCATAGTGCAAATATTCTTGCGGCGGTACTAGTGACTCGATCTTTTGGAACTAAAAATTTAAAATATCCATCTTCATATTTTATTCTTAAATCAACTAATTCTTTATAGTTTGTAGTATTAAACCAGAAGATCTCAGGAGAAAATTTAGATTTCAATTCTCGTCTTAAAGTTCGATCAATTGGACTAAACCATCTTTCTTTATTTTGATCACTTAATTTTTCATCAACAACTAATTCAATATTTAAATCTAGAAATAATGAAAATAGGTTTCTCACTTCTTGTTTATCATTTTCCTCATTTTGATAAGCTTCTACAAAAGCACTAATTTCATTTACCAGAGTTCTGGTCATACCTTTATTAGTTTTAATCCACAAACTATCAAAAAAAACAATGGTGATTATTAATTGGATAGTAATTACAGGGACAGCAACAATTAAAAGTGCTCTATAAAATAATCTTTTTGGTAAAACTTTTTTTAAATAATTACTCAATCCAGAGAACATATCCTGCACCTCTAATTGTTTGCAAAAACTTAGGACTTTTTTGATCTATTTCAATTTTTTTTCTCAATCTAGTAATAATAACATCGATAGATCTTTCTTTATCTAGATTAATTAATTTTCCTATATCTTCTCTTGAAAATGTTTTTCCAGGACTATTAATCATTTTTTCTAAAATTGTCTTTTCAGTATTATTAATTTTAAATTCTTTTTGATCTCTAATAATTAAAAGTTTATTTAAGTCGATTTTGACATTTTCAAATTCAATTATTCTTTTTTGCTCAGTTTTTTTTGTTTTACCTAAAATGTTTTTTATTCTTAGAATTAATTCTTTAGGTTCAAATGGTTTGGGTAAATAATCGTCTGCACCAACCTCAAGACCTTCTATTCTTTCCTTGGCTTCTCCTTTTGCTGTAAGAAGTATAATTGGAGTATCTAGATTTTTTTTATTTTCTTCTATAAATTCTAATCCATTCTTTCCAGGCATCATTATATCGAGTACAATTAGATCAAACTTTATTATTTTTATTTTGTCAGAGGCATCTTCAGCACTGTCAGCAGTATTTACTAAATAATTATTTTCGTTTAAAAATTTTTTAACCAATGATCTAATACCATCATCGTCATCAACTACTAAAATATGAGCTAAAAAATTATCCATTAATTATTTTATTTAATACATTGTCAAAATTAACAACTTCTTCTGAAGTTGAATTTAAAAGAGCAGAATAAATTCTTTTTTTTTGTAAATTAAAAATTTCTTCAAATATTTTCTTTCCTTTTTCGTTTAAAAACACATGTTTAACCCTTGTATCCTGATCATTTTTCTTAAATATGATGATATCTAACTTTATTAAATCTTTTAAAACTCTGTTGAGGCTCTGCTTAGTTACTTTTAATTTTTTTAGAAGATCTGAGATAGAAATACCTTCATAAGATGAAATTAGGTGAATAACTTTATGGTGGGCTACACCAATTGAATATTTATCTAAAATTTTTTTAGAGTCTGAAAATGTCTCTCTGTAACTAACAAATAATTTTTCAATTAAACCCTTAAGTTGATCGTCTTTAAGATATAAAAGTTCTTTCATAATGGGTAAGTTATATTGACATATTAAAGATACAAAGATATTTTTCACTGATATTTTAAAATATTTTCACTAATGATACCGTACGATAAAAGATCTGGAAAAATTTGGTACAACGATGAACTTGTTGATTGGGGAGATGTAAAACTACATGTATTAAGTCATGGTTTGCATTATGCAAGTTGTGTATTTGAAGGTGAAAGAGTTTATGATGGCTCTATTTTTAAATTAGAGGAACATACCTCTAGATTTTTTCATTCTGCTAGAAGAATGGGTTTCGAAATTCCTTATACTGAAGAGCAAATAAATACTGCTTCAAATAAAATAATTGCAACTCAGAATGTAGAAAATGGATATGTAAGACCAGTGGCTTGGAGAGGCACTGAAATGATGGCTATCTCAGCACAACAAACAAAAATTCATGTTGCAATAGCAACTTGGGAGTGGGGATCTTACTTTGATCCAAAACTAAAAGTTGAAGGCATTAAATTAAATATTTCAAACTGGAGAAGACCAGCTCCTAATACTATACCTTGGGACACTAAAGCATCAGGTTTGTATATGATCTGCACATTATCAAAACATGAAGCTGAAAAACAAGGTTACACTGATTCTTTAATGTTGGATCACGAAGGAAATATTGCTGAAGCAACAGGCGCCAATGTATTTTTTAAAGATAAAAATGGAGAAATTCATACACCAATCCCAGATTCATTCTTGGATGGAATTACAAGAAGAACTGTAATTGGAATTGCAAAATCAAAAAATATAAAAGTCCATGAGAGAAAAATTAGTCCAACAGAACTTCCTAACTTTGTAGGATGCTTTTTAACAGGAACTGCTGCTGAAGTTACACCTGTATCTTGTATTGCAGAAAATCAATTCAAAGTTTGTGATACCATCATTGATCTTAATGAAAGCTATCAAGCGCTGGTTAGAAAGAAAAAAGCAGCTTAATCTTTGTTATCTTCTGATATTGCGTGATCAATACCCTTTCGTAAATAATCATAACCTGTAAATAAAGTAAGCGCTGCTGATAACCATAAAAGAATAATCCCAATAGTTTGAGCATTATAATCTTCAAAGCTGATTATTTTATTTCCAGTATCTCCTGAAAGCAGAAGACCAATAGCGACCATTTGTAATACTGTTTTAAGTTTAGCAAGATTTGAAACTGGAAGTTTGATCTGACCTTTTGCTAAAAATTCTCGTAATCCTGAAATTAAAATTTCTCTAGTTAAGATTATTATAGCTGCAATAACTTCATAGTTTCTAATTGTTCCATCCATCACCAGTAAAATTAGAGCTGTAGCGACTATAATTTTATCTGCAATTGGATCTAATAGTTCTCCCAATTTAGACTCTTGTCCTAACATTCTAGCTAACATGCCATCTAAAAAATCTGTAAATGAAGCAATTATAAATAAAATTAAAGCAGTTAAATCACCATAAAAACCCGGAAGATAAAATGCTAAAACAAAGAAGGGTACAATTATTATTCTCCCTATTGTCAGAATATTTGGAATTTTTTTTAACATAATTATTCGTGAAAGAAGTTATATATCTTTTTTGCTACTTTTTCTTCTACACCTTCAACAGATTTAATTTCATCTAAACTAGCAGACTCAACAGATCTTGCTGACCCAAAATGGTTTAGTAGCGCCCTTTTTCTAATTGCTCCGATACCTTCAATTTGGTCCAGTAAAGATTTGCTAATTCCTTTTTTTCTCTTTGCTCTGTGGGCACTGATTGCAAATCTGTGTGATTCATCTCTTATCCTTTGAAGGAAGAATAGAGTAGGGTCATTTTTTGAGAATTTATATTCTTTGCCATTGTGAAAAAATGTTTCATTTCCACTATTACGAAATTTACCTTTTGCTATTGCAATAATTGGAATGTCGTGAAGTCCCAACTCATTCAAACTTTCTCTAGCTACTGAATATTGTCCTTTTCCTCCATCTACTAATACTAAATCAGGAAAAGTGAGATAATTATCTTTTTCCTGAACAGCACGTTTAAACCTTCTGTTTAATACTTCTCTCATCATGCCGTAATCATCTTGCTCATTTTTTTTGTGCTTGATGTTGAACTTTCGATATCTTTTTTTAATAAATCCCTCATCACCATATGCAATTAAAGCCCCAACACTATTTGTTCCTTGGATATGACTGTTATCATAAACCTCAATTAAATTTATATTTGTCTCAAGATTGAATTTCTTTGCAACTTCATCAAAAAGTTCTCGATTATTCTGACTTTCATAAAGTTTTCTATTCAAACTATCTTTTGCATTTTTTATTGCTTGATTAACTACTTTTAGCTTTGAACCTTTTTTAGCAACACTGATATTAATTTGTTTTCCCTCTTTTTGAGTTAAAGTTTTTTCAATTAAAACTTTTTCTTTTATTTCTTCAGATAATATTATTGCAGAAGGCACACTTTTATTTTCATAAAATTGTGAAACAAATGAGTTTAAAATATCTCCTAATTTTTCATCTGGGTCATGTTTTGGAAAAAAAGCTTGGTTACCCCAATTTTGCTTTGAACGATAAAAAAATACTTGAATACAAGTTTTGCCAGACTCTTTGTATCCAGCAATAACATCTGCCTCTACTAAATTTGCCTCATTAATTCTTTGAGAAGATTGAATAATATTTAAAGCTTTAATTCTATCTCTTAAAATTACTGCTTTTTCAAAATCCAATTCCTCACTTGCCCTTTCCATTTGACTTGAAAGATTTTTTTGAATTTTCCTTGATTTACCTGATACAAATTCAATGGCATCATCAACTGTTTGTTGATAATCATTTTTTTCAACATAACCAACACATGGACCAGAACATCTTTTAATTTGATAAAGGATACAAGGTCTTTCTCTATTTTTAAAAACAGTATCATCACAAACTCTTAGATGAAAAATTTTTTGGATCATCTTAATTGTCCAGTTAGCCGAACCTGCTGATGCGAAAGGTCCGAAATAAAATCCTTCTTTTGTCTTTTTTCCTCTATGTCTTTTGATTTGTGGCCATTTATCCTTGTTACCAATAAAGATGAATGGAAATGACTTATCATCCCTTAATAAAATATTGAATTTTGGTTTAAATTTTTTAATTAGGTTTGCTTCTAATAGTAACGCTTCACTTTCATTTGAAGTAGTCGTTATCTCTAATTTTCTTGTTTGAGACAACATTCTCTCTGTTCTAATTATGTGATTTTTTTCAGATACATAACTTTTAAGTCTATTAGGAAGATTTTTTGCTTTTCCTACATAAAGAATTTCATTTTTTTCATTTAACATCCTGTAGACACCAGGAAGTTTAGGTACTAGCGAAAGTTCTTTTTTAATTACCTCTTTTCCTATTTCAGAGCTTATCATGACTTCTTTTTTTGGTAATTTGAATACCAACAGATGAACATTGCTTAAGAATTTCTAATTTCTCAATTTTCAGCATTATTTTAGCAATTCTTTGATCTTTGAATAATTCATCAAATACAGCCTCAGCTAATGTTTCAAGAAAGTTGTAATGTTTTTTTTTAACGAGTTTTGTAATTAATTTTACAATTGTTCCATAATTAACAATCGATTTTATATCCTTATCACTTGATGGTTTTTTATCCTCGTAATCAATTTCTAGGCTAAATTTAACTTTTTGAGGCTTTTTCTTTTCAAAGTCATAATAGCCAAGTTTTAAATTTAAAATTAGTTCATTAATTAGAATTTTCTTTTCATAATTAAAAAGACTTTTATTTTTATTTATTCTTACAATCTTAAAATTACTTCTTTTCATTCCTTGCCCATTATATCTGGTGTTTGCCAGTTTAAATTTTGCCCACTATCTATTGCCAAAACTTGACCTGTAATAGATATATTTTTTATAAAAAAGTCAACAGCATTACATATTTGTTCAACATGTACTTGTCTTTTTAGTGGGGTTGCTAAATACTGTTTTCTAAAATGTTTTTCAGATTGTCTTTGATTTTTAATAGTTGGGCCAGGTGCAATACCGTTTACTCTAATCTTTGGAGCTAAACTCATAGCACTAGTTTTGGTTAAAGTATAAAGTCCAGTTTTACTAATTGTGTACGAAAAAAAATATGGAGTTAGTTTGAAAACTCTTTGATCAATTATATTAATTATATTGTTGTTTGTTCCTTTAACATTTTTTGCAAATTCTTTTGATAATAATGCAGGTGTTCTTAAATTTGTTCTTAAATGTTGCCCCCAACTATCTGTTGTAAAGTTTTCTAATTTATCATTTTCAAACAAAGAGGCATTATTAATTAGACAATCAAAATATTTAAGTTTTGATTTTGCATATTTTACAATTTTATTTACATCATTCTCTTTACTCAAATCACCTTTAACCAAGTAAACTTTAGTACCATTATTTGATAGTTCTTTTTTTAACTTCTCAGCTTTTAATTTTGATTTATTAAAATGAATTAAAATTTCTTTATTGGGACCAGATAATTTTTTTGCAATTGCAGCACCAATTCTTGTTGCTCCACCTGTAATAATTATTTTCCGTGCTTCCATTTTTTATCTCTTTTTTTTGTAACTTTTGTTCCAGGCATCCCCATTGTTGATCGACCTTTTGGATAAAGTTTGTTTTTTACATCATACTGCCTTATTTTAGGATTTAATGTAATTTCTAATTCGCTACTTTCCAATTTTCTTATTTCATCTCTAATTTTAGCAGCTTCTTCAAATTCAAGGTTAGATGCAGCTTCTTTCATCTTTTTATCTAGTGCTTTAAGATGTTTCTTTAAGTTTCCCCCAACATTAGAGCCCTCACTTATTTTTACATAATCCTTTTCATAAACACTCTCTAAAATGTCACTTATTTCTTTTTTAACTGATGTAGCACTAATTTTGTGTTTTTTATTGTAAGCTATTTGAATATTTCTTCTTCTATCAGTTTCAGCAACTGCCTTTTTTATACTTTTAGTCTCTTTATCAGCATACAAAATAACTTTTCCATCTACATTTCTTGCTGCTCTTCCTATTGTTTGAATGAGAGAAGTTTCTGATCTTAGAAAACCTTCTTTGTCTGCATCTAAAATTCCAACTAATGCACATTCAGGAATATCAAGACCTTCTCTTAATAAGTTGATACCAACTAAAACATCGAATACACCCATCCTCAAATCTCTCATTATTTCAATTCTCTCTAAAGTATCGATATCTGAGTGAAGGTACCTGACTTTAATTCCATTTTCATGAAGATATTCAGTTAAATCTTCTGCCATTTTCTTGGTAAGAGTTGTGACTAAAACTCGATGATTGTTTTCAATCACTCTTTTGCATTCGTGCATCAAATCATCTACCTGATTTTTTGCAGGTCTAATTTCAACTACAGGATCAATTAGTCCAGTTGGTCTAATAACCTGATCAATAAATTTTCCTTTTGTTTGCTCTAACTCCCATAGTCCTGGTGTTGCAGATACAAATACAGTTTGAGTTCTCATTAAATCCCACTCTTCAAACTTTAATGGTCTATTATCCATACATGATGGCAGTCTAAAACCATATTCTGCAAGAGTACTTTTTCTTGATCTATCTCCTTTGTACATTCCATTAAGTTGTGGAACAGTTACATGACATTCATCAACAAATATCAAAGTGTTATCAGGGAAATATTCAAATAGAGTGGGAGGGGGTTCTCCTGGTTTTCTTCCTGATAAAAATCTTGAATAGTTTTCAATTCCTGCACAAGAACCGGTTGCTTCAATCATTTCTAAATCAAACTTCGTTCTTTCTTCTAACCTTTGAGCCTCTAATAATTTATTTTCTGCTCTATGTTTTTTTAAAGTTATTTCTAATTCTTTTTTAATATTAATAACCGCCTGTTCGATTGTAGGCTTAGGAGTTATGTAATGACTATTCGCATAGACTTTTACTAAACTTAGTTCTCTAACTTTATCCCCAGTTAAAGGATCAAACTCTTCTATCTGTTCTAATTTATCTCCAAATAGACAAAGCCTCCAAGCTCTATCTTCTAGATGGGAGGGAAATATTTCTAAATATTCTCCTCTTGCTCTAAATGTTCCTCTATAAAAATTTTGATCATTTCTTTTGTATTGTAAAGCAACTAAAGATTTGATTATTTCTTCTCTGTTGTATTCATAATTTTTTTGAAGTGTTAGAGTCATTTTACTGTACGCTTCAACAGAACCTAATCCATAAATACATGAAACACTTGCTACAATCAAAACATCATCTCTTTCTAAAAGAGATCTAGTTGCTGAGTGTCTCATCCGATCAATCTGCTCGTTTATTGATGCCTCTTTTTCTATGTAAGTGTCAGATCTTGGTACGTACGCTTCTGGAGTGTAATAGTCATAATAAGAAACAAAGTATTCAACTGCATTATCTGGGAAAAATGTTTTCATTTCTCCATAGAGTTGTGCTGCTAGCGTTTTGTTTGGAGCAAGTATCAATGCAGGTCTATTAGTAGCCTCGATAACTTTTGCCATTGTAAAAGTTTTTCCAGATCCTGTAACTCCAAGTAATACCTGGTTAAATTGATCTTTATTTGCACCATTTACTAATTTCTTAATAGCTTCTGGTTGATCACCTGCAGGTTTAAAATCAGATTTAATTTTGAATTTTTTTCCACCTTCGAGTTTTCCACCAATTTTTGGATTTTTACTCTGAATATCTGTAATTAAATCTTGATAAGTATTTTCCATATATTAAACAGCGTATTAGAATTTATTTATATTTCAATGAGCATAATATCAGACAGTTTAAAAAGAATTAAACCATCACCAACTATTGCAGTTACTCAAAAAGCAAGAGAACTTAGAGCTGCCGGAAAAGATGTAATTGGTCTTGGAGCTGGAGAACCAGATTTCGATACACCAGATAATATTAAAAATGCTGCAATTAAAGCTATCAAAAGTGGAGACACAAAATATACAGCAGTAGATGGAACACCTGCTTTAAAAAAAGCAATCGTAGATAAGTTTAAAAGAGAGAATAAAATTAATTACACCACAGATCAAATCACTGTTGGAACTGGTGGAAAACAAGTTCTTTATAATGCTTTCATGGCAACTTTAAATAAAGGGGATGAAGTAATTATTCCTGCACCTTTTTGGGTTTCTTATCCCGATATGGTTTTATTAGCTGGTGGAAAACCAAAGATAGTTAAGTGCACAGAAGAAGAAGGATTTAAACTTACTGCAAGTAAATTAAAAAAAGCCATTACTAAAAAAACAAAATGGGTGATTTTAAATTCACCTTCTAATCCAACTGGAGCAGGCTACTCAAAAAAAGAAATTGAAGCTTTAGCAAAAGTCTTAATTAGAAATAAAAAAGTTCATATTTTAAGTGACGATATATATGAGCATATAGCATATGATAATTTTAATTTTTATACGATTGCTCAAAATTCTAAATTGAAAGATAGAACTTTGACTATGAATGGCGTTAGTAAATCGTATGCAATGACAGGTTGGAGAATAGGGTATGCCGCTGGACCAAAAGATATAATTAAAGCAATTGGTAAAATTCAATCTCAATCTACATCAAACCCATCATCTATCAGTCAAGCTGCTGCAGTTGAAGCTTTAAATGGAAATCAAGGTTTTATAAAAAAGAGATCAAAAGCATTCAAAGAAAGAAGAGATTTTGTAGTTAAAAGTTTAAACAGTATTAAAGGTATAAATTGTTTAACACCTAACGGAGCTTTTTATGTCTTTCCAAGTTGCAAAGGATTGTTAAATAAACAAACTAAATTGAAAACCGATACTGAGTTTGTTCAAAAACTACTTGAGCAATCTAATGTTGCAGTTGTTCAAGGATCTGCATTTGGTTTGGATGGATACTTTAGAATTTCTTATGCTACTTCAATGCAAAATTTGAAGAAAGCAATGGATAGAATAAAATCCTTTTGTGAAAGCCTCTCTTAAGAAGTGAAAACAGCATTACTATTTGGCTCAACTGGATTAGTTGGAGGCCATGTTTTAAATCAACTTATTCAGAATGATAATTACTCTAAAATTAAAATATTTATCCGTTCTTCAATAGAATTAAATGATCCAAAAATTGAAATTATTCAAACAGATTTTAAAAATCTAGAAAATCATATAGAAGATATTAAAGGAGACGACTGTTTTTTTTGTATTGGAACAACAAAGAAAAATTCACCAGATAAAAATGAGTATAAAAGAGTAGAACTTGAGCTTCCAAAACAAGTTGCTCAAATAGCAAAATCAAATTTAGTAAATTCATTCATTTTTGTTTCATCAGGTTATGCAGATCCAAAAAGTTCAGGAGATTACTTAAAATTTAAAGGATTAACTGAAGAAGACTTAATAAGACTTAACTTTCCAAAAATTGGAATTATGAGACCTTCTTTTTTATTAGGCGATAGACAAGAGAAGAGAGTAGGCGAGAAAATAGGAATTTTTATATTTAAACTATTGTCTCCTCTATTTTTAGGACCTCTAAAGAAAATGAAGCCCATTCATTCAGAAACTGTTGCTAAAGCTATGATAAAAATTGCAAATGAAAATTTAGAAAAAACTATTTTTGAGTCTGATGAAATAGTTGAATTAACTTCAAGCTAAATTTAGTCTTATTACTGATTTTGCTGCATCAACAACTGCAATTTCAGATGCTATGAATTTCATCTGAAGAATCTCTTCTGCGTATCTTTGGTCTGTTTGCATTTTTAGCCCAAGATCTGGAACCATATTTTTAGCACTTGTATCTATATAACTTAAGAGTTTAACCATAAAATTTGGTAATTCTCTTTTAGGAAGTTTTTTTGCATGGCTTGGAATATTTTTTGCCATTATCTGTGATAATTCAAGAATACTTCTTACTTCAGATCCAACAATCAACCTTCTACCACCAGCACTTTTGTTTTTTAAAGATAGAACATGTGCTTTTGCAATATCTTTTACGTGAGATATCATTACTGAAAACTTTGGTGCAGCTGGAAATTTTCCTTGAAGTAATTGCTTGATATATTCCATTGAAGTACAATTTTTTTCATTCAAAAAATCTCCTAAAACAAAGCCAGGATTGATGCACGTAAGACTATTTTTAAGACCTTTACTTTCCATAAGAGCCCACGCAGCTTTTTCAGCTCTTGTTTTGGATAAAAATAATCAGTGGTTTTATCCCAGTCTAAATCAGTCCAATCATTTTCACCAAATGTATAAGGGTTTGACCTGTTTGGTTTTCTGAACATGCATACTATGGAAGAAGTTTTAACAAAATGTTCAACTCTTGCATGTATTCCAGCATTTAAAACTCTTAAAGTTCCATCTTTTGCAGCTGGAGTAAGCGACTCCCTGTCATTTGAAACTTTTAGAGGGAAAGGAGAGGCTACATGAATTATATATTTGCAGCCTTTTGCAGCTTCATTCCAGCCTTCATCTTTTAATAAATCTAATTCTACAAAAGATAAATTATTAATTGCTACATTATTTTCTTCTAATGTTTTTTTTGTTTGTTCAATTGAATTTGAATTCCTGACAGTCCCTAAAACCTCGTAACTTGAATTTAGTAATTCAATAGCAATATGTTTTGCAACAAACCCACTAATGCCAGTGAGTAATACTTTTTCTGACATTTAATTATGTGAAAGATGTTTTTCAGCCTCTAAAGCTGCCATACATCCCATTCCTGCTGCTGTAACTGCTTGTCGAAAAGTTTTATCTTTAACATCACCTGCAGCATAAACTCCAGGAATGTTTGTTTCAGTAGAATCTGGTTTAGTAATCAGGTAACCTTCTTTATCCATTTCTAATTGATCTTTGAAAAGCTGAGTAGCTGGATCATGACCAATAGCAATAAATAACCCATCTAATTTTATTTCTTCTGTTTTTTCAGTTTTTAAGTTTTTAATTTTTATACCCTTAACATTTTTGGGTTCACTATCACCCAAAACATCTTCAACTACAGAGTCCCAAACAATTTCAATTTTTTTATTTTCCATCAATTTCTTTTGAAGCATCTTTTCAGCTCTCAAACTATCTCGTCTATGAATTAATTTTACTTTTGATGCGAATTTTGTAAGAAACATAGCTTCTTCTACCGCAGCATTACCACCACCAACTACCGCAACTTCTTTGTCTTTAAAAAAGAAACCATCACATGTAGCACATGCTGAAACACCAAACCCTCTAAATTCTTGTTCAGACTTTATATTTAGCCATCTTGCTTGTGCACCTGTTGAAATAATTATGCTATCTGCGGTATATTTTTGTCCACTATCACCCACAGCTTCAAATGGTGTAGATTTTAAATTTACTGAGCCGATATGATCTTCAATCATTTCTGTTCCAACAGCTTTTGCTTGATCTCTCATTTGATCCATTAACCACGGTCCTTGAATTACTTCTGCAAATCCTGGAAAATTTTCTACATCAGTTGTTGTTGTTAACTGTCCACCTGGTTGAGCGCCGTGAACAAGAATAGGATTTAACATTGCTCGTGCAGCATAAACAGCTGCTGTGTATCCGGCAGGACCAGATCCAATTATTAACACTTTTGTGTGTTTAGTTGGATTTTGACTCATATGAAAGCTATATAGTGATAAATGTCTAAATTAAAAGGTTTATTATTAACTCAAGGAATGCATGGAATGATTAGTCAAGTCGAGGGACTTGCAAAGGCACTTGATATTGATTTTGTACACCACAAGGTTGAACTAAAAAATATTTGGAAATTAGTTCCTCCTAAATTTACACCAATTTCTCAAAACGTTTATAAAAAAGTTGAAGATAATGATTTTGATATAATAATCTCATGTGGAAGAAAGAGCGTAATTCCATCTATTCACTTAAAAAGTATTTCTAAAAAAAAGGTTTTTAATATTCATATTCAAGATCCAAAAATAGATTTAAAATATTTTGATTTTGTTGTTGCACCCGAACATGATGGAATTAATGGCGGAAATGTTATTAACACTAAAGGAGCAATTCATTATCTTTCAGAAAGAGAAATTGATGAAAATAAAGATTATTTAAAATCATTTATTAAACAAGATGAAAGAAAAATTTGGTGCTTAATTATGGGTGGGCCAACTAAATACTATGATTATTCAACTAAAAATATGAAACATATTTTCTCAATGTTTTATAAATTAATGAAAAAACATGATTTTCAATTAGTAGTAATCCCATCAATGAGAACCCCAATAAATACAATTCATTATGCTAAAGAGTTTTTTGGAGAAAATCACACAGTGATTATGAATGTGGATAAAAATGCATATTTATCTGCATTGGCTTTATCTGAAAATATCATTGTTACATGTGACTCTAGCTCTATGATTTCAGAAGCTGCCTTAACAGGCAAACCAATTTATGTTGCTAATATTTTACCAAAAAAGAATGACAAAAGATTTCAAAGATTTAGAAATTTATTTAGAGAACTAAATATCACTAGAAACTTAGGTGAAGAAATAGAAAATTGGAACTATGAAAAGCTAGATGAAACGAATAGAGTAGCAAAAATAATAAAAGAAAAAATTCAATCTTAATGTCATTTTTAAATTCAATAAAAAATAATTCAAAAAAATATGAAACACCATTTAATCATTGGGAATATAGTGATGCTTTAAATGAAGGAGCAATTGAAGAGATTGTTAAAGCAGATATCCCAGATTTAAGTCAGCATAATTTAAATTATGATGGAACTAGAGCAATAGATGGTGGTGCTGCTGAGTTTAGAGAAGGTATTTCCTCTGGTGGTAAAGCAATTAAATTTAGATGTTTTGTAACTAAAGAAAATAGTTCACAATTTCCAAATCTTGTAAAATTTATTAATGAGCTACAGTCTAAAGAAACACACGAAACAATATCTAAAATGATCAATAAAGACTTATCTAATTCATTTGTTAGAGTTGAAGTAATTTGTGATAGGGAAGGATTTTGGCTGAAACCTCACTGTGATATCAAAGAAAAACTAATGTCAGGATTAATTTTTGTTAATAAAACAAACGAGTCTGAAGATTTAGGGACCGATTTTTATAATGAAAAATTAGAGAAAGTTAAAACACTGCCTTATAGAAATAACTATGGATATCTATTTACTAGTGGACCAAACACCTGGCATGGTATGGAAAAAAAGAGCATTCTAAAAGAAAGGCGGTGCTTACAAGTAAACTATGTGACTTTCGAAACTGATTGGAAAGTAAATAATTAAAATTTATTTAAAGAAATTAGACCAGATTTTGGATCAATAATTTTCTCATTTAAAGTTGCAACTTTACCAACTGCAAAACCAGCATCTTCAATTACTTTTTTAAAGTCATCCTCTGAAAAATTAGGAGTATTTTCAAAGTTTATAAACGCAACTCCTTCAGGCCATGATACTTCAACATTACCTTCACCTGTTGCAGCTTTAAGTTCTTTTTCTACTTTTGCCTGGCATGCCATGCAAACCATGCCGTCAACAACACCTATCATTGCAACTTCAGCTTTAGCTAAATTTTGTATAAACGTAGTTAGAACTAAAATAGTGAAAAGTATTTTTTTCATGATTGTTAACTTACAATAATCACAAAAATTTAACTTTAAAAGACCCCCATTTTGGGGCTTATGATTATTTTAATTTTAAGTATTACTTATACTTTCATCACTTTGTTAACAAAATACTAAGGAGAGAAATGAAAAAATTAAATACAAAAAAAGGTTTCTCATTAATTGAATTACTTGTTGTAATCGCAATTATTGGGGTACTTTCTGCGGTAGGTATCACAGCTTATACTGGATACACTGCAAGTGCTAAAGAACAAGCTGCAAGAACTCAGTTTTCTCAAACTGTAAGTATGATTAATGCTGAAATGGCAAAATGTTCTTTGGGATCAGGTAATTTTGCTTGGCCAGAGGGCGCTACTAAAGATACTTGCTCTGATGGTGTTGATACAGCAACTGATACAAATATAGCATCATACTTAACTGCTACTAATGGCTTAGGATATAAAAACCCTTATGCTCAAGATGAGGCAGCAGGAACATATGCTAAAGCAGTAGACGACGCTACAACTGATCCAAATTCAGATGGTAGAATTACAATTTTTTGTGCTGATGACGGAGATTGCACTGTTAAACAAGATGTTGGTGATACAATCCTAGCTCAGACTATTAGTTCAGCAACTTAATATAATTTCTAATATTTAGGCGTATATATAATTTATACGCCTAAATAATATTTTTTTTTAACACAAGATGATTAATCCACTTATTTGACTTCAAATATTTAGTTTCATCCATTAATTGATCTATAAAGTAGATACCCAAGCCTCCTGGTTTTATATTGTCCAGACTTCTAGGTTTAATATTTTTTTTATTAACCTTAATCCCATTATCATATAAGTGAATTTGAAATTTTTTATTTTTTAACTCTAGTTCAATTTTGATAATGTTGTTTTTGTTATCTCCTTTATAAGCATGTTTAATTATATTTGTGACAGCTTCATCAACTGCAAGCTGGATATTTTTAATTATTTTTAAATCTACTTCGTAAATTTTCAGAAAATCTTTAATTGTAGCTCTTATTTTTTTAAGATTGCTTAATGTTGCGGGGTAAGATTTTTTCATATGTTAAAAGTACTTAATTTTTATAATTATAAAAGGTTTTAGTCTAAATGGTTACCCAAAATGGGGCTATTGCTTAAATTATTTTTAGATTTACACGTATGATCAAATTTTAATTATCATGAAAAATGTTCCAAGAAACAACACTTACTTATTAGTTTTAATTTTTTTCTTTCATGTATTTAGCGCAAATTCACAAATTTCTTTTGAGCAAATTTTAAAAAATCCGAATGATTTAAAATTAAATTTAAAATATGCAAAAGAACAGGAAGATTTAGGGAATTTTAAGTCTGTAATTTCTACACTAGAAAGATTAACAAGTTTATATCCAGAAAATATTGATCTTAAAATGTATTACTTGTCTATTTCTTTGAGGATTGATTCTGTTGAGAGAACAATACAAATAATTGATGAAATAAAGAACAGTGAACAATTAACAGCAGAAATTAACGCTGAGATAGATATTATTTTACAAAATCTAAATAACACAGCTAATGCAAATGAAAATAAGTGGAATGGATATATTGATATTTCTTTAAGTCATACTTATCACACCAATATCAATAATTTATCAGATTCAGGTACATTTTATGTAAGTGATTCTATTAGTAATTACGCAACTAATGAAATTGAAAACGATACATTAGAAATACCAAGTATTAGAATTGGTGGTTTTAAAAAACTAAGTGATAATTCAAATATTAATCTTAATATTGGATTATCAGATACATATCAAAATAAAGACAAATCTGAAGAAAAAGATTTAAATTCAGTATTTTTAAATCATAATTATTTTAAAGATAAAAACTTATTAAGCACAACTTTTAGTTTTAATAAATCTAACTATAGAAACCAAGCAGATATCAATTCTATCAATTTTGGATTACGGGATAAGTTTTCAATAAATAAAAATCATTTTTTAATTGGTGGGATAAATTATACAAAAAATACTTATAATCAGAACAATACTTTTTCTACAACTAGAGAAAAAAATAATTATTTTGTATCAGGTAACATTGGCTATGAATTTATTTTCTCCAATAACAAATTTTTATTTGATTATAAAGATGGAGAATCTAAGGCAATCGCTGATCAATATGGATATAAACAAGAAAAATATTTAATTAGTTATTCTAGATATTTTGATTTTGGAACATTCAATTTGAGCAAATCTTTTACAGAAAATGAATATGAAATTGCAGATACATTTGTACTTTCAAGCACCGTTCGAGATGATGAATTAGATACGACCTCAATTAGTTTAAATGGAGAATTGGTTAATTTACATTTTTTAAATAAATTTAAATTTTTTAAAGATGTTTATTATAATCTTTCTTTTTCAAAAATTGATAGTACATCTAACATCTTAAATTATAATTATGAAAAAGAAATTCATAATATAGGTTTAACAAAAAGGATAAACTTTTGAAAAAAATATTTGTAATAATTCTAATTTTACTTCTACCGAGTAAACTTTTTGCACAAAAACAGGTGATTGGTACAGTCACGTTAGCAATTGGTGAGGTTAAAACTAATGACAATAGAACTTTAACTGCCGGGGATCCAATTTACTTTAATGATACAGTTATTGCAGGTGATAATTCAAAATCTCAAATTATATTGTTAGATGAAACTGTCATGATGATAGGAGCAGGAACTGAACTGATAATTGATGAATTTGTATTTAATCCTGAAGACTTTGAAGGAAAAATAACAACTACAATAAAGCAAGGTAGTATCAAAGTTTTATCAGGCAAAATTAGTGAAACTAACCCTGAAGACTTAGTGGTAAAAACACCTGCTGGAACTATTGGAACTAGAGGAACTGAATTTCAGGCTTTAGTTGATGACGAAGATGGTGATAGCAAAATACTTCTAATCGGGCCTGGCCCAAATAACACATTAGGTTTAAGACCAGGAGAAGTTGAGGTTTTTAATCAATTTGGAAGTGTAATTTTAGATCAACCTTTTTTATTTACGCAATTTACTCAAGATCAAGCGCCTCAAGAACCTATTGTTATTTCAGAACAAGATTTTAATGATTTTGTAAGAATACTTGAGGCTAGAAATGAGATTTCTGAAGATGAACAAATTCAAGAAGCTGTAAAAGAAGGCCTTCTTATATCTGGAAAAGAAAGTGGAAGTGAATTAGTAGCTGAAGTAATTGATATCGTTTTAAAGAAGGAAGATGGTGGCGCAACTGCAGAAACTTTATCTGCAGCTTTAGGTGTTAGCGTCGAGGAGTTATTTGGTGATGAATATAAAGAAGAATTCGAAAGCGAAAGTGAGGCAAATAAAGTTGTAATTGCCAATGGTGAATTCGGTGATGCAATTGCTATGATCACTAGATATGGGGGGACAGATCAGGGTTATTCAACTTATGCAGACCTTGCTGGCATAGCATCTGGAACTTATACTTATGAGGCAACTGGAGTTAACGGAGCTGCAGCAACGGGTGCTGGAAGTGGAACAATAGATGCGTCAGTTGTAATTGATTTTTCAGCAAAAACTATAACACAAACTGTTTCTGGTTCTGTTGCTTTAGGTAGTAATGCAACTCGTACATTTGATAGTATTTCAAAAGCACACTCTTATTCCACTTCCTCAAATTCTGAAATTGCAAATTATCAAAATGTAAATATTGCCAGTAACGGTTCAGCAAGTCTCGACAATACTGATTTTGGTAGCAATTCCCCACAAGCTGGATTGTCAGATAATGCAGCTGGCTATGATAATACTGAAGATAATAATTATTTTTTGAGTAATGATTTCAGAGCAAGCAATATTCAATTAGGTTCGGGAATAAATAATGAACCAATAGCATTTGCAGGTCATATAAATATAGTTGTGGAGGATCTTGATAAAAATGGAGATATGGAAAATCAATTAAGTTTCTCAAGAACTGGGATTACTCCTAAAAAAGATTAGCAAGACCCCCCATTTTAGGGAGTATAATAAAAATCATCAAATATTTAAATTGTAATGTTTGATATGTTTAAAAATATTAGCAGAAGAGATTTTTGTAAGTGTTGTGGATCGATAGCACTATCAACTTTTTTCATTAATTTTGCAAAAGCAAATTCTGATACAAATCAATTAATTTATGGGAATATTGTTATTAACGGTCAAAAAATTGATAAAAATTCAGAAATCAATTTTGATAATTTAAGTGAATTAGAGACAAAAAGCGAATTAGCATTGGTACAAAATAATCAAAACGGTTTTTTAATTAGACCAAATTCAAAAATAAAATTTTTCAAAAATAAAATTCAAGAACTTGTAAAAGGTAGTTTTCATGGAGTGTTTGGTAAACAATCATCAGAGCTACAAATTAAAACTCCAAGAGGTACCATTGGTATTAGAGGTACAGTTACTTATGTTGAATATGAAGAAAATTATGACAGAACTTATGTTTGTAACTGTTATGGAAATACAGTGATTTATAATTCTAAAATGAAAGAATTAATTAGTCTTGAAAGTAAATATCATTCTCCTGTAGTAATAGATAAAAACCAAACAATTAAAAACTCGCCTTATAATATTCCATTAAATCATTATGATGATAATATTAAATCTATTGAAAATAAACTAGGAAGAAAACCAAGATGGAAATTACCAGAAGGTAAAATGATATTTTTTGCACCAACAAAAGAAAAAGTAAAATTTAAGTGAGTAAAAAATTTCTTAGTTTAATAGCGATTTGCTTTCTAATTGTAGTTTATAATTTTGATACTAATTTAAAAAAAAGAATTGGTTTTTTGAATTATGATCTCTATCAAAATATTTTTGAAGAAGATTTTTCAACTAATAAAGTTGTAATTGTAGATATAGATGAAAAAAGTATAGAAAAAATTGGACAATTTCCGTGGAGGAGAGATGTCTATTCAACAATTTTAGAAAATCTAAACTCTGCAGAAGTTTCTGCTATTGCATTTGATATTTTTTTTAGTGAGGAGGATACACAAAATCCTGTAAAAATTTTTGAAGAGTTCAATCTTAATAGTGAAAATATACTTAATAGCGATGAATTATTTTTAAATACTATAAAAAATAGCAATGTTATTTTGCCCCTAGTAGGAGCCACGAAAGAGGTTAAAAAAAATAACTTTTCGCCTAAAGCCAATATTATTGCAAAAGGCGAAGATCCTTTAAATTATTTGTATAACTATCTAGGTTATATCTCTTCTTTGGATAAATTTAATAATGCAGCAAAAGGACTAGGATCAATTTCAATTATAGATAGTGAGGATGGAATACTAAGATATGTACCTTTAATTTTAAACATTGATAACGAAATAATTCCTTCCTTATCGCTTGAAGCTGTTAGACTTTACAACAAAGAGAAAAGTTATCTTATTCAAACAGACCAAAGCGGAATTCAATTAATAAAAACAAGAAGTACAAATTTTTTAACTAATGAAAACGGATTAAACTTTGTTAAATTTAAAAAAATACCAACAAATACCTATGTTTCAGCATCAGATATTTATGAGGATAATTTTGATCAATCAAATCTAAAGGACAAGATTGTTTTAATAGGATCTTCTGCAGAAGGCGTTTTTGATTTAGTTAAAATACCAACAGGTAAAATTGTTCCAGGTGTACAAGTTCACGCAAATATAATTGAAAATATTTTATCTAAAGATTTTTTAAAAATTAATTATGTAACTAAAATTGCTGAAAACATTATTTTATTGATTAGTTTGATAGTGATTTTGATAATTGCGAATTATTTTAAACCGATTTATTCAATATTAAATTATATTTTATTAATAATAATTTTATTCTCGATTAGTATTTTATTTTATAAAGAAAATTATTTTGTAGAAGTTTATAATATTATTTTATTTAACTCCTTATTATTTATTTATCTTTTATATTCTAGATTTGTGGAAGAAAATAAATCCTCAATAGAAAATGAAAAAAAACAATTAGTCTTAAAGAAAGAGCGAGAGATTGCTGGGGAAGTTCAAAAGAAACTATTCCCAATTGAAAAAAATATTGAAAATTTTGTGTATGCTAAAAATGTACCTGCAAGAGACGTATCAGGAGACTATTATGATTATATCAAGGTATCAGATGAAGAAATTTATTTTACTTTAGCAGATGTGTCTGGAAAAGGTATTAAAGCGGGTATGTTGATGGCTAACGCTTCTTCTGTGTTCAAATCTTTTTCAAAATTAAAATTTCCAATTAACCAGCTTGCACAAAATATTAACAATCAAGTAAAAGAGTCTTCTTACAAAGGAATGTTTATTACTGCAGTCATTGGAAAATTAAATATTTCTTCTAAAGAAGTAGAATTTGTAAACTTTGGACATGAAAGTATTATGTGTTTCGATAAAAACAAAAAATCTTTTTCTTATTTAAAAGCAGAAAGACCTCCATTGGGACTTTTAAGTATAAAAGACCCTCAAACTATCAAAACAACCAATATAAATTTAAAAGATAAAAATATTTTTATTTACACTGATGGTGTTACTGAAGGTTATATTGAAGGTGATAATGAATTTACAGTAAAAGGGGTAGAGGATGAAGTTCTAAAAAACAGCTCATCCGATATTAAAGAAATAATTGATCGAATAACTAATAAGTTAAATAATAGAGAAAAATTAAGGGACGATATTACAATGATGGGGCTACAATAAATAAGCAAACTAAAAAAACACTCATAATTGTAAAAACTAATTTCTTTTTAATCGAATCTTTTTCAATCTTTTTTGAATTTAATTTATAAAGCTCATTGATATCTACTTTTTTATCATGAGGAGTAGTGATATTATTTATTACTATTTGATCCCAATTTTTATTCTTTAAAAGTGATTTTTGAATATTATTCATTAATCAACCAACCCTTTTTGCTGAAGTCCTTCGAGGTATTTTTCCATTGTTATCATTCCATCTTGAGCAGATGTTTGAAGAGTTGATGTAATTTGAGCTGTTTTTCCCTCTCTAATAAGGTTTCTTATTGCAGTTGTTCCTGTCATCACCTCAAAACAACCAATTCTTCCTCCACCTTTTTTCTTTAAAAGTTGCTGAGATAAGACCATTCTAATTGATCCAGCTAACATTGATTGAGCTAGCGTTTTTTGAGATGGGGGAAATACATCTAAAATTCTGGTTACCGTAGATGATACATTGCTAGCGTGAAGCGTTCCAAATACTAAATGTCCTGTTTCTGCAGCAGTTAGAGCAAGAGATATTGTTTCTAAATCCCTCATTTCTCCAACTAGGATTACATCTGGGTCTTGTCTTAAAGCAGATTTTAAAGCTCTTGCAAAACTTCCAGTATCTTTTCCAACTTCCCTTTGCGAAATAATACTTTTTTTAGATGGATGCACAAATTCAATAGGGTCTTCAATAGTAATTATATTTTCTGCTCTATTAGAATTTATTTGATCTATCATTGCTGCAAGAGAAGTGGACTTTCCTGATCCTGTTTGACCTGTAACAAGCACTAACCCATTTTTATGTTTGATAGCATCCATTACAGCTGGAGGAAGACCAAGTTTTTCCATTTGAGGTATTTCACTTACAATTTTTCTTAAAACCATACTTGGTCCATTTGTAGTGTAATAACCATTTGCTCTGTATCTGTAATCACCCACAACAACAGCAAAATCTAAATCTCTACTGTTAACAATTTCCTGAAGTTGTGATTTATTTAAGTGACTTTTCCAAAAATTTTCTAATTCTTGACGACTAATAATATCATCTTCAAAAACTAAAATTGATCCATTTTCTCTAAGTGCTAGAGGTTGATTAGATCTTATATGAAAATCTGATAGATCATAGTTAGTTGCATAATTAGAAATTTTTTCATCCAAACTCATAGGATTTAACTTTTTCTATCAATCTTTTTTGTTAAATAGTTACTTTTATCAATAAGATCTATTACTTCAGAAATAATTTTATCTATATTTTTTTTAATCCATTTTTCAGAAACAAATAATCCTTCATCACTTCTAATTAATTCTGAGTTATCTACTAAAGTTAAAATGTTTCTTCTAATTGTTTCTCGTGGAACATCTAAAGACCTCGAGATGTAATTGATAGAGGTAGGGTTAAATTTCTTTTCTATGTCTTTATCATTAAGTTTTTTTAATTCTTTTATTCTAAATTTTTCAAGGTTTTCTATGTTTGCCTTAAATACTGCAACTGTAATGTTTTTTGGACTATGACTTTTTGCTGAAAGTTTAACAAAATAATTTGCATAAACTTCAATAATATCAACATATTGATCTTGAATACTTGAGATTAAATCTGTGGATTGAGGCATAACTTATTTTACAACTAAAATTGTAATATAATTGCTTCGACTACCTAAAATGGGGGGTTATAAGATTAAGATGCCTTCAACTGATTTTGTTCAAGCGCTTGTTTTTCTAGAACTCTGGATAATTTTTTAACTTTCTCTAGTAGAGAGTTAATGTTTGTTAGATTAATCTCTCTCCATTTTTGAGTTACATAAAGCTCTGAATTACATCTAAATACCCAATTTAATTTAATTAACTCTTCAACTTTTCTTCTAGTTGTTTCTCTAGGTAAATTTAGACCTCTTGCAATAGCGTTTATATTTGTACCCAGCGCTGTGTTACAAAAAGTAGTGTTATCACATAACACGTCACTTTCTTTAAACGATCTAAGGTTGACGCTACTTATTATTTTTAAAATAGCCGGGTAATATGATTTATTGCCGAAATTATCTATATCTGTTGAATATATTGTAGCTACAAAATCTTCAATAATCTTATAATTAATTGCATTTATCATACTCAATGTGAGGATACCCAAATTGAGTTTAAATGATAATAAAATATGTATATATAACCAATATACGTATAGAATAATTCTATATTCAAAATACCTATTATGAAAAGTGACTTTTTAAATCCTCGTTTTCTAAGATATTTCATTAAAGTTGCAGATTTAGGTAGCCTTGTATCTGCTAGCAAAGAATTGAATGTAAGCCAACCCTCTATTACTAGAGCAGTTCAGATTTTAGAAAGTAATTTAGGTAAGAAATTATTTTTAAGATCAAAGAAGGGAATGAAATTAACAAAAGAAGGTCAGTTATTTTATTTAAATTCAAAGGCTATACTTTCCTATAATGAAAAAGTTTATGAAAATATCAGCCAGCCTGAATTAAAAGAAAAAAAACAAGAAGAAGAATATCTAAGATTTGGTATGCCAAGAAGTTTATCAACTTCTCATAAAGAAAATTTGCTTTGGATTTTAAAAAGAAATTATGAAAATAAAAAAATAAGAATTGTAGAAGAAGAAAGTAATACTCTTAATAAGCTTGTTTTTGAAAATAAATTAGATTTTGCAATTTCTTGTATACCAGAATTTCATAAAGATTTAACGAAAGTGTTTTTATATAATGATCCATTTTGTGTAGCGTTTTATAAAGGACATCATTTTCAAAATATGAAAGAAATTCCAATAGATGAAATAAGAAAAGAACCAAATTATATTTTTAGAAGAACGTGTGAATTTTTTTATTATAATTACAAGTTAACACACAAAGGAAAATTAGATTATAAAATAATTAACAATATTGTAGATAAAAGAATAAAAAATGGAAAGCATAGAGATGTAATATACACTAATAGCGAAACAACAGCATCTCATTGTATAAAAACTGGGTTGGGTGTTGCAATTATTCCCGAATCTGTCGCAATCGATTATAAATTACTATTTAGAGAAGTTGTGAAACCATCGATTAAAAGAGATATTTATTTTATTTATAGAGATGAAAATAAGGATAAAATTAATTTTGACACTAAAGCTCTTAAAAATGCTCTTTGGTTATAATTAAGGTCTGTAGTAACCTTCAATATTTATATTTCTTGAAGCATTGCCACTTGAAGCATCTCCACCAGTAGATAAAAATACTTGTAGAGGAACTATTTTTTTTCTTTCAGGACCATAACCACAACTTATCACTCTATAAAAAACTCTTCTATCTGTATAAGTATTAACTGTTAAAGTATCTGAGCCCTGAGTAGTTTGAGGAATGTAATTGTATCCATTTAATGTAGTTTGATGTCCAACTCTTTGAACATAAAAATCATAAGTATATCTGCTGTAGTCGGCATCAGAACTAGTTGTTAAATCTTGATTAACTTGACTATAGCTGTACCAAATTTTTTGAGTTGTATCTGTGTAACCATGAAGCCCCAAACAATCTCCAGAAATTGATAGTTTTCTTGTGTTGGTAATTACAATAGGAGAGGTGCCGCCTTTACTAATTTGATCTACTAACCAAAGTCTTCCAGACTCAAGGCCAAATTCTGCAGCTTGAGAAATTGTATTAACTTGATGACTTTTAACTGCTTTTAATGCCCCACTTTGAATAACCTGGAGCATAGCCACACTAAAAGAAGTAAGTGCTAACAGCACAACTAGGGTAAGTGGTAAAACGAACCCATTTTTTTTCTTATATTTTAAGGGGTTATATCGCATATATCTAACATATCTTCATCAGTATAGGTAAAGTCCTTTAGCACAATGTTTTCTTCTAAAAGATAATTTACACAAGCAGCTCTTTGATCAGCATTAGCATTTCCACAAGTATTTGTGCTTACAAAATTAGTGCTAAATTCAATAATATATCCTTTTGTCTGATAAACACCGCTTGATGATCCAACTATAGGTAAATCATTCCAGTCACCATCTGTTTTGTACTGACTATAATGTTCTCCATCACAAACTGTGTCATTAGCAGCTGGTCTTTGCTGACAACATTGATTTGAATCATTTATTTGAAGTTCACAGCTATAGCCATACGCTCCACCTCTAGTTGCTTCTGAATAAAACCATTTTGCACCTCCACTATTATTTGGTTCTGCAGAAGAGCAGTTGCCAGCCCAAGGTATTACCCAACTATCATTTGTACAATTACCATCATCAGAAAAAAATATTTGACCATCTTCAGGTCCTCCCATCCATCTCCATGTGTTTTCGTTTTGTATGTCTGATCCGCCAGTCCAACCTGCTGGATATGTATTGTCAGCTTTTCTTATCCTATCTTTAATATAATTATTTTCTGCAGAGCTTGTTATTGTTGTGAGATATCCTTTCAAGTTATAGTATCTAGCGGCCTCAGCTTCTGCTTCAGCTTCTCCCCACCAATACCATCCATTACCACCTACACCATTATTACCGACATTTCCCCAAGATCCACTACCGCCCGAGGTACGTTCTATGTAATCATAAAAATGGTAGTCTGCTCCTACAGCTCTTGGTATTGGCGAAAATCCTGTTGCACCTAATGCTAGTAGAATTTTTCTATCAGGATCAGCAGAATCTGTTCTTCCTGATGGAGTTGATGCTTTGTTTACATATTTAATTGTTTTAATAAATTTTTCGTATTTATCCCCTGTAGCAGTTCCCGAAATAGTTAATACACCAGTTGTAGTGTTATAACTTACAGTAAGACCATAATCAGAAGCTAAAGTCGTATCCCATTCTAATTTATCTTCAGCTGAAACAAACCCATTTTGAATTACTACCCTAGCACTTGGAATATTTTTACTTGCTGGATTCCAATGAGAGGTATTATTTGACATTACATAATTAGAAAACGGTTCTTTAGCATTTGGACATTTATTATTACAAAGACCGGTGTTTTTAGTTAAATCTCTATTTCTTAAAAATACTCTTTTATTAAAATCTAATTTATAATCGTTTCTATCTCTCGACATAAAATTTATGTCAATGTTAACAATGTCATTTTTAGTAACGCTATCTACAGTTGGTTTTGTGAATGCTATTGTGTTTATATTTGTAGAAACGGGTTGCCAATTATGAACTGTCGATGCGTAATTAGGATCTGATGAAGATATGGATGATGTACAATTATCTGTTCTAATAGTTTTTTTATATAAGGTATTAGTATCTTCTAAACCACTAGTGCCATCTCCTAGTTTGTAGGTAACTCTATATCTATAAGCAACAGTTCCATCACTACTAGGTTTATCAAAGCAGGAGCTAATTTCAGACCCTGATACAATTTTTACAGCATTTTCTGGAGAAATAGTTGCTTTACAGTTTGCAGTATTTGATACATCTCCTCTTATTGGATGAACAAATCCTCCTCTAGCTAAATCTCTTTCAATCATAGAAAAGATAACATTTGCCTCATCCTGCAAATCACTCGTGCTTTCAACTTGGTAAAATGTTCTTAGTCCAGATCCGTATAAATAATAAATCGAAGTTGATATTAGAGAGGCAATAAATAAACCAATCATTAACTCTACTAAACTTACACCTTTAGATTTTTTTGATTTTATTGACATACAGTTGCTGCTGATAAATTTAATGTAACTTTCTTTTTCATTCTTATTCTTGGATATCTTTGATTATTACCTGTGCCAGTTAAATCCATCACTACGGGTACGCTATTTGGAGGTCCTTCATACACAGGCGTTCCTGCTGGCCAACTTTGAGCTCTCATGTCATGATTTACAATAACACTATTAACATTATGTTGTTGCATAGATGTGCCCAATTGTGCTCTAGCTAAAAATCTAATTCTACCTGTTTCAATATTTGTTGATGCTGCAGAATGATAATCAATTTTAAAAACTTCGTTATTAATTTTAACAAAAGCTCCTCTTGCACCTGCAAGTATTGAAGTACCATCCCCTGATGAGTATTCATTTAATGTTTGATCTGTCCAACCTCCAGAGGTACCACTTGATGGTATCTGTTCGCTTATTTTAGCTTTAGGTCTTATTGACCTTTGAGATATTGTTATGGTGTTTGTTGATGTATTGTTTGCATTATATTCAATATACTCGGACCCAACTTGTAAATTTCCATTAGAAGGAAAAATTGAACTATCGTTTAATACCATTGAAGTTCCGGTTGATGACAAACTTGAGGCTAAACTATCTTTTTTAACTGTAATATATTGCCAACATTCATTTTGATCTTCTCTGTCTCTATTATCTCCGTGTGCTGATCCAGTAACATTACTTGCAAGTAAACAACTTGGTTCGTTTTTTAAAACTCTCCAACTTGAAATATCATAAGGGCTAGGGTTTCCTACTAATTCAAGAATTATATCAGACAAATCATTCAAATTACTAGTTCCTAAATGTATTACCATTCCATCGTGTGCATTAGCCCACTGGTATCTTCCTGTACAGGTTCCTCCACTAATATTATTTAGACAACTTTCAGAACTATCATCAAAGACTAGTACTCTTGCATCCGAAGGTAAATTTTTAACTTTAAATTTGAAATAACCTTTACCATTGTAACCGTCAACAACCTGACCAATCTGCGCAGTATCAGTTGTACCTGTACTGTGGTTATATTCATCAAATATGAACCATAATGAGAGATCGTTTTGATTTACTCTAACCCCATCACATTGACCTGACCAAACACTATCATTACAACCAGATGGCCTAACTCTTACATCTGCACCCGTATATCTATATAAAAATACACTAATTGAATTATTCCATGCATAATTTTGTCTACAAGTTGAAGCATGAGTAGATTCACAGGTAATAGTGTTTTCGTCTCTTCCACCACTAGGGGTATCTGAAGTAAGGCTATCAAATTTTTTTGCTTGGCCACTAAAATAGTAATGTTCAGTAGGATTTTCATTATGACTCATTATTCCTGTAACAACAGGGTTTGTTACTCCTGGGAAAGTAAATGCTACAGATTGAGGCAAATCATCAAAAATACAAAGGTCAATTTTTTTTGCTAAACTAATATTATCTGTACCATCTCCAAGTGTAACTGTAACTAACCCATCATCAGCAACATCAATAGTTCTAACCGTTACATCAGAACCAAGTTCAGTATCAATAATTGATTTCCAATGATCAAAAAGATCGCTAACATCATCCGGTACACTTGAACAATTTGTTAGTGAAGCTGGTGCAGAACCAGTTAAATCAAATCCATCAAAACAACTTAGGTCTTCTTTTTTTAGAGCAATAAATGTTAAATTAGATGAAGTAATAGTTGTAGTTGGAAGATTTTCTTCTGTAGTTATTGTAACACTGTCTGGAGTAGTTCCACTTACACTATCAACAGTAAATCGTTTAGAAAGATTATCAATTATAAATATATCTCCTTCTTTAGGTAAAGTTGATACACCAGAAACCGATAGTGTTTTATCGTTTGCAGTAAAAGTTTGAGCATCAGCTGTTATGGATCCATAGGGATTAATTGTTTTTTTTCTATAATCCATCATGTCTTGTAATATTAAATCTGCAATTTGATCATATTTTCCTTTTTCAACAAAAGATTGTTGTGAAGATAAAAATACACTTGTAGAATTTACAAATGTCAATGTAATCATACTTAGCACAAAAAGTGCAATCATTGCTTCAAGCAAGCTAAAACCTTTAGTTCTCTTCGACATATCCTGTTTTATTATGTGTTATAATTGCTGTGTCATCAGAGGCTCCAGTAATTTTAAAATATTTCGTAGTTGGGGCTGAACCGTCATATAAAAAACAAAGCTCAACTGTTTCACTTACTGGTGATGAACATGAATCTGATGTACATGATTTTACATTTAATCCTTCAAGTGTTTCATCATATTCTGCGATAGATGTTAAAGATGACAATGCAGAGTTTGAAAAAGTATTACTGCAATTAGAGTCCCCTGTGTTTACACCGCTATAGCAACCACATCGTCTATTCAAATTTAGATCTCTCCATTTAATATTAGCACTGTCAGGCTCATAAACTTTTAATAACAAATCATCAGATGAATTACTTAATGTTACTTTGTAATGTTTATTATCAGCATGTGCATTAAATCGCACTTTTTGTAAATATTTTAATAGTATAGTTTTGTTACTCCCAAAGTTAGATCCAGAAACAAAACTTTGGTATCCAATTGTGCCAATTGAAGTTAGTATTCCTAATATTGCAACTACAACCAATAATTCAATTAAAGTAATACCTTTAGATGTAGTTAAATGACTCATGTCAAATTACTATAATAAATTCAATGTTATTTGATTATAAGACCCCCAATTTGGGGAGGGTTACAGAGTTTAACGAGTCAATTAGAAGTAAATAATAGTTCTTAGCTAGCAAATATATGAATGAAAAATTAGAAAATTTTAAAAATAGGATATTAAGTTTTCTTTTAAAAATCTTTTCTCCAATTCTAGGAAAACAAGCAATATCAAAGGAAAATCGTTTTGCTATAGAATTGGATGACGAGGGAATTAGTATTTGTAAATACAATCAAGGTTCAAAAACAATTACAAACCTTCATCATGAAAAGTTTAATTTAGCAGGAAACACATCATTATTTAATGAAGATGATCAAGTTTATTATAGTCAGAAAATTGTTCATATTTTAAAAGATCAAAAATTACTCGAGAAGGAAGCAACAGTAATTTTGCCCACCTCCGAAACAATTATTAAAACAATCAATATCCCACTTATGGATCAAGAAACATTTGATCTTCAAACAAGCGATATTGAGTTTTGGAAAACATTTGAAGAATTGTCAGATATTATTGATAACAAGATATTTAGTTTTCAACCTTTAGCAATTAATGATGAAACGCAAGAACAGGAAGTAGTTATCTGTTTAATTGAAAGAGAAAAAGTTGAAAAATTAAATAAAATTTTAAGACAATCAGGTGTTAAACCTACAATTTATGAACCGAAGTGTTTTTCTTTAATTAATACAATTTTTGCAAAACAAAAAGATAACAAATCTAACGAATTTGCTTTTTTGGAATATGGAGAAAAAGAAAATTACTTAATTACAGTTACACAGAATAAATTTATTTTTGCTATAAATAATATTACACGAGCAGACATAATTCTAATTAAGCAATTAGAAAAAATGCCTGATCCATCAGGTCCATTTTGGTCGGAAGTTTTTGAAAGATCTATTCAAGATGTTAGAGGAAATTTAATGGATGATGAGTGGAAGGGAAGTGAAGAAAAAACGACAATATTTAGAAATTTATATGTTCATACTGATCTTGAACAAAGCGAAAAATATCTAAATGGATTACAATCTAAGTTACCTGATTTTACAATTAAACCATTAACACTAAATAATGCAAAAAGTGATGAAAGCAAATTTGAGAACATTTTAACAAATAAAAAAATTAAATTTTCAAAAAAATTAATTAAAAAATTTAATCAAGAATATATTTTAGAGGATAAATTATATCCAGTAATTGGTGCATCCTTAAGATTATTTAACCCTTTCAATATAAAAGAAAATTTATTTTTAAGATTTAAACAAAATTTATATCCGTACAAAGATCAATTGATAAATAACAGAAAGATACAAGCAACAAGTGGATCTTTGTCTATAGTTTTAATATTGCTTTTATTAATTTTTTCATCAATTATTGGTTTAAATATTCCAAAGTATTTAGAGAAAAACCAATTACTGGCCTCACATCCTGCTGTTGTAAATGATTATAACTCTTTGATGGAGGAGATTAAAACTTCTAGTTCTAAGGTAAAAAAAATTGAAAAAGAAAAAGAACTTGCTGAAAAATTAATTGTTAAAACTGACAATTTTTCAAAGATAATTATAGAAACTCCAAAAATTGTTCCTAATGGTGTTGAATTACAAAAAGTAGATTATATCAAAAATGACTCTGTTGTTTTTTACGAAGGCTATGCATTAACAGATTATGATTTAAATTTATTTTTAAATAACATCAAAAAAAGAGTTGGAAATCCTGACATTACTAGCTTGAGCTTAGCGGAACTTACTGAAACTATCGAAATAAACAATGAAGGTGATGAGGAAGATCAACAAATAATCGTACCATCAGAAGATGTTTTAAAACTAAGAAATTTTAAAATTAAGGTGGAACTATGATCAAATTATTAAGAAGTAAAAAACTCAAAAGAGTTAAGAGAGTTCCAAAACTCAAGAAATTTAAATTTGAGGATGAGCAAAAAACTTTAAATTCAAAAAGTAATTATATGAAATTCGTCTATATAATTATTTTGGCTATAAGTTTTTCAGTAGGTAACTTTTTTGTAATTAATCCTACAATTCAAAAAGCAAATTTGATTGAGAGTGATTACAATCAGAAAAAGAATTTTATAAATACTAGTAACGAGTTAAGAGCATCAATTGTAAGTAAAAATAAAAAAGTAGAAAAAGAATTTTCTGAAATTCAAAAATCTTTTTTCAAAAAAGAAGAACAGGAAAAGTTTTACAAATTGTTTTCTGAGCTTGCTATGGATAACAAGCTTAAGATTTTAACTTTAACAAAGGCAAATGAAGATTTTTATAAAGAGCCAAAAAAAGACAATCCAGCTGAATTTAATATTTACAATCAATACACCCAAGTATCTTATGATGTAGAGATTATAGGAAATTTTATAGACTACACGCGATTTGTAGAAGATTTAAAAAATATTAATAAAAGCATGATCACTGACAATGTGCAAATTAACAAAGATGGAGATGGTATAATTAAAATTACTTCTAAAATTTTAATTAACTTTAAAAATTCATGAAAAAATTTTTTATTTTAATTTTTATATTTTTCTCAACAAATGTTTATGCGGATAATCTGAGAGATCCTTTTTATAAAGACTTAAAAAATGAAGTTTTAAAACGGCACAGTCTATCAAGTGCTTCTCCTTATTCTGTTCAATCATTAAAATTAGTTGCAACTTTACTTGCCCCAAAATTTAGTAATTTAGAAACTTTAAGGAAACAAAATAAAATTCCTAAAAATTATTTTAAAAGTCTTGCCCTAATAGAATTACCTGGAAGCGAAGATCATGTTGTTGTTTATGAGGGCCAAAAAATTGGACCAAGGAGTGCAATTATAAAAAAAATAACCAAAGATAAAGTATTTTTAGTTGAAAATAATAAACAAATAATAATGGAGATTGTTCAATGAAGACTATTTTAAATATAAAAATTTTTACGTTAATTTGTCTATTATTTCTGTCAGCTTGTGCTGGTAAAAATGCCAGAAATACTGATGTTCCAAGTGAAATAGTTTTAGAGGAAGTGACAAGAGACGGGCTTACAACTTTAAGTGAAACAGTGAGTTTAGGACCTGATAGTAATTATAATAATGATGTTACAAAACCAAGAAGAGAATTAAAAACATCAATTAATTTAAATGAAAATAAACTAATTCAAAAGCCTGATTTTAATATTTCAATTAGTTTTAAAAATACAAGAGTAACAGATGCCTTACTTGCATTGGGAAATCTTGGTGGAAGAAATATTATTATTGATGAAACTGTAAATGGTTTTTTAAATATTGATATAAACAATGAACCTTGGAATGTTGTTTTCAATTCTATATTAGCTTCAAAAGGTTTGACTTATTCAGGTGATACTGAAAAAGGTTTAATTGAAGTTTTCCCGGATATTCCATCAGAGGAAATTGTATTAAAGAATGAGATCTTTAATATTTATTATGAAACTCCATCGAAAATTAAAACACAAATAGAAAGTTTATTTGCAGGCACAGGTGAAGGTGAAGCAAATTTAATATTAAACGTTGATGATGAAAATAAAACAATAATTGCTCAGGGAACGGATAAGCAGCTAGATGAAATTGAAATTATTCTAAATAAAATTGATGTCAAAAAACCACAAATTTTAATCGAGGCATTCTTAGTTGAGGTTAAACCTACTTTTGAGACAAAATTAGGGTCTAGAATTGGACTTTCTAAGATTTCTGACGGCCAAGGAGGAGCAACTACCACTCAACTTTCAGGTATTATTGGAGGTACTGATGGAGTTGCATTAGGTACAGCTGGAAATAGTGTTTCTAGTTTTTTAGTGGATGGTACTTCTGGATTGGGGATAATTAGAAATGTTGGGTCTAGACAGTTAAAAGTAGAAATAGATGCTCTTGAAAAAGACGGTGACTCTAGAACATTATCTAATCCGAAATTATTTACGATAAGTGGAAAAAACGCAAAAATTACACAAGGAACTAAATTTGGAGTAACAGAAACTACTACAGCTGATGGTGTCACAACATCTGCAACAAAATATTACGATGCAAATTTAAAACTTGATGTAACCCCGGTAATCACTGGTGATGGCAATGTAATGATGAAGGTTTTAATAACGAATGATACAGTTAGTTTTTCAACAACTCCTCCTTCTATAGATAAAAAAGAAGTTAATACCAACCTAGTTTTAACAAGTGGAGATATTGCAGTTGTTGGAGGTATATTGACTGAAACTTTATCTGAAACTAACGCTGGTGTACCAGGTTTAAGAGATATTCCTGGAGTTGGTGCATTATTTAGATCAAAAATTAACAAGGATGATAAGACTGAATTATTAATCTTCTTAGCTCCAAGAGTAATTTAGTATGGAATTAAGTGCAGTAGCTTCTGAAAAAATAGCCTCTTTATTGGCTACAAATGGAATTTTATCACAAGATAGACTAACTAAAATTTCTGTTCAATGCGCACAAAACAAAGAGAAGATAGTCCCAGAATTGTTAAAAAAGAATTATGTGAAAGAAGAGGATATCGTCAAAGTAATTTCAAGAAATTTTGCGATAAAGACAAATGATATTAAGGCAGAAAATATAAAGCCAGATGTATTAAAAATATTACCAGTCGAATTTATTAAAAAAGAAAAAATTGTTCCTTGTGCGATTGAAGGTGGATCACTTAAATTAGTTATAGCTGACCCTAGTAAACTTAATTTTGCATCCAAGATAAAAAATTTCACAAAAAAAAATGTAGTTTTTACAGTAACCACTTTTTCAAATATTGATAAAATTGCTGCTTCAAAAATATGGGATATTGCAAATTCTAAAATTGTTACCAAACCAAAAACTACACCTACACCAGTTCAAAGTGGAAACATAAACATTGTTGAGTTTGTTGAAAGAATTTTTCAAGATGCTTTAAAAAGTGGTACTAGTGATATTCATATAGAAATTTTTAAAGATAACGTCGGACAAGTTAGATTTAGAAATGATGGGATAATGGAAATACAAGATGAATTAAGCCAAATTATTTCCTCCAATTATGTGCCAGTAATTACCAGACTAAAAATAATGGCTGGTTGTGATATTTCTGAAAATAGGTTGCCACAAGATGGAGCTATAACTGTTAAAGATCAGAGTAATGGTGGAATAGATTGTGATGTAAGATTTAATGTATTACCAAGTAAATTTGGTGAAAGAGTAGTGATGCGTTTATTAAGAAGCACCAATGTTATTGGTTTAGATAAAATTGGTATTCCGATGAATGAGTTATCAAAGTTTATAAAAGCAATTGAATCTCCTCAAGGAATGGTTTTAGTAACAGGACCGACTGGAAGTGGAAAAACAACAACGCTTTACGCAGCGCTTGCACATCTAAATAAACCTGAATTAAATATACTAACCGCAGAGGATCCAGTTGAATACACAATGGAAGGTATTGGACAAATTCAAGCTAATGAGGGAATTGGTTTAACTTTTGCAAATATTTTGAGGGCTTTTCTAAGACAAGATCCTGAGGTGATATTAGTTGGAGAGATTAGAGATAAAGAGACAGTCGATATTGCTATTAAGGCTGCAATTACAGGCCATTTATTATTATCAACACTTCACACAAATGATGCAATTCAAACAATCATAAGATTAACCAACATGGGTGTACCAAATTTCATGATAGCTGGAGCTTTGAATACAATTGTTGCTCAAAGACTAGCAAGAAAAATTTGTCCTGATTGTAAAAAAGAAGATGAAAAAATTACCAAAGACCAACTCAAAGAAATTGGGTTTACATTGACTGAGGTTGAAACTTTAAAAGTTTACAAAGGTGCAGGTTGCAACAAGTGCAATAATTCTGGTTATAAGGGTCGACAAGGTATTTATGAAATACTTGATATTAATGGTGAAATTCAATCAGCAATTATTGAGGAAAAACGAGCACCTGAAATTCTACAAATTGCAAAAAAAAATGGTTTTAGAACCATGGATGAAGTTGCAAGAGATCACATTAAAAATGGAGTGATCACTTATGAAGAATTTTTAAGAACAATTACTATTCAAGGGTAATAAATTATGCCTCAATTTTCTTACTCAGGTCTTCAAGCAGGAAAAAAAGTAAACGGTGCAATAGTTGCTAATGATAGAATTGATGCGGGTAAAAAACTAAAAAATCAAAAAATTATAGCTACAAGTTTAAATCAACTTAAAGATAATGATGCTGAAGCTGATCCTGAGATAAAGACTTTCTTAGGAATGCAAATATCATCAGACAAATTGAGTTCTGTAGATATTATGCTGTTCACTAAAAAATTAGAGACAATGATCAAAGCAGATCTTCCAATAATGGAGGCTTTAAAACTTGCAAGAAGACAGGCAACAAAACCAGGATTAATTAAAGTTACAAAAACTATCATTGAGGATTTAAACCAAGGTAAAACATTTAGTTCATCATTGGGTAAATTTCCGCAGTACTTTGATGATTCTTATATCAACATGGTTAAGGCAGGAGAAAGTAGCGGAACTCTCGCTACTTTTTTAAGAAAAATTGTAGATCTAGTAGAAAAAAATATAAAAATTGTAAAAGATATTAAGGGGGCATTAACTTATCCAATAATTTTACTTACGGTTGCTTTATTAGTAACAGTTGTAATGTTAGTAAAAGTTGTTCCAGTGTTTCAAGAAATATATGAAAGTATTGGAGTTGAGTTACCAGCTGCAACACAAAAAGTGATAGGTTTAAGTGAATTTTTACAAGATCCAAGTAGAGGAGGAGTTCTTTTTTTAACTCTAGCAATAATCATTTCTTCTTCAATTTATTTAAACAAAAAAGTTTATGGTGTTAAAAAGTTTTTTCATACTTTGATATTGAAACTTCCTGCTTTTGGTCCTTTGGTAAAAAAATCAATTTATGCAAAAGTTGCTTTAGTATTAGCAAATTTGTTAGGTGCAGGTGTATCAATTATAGAAGCGCTAGAAATTAGCAGCAAAGTAACTAGCAATATATTAGTTAGAGAGGCAATTGGAAGAATTCAAAAAGAGATACTTACAGGTAAAAATTTATCTGCATTGTTTGCTTCAGAAAAAATATTTCCTCTAGAATTTTCTGAATTTATGAAGGTTGGAGAAAAGACAGGAAGTGTTGATGAAATGTTTAATTCAATATCAATTTATTATGAAGCGGAAGTAGATAACGCTGTAGGTGCTCTTAAACAATTTATAGAACCAGTTATGATTGTATTTATTGGAGGTATTATTGCAGGTTTATTATTAACTTTGTATCAACCTATATTTAATATGGGTCAAGTAATTCAATAAAAAATGAGTAAATAAATTTAAATTATTCTAGTAAAATAAAAAATTAAAATAAAAGAAATTCCTAAAGCTGAACCATAAGGTATCTCAAAATTTTCCTCTTTTTTTCCCATTAAAAGATAATAGAAAATGCCTAAAAAGGATGAAATAGAGAGGATATATAGGAATTTTTCAAACCCAAGCCAAACACCTAGTCCTGCTATTAAATATACATCTCCCATACCTAAAGCTTCTACATTTCTTTTCTTTTGAAAAAGATATCTCAATGCAAAAAATAAACTAAATCCAATAATTCCAGTAATCATTGCATTTAAAGTTGATATATTTAGAGGATTTAGTTCAGGAAATATAATTGAAACAATTATTCCAGAAAGTATTAAGAAATAATTCATAAAGTCAAAAATTACTCTTTCCTTAAAATCAATTACAATTATCAATAAAATAATAAAAAAAATTAAACTAAGTGTAATTGATTGACTTAAATTAAAGAGTAATGAGTTGATTAAAAATAATATACCAGTTGATAATTCAATAATTGGATATTGTTTATTTAATTCTTTTCCACAACATTTTGATTTACCAGATAAATATAAATATGAAAAAATAGGAATATTTAAATACCATGCAATTTGTTTGCTACAATGTTGACAAGCAGACCTTTTTAAAAAAACATCCTCATTTTTTGGTAGTCTCAAAATGCAAACATTTGCAAAACTGCCTGCTAAAAATCCAAATATCAAAAATAATATATGGATCATATTTAATAGTTCTAGAAAATATTTTTTAATGCTTCTGATATATAAAAATTAACAATTCCAAGAGCATCAAGTACGATTACGCCTGATATTGTAAATAATAATATGATTAATAATATTAATAAATTTTTATTCTGTGGTTTTTGATTAGTAGATTTAACTTCTTTTTTATTTGAACTTTCATCTTCTTCAATAACTTCAACTTCTAATTCTTTTTCAATTTCTTTAAATCTATCCAATGTCTCATCTATACTTTTAAATCTTTCCTGATAACTTTCATTCGTAGTTTCCAAATCTCTAATTTTTTCTTGTAAGTTTTCTATTTGTACTATTAGATCTGAATTGTCTGGTAAATTATCACCTCTTGGAGCGTTAACTTCTTCCTCATTATCATTTGAAGCTTCTTCAACTTTATTAGAGTTATTCATTTTTTTTAACTCATTTTTAATTTCTTCTAATTGGTCTAATTTTGATAATTGATCTGAATCTTTATCAATTTTTTTTTCAATTTTTGATAAAGTTAAATTTACATCTTTTATTAAATTGTATGGATCTGAGTCCATAGTAGCTAAAGACTCGTTTGCTTCAGCTATTTCATTTATTTCTGAATTACTGTTTTCTTTGACCTCTGAAGAATCACTAAGTAAAGTATCCTCTAAATTTTCGTTATTGTTTTCATCTAATAAAGAAACATCTTCGTTGTTATCATCTGAAAGCAAAGAATCGTTTGAGGTATCACTGTCACTCAAAAGATTATCATCGTCATTTAATAATAAATCTTTTTCGTTATCGTCATTTAAGCTCATAGTCTCTTTTTACACTTTATCTTATATTTATTTTTTTTGAGATACCCATTATGGGTAGGGTAAATTTTTGAGTTTTTTTAAATTAATGCTATACAGCATTATGCCATTTACAGAACAAACTAATGATAAAGGAGCCACAATAGTTCTCGAGGGAGATATTGACCTAGAAAAAACAGAGGAATTAAGAGATCAAGCAATGCAAAGCTTAGACAATAATCATGAATTAGAGTTTGATATGTCTAAAGTGGAGTATATTGACAGTTCTGGGGTGTCTGTTTTAATCGAATTACGTCAAAAAGCTGAGGAACAATCAAAAAAATTTACAATTAAATCTCCAAGCGAACAGGTTTCTTCAGTGCTAAAAATGGCAAAACTTTTTGATTTTTTTACAATAACTTAGTTACTAACTAAATATCCTGCAAAGATTTTACCTCTAATTTTTTAGTCTTTAGAGATTTGATGGCATTTAAACATGCAAGAGCAGTAGACATATTGGTGCAATATGGAACTTTATTTTTAAGCGTTGCTCTTCGAAGAGCAATAGCATCATTTAATCTGTGTTCGCTGTTTCCACCACCTGTATTAATTACAAGTGCAATTTTTTTAGAGTCTAAAACATCAACAATGTGAGGACTACCACTACTTACTTTGTTAATAATTTTACATTTCATTCCATGCTTTTGTATGTATTCAGCAGTACCTTTGGTTGCGCATAATTTAAAATTATTTTTAATTAGCTCTCTTGCAAGATCAATACCTTCATCTTTATGAGAGTCTTTTAAGGATATAAATGCAAGACCCTCTTTTGGAAGTGAATTAGCTGCAGCAATCTGACTTTTAGCAAAAGCCATTCCAAAATCTTTATCAAAGCCCATTACTTCACCTGTAGATTTCATCTCAGGTCCCAAAAGTAAATCGCTATTAGGAAATTTATTAAAAGGAAATACAGCTTCTTTTACTGCATACATTCCTTTTGATTTATCTTTAAGATTAAATTTAGAAAGTTTTTCACCAGCCATTATTCTTGATGCAATCTTTGCAAGTGGAATTCCTTTTGCTTTTGATACAAAAGGTATAGTTCTACTAGCACGAGGATTGACTTCAATAATATAAATTTCATCTTTCTTGATTGCATATTGAATATTCATAAAACCTTTAACTTTAAGTGCTAAGGCAAGTTTTTTAGTTTGATTTTCTATCTCTTTAATTAGATATGGTTTAATAGATACTGGTGGCAAACTACAAGCTGAGTCCCCAGAATGAATTCCTGCTTCTTCAATATGTTGCATGATACCTGCTACATAAACATCTTTTCCATCAGAAATAGCATCCACATCAACTTCCATTGCATGGTCTAGAAATTTATCAATTAAAATTGGATTTTCTTCAGCAGCTTTAAATGCTTCCTCAACAAAGTTTTTTAATTGACTTTTTTCATGCACAATTTCCATAGCTCTTCCACCCAAAACATATGAAGGTCTAACTACTAGTGGTAAACCAATTTTCTCTGATATTTTGATTGCTTCTTTAAAAGTTTTTGCAATCCCACTATCAGCTTGTTTTAAATTTAATTTAATTAATAAATTTCTAAATTGATCTCGATCTTCTGCTAAATCTATTGATTTATATTGCGTTCCTAAAATTGGAAGTTTGTTATCATTTAAAAATTTAGCGAGCTTAATTGGAGTTTGTCCACCAAACTGAGCAATAACACCTATTAAATTTCCTTTTTCTTGCTCTTTTTTAATAATGTTAAATACATACTCTTCCTTCAAAGGTTCAAAGTATAACCGATCACTTGTATCATAATCAGTAGATACAGTTTCAGGGTTACAATTAACCATGATGGTCTCAAAACCTGCGTCTTTCAAAGAAAAACTTGCCTGACAACAGCAATAATCAAACTCAATACCTTGGCCTATTCTGTTAGGGCCACCACCTAGAATTATTATTTTCTTTCTACTTGATGGATCTGCCTCACACTCGGAATTTATTGAGAAATTTCTTTGATAAGTTGAATACATGTAAGGTGTAAATGATTTAAATTCTGCAGCACACGTATCAACTTTTTTGTATACAGGTAGTACTTTTAAAGCTGTTCTTTTTCTTCTTATTATGTCTTCTGATGAATTAGTAAGTTCAGCTAATTTTTTGTCTGAAAAACCAATAGATTTAATTCTATTAAATTCATTATAATCTTTTGGAAGACCTCTTTTTTTAATAACTAGCTCGTTATCAACAATTTCTTTAATTTGTCCTAAGAACCAAGGATCAATTTTAGATAAACTATATATTCTTTTTAAGCTAATTTTTTTTCTAAAGGCCTCAGCTACAAGAAGTATTTTATTTGGAATATGCTCTTTAAGTTTTTTTTCTAACTCTTTTTTGTTTAAATTGTAAATCTGATCCAAACCAGAGAATCCAGTTTCTAGTGAGACCAATGCTTTTTGTACAGACTCCTTGAAATTTCTTCCAATTGCCATTGCCTCTCCAACAGATTTCATTGAAGTACCTAAAGTTGCAGGAGAAGTAGAAAATTTTTCAAAAGTAAACCTTGGTATTTTAGTTACTACATAATCAATACTTGGTTCAAAAGAAGCAGGTGTTACTTTTGTAATCTCATTTTTAAGTTCATCTAAAGTATAACCAACCGCAAGCTTAGCCGCTACTTTTGCAATTGGAAACCCAGTTGCTTTAGATGCAAGTGCTGATGATCTAGATACTCTAGGATTCATTTCAATAACAACCATTCGTCCATTTTTTGGATTAATTGCAAATTGAACATTGGATCCACCTGTCTCAACTCCAATTTTTCTTAAACATGCAATAGAGGCATTTCTCATAACTTGATATTCTTTATCAGTAAGAGTTAAAGCTGGAGCAACAGTTACAGAGTCTCCTGTGTGAATTCCCATCGGATCAATATTTTCTATTGAGCAAATGATGATACAGTTGTCTTTTTTGTCTCTTACAACTTCCATCTCAAATTCTTTCCAACCCTCTAAACACTCTTCCACAAGAACCTGGCTAACTGGTGACTCGTGTAATCCATTTTTTATAATTTTAAGATATTCTTTTTTATTCTTTGCTATTCCACCACCTAGACCACCTAGGGTAAATGCAGGTCTAATGATTGCAGGCAAACCAATTTTATTTAGAACTTTAGAAGCTTGATTGATATTATTAACAATCTCAGATTTTGGTAAATCTAAACCAATATCAATCATATTTTTTCTAAATTTCTTTCGATCTTCAGCATTAGAAATTGCTTTAGAATTTGCGCCAATAAGTTCTATTTTGTATTTTTTTAATATTCCTTTTTTCTCTGCTTCCATTGCAAGATTAAGAGCAGTTTGGCCTCCCATTGTTGGTAGAATTGCATCTGGTTTTTCTTTTATAAGAATTTTCTCAAGAACCTCTAAGGTGATTGGCTCTATATAAGTTTTATCTGCAACATCTGGATCTGTCATGATGGTTGCAGGGTTAGAATTAATTAAAACAACTTTATAACCTTCATCTTTTAAAGCTTTACAAGCTTGTGTTCCTGAATAATCAAACTCACATGCTTGGCCAATTATTATTGGACCAGCACCTACTACTAATATTTTTTTAAGATCTTTTCTTTTTGGCATTTTTTTTCATATTGTTAACAAATTCTTTAAATAAATAGACACTATCTTGTGGTCCAGGGTTAGACTCGGGGTGATATTGAACTGAAAATACGGGTTTATTTTTTAACTTAATACCCTCAATACTATTATCAAATAATGATTTATGAGTGACTTCAATATTTTTCGGTAAAGTTTCTTTAACAACTTCAAAGCCATGGTTTTGACTAGTGATCTCTACATTGTCATGAATTAAATTTTTTACAGGATGATTTGCACCTCTATGACCTAACTTCATTTTTTTTGTTTTACCACCAAGTGCTAAAGCGAGAATCTGGTGACCTAAACAAATACCAAATATTGGAATGTTTTTTTTAATAAGGTTTTTAATTATATTTATCGCATACTTTCCTGTAGCAGCTGGATCTCCAGGGCCGTTTGATAAAAATATTCCATTTGGTTTAAGACTTAAAATTTTTTCAGCAGATGTTTTGCAATTTACTACTGTGACTTTGCAATTAAAATCAGAAAAATATCTTAAAATATTTTTTTTAATTCCATAATCGATTGCAAGAATATGAAATTGTTTTTTTTTATTTTTTACAAATCCATCTTTCTTTTTCCAAGTTTTAAAACCTTTCCAAATATAATTTTTTGGAGTTGATACTTCTATAGCGAGATCTAGATTTTTTAACCCACTCCATTTTAAAGTAGTATTTGTTAGTTTGCTTATATTGAATTTTTGTTTTTTTGAGAAAGCAATCGTTCCTTTTGGTGCTCCTTTATCTCGGATAAAATTAGTTAGACTTCTAGTATCAAGACCAGTGAGCCCTACAATTTTGTTCTTCTTAAGCCATGCATCTAGATGTAAAAAAGCTCTATAGTTTGATGGATCAGTTATTTCTGAATTAAAAATCACTCCCTTAGTCCATATCTTGTCAGACTCTATATCTTCTTTGTTAGTACCTACATTTCCAATATGGGGAAATGTAAAATTGATAATTTGACCTGCATAAGAAGGATCTGAGATTATTTCCTGGTAACCAGTTAAAGAAGTGTTGAAACATACTTCTCCAGTTGCCTCTCCTTCATAGCCAATACCAATTCCTTTGAATACCTTCTTGTTTTCAAGAACTAAAACGCCAGTATTAATTTGATGAATATTTTTTGAGTTTATTTTTTTTGAATTTTTGATCAATTACAACTCATGAGTTAAAGGTTAATACAATAATTGCATTATTATCGCAACAGAGATGTATTATAAAATTGTAAAAAAACAATTTTTCTTTTGAAGAATTTTTTCTATGAAGTAGATTAAAAAAATTATGTCATTAAAGAACACTATCGAAAACGAATATAAAAATGCTCTAAAATCGAAAGATAAAAATAAAATATCAACCTACAGGTTAATTTTATCTTCTATTAAAGATTTAGATATTGCCAATCGTTCTGGCCCCAACAAAAAAGACACAGATGATGAAGATATAAAAAAGCTTCTTAAAAAAATGGTTAAACAAAGGGCCGAATCTATTGAAATCTATAAAAAAAATAACAGAACTGATCTTTTGGAAGTTGAACAAAATGAATATGAAATTTTAACAAGTTTCTTACCTAAACAAATGAGTGAAGAAGATACTAAAAAACTATGTGCAGAATTAATAGCTAAGTTAGGTGCTAGCTCTGTTAAAGATATGGGCAAAATAATGAGTGAGTTAAAGAAATCTCATTCTGATGAAATTGATTTTTCTAGAGCTGGATCAATAATCAAGGAATTATTGAATAGTTAATGAAATACCCTAAAGAGTATTTAGATGAAATTAAGACACGGCTGAAAGTGTCAACTGTTGTTTCAAAAACAGTTTCATTAAAAAAAAGAGGTAAAGAATTTGTAGGTTTATCTCCATTTAAAAATGAAAAAACACCTTCATTTACTGTTAATGATGAAAAAGAATTTTATCATTGTTTTGCTACTTCAGAACATGGGAATATTTTTGATTTTATAATGAAAACTCAAAATTTAAAGTTTGGAGAGGCTGTTAAACATTTGGCTCAACTAGCAGGTATGCAACCATATTTGTTTTCAAAAAAAGATGAAGAGCGAGAAAAAAAATGGAACGAGTATAAATCAATCTATAATGAATATGTTGATTTTTACCATAATGAGTTGATCAAAAACGAACAATATTCAAATGCTAGAGAATATTTAAAAAATCGATCTTTAAGTAAAGAAGACGTAAAAAAATTTAAAATGGGATATGTGGAAAAAAATCCTAATATATATGAACGATTAAAAAATAAATTTAGTGAACAAACTTTAATTGAAACTGGATTATTTTATTTAGATGAGAAAAAGAATACTTATGTAGAAAGATTTAGAGGAAGATTAATTTTTCCAATTAATAATATAACTGGTCAACCAATTGCTTTAGGTGGAAGAATAATAGAAAACCTAGATTATCTTGCAAAATATATTAACTCACCTGAAACTTTATTTTTTAAAAAAGGATCAAATTTATATAATTTAGATATAGCTAGAAAATTATCAAACAAAGTAGATCATATTTATTTGGTCGAAGGTTATATGGATGTTGTTGGGTTAAGCAAAAATGGAATTGATAATTCTGTTGCAAATCTTGGTACCTCACTTACTGATAAACAAATTTTGATACTTAACCAATTTTTTGATGAAATCATTATTTGCTTTGATGGTGATGAAAGTGGTTATAAAGCAGCATTAAGAGCTGCAGAAAATTCAATTAAAGAATTAAAACCAGAAAAACAAATTTCATTCTTATTTTTACCAAACAAGGAAGATCCAGACAGTTATGTGAATAAAAATGGAAAAGTTAATTTTATAGAATTTACAAAACAATCCAAGTTATCAATTCATCAATTTATTTTTAGTCACTACAAAAAACAAACTGAAAACAACCCTTCTTCTATGGCTATTTTTGAAAAAAGATTAAGAGATGTAGCAAATACTATTAAAGACGAATATATAAAAAAATATGTATTAGAATATTTTTTAGAGAAAATTACAGAATTAACTCCTCATTCAAATCAAAAAAATAAAAAATCTTATAAAAAACCAACTAAATCTTTAGATACTACAAAAAAGTATTATAACGAAAGCCAATCTTTATCTGGAGTTGAGCTTAAAGAATTTTCCTTAATTTATTTGGTAATTTATAATTTAAATTTAATGCAATCAAATATTCATTTAATTGAAAATATCAAATTATTTACTGAAGTTAATAAAAAAATCTTTAAACAAATAATTGAAATTTTAAAATCTGAAAATCAAATAGCTGTTCAAGACTTAAATTTGGATAGTCAGCTAATTGAAAAAATAAATAAATTTGCTCCAATAAAATATATCTTAAAAAATAGTTCTGAAGATGAGCAGAAAATCATTGAATTGCTTGAAGATATTTCGCGAGATTTAATGAATTATGATCTTGAGTTTAGAATTCAAGAGTTAGAATCGAAGTTCTCAGTTGATATGAGCGAGAGCACATTTAATGAGCTAAAAGAGCTTAAAAAAAAGCAGAATCTCAATTAATCTGGACAAATTTGTAATGGATTTTTACAGATTTGACATTATATAAGACTTTCAACATTATCGCTGTGGAAAGAATTATAACAAAATCATTCGCTAGATTAATGGGTCGAGGAACCCATAGAGGATTCATAACATATGAAGAACTTAGCAAATCATTAGGTAAAAGAAATTTATCAGATGAAAATCTTGCTCAAGCTTTTATCCACATTTTAGATGAAAATATTTCATTAGTTGAAAAAAAATCAGATTTTAAAGTTCTAAGAAAAAAAGAAAATTCTAATAAAGAAGAAGGTAAAACAATTGAGAAAAGTGATGATCCTATCAGAATGTATCTTCGAGAAATGGGAGGTGTTGAGTTACTTTCAAGGGAAGGTGAAATTGCAATTGCAAAAAGAATAGAGGCTGGAAAGGATGTAATGTTAATTGCATTATCGCAAAGTCCAATAACAGCACAACAATTTTTTGAGTGGAATGAAAAACTTCAAAAAGATGAAATTTTAGTCAGAGAAATAATAGATATCGATACAAACTATATGGAAGATGAATCAACTGGACCAAGTGCTAAACAAAAAAATGCTGGTGAAACAGATAAAGAAGATGGTGCTTCTGATGAAGATGATGATTTCAATCCTACTCTTGCTGCAATGGAGACAGAAATTAAACCTAAAGTTTTAAAAACTGTAAATACATTAACTAAAGAATATACAAAACTAATTAAGTATCAAAAAGAAAAGTTAGATTGTGTTTTAAATTCTCAAAATTTTACACCTGCAAAGGAAAAAGGTTATGAAAAAATTGTAAATGATATATTGGAAAATATTAAATCACTTCAGCTTTCCCCATCTGTTTTAGAAGAACTCGTTCAAAAACATTATGTTGAAAATAAAAAAATAATTTCTTTAGAAGGAAATCTCTTAAGACTTGCTATGGATCAAAAAATACCAAGAAATGAATTTATAAAATTTTATGTTGGTAATGAAATTAATCCAAATCTTAAAAAATTTTTAGATACAAATTTAGTCTGGAAGCAATTTTTTGCAAAAAATAAAGAGGAGTTTAAAAATATTAGAGAGAGACTTATTGAAATTAGTCATAAACTTGGAATTTCTGTTACTGATTTTAAAAAATTAGTAAGTAGAGTCCAGAAAGGTGAAAAAGAATCTAGAATAGCTAAAAAAGAGATGGTTGAAGCTAATCTTAGATTAGTAATTTCAATAGCTAAAAAATACACAAATAGAGGATTGCAATTTTTAGATTTAATTCAAGAGGGTAATATTGGTTTGATGAAAGCAGTTGATAAGTTTGAGTATAGAAGAGGATATAAATTTTCTACTTATGCAACATGGTGGATCAGACAGGCAATTACCAGATCAATTGCAGACCAAGCAAGAACAATTCGTATTCCTGTTCATATGATTGAAACTATTAATAAAATTGTCAGAACTCAAAGATTAATCTTAAGTGAGTTTGGCAGAGAAGCGACGCCTGAGGAGTTAGCGCAAAAATTAAGAATGCCTTTAGATAAAGTAAGAAAGGTATTGAAAATTTCAAAAGAACCAGTTTCACTTGAAAAACCTGTTGGTGATGAAGAAGATAGCAGTTTGGGAGACTTTATCGAAGATACAAAAGCTTTAGCTCCGTTAGAGCAAGCTATAAAATCTAACCTTGGAGAGGCAACTACAAAAATTTTATCTACCCTAACCCCAAGAGAGGAAAGAGTTTTAAGAATGAGATTTGGTGTAGGTATGAATACCGATCACACTTTAGAAGAAGTAGGTTTACAGTTTTCTGTAACAAGGGAAAGAATTAGGCAGATCGAGGCCAAGGCTCTTAGAAAATTAAAGCACCCAAGTAGATCTAAACAACTAAAAAGTTTCTTAGAAAGTTAGATTGGGCCGTTAGCTCAATAGTAGAGTACTGCATTGACATTGCAGGGGTAGTTGGAGCGTAACCAACACGGCCCACCATTATTGATTTATCTTTAATTGATAACTTGATAAAAATGATATAACTAACAAATGTTTTGGGCCTGTAGCTCAGTTGGTTAGAGCAGTACACTCATAATGTATTGGTCCCAGGTTCGAGTCCTGGCGGGCCCACCAAACTTATTTTTTTGATATTCCAGCAAGTTTTTGCAAGAGATATATTTCTTTTTCAGTTAAGCCCTTTTTATTTAATTCAGCAATAATTTCTTTTTTAAGATTTTTTGAAGCTAAAAACGAAATAATTCCAATTGATGATGTAAGTAATGTAATCCACAAATTTGAAAAAGTGACGAATATTGAAAAAAAAGAGATTAAAAACCAAAAGAATATTAAACCTATAACAATAGTTTTTTGACTTTTTAAATCTTTTATTTTTAAAAAAAAAAGAAACATGGAAGTTATAAGCATTAAAATTCCTGAAATTATAAACCACAAAATAATTGAAATATTAGAGGTGCTACCACCTACAAAAGTATCTTCTAATGCTTCATTAACAAAGTATAAAATTATACCTTTATACAAAGCATAAATTAAAAAAGCCGAGGTAGTTAACGCTGAAATTAGTAGTATTGATTTGGTTGTAATTTTCAATCTAATTAACTATTTGAAAACTCTTTTAGTTTTAAAATTAATGCATTGATATCACCATCAGCGCTCAGGATAATAGAGTTAAATTCTTCTTTTTGAGTTCTAGCCAAACTCAAACCTTCAATAATTAGATCTCTAATTACAGGTTGATCTTTGTTTTTAGTGTATATTCTCCAATCTATTTTAACAGCAGGTCTTTTATCTGTAGCAGCGAGTGTACTTGAAACTATTGTATAGTTTTCATTAATTTTATTTTTTGAATCAACATTTATTATTGGATTAGAATATTCAGCTAATCTACTTGAAAAACTTTGTAAAAAATATTCTCTAAATGCTTTTTCATACTCAATTTTTTGATCATCAGATGCGTTTTTTCTATGTGACCCTAATGAATAAAAACCTATACCTCTTATATCAACAGTATCTAGTGCAATTTTTTTTAATTCATCCATTCTTTCTTCTTTTGTTAGACCAGCACCAAGAGTTTCAGCGGCTCTATTTACTGTCGACTGCACAAAGACATCTGCCTCCATAGAGAAAGAGTTTGTAAAATTAAAGTTTAATAATAATAATAAGATAATTATTTTCTTCATATTTTTTTGATTAGTTATTTGTTTGTTTCAATTTCTTCCCAGCCATCATCATCTTCATATATGATTTCTACATTTCCTCTTTGAATATTTTTAATTTTATTTTCTCTATCTTGTAAATATAAACTTCTTACAGAAGCATAAAAATCAATAGCGTTTTCTTCAAGATTTTCAAAAGATTCAATGTTATTAGCTCTAAATTCAACACCGCTTATCGCTTTTGAAGTTAGGTAAACTCTTTCAGTTAAAAATTCGTTATTTCCATGAACTGAAACGTTGTACCATGGGTCACCACCCATTACATTTACAAATGATCCCGTTGTATCTCGAATAGTAGAAGGACCTAAAACAGGAAGCACTATATAACAACCAGGGCCGAAGCCCCATTTACCAAGAGTTTGTCCATAATCCTCTTTTTCATATTTAGGAAAACCCATTTTGTTAGCAACATCAATTGTACCTAAGAGCCCTACCGTTGTGTTAACAGCCAATCGAGCTGTATTTATAATCGCAGTTTTAATATCACCTTGCAAAACATTGTTCGGTATAGTTACCAAGTTAGATAAATTTCTTACCGCATTGGAAGTTCCTTTTTGAAGATTATCCGGCAATTTTCTATACCCTTTTGCTATTGGTTTAATGACTGCTTTATCAAGACCTTGGTTGAAAGCAAATGTTGCTCTATTTAACTTTTCAAAACAATCTTTTGTATTTTGAGCTTCGGTTTTATTTTTTTTTAAAGCCAGTTCTCCGTCTGAACCTGCATTAGCATTAAATACAATTAAGAATAGAGAAAATATTAAAATAGTTATTTTTTTCAACATGACAAATTATATTATATAAAAATTGATATTAAAGTAGAATTAAATTTAAATAGTGACCATAAATTGTTTATAAGTTGCCTAAATTAGTCACCAAAATGAGCATGAAAATAAGTTTCAATTTTTCCCCAAACTTTTATCCACAAAAAAGAAAAAAAAGTGAGATCAAATTTATTGTTTTTCACTACACAGGAATGAAATCTGAAAAAAAAGCGATAGACAAATTATTAGATCAAAACTCCAAAGTTAGCTGTCATTATTTAATTAAAAATAATGGTGATATTATAAAAATGGTACCTGAAACTTATCAAGCTTGGCACGCAGGAATTTCTAGTTGGAAAAAATTTAAATCTTTAAACAAAAACTCTATAGGGATTGAAATAACTAATCCTGGTCATGAATTTAAATATAAAGAATTTCCAAACAAACAAATTTCCTCATTAATAAAGTTGACAAAGTATTTAGTTAAAAAGTTTAAAATTAATCCAAAATCAATATTAGGTCATTCAGACATAGCACCAGATAGAAAGCTAGACCCTGGTGAGAAATTTCCATGGGTCTTTTTATCAAAAAACAAAATTGGAATCTGGCATGAATTGAATCAAGAAAAGATAAAAAAAGAAAGAGGATTAAATATCTCAAATCCATTGAAATTAAAATTTATAAACAATCTTTTCAAAATTGGTTATCCAAGAAATTCAAAAATAAATAAAAATAAATACAATAAAATTATCACATCTGCATTTCAGAGAAGATTTAGACAAGAAATAGTAAATGGCAAAATTGATAAAGAATGTTTATTAATAAGTGAAAACCTAATAAAAAAGCTTAATTAATTTATCTTGTAATTTTAAAGTTTAATAATAAGTTCATCACGCCAGATAAATGACTTATCACTTTAAATTTTTTTAAAGAGGAAAGTCCGGGCTCTACAAGGACACAGTGCCAGGTAATGCCTGGCGGGGGAAACCCTAGGGATAGTGCCACAGAAAATAAACCGCCATAACATGGCAAGGGTGAAAAGGTGTGGTAAGAGCACACCGGTTCTATTGGTAACAATGAACGCTGGAAAACCCCACTGGGAGCAAGACTAAGTAGAGATGACATTGTTGCAAAACTAAAAGCCGTCCTTGGCTAGTCATCAGGGTTAGTTGCTTGAGCTTAAGAGTGATCTTAAGCCTAGACAAATGATAGGTTTAAATGACAGAACCCGGCTTATAGTTTATCTGGCACTTAATAATTCAAAAAAAGAAAAATAAATTATCAATACAATTATTGTTGAGCTAGAAGCATTAAATAAATTGAGTAATAATAAGTGTCCTCATTTTCTCAGCAACCAAATAATAAAAACTTATACTTTTCCATCATAACACAAAATTTTTGATTTAAAATTGACTTTAATTACGCAAAGAATCAGTATTTGACTATAACTCTAAATACCCATATATTCCCATATATTCCCATTTATGGAATTTAAAAAATTAAAAATATATGTTTTTATCAACTTACGAGAACAGATTGGACAAAAAAGGGAGAGTATCTGTGCCAGCTAGTTTCAGATCTCATTTGTCTAATTTAGGATATAATGGTGTTATTTGTTATCCATCTTTTAATAATTCCTCAATAGAAGCATGCTCTCAAGACAGAATTGAAAAAATTTCCTCTGCAATAGACTCTTTAAATCCTTTTGAGGAAAAAAGAGATTACTTTGCAACATCAATATTAGCAGAAAGTACTAATTTACAGTTTGATAGTGAAGGTAGAATTTCTCTTTCATCAAAATTATTAAAACATGCAAAAATAAAAAATAGCATGTTATTTGTTGGTCAAGGTCAAACCTTTCAAATTTGGGAACCAACAGCATTCGAAAAATTTAAGACATCAGCAAGAAAAAAAGCAAATTTAAATCGAGCAAGTCTTAAATGGGAAAAACATTTAAACAACAACGAGGGGAAATAAGATGACAATTAACTTTAAAGCGCCAGAGATAAAAGAACTTCAGCCACGACTTTTAGTTTTAGGAGTAGGCGGAGCTGGAGGAAATGCAATAAATGAAATGATTGATAATAAACTTCAAGGAGTAGAGTTCATTGCAGTTAATACAGATGCTCAAGATTTAAAGTTAAGTAAAGCAAAAACAAGAATTCAAATTGGTTTAAATTTAACAAAGGGTTTAGGTGCGGGTGCAAAATTAGATATAGGACAAGCAGCTGCTGACGAATCTTTAAATGAAATTGTAAATACACTTCAAGGTGCAAATATGGTTTTTATTGCAGCTGGTATGGGTGGTGGAACGGGCACTGGTGCTGCTCATGTCATCGCTAGAGCTGCCAAAGAATTAAATATATTAACTGTAGGTGTTGTGACTCTTCCATTTTTATATGAAGGCCCCTCTAGAATGCGAAGAGCGCAACAAGGATTGGAAGAATTAAGAAAACATGTGGATACTATAATTGTAATTCCAAACCAAAACTTATTTAAAATTGCAAACGAACAAACAACTTTTGAAGAGTCTTTTAATCTTTCAAATAATGTTTTGATGCATGGAGTACAGAGTATTACAGATTTAATGGTAAGACCTGGATTAATTAATTTAGATTTTGCAGATGTTGAAACTGTAATGGCTTCAATGGGTAAAGCAATGATGGGAACTGGAGAAGCTGAAGGTGAAGGTAGAGCACTTAAAGCTGCAGAGATGGCGATTAGCAACCCATTAATTGACGATTACACTTTGAAGGGTGCTAAAGGGTTACTAGTAAATATTACCGGTGGTAAAGATTTAAAACTTTTTGAAGTTGACGAAGCAGTTAACAAAGTAAGAGCAGAGGTTGATCCAGAAGCTGAGTTAATTATAGGAGCAATAACTGATGCTGACTTAGATGGAAAAATGAGAGTTTCAATTGTTGCAACTTCATTAGATGGACAACAACCTGAATCTAAATCAGTGGTAAATATGGTGCATAGAATACAAAATCGTAACCCAGGTTACTCTGATTTTTCAAATATGGGGTCTCCAGCATTTAATTTTTCAAACACATCAAGCCCAATTACTCATGGTGCTAATGCTCTTAAGGTTGAGAATGAGATGGTTCAAGAACAAGAACAAGTAAGTATTGAAAACAATATGATGAACGAAAATTTCGCTTCAGAAAACAGTGCAATAACAGAAAACATTGTCGAAGACAGCACTGTAAATGAAATGGAAAAATCATTTACTCAAGAAGCAGTAGAAACATTTGAAGAAAAAAGTCATGATGAAAATGTTGAAGAAGAACCATCAAATGATCTCAAGGAATTTGGTGTAGACTCAGACTCACCAGATTTATTTAGCTCAGAAAGTGAAAACTCTTCACCTTCAGATTTGTTGAATTCAGAAGATCAAGAAGATGAAGATGATCTTGAAATCCCTGCTTTCCTAAGAAGACAAAAAAATTAATGGTCTTCAAAGAAATAAATGGAAGCCACCATAGTACCGGATTTACACAAACATTATCCAGTACTGCTAAAAGAAATTATTAGCGTTATCACCCCTCAACATGGTGGCACATTTATAGACTGTACATTTGGTCAAGGTGGATATTCAAAAAAAATATTAGAGTTTGAAAATACAAACGTAATAGGACTTGATAGGGATATTGAAAGTCAAAAAGTTGCAAACTCAATTTTAGAAAATTTTGAAGATAGATTTATTTTCAAAAATTTAAAATTTAGTCAATTAACAAATTTAAAAATTAAAAACGAAAATATAAAAGCTGTTATTTTTGATCTAGGATATTCATTAACACAAATGAAAGATCCTAAAAAAGGATTGTCATTCACCTCAAAAACAGATTTAAATATGCAATTGGGTTTAAATAACTATTCAGCTGCTGATGCTATAAATAAACTTGATGCAAAAGAGTTGGAGAAAATTTTTAAATATTTTGGAGATGAAAAAGATGCAAAATATATTTCTAAAAATATTGTAAAAGAAAGATCAAATAAGATAATTGATACACAGGGTTTAATTAAAATTGTTGATAAATCAAAAATAAGAAAAAATTTTAAAGTACATAATTCAACTAAAGTTTTTCAAGCTCTTAGAATTTTTGTAAATAAAGAAATTAGTGAATTAATTTATGGACTGATAAATGCCACAAAAGTACTTAAAAAGGGAGGTGTTTTAGCAGTTGTTACGTTTCACTCTTTGGAAGATAAAATTGTAAAATATTTTTTAAAAAATCTTTCTCAAAATAAAAGTATTTCAAGATACACACCTCAAACAGAACAAAAAGAAACTCTTTTTAATTTAAGTCAAAAAAAACCAATTGTTCCATCTGATCTTGAGATAAAAGAAAACCCACCTTCGAGATCTGCAAAACTAAGATATGCAATTAAGAAAAGTGATTTCTTTAATTTTGATACAGATATAGAGGAAAAATTTAAAAATTTTTTAGAAATTGAAAAGTTTGGAGATAAACTTTGAAAAAATTATTACTAGCATTAACAATTATAATTTTAGTCTTAACTACAGCAATTATCAAAAATACTACAAAAAAAATTGAAGATAAAATATTTGCTCATAAAGAAAGTGTAAGACTTTTAAAATCAGATTTAGAAAATATTCAGTTGGAATATGATTATCTAAGTTCTGCTGAAAAATTATTAGAATATCAATTTTTATATTTTGAAGATCAATTAGTTCAAAAAAAAATAGAAGATATTAAAATTTATAATATTTCAAAAAATGTAAATAAATTAGAGGATTATAAAATAACTAAGGAAAAATGAGTAATTTTAATGAAAGATTAACAATTGAAGATCACAAAAATGATTTTGATTATAAAAAAAGCAATACTGGATTAAATATTCAATTTAATCGAGTAGCTTTTATTTTTTTTGTTTTTTTTATAATTTATTCAATATACACAATACATTTAATTCATTTAGGATCTCGAGAAGTAAAAACTGAAAATACAAGCAACAAACTTACTTTAAATAGTGCTCTTTATAGAGCAGATATTTTAGATATTGATGGAAATTATTTAGCAAAAACAGTTAAATCTATTGATGTTGGCCTTAAAACTTCAGACATAATTAGTAAAGAAAAATTACTGCTAAGTCTAAAAATTATTTTCCCAGATAAAGATTTTAATGAAATTGAAAAAAAAATAGAAAACAAAAAGTTTTTTTATCTAGAAAAAAAAATTTCAGAGGAAAAATATGAACAAATTATGAAGTTGGGAGATAAATCTCTTATCCCTGAAGAAAAAGTGCTTAGAATGTATCCACAGAAAAATCTTTTTAGTCATATTTTAGGACAAATAGATAATGACAATAATGGTATTTCAGGTTTGGAAAAATCGTTAAATGAAAATCTAAGATCATCTAGAGACTCAATTAAATTAACTGTTGATAAAGATATTCAATTTTTAATTAGAAAAGAATTATTAAAATATCAGGAAATTTTTAAAAGCAAAGGAAGTGCAGCAATTTTAATGGATGTTAATAATGGCAATATACTCTCTTTAGTCTCGTTACCTGATTTTAATCCAAATGAGAGAAAAAATATATCGGATGTCAATTATATTAATAGAGTAACAAAAGGCACTTATGAACTTGGTTCAGTTTTTAAAGTTTTTACTTTTGCAAGCGCCTTAAATGAAAAATTAATTGAACCAGATACTGAATTTTTAGATTTACCAAAATCAATTAAGTGTGACCGATACAGAATTGGAGAATATGACAATGAAATACCTTCAGATTTAACTGCTGAGCAAATTTTAGTTAGATCTGGAAACATAGGATCAGTACGAATTGCTCAAAAAGTTGGTCCAGAAAAATTTAAATCTTTTTTAGAGGATATTGGAGTATTGAAACAAATTGATTTTGATATTGAAGAGGTGGCACCCCAAATTGATTATGATTTTGGAAAATGTAGATTAGCAACAGCTTCTTTTGGTCATGGAGTAACAACAACTATTCTTCAACTAGCAAAAGGATATGCTATTTTGGCCAATGGTGGCTATGATGTAAAACCCACATTGGTTTTTAAAGAAGATAACAAAAAAAAATTCAAAAAAAGAATAATTAATAAAGAAATTTCAGAACAAGTTGTTAATGCTTTAAGAAAAATTGTTAATACAGAGGAGGGCACTGCTAGATTTGCAGATGTTCAAAATTATGAAATTGGAGGCAAAACAGGAACAGCTGACCAACCAGAAGGAGGAAAATATTCAGAGGCAAAAATAAATACTTTTAGCTCGGTATTTCCGACATCAAATCCTCAATTTGTATTTGTTTTGATGTTAGATACACCTAAAAAATCAAAAGATTATTATTATAAATATAGGCATAGAAAAGGTGGATGGAAGGGGACACTTTATAATACAGCTGGTTGGACATCAGTAGAGGTAGCAGGAAAAGTAATTGATAAAATTGGGCCTATTTTAGCCACAAAATATATACAGGTTAAATAGTGATGTTACTTGGAAATTATTTTGATGGTGTCCACAAAAATTATAAAAAATTATTTTTTTCAGGCATATCTTTTAATACTAGATCACTAAAAAAAAATAATATTTTCTTTGCAATTAAGGGAAATAGTATAGATGGAAATAAATTCATTTCTAAAGCTATAGAAAAAGGTTCTAAAATAATTGTAACAGAACAAAAAATAAAAGATTATCGAAATGGAATTTTGTTTATAAGAACAAAAAATATAAGAAAATTACTAGCAGAAGTCTCATTTAAAATTTACAACAAAATACCAAAAAATTTAGTTGCTGTTACAGGAACTAATGGAAAATCTTCAGTAGCTGAATTTTATCTTCAAATAATGAAATTAAATAAAAAAAAAGTAGCTTCAATTGGAACATTAGGAGTTAAATCAAAAAATATTAATTTAAATTTATTTAATACAACTATTGATCCAATTAAATTAGGACAGATTTTACAAAAATTAAAAAAAGAAAAAGTTGAAAATGTTATAATGGAAGCTTCCAGTCATGGACTAAAGCAAAATAGATTAGATGGATTAAATTTTAAATCTGGAATTTTTACAAATTTATCACAAGATCATCTTGATTATCACAAAAATTTAAAAAATTATTTAAAAGCAAAACTTTATTTATTTGAGAATTTAATTGAAAAAAAAGGAAATATAATTACAGATAAAAATATACCTCAATATAAAACAATCAAGAAAGTCTCTTTAAAGAAAAAATTAAAATTATCAGCAATAAATGAAAAGAAAAGTAATTTTGAGATATTATCTCATAAATATGATAATGAAAATCAACTAATCAAATTTAAACATAAAAATTTAATTAAGGAAATTAATTTAAATTTAATTGGTAAAATTCAAATAAATAATATTTTGATGGCTGCAATGGCAGCACAAAAAAGTAATTTAAATTTTGAAAATATTTTTAAAGTCTTACCAAAATTAAAAGCAGTTGAAGGGAGATTGGAAAAAATTGGAAAAATTAAAAATAACTCAATTGTTATTCTTGATTATGCGCATACGCCTGATGCTTTAAAAATTTGTCTTTTAAATATTAAGGAGCAATTTCCTGATAAAAAGTTAAACCTTTTATTTGGTTGTGGAGGGAATAGAGACCAAAACAAAAGAATGAAAATGGGTAAAATAGCAAGTATTTATGCAGATAATATCTACCTAACTGATGACAACCCTCGTTACGAAAACCCATTAAAAATAAGAAAAGATATTAAAAAGGGCATCAATGGTAAGAAAATTACAGAAATTTCTAATAGAGGAAAAGCAATATCAGAAGCTATTAAAAATTTGAAAAGTGGAGACGTTTTAGTTGTTGCAGGAAAAGGGCACGAAAGTACACAGGAAATTGGTAAAAAGGAAATTAAATTTTCTGATAGAAAAAAAATTCTAACCGAAATCAAATTAAAAAACAAAAATTTGTCTGATCAATTAAAGATAAATATAATCACAGAACTTTCCAAAACTCAAAAATTATCAAAGTCTATTTCTATAAATAATGCTAGGATTAATTCTAATGAAGTAAGTAAAAATGATGTATTTTTTGCTATCAAAGGAAAAGTCAATGATGGAAATAATTTTGTTTCACAATCATTTAAGAAGAAAGCATCATTAGCAATTGTAAATAAAATTCAAAATAATCTTGATATTAAGAGACAGATAGAAGTTAAAAACACCTTAAAATTTTTAACAAATGTTTCAAAAGTATATAGAAAAAATATAAGCACCTACATTATAGCTATTACGGGTAGTTGTGGGAAGACTACACTCAAAGAATTATTGGGAAGTGTGTTGGGAAAAATTTCAATTACAAGTATATCACCAAAGTCTTATAATAATAAATTTGGAGTTCCCTTAAGTCTTCTTAATATTAAAGAAAATGATCAGTATGGAATTTTAGAAGTAGGAATGGATAAAAAGGGTGAGATTGATTATCTAACAAAAATAATTCAGCCAAATATTGGAGTTATTACAAATATAAATTATGCCCATGCAAAAAATTTTAAAAATATAAAACAGATTGCCTTAGCAAAATCAGAGATTATAAATAATGTTAAATCAAATGGTTTTATTATCTTAAATGCAGATGATAAATTTTTCAAACTTCATAAACAAATTTCTCAAAAGAAAAATCTTAAATTAATTTCATTTGGTATTAAAAGTAATAAAGCAGATATTAAGTTAATTGATATTAAATCGTTTAGAAAAAATTTTAAAATTAAAATTAGATTTATGAATAAAATTAAATATTTTATAATCTCTAATGACTATCAAGACAATATTTATAATATTTTATCTGCATTAGCTGTTATTAGTGTGAATTTAAATATATTTAATTTAAATAAAAATATTTTCTTGAATTTTAGAATTCCTGATGGAAGAGGGGACCATTCAATAATTAAAGTAAATAATAAAAAAATAAATTTAATTGATCAAAGTTATAACTCAAATCCACTATCATTAAGTTCTGCTATTAAAAATTTTGATAAAATAAAATCAAGCAAGTCTAAAAAATATTTGTTGCTTGGTGATATGTTGGAGCTTGGTAGTTATTCCAAAAAACTTCATGAATCTATTGCTCCACTAATAAATCAAACTAAAATTGATAAGGTTTTTGTAAAAGGAAAAATGGCTTCTTTGATATATAAAAAAATATCGAATAGTAAAAAAGGTAAAATATTACGTAATAATTCTCAAATCGATGATTTGATTAGAAATGATATTAAAAACAATGATTATTTAATGATTAAAGCCTCACTTGCGACAGGTTTCAATAAGATAGTTAATGAACTAAAAGGTTTAAACTAAATGCTATACCAGTTTCTGTTAAATTTTGTTGATAATTTTGGCTTTTTAAACGTCTTTAAATATTTAACTTTTAGAACAGGTTTATCTTTTTTTACATCATTAGTGATAGTTCTATTTATTGGCGGACCTTTTATAAAATTTTTTTCAAATCAAAAAATTTTTAATCCAATTAGGGAAGATGGACCTGAAGATCACATAGTTAAAAAAATTGGAACACCAACAATGGGTGGAGTTATTATTTTACTTGGATTAATTATTTCAGTTATTTTATGGGCAGATTTATCAAATAATAATATTTTATTTTGTTTATACATTGCTCTTTCATTTGGATTACTTGGTGCATTTGATGATTATAAAAAAATTAAGCAAAGTAATTCTTCTGGAATTTCATCAAAGTTTAAAATAACTGTACAAATTATTTTAGCGTTACTAGGTGTAGGTCTGTTTGTTTATTTGAATGATTATCAAGATTTAAATAATTTATATTTTCCTTTTTTTAAAAATTTAATAATTAATCTTGGATGGTTTTTTATTCCTTTTGCTGTATTTGTAATAATAGGTTCCTCTAATGCTGTAAATCTTACAGATGGTCTAGATGGTTTGGCAACAGTACCAGTAATATTGGTAGCAGCTTGTTTTGCATTTATAAGCTATGTAACTGGAAATATTGTTTTTTCAAATTATTTACAAATTCCTTACATTGAAGGAACAGGTGAGGTTGCAATTTTTTGTGGCGCGATTATTGGAGCTTGCTTAGGATTCTTATGGTTTAATGCCCCTCCAGCTAAAATTTTTATGGGAGACACAGGCTCTTTATCTTTAGGTGGTTCACTAGGAGCTGTAGGTATTATAACAAAACACGAGATTGTTCTAGCAATAACGGGAGGTCTTTTCGTTTTAGAAGCAGTCTCTGTAATGGTTCAGGTAATTTCATTTAAACTTACAGGAAAAAGAATTTTTAGAATGGCTCCCATACATCATCATTTTGAGAAAAAAGGTTGGCACGAGTCCACTGTAGTTATTAGATTTTGGATTATCTCAATAATTTTAGCAATGATAGGACTTGCTACGTTAAAATTAAGATAATGAATAATAAAAAAAATATTTTTTTAAGAAAAAAAATATTAATATATGGATTAGGAAAAAGTGGAATATCTTCATATAAATTTTTAAAAAAAAAAGCAGATGTTTATCTTTTTGATGATAATCCAAAAATAAGTAAAAAAATATTAAGTTTAAGTGAACTTTCAAAAATAAGTTTTGATGTAATTATTATTAGTCCAGGAATAGATATTTCAAAATGTAAATTATCGATATTCTTGAAAAAAAATTCACAAAAAATTTATACAGATCTTGATGTTTTGTACTCTTTTTATAACAATTTGAGCATAACGATCACAGGTACTAATGGAAAATCAACTACAGCAAAAATACTTCAAAATGCTTTGGTTGATCAAAAAAAAGATGCTCGATTAATTGGGAATATAGGAAACCCAGCACTTGCAGAGAAAAAAATAACAAAAAAAACGATTTTTGTGATCGAAGCCTCCTCGTATCAGCTAGATTATTCAAAGATTTTTAGATCAAAATATGGCTTAATTCTAAATATTTCAGCAGATCACATTGAAAGGCACAAGAATCTTAAAAATTATATCAATGCAAAATTTAAATTAATAGAGTCACAAGTTAAGGGAAATTTTGCATACGTTAAAAAAAATGATTCATTAATTTCAAAAAAAATTAAAAAAAACAAATTTAAGTCAAAAATTTATAAAGTTGATATCTCAAATTTGAAAAACATAATTGATAAGATTAGTAATAAATACTTTGCTTCTGACGGTAATAGAGAAAATCTTTCATTTATTTTTGAAATTGCACCTAAATTGAAACTTTCTAAAAACAGATTAATCCAAACAATTAATAATTTTAAGGGACTTGATTATAGACAACAAATTGTTTTTGATAAAAAAAATTTAACAATAATTAACGATTCTAAATCAACAAGCTTCGCTTCTTCAGAAAATATATTAAATAATTTGAATGATGTTTATTGGATTTTGGGAGGAATACCAAAAAAAAATGATAAGTTCAAATTATCTAAAATCAAATGTAAAAATATAAAAGCATTCATTTTTGGTTCATATCGAAATAAGTTTCATAAAGTTTTGAGAAATAAATTAAAGGTTAAAAAATATAAAACTTTAAATGAAACCTTACGTGCAATTTTCTTAGAGATAAAAGATCAAGAAATTAAAAAAAATATAATTTTTTTTAGTCCTGCTGGTGCATCATTTGATAGTTTTAAAAATTTTGAAGATAGAGGAGATTATTTTAATAAAATAGTTAAAAAAATAATATATGCAAAGTAATAGCATAATTTATAAATTTTATTACCAGTGGTGGAAAAATATAGACAAACCTATATTATTTTTAGTTAGCTTTTTATTCACCATTGGACTTTTTTTCTCTTTAGTGTCAACATCACTCATAGCTTCAGACAAATTAGATACCAACAATTATTTCTTTTTTTTTAAACATTTAATTTATGTAATTATCGGAGTAATTTTTATTTTTATTTTTTCATCTTTAAATCAAGATAATTTGTATAAATTTTCAATAATTCTCTTTTTTATTTCATTATTCTCTTTGTTTTTAGTACCTATAATTGGCATAGAAGTTAAAGGATCAAGGAGATGGATCGATTTATTTTTTTTACCAAGATTTCAACCCATAGAAATAGTGAAACCTTTTTTGATTGTAATTTTTGCAATTATTTTATGTAAAAATGAAACTAATATTTTATTCAAATATTTAGCATCAACAATTTTAATGACTTTAGTTTCTTTGCTACTGATAATTCAGCCAGACATTGGCCAAACATTATTAGTAGTTTTTTTATGGGCTGTTTTGATATTTTGCTCAGGTATTAATTTATATTTTTTCCTCACAATCTCTTCTATTGGATTAATTTTGTTGTCTTATATGATTATTTACATACCAAAATTTAATTATATTAAAGCTAGAATTTTTTCATTTTTTGATAAAGAAACAGGTACTCATAATTTTCAATCAGATAAAGCAATAGAGTCAATAACAAGTGGAGGTTTTTTTGGAAAAGGGATTGGAGAAGGAACACTTAAAAATAGAGTACCAGAAGCGCATACTGATTATATTATTTCAGTAATTTCTGAAGAGTTTGGTGTGATTGCCATAATTTTAATCTTAATTTTGTTTTTAGTCCTAATTTATATGGTTTTTAAAAAAATAAGTTTTGAAACTGAGGAGCAAAATAAACTTATTCTAATTGGATCGGTAAGTTTAATTCTTATGCAGGCCACAATTCATATTGGAGTTAATATAAGATTATTTCCAACAACTGGAATGACATTACCTTTTTTGAGTTATGGTGGCTCTTCAATTGTAAGCACATCAATATTGACAGGTATAATTTTAAACTTAACAAAAAGAAAAATATAATAGGTGAGAGAAAAAGTATTAATTTCCACTGGAGGTTCTGGAGGACATGTAATTCCTGCAGTTACAATTCATGACCATTTAAAAGAAAAATATGACACAATAATCTCAACAGATTCTAGAGGATTAAAATATTTAGAAAAAAATAATTATAGATCTATTTTAATAGATACACCAAAGTTTAATAGCTTAATACTTTTTCCTTTTATATTATTTAAAGTCTTAATATTAACAATTAATTCTCTAAAAATATTAAAAAAAGAAAAAATTTCTTACTTAATTTCAACAGGTGGGTACATGTCCTTACCTTTATGTTTAGCAGCAAAAATTCTAAATATTAAAATTTTTTTAATTGAACCAAATATGGTTTTAGGAAGAGCTAATAAATTTTTTTTAAATTTTTCTAAAAAATTAATTTGTTATTCAACAAACTTAAAAAATTATCCAAAAAAATTTGAAAATCAGAAAAAAATTTCAAAACCTTTAATAAGAAAAAAATATTATGAAGCAAATTTATATAAAAAAGATGTAAATTTATTTACCATTATGATTATTGGAGGTAGTCAAGGAGCTAAAATTTTTGATACACTTATAAATGAATCAATTTTGAGTGTCTCAAAATCTTGCTTAATTAATGTAATTCATCAAACTAGTGAAAAAAACATAAACTATTTAAAAAACTTTTATAAAATTAATAATATAGAAAGCAATGTTTTTAGTTTTGACCAAAATTTAAATGATTTTATGAAACAGTCTGATTTATGTATATCAAGGTCAGGCGCTTCAAGCTTAGCTGAAATGTCATTAATGAATGTTCCTTTTATCGCCATACCACTTCCTAGCTCCAAGGATAATCATCAATATGAAAATGCTAAATATTATTATGATAAAAATTGTTGTTGGATAATTGATCAAAAAAAATTTGATAAAAAGAAATTTGAAGAATTATTGTTGAAAATATCAAAGAAAGATGAAGATTATGTCTTAAAAAAACAAAATCTAAAAAAATTAAATTATCAAAATACTTGGAATAATGTTAATCAAAATTTATTGGAAATTTTAAATGAAAATTGAATTAGCCAAATCAGAAGTTATTCATTTTGTTGGTATAGGCGGGATAGGGATGAGTGGCCTTTCAATGATTATGAAGAGAAAAGGTTTTAAAGTTCAAGGAAGCGATATCTCAAATAATAAAAATATTAATAGGATTAGAAAAGAAAAAATCAAAGTTTACGTTGGACATAAAAAAAAGAATATAAGTAAGGCTACAATTTTGGTTGTTTCTTCAGCAATTAAACAAAATAACCCGGAATTAATTGAAGCAAAATCAAAAGGTCTACCAATATACAAAAGAGGCGAAATGCTAGCAAACATTGTGTCTCTTTCTAAAAATATAGTAGTTGTTGGATCTCATGGCAAAACAACAACCACTTCGTTAATTGCATCAATTTTTCAAAATACAAAAATAGACCCTACGATTATTAATGGAGGAGTTATAAATTCAATCAATAATACAGCAAAATTAGGTAAAAGTGATTGGTCTATTTTGGAGGCAGATGAGTCTGATGGTAGCTTTATATTTATTCCCCCAACTTATTCTATCATAACTAACATTGATAGAGAACACATGGATTTTTATAATTCGATGAAAAAATTAAATAAATATTTTATTGATTTTATTGAGAAGGTTCCACCTTTTGGAAAATCGTTTATCTGTTTAGATGATAAGAATAACAAAAATCTAATAAAAAATATTAAAAAGAAAAATTTCTATACATACGGTGAAGATCCTAAATCAAACTTTTCTATAAAAAATATACATCAATTTAAAGAATTTTCAAAATTTGATTTATTAATAAAATTACCAAATAAAAAAAATCGATATTTAAAAAATATAATAATTCCTCTACTTGGAAATCATAATATTAAAAATGCAGTTGCTGCACTTGCAGTATCGTTGACTGTTGGAATATCAATATTTGACATAAAAAAAGGACTCAGAAATTTTAAAGGTGTTCAAAGAAGATTTAATAAGATTTTTTCTTTTAATAATGTTGATTTTTTTGATGACTATGCACATCACCCAACTGAGATAAGAGAAGTACTTAATGGAGTCATGAAAGTTTATAAAGGATATGAGAAGATATGTATTTTTCAACCCCATAGAATATCAAGAGTAAAAGATTTAAAAAAAGAGTTTAGTTTTGCTTTTAGAGATGCTGATAAAGTAATTTTATTTCCAATTTATAATGCTGGTGAAAAAATGAAACTTGGATTTAGTTATCTAAGTTTTGCAAAACAAATTATTAAAAATTCGAGGGTTGAATTATTAATGATCGAGGATCAATTGCAATTAGCAAAATATGTAAAAAGTAACATTTATGGAAAAAAAATTGTCATTGGTATGGGCGCTGGTTCAATTTCAAGCTGGATGAGAGAATTACCCAAACATTTATAATGAAAACTAATTTGAAAGAACTGTCAGAAGAGTTTGGTCAAAACTTAAAGCTAGACTGTGATTTAAAAAAAAAAAATTGGTTTAATATTGGTGGCAAAGCTAAAATTTATTTTAAAGCAGATAATTTAAAAGATTTAATAAAATTTTTAAAAATTATAGAAAATAAAGAAAATATTTTTGTCTTAGGTGGAGGATCAAACACATTAATAACTGACGATAAATATGACGGTGTAGTAATCAAGCTTGCAAATAATTTTAATAATTTATCAGTTTTGTCAGATGATATAATTATTGCAGGAAGTACTGTTAGTGACAAAGCACTATCAGAATTTGCATTAGAAAATAGTTTAGGTGGTTTTGAATTTTTGTCTTGTATACCAGGTACAGTTGGCGGTGGAATTAAAATGAATGCTGGTTGTTTTAATAGAGAATTTAAAGATATTCTTGTTTCAGTTCAAGCAGTTACTAAAACTGGACAGGTAATAACTATACCTGCAAAAGATATAAATTTTAAGTATAGAGATAGTGGTTTATCTGATGACCTTATTTTTTTAAGCGCCTCATTAAAAGGTTTTAAGAAAGAAAAACAATTAATTCAAAAAGAAATGAGTTTTTTAAAAGAAAAAAAAGAAAAAGCACAACCAACAAGAATTAAAACCAGCGGAAGCACTTTTAAAAATCCTTTAGATCAATCTGAAAAAAAGGTTTGGGAACTAATAAAAGAGTCTGTTCCATTAGATATTTCTTTTGGTGATGCATATATTTCAGAAAAACACTGTAATTTTTTTGTAAATAAAGGTAATGCTAAATTTAAAGACATGAAGAATTTGATCGAATATGTCTCAAAAAATGTCTTTGATAAAACAGGTGTAAAGTTAGAAACTGAAATTAAAATTTTAGAATAAATTGAAAAAAAAAATACTAATACTTTCAGGTGGAATATCAAAGGAGAGATTGATAAGTCTTGATACAGGTAAACAGGTTGCTAAAGAGCTGAAAAAGAATGGTTATAAAATTCAGATTTCTGAACCAGATAGATCTTTATCTTTAAATATCAAAAAATTTAAACCTGATATAATTTTTAATGCATTGCATGGTCAATTTGGAGAGGATGGATATATCCAAAGTATTTTAGAGAAATTTAAAATTCCATATACTCATTCTGGTGTTGTTGCTTCATCTTTAGCTATGGATAAAGAAATCTCAAAAAAAATTTTTATAAAAAATAAAATTAATACACCAAAATTTTTTGTTTATAATTATGGTTATAAATCATCAACCTTAATAAAAAAAATCCAGTCAAAATTAAAATTTCCTGTCGTCATAAAACCTTTAAATGAGGGTTCAAGTGTTAATGTTTTTATATGCAACAAATCTAATCTAACACAAAAAGTAAAGTCATTAAAAGATTACAAAAAAATTATGGTTGAGGAATTTATTGGAGGAAGAGAAATTCAAGTAGCAATTATGGGCAATAAAAAACTTGGAGCAATTGAATTAAAACCCAAAAGAGCTTTCTATGATTATCAAGCAAAGTACAACACAAATGCAAAAACTAAACATATAATACCTGTTGATTTACCAAATAAAAAATTGAAACAAGCATTGAATATTGCGTTTAAAGCACACAAGATTATTGGTTGTTCTGGTGTAACACGTTCAGATTTTAAATATTTTAATGGAAAATTTTATCTTTTAGAAATTAACACACAACCTGGTATGACAAAATTATCTCTCGTACCTGAAATAGCTTCTTATGAAGGAATAAGCTTTTTGAAATTAATTGAATGGATTTTGAAAGATGCATCAAAGAAAAAGTAAAAAAGTCTTAATTTACTTTTTTTTGTTAGTTTTAGTGGGCTCTATAAATAATAATTCAATAAATAATCTAAAATTTCAAAAAATTAAAAATATAAATATTTTTGGTTTAGATGAAGAAGATCAAAAAATAATAATTTATAATTTAAATAATTTAGATTTAAAAAACATTTTTTTTATTAGTAAAAAAAAAATTCAAAATATAATTGAGTCCAATTCATTAGTTGAAGAGTATAATGTTATAAAAAAATATCCTCATTCATTTGATATTAATATTAAGAAAACAAATTTTATTGCTAGGATTAATAAAAATGGAGAGTTTTTTTTATTAGGTAACAATGGCAAACTATCAAATAATGATATTTCAAATATACAACTACCGTACATATTTGGTAACCCAGAGCTAAGTGAGGTAGTTAAATTAAAAAAAATAATTGATCAGTCAAATATTGATTATTCACAAATAAAATCTCTATATTATTTTAAATTAAAAAGATGGGATATAAAATTTACTAACAATTTATTAATTAAACTACCTGAGAAAATTGAAAAAGAAACTTTAGATAAAATATCAACTTTTTTGAAAAATATTAAATTTAAAAATAAAAAAATTGTAGATGCTAGAATAAAAAATCAAATTATAATTTTACATGAATAAAGAAATTAATTTTGAAACTTATTTAATTATCTCTTATGAAAAGTTTGAAATATTTTTATTAGATATTAAAAATCATAAAGATATATATCAGGAAGAACTTAAATTTAGAGATGTTTCAGAAAAACTAGATTTTAATCTTTTAAATGAGTTTTTAGAAAACAATATTTTTAAAATTGAAAAATTAGCTGGAAATTTTATAAACAATATAAATATAGTAATCGAAAATAAATCAATTCTCACATCTAACATAAGTATAAAAAAAAAAAATTATACTGGAGAAATTACTTATGTATTATTGGAAAGTATGCTTACAGATGTCAAAGATTTATTTAAAGAAAATTACAATCAATATAAATTGATACATATGATAATTGATAAATATATAATTGACGGCATAAGTTATTCTTCTTTGCAAGATCAAATTAGTAATAATGAAGTTTGTTTAGAAATTAAACTAATTTCAATATCAAATATAATAATACTTGAAATTGAAAACATTTTAAAAAAATATCAAATACAAGTGAATAATTTCTTAGACAAAGGATATGTAAAAGATTTTTCCTTAATTAAACAATTAGACATTTCTCAAATGGCACATAATTTGAAAAATGGTATGAATAAGAATGAAATTCAAATATCCTCAAAATTCTCGAAGAAACTTGGTTTTTTTGAAAAATTTTTTCAATTATTTAGTTAATTTTGTTTTTTCTCGTAACAATAGTTGTTTTTAATTAATCCAACATTCAAATTAAAAACATGAAGTGTCTTACTTAAACCAAAAAACAATAAAAAATAAAATTTCATTTAGTGGAATTGCTCTTCATAGTGGTCTACATGTAAATGTTTGTATTAAACCAGCATCTCCCAACAATGGTATAGTTTTTAAGAGAGTGGATTTAAAAAGTAATAATTTGGTTTATCCAAATTTTATGAATGTCACCAACACATCTTTAAACACAACTATTGAAAATGAATTTGGAGTAAAGGTTTCAACTATTGAACACTTAATGTGTGCACTATTTGGAATGAGTATAGATAATGCAATAATTGAAATTGATAATGAAGAAGTTCCAATACTAGATGGATCAGCAAAAATCTTCATTGAAAAAATTATTTCAGGTGGAATTGAAATTTCAGAGTCACCAATAAAAATAATTAAAATAAATAAGGAAGTAAATTATTCTGATGGTGAACGTTATATAAATATTAAACCATCAACATTAAGTTTAGATATTGATTTTGAGTTAAAATATAAAAATCCAATTATTGGAAATCAAAGAAATAGATTTAAAATATATGAAGATGATTTGTCAGATGTTTATAACTCAAGAACATTTTGTCTTTATGAAGATATAGAAATGATAAAAAAAAATGGACTAGCAAAAGGTGGAAGTTTAGAAAATGCTATAGTAGTAAAAAATAAAGAAATTTTAAATTCAGAGGGACTTAGAAATAAAAAAGAATTTGTAAACCATAAAATTCTTGATTGCATTGGTGATCTTTATACATCTGGTTATAGAATTTTAGGAAGTGTTAAATGTTCTCAAGGTGGACACCATCTTACAAACCAATTGTTAAGAAAACTTTTTCAAAACAGAGAAAATTTTTCAATAATTGAGATTAAAGAGAAAAATCTTCCACATTCTTTAATCAACAAAAATTTATTAAAATCTATTGCATAAAAATTCTAGATTACTTTTTAATAATCTTTAAAAGTAATAAGTGTTTATGAATTTTAAAAAACTTTTATTTTTAATAATTAGTGCAATGATTATCTCTTCTTGCTCTAAAGATCCAATTACTAATTCTGTAATTAGTGAAAAAAATTTAGATCTTCAATTATTGGAAGCCTACAAAGAAGGAGTTTTGTCTTTAGAGGCTGGAGATGTGTTGTATGCTGCAAAAAAATTTAATGAAGCTGAAACTTTATACCCACAATCTGAATGGGCTCCTAAATCATCACTAATGGCAGCATATTCTTATTATTCACAAGATTATTACTTAGACTCAATTGCTGAATTAACTAGATTTAAAAAAGTGTATCCAAAACATAAAGATTTAGATTATGCTAATTATCTTCTTGGAATATGTTACTATGAACAAATAGTTGATGAAAAAAAGGATTTAAATTCAATAAAGAAAGCTAAAGATCAATTTATATCCTTAATAAATAATTATCCAAATTCAGAATACGCAACAGATGCAGAGTATAAAATTGATTATATAAATGAAATTTTGGCCTCAAAAGAAATGTATATAGGTAGATACTATTTTAACAAAAAAAAATGGATACCAGCAATAAATCGCTTTCGAAACGTCATTGATGATTATTATACTTCAGTATATGTAGAAGAGGCTTTATATAGATTGGTAGAAATTTATTACACATTAGGACTTGAACAAGAAGCACAAAAGTATGCTTTTACATTAGGTTATAATTATAAATCATCTAAATGGTATGAAAAATCTTATGAAATTTTTAATAAAAGTTATAAAATTAAAAAATTCAATAAAAATAAAAAAGAAAACTCAATTTTAAATAAAGTTAAATCTCTAATAAATTGAGATGAACAAGAAAGAAATTAAACTTCAATATTTAAAAAAAATTGAATTAATAAAAAAATATAATGATCATTACTATGATAAAAGTAATCCACTAGTTACTGATCAAGCTTATGATAAATTAAAAAATGAGATTGAAAAACTTGAAATTGATTATAGTTTTTTAAAATCAGAAAGTTCTCCGACCAAAACTGTTGGACATAAACCCTCAAAAAATTTTAGCAAATCATTGCACAAAGTACCTATGTTGTCTTTAGCAAATGCTTTTACAGAAGAAGATTTGGTTAATTTTGAGAAGAAAATTAAAAATTTTTTATCTTTAGAAGATAAAATAAAAATATTTTATAGTGCCGAACCTAAGATTGATGGGATATCAGCATCTTTGACCTATAAAAACAGAAAATTTTATATGGGACTTTCCAGAGGTGACGGTAAAGAAGGAGAGGATATAACTGAAAACCTTGCAACTATAGTTGATATTCCAAAAGTCATCTCCTCTAAAGATTTTCCTGAAGAAATAGACATTAGAGGAGAGGTATTTATTCAGAATAGTGATTTTAAAAATTTAAGAGAAAAATTTGCAAACCCTAGAAATGCTGCATCTGGATCTTTAAGACAAAAAAATCCAAATGATACAAAAAAAATTCCTTTAAAATTTATTGCATACACTTTTGGATATGAAAAAGGTTTGCTAGTAAACAATCAGTCTGACTATATTAAAAAATTAAATGATTGGGGATTTAAAACAAATCCATTTAATAAACTGATTTGGGGAGTTAAAAATTTAATAATTAATTATAATGAAATTGAGAAAAAAAGGGCAAACTTAGACTTTGACATAGATGGGATCGTTTACAAGGTAAATGATTTTGCTATGCAAAAAAGATTAGGAAATGTTGCCAACGCACCAAGGTGGGCTATTGCTCATAAATTTTCATCCTACAAAGCAGTTTCTAAAATATTAGATATAGAAATCCAGATAGGTAGGACTGGTGCCTTAACACCAGTGGCAAAAATAAAACCAATTAATATAGGTGGTGTTATAGTTTCAAATGCAACATTACATAATGAAGATGAAATTAATAGAAAAGATATAAGAGTAGGTGATATAGCAGTTATAGAAAGAGCAGGTGATGTTATACCTCATATACTTTCAACAGATAAACAAAAAAGATCAAAAAATTCAAAAAAATTTGTTTTTCCAAAAAATTGTCCATCATGTGGTTCAGAAACAATTAAAGAATTAAATAAAGTTACAAAAAAAGTTGATGCAGTTAGGAGATGTTCCAGTGAAGGTTATGATTGTGAAAAAATCTCAATAGAGAAATTAAAACACTTTGTCTCAAAAGATGCATTTAATATAGACGGCTTTGGGAAAAAAATAGTTGAAAGTTTTTGGAAGCTAAATTTAGTTAAATTTCCACAGGATATTTTTAATTTAGATTTTTCAAAAATTCAAAATTTAGATGGTTGGGGCAAACTTTCTGTACAAAATTTAAAATATTCAATTGATCAAAAAAAAAATATCTCTTTAGAAAGATTTATATATTCTCTGGGTATAAGACATATAGGTTTAGAAAATGCAAAATTACTTTCTAAACATTTTATATCATTTTCAAAATTTAAAAATTTATCTAAACAAAATGACTATGAAGATTTGTTAAATATTGATGGTATTGGTGAAACACAAATAAGTTCAATTAAGAGTTTTTTTTCAAATAAAACCAACAAAAAAGTTTTAAATGAACTAGATAAGTTTTTAGTAATTAAAGATACTGTCCAAGTCTCAAATGATGGTTTATTAAATAATAAGACATTTTTAGTTACTGGAAAACTAAACGGAATTAGCAGAGCAGAAGTTAAATCACTAATTGAAGAAAATTCTGGAAAAACAATTAGCAGTGTATCTAAAAAACTAAATTTTTTAATAATTGGTGAAAAACCAACTAAAAAGAAAGTGGATTATGCTAAAGAATTAAAAGTAAAAATTATTGATCAAGCTGAATTTTTGAAAATGCTAAATAAAACTAGCTAGCCACTTTTTTTCATTTGAATTTAAATACTTAGATATTTTTGAGTAAACATCTAAATGATATTTGAATAGATAGTTTTTTTCTTTAGCTGTTAATAAATTAAAATTAATTAAATTTTTTTCTATAGGAGCCATTGTTAAATTTTGAAAAAATAAATTTTTCCTTATTCTTTTAACATAAACTAAATTTTCAATCCTAATTCCATATTCATTGGTTTTATAATACCCGGGTTCATTACTTAAAATCATACCTTCTTGTATTTTTATTCTATTTATTTTGCTAATAGATTGAGGTCCTTCATGAACATTAAGAAAAAAACCAACACCATGTCCTGTGCCATGTGCATAATCTAAGTTACTTTTATTTAAAAATTCTCTTGCTCTCTTATCAATTTTTTTTCCTGTATTATCTTTGTTAAGATTAGTTGTAGCTACTGCAATATGACCTTTTAATACTTTTGTAAAAATATTTTTGATACTTTGTTTTTGATTTGAAAAAGATATTGTTCTTGTAACATCAGTTGTACCATATTTATATTGTCCACCTGAATCACATAATAAAATATCTTTTTTGTTAATAGTTCTGCAATTTTCTTTCTTTGCACGGTAATGTACAATAGCCCCATTTTTGCCTGTGCCTGCTATCGTATCAAAACTAGGATAGAGAAAGTTTTTATTTAATTTTCTAAAATTTTCCAATTTCTTAGCCACTTCTACTTCTGTAATTTTTTTTTTATTAGTTTTTTTTATCCAAAATAAAAATTTTGTTAATGCTACTCCATCTAATATATGCGCATAAATCATATTTTTAATCTCAGTTTTATTTTTGATTGCTTTTAAAAGATAAATTGGATCTGCTTTTTCTATGATCTTAAATTTAGACTTAATTAAATTTTCATAAAATATTGAACAAGATTTATCGTCCACAATGAAATTCTTCCCTTTAAGTTTTAAAATCCTTTTTGGTAAATCATTTGTATCTAAAAATTCATCTTTCTTAATAATTTTATCTTTTAGTAAATGCCTACATTTTTTAAGGTTACTTATGAGTAGTATTTTTTTTGATTTAGATATTATCAATCTTGAATTGGGGATAGGACTATTTGGGCCGTCACTACCACGAATATTTAAAGTCCATGCAACATTTTCTGGTGCACTAATAAAAATATAATCTGATTTGTTTTTTTTTAAATATTTAGTTATTTTATTTAATTTAGAATTAATACTTTCACCAACAATATTTTTTTTTAAAGAAAAAAATGGAATAGATTTATGTTCCTTCTGTTTTTTTATTTCATCAATTAAATTTTTTTCAATATGTTTAATTTTATTATATTTTAAAAAATATTTTTTTATTTGAGTATTGGTAAATAATTTTGGATCTATGCCGAGTGTAAGATTTTTAAATAAACTACAATTTATTAATTTTTCAAATCCATAAATTTTAAAATGTTTTCCACTCTCAATTTTACTTTGAATTGTATATCTTCCATCAGTGAACAAATAATTTTTATTTTTAAGAATAATGGCTAAACCTGCTGATCCGCTAAAGTTTGAGATAATCTCTAATCTATTCAATTTCGAATATTCTGTAAAAAAATCATCATTTTTTGGAATTACATAACCATCAATTTCATATTTCTTAAATTTACTTCTAAGTTCTTTTATGTAATTTTTCATTTAATTTTCTTTTGATATCTCATCCAACCAGGACTTCTTGTACCTTCCTCAATTTCAAAATCTTGATTAAACTCAAAATCATCATCATTGTTAATTTCTTCATCAAAGAAAGAATTTTTTTCTAAATGTTTTTCTGGTAATTCATCAATGAAACGTGAAGCCATACTATCAATCCAATCTCCTTGGTAAAATCTATTCATTGAGAAAGAAATTATAGCTTTTTTCTTTGCTCTTGTAATTCCTACATACGCTAGACGTCTTTCTTCCTCTAGGCCATTTTGACCTTTTTCTTCGATAGATTTTTGATGTGGAAACAATCCTTCCTCCCAACCAGGTAAAAATACAACATCAAATTCTAAACCTTTTGCTGCATGCATGGTCATCATGTTAATTTTTTCACCATCCCATTTTTGATCTACAGAGGTTGCTAAAGACACATGTTCTAAAAAACTTTCTAAATTATCAAATTCTTTCATGGCACTTAATAACTCTTTAATATTTTCTAATCTGTTTTCATTATCTAAATCTTTTTTATTTTTAAGCATGGCTGAATATCCTGATTCATCCAAAACAATTTGCAATAACTTTATATGATTTGATTTTTTTATAATTAAATCGTTTCGCCATTTCACAAGTGAATTAATAAACAAATTAAGTCCAATTTTAGCTTTTGGCTTAATTAAATTTTGCTCAAGCATTTTAATTGATGCTCTTTCTAAATTTAAATTTTCTTCCTTAGCAAACTCATGAATATTTTTTAAGGTACTATCACCTATTGATCTTTTTGGATTGTTAACAATTCTTTCAAAAGCTAAGTCATCTTTCTCTTGATGAATTAATCTTAAGTATGCGACACAATCTTTAATCTCAGCTCTTTCATAAAATTTTGTTCCACCTAATATTCTATAGGGCATACCAATTTTCAGAAATCGCTCTTCAAATTCACGTGTTTGAAAAATAGCTCTAACTAAAATTGCAATGTTATTGTAAGAAAATTTTTTTTTTATTTTTTTTTCAACTTCATCTGAAACTCCAATAGCTTCATCTTTACCATTTTTAAAACAGTTTAATTGAACTAAATCACCTTCTTCCATTGTAGTAATCAACGTTTTTCCGACTCTATTTTGATTATTAGAAATAAGGTTTGAAGCAACTGACAATATATTCTGTGAAGATCTATAATTTTGTTCTAATCTTATTACTTTAGTGTTCTCATAAACTTGGTCAAACTCTAAAAAATTTTTAATCTCAGCACCTCTCCAGCTATAAATTGATTGATCATCATCACCAACACAGCAAATATTTTTATTTTTTTCAGATAGAAGATTAAGCCATTTACTTTGAATAAAGTTTGTATCTTGATATTCATCAACTAAGATATATTTAAAATTTTTAGAATATATTTCTCTAATATCAGGATTAAGTTCAAAAATTTTTACTGTATGTAAAATTAAATCACCAAAATCACAGGAATTTAAATCAGTTAATTTTTGTTGGTATATTTTGTATAATGGAAGAACAGTTTTCTCATATATATCTTTTTTATTTATAATTACTTCACCCGGATAAAAACCTTTATTCTTCCACCTATCAATTATTGCGAGTATAAATCTCGGAGATAATTGTTTGATATCAATATTTTCTGCTTTGCATATATTCTTTATTAATCTAATCTGGTCGTCAGTATCTATAATAGTGAAATTCGAGTTTAATCGTGCAGCTGAAGCATGTTTTCTTAATAATTTCGCACAAATTGAATGAAAAGTTCCCAACCAAGAAAGACCAACAGCAGCTGATCCTAAAATCCTGCTCACTCTATTTTGCATTTCTTTGGCTGCTTTATTTGTAAATGTGACTGCTAGAATTTGATTTGGAAAAGCTTTTTTTTCATTAATTATATTTGCTATTCTTGAAGTTAAAACTTTGGTTTTTCCTGAACCAGCACCAGCCACGATTAAAAGAGGACCATCGAGATGCATTACAGCCTCTTTTTGTGCTTCATTTAAATTATTTAAATATTCTCTATTTATCATTCAAAATAATGTTTTATAAGATTATTACTCAAAATGAATAACCCTAAATATATCGCTAGTTTTTTTAAAAAATTCAGTAAATTTATTAATAATCTATTAGAGAAAAATTTAAACAAGTTAAATGTTTATAATTTTAAAAGTTTATTAATTAACAATAAAATATTTTTATCTATTGTCGCACTAGTTATTTTGTTTTTATCATACCTTTCATTCCCAAATATTCACAATAAAGAAGAAGTAGCTTTAGAAATTAAAAAAAATTTAAAAAACAAATTAAACCTGGAGTTTAATTTTCAAGAAGATTTAGATTATAAATTTTTACCAAGACCTCATTTTACTACAAATAATTCCTCAATTAATTTTAAAGGAGACGAAATTACAAAAATAAAAAAACTTAAAGTTTATATCTCTTTGGAAAATTTATTTTCTTTAAAAAATATTAAATTAAATCATGTCATCTTAGAACAAGCAAATTTTAATTTAAATAAAGAAAATTACAATTTTTTTTATAATTTATTAGATGGTAATTTTAGTGATTTTAGATTTGAAATATTAAAAAGTAATGTTTTTTATAGAAGTTTAGAAAATGAAGTTTTATTTATTAATAATATCAAAAATGCAAATTATTATTTCGATCCTAAAGAAATTAAAAATATCCTTGATGCAAATAATGAGATATTTAATTTACCTTATTCAATCAAAATTTTTGAAGATAAAATTGAAAAAAAGGTATATTCTTCAATAAATATAGAAAGTTTAAGACTTAAAATAAACAATCAAACTTCGTATGATCACACAAATTATTTGGGTTTTTCAGAAATAAATTTAATAAACTCAAAAAATTTATTGGAATACCAATTAAAAGATAATTTGTTTGAGTTTAAATTTTTTGATAAATTACAAAATCCAGAGTTTTCTTACATAGGTAAGTTTAATTTTAAACCATTTTACTCAAATATAACAGGTAATACTGATAAAATAAATCTTTCGCCTTTGTTTTCGTCAAGTGCAATTATAAAAGAGCTTCTAAAAACAGAAATTTTAAATAATAAAAATGTTGATTTTAATTTAATAGTTGCTGGAAATAATATTAAAGAATTTGATGATTTTAAAAATGTTTTGTTAAAATTTAAAATTCAAGAGGGTTTAGTTGATATTGATCAATCAAAAATAACTTGGAAAAATAATATTGATTTTGAGTTTTTAGATAGCCTAATATTTGTAAATGAAGGAAAATTAGTTTTAGATTCAAATATCGAAATTGTTATAAATAATCCAAATGAATTTTATAAGTTCTTACTTACCCCAAAAAATTTGAGAAAAAAAATTAGTAAAGTTAATGTTAACTTCACTTATTTATTCGATGAAAAAAATATCAAAGTTAAGAACATTATAATAGATGGAAAAACACTTAAAAAATCTAAATATTCTTTTGATGATATTTTACTAAAAGATAATAATTTACAAAATAAAATTTATTTCAAAAACTTATTGAATGATGTAATAAAAAATTACGTTGGATAAATCATTTTCTTAGGATCAACAATTCTCTCATAGTTTTTTTCACTAATTAATCCTGTTTTTAAAGTTTCATGTTTTAGTGTTGTGTTATTCTTCAAAGCTGTTTTAGCTATTTTTGCAGCATTATCATAACCTATGTGTGGAGCTAAAGCTGTTACTAGCATTAAAGAATTATCTAAATGTTCTTTTATTCTCTTTTCATTTGCTTTAATTCCTTTAACACAATAAAGCGCAAAATTTTTTGTACTGTCTGCTAATAAGTCAATAGATTGCAAAATGTTATGGGCAATTAATGGCTTAAATACATTTAATTCAAAATGACCATGTGATCCAGCCATAGTAATTCCATTGTGATTTCCAATTACATTTGCACATACCATTGTAACTGCTTCACACTGAGTTGGATTTACTTTTCCAGGCATTATCGATGAACCAGGTTCATTTTCTGGTAATATCAATTCTCCATATCCAGCTCGAGGTCCAGATCCTAGAAAACGAATATCATTTGAAATTTTCATTAATGCAACAGCGCATGTATTTAATATCCCAGAGAAATTTACTATTGCATCGTGTGCTGCAAGTTCAGCAAATTTATTTGGTGCAGGTTTAAATTTTATTTTAGTAAATGTTGAAATTTCTTTAACAATTTTTTTATCAAAATTTTTTTTTGAGTTTATTCCTGTTCCAACAGCTGTACCTCCTTGAGCTAAAAATAGAATTTCTTTTAATGCGTATTCGATTCTTTCAATGCATTTTTTTAATTGTGCATGATATCCAGAAAACTCTTGACCAAGAGATAACGGAGTTGCATCTTGAAGATGAGTTCTTCCAATTTTAACTATTTTTTTAAATTCTATAGATTTTTTCTTTAATTCTTTTTCTAAAATTTTTAAACTTGGCAACATTTTAGTTAAAGTTTGTGTTGCTACAGAAATATGCATTGCGGTTGGAAAAACATCATTAGTAGATTGAGATTTGTTTACATGATCATTTGGATGTACAGGTTTTTTAGTTCCTTTCTTTCCTCCTAAAATTTCTATAGCTCTATTTGCAATTACTTCATTGACATTCATGTTTGTTTGAGTCCCGGAGCCTGTTTGCCAAACTTTTAAAGGAAAATTCTCATCTAATTTTCCTTTAATCACTTCGTCTGAAGCTTTGATAATTGCTTTTGAAATCTTACTACTAATTAATTTATCTTTAGCATGAACTATAGCAGCTGATCTTTTAATAATAGCAATAGATTTTATTATTGAAATATTTACTAATATTTTACCAATGTTAAAAAATTTATTTGATCTTTGAGTTGATGCACCCCAGTATTTATCATTGGGTACACTTATATTTCCAATACTGTCAAATTCTTTTCTTAATTTCATTGATTAATTTTTAAGTACAAATAATTATATTAATACAATAAATTTATAAAAACTTACAGGAGCAATATGTCGAATTTTAGTAAAGTTGGAACTTTTATGAAAACTTTTGGTCAAGATGTTAAAACTCAGCCATCTTTTAGCACTGATAAAATAAATAAATTGAGAATAGATCTAATTAAAGAGGAGCTAGATGAGCTTAATGAAGCTATGAATAATAAAGATTTACTAGAAGTTGCTGATGCACTTACAGATATTTTGTATGTAACATATGGAGCAGGACATGCTTTTGGAATAGATTTAGATAAATGTTTTGAAGAAGTTCAAAACTCAAATATGAGCAAACTAGATGAAAATGGAAAACCTATTTATAATGAAGCTGGAAAAGTTATGAAAGGTCCTAACTATTTTAAACCAGATCTATCTAAGTTTGTAAGTTAAATTTCTAGCTTAAAGTCAACTGCAGTAGCACTATGAGTAATGCTTCCTACAGAAATTCTATTTACTCCAGTTGAAGCTATTGCTTTAACAGTTTTTAAATTAACATTGCCTGAAGCCTCTGTTTCATAAAATCTTTTAGCAATTTTAACCGCATTTCTTAAATTTTTAATATTCATATTATCTAGCAGAATAGTATTAAACTTTAATCCTAAAATTGATTTTAGTTGATTAATTGTATCAACTTCTACTGTAATTTTTTTCCCTTTTTTATTTTTAACTGCCTTAATAACCAAAGTTTTTAAATCTGAACTCGCAATGTGATTGTCTTTTATTAAGTATTCATCACTTAAATTAAATCTGTGGTTTGTTCCACCACCTACCTTTACAGCATATTTTTGAATTACTCTAAGGTTCGGAATTGTTTTTCTTGTACAACAAATTTTAGTGTTTTTTCCAGCTAATCTAACAAATTCATTTGTCATAGTCGCTATTCCAGAAATATGAGACAAAAAGTTTAAAGCAACTCTTTCAGCAATTAAAATATTTTTTGCCTTTCCTTTTATCAAAGCAATCAAAGAACCTTTTCTAACCCTCGAACCATCTTTTTTTTTAATAATAAATTTTATTTTATTATCAATTAAGGAAAAGGTTTGCTTAGCAAACAATAATCCAGCAACAACTGCATTTTGATTTGATATTAATTTTACAGTTACAATCTTATCATTATTAATTAAGGCCGAAGTGATATCTCCTGAGGGATAAAGATCTTCGTTTAGAGCTAACTTAACGGTACTTTTAATAAATTCTTTGCTTAATTTAATTTTTGACACTTATATTATCTGCCAATGGCTGCCATTCTCTCTACAGATATTCTGGCTTTATCAATAGTTTCTTTGTCCATTATGATTTCACCAGTCTCATTTTCTAAACAATCTAAAATTTTAGGTAAAGTAATTTTTTTCATGTGTGGACACATATTACATGGTTTAACAAAATCTACATTTGGATTTTCTATTTGAATGTTATCACTCATAGAACATTCAGTTACCATCATTACTTTCTTTGGTTGATTATCTTTTACATATTTTATCATTCCAGAAGTAGAACCTGCAAAATCACTTGCTTCAATTACATCAGGTGGACACTCTGGATGAGCAATAATTTTTATTCCAGGATTGTTTTTTCTAATATCCTCAATTTCTTTTTTATTAAATTGGTCGTGTACTATACAAATTCCTTTCCAGGATATAATTTCTACATCAGTCTGAGATGCAACGTACTTTGCAAGGTAATCATCAGGTAAAAATATCACTCTTTTTACACCAAGTGATTTAACAATTTTGACTGCATTAGCTGATGTGCAACAAACATCTGTTTCAGCTTTTACTTCAGCTGAAGTATTTACGTAAGATACTACAGGAACACCTGGGTACTTCTCTTTTAGTAATCTAACATCTTTACCAGTAATTGAGGATGATAAAGAACAACCTGCTTCCATATCAGGTAAAATTACTTTTTTATTAGGGCTCATTAATTTTGCAGTTTCAGCCATAAAGTGAACTCCTGCCATTAAAATTATATCTGCTGAAGTTTTTGAGGCTTCTATAGCTAGCGCGAGTGAGTCTGCAGAGAAATCAGCAACACCATGATAAATTTCTGGTGTTTGATAGTTGTGAGCTAAAATAACTGCATTCTTTTCTTTTTTTAATTTATTAATTTTATGAATGTATGGCGCATGCACTGACCATTCTATCTCAGGCATCACCTTTGAAATTTTTTGGTAAATTGGATCTGTTGCTTTACGTACTTCTTGTGTAAATTCCATAAAGTTTTTTACCAATTTGATACATACTTGTCATTCATTTATTATGAGACATATCGCGGTCGTGCTGAAATTGGTAGACAGGCACGGTTGAGGGCCGTGTGGACTTAGTCCATGAGAGTTCGAGTCTCTCCGACCGCACCAAATTTCTATTTTTAACTAATCCAATTGGGTTTTTTTACACTTATTGAAGCTTCTTTAGTTTTAAATTCAAGTTTTTCATCAAAGTTTTCATCTAAAAATTTGATTAAAGCGAAGGGGTAATCATTATTTATTAATACTTTACCTATTTCATTTTCATTATTAAAAATACCTTCTCCTTCGTTTAATTTTCCGTAAATTATGTTTATAGGCATTAATCTTTTTGAAAGTTTATTTTTTAATTTAATTCTAGCTGTATTTTCTTGGCCTACGTAACAACCTTTTTTAAAATCAATTCCATTTAGTTCTTCAAAATTACATTCAATACCAAACAATTTATCTTGTAATTTGTTTAAATCTTTTGGAACTATTCCTAGTTTATGACTTAATGAATAGTATTCGTTTACATCTGTATCGTGGAGATCTAGTTTTTTTAAGGATAAGTAAAGTTTTTCTAAATTAATAATTAATCTTGCTCCTAATTGTTTATTTCTTGGATCTAAAAAAATAGGATCTTCTCTGTATTTAATAGTAAATCCTGATTGATTTTTTGCTTCATCAAATTTCAAAAATTTTTCACTAGAAAAAGCTGCTACAACAAATTCATTACTTAGGTTAAGTATTTCAACTTTAGATCTTAGTTTATATAGAGATAACTGTCTAAATAATCCATCTGCTTGATGCTTTTCACAGTCTAAAAGAAATCCTGATTTATGTTTTACAATTATAAATTCATATAAAAATTTTCCCTGTGCAGTTAACAAAGATGCAAAACAACTATTAACTTCATTTACTTTATTTATGTCATTACTAATAATATTTTGTAGAAAATCTTTTGCATCTTCTCCATTTATGTAGAGTATTGATCTATCTTCTAAAATATAAACATTTTTAATATTCATAATTGATTAATTATAGATTGTAATATAATAACAATTTCTCGGAATGTTAGATCTTTTAATCAAAAATGGACAATGTTACATCGATGGTGAATTAAAAGATGTTGATGTTGCAATAAATGATGGAAAAATTCAAAAGATTGGTCAAATTTCAGATGAAGCAAAAGAAACAATTAATGTTGAAGGTCAAACAGTTTTACCTGGTTGTATAGATACCCAAACACATTTTAGAGAACCTGGATCAACTGATACTGAAGATCTTCATTCAGGAAGTAGGGCGGCAATAGCAGGAGGAATTACTAGTGTATTTGAAATGCCAAATACTAATCCTCCAACTTCAAACATGAAAGAATTTCAAAGAAAACTAGATCTTGCAAAAAATAGAATGTATTGTAACTACGCTTTTTACTTTGGCGCAACTGCTGATAATGCAGACGATTTAGCTAGCTTAAAAGATTTAGAGGGTTGTTGTGGAATTAAGCTTTTTGCTGGCTCTTCGACTGGTAATTTATTAGTTGCTGAAGAAGATGATATAGATAAAGTTTTTCAAAACGCTTCCAAAGTCGTTGCAGTGCATTCCGAAGATGAGGCGATATTAAAAATTAATAAAAAATTAATTAAAGAAGGAGATGTTCACACACATCCCGTATGGAGGAGCGCAGAGTGTGCCATAGCATCCACAAGAAGAATAGTTAGAATAGCAGAAAAACATAAGAAAAAAGCTCATGTTCTTCATATAACAACTAAAGAAGAAATTGATTTTCTCTCTCAGCATAAAGGTAACATTACTTTTGAGATAACTCCTCAACATCTAACCCTTTATGCTCCAGATTGTTATGACAAACTTGGAACATATGCTCAGATGAATCCACCAATAAGGGATAAATCTCATTATGATAGATTATGGTATGGGGTCAGAAACAACTTTAATGATACTATTGGATCAGATCATGCACCTCATTTAAAAGAAAACAAAGATAAAGTTTATCCTAATACTCCATCAGGGATGCCAGGTGTTCAAACTTTAATGCCTGTAATGTTAAATCATATTAATGATGGAAAGCTAAGTTTAAATCAATTGATGAATCTTGTTTGTGAAAATCCAATCAAGATTTTTGGTATTAAAAATAAAGGTTTTATAAAAGAAGGGTATGATGCTGATTTTACAATTGTGGATATGAATAAAACAATTGAAATTAAAAATGAAAATATTGAGAGCAAATGTAAATGGTCTCCATTTAATGGATTTAAATTTAAAGGAACACCCACGCATACTATCATTGCAGGAAAAATTAAAATGCAGGATGGTAAAATTTTAGGAGATCCAGAAGGAACTCCTTTGCAATTTAGTTAAGCTTAACTGTAAAGCTATTTACTAGAATTACTCCCAACACAATTAAAAATAATCCTAATACTGCTTGCCAAGCTAAAGTTTGTTTAAAAAATATATATCCCAGTATAGCAATTGTAAAAATTCCTAAACCACTCCATGTCGCGTATACAATTGCAATTGGAAGTTTGTTTACAACAAAAGTTAATAAATAAAATGCACAAAGATAAAAAATTGATAGAGCAACTGTAGGTATAACTTTAGTAAAGTTTTGAGAAACTGGCAGCAACATCGTTCCAGCAACTTCACAAAAAATTGCAGCAATTAAAAATATATAAGTTTTAACCATTATTTAAAATTTTATGATTTACTAAATCATCTTTTATTTCATTTAGTATTGTTGGATCATCTATTGTTGGTGGAATTTTATAATCAACACCATCCGCAATTTTTCTTATTGTTCCTCTTAAAATTTTTCCTGATCTTGTTTTTGGTAATCTTTTTATAACAATAACAGTCTTAAACGCAGCAACAGGACCAATTTTATCTCTTACCATTTGCACACATTCTTTCGAAATAGTTTCATTATCTTTTTCGACACCTGATTTTAAAACCACTAAACCAATTGGTAATTGGCCTTTTAATTTGTCTGCAATTCCAAGAACAGCACATTCAGCAACTGATTGATGTTCAGATAAAACTTCTTCAATTGCTCCAGTTGATAATCTGTGACCAGCAACATTAATAATGTCATCTGTCCTAGACATGATCCAAATGTAACCATCATCATCAATGTGACCTGCATCATAGGTTTGATAATAGCCTTCATAATTAGTCATATAGTTTTCTTTGTATCTTTGATCTGCATTCCAAAGAGTTGGGAATGTACCAGGAGGCAAAGGTAGTTTTACAACAATGTCTCCCATTTCATTAGGATTAGCTAAAGATTGGTCTGGTTTAATGATTTTCACATTATATCCAGGAACTGCTTTACAAGCTGAGCCATATTTGGTCTCCATCATTTCAATTCCAGTACAATTTGAGCTGATTGCCCAGCTAGTCTCGGTTTGCCACCAGTGATCAATCACAGGAACCTTTAATAAATTTTCAGCCCACTTGATAGTGTCTGGATCTGCTCTTTCCCCAGCAAGAAACAAGCTTTCAAAACTAGATAAATCATATTTTGAGAAAAATTTACCTTCAGGATCCTCCTTCTTTATAGCTCTAAATGCAGTTGGTGCAGTGAATAATGATTTTACTTTATAATCTGAAATAATTTTCCAGAAAGCACCAGCATCAGGAGTTCCAACTGGTTTTCCTTCAAATAAAACTGTAGTACATCCTTTGAACAAAGGAGCATAAACTATGTATGAGTGCCCAACAATCCAACCAATATCACTTGCGGACCACCATATATCGTCAGTATCAATATTGTAGATATTCTTCATAGTCCATTTAAGAGCAACGATATGGCCACCAGTATCTCTTACAATTCCTTTTGGTGTTCCAGTTGTTCCAGATGTATAGAGGATGTAAGCAAACTCATTTGAATTCATTTCAACACAATCAGCATCTTTTGCATTAGAGATTGCTTCTTCCCAACTTATCTCTGTTGGAGCATTTAATTTGACCTCGTTACCTGGTCTTTGAAACAAAATCATCTTTTCAATTTTATGATTTGCAATTTTTAAGGCTTCATCTACTAAAGGTTTGTACTCAACTGTCCTTCCTGGCTCAAAACCACATGAAGCAGTGACCAATAGTTTTGCTTTACTGTCATCTATTCTGCTTGCAAGTTCATTCGATGCAAATCCTCCAAAGACAACTGAGTGTATAGCTCCAATTCTTGCGCACGCAAGCATAGCAATTACCGCCTCAGGGATCATAGGCATGTAAATGATTACTCTGTCTCCTTTATTTACATCTTGTTGTTTTAAAGCACCTGCAAATTTTGATACTTTTGCTCTTAGTTCCTCATAAGTGAACTTAGCTTTATTACCTGTAATAGGACTGTCATAGATTAAAGCAGTTTTTTGCCCTCTTCTTTGATCGATATGAATGTCTAGAGCGTTATAACAAGTGTTAGTAACACCATCCTCGAACCATTTATAGAAAGGAGGATTAGATTTATTTAAAATTTTTGTTGGTTTTTTAAACCAAAAGATATTTTCACTTGCTTCTTGCCAAAATTTTTCAGGATTATTTATAGAATTTTCATAAATACTTTGAAATTTTTCTGACATTCTAATTTGATTCGATTTTTGTAATTTTTTTGGTTTTTAACTTATAAATTGTATTTAATTTTAAAAATTAAGTAAAATCAATGCAAATTAATAACAATTAAGTCTTCATAAAACTAATTTTATTTGCTATTTAACCCCAACTTTGGCTTAGGGTTACTTAAGTCTAGTTTATATAAACTAATAAATAAAAACTAACGAAGAGGGAGTTTTTTATGAAAAAACTTAAATTGTTTGCTCTTACAGTTGTTGCTCTTATGGGTGTGACTGGTGTTGCAAACGCTGAAACAGCTATGCTGGCTCAAGACGATTTCGTAGGTATTTCGTTTTGGTTAGTATCTATGGCTTGTTTAGCTGCTACTGTATTCTTTTTCTTAGAAAGAAGTTCAGTTCCAGCTGGATGGAGAGTTTCAATGACAGTTGCTGGTCTAGTAACTGGTATTGCATTCGTACACTACATGTACATGAGAGATGTATGGATCGCTACTGGTGACTCACCAACTGTATACAGATACATTGACTGGTTAATTACAGTGCCATTATTGATGTTAGAATTCTATTTTGTTCTATCAGCAGTAAACAAATCAGACTCTGGAATTTTCTGGAGACTAATGATTGGTACATTAGTAATGCTAGTAGGTGGATACTTAGGAGAAGCTGGATACATCAACGCTACACTTGGTTTCATAATCGGTATGGCTGGTTGGGTATACATCTTATATGAAGTATTCTCTGGTGAAGCAGGTAAGAGAGCAGCGAAAAGTGGTAACAAATCACTTGTAACTGCTTTTGGTGCAATGAGAATGATCGTTACTGTAGGTTGGGCGATCTACCCATTAGGTTACATTTTCGGTTACCTAACAGGTGGTGTAGATGCTAACTCACTTAACGTGATTTACAACGCAGCTGACTTCTTGAACAAGATCGCTTTCGGTCTGATCATTTGGGCAGCAGCTATGCAACAACCTGGTAGAGCTAAGTAGTAGTTTTACTTAAAATTTAAAAAAGGGCAGGTACAATTTTGTACTTGCCCTTTTTTTTTCGCTTATGTAAAATTATGTATAGTTATTATACATATTTTTAATTATGGATGTAAAATTAGAAAAATGGCACCGATGCCACGTTGATATAGAGGTTCTTAAAGAACTTTCAAAAAAATCTGATATTAAAGGACTTCATCATGTTTCAGTTTTTTTTGGATTGTTATTAATAACAGGAACCTTGGCATATATAACTTGGGGCACATGGTGGTCTGCCTTTTGGTTTTTGGTTTATGGAAACATTTATGGCTTTTCAAATCCATTGTGGCATGAGACAGGTCACAAAACTGCGTTTAAAACAAAATCTTTAAATGAATTTTTTTACTATATCTCTTCATATCTTTCTAATTTTGAACCACTAAGATGGAGATACACACACTTTGTTCATCATGGAAATACATATTCAACAGAAAATCCGTTTGATCATGAAATTGAATATGGAAATAATTTAAAAGATACTCCAAAAAATTTATTAATGAATTTAATTCCTTTTATGGAACTTATATATTTTAAAAAAAGTATAGCTTATGAGATTATTCAACATGCATTTGGTGTAAAAACAAAAGTAATGCAAGACTGCATTCCTGAAAACGCTCAATCAAAAGTTATTTTTAATTCTAGAGTTTTTGTTGGAATTTGGATTGCAATTATATTGTGGTCTTTAATTGTATCATCTTGGTTACCAGTATTGTTTTTTTTATTACCAAAATTTTATGGAAGAACTTTACACAAACTAGTTTCTTTTACTCAACACGCAGGTTTAGCAAGAAATATTAAAGATCATAGATACACAACAAGAGAAATGTATTTAAATCCTATTTTAAGCTTTTTATATTGGAAAATGGAATATCATGTAACTCATCACATGTTTCCAACAGTTCCATCTTATAACTTAGATAAACTTCATCATCACATTAAAGATCAATTACCAAGAACAAATGATGGTTTAATTGATGCCTACAAAGAAATTTTACCAGCTATAATGAAACAAACAGAAGACACTAGCTACTTTTTTAAAAAGGAAGTACCAGAACCTCAGAACGCATAAATATTGCCAAGTATGTTTTTACTTACTTGCTCATTTTAGATAAAAACATATATATAACGCATGGCAAAAATTACTTACCACACACACGATAGTAAAACTCACACCATTGATGTTCAAAATGGATTAACAGTGATGGAAGGTGCGGTTCAAAATGATATTCCAGGAATTGATGCAGATTGTGGAGGTGGAATGGCGTGTGCAACTTGCCATGTTTATGTTAAAGAAGACTGGTTAGATAAACTTCCAACTAAAGAAGACGGTGAGGAAGATATGTTGGATATGGCATATGAACCAAAACAAAATAGTAGATTAAGTTGCCAATTAATAGTTTCAGATGAATTAGATGGATTAGAAGTTACTATTCCAGAAAAGCAAGCTTAGATGAATAAAACAGATGTGTTAATTATTGGAGCAGGACCAACAGGCTTGTTCTGTGCTCATCAACTTGGAATTATAGGACTTCAATGTGAAATCGTAGATAATTTAGATAAGGCAGGTGGGCAGTGTATCGAACTTTATCCTGATAAACCTATTTATGATATTCCGGCTGTCCCAGAATGTACGGGAGAAGAGTTAACAAATAATCTTTTACAACAGATAAAACCCTTTAACATTAAATTTCATTTAAACGAAAGAGTTGAAGAACTAAAAAAAGTTGAAAATCGTTGGCATGTTAAAACAAGTGGAAACCAAGAATTTGATGTAGCTGCAATAATTATTGCTGGAGGAGTTGGGTCTTTTGAGCCTAGAAAATTTCCAGTTAAAGAATGTGAAAAATTTGAAGGATCCTCTTTATTTTATTCAATTAAAGATAAAACAATTTTTAAAGACAAAACCATCTCAATTTTTGGTGGGGGAGACTCAGCTCTAGATTGGGCAATTGAATTATCGAATACATCTAAAGTAAATTTAATTCATAGACGTGATGGATTTAGTGGAGCTGAATCTAGTGTTCAAAAAGTAAAAGAATTAAATGATCAGGGAAAATTAAATTTGTACACTAAATATCAAATGGACTCTGTTAGTGGAGATAATCAAATTAGTACTGTGAAAATAAAACATGATGAAGGAGAAATTATAGAATTACAATCTGATTATGTTCTTGGTTTTTTTGGATTAATTATGCAACTTGGTCCTATTTTAAATTGGGGATTAAACATTAATAAAAAAACAGTTGAAGTAAATACAGAAAACTTTGAAACAAATGTTGATGGTATATTTGCAATCGGTGATATTTGTTCTTATCCAGGTAAATTAAAATTAATACTTTCAGGTTTTCACGAGGGAGCTCTTGCTGCAAGAGGTTGTTTTAAATACGCAAGACCAGATGAAAAATTAAGATTTGAATTCACTACTACATCAAAAGCTGCTCAAGAGAGGCTTGGTGTAAAAAAATGATAGAATTATTTTCTGCTAATACTCCAAATGGCTGGAAGATAGGTATTATACTGGAAGAAATTGGCTATGAATACAAAGTAACTAAGATTGATATAGGAAACGACGAACAATTTAATCCAGATTTTTTAAAGATTAGTCCATTTGGTAAAATTCCTGTAATTACTGATCATGAAAATAATAAAAGTATTTTCGAGTCTGGTGCAATATTGATGTACTTAGGTGAAAAAAGTGGAAAGTTTTATAACGAAAAAGATCGATTAGTGATTAATCAATGGTTGATGGCTCAAATGGGAACCATTGGACCTATGATTGGTCAGCATCACCAGTTTCATCATTATAATCCTGGAAAAAGTGAATTTGGTGAACAAAGGTATTTTAAAATTGCCAAAAGAATTTATGGGGAATTAGATGCTAGATTAAAAGTTTCTAAATTTTTAGCTGGAGATAATTACACTATAGCTGATATTGCAACTTGGCCCTGGTTGGCAAGGCACGAGTGGCATGATATTGGATTAAAAAATTATCAAAACTTATCCAGATGGTACCAAGAAATTTCTGAACGTGAGGCTGTTGTAAAAGGATATGCTTTTATGGATAAAGAGGCAAAAATACCAAGACCTTAATTAATCATCCACATGGACTTTTTCTTCTTTTTCATGCTTTTCTTGTGCAGCAATTGTGTATTTAGCAACAGGTCTTGCCATTAATCTTTTTAAACCAATTGGTTCAGCTGTATCTAAACAATACCCATAAGTATCATCCATAATTCTTCTTAAAGCTTTGTCGATTTCAGAAATTAATTTTATTTGTCTGTTAATTGCTTTCATCTCTACATTTTTATCAATATATGAACTTGCCTGATCTACTAGATCTGCTGAAATATTATTGTCATCCATACTTCCATTGTATAGGGCTTCATTGTTTGATTTGATTAATTCTTTCTTCCATTCATTTAATCTCATTCTAAAAAATACTTTATGTTTTTCGCACATATATTTTTCAGTTTCTTTTGGAACGTAAGTTTTTGAAATTTTTATAGGAACTTTTTTAGCTGAAGAAGCCGTAGTTTTCTTTGGCTTACTTGCAACTTTAGTTTTAGGTTTAGAAACTTTTTTCTTTACTTTAGTAGTTTTAGGCATCGATTAATTTTGAATGGCCGGAGTATATTCAGCAAAATAGGGGTGTCAAGCAAGCTGAATTGTTATAAATATTTAAATAATGACCATTAATAACAAAAATATAGATAATCTTTTTTATATTTTTGTTACATCACATCTAATTTTCTGGACTTTGATTCCAACTCTTACAAATCACAATTTACCCTTAGATACAATTGAGGCTTTAGCCTGGGGAAGCAATTTAGAATGGGGTTTTAATAAGCATCCTCCCATGAGTGCTTTTTTTACAGAAGTTTTTTTTCAAATTTTTGGTTCACAGGACTGGGCTTATTATTTATTAAGCCAAATTTTTGTAATTATTTCTTTTTATTATGTTTTCAAACTTTCGAACGAAATACTTAAAAACAAATTTCTTGGTTTAATTTCAGTTTTATTAATTGAGACAATTTATTTTTATAATTTTACTACACCTGAATTTAACGTAAATGTATGCCAGTTACCTTTTTGGTCTTTAACTGCATATTATTCTTGGAAAATTTATAGTGGTAAAAATATTAAGTTTTGGGATTGTTTTTTAATAGGTTTGTTTGGTGCACTTGGATTTTTATCAAAATATTTGTTCATTTACTTATTAGTATCTATCGCACTTTTATTCATTTATTTAATTTTTAAGAAAGAAAGAAAGTTTGATTTTAAATACTTAATTACAATAGAAGTCTTTATAGTTGCTTTAGTTCCCCACTTAATTTGGTTAAATAATAATGAATTCATCACAGTTACTTATGGACTTGCAAGAACAGGTTTAGAGCAATCAAGTTTCATTAATCACATTAAATTTCCATTAATATTTTTAGGAAAACAAATTGGTATATTAATTCCATTTATAATTTTAACGTTGTTATTGGTTAAAAAAATTAAATTTAAAATAAATTTCAAAGATAAAAATTTATTATTTTTGTTAGCAATAAATATCTTGCCAATTGCTCTGATGTTTTTAACTTCATTGATAACAGGTTCAAAAATTCGAACAATGTGGATGACACCATTTTATTTGTTCTTTGGAACATTAATTGTTTATTTATTTCAGTCTCAAATAAATTTAAAAAAATTAAAACCCTTTATGATTGGATTTTTATTCTTTTTCTTTTTATCACCTGTTCTTTATGCTTATGTTTCTGTTTCAAAAGACGATAAGAGAACAGATTATCTAGGTAAAGAAATTGCCATGAAAACTCAATATGCCTGGGATCAACAATTCAACTCTAAGATCAATGTTGTTCTTGGAGATGAGTGGAATGCAGGCAATTTATCTTATCATTTAAAATCTAGACCAGTTTGGGAAGGTATAGTTGAAAGAGAGAAACTTGATCAATTGAAAGATTATATGTGTCTTGATAGTATCTGCGTTGGATCAAGATAATCTATGAAATATTTCATTTTAGTACCTGTTTACAATGACCGCGAGTCTTTGAAGCTATTAATTGAAAATATTAATCATGAGACAAAAGATTTAAATTCTGAAATATCATTAGTGGTAATTAATGATGCTTCTTCACAGCAAATCATCGATGATTATCCAAATATTGAAAACTTTCACTCAATTGAAATTATCAATATGAAAGAAAACAGAGGTCATGCAAGATGTATTGCTTCTGGTTTGAAATATATCTATGAAAAAAAGGAATTTGATTATGTAATTCCAATGGACGGCGATGGTGAAGATAGACCTGAAGAAATTAAAAACTTTATTGAATTATCAAAGGAAGCTGGAGATAGATCTATAGTTGGTGAAAGAGTTAAAAGATCAGAAAATATGATCTTTAAAATTTGCTATCAATTTCACAAATTTTTAACTTTAGCATTTACTGGGCAATCAATTAAATTTGGAAATTTCACATGTCTTTCAAAAGCAACTGTTAAAAAAATGTTAGATGAAAAATCTACTTGGAATAGTTTTTCAGGATCATTAAAAAAAATTGAAAAAGATTTAATTTCCTCTCCATCAATTAGAGGGAAAAGATATTTTGGTCCTTCTCAAATGAGTTTTTTTAATTTATTGAAGCATTCTCTTTCAATAATAAGTGTATTTAGAAAAACGGTTTTAATTCGTTCAGCTTTATTTATTGTTTTTTATATTTTGTTAATCAAAAGTAATGCGTCAATTGTTACCTCATTGCCTTTAGTTTTGTTATTAATAATGATTTATTCAATTTCTAGTTTAGCTTTAAGAGAAAATATTGAAGAATTTAATAATTCCTTAACAAACATCCACGATATTGATAAAATAAAGTAACTTATTAATAATAATACTAATGAAAAACTTTTTTAGAAAAGTTGCATTTGGTTTGAAACCTGATGAAAAAGAGCCATCGGATCCACTAGTTTGGGCTCAAAAACAAGTTGAAACAATCCCAGAATTTAATTGGAAGGGTAAACATATTTACTCTGAAAAAGAAATGCGAAAGTATTGGATCACTCAAAGAGTGGAAGAAGAAACAACATTAAGAAAAAAATTTAAAAATAATCCAGAGGGGTTAAGAAGAGCTCAGCGTCAATTAGAACATGATACAGGTAAAAAATTTTGGCCAGCCAATGAAATTTGCATAAGACACTCTGAAGGAATAAGAAGCGATCATCCAGTTCTAGCTAAGCTTTGGTATTTTTGGGGAAACCATTTTACAATAAGTGACACACAAACATTAGGTTCGTATTCTACTGGAGCATATCAGAGAGATTTTATTAGAGCTAACATGGATAAAAATTTTGAGACCTTGGTAACAGAAGCAACTTTAGCTTGGCCAATGATAATGCATCTTGATAATAAAGAAAATGTTGGCCCTAAGTCAGAAAGTGCAAGGAAAGAATGGAGAAGAAGAGAAAAGAGACCAGCAACATTAAATGAAAATCATGCAAGAGAATTAATGGAGCTTCATACGATTTCACCAAAGGCAGGTTATTCACAAGAAGATGTTATAGAATTAGCAAAAATTATGACAGGTTGGCGACCTAAGTGGAGCAAAACTAAAAATAACGGAGGTGACGTCAGGTTCGATCGTGAAAGACATGAGCCAGGAAGAAAATTAGTTTTAGGAAAAGAATATAAATCAGGAAGAAAAGCCTTGAAACTTGCTATAAAGGATTTGGTTAATCATCCATCCTGCAGAGAATTTATAGCAACAAAACTTTGTAGATATTTAATTACTGATAACCCAACAACAGAAATGATTGCACCAGTTGTTAAAGCTTGGGAACAGTCAGATGGATTTCTTCCAGAGGTTCATAAAGCAGCTATAAAAGTTGCATTTGAATATAATGATAAATATAGAAAATTTCAAAATCCTGAAAATTGGTGGCTCACTACTATTAATATGTCAGGATCAACTTATTCATATCCAACTAAAGAAAAAATAATTGATGGTCATCCATTAGGTATGAAACCATTTGGGTTAATTAACTGGCAGCGTTGGTTTTTAGAAGATTTAGGATGTCATCCTTATAAGCAAAAACAACCTAATGGATATTCAGATTTAGAAAAAGACTGGATGTCTACTGAAATGATCATAAGAAGGATAATGTATGCCAAAACTGCATTTCATAAATATAATGTTGATGATCAAATAAGTGACAATATTCATGAAAAAATAATTACTAATAATTTTGATAATTCAGACGAAATATTAAATATTGTTTCGAGAGCAAAGACAAACGAGGAAAAGCATATTATATTATTTAATTTACCAGAGGTATTAAAAGCATGAAAATATCAAGAAGAGATTTTTTAAAAGGAACTGCAACTTCTTTATTTTTAGCTGGATTTAATTTTCCAGTTTTAGCCTCTACTTCTAGAAAGAAAAATTTAGTTGTTATAATGTTAAGAGGTGGAATGGATGGCCTAACAGCTGTCCCAGTTATCGGAGATAAAAATTTTGAAAAAAGAAGAAAAAAAATTTTAATAGAAAACCCAATAAAACTTGATTCTGATTTTGCATTGCATCCACGATTGGATGGTTTTCATGAGTGCTGGAAAGCAAATTCAGGATCAATTATTCACGCCACAAGCATACCTTATACAGCGCGGTCACATTTTGAAGGTCAAAACTTAATGGAGTCAGGTGGAAGAGTTCCATATCAAGAAAAAACAGGATGGCTTGGAAGAGGAATGAAGCTAGCTAATTTGAAAGGAGATGGCTTGGCATTGTCTTTACCTATGCCACTTTTATTAAGAGGTGTTCCTAAAAATGACAACTTTTATCCAGCCGATGGAAGATTACCTAGAGAGGAAACTCTCGAACTTTTAAGATCAATTTATGCTGATAGATCTGAAGAAGAATTATTAGATATGATGAATTTTATAAAAGTTCGTAAAAATGAACAAAAGATGGGTGTAGGTGGTAGTTTTGGTTCTGATGCTAGAAATAATAGAAATCTTGCAGTGGAGGCAGGAAAATATTTATCCAAACCCAATGGTCCAAGAGTTGCAGTATTTGAAGTAAATGGTTTTGACACTCATGCTGCCCAAGGTGGAGTCAATGGAACTCACACAAAATGTCTTGAAGAAATGGACTCAATTATTCGATATTTGAAGGCCTATCTTGAGGATTCTTACAAAGATACAGTAATTTTAACAGTCACGGAATTTGGAAGAACTATAGCTCAAAATGGAGGGAACGGTACAGAACATGGATATGGCACAGCTTTATTTATGGCTGGTGGATTGTTAAAGAAAAGCCAAGTTTATTCTGATTGGCCAGGATTAAAAAGAAAAGAACTTTATCAAGGTAGAGATTTAAATGCCACTATTGATGCAAGGTCAGTTTATGCATCTGCTATGTCTAAGGTATTTGATCTCGATTTTAATCGAATTGAAAAAGAAGTTTTCTTCGGAGATAAATTGCAAAACATGTCTGATAAGCTTTTTAAAGCTTAATTAAAAACTTATCCACAGCCTGTAATTTGAATTGAAATACAATTTTAGAAATTATAGCATTTTAAATTATGAGAATAGAAGAAGAGCTTAAGTTAGATTACTCTGATGTCTTATTCAGACCTAAGAGAAGTACATTAAAAAGTCGTAAAGATGTTAATCTTCTTAGAACTTATAGATTTAAATACAGTAAAAATGAATGGTCAGGTATTCCTATAATGGCAGCCAATATGGATGGTGTTGGCGAACTAAGTATTGCCGAAAAATTAAATGATCATCAAATGATCACATGTTTAACAAAGCAACATGATGTAAAAAAAATAAAACAAAACAAAAATATTAAAAAAATCTATCCTAATATTGCACTTAGCGTTGGTATTAAAAAAGAAGACTTTCAAAACTTAGATAATGTTTTAAAGGAATTTAGTTTTTTCAAATTTATTTGTATTGATGTTGCAAATGGCTATTCAGAACATTTCACAAATTTTATTAAATCAGTAAGAGAAAAATACCCAACAAAAACTATTATTGCAGGAAATGTTGTTACTGCAGATATGACACAAGAATTAGTTTTAAGTGGTGCAGATATTGTAAAAGTTGGAATAGGACCAGGAAGTGTTTGTACAACAAGAATTCAAACAGGAGTAGGTTATCCACAATTAAGTGCTGTGATTGAATGTGCAGATGCAGCTCATGGTCTTGGTGCACATGTCATCGCTGATGGAGGATGCACATGTCCTGGTGATGTAGCAAAAGGTTTTGGTGGAGGTGCAGATTTTGTGATGTTAGGTGGAATGTTGGCAGGTCATGATGAAGGAAAAGGAAAAATAGTAAAAGTGAATGGATCTAAATATATTGAATTTTATGGATCAAGCTCAGAAGTTGCTAACAAAAAACACTATGGCGGATTAGCAGATTATAGAAGTAGTGAAGGAAGAAAAGTAAGAGTAAAATACAGAGGGAAAATAAACGATACTGTTCTAAATATTCTTGGTGGTGTTAGAAGTAGTTGTACTTATGTAGGAGCACCATCACTTAAACAATTGAGTAAATGTACTACTTTTGTAAGAGTATCTAGTCAATTCAATGATACGTTTGTGAAATAAATTAATACTTTCTTTTAGGCTCTAATCGTTGGTAAACAATAAAAATCAGCAGTATCTATTTTAGAAGAATACTGCCTTCGCATATTCCACTTTTTATGAACCCCAGCACTTGCAATGCTCAAAGTAGATCTTCCGTATCGATGATTAGTATTATCAATTGATCTCATTAAACTATTTATTTTTTCATCTTTTTCAGATGTAAATAAATTTGTTTTGTCACTTGCATTAGATAAACCCGTTAGCATTACACCTGCTTTTTGATAACGATAACCATTTTTAAATATGCTCTCAAGAATCGAAACTGCAGTTTTAACTGTTTCAATACTATTGTTTGTTGCGATAGGAAAATCAACTGTCTTTGCATTTGAATAATAACCAAAGTTTCTGTGAAAAGGGCTCGTTCTTACAAATACAGTAATTGCTTTTGCAACTAAAGATTCTGATCTAATTTTTTCAGATGCATTTAAACAATAGTTTGCAACTGCTTCTTTTAATTCTTGAAACGTTTCAATTCTTTTTCCAAATGATCTTGAAACCACACAACTCTTTCTTTTGGTAGTGGTTGTTTCTAAATCAATACAAGGAATTCCTCTAAGCTCCATTGCAGTTCTTGAACTTAAAACGTTAGAACTTTTCTTGATCCATGTATTAGATTTATTCTTAAGTTGCTTCGCATTATAAATTCCATGCTTTTGATAAAATTTAGTAAGCTGTCTACCAACACCCCAGACATCATTAATTTCAACTTTTTCTAAAATAGGATCTAAATTATCTATTCCAATTAAACTTGTCACTCCTGATTGTTTTTTCTTTGCAATATGATTTGCAACTTTACTTAATGTTTTTGTTTTTGCGATCCCAATACTTGTTGGAATACCAGTCCATTGCAAAACTGTTTCTCTTATTTCTTTTCCAACTTTTTCTACATCCTGATCTTTAAAGTTTGATAAATCTAAAAATGCTTCATCAATTGAATAAACTTCTATTTCAGAATTAAATCTTTTAAGAGTTCGCATCACTCTTCTAGATAAATCTCCATATAAAGAATAGTTTGATGAAAAAACATTTACATTATTTTTAACAATAATATCTTTTGCTTTAAAATAAGGTTCTCCCATTTTAATTCCTAAAGCTTTTGCTTCATTCGATCTTGAAATGATACAGCCATCATTATTAGATAAAACGACAACAGGTTTTTTTCTTATTTTAGGATTGAATAATCTTTCACAAGAAACATAAAAAGAATTACAATCAACTAGTGCTATTTTTTTAGTATACTGAGTGGATGACATAAGTAACTACTCCCCAAATAAAAACATCTTGTTCTTCATTAATTAAAATTCTGTCAGAAAATTCTTTAGAGCCAGAGGTTAAAAATTTTTTATCTCTTTCTTGAACTAAAGTTTTAACTACAAGTTCATCATGAACATTTGCAATCACAGTTGAAAAATTTTTCGGTTTTAAACTTTTATCAACGACCAATAAATCTCCATCATTAATGCCAACATCAACCATAGATTTACCTTGAACTCTGATGATGAAAGTAGCTGGAACATTTCTTATTAAATGCATGTTTAGATCGATATCTTCTTCGATATAATCTGTTGCAGGGGAAGGAAAACCAGCACCTGCTTTATGTAGATAATATGGGATTGTTAGTTTCATGTTCTTGTTTTGTTCTATTTTATAGACTATTTATGGAATACACTCAATAGGTTGTATTTTGAGTCTGTAACTGAATCAAAAGTGAATCAAAACGTGAACATCCAATCCACATATTGTGGACTTGTGGATAACTTCAACCATAGATAGTTTAAGTTGGTTATTTAAATATATAAATTCTGAGTTTGATTATGAACATTTTAGATTTTGTCATGGTTGGTTCTAATGATCATCAAAAATCGGGTGACTTTTATGATGCTGTTTTTGAACCTTTGAAATTAAAAAGAATTTTAAAAACAGAAAAATATTTGGGTTACGCTCATTCAAGTGATCCAGATAAAGTTCAATTTTATGTAACACATCCTGTAAATGGGGAGCCTGCAACTTTTGGAAATGGTTCACAAACTACTTTATTAGCTGATACTAAAGAAGCAGTGGATAAATTTTATGAAGTTGCAATTTCAAAAGGAGCAACAGATGAGGGTGGACCAGGTGTTAGAAAAGATGGAAATTATTATGCATACGTTCGTGATTTAGATGGAAATAAGATTGCAGCAAAAAGTATTTTAACTTAAATTAAGGAGATATATGAAACTAAGTTGTCATTGTGGATCTGTAGAAGCTGAGATAAATTCTACGGTTAATGAATTAGCAAAAATAGTCAGATGCAATTGTTCAATTTGCAAAAGAAAAAATGCAACAATGGGTATGGTTAAAAATGAAGATTTTAAACTTACCAAAGGTGAGGATAAAATAAAACTTTATCAATACCATACAAAAGTTGCCAAGCATTATTTCTGTACTGAGTGTGGAATTTACACCCATCACAATCCAAGAAGTAATCCTGCAATGACAGGATTTAATTTAGGTTGTGTTGATGAAGTTAAAGTTGAGGATATAAAAGAGATAGCTCAATTTGATGGTCTCAACCATCCAATGGATCAAGAAAAATAAAAGTTTAATGCAATCTACTGCTGAGTGTTTTAAAAAAGTTAAAAGTGATTGTTTAAAATTTATTAAGTCACAAGAAACTTCAAAAGAAAAGTTTAGTAACAAAGATAAGATGCTAAAGTCTTTTCTAATACCAGTGTGTTTTTGGATTGCAAAAAAAACTAATAATAAAAAACCTTACTTGGTTGGTTTAGCAGGAGGACAAGGAACTGGTAAGACGACAATAAGTTCAATTATAAAAATAATATTAGAAAAATATTTTAAATTAAAAGTATTTAAAATTTCTATTGATGATTTTTATAAAACTAGAAAAGAAAGATCTATTTTATCCAATAAAGTACATCCTATGTTGATGACAAGAGGAGTACCAGGAACACATGATGTAAAAATTATGTTGGATTTCTTTAAAAAATCAAAAAGTAAAAACTTTAAATCAATAAAGTTACCAAGTTTTAATAAGGCAGTAGATGACCGATCACCTAAAAAAAATTGGTATAATATTAAAGAGCAGCCAGATGTAATTATATTCGAGGGCTGGTGTGTTGGTGCAAGAGCAGAGGTTAACAAATCGCTTAAAAAGTCAATTAATTCTCTTGAAAGAACTAAAGACCAAAAACTTATTTGGAGAAAATATGTTAATGAGCAATTAAAGACAAAATACAAAAAACTATATTCTCAATTAAATTGCCTGATTTATCTAAAAGCTAAAAATTTCAGTTTGCTTCAGAAATGGAGACTAAAACAAGAGCACAAGTTGTGGTTAAATACTAAAAATAAATCTAGTCATAAAATAATGAGTAAAGGAGATGTAATTAATTTTATGCAAACTTACCAAAGAATTACACAGAACATGTTTAAATTTGCTCCTAAATATTCTACAATAATTTTAAATTTAAATAGTAACCATCAAATTAAGACAATAAAATATAATAAATGAAAAAGTTTTTAATAATTATCTTTTGTGCAATTATTTTTCCATTAAGTGCATATTCAGCAACTTTAAAAGAAGCACTAAAACAAACATTTGATAATAATCTTGAGCTTCAAGCGGAGAGAAAAAATTTAGAAATTCAACAAGAAGTAATCAATATGTCTAGAAGCGATTTATTGCCCACTTTAACTCTTACAGGTAAAAAAAATTTTGAGGAAACAAATGAAATTACTACACAGGCTGGTGCAGATGCATCAGTTACAGATGTAAATACAGGATCAGCTTCAATTAAACTTGAACAAACATTACTTGATGGAAGCGGACGAAAAACAGAATATGAAAAAAATAAGTTAGGGTTAAATTTAACAGAAGCAAAATTAATACAAAAAGAACAAGAAATTTTCTTAAGAGCTATTGAAGCATATACAGGTTTAATATTAGCTTATGAAAAATTAAATATTAATGAAGAAAATGTAAACTTACTTCAAAGACAATTTGAGTTAGATAATGCAAGATTGAGCAGGGGACAAATCACAGCATCTGATTTAGCACAATCACAATCTTCTCTTGCAGGCGCTCAAGCAAGATATATCGAGGCTCAAAATAATATAGTAACTAGCAAATTAAATTATGAAAATGTAATTGGAACTATTGCTGAAGAGGCAAAATTAAAAAAAATATATAATGCGCAAGTAACAATCCCTAAAAATTTAAGTGAAGCTAAAAAAATATCTTTAGAGAAAAGTCCAGAATTAATTATTGCTGAAATAGAATATGGACAATCAGAACTAGATGTAAAAATAGCAAGATCTGATCTTTCACCAACAGCAAAAATTTCATTAGAGAGAACTTATACTGATGATTTAAGCTCAACGTACGATGAGAGAGAAAAAGATGTTTTGCAAGCAACTGTTTCATGGCCTTTCCAATTTGGTGGCAAAAATAAATCTAATGTAAGCAAAAATCTTCAAGCAAAAGGTATGAAGAGATTATTATTAGAGAATGCTCAAAAAAATAATACGCAGTCAGTGACATCTTCTTGGTCAACTTTACAGTCATCAAGAAGTTTTTTACAAGCTGTACAATCTCAAGTTAAAGCTTCAGAAGTTGCAACTGAAGGAATTAGCTTTGAATATGAAAGCGGATCTGGAAGATCTACTTTTGATGTTCTTCAATCTAGATCAAACTTAATAAATGCAAAAATTAATCTTGCTGAAGCTGAAAGAAGCTACTTGTTAGCTCAATACAGAGTTTTAAAATCAGTAGGCCTACTGAATAGTGATTACTTAAATCTTAAGTAACCTCTTTTCTAAAATAAAGCTTAACTTTTACTTTAGGATACTCATGCATAGGTTCATTATTAATTAAAAATAAATCCCAGCCAGCATGTGCCATTTCATTAAGAAATAAATCCTCAGCTTTATTAATTTTATCTAAGTCAAAAATTAAATATGTATATTTTTGCATTTTTTTTGGAGGGGTTTTTCCCCTCCACCTCTTAGTTTAGTTATTATTTTTTCCAAATTGATAGTTGTAAGGAGGTAAAGCACCAACTTCTCTTGCATACTTATTGAGATGGTAGCTTTCCCAAGATTTCCTTTCCTCATCAGTAAGATTATTCATGTTAGAAAATCTAACTTCATCATAAGGAATATTTTCTCTTGAATACTCTTTACACCTTCGATTTAGATTAGTTGTTTCACCTATCCTTTGGATGTTGTCTCTAAACACCAACTGATAGATACATTTTACCTCTGGTATCAAATCAAGATCCTTCAATTTGGTTTCAAATTGGGGAGCTAAAGGAAAGAACCAAGTATTTATGGATAAGTCTTTCTCTAAAAATATCCTTCTCTCACCTCTCTTTTTTGATATTAGAGCTCTTGCTCTTGGAATTTGATTAAAAATAGTTCCAACACAAGATACATAACAACCATTAGCCGTGTGAGTTTTTACAGGGCAATTTTCTTCACTTGTAGGATCATTGTTGAATTCTACAAATATTTTGATTGCTTCATCAGGTTCAGTGCCATCTTCAATTGAAATATAGCAGTTTTCAAACTTCTCTATATTCAATGCATCAACAGCACTTTTGCTGAAGAAAAGTCCACTTCTTCTAATGGTTACTGATGGTTTATCCAAAAAAAAGTGAGACATACGTCTCAATCTTCTGAGTTTAGTTACGCTATTCATTATTGTAACTCCTTAATTGCTAAATTTGTTGGTATCGTCGCTATAAAATTAACAATAACTTTAGCATCAAGATCCAAATCACCTTCATCATTCAATACATCGATTACAATAGGTGGTTCAATATTAATTAAATTTTCATCGACACCACCAGTATAGTCTTGAGCAACTAAATGCACTCTTTTTTCAAATGATTCGTAGGTTGTTTGTCTCCATTTTCTATTATTAGCAATTACATTTGCATCAACACAAACTGAGTGTTGAACTAAAACGTCTTTACCAATCATTTTAACAGTACTGACTTCTTCAAAAATTGTACTGTCTTTTGCTTCGCTTTTTTTAGGCACAGCGAGTCCTTTCGTAGGATTGTTCATCCTATCCTCCATTGGCCTACACACTTGATTTATTTTTTGTAAGATATATATTGATCTTACACACAATGTTTCTGGGTAGGTAGTGTAGGCACTAGGCTATCACCTATCCAGGAATTCTTAAATTCTAAAACGGTATTTCATCATCAAAATCATAGGTGCTATCAAATTTTACCCATGAAGGATTAATACCTTTAAAATAATCTATTGTAGTCTCAAAAGCAGAACATTCTTGCTGTGTACTATATTTAACATCATCTTCTTCAAAATCATCAATCGTTATATTTGTCATTTTATTTTTTTCTAAAAGATAATTTAATTTTTCTTTAAAGAAAAAATTATCATAAATAAATTGCATATCTGCATTTGTATCTCTAGCAAAACAAAGAATACATATTGGAGTATTTTGAATTCCATATTTATAAGTTGTATTAGATGGATGATTATCTATAGGTACAAAAGATAATTCTGGAGCATTAAAAACTCCGACATAAAGATTAATATCATAGTGATTTAAAAAATTAAGTTTTTTACCAAATTCTGCTATACTTTCAATTTGATCTAATTCATTTGTATTTTCATCAAATCTTTCAGTAAACTCTAATTGGCTTAAATTAGTTCTATTTTTTAAATACTCATTTATTAAATTTACCATATCTTTAATAGAGTCTTTTTCGTTCATAGAGTCATCATATCCATATCCAGGTTTTGAATCGGGAGTTAATTGATAAAAAAATTTTCTTCTACTAGATCTACCTAAAGTTTTAGTTACCTCTTCAAAGTTTTTAACTGAGTACAGGTAGGTTTTCTCAGTTTTAAAAGTGGGCAAAATTTTATTTAAATTTTCTTTATCTTCATTTTGTGAAGCTTTATTTTTTTTGATAGAATTGTTTGAAATAATTAAATTTTCAATGTTATAGTTTTCTTGATTAGCTACAAATTTTTTTTTGCTATCTAATTTAGAATTTGAGCTGAAATATTTACTGTAAAATTTTGAAAGTTTTTCAATATATAAAGGTTGAATTTCTTCTCCTCTTTCTATTCTTTGGTATGTAGCTCGTGACATACCGTATCCAAGTTCATCTAATAATTTTAATAGACTTTTTTGAGTGTGATTTAGACTTTCTCTTAGTCTTACTATTTTAACTGCATCAGGTTTTACTTTTTTAATAACTTTAATCATATGCTTTTATATGGCATCTGAAAGGCTTTTTGTCAACCTCTTATATGATTATTTTTACAAATTATTTAATAAATATTTAAAATCACTTATTTTTTTAATTATTTATTATTCTTGCAAATGAGAACAAAAGTAGTACATAATAATATTATGATTCGAGTGTTAATAATTAATAAAAAAGAGGCAAGTAATGACAAAAAGTAATTTAAAGGTAGTGAAATCTGCCAAAGATCAAGAAATGGATATTAAAGAAAAGAACAAAGCATTAGATGCTGCAATAGCTCAAATTACAGACAATTTTGGAAAAGGCTCTGTAATGAAGCTTGGCCAAAAGAGAGCTATGGATATTGAGTCTGTTTCAACAGGTTCTTTAAGTCTTGATTTAGCTTTAGGTATAGGCGGATTACCAAAAGGAAGAATTATAGAAGTTTATGGACCAGAATCATCTGGAAAAACAACATTAGCATTACAAGTTGTTGCTGAAGCTCAAAAAGCAGGTGGAATTTGTGCATTCGTTGATGCAGAGCATGCTTTAGATCCAGTTTATGCAAAAAAATTAGGTGTAAATACTGAAGAACTTTTAATCTCACAACCAGATGCTGGTGAACAAGCATTAGAAATTGCTGATACGCTAGTAAAATCAGGCTCTATTTCAGTTATTGTAATCGACTCTGTTGCAGCTTTAACACCAAAAGCTGAGATCGAAGGTGAGATGGGAGATCATCATGTAGGTCTTCAATCAAGATTAATGAGTCAGGCTTTAAGAAAATTAACAAGCTCAATTTCAAATACAAACACAATGATGATTTTCATTAACCAAATCAGAATGAAAATTGGAGTTATGTTTGGAAGTCCTGAAACTACATCAGGTGGAAATGCGCTTAAGTTTTATTCATCAGTTAGAATGGATATTAGAAGAATTGGTGCCATCAAAGATAAAGATGAAATTATTGGTAACTCTACAAGAGTGAAGGTAGTAAAAAATAAAGTAGCTCCGCCATTTAAAGTAGTTGAATTTGATTTGATGTATGGAAGAGGAATTAGCAAGATGGGTGAATTAGTAGATCTTGGTTCCAAAGCAGATATTATTGAAAAATCAGGAGCATGGTATGCTTATAAAGGAGAGAAGATTGGTCAAGGTAGAGAGAACGCTAAGACTTATCTAGCTCAAAATCCTAAAGTTGCTGCAGAAATAGAAATGGCAATTAGGGAAAAAGCTGGTGTTATTTCTAAAAAAATAGAAGGAAACCCGATAGATCCTGAAAAATTGGAAAAAGAAAAGAAAGTAGCTGAAAAAGAAGAAGAAGCAAAAGCTGAAGCTACTCCTCCATCTAAAAAGAATTAATAGGTCATCTTTATTAATAAAAGGCGCTTAATTTAAGCGCCTTTTTTCCCGTACTGCATCTAGACATAAAATAAAAAAGCTGTATTTTAAAAATATGGCAGACAAAACTCTCAATGAAATTAGGAATACTTTCTTAAAGTATTTTGAAAAGAACGATCATCAGATTGTTGAGTCCAGTAATTTGGTTCCAAATAATGATCCAACGTTGATGTTTGCTAATTCTGGAATGGTTCAATTTAAGAACGTGTTCACAGGTTTGGAAAAAAGAGATTATGTAAGAGCTACTACTTCACAAAAATGTGTAAGAGCTGGTGGTAAGCATAATGATTTAGAAAATGTTGGTTATACACCTCGACACCACACTTTCTTTGAGATGTTAGGAAACTTTTCATTTGGAGATTATTTTAAAGAACAAGCAATTGATTATGCCTGGAATTTAATTACCAAAGATTTTGGAATAGATAAAAATAGACTTTATGTAACCGTGTTTCATGAAGATGATGAGGCCTTCAATTTTTGGAAGAAAATAGCAGGTTTTAGCGATGATAGAATAATTAGAATAGCAACTTCAGATAATTTTTGGTCAATGGGCGAAACAGGACCATGTGGACCTTGTTCAGAAATCTTTTATGATCATGGTGATCATTTACATGGAGGATTACCTGGAACTAAAGATGAAGATGGAGATAGATTTATTGAAATATGGAACTTAGTCTTCATGCAATTTGAACAAGTTACAAAAGATAAAAGAATAAATCTTCCAAAACCATCTGTTGATACTGGAATGGGTTTAGAAAGAATTGCTGCTTTACTTCAAGGTACTCATGATAATTATGAAACAGATCACTTTAAAAAAATAATCAATTCTGCTTCAGATATAATTAAAATTAAATCAGATAAATCTAATCTATCTAGCTTTAGAGTTATTGCTGATCACTTAAGAGCAAGTTCATTTTTAATTGCTGAAGGAGTGTTACCATCTAATGAAGGAAGAGGGTATGTGCTTCGAAGAATTATGAGAAGAGGGATGAGGCACTCTCATTTATTAGGAGCTAAGGATCCAGTATTTTCAAAATTGTTTGATACCCTATTAAATGAAATGTCAGGAAATTATCCTGAATTAAAAAGAGCAGAGTCTTTAATTAAAGAAACTTTAAAGACGGAAGAAGAAAAATTTTTAGTTCTTTTAGATAGAGGAATTAAAATTTTAAATGATGAAATTTCTAAAATAGACAAAGTTCTACCAGGTGACATTGCATTTAAACTTTATGAAACTTATGGATTTCCAATTGATCTTACAGAGGATATTTTAAAATCAAAATCTTTAGAATTTGATAAAGAAAGATTTGGTGAGTTGATGAGAGAAAGTATTGAGCTTGCAAGAAAAAATTGGAAAGGATCTGGAGATAGTGCAGTTGAGCAAGTTTGGTATGGTGTAAAAGAAAAACATGGAGCTACAGAATTTTTAGGGTATGAAAATGATCAAGCACAAGGAGTGATAAAATCTCTTCTTAAAAACCATAAAGAGGTTGATACTTTAAATGCTGGAGATGAGGGTATCATTGTTGTTAATCAAACCCCATTTTATGCTGAATCTGGAGGTCAAGTTGGGGACACAGGAATGATTATTAAGGATGAATTTGAATTTGAAGTAACAGATGTTCAAAAGAAATTGGGAGATCTATTTGTTCATTACGGAAAAGTCAAAAAAGGTTCAATAAAATTAGAGCAAGATGTTGAAATGAAAATTAATATTGAGAAAAGAAATGATACAAGAGCTTATCATTCAGCAACTCATTTATTACACGAGTCTTTGAGAAGAGTTTTAGGTCCGCACGTTACTCAAAAGGGATCTCTTGTTGAGCCAGAAAGGTTAAGATTTGATTTTAGTCATATGAAGCCAATTTCAGATGATGAGATGTTAAAAATAGAAAGTCATGTAAATGATATGATTTCCAAACAATCAGATGTAACCACAAGAATTATGACACCGAAAGAGGCAGTTGATAATGGAGCTTTAGCATTATTTGGAGAAAAATATGGAGATGAAGTAAGAGTGTTATCAATGGGAGATGAGGGAGAAAAATACTTTTCAACTGAGCTATGTGGTGGAACTCATGTAAAAAACACCGGTGATATTGGTAAATTTAAAATTATTAGCCAATCTTCAATTGCTGCAGGAGTTAGAAGAGTAGAGGCTTTAAGGGATAAGCAGCTAGAGGACTATCTAAAAAACAAAGAGAAAATGTTAAACTTATCATCTGAAAAAGATGATGAACAAATCAATGAATTAAGTAAGCAAATCTCAGATCTTGGTGGAAAACCTAATTTAGATGAAAGTGATAAAAAAGTTTTAATCAAAAATTTAAATAAACAGTTAGAAACATTATCAGTTAATTCAATATTACAAGATCAATCCAAAAATAAAGTTAATGATCAAGATGTTAACGGGGTCAAAGTAAGGTTTCAAAACGTTGAAGATCTTCCACCTAAAGAATTAAGAAAACTTGTAGACAAAGGTAAAAAAGAATTGGGTGAAGGTATTGTAATAGTTTTTGCAAGCAAAGACGGCAAAGTTGGCATTGCTGTAGGTGTAACTGAAAAATTAACTGACAAATTTGATGCAGTAAAATTTGTAAAAGCAGGTTCAGAAATAATCGGAGGTAAAGGAGGTGGTGGAAGAAAAGACTTTGCTCAAGCAGGCGGTCAAAACCAATCAAAAATCAATGATGCTTTTGAAAAAATAAAATCTTTAATTTAATTTCTTTTTAAGATTACCATCAATTATTTCTAAAAACTGATTTGTAGTAAGATATTTACTTCCAGGACCAACTAGAATTGCTAAATCTTTAGTCATAAATCCATTCTCCACACTTTCAATGCAAACTTTTTCAAGTGTCTGTGAAAAATTAATCAATTCTTGATTTCCATCTAATTTGCCACGATGAGCTAAGCCTCTTGTCCATGCAAATATAGATGCTATTGGATTAGTAGATGTTTCTTTTCCTTGTTGATGCATTCTGTAATGTCTCGTTACTGTACCATGGGCAGCTTCAGCTTCCATTACCTTACCATCTGGAGTTAATAATGTACTTGTCATCAAACCTAATGAACCATAACCTTGAGCCATAGTATCAGATTGAACATCACCATCATAATTTTTACAAGCCCAAATATATTTTCCACTCCATTTTAAAGCACATGCAACCATATCATCAATTAACCTATGTTCATAAGTTAAATTATGTTTTTTAAATTCACTTTTATACTCTTCATCAAAAACTTTCTGAAAAATATCTTTAAATCTTCCATCATATTTTTTTAGAATTGTATTCTTTGTGGACATATATACTGGCCATTTTTTGATCAGCCCATAGCTAAAGCAAGATCTTGCAAAATCTTCTATAGATTTATCTAAATTATACATTGATAGCGCAATCCCAGGACCAGTAAAATTAAATACTTCATGTTTAATTTCTTCTTTACCATCTTCAGACGTCCATTTGATTTCCATTTTTCCTTTTCCAGGAACTCTAAAGTCTGTTGCTCTATACTGATCACCAAAAGCATGTCTTCCAATTATCACAGGATCCGTCCAAGATGGCACAAGTTTTGGAATATTTTTACATATAATTGGTTCTCTAAATATTGTCCCTCCAATAATATTTCTGATTGTTCCATTTGGAGATCTCCACATTTTCTTTAAATCAAATTCTTTAACTCTAGCTTCGTCTGCAGTTATGGTTGCACATTTAATTCCAACACCAATTTTTTTGATAGCATTTGCTGAATCTATTGTGATCTGGTCATCAGTATTATCTCTGCTTTTCATTCCTAAATCATAATATTCAATACCAAGATCAATATAAGGAAGGATTAATTTATTTTTAATAAACTCCCAAATAATTCGAGTCATTTCATCACCATCTAACTCAACAACTGGGTTATTTACCTTGATTTTGCTCATTAAATTAAATTTATCTTATTAATTGAATTTGAATGGTTTATATACATATTAATCGAAAATTAGCAAATAGAAGAATATGTTTACGAAGATTTTTCCAAAGATACACACAGAGGGTTACAAGTTCATTGTAATTGCAAGTTTTATTACACTCATCTTTTTATTGGTGAATGGATTTTTAGGGTTAATTGGATTATTACTAACTATTTGGGTTTATTATTTTTTTAGAGATCCAGAAAGAGCAATCATAGGAGATGATAATTATCTGGTAAGTCCAGCGGATGGTGAGGTGATTAAAGTTGAAGAGGTAGATGGACCAAAAGAATTAAATTTAGATAATAAGAAATTTAAAAAGATTAGTATCTTCATGAACGTGTTTGATTGTCATGTAAATAGAACTCCTTGTTCAGGAAAAGTTGAGGATATTTTATATAAGCCAGGAAAATTTTTAAACGCTTCATTGGATAAAGCAAGTGAAGATAATGAGAGGAACTATTACAAACTAAAAGATAATCATGGAAATGATATTGTTATAGTTCAAATAGCAGGTTTAGTTGCAAGAAGGATTGTTTGTGAAACTAATAAAGATCAAACCCTTAACCAAGGGGATCGAATTGGAATGATAAGATTTGGAAGTAGAGCTGATGTTTATTATGAAAATTATGAACCACTAGTTAAAATTGGGCAAACAGCAATTTCTGGAGAAACTCTCTTAGCTAAAAGATAAGTATGCAACAACCAAAAAACCATTTTAAAATTGTTCCCGAAAAAAGTAATGCGAGAGTTATATTGCCAAACATGCTTACACTTATTGGTGTTTGCATAGGACTTACGTCAATAAGATTCGCATTAGATGGAAGATTTGAATTAGCTATTGTTGCAATCATAATTGCTGCAATAATTGATGGCTTAGATGGTAGAATTGCAAGATTAATAAAAGGAACATCAAAAGTAGGTAAAGAATTAGACTCTTTAACTGACATGATTAGCTTTGGTGTTGCGCCAGCTTTTATAATGTATTTTTGGAATTTAAATTCTTTAGGAAAATTTGGATGGTTGTTGTGTTTAGTTTATGTAATTTGTGTAGCTTTAAGATTAGCAAGATTTAATGTTAATTCGTCTCAAGAACCATCTTGGAAAGATAATTTTTTTCAGGGAGTGCCATCTCCAGCAGGGGGAATATTAGTATTATCTCCTTTAATATTCAGCATGAGTGAGATTAATATAATTCCTATAAATTATACTATATTAGTTCCGTGTATTTTTATTTTAACATCATTGCTTTTAATTAGTAAAATTCCAACATACTCATTTAAAAAAATTGTTATAAAAAGAAGCACCACTATATTTTTATTATTTGGTATAGTTTTATTTTTTGGATTACTATTAATTTACACTTTTGAAATATTAGCAGTTAGTAGTATAATTTATCTTTTGTTGATCCCAATAAGTTTTTTTAATTATCAAAAAATTAAAAAAGATAAAAATGACACTATTGAAAACGAAGATGAAAACGAAAATTTAGAAGATATACTTTAATATTTTCTTAATCTTTTTTTTCTAAATTAATAAATGAAAATTTTAGTTTATAATTCAGGCGGCGGTTTGGGTGATAGCATCCAAATATTTGATTTAATCAACAGTTTAATTACAAAATTTGGATCAGATAATATTTACTACTTATCAGCACATAAAAATCACTTTAATCATGCTTTATTAGACTACAATTTAAGACCAAAGGAATTGAAAACTAATATAATTTATTTTGGTTTTAGATGGTGGCATCTATTAGTATCAAAGAAAAAAATCTTAAAGGAAAACTCTCTTCAAAAATTTGATATAATTATTGATATACAGTCAAAACTTCGAAACACTGTAATTCTAAAACAATTCCCATCTAATAAATTTTATTCTTCAACATTTAATTTTAAATTTTGTTCAGAAAAAAAAGATTATAAATCTACAAAATTTGAAAACATTAATATTTTAAGAAATATTGAATTATTAATAAGTGATGAAATTCCACAAACCAAATTTAAATTAAATTCAATTGATCTAAAGTATTTTCAAGAAGCCAAAAGATTATTACCTGATAATAATTATATTGGGTTTTCAATGACACAAGGAAACGTTTATAGAAAAAAAAGTTGGCCCATAGATAAATTCTTAAACATTGCAGAACAAGTTTCTAAAAAAAATAAAAAGCCAGTTTTTTTCGTTGAAAAAAGTAATAAAGAATTAATTCATAAAATTAAAAGCAATATTAATAATGCATTGTTTCCTGAAATTGAAAGCACATTTTCAGGACCACCATTGGTTTCAGCTCTTTCATCAAGGTTAGAGAAAGCAATTTCAATAGATAATGGTGTAATGCACATGATGTCTTTGGCTGAAATTCCAATGATTGTTTTATTTGGACCAACAAATTCAAAAAAATTTTCTCCCAAATTAAAAAATATTGAAATTTTAGATAGTAAAAATCTTTATCAATCAGACGATATAACTAAAATTACTGAAGATGATGTAATGCGTGTGTTAAATATTTAAATATAATTTAAAGAAAACAAACTAATAAATTGAAAAAAAATAAAATTTCCAAGAACTGGGTAAATAAGCAACGAAGAGATATTTACGTAAGACAATCAAAAGTAGACGGGTTTAGAGCCAGATCTGCATATAAACTTATTGAAATAAATGAAAAATTTAAAATATTTAAGGGTGGATTAACGGTTATTGATATTGGTGCGGCTCCTGGAAGTTGGTCACAATATGCTGAAAAGATATCTAAAAATGGAAAATTAATTTCAATTGATTTAAAAAAAATGGAACCAATTGGAAATAGTCTTCAAATTCAAGGAGACTTTACCGAAGAAAGTGTTCAACAAGAAATTAAAAAGAATACCGCCTCTAAAGTTGATGTTGTGATGTCAGACATGGCAGTAAACACAACTGGGATTAAGAATATTGACTCTATTCAAACAGGCGAACTTTGCAAAGAGGCGATGATTTTTGCAAAAGATTTGTTAAGTGAAAATGGTTATTTTATATCAAAAATTTTTATGGGGGGAACTTTTAACGAAATAGTCGCAGAGGGTAAAAAATATTTTAAAGAGGTGAAAGTTTTTAAACCAAAATCTAGTAGAAAAGATTCAAAGGAAAGTTTTATAATTTGTAGAAAACTTAGATAGGGACTTTAAATTTAAAAGGAATCGTATATAAAAGATTATGGTTCCTATAAAAGAAGCACTTACCTTTGATGATGTTACATTAGCTCCGAAGTATTCGGAAATATTACCATCAGAAGTAAATACTTCAGTAAATCTAACAAATAACTTAAAGCTTAAAATTCCGCTTTTATCTTCTGCTATGGATACCGTTACTGAAAGCAATATGGCTATTGCTATTGCTAAAGCTGGAGGAATAGGGGTTATTCACAGAAATTTAGATGTCCATAAACAAATCTTAGAAATTAAAAAAGTTAAAAAACAAAAATTATTAGTTGGTGCAGCTGTTGGAGCATCAATTACTGAATTCGATAGAGCAAAAGCTATTATTAAAGAGGGTGTTGATTTAATCGTAGTAGATACTGCTCATGGTCATACTAAAAAGGTAGGAGAAATAGTTAAATATATAAAAAAAATTAAAGGTAAGAAAATCGCTTTATGTGCTGGAAATATTGCAACACCGGAAGCCGCAAAATTTTTAATTAAATTAGGAGTAGATATTATTAAAGTTGGGATAGGACCAGGATCAATTTGTACAACAAGGTTAGTAGCAGGAATAGGTGTTCCTCAACTAAGTGCAATTTTATCAGTAAGAAATGGGCTTAAAAACAAAAATGTAAAAATAATTTCTGATGGTGGAATAAAATATTCTGGTGATTTGGCGAAAGCTTTTTCAGCAGGTGCGGATGCAGTTATGATAGGTTCTTTATTTGCGGGAACAGATGAAACACCTGGTAAATTAATTAAGAAAAATGGAAAATTATTTAAAAGTTTTAGAGGGATGGGATCAGTAGGTGCAATGAACAAAGGTTCAGCAGATAGGTATTTTCAAACTAAGCAAAAAGATACATCCAAGTATGTTCCAGAGGGAGTAGAAGGTTTTGTAAAATACAAAGGTGATGTTGGCAGTATTATATTTAAATTAATTGGTGGCCTTAAATCATCTATGGGTTATCTTGGTTCAAAAGAAATTGTGAAATTGAGAAATAAACCACAATTTGTTAAAATTACTAAAGCTGGATTTTATGAAAGTATGGTTCATAATGTAGATGTAATTAAAAATGATAGTAAATACTAATGAATAGAATTTTTAAATTAATTTCATTTATATTTTTAATTGTTTCACTTCAATCAAATTCATTTTCGAAAGAAAATTTTTTTAATGAAGCAATTAAATTGTATGAAAAAGAAAAATATGAAGATGCAAGATTTTTATTTGAGAGAAATATTGTATTTAATCCAAAGGATGCAAATTCATATTTGTACTTAGCAAAAATTTATAATCACGAAGAAGATCAAAGAAAAGAGGAATATAACTTAGAAACCACTCTATTAATTAATCCTCAAAATGAAGAAGCTATTTTAATGCTAATGAAAATAGCACTAGAAAAATCTAACTACGATAAAGTTAAAGAATTATCAGAGACTTTTGTTCAGGTATGTAAGTCATTATGTAATGAAAATAATGCAATTTTAGAGTCCTTGAAAAATCTAGAACCAAGCAATGAGTCTTGATAATAGCCTTAACAAAATCTTAATAGTAGATTTTGGCTCACAATTTACTCAATTAATAGCAAGGAGAATTAGAGAGCTTGGAGTTTTCTCTGATATTGTAAGTCATAAAAAAATTAAACTTAATCAAATTAATCAAAGTGTAAAAGGTATAATTTTATCAGGAGGTCCTTTGAATGTTTATCAAATTAATAAATATTCATTTGATAAAAAAATTTTGGAATTAAATATTCCTGTTCTTGGTATTTGTTTTGGTCATCAAATATTGTCTAAACTTAATGGTGGAAAAGTTAAGCAATCAAAGCATCGTGAATTTGGTCTGGCAAATGTAATTAAAAAAAATAATAGTCTCTTAACAAATAATTTTTTTGGTACAAAAAAATCTAAAGTTGTCTGGATGAGCCATGCTGATCAAGTATCAAAACTTCCAAAAAATTTTAAAGTAATTGCTTCAAGCTCAAATTCAAAATTTGCAATTGTAGAAAATAAAGTCAAAAATTATTATGGTGTCCAGTTTCATCCAGAAGTAACCCATACAGAAAACGGAAAAAAGCTGATTAGTAATTTTATTTTTCTTATTTGTAAAATTAAGAAAAATTGGTCTTCAAAAGATCAAAAGGTACAATTAATTAAAGATGTCAGAGCTCAAGTTGGAGATAATAAAGTAATTTGTGCATTATCAGGTGGTGTAGATAGTAGCGTGGTTGCTCAATTATTGAATAAAGCAATAGGTAAAAAACTATATTGTATTTTTGTAAACACTGGATTGCTTAGAAAAAATGAAGAAGTTCAGGTTGTTCAAACTTTTAAAAAAAGATTAAAAATGAATTTAATCTACGTGAATGCTGAAAAGGAATTTTTAAGTAAATTAAAAAATGTATCTGACCCAGAGAGAAAAAGAAAAATTATAGGAAATCTATTCATTAAAATTTTTGAAAGGTATGCAAAGAAAATAAAAAATGTAAAATTTTTAGCACAAGGAACTTTATATCCAGATTTAATTGAAAGTAAGTCTGTTACTGGAAGTCAAACTTCTAAAATAAAATCACATCACAATGTGGGTGGTTTACCTAAAAAAATGAATTTAAAGTTAGTAGAGCCATTAAAATTTCTATTTAAAGATGAGGTTAGAAAATTAGGTTTAGAGTTAAATTTAAGTCATGAAATAATTTCAAGACATCCATTTCCTGGTCCTGGTTTAGCAATCAGAATGCCAGGTGTTATTACTAATAAAAAAATCAAAATTTTAAAAGAAGCTGATCATTATTTTATTCAAGCATTAAGAGATCATGGTCTTTATCATAAGATTTGGCAAGCTTATGCAGCATTACTTCCAGTAAAAACAGTGGGTGTTATGGGTGATAATAGAACATATGAATATCTATGCTTATTAAGAGCGATCACTTCTGAAGATGGAATGACTGCTGATTTTTATGAATTCAAAAAATCATTTATGCAAACTATCTCTAACAAAATTGTTAATAGCATAAGAGGCATTAACAGAGTGGTTTATGATGTTACCTCTAAACCACCTAGTACTATTGAATTAGAGTAAATGTTTAAAAAAACTTTCCTTTTTTTTTATGAAAATTGGAAAATTTACACATTTTTAATTTTAATAATAATCACATTTCTCTCTTTGTATCCTTTAAAAGAAAAACCTAGTATTCCTGGAAGTGATAAAATTCATCATTTGATTGCATATTCAGCACTTGCAATTGGTGTTGGATTAAGAAGACCTTCGAATTATGTTTTAATAATAATTTTGTTTTCTTTTTATAGTGGTTTGATTGAAATAATTCAGCCTTATCTAAATAGATTTGGAGAAGTGGAGGATTTTCTATTTAACAATTTAGGTATTCTTATAGGTTTAACTTTGGGAATAGTTATCAACAAAATATATATTAAAAATAAACTTTTGAATTAAAGTATTTTTCATCTATAAACTTAATTAATGAAATATTTACACACAATGATCCGAATTAAAAATGTGGATGAGTCTTTAAGATTTTTCTGTGAAGGTCTTGGTTTAAAAGAGACAAGAAGAATGGAAAATGAAAAAGGTAGATTCACTTTGATTTTTCTTGCTGCTCCTAATGATGAAAAAGCAGAAATTGAGTTAACTTATAATTGGGATGGAGATGATCTAGGTGAAGGCTCAAGAAACTTTGGTCATCTTGCTTACAGAGTGGATAATATTTATGAAACATGCCAAAGGCTGATGGATATGGGTTATACTATAAATAGACCACCCCGAGATGGTCATATGGCATTTGTGAGATCACCTGATAAAATTTCAATAGAAATACTACAAGAAGGAAACTTAGAGCCTAAAGAGCCTTGGGCTTCAATGGAAAATACCGGCTCTTGGTAAGTCGATGAATAAAAAGATTTCAGATTTTATTAAGAAAAAAAATAAAACTAAATTAGTAACTTTAACTGCTTATTCTAAAAATATTGCTTCTGTTTTAGATAATTATTGTGATCTAATTCTAGTAGGGGATTCACTTGGGTCAGTTTTATATAATTATAAATCTACTAGAGAAGTAACTTTAAATACTATGATTGAACACTCCAAGAGTGTGCGTATGGGTATTAAAAAAAGTTTAATGATTGTTGATATGCCTCATAATACTTATCGTAATCCTAAAGAAGCATTAAAAAATGCAAAATTAATTATGAAAAAAACTAAATGTGATGGTGTCAAATTAGAGGGAGGAAAGAAAATTATAAATACTATTAAAACATTAGTTAAAAATAATATACCTGTAATGGGCCACATAGGGGTTTTACCTCAATCAGATAAAACATTTAAATTTAAAGGTAAGAAACAAAGTGAAAAAGAAAATATTATGAAAGACGCAAAGTTACTTGAAGAAGCTGGTTCATTTTGTATGGTTTTAGAGTGTGTTCAAACAGCATTGGCAAAACAAGTAACTAAAAGTGTTAGTATTCCAACAATTGGGATAGGTGCATCTAATAATTGTGATGGTCAAATTTTAGTTTTTGATGATTTGATAGGTTTAAATCCAATTAAATTTAGATTTGTTAAGAAATATACAAATATAAAAACAGAAATATCAAAAGCAGTTTCTAAATATGCAAGTGAAGTTAAAACAAGAAAATTTCCTTCAAAAAAATACTCTTTTAATTAAAAGTATTTTTTAAATTCTTCGTTAATATTGAGTATCTCAAGATCTACCAAGCCACCTATAATTAATTGTAGACCAACAACTAAAATAAATATCAAACCAATGTATGCTATCCAAATATGTTTTTGAATATAATTAGCCATATAAGTGGCTAATGCACCTGTAAGAACGACCGATAGGAGAAGACCAAAAATCATATAGCCAAAATATCCTTGAGCTGCTGCAACAACACCTATTACATTGTCAAAACTAATCATCAGATCAGCAAATAGCACTTTGCTTATACTATTTATGTACGAAGGTTGTTTTGTTTTTTTAACTGAAGGTTTTATATTCTTAATATCAACCAGATCTTTTCTTAAATCATTAACTATCCATACCAGCAATAACCCACCTAAAATTTTTATAAAATAAAATTCAAATAAAAAAGTAGCAAAGATTGCAAAAAAGATTTTAAAAACAAATGCTCCAATTACACCCCATAAGATAATTTGTTTTCTATTTTTAGGTACAAAATTTGAAGCAATAGAACCAACTATCACAGCATTATCTGCTGTTAAGATAATTGTGATAAAAATAATTTGGGTTAGAATTATGAGCTCTTCAATCAAGATGTCTAATTATTATTTCAATTTAAGAAGATTGCAATCAAAAGAATAAAAAAAAGGCGGTCAAAAAATTTGACCGCCTCATTAATTGTGTTTTTTATAAATTATCTTTCAGACCAAGTAGGCATTGGATATTTTAACTCACAAGCTGCTAATTCAAATGGATATACTGTGCAGTATTTTCCATTTTGAACTTGCATTAAAATACCTCTAGTCTTTTCGTTTTGACCATCTGCACCAAATTTAATTCCTCTGTAAGGAACAATTAAAGACTCAGATGACATATCTAGATTAACTAGAGCTTGTCTGATTTTCTCAGGATCTGTTGATCCAGCATTATTAATTGCATTAGCTAAAGCCATAAACCCTGTAAATGCTCTTGCAGGTACATCTGATAAATCTCTTCCACCAGAGTGTGTTTTAAACAAGTCGTTTACAGTTCCAATCATAGGAATAGTTTTTGCTAAGTCAGTGTTAAAAGGTGATCTTGTGATCACACCTTCTGCTTTGCTTCCCATTGTGTCTATGAATTTAGGATCTGTATAACCAGCGTTTTGAGCAACTAAAAGTTTAGGATTGTAATCAAGTTCTTTTGCAGTATTTAAAAATAAATATGCATCAGCTGTATAAGATGAAGGCAATAAAACATCTGGGTTTTTTGCTTTCAATCTTTGTACTTCAGAACTTAAAGTTGTTGTTTTAGCTTTGTAGCTAATTTTCTCTATAACATCATAACCTTGTTCTTTAGCCATTTTGTCTTGAGTTCCACCACTGTCAGCACCCCACAATGTATCTTCATGAATAATACCTAGTGTCTTTAACTTATTGCTATTATTTTTGTTAAAGTCATTCATGAACTCAAACATAAGCTGAGTGAACTCACCATCGTGTGGAGTAACTCTGAAGAAGTATTTAAATCCTCTTGTTGTTAATTTTGGAGAAGTCGACTCACCGTTTACCCAAGGTATTCCTGCTCTCTCAGATACTTGACTAGCAGCACCAGTTACTGATGAGTAGTAAGCACCAAACATTGCGTGAACTTTATCTGAATTTAACATTTTTTCAGTTTCACCAACACCGATATCTGGTTTTCCACCATGGTCTCCAACAACGATAGATATTTTACCGCCGCCTAATCCTTTTAATCCTGCATCTTTTGCAAGTGGCATGCCAGGAATGTTATGACTGTTATTGATGATATCTAAAGCTGTCTTAACTGCTGCAACAGCATCTTTACCAACCTGGGCAACAGGTCCTGTAAGTGGATAAAGTACTCCAATTTTTACATCTTCTGCGTAACTAATCGCTGGCGCAGATACTAATGAAAAAAAAGTAAATACTGTAAGAATTAATTTTCTCATTTTTTTCCCTCTTGTTTAATTTTTAAATGTCTAACTTAATACTATTCAATTGATCAATTCAATGGTTTAGTTTTTTTATTTTATCAATGCTAAAGAAGTATTTGTTTAATATATACAATCTTTATATATACTTTAATAATAAACCAAATGACTTCTGAAATTATAATTCAAGCTATAGTCACAGGATTAATGATGGGATTAATCTATGCATTAATCGCAGCAGGCTTAAGTTTAATTTTTGGATTAATGGAAATTGTAAATTTTGCTCATGGAGAGCATTTGATGTTATCTATGTTTTCATCATTTTGGCTTTGGTCTTTATTTGGTTTAGATCCACTGTTTTCAATTCCAATTACTATACTTTTGTTGGCATTTTGTGGAATTGTTACTCATTATTTTTTAATTCGATACATCTTAAAAGCAAAGATGCTTATCCAAATTTGTGCAACATTTGGATTATCTATTTTTATTAGATCAATTGCACAATTATTATGGACTCCAGACTTTAGAAACGTTGATAAGCCTTTATTGGAAGGACGTATTGAAATTGGATCTGTGTTTATTGGTCAACCCCAATTATATGCAAGTCTTGTTTGTCTAGTTGCATTTTTTGGTTTGTATTGGTTTGTAACAAAAACAGAAACTGGACTAGCTCTTCAAGCAACAGCACAAGATAGACACGCTGCAGAAATTTTAGGAATTCCATCAAATAAAATGTTTGCAATTGGTTGGGCGATTGGACTTGGTTGTGTAGGAGTGGCAGGTGGAATGATGGCAAATTATTTTTTTATTTTTACTGATGTTGGTATTAATTTTGCATTATTTGCTTTCGTTGCAGTAGCTCTAGGAGGTTTTGGAAGTATTATTGGGTGTTTATATGCCGGTATAATTATAGGTTTAGTAGAATCTCTTGGTGGATTATTGATCGATCCATCATTTAAACTTTTATATGTATTTGCAATTTACCTTTTAGTTGTGATTTACAAACCTCAAGGTCTGTTTGGTAGGTATTAATGGATAGTAAGTTAGAAATTGCAAAATCAGAACCGATTTGGAATACGAATAATAGAGTAATATCAATTATTACTGGCCTAATTATACTTTTGTTTGCTCTTCCACTTTTTGGGATGAATTCATTTTATCTCCATTTATTTATTATGATTTTTATGCATGCAGTTATGGCTCAGTCTTGGAATGTAATTGCAGGTTTTTCTGGTCAAATTAGTTTAGGTCATGGAGCGTTTTTTGGAATAGGTGCATATGCAACTTCATTTTTTTATATGGAGTACGGAATAACACCTTGGATCAGTATATTTTTTGGGATGTTCGTTTCAGCAATTTTTGCTGTCTTAATTGGCATACCAATGCTGAGATTAAGTGGTCACTACTTTGCAATTGCCACTTTATTAATTGGTATAAGTTTCCAAGTAGTTTTTCAAAGATGGGATTTAGTAGGAGCTGCATCAGGACTGTGGGTGACAATGACACCAGAAGACTCATGGTCTGCATTGCAATTTCATAGCAGTAAAGCTCCCTATTATTATGTTTTTTTAATATTTTTTTTAATCACATTCTTTTTAGTCTGGTTATTGAGTAGGTCTAAATTGGGTTACAGATTGAGAGCGGTTAGAGACGACCCACAAGCAGCCTTAAGTTTATGTATAAACGTTTCGAATTATAAAATTATAGCTTATGTGATTTCAGCAATGATCATGGCTCCAATGGGTAGCTTGTTTGCACAATATATTTTAATTATTGATCCAGACAGAGTTTTTAATATTGAGATATCGATTATAGTTTTATTAATCACAGTACTAGGTGGAATTGGAAATGTTTGGGGTCCAATTATAGGTGCTGCAATACTTGTACCAATTTCAGAATATTCAAGAATTTATTTAGGAGGTACCGGTGGTGCTGTTGATTTAATTTTTTATGGTTTGATTTTAATGATTATTTGCATTTTTAGACCAAATGGTCTGATCTCATTTATTCCTAAAGATATTTTAGAAAGAAAAAAACAACGATGAAAATTTTAACAGTTGAAAATCTGAGTAAATCTTTTGGTGGAATCCATGCAAATAGAGATATTTCTTTTGATGTCGAAGAAGGATCTATTTTAGGAGTGATAGGACCTAATGGTGCTGGTAAATCTACTTTATTTGATTTGATTACTGGCTTTACAAAACCAGATACTGGAAAAGTAAAATTTTTTGATAAAAATATTTTTGGAATTAGCCCTGATAAAATAAGTAACCTTGGAGTAGGTAGAACTTTTCAAAAACTAAAACCATTTGCAGATCAAACATTACTTGAAAATGTTATGATAGGAGCGTTTGTTAAAGAGAAAGATATTAAAAGAGCAAGAGATAGAGCTTTAGAAATTATTGACTTTGTAGATCTGATTGAAAAAAGACATCACTTTGCAAAAGAGTTATCAACCGGACAGAGAAAAAGATTAGAAATGGCTAGAGCTATGGCTATTGATCCCAAATTACTTTTGATGGATGAAGTAACAGGGGGTGTAGATCAAAAAACTATTCCTGGACTTGTTGAACTTGTTAAAAAATTAAAAAAAACTGGTGTAACGATTATTACAATTGAACATAATATTAATATTATTATGGAAATTTCGGATAATGTTCTTGCGTTAGATCAAGGAAAACGAATTGCATTTGGTGAACCAAAAGAAATTCAAAATAATAAACAGGTAATAGATGCTTATCTAGGAACATTTGATGCTGCTTGATGTAAAAAATATTGATGTTTTGTATGATGATTTTCAGGTTATCTGGGATGTTTCTATTAATGTAAATAAAGCTGAAATGGTTGCACTTTTAGGACCAAATGGGTCTGGTAAAAGTACTGTTTTAAATACTATTAGTAATCTTGTTGAACATAAAAAAGGTTCTATTACTTTTGATAATACTTTAATTTCAAATATTCCAACTTATAAAAGAACTGAGTTAGGAATTTCACATGTACTTGAAAGAAGAAGGGTTTTTCCACATCTTACTGTTAAACAAAATCTTTTATTGGGTGCTTGGCATCCAAAAGCAAAAGAAGAGTTAACAAATTCATTAAACAAAGTTTACAAGATATTTCCAAAGCTAGAAACTAGATCTGATCAGTTAGCAAAAACAATGTCTGGAGGTGAGCAACAAATGCTAGCTATAGCAAGAGGAATGATGGGTTTACCTAAACTTTTAATGGTTGATGAACCTTTTTTAGGTCTATCACCAATGGTTATGAAAGACTTAATTAAGATATTTAAAAATATTGTTGCAGAAGGTATTTCAATTTTATTTGTAGAGCAAAATGTAAGATTAGCTCTAAGTATGGCGGACAGAGGCTATGTTTTAGAAAGTGGTAGATTAGTCATCGATGGTAAATCAGAAGATCTAATTGATAATGAGAAAGTGACTAAAGTTTTTTTAGGAAATTAATTAAAAAGCAGCAAGATCGTTATTTAGTTTATCAGTAATAAGCATTTTACCTGGACTATGAGTTATACAAAAATCAGGTTTTGAATTTTCTAAAACAGATTGAGGAGTAACACCACATGCCCAAAATACAGGAATTTCATTGTTCTTTATTGTTCTAGGTGGATCACCATATTCAGGTTTCATTATATCTTTAATTCCAATTTCATCAGGATTACCAACATGCACAGGTGCACCATGTACGGCAGGAAATCTGGAACTAATTTGAATTGATCTAATTGTATCTTTTGAATTTAAGGGTCTCATAGACACAACTAATTTTCCTGAAAATTGTCCAGCAGGTTCACATTCTATTGAAGTTTTATACATAGGAACAATAGTATTGTTTTCTATATGTTGAATTGGAATACCAGCCTCAATTAAAGGCAGTTCAAAAGACATTGAACATCCTAGAACAAAAGTTGTTAGATCTTCATTCCAATATTTTTTAATATCATATGGCTCATCAATTAATTTTCCTTTTTCCCATACTCTATATTGGGGAACGTCAGTTCTAATATCAATGTCACCAAGATCTTTTAATGAAGGATCTCCTTTTGTACCAAATCCAATTAATGGACAAGGTTTAGGATTTTTTTGACAGAAAGAAGCAAAGTCCATTGCATATTTGCTTGGTAAGATACAAAGATTTCCTTGAACATACTTGTTAGCAGCACCAGCAGTTTGTTCTTTGTAATTATTTTCTCTTATAACTTTTCTTGCTTTTAATGGATCTTGAATATCTAGCATTAAATTAGTATTTAGATTTCTTAGTTCCTTCGATTATTTCTTTTAACTCGTTATATTCTTCACAGTTGCAAGTTTCTAATACTTTAAGTCTTTCTTTAGCTAAATCCATTCTATTTGTAGCAACATAAAGTTCTCCAAGATATTCATTGATACCTTTATGATTTGGATCAATTTCTAGACCTAAAAGGTAATATTTTTCTCCATTTTCATAATCACCTAGTTTTCTAGTTGTAAATCCTAAATAGTTTAACGTATCTGCTTGAAGTGGTTTCTTCTTATTTGATTTAATAAGCAAAGGTAAAGCCTTTTCATATCTCTTTTTGGCTTTTTCTAGTTTACCTTTTTTTTCATATTTTTTTGCAACTTTGATATGTGTTACAGCCTTATCATAATCAGTTTTCACTTTGCTTGTACTGTCTGTACCTGCAGCTATTAGGTTTGTTGAGAATAATGTTAATACAATTATTAAGAATATTTTTTTTATCATTATAAAAATTTCTCCATTTTGCTTAAAGGTTTTAAATTAAGTCCATTTTCAATTAAATTTTCTCTAATTGATCTTGCTGTAGCAAGTGAACTTTCATTATCACCATGTATGCAGACAGAGTCGATTTCACAAGGTATTTGCTTTCCACTGTGACAATTCAGTGCCTGATTTTTTACCATGCTTAATACATGTTTTTTAGCTTCTTCAGGATCAGTGATTAATGCATGTGGTTTTTTTCTAGAAACTAAATTTCCATCATCTTCATAGGTTCTATCTGCAAAAATTTCACAAGCAATTTTCATATCTAATTTTTTGGCTGCTTGTTCCATTTTAGAGCCAGTAGGTACTAAATAGATCAAATCTTTACTTATTTCATTGATTGCTTTCGCTAAAGTAGTTGCCAGATCAATATCCTCACACGCCATATTATTTAACGCTCCATGTGGTTTTATATGAGTAACATTTTCTCCATAATCTTGAGCAATTTTTTGTAAAATTTCATATTGGTCAATAATTAATTTTCTAACTTCTTCAGGTGCTAGGTTCATTCTTTGTCTTCCAAAATTTTCTGGGTCGTTAAATGATGGATGAGCACCAATGCTTACACCGTTTTTTTTCGATATTTGAACTACTTGGTTCATAGATTCTTCATCACCGGCGTGAAATCCACATGCAACGTTAGCAGAATTTACTATATCGAGTAAATCTGGATCATATTTATTTGAATGGTGTTTTGATTTTTCACCTAAATCACAATTTATATTAATTTCCATAGTTCTAATTGTTGAAGTATAACATGCCATGATAAAAAATATATCAAATCTTGGTGACGCAGCTGTTTATTGCGATTTTGGTATAGAGGTAAATAAATCAGTTAACTCTGAAGTAATAAAATATTTTAAAGCTTTAAAAAAGGAGAATGTTGAAAGTATAAATAATCTTACTCCTTCTTATAATAAGTTAATAGTTTCTTATGACCTTAGAAAAACAAACTTTAAAGAAGTTAAAAAATTAATTGAAAATTTAAATGTTAATGAAACTCAAGATAACAATAGCACTAAAATAGAAATTCCAGTTTGTTGTGATGATCAATTTTCTCTTGATATAAAAAGATTAGAAGAAAAATTAAATATTAGTCGAGATAAAATTTTAGAAAATTTTTTTAGTAAGGAATATTTTTGTTATATGACTGGATTTATTGCTGGTATGCCTTTTTTAGGTGATTTAGATGAAAATATGAGAGTACCAAGATTAGAAACACCAAGAGTAAAGGTACCAAAAGGATCAGTTGCTTTAACCGAACAATTTGCAAATATTTATACATTTGAAAGTCCTGGAGGATGGAACATAATTGGTAATACACCTGTAGATGTTTTTGATAATTCAAAAGAATTAGAGCCAAATTTAATAAATCCTGGCGACATAGTAGTTTTTAAACAAATAAATCTTGAAAAATATAATAGCTACAATGACAAATAATTTCGAAATTATAAGAGCTGGAGTAAACACAACCTTTCAAGACCAAGGAAGAAATAATTTATATCATATAGGAATTCCATTTAGTGGAGTAATGGATAATAGAAATTATAGTTTAGCTAACAAGCTGGTAGGTAATAAGTTAAATTCACCAGTGATAGAATTTGCATACCAAGGACCACATTTAAAATATTCTGGAGATAAAATTAATATAGTAGTCACTGGCGATATTGTTTTTAAAATTATTAAAAAAGGCACAGAAATTGATGGTAATTGTTATGAGAGTTATCAAATCGAAAGTGGAGATGAAATCAATCTTATCTCAACAAATAAATCAGTTTATGGCTATTTAGCAGTTGGTGGAGAATTAGATTTAAAATTTCAATGGAATAGTTGTTCGATAAATACCAAGGCAAATATTGGATCAAATAATGGAAAAAAATTAGAGAACGGTCAAAAAATAAATATCCTAAATATTAATTCAGACCAAAGTAAAAAAAAGACTAACTATATAAATTCTAAAGTTGAAAATATTAGAGTAATAAAAGGACCAAACTTTGATTATTTTTCAGAGGAAGGAAAAAAGATATTTTTTGAAAAAGAATTTTCTGTATCAAAACTTTCAGATAGAATGGGAATGAGATTAGAAGGTCCAAAAATCGAAAACATTGTAAATACCAATATTAAATCAGAAGGTTTGTTGAAAGGAGTCATCCAAGTACCAGCAGATGGAAACCCAATTATTATGCTGTCAGACCATGGTACCATTGGAGGGTATCCAAAAATCGGTGTAGTAGCTAGCGTTGATTATGATCGATTAGTACAAATATCACCTGGCTCAAAGATCAAATTTAAAGAGATAAATTTATCTGATGCAGAAACTTTATTTAAATTGTATGAGATGGATACTCAGAATTTACTCAATCAAATATAATGAATATTATTAGAAAACTTCCAGGACCTTTTTTAATTTTCTTAGGTGCGTGTAGTCTCAGTTTTGGAGGTTTGATTGTTAAGTCATTTGAAGGAGCAACTCTTTGGCAAATATTATTTTGGAGAACAGTATTTTTCTTAATTGTTATTAGCTTGTACTTAGCTTTAACTTATAAAAAACAAGTATTTAGATCCTTTTATAATTTAGGATTTCCTGGTTTCTTTGGTGGATTTATTTTATCACTTGGTTTTAGCGGTTATGTATTTGCGATGTATAACACAACAGTTGCTAATGCTAATTTTATTATTCAAACACAAACAATCTTCTTAGCAATATTCGGTTACTTTTTTTTAAAAGAAAAAATTTCAGCAATCACTCTGACTTCAATAATTCTTGCAATCTCAGGAATACTTCTAATGGTTGGAAGCTCTTTATCTCCAGGTCAAATGTCTGGGAATATTGCAGCTTTCATAATGCCAATATCATTTGCTACTTTAATTTTAGTTGTAAGAAAATATCCAACTGTTGATATGGTTCCTGCTCAATTTGTTGCAGGAGTTTTTGCTTTGTTAATTGGTTATCTAATGTCAGAAAAAATAATGATATCTCCAAACGATATCTTTTTAGGATTTTTAGCTGGTTTTTTACAATTAGGATTAGGTTTTATATTTATTACTATTGGAGCTCAACGAACACCATCTGCAATGGTTGGAATCATAATGTTAACAGAAGCAGTACTTGGTCCTTTATGGGCATGGATGTTTATAAATGAACAACCACCGTTCATAGTAATTATTGGAGGATCAATAGTTATTTTTGCAGTTTTACTTCAATTTTACAATTTATATACCTCAGAAAAAAAAGCGATCTAATAACATTTGACATTAAACAGTATTTATTAGAATATTTGTTAACGGGAGAGATCACAAACTTTGTGACACCGAAGGAGCAACCGCCCAGGAAACTCTCAGGTAAAAGGACCGTATTATATTAACTCTGGAAAGAGATTGAGTTCTCGCCGAAGGAGTAAAACTCTCAGGCAAAAATACAGATGGGTACGACAGAGTTAGTATGGGAAAAAAAACATCTTTAAATAAGCTTCATCAAGATAACCACGCTAAATTTGTAGAATTTGCTGGATATGAAATGCCCATACAATACAGCAAAGGAATTGTTGAAGAGCATAAATTCACAAGATCAAATGCAGGTATTTTTGATGTGTCTCATATGGGTCAATTATTTATTCATGGTGGTGAAGATTTGACTGCTGATCTTGAAAAAATTTTCCCACTTGATTTAAAAAATTTGAAACAAAACTGTTCTAAATATAGTTTTTTAATGAACGATAGTGCTGGAATTCATGATGATTTGATAATTACTAAAATTGAAAAAGGATATTTAATTATTTTAAACGCAGCATGCAAAGATAATGATTTTAAAATTTTATCAAATTTACTTAAAAATAAATATGAAATGGTTCTTGATGATCAACGATCATTAATTGCAATTCAAGGTCCAAAGTCAGTTGAGATTTTAAACAATACTATAGAGGGTGTTGAAAAACTTAATTTTATGACAGGGAACTGGTTTGATTATAAAGATCAAAAAGTATTTATAACAAGATCTGGATACACAGGAGAGGATGGTTTTGAAGTATCTATTAACAACGATTTAGCTGAAGGATTTACTCAGAATTTGATGGAAAAAGGAGCACAACTTATAGGACTTGGGGCAAGAGATACCTTGAGATTAGAGGCTGGATTGTGCTTATATGGTCATGAACTTGATACAGAAAAAACACCAATTGAAGCTAATTTAAAGTGGGCAATTTCTAAAGAGAGAATTTCAAAAGGTGGATTTATTGGTTCTAATAAAATTATGAAAGAAATACAAGAGGGTACCTCTAAAATTAGAATTGGGATTAAGCCAGAAGGAAGATTGATTGCTAGAGAAAAAACTAAAATTTTTGATGAGTCAGAAAAACTTATTGGTGAGGTTACTAGTGGAACTTTTGGTCCAAGTGTAAATGGCCCAATAGCAATGGGCTACATTGATAAAGAATTTTCTAAAGTTGAAACAAAAGTTTTACTAGAAGTAAGAGGAAAAAAACATCCTGCAAGTGTTTGTGGGCTACCATTTTATAAAAAAAGTTACGTGAAAGGAGTAAATTAATGAGTGAAGTTAAATTTTCAAAAGAGCATGAGTGGATTACAGTGGAAGGAGATGTTGCTACTATTGGAATTACAAAACATGCAACAGAAATGTTAGGAGATATTGTTTTTGCTGAGTTACCTGAAAAAGGTTCAAGCGTTGAAAAAGATGGTACAGCAGGGGTAGTTGAGTCAACTAAAGCTGCAAGTGATGTTTATACTCCAGTAAGTGGTGAAGTAGTTGATACTAACCAAGCTATAGTAGATGATCCTGCTAAAATTAATGAAGACCCTGAGGGATCAGCTTGGTTTTTCAAACTTAAATTGAAAGATAGTTCAGAAATGGACAGCTTAATGAACAAAGAAGAATATGATAAATTTGCAAAGGAGAGTGCGAGCTAATGTTACATAACTCACAAAAAGACTTTTTAAAAAGACACATTGGACCTTCAGAAGAAGACCAAAATAAAATGTTGAAGGAGCTAAATTATAATTCATTAGACGATTTAATTAAAAGTACAGTTCCAGAAAAGATACAATTGAAAGATGGATTAAATATAGGAGAGTCTAATTCTGAGTATGAAGCATTAAGAAAACTGAAGGCGATTTCAAAAAAAAATCAAATTTATTCAAATTTTATTGGTATGGGTTACTATGGAACTTACACTCCATATGTAATTTTAAGAAATATTCTAGAAAATCCAGGTTGGTACACTTCTTATACTCCTTATCAGCCTGAAGTAGCACAAGGAAGATTAGAAATGCTTCTAAACTTTCAACAAATGATTGTTGATTTTACAGGTATGGATATTGCAAATGCATCGTTGCTTGATGAAGGAACAGCAGCTGCAGAAGCTATGGGATTAAGTCACAGATTAAACAAAAAAGATAGCAATTTAGTTTTTGTTTCAGAAAATTGTCACCCACAAACAATTGATGTAATTCAAACAAGAGCAGAACCAATGGGATTAAAAGTACTTGTTGGTAATGAAGATAAAGTATTAGATCAACTTAAAGAGGATTTAGTTTGTGGAATTCTTCAATATCCTGGAACTTTAGGAGACATTAAAGATCCAAGTGAAGCGATCAGCAAAATCCATAAAAAAAATGGAAAAGCTGTATTAGTCTCTGATTTATTAGCTTTAGCACTACTTAAAACACCAAGAGAATTAGGTGCAGATATTGCAGTTGGAAGTTCTCAAAGATTTGGAATTCCAATGGGTTATGGTGGACCTCATGCAGCTTTCTTTGCAACTAAAGACGAGTTTAAAAGGTCTATGCCAGGAAGAATTATTGGAGTGTCAGTAGATAGACATGGAAATAAAGCTTACAGATTATCACTTCAAACAAGAGAACAACATATTAGAAGAGATAAAGCGACAAGTAACATTTGTACTGCTCAAGCATTGTTAGCAATTGTTTCAGCTGCATATGCTATTTACCACGGTCCAGATGGAATAAAAACTATTGCAGAAAGAGTTTCTCAATTAGCTAAAAATTTTGCAGATAAATTAAAACAATCTGGATATGAAATTTATTCAGATCATTTCTTTGATACAGTTACAATTGTAACAAAAGATAAAACTGATCAAATCTATAAAAATGCTTTAGATCAAAAAGTAAACATTAGAAGAGTAAATTCTGAAATGTTGGCTGTTTCTTTTGATGAAAAGAAAAATGTTTATAGAGTAAATCAATTGTTGAAAATTTTTAATGCAGCTGAGTCGATTAAAAAAGAAGATCCAACAGTAAGTTTACCAAATTTACCAAAAAATTTATTAAGAACTTCAAAATATTTAGAACATCCTGTTTTTAATTCATATCATTCAGAAACCGAGATGCTTAGATATTTAAAAAAACTAGAAGATAAAGATATAGCTCTTAATAGAACTATGATTGCACTTGGATCATGTACTATGAAATTAAATGCTACTGCAGAAATGATTCCCATTTCATGGAGGGAGTTAGCAGAACCTCATCCGTTTGTACCTGTAGAGCAGATGGAAGGGTATAGAGCTTTATTCACTGATCTTAAAAATTGGTTAAGATCAATTACAGGTTTTTCTGGAGTTTCACTTCAACCAAATGCAGGTGCTCAAGGAGAATATGCAGGCTTAATGGTAATTAGAAAATATCATTTAGATAGAGGTGAAGAAAATAGAAATATATGTTTAATTCCAAGCTCAGCACATGGAACAAACCCTGCTAGTGCACAAATGGTTGGAATGAAAGTTGTAGTTGTTGATTGTGACAAAGAAGGAAATGTTGATTTTGAAGATTTGAAGAAAAAAGCAGAAGCACATTCTGAAAATCTTGGAGCATTAATGGTTACATATCCTTCTACTCACGGTGTATTTGAAGAAAAAATTACAGATATATGTGAACTTATACATAAACACGGTGGTCAAGTTTACATGGATGGTGCAAACCTAAATGCACTTGTTGGAATAGCAAGACCTGGAAATTTTGGTCCAGATGTTTGTCATATCAACTTACACAAAACATTTTGTATTCCACATGGTGGTGGAGGACCAGGAATGGGACCAATTGCATGTAAAAGACATTTGCAAGTTTACCTCCCTAATCATCCAGTTGTTAAAGATTGTGGACCTGCTACAGGAATAGGAGCAGTTTCAGCAGCTCCTTGGGGAAGCTCAAGTATTTTATCAATTTCTTGGATGTATATTAAAATGATGGGTTCTGAAGGTTTAAAATTAGCTACCCAAGTCGCTATATTAAACGCAAACTATATAGCTAACAGACTTAAAGATCATTTTCCAATTTTGTACAAAGGCTCAAATGGAAACGTTGCTCATGAATGTATTATAGATATTCGATCAATTAAGAGTGAGACAGGTATTACTGAGGAAGATATCGCTAAAAGGTTGATCGATTATGGTTTCCATGCACCTACAATGTCTTGGCCAGTTGCAGGAACTATGATGATAGAGCCAACAGAGAGTGAAAGTTTATCTGAGCTTGATAGATTTTGTGATACTTTAATAAATATCAAATCTGAAATAGATAAGATTAATTCTGGTGAGTTCGATAAAGTAGATAATCCTATTAAGAACGCTCCTCATACAGATATAGAACTTGCATCAGATGAATGGGATCATAAATATTCAAGAGAGCAAGCTGCTTATCCTGCTAAGTTCTTAAAAACAAATAAATTTTGGCCACCAGTTGCAAGAGTGGACAATGTTTATGGAGATAAGAATATCTTTTGTACTTGTCCAAGTATGGATGAGTTTAAAGAAGACGCGGCATAATCATTAATGAAAATTGCTGTAGTTGGTTCTGGGATATCAGGCTTAAGTGCTGCATATTATTTATCAAAAAAACATCACGTAGATCTTTTTGAGAAAGAAGATCATTTTGGCGGTCATTCTCATACAATAGATTTAATTTTTGATGAAAAGAAAGTATCTGTGGATATTGGTTTTATTGTATTTAATTTTCAAACCTATCCAAATTTAATTAATTTCTTTAAAGAAAATGATGTTCAGATTGAAAAAAGTGACATGTCATTTTCTGTATCAGTAGAAAATACAAACTTTGAATATTGCGGAAAAGGTTTAAATGGAATTTTTTCCAATAGATCTAATTTGTTTAATCCTAATTTTTTAAAAATGTTTTTTGATATCATTAAATTTTATAAAAATAGTGATCAAATAAATGTTACAGATCAAAAATTAACTTTAGGTGAATATTTAGAAAATAATAAACTATCAAAAACATTTATTGATTACCACATTATCCCAATGGTATCTGCAATCTGGTCTATGCCACCTTATGAAGCAAGTAAGATGCCAATAACATTCTTTTTAAAATTTTTTCAAAATCATGGGCTCTTTAAACTAAAAAATAGACCTCAGTGGTATACTGTAACCAATAGAAGTAGAACTTATGTGAATAAAGTAATTTCAAAAATAAGTGGTGAATATTTTAAAAATTATAAAATTAAAAAAATTATAAGAAAGTCAAAAGGTTTAGATTTATATTATGGTGGTGAAAGTGAATTTTTTGATTACGATAAAGTTGTAATAGCAGCTCACGCTGATGAAGCTTTGAAGTTAATTGATAATCCTACTGAAGAAGAGACAAAAATTTTATCCAATTTCAGTTATAAAGAAAATATTGCATATATTCATACAGACAAAAGAGCGATGCCAAAAAATAAAAAGGCATGGTCCTCATGGAATTCATCAATCAATGACAAGGATTTAGAAAAAAATTCTATTACTTATTGGTTAAACCTTTTACAAAACCTTAAATGTGATCAGGAAATTTTTTTAACTCTTAATCCATATTTTGAAATTGATGAGAGTAAAATACTTAAAATAGTTAAATTTACTCATCCTTATTATGATCAACAAGCATTAGATGCTCAATCTAAACTATCTAGTTTGCAAAATAAAAAAGATTTATTTTTTTGTGGGAGTTATTTTGGTTACGGTTTTCATGAAGATGGAATAAAATCATCGATTGAAATGCTAAAATACCTAAATGACTAATTCATGCATATATAATGGGAAAGTAATCCATAAACGTTTCAAACCTAAAGAGCACTATTTTAAGTATAGCGTTTTTTCGCTTTTAATTGATTTATCTGAGTTAAGAAAAATAGATCAGGAGATAAGCTTCTTCTCGTTGAATAAGTTCAATTTAATTAGTTTTCATGAAAAGGATCATGGTGAACGTGACGGATCTTCACTTGAAGAATGGGTAAAGAAAAATTTAGAACAAAATAAAATAGATACTGCAGATATTAAAATTAAGCTTCTCTGTTATCCAAGGATTTTTGGTTATGTATTTAATCCTTTAAGTATCTTTTTCGTTTATAACCAAAATGATAAATTAATATCTATATTATATGAGGTGAAAAATACATTTGGTGAGCAACATACTTATGTTTTTAGAGTAGATAGTGAAAATAAACTAATTCAGAATAATTGTTCTAAAAAATTTCATGTTTCACCTTTTATAGAAATGAATTGTAAGTATTTCTTTAGAATTCTTAATCCTGATGAAAAACTTTCTGTAATCATTGATCAATATGATCAAGAAGGAAAAATTTTATTTGCATCTCAGGATGGTAAAAAAACTGATTTAAATAGCAGCCAATTATTAAAGTCTTATTTAAAACATCCTCTAATGACCATTAAAATAATATCAGCAATCCATTTTGAAGCATTTAAATTATGGATGAAAGGAATTAAAATTATTAAAAGAAAAATAAAAATAAGAAACAATATAACGGTAGAGAATTAATGTTATTAAATAAAACTGCAGATAAATTAGTTTTTAAATTTTTAAGTAAAATTAAAAATGGATACCTTGAGATTACTACCCATGAAGGTGAGATATTAAAATTTGGTAACCCTGATCAATCTTTAAAGGCAAATATTAAGATAAAAAATTCAAATTTTAATTATAATTTAATTAGAGGTGGAAGCATTGGTTTTGCTGAAAGTTATATGAGAGGTGAATTTGAAACTGATAATCTTTCAGATCTAATTGAGTTAACAGCTAGAAATATTCAAGTGATATATAAATTCTCTGGTTTGCTTGATCTACCTATAATTAATTTTGTAAAAAATAAAATAATTAAAAATACAAAAAGTCGAAGTAAGGAAAATATTGCAAAACATTATGATCTTGGAAATGATTTCTTTTCATTATGGTTAGATGATACTTTAACTTACTCAAGCGCAATCTTTGATGATGGCTCAAAAAATTTAAGCATTGCGCAAAATAATAAATACCAAAAATTAATTGATCTAATCAAACCTAGTAGTGGAGATAAAGTTTTAGAAATTGGTTGTGGGTGGGGTGGCTTTGCAGAATATTTAGGAAAGAAATACGATGTGAAACTAGACTGTATTACCATTTCTAAAAAACAATTCGAATACGCAAAAGAGAGAATTTATAAATGTGGTCTAAATGAAAAAGTAAATATTGAAATTAAAGATTACCGAGATCTTCAAGGAAAATATAATTCGATCGCTTCAATTGAAATGATTGAGGCAGTTGGTCAAAATTATTTAGAGAGTTATTTTAAAACAATAAAAGATAATTTATCGAATGGAGGAAAGGCTGCAATTCAAGCAATAACCATTGATGATAGTTTGTTTGATAGATACAAAAATAAACAGGATTTTATTCAAAAATACATTTTCCCAGGAGGATTTCTTCCTAATAAAAATAGCATTGATAGATACGTTTCAGATAACGGCTTAACAATTAATTCTTACATTTCATATGCAGATCATTATGCAGATACGTTAGCTATCTGGAGAGAAGAGTTTTTGAGAAAATGGGATCAAATTAAAAATCAAGGATTTGATCTGACTTTTAAAAGAATGTGGGAATTTTACCTATCTTATTGTGAAGCTGGATTTAAATCTAAAAATATTGATTTGATTCAATTTTCAATGCAGAATAAATAACACCAATAATATGAAAATAATTAAATCAATTTCGTTGATAATTCTGGCTTTCTTAATTACAAGTTGCTCAAATAATAGTGCCATGAAACCAGAAGATTTTAAAAATAAAGAACCTAGGTTAATTATTGAAGAATACCTTACAGGAAACGTAAAAGCTTGGGGTGTTTTGCAAAATCGATCAGGAAAAGTTACAAGACAATTCTCAGCCGATTTAGATGGAACATGGGATGGCAAACAACTAATTTTAAAAGAAAAATTTAATTGGGACGATGGTGAAGTTCAAGACCGAGAGTGGACAATTACTAAAATAGATGAACATAATTATGAAGGTACAGCAGGGGACGTTGTTGGAAAAGCAATAGGATATTCTTACGGGCCTGCATTTAAATTTGAGTATGTTTTATTAGTTCCAGTTAAAGGAAAAGAATTAAAAATTACTTTTGATGATTGGATCTTTAAGCAAGATGAAAGGGTTGCAATCAACAGAGCTACAATGACTAAGTTTGGATTTAAAGTAGCAGAGCTAACTGTTGTATTCGTTAAAGATTAATTACTTCTTTTGATGCTTAGTCATCTTCCCCACTAATTTAAAATAAATTTTACTTGGAAGAAAACTAAAGAACTTTAAAGTTAAAGTAAGCGCTTTTGGAAAATGTATCTCAAAAACATTTTTATTAATTAAGCCATCATAAATTTGATCCGCAGCAAATTCAGGTGTTTTCAAAAATGGCATTTTAAAATCATTCTTATCAGTCATTGGCGTTTTAATAAAACCAGGAGAAACCAAACAAACTCGAACATTGTACCTTTTAAAATCAAAATATAAACTTTCTGCTAAATTATTTAGTGCAGATTTTGATGGTCCATAACCAGTTGAATTAGGCAATCCTCTATAACCAGCAATAGATGAAACTATAGTGATTATACCACTTTTTCTTTCTCTATAATATTGTTCCACTGCTTTAATGGAGTTTACTGTCCCAAAAAAATTTACTTTGAAAACATCTTCCATTTGTTCAACATCAATTTCTTTTTCTTTTTTTGGATTCCATGTACCAGTTGAAAAAAAACATATATCAATATTTTCAAACTTAGTTTTAATCTGGTTGAAAACTTCTATACATTTTGTTTTATCGGTAACATCCAAAGGAAATGATGAAATATTTTCATAATTTTTTGAAAGTTCATCTAAAAGTTCAACTCTTCTTGCGGATACAGCAACATTCCAACCTTTGTTTGCAAATTTAATTGCTAAGGCTTTACCAATTCCTGTGCTACCACCAGTTATCCAAATAGTTTTTTTGCTCATTTTTTGTTATGTATAAACATTATGTTAAAAAATAAAATTGTAACATTTATATTATTTCTTATCATTACATTTTCAGCCTCATTAATCGGAGGATTAGCTACAGTTACTTTCAAGGAGCCTTGGTATTCTTTGTTAAATAAACCTGTTTTTAATCCACCAGACTGGGTGTTTGGTCCGGTATGGACAATTTTATATTTATTGATGACAATTTCTATTTGGATGTATTGGCATTCCAAAAATAAAGAGATGAATACAGTTTATATTTATTTTATTCATTTAGTTTTTAATGCAACTTGGAGTATAGTTTTCTTTGTAATTCACAACATGGTTTTAGCTTTGTTAGTATTAGTTGTGTTAATTGCATTCATTATCAATCTAATCATAAGATATAGACGCGTCACAATGATAAGTTCGTATTTAATGATTCCATATTTACTTTGGTGTTGCTTTGCTCTAGTTTTAAATACAAGCTTAATAATATTAAATTAATTATGGATGATGTTGTTGTAGTTGGTGGTGGAATAATTGGAGCAGCAACTGCTTATTTTCTTTCAAAAGAAGGAAGAAAAGTAAAAGTCATAGAAAGAGATCCAACTTACAAAACTGCTTCATTTCCCTTGTCTTTAGGAGGATTTAGACGACAGTTTTTTCAAAAAGAAAACATTTTATTAGGTAAATTTGCTAGAGAGTTTATTTTTCAAATACCAGAATTATTAAAAACAGAAAAAAATCCTAATCCAACTGCAAGCATGGTCACAAATGGTTATCTTTTGATGTTTGGTCCAGAACATGCAGAAGAACAATACAGAGCTTTAGAAAACCACAAAGAATGTGATGCAGGTACAAAAAATATTAAAGGCTCTGAGTTATCAAAAGTATTTCCATATATAAATGATGAAGGTGTTGAGACTGCAACTTACACAGATAATCAAAGTGAAGGTTGGATTGATCCTTTCATGTTTCATAGTGCACTTAAAAGCAAAGCAATAGAACTTGGGGCTGAATTTATAAAAGGAGAGGTCAAAAGTCTTTCAGAGATAAATGCTAAAACAATTGTTTCAGCAGCTGGATGTTGGACTAAAGAATTACTAGAAGACATTCCTGTTGAGCCTCAAAAACACACTGTATTTAGAGTAAAATGTCCAACATATATAAAAGAAATGCCTCTAACTGGTGATTTAACTACTGGTGTTTATTGGAGACCTGAGGGCGGGGAGTATTTAGCAGGGTCGCCATTATCAGTATTTGGTGCAGATGATTTAGAACCAGCGTGGAATGATTTTGAAGAATTAGTATGGCCAGCTCTTGCAAAAAGGATACCAGCTTTTGAAGAATTAAAGTTAACTGGTGGATGGGCAGGTTATTACGACTGCAACAGATTAGATAATAATGCTGTTGTTGGAAAACATCCAAAGTACGATAATGTTTATATGGCTACCGGTTTTACAGGAAGAGGATTAATGCAAGCCCCAGGTATTGGTCGAGCATTAACTGAATTGATTACAACTGGTTCATACCAAACAATTGATATAAGTGATTTTGCAGTTGAAAGAGTATTAGGCAAAACTGCAAGAAGAGAACCTTACGTTTTATAATTAAGTTCCACAAAAAGTTTGATATTTCTCATTACCTATTGGTTCAGGTTTTTGAAATTCAATAATATTTTCTTGATCAGAATAAGGATTACTTAAAACTTTTAAAAGTTTATTCATCGTTTCTAGATTACCTTTATCTGCATCAGCTAGTGCATCCTCTACTTTTTGATTTCTTGGTATAACTATAGGATTAGTTTTTTTCATCAGTTCTAAATGTTTGTCAGATGAATTATTTAGTTTTAATCTTTTTTCCCATTCATTAGTCCAACTTTTAAAATCATCATTTTTGTAAACTTCATCATCAATCTCAACACCCATTAAATGACAGAAAGTATTTGTGTAATCTGAATTATTATTTTTCATCCAGTCTAAAAGTTTATTAATTAATGTTAGATCATTTTTATCTTCGCCAAATAAACCAAGTTTATCCCTCATCATATTTAACCATTTTTCTTCATAAATATTTTGAAAGTTATCAATTAACTCTGTTGCAATTTTAATCGCTACATCCTCATCTTTATCAATAAGTGGAATAAGACATTCTGCAAATCTTGCTAAATTCCATTTTGTAATTGGTGGTTGATTTGAAAAAGCATATCTTCCAAATTTATCTATAGAGCTAAATACAGTTTTTGGATCATATTGATCCATGAAAGCACATGGACCATAATCAATTGTTTCACCAGAAATTGCCATGTTATCAGTATTCATCACACCATGAATAAATCCAACCCTCATCCAATTGATCACTAACTGACATTGTTTTTCCATTACAAGACTTAATAAATCTAAAGCTTTATTTTTAGAGGACTTAATTTCTGGATAGTGTCTATCAATTGTGTAATCAACCAATGTATTAAGATCTTCTAGATTTTGAGTGGCTGCAATATATTGAAAAGTGCCAACTCTAATATGGCTGGATGCAACTCTTGTTAAAATTGCTCCATTTAATAAATTTTCTCTAACAACTTTTTCTCCAGTTTTAACAACTGCAAGACTTCTAGTTGTTGGAATTTTTAAAGCGTTAATTGCTTCACTAATTATGTATTCTCTCAGCATCGGACCTAAGGCAGCTCTTCCATCACCACCTCTAGAAAAAGAAGTTCTCCCTGAACCTTTAAATTGTATATCAAAACGTTGATTTTTATTATCTATATGCTCTCCTAATAGAACTGCTCTTCCATCTCCAAGCATAGTGAAATGACCAAATTGATGACCAGCATATGCTTGCGCAATTGAATTAGTTCCATCAGGCAAACTATTTCCAGAGAATATTTCAGCTAATTTTTTTTTATCTATACCTGAAAAATTTAAATTTAAATTTTTAGCAAGTTCTTCATTTAAAATAACAAGCTCAGGTTCATGAACTGGAGTAGGCTTGATGTCTTCTTTAAATGTTTTTGATAGTTTTGAATATGAATTATCAAAATGCCAACCGATGGTCATTTTAATTAACTAACTTCAGCTTGATGTTCTTTTGGCTTAACTTCTGTTTTAAATTGATTAGAAATTTTTTGAACTTCAACTGATGAAACTTTGTATTCAGCACACATTGTTTCTTCATCTTTTCCATGACCAGTTACCATATTAACCATGTGTTCTGGAAAGTGGAATGTTGTAAATACAATTCCTTCTTTAACTTTATCAGTTACTTCTACTTTTAAAGCAACTTCTCCTCTTCCAGAATATAATCTTCCAATGTCACCAGTATTCAGATCTCTATGAGCTGCATCTTTTGGATGAATTAGTAAAACATCCTCATCAACAATGTTTATATTTTTTGTTCTTCTTGTCATTGTTGCTGCATTATAGTGTTGTAAAACTCTACTAGTAGTTAAAATTAATGGATAATCTTTTTGATTAGCTTCTATCTCACTAGACTCTTTCCAATCAAAGTTTTTTAATCTTCCTTTTCCAAGTTTAAATGTTTCTGTGTGTAGAATTTGTGTATCTGTACCATCTTCTTTTACAGGCCATTGTAAACCAAATTTTCCAAGTCTCTCTCTAGTAACACCTTTAAAGAACGGTACCACATCAGCAATCTCAGCTAATACTTGATCTGCATCATAAGATGGTTGATCAAAACCTAATTTTTGCATCATCTCAGTTACAATTAGTCCATCTGGTTTTGTACCTGGTAATGGAGGAACTGCTCTATTAACTCTTTGAATTCTTCTTTCAGTATTTGTAAACGTTCCATCTTTTTCTAGGAAGGTAGTTCCCGGTAAAACGACAGTTGCAAGTTTTGCAGTTTCACTCATAAATATTTCTTGAACCACTAATAGCTCTAATGAGTTCATTGCTTCAATAACATGTGCACTATTTGGATCTGTTTGAACTATATCTTCACCAATAATCCATAAACCTTTTAGTTCTTTACTGATTGCAGCCTCAAACATTTGAGGGATTTTTAAACCTGGTTTAGTAGGGTGAGTTACACCATATTTTTCAGTATAAAATTTTTGATTGTTTTCATCTGCTACTTCAAAATAACCTGCACCTTGGTGAGGCTGACATCCCATATCTGCAGCACCTTGTACATTATTTTGACCTCTAAGCGGATTTACACCAACTCCTTTTCTTCCAATGTTTCCTGTAATCATTGCTAAATCAGCAATTAACATTACTGTTTTAGAACCTTGTTCGTGTTCAGTAACTCCTAATCCGTGGAACTCCATTGAATTTCTTGCTGTAGCATAAGCAATTGCAGCTTCTTTAACTAACTGTTTATCAACACCAGCAACTTTTGCTAATTGATCAACATCCTGTCTTTCAATTTCTTTTAAGAAATTATCAAAACCTTCTGTTCGATCTCTTACAAAGTCAGCATTATAAAGTTTAGATTTAATAATAAAGTGCAACATCATATTTAGAACCGCAACGTTAGTTCCCGGTCTAAGTTTGATATGATAATCTGCAAGTTTAGCTAATTCAGTTGTTACTGGATCAAGGACAATTAATTTTTTACCTTTCATCACTTGCTGTTTAATTTTTGCACCTGTTACTGGATGAGCATTAGTTGGGTTTGCACCAATAACTAAAAATAAATCTGCATGATAAATATCTTCTGTTGAGTTAGTTGCAGCACCTGTTCCAAATGTTTGCTGCATACCCCAAGCTGTAGGTGAATGACAAATTCTTGCACAACAATCTACACTGTTGGTTCCAACAGCAGCTCTAATCATTTTTTGGAAAACATAGTTTTCTTCATTTGTACATCTTGCAGAAGAAATTCCAGCAAAAGCATCTGGGCCGTTTTCTTTTGTGATTCTATTCATTTCTTTTTTGATAAAGTCATATGCTTCATCCCAGGTAGCTTCTTCAAACTTTCCATTTCTTTTAATCAATGGAGTTTTTAATCTGTCAGGGTGATCATAAAAACTAAATGCGTATCTTCCTTTAATACAAGTATGACCAGCGTTTACTTCTGTTTGTTTAGGAGTGTCTATTGCAACCACCTTGTCATCTTTAATAGATGCTTCTAAGTTACAACCAACTCCACAGTACGAACAAGTAGTTCTAACTTTTTTATCTACAGCTGCAGATTTAGATTGGAATACATCTGAAATTGCATCCGTTGGACATGTATGAGCACAAGCTCCACATGAAACACAAGAACTATCACCAAACATCATATCGTTGTCTGTTGTAATTCTAGATTCAAATCCTCTACCACTCATTGTTAAAACAAATGATCCTTGAATTTCATCACATGCTCTTACACATCTTCCACAGTTAATACAGTTATCCAAATTCATTCTCATATAATCATGAGAAGTATCTCTTGGAATTCCTTTATGTTGCTTAGGACTATTGTATCTGTGATCAGCAACACCTAAATCATTTGCAACTGTTTGAAGTTCACAGTTATTGTTTACTTCACAAGTATCACATTCCATTGGGTGATCAGTTAAAACTAACTCAACAATATTTTTTCTAAGGCTTGTTAATGCTTCGTTTGAAGTAAATATGTGCTGGTTTTCTACAACTGGTGTATGACAAGATGCAACTACTCTAGTTGGTCCGTCTTTTTCTAAAGCAACTTCAACTGAACAGACTCTACAAGCTCCATATGGTGCTAAGTTAGGGTCATCACATAAAGTTGGTACCTTTTTTTCGCCAACATAGCTTTTAACGAATTTTAAAATAGATGTATGATTAGGACCTATTTCGTAAGGTTTTCCATCAATATAAGCAATTTTTCTTTTCTCTGAGCTCATTAATTATCTTTTACCATATCATTTTTCATTTCATCGCCAAAGTATTTTAGGATGTTTTGAATAGGAGTTGGGATCGCTCCACATAGAGCACATAAGCAGCCTTTTTGCATAGTAACCAACAATTCTTCTAGTAATTTTAAAGGAATTTTAGCTGTTTTCTTCTTAGCTTGATCAAACATTTCTTTTCCTCTGTAAGATCCAAGTCTACCTGGGAAACATTTTCCACAAGATTCTTCTGCAGAAAATTCAAATAAATGATGAATATATTCTGCCATTGGAAAATCTTTTGGGATACTAACTACACTTGCGTGACCTAACATAAATCCTTTTGCAGTAAACTCTTGAAAATCTAGATTTAAATTTTCTATTTCACTTAAAGGAACAACCCCACCTAAAGGGCCACCTATTTGAAAAGCTTTGACAGGTTCTTTGTATCCACCACCAATTTCATTAAATATTTTTTTCATTGGTGTTCCCATATCAATTTCATAAACACCTGGATTATTAAAAAAACTATCTAAGCAAACTAATTTTGTTCCAGCTGACTTCTTATTTCCAACTGAAGAAAATTTTTCTGATCCATTTAATAAAATTCCAGTTGCTGCCGCCAAAGTTTCAACATTGTTAACTACTGTTGGTTTTTTATATAACCCTTCTGTTACAGGGAAGGGAGGTCTTACATCTACTTCAGCTCTTCTTCCTTCAATAGAAGCTATCAAAGCTGTTTCTTCTCCACAAATATATGCACCTTGACCGATACAAATTCCAAGATCAAAAGAAAAATCTGTTCCTAAAATATTTTCACCTAATAGATTTAATTTTTTAAGTTCATTAATACATCCATTGATCGCTTCAATAGATTTTGGATACTCTCCTCTGATGTATAAAACTCCTTCATCACTTCCAATTACAAATCCACAAAGCACCATTCCAAAAATAACTTTTAATGGTTGATCCTCTAACAAGTATCTGTCCGAAAAGGCTCCAGAGTCACCCTCATCTGCATTGCAGATAACATATTTCTTATCACCTTTTGCTTTACTACAGAAATCCCATTTCATTCCTGTTGGAAAACCTGCGCCACCTCTTCCTGTAAGGTTTGAGTCTAATAATGATTTTACTATTTCTTTTTTATCTGTTTTTAAAAATTTACTTAACTGTTCTTTAAATTGATCTGTTGATGATAATTTATCATCCATTAAAAAACTTGTTGTTGCATAACTCTTAGAGAAAAACTTTTCTTGTTTAATTTCCTCACCTTTTAAAATTTGATCTATTTTTTCAATATCTTTTCCAGCATAATTTTCACCATCGTAGTGAAATGCGTGATTATCATAACAGTGACCTAGACAAAACATCTCTCCAACTTTGTCATCACCTAATTTTTCTTTTAATTTATCTTTTAGTTTGTCTTGAGTACCTGCACACATACATGCACTTCCGTTACATACGAAAGCTTTTTTTTCTCTGTGTGAAGGTCTTAAAAATTCATAAAAAGATTCAGCACCGTGAAGTGTTGAAACTCCAAGGTTATGTTTTTTTGCAATTTCTTTAATGTCTTGAGGGTTTTCACTTAATGTGTTCTCTGAAATCTGCTTAAATAGATTGTCTTTTAGGCCTATTCTTCCAGATAAATTACTTATATTTTTTGACACAATTACCCTTTTTTTATTATTCCACCTTAACTTTTTTGTTATTTGTGTAAATATTAAAACTGTCCCTCTTTACGAAACCTATGAGGGTAATGTCAAACTTATTAGCTAAATCGATGGCTAGACTTGTTGGCGCACCAACCCCGATCATAATCCCAATATTTGTCATTAAAACCTTCTGAACTAGCTCAAAATTAAGTCTCCCAGAACACGTAATAAATTGGTCTTTTGGATCAAATTGCTTTTTCTCTAAAGCACAACCAATCAGTTTGTCTAATGCGTTATGTCTTCCAACATCTTCTCTTAGAGCTATCAATTTTCCATCACTGTTAAATAGACCACTTGCATGGATACCACCAGTTTTGCTGAATTCAGACTGACCTTCTCTTAAAATATCAGGGGATTGGATAATTACATCTTTTGAAATTTTAGGTTCTGAGGCATTTGTCTTTGTAGTTTTAATTATCTCTAGCGCATCCAATGAAGATTTCCCACAAACACCACAAGAGGAGTTGGTTAAAAAATCTCTTTTAATTTTTGATATATTTACATTTTCTGAATTATTAAGTGTTGCTAGTATTTTATTTTGAATTTTATATTGACCAACTTTGTCTCCATAACTTTCAATGCTATCGATATCATTTAAACTTTTTACAATTTGTTCATTAAATAAAAATCCTCTTACAAGATCTTCATCATTACCAGGAGTTCTCATCGTAATAGATAAAGTTTGCTCAACCCAATTATCTTTTTCTTTGTACTTTAAAGAAATCTCTAATGGCTCTTCAATAGAAACTAAATCTTCAACATCTTTAAAATTATTAGATGAATACTTTAAAACTTTATATTTTGAATTCATAATTATTTTAAAGGATAGTTTTTTTGCAATAAATATTTATTGATTATGATTGCGAGTAACAAAATTATGATACATCCAAATATAATTGGATTGATTAAATAATCATAAGAAGCACTCCCAATAATAACAATTATTGGATTTCCTCCTGCAGGAGGATGAACTACATTTAATAAAATCATTAAGAACACTCCAATTCCTACTGCAAATGCAATACTCATATAAATTGGAAGTGGAATAAAATTAACAAATAACACACCCACTAAAGCAGTTAACAAATGTCCAAAGAAAACATTTTTTGGTTGAGCAAAAGGACTTTCAGGAAATCCAAATAATAAAACCATGGATGAGCCAAATGATGCTGCAATAAAATATCCAAGGGTACTTTTATAAGTTAATACTGTAAGTACTCCTATAGTGATTGTTGAAAAAAAACCTGCAATCAATGCTTTTTGTAATAATGGTTTTGTGATTTTGATCATTTAAATTTTTAATGCTTTAACAATTGTTCTTAAAGGTAAAAGCAAACATTCTTTCCTTGAAAGATTTTTTTTATCTAAAATTTCTTTAAAATCTTTCCAGTGTTTTTCTAGATTTACTTTAACATCTTCAAACAATTTTTCACCAGCTGTAACAAAATCTTTTATTTCCTTTAAGTTTTTATCCTTAATTTTTCTAGATAATAAGCTGACAGATGCTTGGCAATAAATACAAGATTTACACTGATAACCCATATCTTTTACAACGTCATCTTTGACAATTAAGCTTATTTCCATTTCATCTCCACAAATAGGATTTTTGTTTTTTGATTTGTGAGTAAAGTTTTCTAAAACTTTATTATTTTCTGTGTAAGACGCGATTTCTAAAATTCTTAAATCCATTTAATTTCTTTAATTCAACTTTGAATGTTTTATATTTTATTAATGGAACATAACAATATTTTAGGAACAGTGCTAGCAGGTGGGAAGTCACAAAGGTTTGGTGAAGACAAATCTCAGATATTGCTAGCTGATAAAATATTAATTGATTACATTTTGGCAGAAATAATTGATGAATTTAAGGAAGTATTAATAGTATCTAATAATTCAATTAAGTTTACTAATTCAGATAAAATTTCACTAATTGGAGATATTAAAAAAGATCTTGGCCCTTTAGGTGGAGTTTTGTCAGCAATGAAATGGGTCAAAGATCATAATAAAAACTATCAATGGATAGCAACTTTTCCAGTAGATACTCCCTTCTTTAAAAAAGAAATTTTAGTGCAATTCATTAATCAAATTGATGAAAATGAAAGCAGTTTATTTTTTATAAAATCAAACAATACTAGGCATAACATCTTTGGTTTATGGTCGATGAATTTATTAGATCAGTTAGAAGATGATCTAGAAAAAGGAGCTAGAAAAGTTGAATTGTGGGCCAATAGTATTGGAGTTAAAACAATTAATATGGAGTTTCCAAATCAAGATCCTTTCTTTAATATCAATACAAAAGAAGATTTAGAACAAGCTAAAGAATTATTAAAAAAATGATTAGTTACGATCAATCTAGAAAAATTTTAAAAAAAGCAAAAATTAAAATTAAAGATGAAACTATATTAAGTGAAAACTCTCTTAACAGAGTGATTTCAGATAACATTTATTCAAAGATCAATTATCCAGCAGGAGATAATGCTGCATTTGATGGATTTGCTGTTAAATCAAAAGATACAAATGGAATTAATAAAAATTCACCAAAACAATTTAAAATAATCGGATCCATTGCAGCAGGAACAAAATCATTAAATAAAAAAATTAAAAAATATGATGCTGTTGAAATAATGACAGGTGGAATAATTCCAAAGGGTTTTGATACAATCATTCCAATAGAACAGATTAATTTTTATCCAAATAAAAATAATAAAAAATATATTTTAGTTAATCAAAAAATTAAAAAGTTTAATCATGTAAGATTTGCAGGTTCAGACTTCAAAAAAGGTGAGATTGTTGTCAAAAAAAATACAATTATTCAACCAAATCATATTTTAGCTTTTAAAACTTTAGGGATAAAAAAGATTAAAGTTAAAAAGAAGATTAATATTTTATTTTTTTCAACTGGTAATGAAATTACTGACAAAGACAACATTCCAAACTGGAAAGTTAGAAACTCTAATAGTCATTACATCAAAAACCTTAAAGAAAACTTTTTATTTAATTTTAAAAATGGTGGAATACTTAGAGACAACCATCAAAATATTTATAAATCTCAAATTAAAAAACTTATAAATAGTGATACCGATATATTGATAACATCAGGCGCTGTTTCTGCTGGAAAATATGACTATATTCCAAGTATTGTTAGAACATTTAAATTATCCAATTATTTTAAAAGTGTAGCAATCCGACCAGGAAAACCAATTTTATTTGCAAAAATTAAAGGAAAACAAAAAGCAATATTTGGTCTTCCAGGAAATCCAATGTCATCATCTGCTTGTTTTAGATTTTTTGTTATTCCTTTTATGAAAAATGTTTTAGGACTAAGTGAAGAACATCCTATTAGGGCAACTTTAAAAAATAGTTTTTCTAAAAAACAAAATTTTACAAGGTTTGCAAAAAGTAAATTAAGCACAACTAAAAATGGAAAAATAGAGGTAGAAATTTTACAAGGGCAAGAGTCTTTTAGAGTAAAATCTTTTGTTAAATCAAACATTTGGTCTTTGTTACCAGCAGGGAAATCAAAATTTAAAAAAGGGGACATCTTAGATTGTTTTTTCCCCAACCACTCTAATCAATCTTTGATTTAGAAACGTATTTTTGTTGTAGAAAAATCTTTTTGGAATTAGATTTCTACAAATGTTAGAGTTAAGAAATCCAAAACTTGCTGTTCCTATCGTATTGTTTGCTGGCATATTATGGTCATTTGGACCATTAGTTGTAAGATATATGGATAGTCCCAATCTTGTTCCTTGGCAGTATATATTTGGAAGAGGTTTAACTATTTTTATTCTACTTAACCTCTATTTATATTTTGAAGAGGGAAAAAACTTCTACAAAAATTACTATAAAATAGGATTATCAGGGATAGTTGGTGGCTCAGGTCTAGGGGTTGCAATGATCACGTTTATTTATTCTATAACAAACACCAGTGCTGCTGTTACTTTACTTTGTTTAGCTGCTATGCCTTTTTTTACTGCACTTTTAGCATTTTTATTTCTTAGAGAACGAATTTCACTTAATGTTTGGATATCAATTATAATTGCATCAGCTGGTATATTGATTATGGCTATTGGTAATACTGGTGAGAAATCTTTAATTGGTTTTGTATTTGGACTAACCTCATCGATAGGTTTTTCAGTATTTTCAGTTTCGCTAAGATGGAGAAAAGAAACTCCTAAATTTACAACAGTTGCTTTTGCTGGTTTCTTTTGTTTTGTGTTTGCATCAATTATGATTTTATCTACTGGACAAGCATTCTTTGCCACGAGTTATAATAGTTCTTTATTTTCACTTCATGGATTTTTAGTTTGTTCAGGATTAATTTTATACTCAATTGGTTCAAAAGCTATTCCAGCTGCTGAGTTAACTTTGTTATCTTTAACAGAAGTTGTGGGTGGAATATTTTGGGTTTGGTTACCAATTTTAGGAATTAATGAAGTACCATCAACAAATACAATTATTGGAGGTTTCTTTTTGTTTGTATCTTTATTCTACTACAGCTTAATCATGAGATGGAATAAACGCTACATAGCATTAAATTAAATTATTATGGAACGACCAGATTTTTTTGAACTTAAAAATGGTGAAAAAGTAAAATTACCATTTACAGATAAAGAGTATAACGATCGAGTAAGTAAACTTAGATCAGTGATGGATAAAAATGATTTAGATATGATTATTTTAACATCCATGCATAACGTTGCATACTATACTGGATTTATTTACTGTTCTTTTGGTAGACCATACGGATGTGTCATTACTCAGGATAAAATTTCAACAATTTCAGCTAATATTGATGCAAGCCAACCATGGCGTAGATCGCATTGTGATAATGTGATTTATACTGATTGGAAAAGAGATAATTTTTTAAGAGCAATTGTATCAATTATCGGAAGAGATGAGCCTCCAAAAAACATTGGAATTGAAAATGATCATGTCACTTTAGATATGAGAGAAAAAATAGGATCTATTTTTACTTTCTCTGTTTTTAGTGATGTTTCAAAAGATCTAATGAAACTTAGAATGATAAAATCTGATGAAGAAATTGAGATCATTCGAAATGGCGCAAGGATTGCAGACATTGGTGGTGAAGAAATAGCTAAAAATATTAGAGAAGATAACACGGAGATCGAAGTAGCAATAGCAGCAAGAGATAGAATGGAAAGGGAGATTGTTAAAAGTTATCCAGGTGCAGAGTACATGGACACTTGGGTATGGTTTCAATCTGGCATCAATACTGATGGAGCTCACAATCCAAAGACTAATAGAAAATTAGTTAAAGGAGATATTTTATCTTTAAATACTTTTCCTATGATCTCAGGTTATTACACTGCACTAGAGAGAACTTTGTTTTTGGATCATGCAGATGATGCCTCACTTAAAGCTTGGGAAGCAAACGTTAAAGTGCATAAGCGAGGATTAGAATTGATTAAACCAGGTGTTAAATGTTCGGACATTTGTCATGAGCTAAATGAATTATTTGCTGAACTTGGTTACCTTCAGTACCGAACATTTGGCTATGGCCATTCATTTGGTATGCTTTCACACTTTTATGGAAGAGAAGCTGGTTTAGAATTAAGAGAAGATATTGATACTGTTCTTGAGGAAAATATGGTGGTGTCTATGGAGCCAATGATCATGATCCCAGAAGGTAATCCTGGTGCTGGTGGATATAGAGAACACGATATATTAGTGATTGGTAAAGATGGAGCAGAAAATATTACAAAATTTCCTTTCGGCCCTGAGCATAATATTATAAAAAACTAATCTTTATGAGTGAAAATAAAACTATTGTTAATAGTTGGAACGAGTGGGATCCGTTAAAACATGTTATCGTTGGAAGAGCGGATGGTACTTGTATTCCAGCACCAGAGCCAGCATTAGATGCTAAGGTTCCTGAAGATAGTGATATGCGAGGACAGTTTGGGCCGAGAACTAAAGACACAGTCGATAAAGCGAATGAATTATTAGACAACTTTTCAAACATGCTTCAAAAAAGAGGCATTAAAGTTGATCGACCAACACCAATTGATTTTAATCAAAAAACATCAACACCAGATTGGGAAGCAGAAACTATGTTTGGTTGTATGCCTCCAAGAGATGTTTTGTTAACTGTAGGTAATGAAATTTTAGAAGCAACGATGAGTTATCGATGTCGTTGGTTTGAATATTTATGTTACCGACCATTACTTAAAGATTATTACAATCAAGATCCAAATATGAGACACGAGTCTGCTCCAAAACCAAGACTAACAGATGCAGATTACAGAAAAGATTATCTATCAGATAAAATTGGTGTTCAAAAAAGATTAGAGTGGACTGAAAAAAAATATTTTGTAACTACTGAAGAAGAGCCATTGTTTGATGCAGCAGATGTATTGAGATTTGGAAAAGATTTGGTTGTTCAACATGGATTTACAACTAATTTAAAAGGAATTGATTGGCTAAAGAGACATTATAAAGATCATAGAGTACACGCAGTAAATTTCCCAGGAGATCCATATCCTATTCACATTGATGCAACCTTTACCCCAATAAAAGAAGGTTTAATTATCAACAATCCTCAAAGAAGATTACCAAAAGAACAAAGAAAACTTTTTGAAGATAATGGATGGGAAATTGTTGATAGTGCTCAACCAGCTCATAATGAACCACCACCACTATGTTATTCTTCAACATGGTTATCAATGAATGTTTTAGTTTTAGATTCTAAAACAGTTTGTGTTGAGAAAAGTGAAATTTATCAAGCAGAGCAATTAGATAAATTAGGAATGGAAGTAGTACCAGTAGAATTAAGAGATGCTTATGCATTTGGTGGAGGACTTCATTGTTGTACAGCAGATGTATATAGAGAAGGCACTTTAAAAGATTATTTTCCAAAACAATAAAAATGGCAAAAATTAAAACAAAAAGAGAGCGAGTTAAATTCGCTTCTGATAATGTTGCAGGCGCATGTCCTGAGGTATTAGAAGCAATCATTAAAGCAAATGAAGGAGATAGCACTCCTTATGGAAATGATCCTTTATCAACAGACTTACAAGATAAGTTTTCTGAAATATTTGAAAAAGAAGTAATTGTTTTTCCAACTGCATCAGGAACAGCTGCAAATGCTTTGGCTTTATCAACTATGACACCTTCATATGGAAATATTTATTGCCATAAGATGTCTCACATTAATACGGATGAATGTGGTGCACCTGAATTTTATACAGGAGGTGGAAAATTAATCCCTTTAACTGGAATAATGGGAAAAATAACTGCAGAAGAATTACATCAATCTATAGGTGGAAAAGGTATTGTTCATCACACTCAACCTTCATCAGTTAGCATTACTCAAGTTTGTGAAACAGGCGAAGTTTATCAATTAGATGAAATCAAAAAAATTGCAGAGATAACTCACAAACATAAACTAAATTTACACATGGATGGTGCTAGATTTGCTAATGCATTAGTATCTTTAGATGCAACTCCTGCTGAAATGACTTGGAAATCTGGAGTTGATGTATTGTCATTCGGTGCAACTAAGAACGGATGTTTAGCAGCTGAAGCAATAATATTTTTTAAGAAAGAATTAGTAGGAGATATTGCATTTTTAATGAAAAGAGCAGGGCACTTATTGTCTAAAATGCGTTTTGTCTCTGCACAGTTAGATGCTTATATTTCAAATGATGTTTGGTTGAGAAATGCAAAGCATGCAAATGCAATGGGTAAAAAATTAAGTGATGGTTTAAGTAAACATAATGATATTGAAATTGCTTATCCAACTGAAGCAAATGAAGTTTTTGCAAAATTTCCAAGAGAAAAAATAGAACATCTTAATTCAGAAGGTTACAAAATGAATGAAGAAGAATTGGATGGTAAAGCAGTAAGATTAGTTGCTGCTTGGAATACTAAAGATAGTGATGTTGATGAATTATTAAATACAATTAAATCTAACTAGGATTTTCTTTTAAAAACTCAATATACTTTATAACTTCATCGTATTGTTCATCTGGAATATCTTTATAACTTGCATTGAATTTGCTCTTTACACAAATAGCAACATGAGCATAGGGGTTTCTTCCTTTTGGGTGATTTGGATGGTCAGGTAATTGTCCCACCAAATAATCGCCAGCTTCCTGAATAATTTTCCATAGTTTACTTGCGTTTTCGGGCGTCATCACTAGTAAAAACTTGATTTATCTTTTTCGTATCGAGTTTGTGTCGAGTTTATACTTTGTTTGCTCTTATTTCATTAAGTTTTTCTTAATATTTGATTATCGAGTTTTATCTCCAAAAAGACTCATATCTCTTGATTTCTTGGTTGTGGATAAATAATTCAATCTTCATATTTTGTTCCATACTATTAGATGTCTTTTCTAAAGGGATCCTAAACGATTTTGATTTTTGCAATTTAAAAAAAGTTTAATGCATTCAATAAATGTTAGGAGTTCCAACTGCTTTCAGTTTATAGAAAGAAATAGAAACTTAACCCTGTGAAAAACTTATTTGTTTTAATTGTAATGTCTAAAAAATTATAATAAATTTTTTTTCGAATGGCGTCTTGGCAAAACTCATCAGGCAAAGAAAACCACAAATCTCTTTTTGAAAACGTGAGCCATGATCGGTGCATCTTCTGCGGTGGGGATCGAACAGAAATAGCTAGAACTGATTTTACAATCATGTTTAGTGAATTTGAGTACACAACAGGCTCTATTTGCAAGCCCTGTTATCATGCCAATGCAAAACAAGTAAAAGCTATATAAGACACGGTTTTTGTTTATAGCAATTAGACTGTTCAGGATTTGGTAATCTTGGAAGATGAAATGCTATTGCCTTCCTCTTTTATCCATTCAAAAAAAAGTTTAACAGTATCATTCTCAAGAATATTTTCTTTTACTCTTATATAATAACCATATTCATCTAACTGAATATTAGATAGATAATGTAAATTCCCTGAGTTAATTTCAGGGGATACCAGATGATCCCAAAGTGCTATACCTTGCCCATCAATAACTGCTTGGACACGGCTATTAGAATCTGAAATAGAAACTCCTTGTATTGATTTTTTAAAATCAATACCAGCATGACTAAACCAGTCCTGCCAACCTATACTTTCAGATGAGTCAAACAATATAGGTGTTGTCAAAATAATTTTATCCAATCCCTCTTTTTTAACTCTTTCAGCAATTTGACTATTGGCCGTTGGACAAGCTGGACAACTAATAAGTCTTTCATGTGGTGAATTAATCATCCCCTCTTTTCCCCAACAAATAGAGATGTCAGCTTCAATATTATCCATTTCATTTATGAAATTTAAAGGCACAAAACGAAGTCCAATTTCTGGATGTTTAGCAGTAAACTTCATTAAACGTGGTGATAGCCATCTACTAAGAAAATAAGATTGTAAAGCAATTGTAAGTGAAGTGGGCTTCTTAAATTTTAATAATTCAATTTCCTGATCAATTTGATCCAAAGATAATGTAGAGACATTTAATAATTTTTGTCCCTTTGAAGTAAGATGTAAACGCGCATTGCTTCGCTCAAAAAGTGTAAAACCTAATTGGTTTTCCAAAGTTTTAATTTGATAACTTATAGAACCTTTTGATTGATTAAGTTTTAAAGCAGCCTCAGTCATACTAAGGTTCTTAGCTACTATTTGAAAAGTACGTAGCATATCATAAGAGTACAAAGGCATATATATCGTTCAAATTATTTAAACAAATTGTTTAATATTTTAGTTTTGAAGTCAATAAATTACTAGCTTAACTTAATAATTATAAATCTATACTTTTTAATATAACAATTTTTTTGAACGTATAATTAATGACACTTACACTTAAAAATACAAGATTTGTTGCAAAAGCCATTTTAAGTGAAGGGCAGCGCCCACGTGAATTGTCCCGTACAATGCCACCTCATCCACTTAGCTATATGGAGTTGCCCTACGATCCAGAATACACTTTATATAACTCAAGACTTACCCCTGAAAAATTAGATACAGCAACTGATGATGAAATGTATTGGGCTGTTAGAACAAATGTAATTTTTAGACACACAGGAGAATTACCAATTGAAATCAGTGGACCAGATGCAGAAAAACTTCTTAATAAAGTATTTACTCGTAATGTTAGTAAACTAAAACCAGGACGATGTTCATACCAATTTGCTTGCTACCATGATGGCGGCATGATTACAGACGGAGTGCTCTTACGGTTAGAGCAAAATAAATTTTGGATGGCACAGGCTGATGGTGATTTGTTCAGCTGGTATAAAGCTCATGCTGAAGATTTAGATGTAAAGATAACCGACCCAAATGTTTGGATAAGTCAAGTTCAAGGACCTCGTTCGTTAGATTTATTAAAAGAAGTAATAGATAATCCATTACCTGATCCTTTCAGATATTTTGATTGCGCAGAAATGAGTATAGCAAATCAAACATGTTGGATAAGCCGTTCTGGCTTTACTAATGAACTTGGTTGGGAGATTTATCTTTTACCAGATACTGATATTGCAGCAATAGGCAATCATATCATGGAGGTAGGAAAGAAATTTGATATTTTATTAACTGGTACTCCTGTTTTTCGTGCAAGAAGAATAGAAGCTGGGTTATTAAATGCAGGTTCTGATTTTGGAGAAAACACAACTCCATTTGAAGCAGGCCTTGGTAATTTTGTCGAGTTCGATGATCGTAATTTTATAGGCCGTAAGGCTTTAGAGGCATCAGATAAGAAATGTCGTACTTGGGGAATGAGAGTTAATAATGGTGTTGCTCAATTAGGAAAGAATATCTTATTAGATGATAAAATTGTAGGACATGTTTGTTCGTCAGGTTATTCACCCTATCAAGAATGTGGAGTTTGCATTGTAAGAATGGATGATGCAGTAAATGGTCCAGGAACAAAAGTTAAAGTTAAATGTATAGATGGCTCACTACAAGATGCTGAACTTTGTAGATTGCCAATGTATGATGAGGAACGTTTAATTCCTCGTGGAAAATTAATTGATATTCCAACAAAACCAATTTCATCAAAATAATTATGTATAAAGTTAAACTTACTAATTCTCATTTTAAAGCTCAGAATGATGCAGAGATTAGAGATATAACTATTGGAGATTTATTAAAAGAGATTTCAGATACCCACCCTAACGCAGTTGCTATGGTAGATGTGATGGATGATGGTGAATGTGGAAAGTCATGGAATTATTCAGATTTATTTAAACAATCTGATCTCCTTGCAAAAGCTCTAACTACGAGGTTTAAAGTAGGAGAGAAGGTTGTTGTATGGGCTCCAAATATTCCTGAGTGGATCTTTATGGAGTATGCTTGTGCATTATCTGGTTTAGTTCTTGTTACTGCAAACCCTTCATTTCAAGCTGCAGAATTAAAATATGTAATAGAACAATCTGGTGCAGTTGGTTTGTTCTTAATTAATGAATTTAGAGGCAACCCAATGGGTGATATTGCAAAAGAAGCAGTGAAAGGTAACACTCTAATTCGTGAAATAGTTAATTTAGAAAATCAAGAAAGTCTTTATGCAAACAAAAATCAAAATACAAAATTACCAGAAGTAAAACCAGAGGATGCTGCTCAAATTCAATATACTTCAGGAACCACAGGTTTTCCAAAAGGAGCAGTGTTAAGTCATAAAAATCTTTTAAATAATGCTAGACTCTTTTGCGCTCGAAAAAATGTAGGACCTCATTCAGTATGGGCAAATTTTATGCCACTATTTCATACAGCAGGATGTGCAACAGGTGCATTAGGTTGTCTTCAGGCTGCTTGTAAAATGTTATTAATTAAAAGATACAACGCTGATAACTTTGCAAAGTTAATTGAACAACAAGGCGTTACAACCTGTTTTGCTGTTCCCACAATGTTGTTCAATCTACTAGAATCTCTTGAAAGTATCCCTCGAAATATGTCTTCACTTGAAGCCATATCAACAGGTGGTGCACCTGTACCACCTGACCTTGTTCGTAGAGTAAAAGAAAAGTTAGGCTGTCATTTACTCAGTGCTTTTGGACAAACAGAGCATAGTCCTATGATTTGTCTTAATCCAATTGAAGCAACTGTTGAGCAAATAGTTGAAACAGCAGGTCAACCACTTCCTCATACCGAAGTTTCAATTCGTTCAACAAACGATAATAAAGTGCTTCCAATTAATGAAGTCGGTGAAATATGTGCAAAGTCTTATGCTGTGATGATTGGATATAATGATAATCCTAAAGCAACAAATGATGCAATAGATAAAGAAGGTTGGTTACATACTGGTGATCTTGGTAAAATGGATGAACAAGGTTTTGTACGTGTTACTGGAAGAGTTAAAGATATGATAATTCGTGGAGGTGAAAATCATTTTCCTGCTGAAATAGAAGCAGTTCTTGTAACACATGCAGATGTTAATCAAGTAGCAGTGATAGGTTTGCCAGATGAAAAATGGGGTGAGATAATAGCTGCATTTATATTGTCTGATACTACGCCAAAAGTAGATAGCTTAAAAAGTCATTGTCGTACTCACTTGTCGCCACAAAAAACCCCTTCAATATGGGTACAAGTGCCAAATTTTCCATTAACAGGTTCAGGTAAAGTTCAAAAATTTACAATCAAAGATCAATATCTTGATGGTAACTATGGTAAGGTTTTAACATGAGTGTTCGTATAGAAAAAAAAGGTCCAGTGTGGACAATTATTCATTCTCGACCTGAGGCGCGAAATGCAATTGATCCTGAAAGCGCAAAAGCTATTTACAATGCTTTCAATGAATTCAATAAAGATAAAACTGCTCACGTTGCAGTGCTATGGGGCGAAGGTGGAGCTTTCTGTTCAGGTTGGGATCTAAAGTACGCTTCTACTCTTTCTGGATCAGATGCACTTGAGCCTTATAATTTCCCAGATGCTGGAGAACCGCCTATGGCAGTCATGGGAATAAGTCGTCTTGAATTATCGAAACCTGTTATAGCAGCAGTTTCAGGTGCTGCAGTTGCGGGTGGTATGGAAGTTGCAATTTGGTGTGATATTAGAGTTATGGAAGAAACATCTTATATGGGGGTGTATAATCGTCGATGGGGTATACCTCTTATTGATGGTGGCACAGTTCGATTACCTCGTTTAATTGGAGAGGGACGTGCTATGGATTTAATTCTTACTGGTCGAAGAGTTGAGGCAGATGAAGCTTTAAAGATTGGGCTTTGCGAATATGTTGTTCCAGAAGGTGAAGCACGAAGTAAAGCTGAAACTTTGGCTCATACTTTAGCAAAATTTCCTCAAAGTTCGATGCTCAAAGATCTTAAGTCAGTGAGATCTCAGCATGGGCTTTCAATTCGTGACGCTATGAAACAAGAATGGTCTGAAAGCAAAGAAGAAATCGTAAAAGGTATTAAGGGTGCTTTAGAATTTGTAAATGGTAAAGGAAGAGGTGGAAAATTTGAAGATGAATAATGATTTGATAATTAAATTAACTGCAAATTTGGAGACATAATGAAAAATCTATTACAGCATTACATAAATGGAAAGTGGGTAAATTCAAACGGTGGAAATACAATGGATGTTATAAATCCTTCTACTGAAAACAAGATAGCCACTATTACACTAGGTAGTTCTAAAGATGTAGATGTTGCAGTCTCAGCAGCTAGAGCGGCATTTAAATCATGGTCAGAAACAAACCTTAATGAAAGAATTTCTCTGTTAGAAAAATTATTGGAAATATACAAATCACGTTCTGATGAAATGGCAAAATTTATAAGTGACGAGATGGGTGCTCCAATTGATCTAGCAAAATCAGCTCAAGTAGGTGCTGGAGCTGGACATTTAAAAAATACTATACGATCAGCTAAAAAATTTTCCTTTGAAAAACCTCTTGGTGATCATTCACCAGGAGATATGATTTTTTATGAACCCGTTGGTGTCTGTGCATTAATCACACCTTGGAACTGGCCTATGAACCAGGTTATGTTAAAAGTGGCTCCTGCATTAGCAACTGGGTGCACAATAATTCTTAAACCTTCTGAAATTTCCCCTTTAAGCTCTATGTTGTTAGCCGAAATGATTAATGATGCAGGTTTTGCACCTGGTGTTTTTAATCTTGTAAATGGTGATGGAGCAGGAGTTGGAACTTATCTTACCAAACATACAGATGTTGATATGGTTAGTTTTACTGGATCTACTCGTGCAGGTATTGCAATAAATAAAAGTGCAGCTGACACAATTAAACGAGTGAGCCTTGAATTAGGTGGTAAAGGAGCAAATATTATTTTTGCAGATGCAGATGAAAAAGCAGTAGCTCGTGGTGTAAGACATTGTTTTAATAACTCAGGTCAATCTTGTAATGCACCTACTAGAATGCTTGTAGAAAATTCAATTTATCAAAAAACTATTGAGACAGTTCGTAAAGTAGCAGAACAAACAGAGGTAGGACCATCTGATAAAGAAGGACGACATATTGGACCAGTAGTATCTGAAAATCAGTTTAAAAAAATTCAATCTTTGATTAAAACTGGATTAGAAGAAGGTGCAAAACTAATTTCGGGAGGTGAAGGACGACCTGATGGATTGGATAAAGGTTATTTTGTTCGCCCAACAATTTTTTCTGATGTAACTCCCAACATGACTATTTGGAAAGAAGAAATTTTTGGACCAGTTCTTTGTATTACTCCTTTTAGCAATGAAGAGGAGGCTGTAAAACTTGCAAATGACACTCCTTATGGATTAACAAATTATGTTCAAACTTCTGACAATGAAAAAGCTCGTCGAGTTGCAAAACAACTACGTTCTGGAATGGTTGAGATGAATAGTAAATTTCTAGGCGCAGGTTCACCATTTGGTGGGATGAAGCAATCAGGAAATGGTCGAGAAGGTGGAACTTGGGGTCTTGAAGAATTTTTAGAAGTTAAAGCAGTTAGTGATTGGAACCAACTTTCAGCATAAATAATTTATTTAATTTCCACTCCATATACGCGTCAATGACATTGGTTCTTGACTAAGATTCTTTAATTTGATTCAATATAGGTAGAAAGGAAAGAGAGCATTTACAGGAGTAATTGATTTAGAGTGAGAGAGCAGGGTTCAATGATGGGTTGGTAGAATTGATTAAGATCTTTTTTTGTTTAAAGATAATTCAATTATTCGTAAAATAATAATAGCAAAAACACTTTATGAAAACTCAGTAACGTTAAATGGAAAAAAATAAACTTCAAAAATCTTATTTCCCTGCTCTTCAAGATAGAGCTACCAAAAATATTACTATCGGAGAAGTTCTTAAAGATACAGCTTCAAAACATGGTGATATTGAAGCTTTGGTAGAAGTGAAGCAAGATGGCAACATAGGACGTCGATGGAATTACAAAAATTTATACAAAGAAAGTTTGAAATTAGCATTTGCATTATCAACTCGATTTAAAAAAGGGGAACATGTCGTAATTTGGTCCCCAAATAACCCCGAATGGATACTTATAGAGTATGCTGCTGCGTTGTCTGGTATTGTTCTTGTAACAGCTAATCCAGCACTTCAGGAAAAAGAACTTCGTTATATTATTGAAAATTCGCATGCTGTTGCATTATTTCTCGTACCTGAGTTTCGTGGAAATCCAATGATAGATATTGGTAAAAAATCTGTTTTAAACAACACAGCTATTCGAGAAATCATTAATATACTAGATTATGGTGCATTGTTTTATAACTCAAAAAAGAATGTAACTTTACCACATGTACAACCAGATGATGCTGCACAAATCCAATATACTTCAGGAACCACCGGGTTTCCTAAAGGCGCAATGCTTTCTCATCTTGGTCTCATTAATAATGCTTATTTTTATTCTAAACGGTGTGGTGTCACAAAAGATTCTACATGGGTTAATATCATGCCATTGTTTCATACTAGTGGTTGCGGCATGGTTACATTAGGTTGTCTAAATTCTAGTTGTAGAATGGTGTTAATTTCTGTATTTGATGCAAACACAATACTTAATACCTTAGCAAATTTTAAAGCTGATATAATTCTTGGCGTTCCTACTATGATACTTTCATTATTAGAAGTTCAAGAGACACATCCGCGAAATACTGACAATCTCAAAGTAGTAAGTTGTGGTGGCTCTAACGTAGATCCAGATATGGTTTTCCGTGTTCAGAAGGCTTTTGGATGCAAATTTTCTACTCTTTATGGGCAGACAGAGTATTGTCCTGTCATTACTCAACATCATTTGACAGACACAATAGACGATATTTGTAAGACAATTGGTCAACCGATTAGTCAAACTGAAGTTTCAGTTCAATCTGTTGAAGAAAAAATTATATTGCCTATTGGCAGTGTTGGAGAGATATGTGCACGTGGCCCTTCAAAAATGTTACAATATTATAACAACGCGGAAGCCACACATCAAACTATAGATCAAGATGGATGGTTGCATACTGGTGATTTAGGGAAGATGGATGAAAGAGGTTATATTGAAATTTCTGGACGAGTAAAAGAAATGATAATTCGTGGAGGAGAGAACCATTTTCCTATAGAAATTGAAAATGTATTACGCCAACACTCTCAAATTTTAGATATAGCGATTGTTGGCATGCCAGATAAAAAATATGGTGAGATTATCGCAGCTTTTGTAAAATTTCGTAACAAATCATTAACATCAGGTGAATTAAAGAAATTTTCACGGCAAGAAATGTCTCCGCAAAAAACACCTTCTGTTTGGATTGAAGTTGAAAACTTTCCACTGACAGGATCTGGAAAAATTCAAAAATTCAAACTAATAGAAAGTTTCGAAAAAGGTTATTATAAGGAGATAGCATAATGCAAAAAATTTTATATAAAAAAGATGGTCGTATAGCTAGAATTACACTAAATCGCCCAGAAAAACTTAATGCTATAGATGACGATATTCCTAATTTATTACAAGAAGCAATTATAAAAGCAGAAAATGATGCAAATATTCACGTAATAATATTATCTGGGAACGGCAAAGCATTCTGTGGGGGTTATGATTTATCATCTTATGCTGAAAATAAAGAATTCAACAATGTATATCAGGGAAAAAATTGGGATCCTCTTTCAGACTATAATTTTATGTGGGGAAACACCCAAAAATTTATGTCGATCTGGCATTGTTCCAAACCAGTCCTATGCAAAATACATGGTTTTGCAGTTGGAGGTGGCTCAGACATAGCTCTTTGTTCGGACATGATTTTTATGGCTGAGAATGCCCGTATTGGGTACATGGCAACGCGTGTATGGGGATGTCCTTCTACTGCAATGTGGGTTTATAGGGTTGGAGCTGAACGCGCAAAAAGAATACTTTTTACTGGAGACCAAATTACTGGAAATGAAGCGGCTGAAATGGGTCTGGTGTTAAAATCTGTACCTGAAGACAAACTTAATGACGAAATTGAAGCAATGGCAAATCGACTGACATCTGTTCCAATAAATCAATTAGCAATGCAAAAAATGGTAATCAATCAAGCAGTTGAGGCTTCAGGACTTTCAGGAACACAAAAGCTTGCAACACTTCTTGATGGTATTTCTAGGCATACCCCAGAGGGACATAACTTTAAGAAAAGAGTTGAAGAAAAAGGTTGGAAGCAAGCTGTTGATGAAAGAGACAATGGTACTTTTGATTGGACTAAAAATAGTTCGATTGATTAAAACTAAAGGTATTATCTAAATTTTAAGTTCAGATTAATAAAACATTAATTTTTACATTCTGAAAATTATAAAAAGTATTAATTATAATAAATGTTAATTACCAATTTCCTAGGGTGCTCTGCCCACTTCCCGCTACCATTTTAGACGATCAATATCATTTTGCTCCAATAGTGCTCCAATGACATTGGTTTGGTATAGTAAATTATTGCTTTACTGAATATTAAAAAAATATTAATGTTTTTTTATTAAATTTAAAATTAATAAAATGATTTTTTATTTTAAAAAAAATACTTCTAAACATTGTTTTATGTTTAGTACAACTTTCCCTCAAAACTATAATAAAGTTTCATAGCTAAATAATTCTCTTTAAATTCAAAGTTTTTAAAAATTAAGAAAAAATTAACTAAGGAGAATAAATGACAAAACCAAATTCAAGAACATCAGCATTAGCTGAAAAACATAAAAATTTGGGATCAGGTCTAGAAGACTGGAATGGCATGGGTACTGCTTGGTCCTACAATACAGACCCAGACAAAGAACATGATGCAATAAGAGAAGGTGCTGGCATTATTGATATGTCTGGATTAAAAAAAATAAGAGTTAGTGGCAAAGATACGGAAGAAGTTTTAAACCACGTTTTTTCAAGAGAGATTAAAAAACTTCAACCTGGACAATCTAGTTATGGAATAGTCTTGAATGATAAAGGTTTCATAGCTGATGATGCCATCGTTTATAAAAATGAAAACGAATTTATTTTTGTGCATGGTTCAGGAGAAAGTATGGAACTTATTCAGGAAAGTGCAAAAGGGAAAGAGGTAGAAGTAAAATTTGATGATGACTTACATGATATTTCTCTTCAAGGCCCTAATGCTTTAGAGATATTAAAAAATCATACTCCTGTAGATTTAGATTCTTTAAAATATTTTAATCACTACGAAACTGAATTGTTTGGAAAAAAATGTATCTTATCTAGAACAGGCTATTCAGGTGAAAAAGGTTTTGAGTTATTTGTCTCTAGCACTGATGCAGTTGCTGTTTGGGATAATATTTTAGAAGCAGGTAAAAATTTAGGAGTGATGCCCGCGTCATTTACAGCTCTAGATAAAGCCAGAATTGAAGCCGGGTTATTATTTTATGGATACGACATGACTAATGAGCATTCACCTTGGGAAGTCAATTTGCATTGGACAATGTCTAAAGGCAAATCTGGTTATCGTGGTTATGATGCAGCAATGAACCTTAAAGATAAACTAAATTTTACAAATGTAGGTTTAGATATAGATCATAACGAAGGATTAGCTGGTGGTGAAGAAATTTTGGTTAATGATAAAAAAGTTGGTGTTGTTAACAGTCCTTGTTACTCAAAGAGAATGGGTAAATCTTTGGCATTGGGTCATGTCGATGTTGATTGTTCTAAACCAGAAACAGCAGTTGTAATAAATACTTCTGATAAGAAGCTAAATGCAATTGTCTCTAGTTTACCGTTTTACGATCCTAAAAAAACTAGAACACACTCGTAAATCATATGACAAACAAACATAATCATATTACTTCTGTAGATCAATCTGACAGAAAGGTTCCTTACAATTTAAGACAATCAGGTGATACCCCAGTTCAAATGTTAATTTGGAATAAGGTTCGTAAATCTCCTTTTTGGCATAAATCAATTAACCATGGAGCTTGGAGAGCAACTGTTTATAACAGAGTGTTCCATCCATTTGGCTATTCTAAACCAGAAGATGGTGGTCCTATGGTTGAATACGAAGCTTTAATGAATGATGTAACATTATGGAATGTTGCTGTCGAAAGACAAATTAGAGTTAAGGGTCCTGATGCAGAAAAATTTGTAGATTATGTAATTACAAGAGATGCAACTAAAATTTCACCTATGCGTGCAAGATATGTGATTTTGTGTAACCAATATGGAGGTGTTTTAAATGATCCTATTCTTCTAAGAATATCCGAAGATGAATTTTGGTTTAGCCTTTCCGATAGTGATATTGGAATTTATTTACAAGGTATTAATCATGACAATAAATTTGATGTTGAAATTAAGGAAATTGATGTTTGCCCCCTACAAGTACAAGGACCAAAATCAAAAAACTTAATGCATGATTTGGTTGGTAGTCAAATAGATGTTTCCAATATGCCTTTTTATGGTTTAGCAAAAGCAAAAGTAGCAGGAAGAGATTGTATAATATCTCAAACTGGATTTTCCGGAGAAGAAGGTTATGAAATTTATCTTTTAAACTCAACTTTATACGCAGATGAAGTATGGGATGAAATTATTTCGAAAGGTAAGAATCATAATTTGATGGTAACAGCACCATCTCATTGCAGAAGAATTCAGGCTGGAATTTTATCTTGGGGCCAAGATATGGATAATGAACATAACCCTTTTCAATGTAATTTAGGTTATCAAGTTTCATTATCTGGAAAGGGCCAATGGGATAAAAAAGGAGATTATATTGGAAGAAAAGTCTTAGAAGAAATGAAAAATGATTTGAAAGATGGCAAAAAACCCTTCAAACTCCAATTAGTTGGTTTAGAATTTTCAGGAAAACCTGTTCTAGACTTTGCAACTGACTTTTGGCCGATATTAAATATTGAAAGTCAAGAACCAGTAGGATTTGTTACATCGCCTTGGTATCACCCTGATAAAAAAACAAATATAGCAATGGGGTATGTTCCGTATGAAGGTGATCTATCAAAAAATAATTTTCCAATTGGAAAGTTAGGTAAAAAATACTTAATTGAATTACCTGAAAAATATCAATCTTCCTCAACAACTGAAGAAGCTATAGTAGTTCCAATACCTTTTACCAAATCAAAAAATCCAAACACCAGGGAGGTAATTGATAATATTGGTTAACTTTGACATTGGTTTTACTTTAAACTGTAAAAATATTGATAAAAAAATATAAATGGCCTGGTATAATATTAGTAGCCCTGATGGTATTGCAAAAGAATTTGATCAAAAGAAACGTATAGAAAAATGTGGAAGTTGTGGAATGTGTATCTGTGATAAAAAAAATTATTAACATGACACCAACTAGTAAAAAAAAAAGAATTTTTGTTTTCGGTGACTCTAATAGCTGGGGATACACTGACGAAGATGATGGTCATCGTTTTGAGGAAAGATGGCCTATCTCCTTAAAAACTTTTCTCAGTGAAATGGATCTAGATGTTGAAATAATTGAAGATTGTCTTCCAGGAAGAACTACTAATATTGATGATGCTCAAGATGGCTCTCATCTAAATGGAGCCAAAGTATTAATGTCATCTTTACTTGCACACTCGCCAATTGATTTAGTGATTATAATGCTGGGCACCAATGATTTAAAAATCAGATTTCAAAGAACGCCCGAAGCTATAGCTGAAGGAATAAAAGAATTGATTAATACAGTAAAAAATACAAATTCAGGACCTGGAGGCTGGCACGATCAAAATAAATCTGATTTATTTATTATCTGCCCACCTTCTCTAAATATAAAAGCTAATGACACTAACTGGATCAAATTCAATGAATGGGAAAATGGTTTGGTAAAATCGATTATATTATATGACTCTTTAAAAAAAGTTTGTGAACAAAATAATGTCTTTCTATTTGATTCTAATCAAATTATACAATCATCTAAACTTGACCCTATACATTGGTCGAAAAAAACACATAAAATCTTTGCAAAAAAAATTGCAGAACTAATTAAATATCAAATCAAACTTTAAACTAATTGGTATTTATTGTTGATACAGATCTCTTAAGAGTTTTTTCGATAAGTAGCATTGATCTCTCGTAAGGAAGGTACTTGCTTGCAAAGAAGGGATCAGAGACACACGGAACAACAATACTAATATTTTTCGTAAGCTGCCGGTTTTGGTTGATGGTATAAAAATTAGGATAGTAGTAATATTTCTCTAAAGCATCTTCGAAAGTTTGGTACATGCGGATATCAAAAATTTCAGAACAATATTATGTTTTTCAGACGGCTGGCACGGTCAACAATCAAGCTTTGTCAATTTGTCGTCGCGGTATCAGAAATGTACTTTCGCATCTTGGGATTCTTGATGCACCAATTGAAACGCAAACGTTTTCAGAAAAAGTTTTGAAAGTACCTGGTGCAAAGGGTTTTGTTTATGCGGAAGAAGACGGTGTGTTTGAAAGTTTTCATAAACTTGGAGATGAAGTGAAAGAGGGCGATCCAGCTGGACAAATTCACCAACTCCTCAATCCTGAACGGCCACCGGTGGTTCTTCGATTTTCTACAAGTGGAATTATTTATGGTCGACGGTCACTAGGACGTGTTAAACAGGGAAACTGTTGCCTAGTCGTTGCTGTGCCAGAAAGTTGAGTGCAATTAGTTTTTTAATCAAACTTAGCTAAATAATATTAATTATTAGTAAAGTAGTTTTACAAGATCAAAAAATTAGACAATTTATTTTTGCCCCCAACACTATGGGCATAATGCTGAGGGCGAACGTGAATTACTAATGTAATTTAAAAATAACATTTTAAAAAATTATAACAAGTTGGTCATTTCAGCGTGCAGCGAGAAGCTAGCAGCAAGCAGCAAGTTTCAGGCATCCGGCATCAGGAATTAAATCTCGTATGGTCCTTTTTTAGGTTTCGGTTTTTGCCTCGGTGTGTTCCTAAATGTAATTGGAGAATGTAAGTGAGCATGAGCAGAGTGATAATAAGTTGATCCGTAACCACCATTGCTCTCATTAAAAGTAGTAACATATGGAGAAGTTTTTTTTTGAGGTTTCATTATGGACCTTTGAACCTCTTGCAGACGTTCTCGTTTTTTACTTTTTGCAATTTCTATAGCTTCAGGCATCAGGTCCTGGACATCCTGGTCGACATTATATTTAAGTTTTGCTAGCATTTTTGCTTCATTATGCTTTCTAAATGCTTCATTTGGATAATTAGCTTTGAAGTGATTTCCTCTTCGATAGATCTTCTTTAAAGTGGTCTTTTGACCACCTGGTTTATCTAAGGAACCACGCAGAGGCAGAGGCGCACGGAAAAAATATTTTCCATTTCTGAATTCATATTCTCCTTCTAACTTACCGTGGCGCATACGCATTCTTACAGCATTTGGAGAAATACCTAATAATTCCGCGTATTCTGAACGGCTAAGATCAAATGGGTTTATGTTTTTTCTCTGCATAATAAATATATTCAACGTAACAAAGGTAACTACTAAAAATATTGGGTGGTTATCTTTTTTGCACGCTAAGAATATTATAACATTAATTGACTCTCACTCAATCACTCAGGCAAAAATTCTTAATTCAGAGATACTACTTTTAGACTGTTGCCTTAATTGAATTTGTTTTAGGTAAATAGAATCTTTTGTTAATTAGTATTGAGTGAGTGAGTGATATAATATTATTCATCATTTTGATTTTGATTAAATGCTTCTAGAAGTTCATCAATCTTAGTGAAACTATTGCAGTATTTTTTCAGCAATTTCTTTTTCTCTTCTTGGCCTGCATTTCTAATTTCATTCATTGCAGCTAAGTATTTTTCAAAGTCATACATATCTTCCTGCCCAGCGTCTTTTTCTCCGACTTTATGTTTTTGTAGTATTGATTGAATAGCTAGATTTTTTTTAATTACTGTAGTTAGTAGGTCTTCATAGAATCTAAGCTCCATATCGTTTGTCCATTTAGATCCAAATATTAATTTAATATTTTCTATAACTGTTTCGTTAGGGGATGATTTTCCGTATGTATTTTTATCCAGCGCATTTTTTAATTTAAATTGTTCATACTGGTAAACATTCATATCGTTTGGAGCGCTGCCTAGTTCTGTTTCAGACAAACTTCTCAAATAGTCACTATCTTCTAGTAAGTGTACTCTAGGTCTGCTACCGTCTTTGTTTAAAATTTGTCTAGTTTGTTTTCCGTTTTTCCATAAAAAACCTCTTTCACGTAACCAATCTTTTACGTATTTTTCATTTACTTGTGTTTTCCATTTTTCCCGTATGTATTCCAACAAGTCATCAAGATTAACAAATCCTGGAAATGTATTATCAAAAGGAGCTGTTTTCTGATCTAGCGCTCTATCTAATTTCTGGATGATAGGATGTTGTCCTTCATCTTGCATTTGTTTTAATGCTGCTGTTTGTGGAGCTCTTCCACCGTTATATAATTCCCAATCTTTTACTTTTACTTCGTTTAGGAAGTGATGGAATAAATGTTTGATCTTATCGGATTGAATAAAGTTATATATCTTTTTAAAAACACCTTCCTTTTCAAATTTCAATAATTTACTGACTGATAATCTGTCATATAAATTTATAACGCCATATCTCCTTGAGCTTTTTCCAAGATGTAAACAATTCTGCTCATTACTAAAACACATTCCGTTAGCATTATTCCAATATCTAAATGGCCTGATATGTTTTGGATTGATTTTACTGTCTTCATCTGTCCAAAACGGCTTCAATTTATTACTAATTTCAGTTTTCTTCTCTACATCCCCTGTAGTGACTACCTCATTTATGAAGATGAATAATTTGTTGTAAATAACTTCGCTATGATTTCCTATTAATTCATCATACCTGGCGTTAGCATCTACAAATTCTCTTCCTATAATTCTCTGCAGTGTTTCTGCTATAGCTTTTTTTCCTGTACCTTCAGGACCAACTAACAAGTAACCCCATTGAATTTTCATAGGACCAATTTTGTTTTTTAATTCTGCGGGAATATCTAATTTATACTTAAATATTTTTTGAATTAACGCTGCAAGATATTGCTCTATATGTTCGTAATTCTCTTCTCCTAGAATTTGCTTAAAGGTATTTGCCCAGTCTGAAACGTCTCCCTTCTCGGGTTCTGTTGGTGGACCAGGATATAAATTTAAATATTTTCCAGGTTTTAGATAAAAATGTTCTCTACCAATTTCTGCTATAGGATAATCATAACCAGGTAAAACAGCTCTACCAATTACTTTGTTCTCATGAAAAAATTCAAAGTCTGTCATTAGACTTTGGAATGCTAGCTTTTTATTTTTGCCACCTGGAAAATGATACAGGTTGTCGTTATTAAAATCGTCCTTCTTCTGTTCATGTCCATTATCGGTATTAAACATTGAAGCACTATCTTGGATGTATACATATTTCTTTTTTAACTCTTCAAGATTTCTATTAGGAGGATTTACACCAACCCACTCGAATATTTTATAAAGAGACTGTGCATCTTCTAATCCAAGTAATTCTCTAAGTGTGTTGAAACCTGTTAATCTTCCACCATTAAGTAATTGTTTATGAGCATGAACACCCTTACCTTTACGTGATTCCTCGTCTCCTGAATTAGCTGCAAGATAATCTATGAATTCATCTATTTCGTAGTCTTTCCATGTTGTATGTTTGGCAAGAATACTAGCGATAGCAAAACAATAGTCGTCTCTGTTTCCTGTTGAAGGATATAAAATTGATAATGCAGTTGCAAAAGCAACTTTAGAAATATCTTTGAATATGTCTCCAGGATAAGGAGATATACCTTCATAAATATTCCACTCTACTAAATCGCCCTCTATTTTTGATCCAGGTACTATCGTCTGTTTATCTGAACCATGTCTGCATTCTATTATTGTAGCTCCGTGAGGTAGATGTTTATAAAATTTCTCTAAATCTTTATGTAGAAAAAATTTTTTAAATTTTGCTTTACCTTTAAAAAGTAAATGGCTTATAGGTTTATTACCTCTTCCATAAACTGCTGAACAGGGTTGAATATACTTACTGATAAAAGGTAATGCTTTTTGTGAGTCTATATCAACATCAATATCTTCTGACAGTTTTAAACCTATATTATGTTCAGGTTTAAAATCTTCTAATTTAAAATTCTTTTTCTGCCACTCTGCAGCTATCGGAATTTTTCCATCACAAGGGATTATTAGTTTTTTATTGCTTAGGTATTCTTCTGGTGTTTTCATTAGGTAATTCACTTTTGTTATTAATTTGATTTTGCCCGACTTTAATTAACCACTCGATTGTTTGCGGAATGCTTACTCGAATAGGAATTTGTTTTTGTATTTCCTGGAGCTGTTCAAAACTCCTCGTTTTTATTGATATATTGTGCCATTTGGATTTAATACTGTTATCCATAATTAGTTATCAGTCCTTTCATCAGTTAGTTGTTTTTCCATAAATGCTCTGCCTTCTTCTCTTTTCTTCTTTTTTTCTAATTCTTCATCAATCTTTTCCCATTTCTTCGCAACGCATCTGCTCCATTTGGATTTCCATTTATCTCTATCAATTTTAATCTCAGCTATTTCCCATTTTTGCTCTCGCATGTAGTCATTCTTTGAACCTATCTCGTCCCAAAAATTTTCAAGTTGTTTTGTGAGGCGAAGATTAGCTTCAATCAACTGCTGTATTCTAGATTCAAGCATTATGATTTTGCCCTGGAGCTGCCACTTCATCATTTTTCTGCTCCACCCATTAAGTATGCAAGACCGCTATTTTTAATTCGTAATCTTTCTTCCTCTGCTTTTTGCATCATGTCATTAAATCTTTTTTCTGCTGCAACTTCTTCAGCAGTTCTAGTCAATGGCTCAACTAAAGTTGGCATATTGATTTTTAAATCCTGAATGATCTGTGTTGCAGTTGGTTCAGTTGCTTTTTTATTTTTAACAAATGTAGCAACTTTCTTTTGGTTTATAGGAACCCTATCAATACCTGTTGGATCTTTCTTCGGTTGAATTTTCTGTAGTTCTTGTTTTACAGTTTTTAAATCTTCAGGGTTTGGGTTGTCATATAACTCATGATTTTTAATTATTTGTTCAGGAATCTTGTCCAATGGATTTATTTTCTTTTTCATTAATTTTTGACCAAGTGGGTTTAGTGCAGTTGGTTTTTCTTTGTATCTGTTTTCAATAGTTAATAATTCTTTTAATTCTTCTTTGTCTGCAGTTTGTTTCATTATTTCCCATACCGTTTGATAACCTTTAATGCTCATTGGTTTTTCTCCTGTGTTGGTGGAACAATATGAAGTTTTACTTTTCCACCTAGTAAATTAATTTCTTTTTTAAATTTGACATATTCATCTGCAGTAAATTCAACATGCTCCACTGCTTTAGGATCAATAGATTCTATTAATCTTAGTAATTTTTCTTTTTCCGACATTAGTCCTTCTTCCCTAGTGTAAGTTTCAGCAGCGTATTTAAAGTTGCCCTCTGATTGTCATCTAACTCAGCTAGTGTTGTGTCTGGTGTGAATTGTGATGCTAGATCTAATTTACGAATAGATTTTTCTGGCTTTCTTTTTTCCTTCTCAGAAATAAATGAAATAACTTTTCCTCCAGAATTGTAAAATTTTCGTAACTCTTCTTCTGGTAATGATTTTATAAAATCTTCTCTTGTACCTTCGAAACCATTTTTAACTGCTTCATCAAAAGCTTCTGATAGTTCTATTATTCTCCTAATATCAATGCCTTCTGGAGTATAATCATCTAACTTAGATGCTAGTTTTATAAATTGTTGCATATCTAGAGGGCGAGTGTTTTCACCACCCGCGCTCATTTTTTTTTCGATTTGATTGTTAGTTAGTTTAGACATTGCTTTTCTCCTTATTGTTATATTTTGGCTTTTTGCCTCTGTGGTATTCACTCCACATATCTTCAAGGGTATGTAAAACCACTTTAGATTTTGCTACTTGGTCAGTCATATTGCACCAACCAATGTATTTTTTACTTCCAAACAGTTGAGCTTTATTTCCATCAATTACTGAATTTAAAATCCAGTAAATTTGATGAAGGTTCTTTCCAAAATCTGTTGGACTTAATTCTTCACCAGTTGATACAAGTTTTATTTTATCGTTATCCATTAATAACCTCCTCATGTTCAGTATCTCTAAAACCTATTTCTTTTAGTGTTTTAATTTCATCAGGATCATTTGTTTCGATTTGCCAACAAAGATTACTAGGATCAGTTGATACTTGTTCTAACCCCTTAATGCTTTGTAATTTTTTGAAACGAAGACCATAGAATTTACAAGTAGCTTCAAGTTCATCTAAAGTTTCTCCCATTTGAAATTTAGGAACGAATGAAAATTCTAATATTTTAGACATTATTTTTTCTCTTTCTCCGAAGAGTTTCTGGATACGAACAAAATTAAATTCTTGTCTCGTTTGTCCTTCGGTAAATTTTTTAATTTATTTTCTACGATCCAATCCAGAAACATTATTGGATCCCAATATGCTTTTTTACCAATTAATCTTAGACCCATGTCCCAACAGTCGTTCCCTTTTTTTCTCCACTGAGTTTTCCAAAAGTCCAGAGTGGAAATAGAAATAGACAGCTCTTTTAAAAGCACTTTTGTTGTTAATAGTTTAGAATTAAAATGGTAATTCAACATACAAGATGCTTTTCCTATGAAATTCCAGGAATGTCGAAGGGGTACTTATTAAAAATTTATCTAGGAATTACTGAGCTGATTTACGTAAAATTTTCAAGATCCACTTAGAACGCTCTAAATCTTCCTCAACTTGCTTCTCTTTAAATGTTAAGTATTCGTCAAGCCATTTTTTTTTGATGTGATTTTTATAAAAATTAATTCTGTTATTTCTGTTTTTAAATATTTCAACAAATGTATTTTGGTGTTCTTTTTTATTTTTATAATGCTCTTGCATTAATTCTTGGAAGCCATGTTTTTTAAATTTATTTTTTTCTATGTCTACTTCAGATAATTTTAACCAAGCTTGTCTCGGTGTTAAGTTATAGCGTCTTACGTATTGGACAATTTTAAAACAGATAGATCTTCTAACGAATAATGTTGTTGGAGGTTGTCCTCTTTTTGATGTGCCCATATACTTGAAGTATAACACTCATAATAAATAAAACCAATGTTGTGATCCATAGTAATTAAATATAGAGCTTACTTTTTATATTCACAGTTAAAATATATGGACCATGAATTATTTTAAGCAGATCTCCTTTTAACAAAATGAAATACCTCAGCAACTTTGTTGGCATGCATTCTCTTCGTTTCAAGTTTTGGTTTGTTGTAATGCTTATTCAAAGTATCTACTGATGCATGTCGTGTCATCTGCATAGTTATTTCTGATCTGCCACCATGTTTTTGCTGTGATAGTGTTGCATATGATTTTCTTAAAATCTTAGGTGCATACATAAGATTTGGATCTCCAGACTTTTGTCTCATAAGATTTCTAAGTTCTGGAATATATTTTTCATCTCCACCTAATCTTGCATCCTGGGACATTCTAAAATCTTTATTGAAATATTTATCTGCTGACCATTTTCTAGTAGCAAATAACCATGGAAAATCTTTCATTTTGTAGAAATCTCTGAATTGTGGATGATTTTCATAATCTAAAATATTTCTTAACAAGACTTCAAGCTCTGGTGTAATGGGAAGCTCTTCATCTCTCTTTCCTGTTTTACTAATACCTTTTGGGATTAATAAAGATCCTCTATCAAAATCGATATATTCTTTTTTCATTTTTAGAGCTTCTGTTTTTCTTAGGGCAGTTAAAACCATGAATTGATGTAGCTCTGCTTTAAATGGAAACTGCTTAGCTAGCTCATCTGAACATTCCCAAAACAATTGAAGTTCCTCGTCACTCTCCATTGCTATGTGCTTATAAGGATCTTCTTTTCGTGTTTCTTTTTTTATGAACACTTGACCATTATCAAACGGACACTCACCAGGATTGGTCCCCAACCAACCACGTTTTCTTGCAAACATCCAAAGAGTTATAAAGCATTTGATATATTCTGTTTTAACTTCCCAAGAAGACTTATCCCGTAGCCATTGCTCTATATCGCCAGCAGTTAATTCGCTAATTAAACTTTTGCCAATGTCACTGTCATAGATAGAGTAGTTTTGAGATTTTTTAATTGTGTAGGTTCTTTTTTTTCTTCTGTTGTAATAAACCCTATCTTTCTCCATGCCTTTACCAGGTGGGTATTTTCTGAATAAATCTCTCCATGATGTGGGTTTAGCTACTCTAAAATGCTTGTTTGGAAGAAATTCTCCGTAACCATAACCATTGTCATCATCAATAAATCGAACCAGTGTTGTACGATTATTATATCCACACATATACCTAAACCAAACCCTGCAGCTCTTAGCTCTTCGATATCCTTCTTTACGATCTCTACTAAAGCCTCTTTCTGTGATCTCTCCAGGTAATTCAGCTCCACAATAAGCTTCAATAACTTCATTGATTGTGTAGCCTTTTGGTATTGTTGTGTCAGGTTTTTCAACTAATCTTTTTTTATCAGCCTTAGTTTTATTTGGATCTTTTATCCAAAACCCTCTCTCATCTTGATGAGTTTGAGCTAAATCCATACATAGTTTCTCAACATCTTTGCATTTGATGTTTGGGTATTTTCCTATGATGTAATAAGAATTTCTACTATTGAACCAGATGCTCAATACGAAGTTTTTAATTTCAGTATTTTTATAAAACCTTAATTGGAGTCCTTTTAATGATGAACCTTTTGGAACATTAAATTTATATGTTTTAAATTTTCTATTTTCAAAATCTGTATTTAGTTTTGTAATTTTATCAATTGCACTGTCTTTAAAGTTAATTGTAGATCTATTTGATCGAGTTTGTTTTATCTCAACTGTGTCGAGTGAGTGATCGAGTTTTTTATTCATTCTTTCTCCAGGTTTAGTTATTTATTTCTATTACTCTAGCGAAAGTGATAGTGTCTAGTGTCTACTAGTGTGATGTAGTGTTGAGTAGGGTAAATCTCCTATAACCCAAATAATCGCCAGCTTCCTGAATAATTTTCCAGAGTTTACTTGCGTTTTCTTTGTTCATATTATTTTAAAATATTATAGTCTTTAATTATGTCAGATAAAGAAATTCACAAAGGTGGCTGTGCTTGTGGAGAAAACAGATATGAAACAACTGGCAATCCAGAAAGAGCTAGAGTTTGTCACTGTAGATATTGCCAACTAAGATCAGGAAGTCCTTTTGGTGTTGGTGCTTGGTTTAAAGAGGAAAATGTAAAACACCATTCACAAAATTATAATCAATATAAATTTGTAACTGAGAGTGGAAATACTTTTGAAACAAATTTTTGTAAAAAATGTGGAACCAGTGTTTATTGGACAATATCAGCACCCGCTTTAAAAGGTTTAACAGCAATTGCTGCTGCAACATTTGATCCACCAAGTTTTTGGTTTGGAGTATCAGGTGAGATTTTTACAAGATCAAAAGCGCCTTATATTGATATTAAATGTGAAGAACAATTTGAAACATCACCTACTTACAATCCAACTAAACAGGATGAAGATAGGTTTGATGGATCTAAATAGAATTACTTTCCCACAACAGAGGAAAATATTTCTCATCTAATAAATCGCTATTTTCTTTTTTGTATTTTTTGTAAGTTTTAGCAGTTCCACCTTGATTTGTTGGATGAAACTTAGCATTACTTGGAACACAATGAGAAACAATTGCTCGTCGGTGGTTGCTTGAAGTATTTATTCCTGAACCATGCCAAGTAAATCCATGATGAAACGAAACTCCACCAGCTGGCACTTCTACATAAGCAACTTCTATTTGTTTATTATTTTTTTCAGCAAAAATATTTAATTCTTTTTTATAATCTTCAGGGGAGTGAAATTCTCCTTTAGGAGGTTGAAGACCCCATTTATGAGAGCCTTTTATATACTCTAAAGTCCCAGTTTCTTTTGATGAATCATCTAATGACATCCAACAAGTCATCATGGTTTGTGGAATAAGCCAATCATCATAAGCAGCGTCTTGATGAAAGCCTAATGTTTTTCCTCCTGGTGGTTTCCATAAAATATTATCCTGAACTAATCTTGCACCTTTCCAGTTCATTAAACTAGAGCAAACTTCACCAATTATTTTATGACAAACTACTTTTTTTATTAAATGATCTGCCTTCCAAGCATTACAGATTTGACGAGTAACATCTTCAGGATCTTTACCAAATCTCCAGTTCCACTCATCTGGCTCAATTCCTGTTTCAAAATTACCTTTAAATAAAGGCTCAAATTTATTTCTAAGATCTTCAATATAATTTAAATCTAAAAAGTTATCTAAAATCAGAAAACCATTATTATTAAACTCTTCCATTAAATTCTCAGAGAGCTCAAAGTTTATCATGAATTATTCGGTAACCATGAATGATAAAGTGGATTATCTTTATCTATTGGAAGTTTAATGTTTTTATTTTGTCTGGAAGAATCGTAGACAGCAGTAACAAATTCTAAAGATTTTTTAGCATCTAATAACGTTACCTCATCACTAGCAGATCCATCTAATTTATTTGCAATTTCGTCAAACATACCTGCATACCAAGATTGTGGCTCATTTACTTTTGCCAACACTTCATCAATTTGGGCTTGAGTAACTGGTGATCTTGGTAAGAAATGCCACTCATCATCTGCTGGACTGTATGGTTTATCCGGTGATGCACCAGATTCTGCTGTTAATCCTTTAAAACAAAATCGAAGTCTGCTGGTATCATTTGCAGCTCCAAGTGTAATTGAGCTTGTAACCAATGTCCCATTTTCCATTTCAATTGATAAAGCTGCACAATCTTCTACTTCAATATCATTTACTCTAGTTGATAATTTAGCAAATACATTTGAAACCGGACCCAAGATCATGCTTACTAAGTCATGAATATGTATCGAATGACTTAATATAGCTCCACCTTGTTCACCTTCCCAAGTTCCTCTCCAAGGTTTTGAATAATAATCTTTCCCTCTATTCCAATGCGTTTCTAAAGAAGCAACCAATGGTTTTCCTGCTAAACCAGATTTCATTAATGCTTTTAACTTTGAAAATCCTAGACCATATCGATATTGGAAAACTGGAAAAATAATTTTACCTGTTTCTTTACTGATCTTTTCTAATTCATCGACTTCTTTAAGACTTGATACTAATGGCTTTTCACAAATTACATGTTTTCCAGCTTCCATAGCTTTTTTACAAGCTGAAAAATGTAAGTGGGGTGGAAGACATATATCAATGATATCTATCTCTTTTACTTTTAGTACATCATCAAAGTTGAGAGATACTTTTGTTTCGGTGTCATTTGATAAAATATTATCAATTGCTTCTCTTGTAAGCCCACATAAAGTGTGAACATTAAATCTTTCTTTAACTTTTTGAAAATCTTCATAGTGCTTAGCACCTATGTTGGTTCCAATAATTGCTACTTGAAATTTCTTCATTTTGTTTCAGCTTTTAATTGTGCTTTTATTGCAAGTTCCATTGAGAGATAAGTTAATTCCTGAGCACAAGCAGTTTCAGTTCTGTTGATTACATCATTAATTAAATTTCTAAAGTAGGGAAGCTTAACATTAGAACAATCGATATATTTTACCTCTTCATTATTAGCTAAATATAAATGATTACCTTTTTCTGATTTTACTAAATCTGTATATTTTCTTATCTCTATATAGCCTTTATCTCCAAGAATTAATAATCTTCCATCTCCCCATGTTGGAAGTGCATCTGGAGTAAACCAATCTAATCTAACGTAACCATGTCCACCATTACCAGTTAGATTAACCTCTCCAAAATCTTGAAAACCAGGTTTTTCCTTTTTGGTAGTGTTTTCTACAAGTGCATGATTAATTTTCGCTTCATTTGAATTTGTAAATACTAAAAATTGATGAATTTGATGTGAGCCTATATCAGTAATTATTCCACCATAACTTTCTCTTTCATAAAACCAATCAGGTCTTTCATAGTTCCCTTGTCTGTGTGGACCAGTTCCAATTGTTTGCTTTACTTTACCAATTTTTCCTTCGTTAACTAATTCTTCAGCCTTAGCAACAGCTGCAACATGAAATCTTTCTGAAAAATTAACTGACCATATTTTTCCAGTTTCTTTTACTGTTTGTTTAAGTTCATTTAATTGATCTAAAGTAGTGCAACCAGGTTTATCGACCATTACATCTTTTCCAGCTCTTAAAGCTTCTATTGAATTATGAGCCCTATCTTTTGGAACTGAAGATATTAAAATCATATCAATTGATGGATCATTTAATATTTCTTCCTTATTTTCTTTTCTTTTAATGTTTGGATATTTTGAATTAAATTCCTTTAAGGTTAATGGATCACCCTCTGTCCAAAAGAATTCACAATTACATCCTTCTTTCAACATTTCATCTAACATGTCAAAGATATGACCATGATCGATACCTATAACTCCCAATTTTAAATTATTTTTCATTTGAAGATTTAATTTTAAAATAAAATTTTAATCAAAAGCACATCTAAAACCAACATAAATTGCATAGAAATTAGATGGTTTGTATTGTGCTCCACTTTTAGAAGTCTTAGAACCTCCATACCACCAAGAAGCACCAGCTGTTAATGAATTATTGTTTTTTTGATCGTCTATCCATTCCCAAACATTTCCTCCCATTGCAACTAAACCATTAATTCCTTCTGGTAATTTAGTTACATCAATATGTTTGTCATAATTTAATAGTCCTTGAGAGTTCATATTTTTAGCTTCATCACCGCTTGGGTATTTATAGACTTTGCCTTTTTCAAACTCTGAAGAATTAAATACTTGCTGATATGCAGCATAAGACCATTCATCAAAAGAGGGCAGTCTTCCATCTATTGATTTACAGTAATCTTCAGCTTCATATCTACTAACATGGACTGCTGGTTCTAATTCACTATCAGGATTTTCGCCGTAGGGGGTTTTATATGTCCAACCATCTCTTTTTTCCCAACCAGCACCCCATTCATATCCACCACCAGTTTTCTCTGCTTCAGTGATTAAATTATTTTTTTTGGCATAATTTTTAAATTCTTGGATAGTAATTTCATATTTATTTAAAGAAAAATTTCCAAAATCAATTTTAGGATTTTCAAAAGCAAATGTTTTAGAAAACAAAAATAAACTTAAAATAATTAATTTCTTCATTTAATTAGTAGTTTCCTTTTTTATCTGAACCTTTGTAAAAAATATCTTGAAGATTTTGATTTTCTCTTTTTTTAATCAACAAATCCTCTTTGTTCATCAGTGATTTTGGTCTTTGAATTATCTCATGGTAATTAAATTCATCAACACCTCTTGCTAATTGAACACTATTTTTGCCTAATACTTGTTTAACGTTTGTGCCGATATAACTTTGGATTACAAATCCAATTCTTCTGTCATTACTTTTGTTTATCCCTGATCCATGAACTATTCTTGGATGGTGCAATGACATTTGACCTGCAACAAGTTCAACAGATTTAACTTCATCATCTGGAACATCATTAACTGTTTGACCTCTTGTTAATAAATTTCCTTCATTAAATTTTTCATCATGATCTTTAATTTCTATATGTGATTTAGGCCACATTTTCATACAACCATTTCCTTCATTTGAATCTGTTAAAGCTACCCAAGCCGTAACCCAATTATGAGGTTCTAAACCAATATATTTTGCATCCTGATGATAACTTACAAAACCTTCTTGATTAGGATTTTTTATAAATAAAGTTGTTCCACATACTAAAATATTTTTTCCAATAATACTTTCTACTGCATCTAATAGTTTTGAATTATGAACTATTGCATCTAGTTTTGGTGATATTAAATGAGCATTATATCTTTCTGATTTATCAATTTCATCAGGCATTTCTTTTTCGATTAATTCAATTTCATCTCTTGCTTCTTTAGCTTCTTCTTTTGATAAAATATCAATTGGTGCTAAGTAACCTTGATCTTGGTATTCTTTAAGTTGATTTGAATTTAAATTAGCCATATGTTTTTGGAATGAATATTAGCATATCCTCTATTTATTTTTCACCAGTAAAATCAATCTCGTTTCAAAAAATTAATAAATGTGAGATTAAAAAAAATATAGGAATTATTAATGATCGTTTGTTTGCGTTCTCAAGATTATTAGATAGTGGAAAGGCTCAAAATATGGAGCAGGAGCCTGGTGTTAGAAAATTAATAAATTTTCTTACTTTAAAAAATACACCTATACTTAACAAATATTCATTTGAATTTAATGAAGGAAATCTCGAATTATTTGATGATCAAAAAAAATTAATTTCTATCAATCCTAACAATCCAGAAGAAGTAAGTTTAATAGAACAAGAAGTATTAAATTTAGATGACCAAGTTAAAGGACCAGTATTTCTATTAAAGAATAACCAAAACCCTTTTTTTGATACAAATAGTGGGGGAGAGGTAATGAACTCAATATCTTTGATAAATCACAATAGTATTAAAGACTTTGAAAAAAACATGGGTAAGAAAGTTGAGCATCAAAGGTTTAGAGGAAACTTCTACGTAAGTGGTTTAGATGCTTGGGAAGAGAGAAATTGGATAGGTAAAACCATCAATATTAATGGAGTACCTTTTAAAGTTGACGATCATATTCCAAGATGCTCAGCAACAAATCTGAAACCTAAATCAGGTGAAATAACCTTTAACCTTCCTCAGAAACTTAAAGAATTTTATGATCACATGGATCTTGGAGTTTATTTAATTCCTCTAGAGGATGGTGAAATATCTATTGAGGATAAAATTATAATTTAATTTGTTGAACTAGGTTCTTCAAAAACGTTTTTTGTTTCGTTTGTAGCAGTATTATCTAATGTTTCTGGAGTATCTGGGTCTAATTCTAATCCTGCAGGTGTGATGGTTGCAGGAACGGGTGTAAATGTAGAATCTGGATTGTCCACAGTTTCTCTTATTCTCATTCTGTATAAACCAAATGCACCAATTAAAGCATGAACTATAATTAAAAAAACAAAAAATCCATTTAATCCAAACCATTCCATAAACAATGAACATAAAATTGGACCACTTATTGCACCAACACCAAAGATTAATTGAAGTCCTCCTCCAGCAGCTACGAATTTAGATTTTGGTACAAAGTCATTAGTGTGTGCAAGATTTAATGAAAACAATGGAAGGCATAAACTTGAATAAAGACCAACCGCAATAAAGAAAACTATTTTTTTAAACGCAAGCTCATCCATATAATAAATATTTTGTATAGGATCATTAGATGTTAAAATTGATAATAATGCTAAAGCAGAACTTCCAAATGTGGTTACAATAATTACTCTTCTTCTATCGTATTGATCTGAAAAATATCCAATTGGTCCCTGACCTAACACTCCCGCAATTGTTGCTATAAATAATAAGATTGAAGTTTCAAATAAAGTTAATTTTGCAAGGGTCGCATAAACTGAGATCAATGAAAAAAATGCAGCATGAATTACTCCAGTGAAGAAAGAACTAAAAGTTCCAAGAGGAGAGATTTCATAAAGTTCTTTAATACTAATTGTTTCAATTTTTTTAAATTTAGGAGCTGGTCTTTTTGTTAATAAAATTGGAACAAGTGCTAAAGATAAAAGCACAGATACTAAAATAAAAGGTTCATATGCTTTTGGTTCACTTAAGTTAAGTAACAACATTCCAACTGCAAGACCAAAATAAATTACCATCATATAAGCAGACAATAATTGTCCTCTATTTTTATTTGTTGCTCTGTCGTTTAACCAACTTTCAGTAACAACATAACAACTAACTAAACTGATACCTGTTATAAATCTACTTACTGTCCACATAAATGGATTTACATAAACTACTGCAAGCAATGCACTAAGTGATGCAAGGGACGCAAAAGCTGCAAACACTCTAATGTGACCAACCTTAGATACAAAATTTGGAGTTGTTCTTGAGCCAATAAAATAACCAACATAATATCCTGACATGAAGACACCTGTGGTAAAAACACTAAAGTCCTCAAGTACAGATCTAATACCCATTATCTGCATTTGTAGTCCATGAGCTATCATCATGGTTCCAATACCTATAAATAGAGCCCAGGATTTTTTTACTTCTTTTTGCATTTCTAAATTTTAAGTATCAATAAATTGCGGGCTAAGTAGTTTTGGTTTGTGTTTTTTTTATGGCTAGGAATGAGTGAATAGCGATAGTTAAAATGATCACCACTCCTCCCTGAATTGTCTCCATTGAAGGTTGTTCTTTAACAACCATCCACACCCATATAGGTCCCAAAACTGTTTCCATTAGAAAGAATAGATTTACCTCAGCTCCTGTTATGTATCTTGGAGCTAGTGTTACTAACACAAAAGGAATTGCTACACAAAGGATACACATCGCTGGAATGATATAGATATCATTGTCTTTTAGCTCAAACGTATCAATAAAGAATAAAGCAACTAATGCTACAACCAGCTTACCAACTACAGCTGAAGGAACTAGGTTTAGACTTTTTCCAGCTCTGATGATTGTTGCTCCTGCAGCAAGACCGCATGCTGTAATAAAACCTAAAATATCTCCAAAAATATTTCCTAATTTTACAGAGTCGTAAAATATATAAAGAACACTTAAAAACGTAATTGCAATAGCAACTAAAGTATTTCGATCTGGTTTTTCTTTTAAAAATATTGCACCAAAAATAGCTGACAACATTGGTGCTAGTGCAATCATAACAAGCGTGTTTGCAACATTTGTGTTTTGAATTGATAGTACAAAAGTAATGTTGGTTATTGAAAATGTAACAATGTAAGCAACACCATAAATTGAGTTTCCATAAAGTAATTTAAAAAAACTTGATTTGTAAATAAACAACATGCCAACAAATACAGTTACAAATGGAATGATGCCTCTATAAAAAACTAATCCCCAAGTATCTACATTTGAAAGTCTAATAAATAAACTATCAGGAGTAATAAACATCACTGCAACAAAAGCCATTAACGAACCTTTTTGCTGATCAGTTAAATTATTCACGCTTTTAATTCTTTCCAAAAAGTTTTTGCTAAATTTATTCCTGATAAATCAAAAAAAGTTTTTAGTCCTGTAGGAGAAGTAACATTGATGTCTCCATTTAATTTTTGATCTATAAAATCAATCCCTGCAAAATATATATTTTCTTTTTTTAAATCTTTCGCAATTAATTTTGAAATTTTATTTTCTTGCTTAGTTAAATTGATATTAATCGGTTTAGCACCTTTGCTCATATTACTTAAATAAGATCCTTTTTTAGGAACTCTAGAAATTGCACCACATACTTTTCCATTAATTATAAAAACTCTTTTGTCTCCTTTATTAATTTTAGGTAAAAATTTTTGACACATAATATGATCATGCTTTTTAATAAATTTATTAATAAGTTTTGAATTAAATTTATTTAATAAGTGAATATCATTGCCACTATAACTATGAATAGGTTTGATAATTACCTTCTTATGCTTTTTAATAAAATTTTTGATTTCATTTATATCCTGAGAAAAAAGTGTATCAGGCATATATTTTAAATATTTTGTTGAATATAACTTTTCAGAGATGTTTCTGATAGATGTTGGGTTATTAATTATTTTAACTTTATTTTTAATAAAATCTAAAATGTAAGTAGTTGAAATATATTCTAAATTAAATGGCGGATCTTGACGAATTAAAATAAACTTACATTTTACAAGGTCTAAAGTTTGTTTTTTAATAATTTTATAAAATTTCTTGTTATGATAATTAAACTTTATAAAGAAACCTTTAGCTAAAACTTTTTTGTTAATTATTGATAGATCTTTTGGATCATAATAAAAAATTTTATATTTGTTTTGAATTTCGTTAGCTAAAAAAACACTGGTATCAGTTACAGGGTTTAAGGTAGAGGGATGATTACCTTGAACAGCTACTATTTTATTTGTCATATAATTCTTCTAAATTTTCATATTTCGAAAATTTACTAATCATATGATCTGCATTTGTAGTCTTGTTATCAACTACATTTTGCAAATGATTTAAGAAGATAGTTTCGTTATTTCCTTTTTTACTAATGATATCTCTTTTCTCTAATCCTTTTCTAGAAATGTCCAGAAGAGTAGAAGTCCAATACAATAAATCTTTACCCATTAATTGAGTATTAAATCCTTTTTGCGGAGCCTCTAAATAGGCATTGATGATTTTATCTGTTTCCCATGAAGAGACTAATTCGTATGCTTCATCTAAATTTCCATAAAGCATTCCAATATTAAAAGCTGGTCCAGCACATAGGCAATCCCAACCACAGGTATCCATTGATCTAAGCTCGATATATTTCTTCAATCTGTTTTCAGTAAAGATTGTACTTAAGTGGGTTGTAAGATCAGCTTTAGCTGGAAGTCTATTACCTATTTCTTCAATTTTTCCGTCCATAAAATCTTTAAATTTATATTTCCTTCCTGAAATATATTGATCATTATTTTGGATGAATAAAATTGGAAAGTTCATTACAAATTCTGCATATTTTTCAAAATCTAAATTATCAAAAAATAATTTAGGCAAACCTCCTCTCGAAGTACTTTGCCAAACTTTAGATCTGTAAGATAAATAATTACTATTCTTTTTTTCTACGATTGATGAATTTGCAAATAGTGCAATTGAAATTGGAACTATAGAATTAGCTAATTTAAATTTTTTAACAAAATCTTCTTCTGAATTATAATCAATATTTAATTGTGTTCCACATGTTCGATACATCATATCTAAACTAAGCTCTCCACCTAGTGGCATGTCTTGTGTCATTAACTCATAACGTTGTTTAGGATTGTTTGGAATATCCTCTAATTTTGAAATAGGATCAAAACCTGCACTAACAATTTTGATATTTAATTTTTTAGTAACTTGTTTTAATTCAAATAAATAATCTTGTGACTCTGCACATGCTTCATGCATATGGTTTAACTTGTCACCTGATAGTTCAATTTGGTTACCAGGTTCTAGTGTAATATTTTTACCACCTTTATTAAGACCAATAATATTTTCTTTTTCAAAAACAGGGTTCCAGCCAAACTCAGTTAAGGCTGTAAACATTTCTTTTACTTTTGGGTAATCAATTCTTTTGTTTTCTTGAGTATCGAACAAAAATTTTTCGTGTTCAATTCCAATTTTAAAGTCTTTTGTTTCTTTAATCCCTGACTTAAAATATTCTATAATTTGATCTTTAGTTTTAATCATGGCCTTTAATTAGTGATTTATAAATGAATTTAAAGGTAATAATAAGGTTCTTTTGAGAATATTTTCCTTATTAATGGCGTAAAATCCTCTAAAGACATACTTTTATATTCAGGATCAAATGAACACTGATCATATTTTTCGCAAAAATCTATAGTGTCCTGATAGTACTTATGATCTTTAAATTTATCTCTTGCATTTCTATCACCACCTAAATGATGAGCACTATAATAAGTTTGAAAAAGACCATGATGAAGAATGATCCAATAAGTTCTTTCAGAAACGTAAGGTCTTAAAATAGAAGCTGCGTATTGTGAATGATTCATTGGCGCAAGATCATCACCTATGTCATGTAATAATGTTGCAACAACCATCTCATCATTTTCATTATTTTTAAATGCTCTTGTTGCAGCTTGTAAAGAATGTTCTAATCTTGTGATTTTATATCCTTCTAGCGTTGTGGTTTGCTTAGATAAATATTTAATAATCCTATCCGCTGTCTGCCTTTCAAAATTTTTTTCAAATTTTTCTAGTAGCTCATAATCTTCTTTAGAGCCATTTTTCATTTCAGTAAAATTTACTGTTTTCATATTTTAATTATTAGACGCTGTACTTAGTAAAGAAAGTTGAGTTATTTTATTATCACCTAATTCATCAACAGGTTTAACTGGGTAATCACCAGTAAAATAATGGTCAGTTAATTGAGGATAAGCTTCATTTCTCTTGTCAAAACCAATTGCTCTATACAATCCATCAATCGATAAAAATTTAAGTGATTTTGCACCTATATATTCGCAGATTTCATCATTAGTTTTATTTGCCGCTAATAACTCTTTTTTAGTAGGGGTATCTACGCCATAAAAATCTGGATATTTGATCTCAGGACAAGCAATTCGAACATGAACTTCTTTTGCGCCTGCATCATATAACATTTTAACAATCTTATAAGAAGTAGTTCCTCTAACTAATGAGTCATCAATTAAAATAATTTTTTTATCTTTAATTGTGCTTTGGTTTGCATTTAATTTTAACTTTACACCTAAACTTCTAATTTGCTGACTTGGTTCAATAAAAGTTCTTCCAACATAGTGATTTCTAATTAAACCATGCTCAAAATTCATTTTTAAATTTTGAGCAAAACCAAGAGCTGCTGCATTACCAGAGTCTGGTACAGGTACCACTATATCTGCCTCAACATCATTTTCTTTTGCAAGTTCTTTTCCTAAATTTTTTCTATGTTCATAAGCTGTTTTATTATCAAGTAAGCTGTCTGGTCTTGAAAAATAAATATACTCAAACACACATGGTCTTACTTTCTTAGGAGGGAAGGGCTTAATACTAGTTAGTTCATCATTTTCAATTAGCACTATTTCACCATTCTCTACTTCTCTAATAAATCTTGCACCAATGATATCTAATGCACAAGTTTCAGAAGCTAACACATAGCTGTTTTCTAATTTTCCAATCATCAATGGTCTAATTCCATATGGATCTCTTACACCTATTAAAGATTTTTGGGTCATCATTACCAATGCATATCCTCCTTGGATTTGGAATATGGCATCAATAACTTTATCAATTGTTTTTGATCTTTTAGATTTAGCAATTAACTGAACAATAGTTTCTGTGTCAGAAGTAGTATAAAAAATTGCTCCTTCTTCTACGAGTTTGTTTCTTAATGATATTGAATTTGTTAAGTTTCCGTTGTGAGATACCCCAATACCACCTGCATTAGTATCTGCAAAAAAAGGCTGGATATTTCTTAAAATATTATTGCCTGTAGTACTGTATCGATTATGTCCAATAGCATAATTTCCCTTAAGGTTTTTTAGAACTTTTTCTTTGTTGAAATTATCGCCAACTAATCCAAATCTTTTTTCTGAATAATATTTCTCTCCATCAAAAGTAACTATTCCACAACCTTCCTGACCTCTATGTTGTAATGCATGCAAACCTAACGCTGTTAATGCAGAAGCATCTTTTGCATTGCTAATGCCAAATACTCCACACTCTTCTTTTAATTTTGGATCAAATATCTTCAATTTTTTCTTTAGATTCTTGATATGTTTTTTCATTAGGGAATTCTTTTATCAGATAATTACTACCTTTTTTTAAATATGGAAAGGTGTATGATTTATTTAAATTAATCGGCCATTTATCATGGTTATAAACAATGTGAATTCCTGAAAATATACAAACTGAAACAATATATGCTTTTACAAAACCAAAAAAGAATCCAAAGGTTGAATCTAAACCTCCTATACCAGTATATTTCACAGCTTTACTGATACCTTTGTTAACTAATAGGACTAAAAAGATAACAACTATAAATATTGCAATTCCAAGTCCAACATCGAGAACATATTCGTTGTCAATTATATCTTTTACATAGAGTTTTATACGTGGAAATAAAATTAGTGTAATAACATAGGCCAGGAGCCATTTTGCCATTGAAAGTATGCTTAAGACAAATCCTTTTCTATAACAACTAATTAAAGACCATATTGTTATTGCGATATAGATTAAATCAATAATAGAGGATGCTTCAAAAAAATCTTTAAGAGCATCTACCATTAAGCATCTTTTCCAAATGGTTTAACCACTAATATCAATGCTGGTAGCAAAGTTAATACCGATATCATTGCAAGCAACATTGCAAGACCTGTAAACATTCCAAAATAGATAGTTGGTATAAATTTAGACAATACTAAAATTGAAAAACCAAAAACAATTGTGATTGAGGTATTTAGAATTGCAACACCAACTGTTGAGTGACACGTTTTTAAAGTTTTATTGTAATCTTTAAGTTTATTAAATTCTTCTTTGAATCTGTAGATATAATGAATACTATTATCAACAGCTATTCCGATTGTAATTGCAGCAATTGTAATAGTCATCATATCCAATGGAATTCCTAATAATCCAATAATTCCTAAAATAAAGAATGCAGCTATAAAATTTGGAACAACACCTATTAATGAAAGTTTTATATTTCTAAATAAAATAATGAACATTGAGAAAATACCAATCATAACCAAACCAAGTGTCAAAATTTGTGACTTAAACAAACTTTGTAATAAGTTATTAAATAATATTAATACACCTGCTAATTTATAATCATCTTTTTCTAATCCTAATTCATTTTCTAGATCAAAGTTAATTTTATTAATTAAGTCATTTCTTCTCAAATTTTCCTGCGAGTCTATTATTCTAAGACTAATTCGAGCTTCATTATTTTCTATTGATAGATAAGGATCAATTATTTCTGTTTTAATACTTTCAGGTATTTTTGAATACAATACTCCCATCTCTAAAGTGCCAAGTGGATTATTGTTATTCAATTGTGTTGCAATATCAATAATTGATGAAAAAGATAAAACTTTACCAACTTGTGGAAGACTATCTAAATAATTATGTACAGATGCAATTCTATCTATCTTATCTTTCGTAAACCAATATTTTTCATCATTTGTATCTTCTTCATCTCCCCAATCTTCAAACTCATCATCTTCCTCTGATTTCTTTTCTTCTTTTTTAGGGAACTTTAAAATAACTTCTAAAGGTGTAGTTCCACCAAGTTCTTCATCAATTAGCTTCATTCCTTTGTAAATTTCAGTGTTTTTATCAAAATAATTTATAAAGCTATTCTCAACTTCGAGTTTGCTAATTCCAACTACACTTAAGACAATAATAATTCCAGTTGCAGAAAAAATTGTAAATTTATTATTTAAAGAAATTGAACCAAGTAATGATGTAATTTTAGAATCTTGTTCTTTTTTTAAAGATATATTTCCTGTTGAGGTAAAACTTAAAAGAGTAGGGAGTAAAGTAAAAGTAATTATAAATGATGTAATTAAGCCAAAAGTCATCATCCAACCAAAATCTATAATGGGTTTAATTTCACTAAAGATTAAAGATAAGAAAGCTAAAATTGTTGTTAAAACTGTATACAATATAGGCCAAAACATTTTACTCGTTGTTAAGGAAATGATTTCAAAATTACTTTTTGTTGGAAAATTTTTTTTCAGCTGAAGAAACCTAGTGCTCATATGAATATTCATCGCCATTGTAAGAATAAGCATCAAAGCAATAAAGTTTGATGAAATAACAGTTACTTTCCATCCAAGCAATCCAAGTAGACCCATCATAATAATTACAGAGAAAAAACAGCTGCTAATAGGAACAATAATCCAAATTAGATTTCTAAATACAAACCAAAGAGTTGCTATAATAAATAATAAAACTCCAATACCAAACACAATGATATCACTTTTAATAAAAGTCATCATATCATCCGCAATCATTGGAATTCCACCTAAGTAAATTTTTCCTACATCTCCATAACTTTGAATTACTTGTCTTATCTCTAAAATATTTTGATGATTTTGTTTTTTAATTTGATCTTTGTAATTTTCAATTTCTTCTCTAGATTTATTTTCAATATCTTCTAATTGTTTATTTTGCTTGATGTTAATAATGATCCCACTTGTCTTACCGTCTTCGCTGATTACAAAATTTCTAAAAACAGGACTATTTAAAATCTCACTAAAACCTCTTTCTCTGTCTACTTCCTCATCTTTTAAAGTTTTAAAGCTTTCTAATCTTTCCTGAAGTGGTGCATCTGAATTATTTAAAAGTGGTATGTCTAAAAGTGTAATAACACTATGAACCCAATTTAAACTTTGAATTTTGTATTTAAGACTTAATAGGTTATTTATTGAAGAGTCTGTCACCATTCCTTCATAAGGAGTGTAAGTAAGAATTAAAAACTCCTTAGAACCGTATCTTTCTGAAACTTCCTGTAAGTAAGCTAAATCTGGATCTCCATCAATTAATAGGGTTTCTGATGAAGCATCTAGTCTAAAATCTTTAGAAAAATAACCAAAACTTAAAATAGAAATAATCAGTATTATAAATACTGACTTTGGGTTTTTTAAAACTAAGATTTGATACATTTGAGCTAACATTAGCTCTTTTATATTGGAAATTAATTAGTTTGAGTATCTTTAAATTTGGTAAATCTCTCTTCAAACTCAAGTGTTACATTACCAATTGGACCGTGTCTTTGTTTCCCAATTATAATTTGTGCTAAGTGCGCCACTTCATTCATTTTTGCTTGCCATTCAGCATGTTCTACTGTCGCTTCTCGAGGTTCTTTTCTAGATAGATAATATCCTTCTCTGTATACAAACATTACAACATCCGCATCCTGCTCGATTGAACCCGATTCTCTTAAATCTGCTAGTTGAGGTTTATGGTCATCCCTTTGTTCAACTTGTCTTGATAACTGAGATAGTGCAACAACTGGAACAGCAAGCTCTTTTGCAATAGCTTTAAGTCCTTGTGTAATTTGAGAGATTTCCTGAACTCTTCCATCTTTATTATAAGTTGTTCCTCTCATTAACTGAATATAATCAACTACGATCATATCTAATCCAAATAGTCTTTTAATTCGTCTTGCTCTGTTACTTAGTGCTGCAATGCTAATAGCCGGTGTTTCATCAATATAGAGTGGAAGTTCAGCTATATTCTTTGAAGTTTCTAAAAACTTGTCAAATTGATCATCAGAAATTCTTCCTCTTCTGATATCATTTGAGCTTATTCTCGCTTGCTCTGAGATAATACGAGTTGAAAGCTGTTCGGATGACATTTCTAAAGAGAAAAAAGCAATAGAAGATTTTTTACCACTGTCTTGCAATTTCTGAGCAGCATTGAATGCAATATTAGTAGCAAGTGAGGTTTTACCCATTGATGGTCGACCTGCAATGATTATCAAATCAGATTGGTGCAAACCACCAAGTTTATCATCTAAATCTCTAAGACCTGTTGGAACTCCTACAATTCCTTCGTCGTTTTTATATGCAGCAGATGCCATTTCGATAGTTTGTTTCATGGCATCATCAAATTTAATTAGAGAAGAGTTAAAAGAACCTTTTTCAGCTAAATCAAATAATTGTCTTTCAGAATTTTCAATTATAGTTTGCCCACTAGTATCAAGGTCATTTAATTTAGCACTATCGATAGTTTCTTCAGAAATTTTTATTAGTTCACGTCTTACAAACATATCATATATAATTTTTGAATATTCTACTGCTTGTCTCACAGATGTAGAAAATTTAGTTACTTTAACTAAATACTCTGGAACATTAATATCATCTTTTTCGTCTTCAAAATAATTTTTTAAAGTGATTGGATTAGCAAGCATACCCTTGTAGATAAGACTTTCTATTGCTTCAAAAATCTTTTGATGCATAGGATCATAAAAGTTAATAGATGAAATAATTGTATTAACCTCATCAAAAATATCATTGCTAACTAGTATCGAACCAATAACAGCTTGTTCTGCTTCAATGTTATTTGGTAATTCTTTGAATTTATCTTTAACAATACTTAAATTATTTTCCATAAAATAAACTTATAGAAAAAAATTTATTATTTAAATTTTAAATTTTAGCTGTTGAAAAGAATGTATAATTATTGAATTGTATCTGCTGATGTAACGTTAATAACTATTTCTGCATCAACTTCAGAGTGTAAAGAAATTTTAACTTTGAATTTTCCTAAAGATTTAATTTCTTCAACTGGTTGTATCATTGAAGGCTTGATTTCAATTTTATTTTCTTCTTGAATAAGTTTTGAAATTTCAGTTGGCTTCACTGAACCATAAAGTTCATTGTTTTCAGTACTTAATTTTTGAACTAAATATTCTTTTTTATTTATTTGTTCTGCAATATTAGTTGCTTCTTGTTTTCTCTCATTGTCTTTTTTAGATAAATCAGCTTTTATTTTTTCAACTTCTTTTATGTTTTCTTTAGAAGCATAAAGAGCTTTTTTGTTAGCTATTAAAAAATTTCTAGCAAAGCCTCTCTTTACATCTATTACTTCACCAATAGATCCAATTCTTTTAACGTTTTCTAATAAAATAACTTTCATTATATTAAAGCTAGGTTTCTTGCTCTTTTAATTGATAAAGATAATTCTCTCTGTTTCTTTTGAGAAACATTTGTAATTCTCGAAGGTAAAATCTTACCATTTTCAGAAACATATCTTTTTAAAAGTTTGATATTTTTATAATCAACTTTAGGAGCACCTTTTACTGAAAGTGGGCAAGTTTTTTTAAATTTATATTTATTTGGTTGAAATATACTTAACTTTGCAAAGTTACTTTGCTTTCCTTTTTTATTTCCACTTTGTCTTTTTGGCATTAGTTTTTAGTACCTTCTTTGTTTTCACTATCTTCTTTTTTTCCAAAGTAGTTAGTGTCTAAATCAAATTCTTTAACTCTAACAGTAAGATATCTTAATAATTTTTTATCAATAGCTTCGTTTTTTTCTAACTCTTCAACCACTTTACCTTTGCCTTTAATTTTAAAGTGTATGTAACTTCCTTTTTTATTTTTTTTTATTAGATAAGAAAGGTTTAGAAGGCCCCAGTTCTCAGTTTTTACAACTTCACCCTCATTTTTTTCTACAATTTTAGAATATTTCTCAGTTAACTGCTTTAACTCACTTGGAGAAGTATCTTGTCTAGCTATTATAGTATGTTCGTATAAGTTCATTTATGTTCTTTAATAAAAAGTGAGGATATACTATTATAAAAGTTCAATTACAATAGATAAAAACACAAAATTATTAATATTTTTATATGTTTTCAGTAATATTTCCAGGCCAAGGATCTCAAATAGTTGGAATGGGCAAAGAGTTTTACGACAAGTATGAGCTTGTGAAAAGCCTATTTAAAGAGGCAGACGAGACATTAAATTATTCAATTTCAAAGCTAATATTAGAAGGACCTAAAGAAGAACTTGATTTAACTGCAAACACTCAACCAGCAATTTTTTTGATAAGTTATTCTATATTTAACGTTATTAAAAAAGAATTTAATATTGATTTAAATAAAGCAAAGTACTTTGCTGGGCATTCATTAGGCGAGTATTCTGCTTTATCTTGTGCTGGATATTTAAACTTTGCAGAAACATTAAAAATTTTAAGAATCAGAGGGGATGCTATGCAAAATTCTGTACCAAAAGGTGAGGGTGGTATGGTTGCGGTACTTGGCTCAACTGTTGAAGCAATAGAAAAAATATTAAAAGATAATGAATCTAAATTTATAGTGCAAATAGCAAATGATAATTCAGAAGGACAAATAGTTTTGAGTGGAAAAACTGAAGATTTAGAAAAATTGATTGAAGTATTAAAAGAAAATTCTATTAAAAATATTAAACTTCCTGTCAGTGCTCCTTTTCACTGTAGCCTTATGAGCAAAGCAACTGAGATTATGACAGAAGAATTGAATAAAATTTCATTTTCTGATGGAAGAAATAAGTTGATATCAAATGTAACTGCTGAAGCCATTTCAAATTCTGAAGACTTAAAATCACTTTTAATAAAACAAATTGAAAATAGAGTAAGATGGAGAGAAAGTGTTATGAATATGATAAATAATGATGTTGATCATTTTATAGAAATTGGTCCTGGGAAAGTCTTATCAGGTTTGGTAAAAAGAATTAACAGAGAAGTTAAAATTAATTCGATAAATAGTCTAGAGGATATTGAAAATTTAAAAATATGAATGATTTAAAAGATAAAAATATAATTGTTACAGGCGCATCTGGAGGAATAGGAAATTCAATTGTTAAAAAATTAAATGAAAGTGGTGCAAATGTTTTAGCTTCAGGAACAAGAATTGAAAAACTAGAAGAATTAAAAAAAGAATTTGAAAAAATAAAGATATTAAAATTTGATATATCTCAAAGTGAAAAAATTGAGGAATTTATTGAAAATGCAACAAAAGAACTAGGTGGTAGTCTAGATTGTATTGTTAATAATGCAGGTATCACCCAAGACAACTTGGCAATTAGAATGAGTCTGGATGAATGGAAAAAAGTGATTGATATTAATCTAACTTCGACCTTTTTGATGAGTAAATTTGCTATAAAAAAAATGTTAAAAAACAAATCTGGAAAAATAGTTAATATTACTTCTGTTGTTGGGCACACTGGAAATTTAGGCCAAGCTAATTATACTGCATCAAAAGCTGGTATAGTGGCAATGTCAAAAAGTTTAGCAATTGAATACGCTAAGAAAAATATTAATGTTAACTGTATATCACCAGGGTTCATTAAAACCGCTATGACAGACAAGATAGATGAAAAATTCAAAGAAACAATAATATCAAAAATACCCTCAGCACGACTTGGAGAGCCTAAAGATATTGCAAATGCAGTAGGATTTTTATGCTCGGATCAATCTAGTTATATAAATGGTGAAACCTTGCATGTTAATGGTGGCATGTATATGGCTTGACAAAATAGCTTTTTAAACTATTAACGAAATATAACAAAAAGGATCAATATGTCAGAAGACGTTTCAAGCAAAGTAAAAAAAATTGTAGCAGATCACTTAGGAATAGATGAAGCAAAAGTAACTGAAGAATCAAGTTTTATAGATGATTTAGGAGCAGATAGTTTAGATACTGTTGAATTAGTGATGGCTTTTGAGGAAGAATTTGGATCTGAAATTTCAGATAGCGAAGCAGAGAAAATTTTAACTGTAGGAGATGCAGTTAAGTTTATCGAAGGAAAAGCTAATTAATTCTTTTAATGCCCTTAGAGAAAGACGGGGTAATGATAATTTTGTCTTCTCCGTCTGGAGCAGGCAAAACTACACTAGTTAAGTTGTTATCTGAAAAAAAAAACTTCGAAGTTTCTATTTCACACACTACGAGAGAACCTCGATCTAAAGAAAATCATTCTAAAGACTATTATTTTGTAAGTGAGGAAGAATTTAAGAGACTTATTAAAAATGAAGAATTTTTAGAATACGCTAAAGTATTTAAAAATTACTATGGTACCACTCGAACTCCAGTTATTGATAAATTAAACAAAGGAAAGAATGTTCTTTTTGATATTGACTGGCAGGGAGCAGATCAAATAAAAAATAAAAAACTTGATTACAAGCTTATTACTTTTTTTATTTTACCGCCAAGTAAGCAAGTTTTATTTCAAAGACTTTCAAGTAGAGATATGGAAGATAAATTGATCGCTGAAGAAAGAATGAAACAATTTGAGCGAGACGTATTACATTGGATAAATTATGATTATGTTGTAATCAATGATGACATCGATACTTGTTTTAATAAAATTAATAATTTGATAGATGCTGAAATTAATAATGGCTCTAAAGATTATGATTTAAATTTTATAAGAAATCATGTTGAAAAACTAACTGATTAAATCTTCATATTCTTGTGTTAGTTTAAAATAAGTTTCACAATTTAAGTTTTGTGGTCTTAAATTTAAGTTAATATTTAATTTTTCTGAAACACTCAAATCACCATTAAACAATTTATTATATGGTTTTTTTAACATTTTTCGTCTATTGCTAAAAAATATTCTGGTAATTTTTTCTAAATTTTTAGGATTATTTATTTTATAAAAATTTTTTTTTGGTGTAAAAAAAAGCAATGTGCTTTCAATTTTTGGTTGAGGCTTAAAACTTGAAGGATTAATATCACAAATTTTTTTTATATTCAGTTTCCAGTTACTAAGAATAGATAATCTTCCATAATTAGAATTGTTTACATTAGATATTATTCTGTCTGCAACTTCTTTTTGAAACATTAAAATCAAACACTCAAACCAAAAATTATTTTTTAAATTAATTATCCATTTACTTAATATTTCTGTAGAAATATTGTAGGGTAAATTTCCAAAAACTATAACCTTATCTTTTGCTAATAAACTTTCATCAAAATTTAGTATATCATTATTTATAATTTGTATTTTGTTATCAAATTTTCCTACCAAATGTGCTGCTAGTTCATTATCTTTTTCAACAACATAAAATTTCTTTGGTTCTTTTTTTATAATGGGGCCAGTAAGATTTCCTGTACCAGGGCCAACCTCCAACACAGTTTTATTCTTGATATTGGCACAATTTATAATCTTATCTATGATTTTATTATCAATTAAAAAATTTTGACCTAGACTTTTTTTTGCTTTTATCAATTCTTATCTAAAAATTTTATTGCTTGAATTAAACTTAAAGGATTAGATATATTTTTACCAATCATTTTCTCATTAGGTCCGTGATCAGGCGTTACTCTATAGAACGGTAAACCGAGAGTTATATTTATAGCATCATATTCAAATAACGTTTTAATAGGGGTTAAAACTTGATCATGATACATGCCTAATATGACATCATATTTACTTCTATTTTGTTTTAAAAATGCGGTATCGGCTGGCATAGGACCTCCTACAAAGTAATTTTTATTTCTTAAATATTCAACACATGGTTTTATTATTTTTTCATCCTCATTAAATTCATCTATACTTTCACCATGAGGATTTAGACTCAGTATTCCTATTTTTGGTTTTATTTTAAAATTACTTTTATAAAAGTCATTAATTAGTAAAACTTTTTCTAAAATAGCTTTCTTATCAATTTTTTTTGGCACATATTTAATTGGCAAATGAGTAGTTAACGGACAAACAGATAAATTTTTATTGTATATTAACATTGCATTATTTTTCACCTTGAATCTTTTAGAAATATATTCGGTCATTCCTAAAAACTTTTTGTTTAAAAAACTTTTTTTATTTATCGGTCCATTTATAAATTTTTTAAATTTATATTTTTTTATAGTTTCGAAAGCTACTTCAAAACATTTATTCAAATATATGTTAGATTTTTTCTTCATTATTTGATTTTTGCTAAACAAATTCTCATCTATATTAATTAAATTTATAATATTTTTTTTAAGCTTTTTATTATCTATATTTCTCTGATCTATTATTTTAATTTTTTTTTTATAATTAAATTTTCTCATCTCTTGTTTAAATAATCTTTTAGATGTAATTAAAATTATTGGACTTTTAACTGTAATTTGTTTTAATGATTTAAAAAATAATTCCATAAAAACACTTTTTGGTTCACCCGGTACAATAATTATTGGAGATTTAAAAAGCATGGAATTCAATATCTTTTTCTATTTTATTATAATAAATATTCGCAAATTGATTTAATTGTTTATTTGCAGTTTCGTTAGCAATTATTTCAATTTGTTTGTCTATATCATTAATAATTCTTGATTTTCTTTCATCTTCAATTTTTAAAACTAAAAAACCTCCAGGAATAACTATAGGTTCTGATACATCTCCAATTTTCAATTTTTGTAAAATGTCTCTTATTGTTTTATTTAGAGAATTTATTTTAATCCAACCTAAATTACCTCCATTTTTAGAGGTATCTGAAATGCTATATATTAGAGCTGTATTTGAAAAACCTTTAGCACTTATTTCATTTTTAATTATTGCAAATTTTTCATCGAGACTTTTATTTGTGTCTAATCTGAATACTATTTCAGAGAGTAAGAATTCTTTCTGAGTATTACCTTCTAGAATATTATTTCTGATGTCTACTTTATCAATCTTAATATCTTTTGAATACTTATTTACTATTAATTGGTTCCATAAAATTTCAATTTTTAATTTATTTTCTATTATGTCTATATTTAGATTTTTTTCTTTTAAAATACTTTGAAGTTCATATTCATCTTTTATATTTGCTCTCCTTAGAAAATTTAAAAATATTGAATTATAATATTTTTTGTCAACTTCGAAATTTTCAAAGTATTTTGTTAAATTTATTTTTTTTACTTTTTCACGTATTGCTGAATTTTTGCCAATTTCAAACAATTTTTCTTTTGTTAATTGATTCAAGTTTTTATTTATAAGTCCCAAATATTCAATTTCGCTAACAATGTCTATTGAAGTAATTATTTCATTATTCACTTTAAATAGAATTTTATTTTCAAATGAGTAAACAGGTTTAATTATGGCAATAAGTGCAAGTAATATTACAGTTATGTTTCTTAAAGTATTAATAAAGTTCATTGTCTACTTTTTGTTCAAATGTTGTAAGTGGAAATAATGTAATTGTAAAAAATAGATTCTCAGTTGGTTTTAAATCTTTATCCTCATAATATGTTTTATTGTATTTAATAGCAGCTGTTAAACAATCATTTTTATATTCATAAACTAAATCGTAAAATTCAGTTAAATTCAGTTTTCTATTTCTTCTAGTTTTAAAATTCAAAGAATTATTTTCGTCTATATTAAATGTAGTTGTATTGCTGATCAAATTTTGACTTCCCATATCTTTTTTTTCTTTAATAAATCCAAAATTTGTTTCAAAATTATTCAGTGAAAAAGTTGTATTAAAATCGTTGTATTGCAAATCATTAGTATTTCGATCTAAAGCAAAATTATAATTCAATTGAAATTGATCAGAAAATTTATTTGTCATTGATCCAAAAATATTTGATTGCTTTTTATTTAAAGTTGTATTTTGAGGAATGAAGTTTTCACTTTTATCACGATAAACTGTACCCAGTTTTAATTCAAAGAATTTGTTAACATCAGTTAGTAATTCTTTTTTATAATCAAATCCAAGAGTTAAAGATTTACCACTTTCAAAAGTATTACTTAAACCCATCCTATTTATTGAAAATAAGTTATTAGCATTTATTAACTTTTTTGTAGAGCTATGGTTTTTCATATCCCCAGGGTTGAACATGAATGAGGCTTTAGGTGTTAAAATATTTAATTTATTATTAACCCTTTTTTGCAAAGGATAACTAGATTGAAAATTAAAAATACTTGAAAGCTCAACTTTAGGACTAGATTTATAATTTGCAGCATTTTTCCCCACAGAGTTTATGTTTTTTAAATTTATCTGTAGTTTATTTTTAAGACCCTGGAATGAAAACTGGTCAAAACTTGTGAAATAAATATCATTTATTATTTCAGTTTTCAATTGGTTTGTATTGCTTAAATCGTTCTTACCATCAGAATTAAAATTAAAAGTTCCATGGTTAAAATTGGAGAGTATGTTTTTATTAAACTTATAATATGGTAAAATATACTGGTATCTGTCACCACTACTTTTACTTAACGTCTCATAGCTTTCGAATCCTGTTACAAAGGTTAGATCCCTTCTATTTAAAGTTGCTATCAAGCTTGAGTTTAAAATATTAGAATTTTGAGGTTTTAACGAATTTGTTTCTTCCAAAAGTGAATTATCAAATATCTTCAAAAAAGTATCATTATTTACTTTTTCAATCTTAAAATTTACTTTACTTTCAGTAAATTCATCTAAATTTAAATTATAATCCAATTTGGAAAATAAATATGTCGTATTCTTTTTTTTCTTAAGAATTTTTGAATTATAATCTCGTCCATGACCAAAATTTAAAGTTAGCTTGTGATTTTTACCTAAAGTTCTGTATTCATTTTGCAAAAGTTTATTATCCCCATCAAATAGTGTTGGGGCAATCGTAACATCACTATTAGATCTAATTTCATAAAAATATGGAATTGAAAATGAGCTACCTAGTACATTAGAATTGTTAAATCTAGGCTGTAAAAAACCAGATTTTCTTTTTACAGTTGGGTCAGGATGATAAAATTTTGGAAAATACATAACAGGAACATCATATAATTTTAAAATTGCATCCTTGTAATGTATTTCTTTTTTGACCTTGTCATGTTTTATCTCGTTTGATTGTATTGACCATGGAGGACAGCCATCATTTTTTTTGCAACTTGTAAACACCCCTTTTTTGATTATCGTCATTTTATCTTCGTTAACTGAAGATACTCCTTTAACTCTTGGATCATTATCTGAGTTATCAAATATTCCTTTATGAATTTTGATGGTTGTATCTTTTCCAATGAAATTCTGGTTTTTAAGATTTAAAATTCCATTTGAAAAATAAAACTTATCAGAAGTAGGAAGCTTGTAGTTTGAATTAATAATTATTTCTTCACCTTTTAATATTTCCTTACTTACTAAATAGTTAAATTTAGAAAAATTGTATAAATTTTCATTATCAGTAAGAATTGATTTTTCTTTGGATGAAAATTCCATTAAATTTTTTAAGAAAACAATATTTTTTGAATCAAACTTATATTTTGATTGAAATAATGCTGATGTTTTATCCTTAGTATAAATTATTTCATCTTGGATGTTGTAAATAATTATATTGCTGTAAATTTTATAGTCTTTATTAACATTTATTATAACTGCATCTTTCCTTGCTTTGACTGTGTTTTTTGGAATATTATAATCAAAATATTCGGCTCTGATTTCACTTTTATCATTTAGATTTACTGCTCTAGAATTTCCTTCAGAAAAAATTTTACCTTCTGTTCTAAAATATTTTACATAATCTGAATAAAGTTTAAGTTTTTTACTTTTTTCAAAAATCTCAACATCACCAGTTACATTAAGAATGTTTAACTTTTTATCATATTCAAATTTATTGGCCGTGATAGTGATATTATCTCTTGAACTTATGGCTTTAGAATTTATTTCTGTAATTATTTTTTCCTGTTTTTTATCATAAATCGCTTCTTCTGAAAAAATTACATAATCATTAATTGAGTCTTTGATCTCAACATCACCAGTTACATTAAGAATGTTTAACTTTTTATCATATTCAAATTTATTGGCCGTGATCACAATTCCATCATTGGTTGAAATTACACCTTTTTTATTTCCTATAAATTTATTTCCATTTTCAACTATTTCTATTTCTGTAACATCAAAATTAAATTGCTCTTGAGCAATTACACTAAAATTAATTGTTAAACAAAATAACAATGTTAAATAAATTTTAATCATCTTTATTTATCGTTAACATTTTTTAACATTATTAAATTAATGGATGTTAAAATTATCAATGGAGAGATTATAGATATAAATAATGGTATTTTTTCAGTACTCCCCAATACATACGAAAAGTTATTTAAATAATATACAATTACAGAAAAAAAGAGACCTATTGAGATCTTAAATGTTGTTCCTTTTATTTCTTTAATATTTAACATTATTAAGGAAGAAAATAGAGATATTAAAAGCAAAAACAAAGGAAATAAAAGTATTTTAAATAAATGTAAATCTATATCAATAATTGAATAATTTAGTTTTTTGTAGTTCTGGCGTAATTCGTATAATTTTATCAAGTTTAATGAAGATAGATTTGAATATAAAGTTTTAATTCTTTTTAAGTCAAAATTAGTTTTAAAATTAAGCTTGTCTTGAGTTGTATAATTATTTTTTTCATAAATTTTAGCATCATAAATGATCCAATTTTCTCTAGAAATATCAATTTTATTACTCTGAATATTTCTAATAACATTAAAATTTTCATCAAATTCTGTAATAAAATTTTCTATTAATAATTGGTTTTTAATAGAAGATGAATTTATAATAAGGATATTATCTTCAATTTTATCTTTAATCCAAAGCCCATTTTTGGTGATCACAGCAAGATATTCTTCATCGCTTGTGTATGATGATTTTGTCTCAATATATAAATTCTTAAAGCTTGATGAAATATTATAGAATAAAGAGACCACCAGAAAACCTGTGGAAAGTGACAGGATGCTTATAATAATTATTATTCTAGAATTTTTAAGCCCTGAGTATTTGAATATATCAAGTTCTCTATTTTCAAATAATTTAATGAAAAAAAGCTGAACTGTAATTAACAATATAAATGGAAATAATTCAAAAATATGAGAAGGTGAATTCAACATTGATAAAAATAAGGGGTATCCAATTTCAACAGATTTATCTTTGAAGAATTCTAATTCGTTCATAAGATTAAGTAAAAAAACCAAGCAGGTCATAATCAACAAAACATAAAATAAAGATTTAAAAAAAATTGTTGAGATAAATTTAATATATACTTTCATAGTTTATATTTTTTTTATTTTATTAAATTTAAATAACAAAAATAGGTACAAAGATATCATTAAAAAAAAAGGAATTGAAAATAACAAAATATTTTCTAATAAATTTTTTGATACAAGTCGGCTAGTAGTCTCAGAAAATAAAATGACAAAAAATCCAATTAAAAAAGTTATGATTCTCAATTTTTGATACTTATGGTTCTCTTTTGATAAAATAATAAGCATAATTGCGATAATAGAAACAACAGGTATATAAATGGGAACAATAAATCTTTTATAAATCTCTTTAAAAATATTGCTAATATTTTCTATGTTACAGTTTTTAATTTTATCATTTTTTATAATTTTCTTTTCAGTAAAATTATAAATATTCTGAAGACATTTTATAAGTTTTGTTGAATGCATCTCTTGTGTTTTGATATATGTTGCTGTGTTAGACTTAAGGTTGGCTAAAGAAAAATCTGATTTAGAAAAAGAAATATTTGTAACACTATTATTTCCTGAAGTTATTGTAGCCCCGTTATTCATTTCGAGTATTGGAATGTTTCCAATAAGTTTAAATTTACCTGTTTTTGCATAAGTTATTTGAAACTGTCCATTTTCAAGTTCTCTTTTAATATATAAATTTTTTAAATCTCCATTTTTACCTTTTTCTTCGGTGTAAATTGTTAATCCTTTAATAGTGTCATTAAATTTTTTACCTTTAATAAAATTATCAAAAAAATTGACTTCAGATTTTTTTAATAAAGATTTTGCATGATTTTGAGCATTTGGAACAATAAAAGAATTTAAAAATATTTGAAAAATCATTAAAAAAATTGAGATTTTGAAAATAAAATTAACCAAATTGATTTTATTTATTCCAAAATTCCAAAATAAAATTAATTCATTATTCAGTTCATATTTAGTTGTCACATAATAGAGACTAAAAAATAGAACAAAAATAAATATCCTACTAGTAGTTTTGGGGAAATTAAGTAATGAATACTCAATATAAACTAAATAATCTCTCCCATCTTCAATCATAATATCTAAAAAATTTACAGCCTGAAAAACCCAAATTACGGTTGCAGATGAAATAAGAGCAATTAAGAAAAAGTTTAAATAATCAAATAAAAATTTTCTAAAAATTATTTTTTTCATTGAAATAAGTTATCATATCCTTATATAACATTCTCTTTCATCGTATAGAATTTAAAATTATGAGCGTTAAAATAAAATATAATAAAACTCTAACTCCAAAAAATTCAATAAATAAAGTCCTATTTGTTGATGATAAATATAATTTTATTAAATTAAAAAAATATATATCTTCTAAAGAGTACAATGTTATTTCAGAATTAATAAAATCTTATAAAACTAAAAAAAATTTTTTAAGTTTTGATATTAGCTCTAAGGTTAAAATAACTTTAATCTCTTTAGCCAAAAATATGTCTAGTGCTGATCTAGAAAATCTTGGTGCAAAGTTTTATGATCTTTTCAAATCATCTGAAATACTAAATTTAAGTATAAATACTGACTCAGTTCCTAATACTAATAAAAGTGAGATCATTGGACATTTCTTACATGGTATTAAGTTAAAATCATACAAATTTGAAAAATATAAGAGCAAAAAAAATAAAATAAATTTATCTATAGATCTAATTGGTAAAAATAAGCCTACATTAAAAGAGCTGAGTAAATTTAAAGCGATAGAGGAAGGTACTTTTTATGCAAGAGATTTAGTTTCAGAACCTGGTAATGTATTGCATCCAGATGAATATGCAAAAAGACTAAATTCACTAAAAAAAGATGGATTGAAAATAACTATTTATGATGAAAAAAAATTAAAAAAATTAGGTATGAATACTTTGCTAGGTGTTGGCCAAGGAAGTATTAGAGGATCATATTTGGTAACAATGGAATGGAAGGGTCAAAAGGACAATTCTAAGCCCCTAGCATTTGTTGGTAAAGGGGTATGTTTTGATACCGGAGGAATCTCACTCAAACCTGCAAAATTTATGGAAGACATGACTTATGATATGGCTGGTTCAGCAGTTGTCGTTGGACTAATGAAAAGCTTAGCCTTAAGAAAAGCAAAAGTGAATGCTGTTGGTGTTGTTGGATTGGTAGAGAATATGCCAGGTGGAAATGCTCAAAGGCCAGGAGATATCGTTAAATCTTATAGTGGTAAAACAGTTGAAATTTTAAATACAGATGCAGAAGGCAGACTAGTGCTTGCAGATGCACTTACTTACACGGAAGAAAAATTTAAACCTAAATTAATAGTAGATTTGGCAACTCTTACTGGTGCAATTATTGTTTCACTTGGATCAGAATATGCAGGTTTATTTTCAAATAATGATAAATTATCAAAAGAATTAATAGAAGCAGGAGAAAAAGTTGAAGAAAAAGTTTGGAGAATGCCTTTAAACAAAAATTTTGACAAACTAATAGATTCAAAAAATGCAGATATGCAAAATATTAATTATGTAGGTGGGGCAGGCTCAACAACTGCTGCGCAATTTTTACAAAGATTTATTTTAAATAAAACACCTTGGGCTCACTTAGATATAGCGGGTATGGCGTTCTCCAAATATGGAGGTGCATTAAACTCCGGTGGAGCTACAGGTTATGGAGTAAGATTATTAAATAAACTAATAGAGGATAATTATGAGTAATATTGAACAAACTTTATCAATTATAAAACCTGATGCAGTTGAGAGAAATCTTGAGAATGAGATCAAAGAGATGTTTAAAAATAATGGTTTTTCAATTTTAAAAGAAAAGAAAATTCAAATTGAAAAATCTGAGGCTGAGAATTTTTACAAAGTTCATGAAACAAAGCCATTTTATAATGATTTGTGTGAATACCTATCTTCAGGTCCGATTGTAGTAATGGTACTTGAAAAGGAAAATGCAGTGTTAGGAAACAGAGAATTGATGGGAGCAACAAATCCCAAAGATGCTAAAGAAGGAACAATAAGAAAGAAATATGGAATTTCAATTGATAAAAACTCCGTTCACGGATCTGATAGTGCAGAAAACGCTAAAATTGAAATTGATTTCTTCTTTAAAGACTAAAGATTTTCAAAATCGCTTTTGGATACAATTTATGCTCTTGAGCTAAAATTTTTTTAGCTAGACTATCTGGAGTATCTTTTTTTAAAATATTCACCTTTTTTTGAAGAATTATTTTTCCAGAATCCAATTTTGAATTAACAAAATGCACGGTACATCCTGAGTATTTATCTTTATTTTCTATAGCTCTTTGATGAGTATATAAACCTTTATATTTAGGCAATAATGAAGGATGAATATTTAAAATTTTATTTTTAAAATTTTTAATAAAATTATTGGAAAGTATTTTCATAAAACCAGCCAAACAAACTAATTCAATTTTATTTTTTTCAAGTTCGTTAAGTATTTTTTTTTCAGCAATTTCTTTATTTTTGAAATTAATTATTTTTTTTTTAATTTTAAAAATATCCCCATATTTTAAACCCTTTGCTAATTTATTATTAGTAATAATTAGGTTAATAGAAATAGGTGATTTTTTTAATTTAGAAAATTTAATTAGTGATTTTAAATTACTACCTGTCCCAGATATAAATACCGCAGTTTTTATTTTATTTGTTCCAGTTGATAGAACCATTTAATTTTACTTTATTTTTACCGTTGGTAATTTTTCCAATTACATATGGCTTGTAATCTTTAGGAAAATAACTTTGAATTTTTTTTAAATTTTTTTGGTTAATTATTAAACAAAAACCTACACCACAATTAAAAGTTTTTAACATTTCATTTTCTGATATTCCATTTTTTTTGAGCCAGTTAAATATTTTTAAAGTTTTAATATTATTTAAATCAATATCAGCTACCAAATTATCAGGCATAACTCTTTTGATATTGTCCGCAAGTCCTCCTCCTGTGATATTGGCACAACCATTAATAAGATTTTTTGAAATTAGATTGATTATTTCCTTCACATATATTTTTGTTGGTCTTAAAAGTTCTGATCTTAAAAATTTATTTTTATTAATATTAATTTTTTTTTTATTTATTAAATATCTTACCAGTGAGAACCCATTTGAATGTAATCCACTAGATGGAATTGCTAAAATCAAGTTATTTTTTTTTATTTTATTTTTATATAAAATTTTATTTTTACCAACAACTCCGACAGCAAAACCAGCTATATCAAATTTACCTTTTGAGTAAGTGCCAGGCATCTCTGCTGTTTCTCCACCCACAAGTTCACAATCGGATAATTTACAGCCCTTAACTATTCCTTTAATGATCGATTTAAGTTTAATTAAATTAATTTTGTTTATTGAAATGTAATCTAAAAAAATCAAAGGTTTTGCACCTTGGACAATTAAATCATTCACACTCATTGCTACAAGATCAATACCAATTGTATCAAATTTATTTAAAGAATTAGCTATTTCAATTTTAGTCCCAACACCATCTGTGCAAGCAACTATTTGAGGTTGCTTTATGTTGCTTGGAATATTTGAAATAGAACCAAATCCCCCAATATTTGAAAACTTTTTTTTGCCCCTTTTTTTTGATGATACTGATGAAATGAAATTTACAAACTTATCTGCAGCTTTAATGTTAACACCACTTTTTTTGTAGGTAAAATTTTTATTATTCATTAGAATATTTTATGAGGTGTTTTTCAAAATTAATTAAATTGAAGAGTTTATATAATCTTTTTCTATTTCTTGCTTTATTAAATATTTTTTTTTCCACAGAAAATAGTGTTGCAAAAACATTTTCTATAAAAGATATCGAAATATCATCTCCATTTAACGCCTCATTTGATAAAAATAAGATAATAAATCTTGGTTTTGTTGAAGCATATGAAGAACTTATTTTAACTATTGTTCAAAGCAAAGATCAAAAAACACTTCAAAATTCTTCAACCAAAGAAGTTAAAAGTTTAGTTGAAACATTTTCAATTGTTCAGGAAAATTTTATTGATGAAGTATACAATCTTACCTTAAATGTAGAATTCAATAAAAGAAGTTTTTTTGAATTATTAGAAAAAAAAAATGTATTTCCCTCATCAATTATTGAAAAAGATTTAATGTTTTTTCCAATAGAGGTGGATGAAAAAAAAAATGAAATATCTCTTTTTTCGGAGAGTCAATTGTTTAAGAATTGGAACTTAAAAAAAGAAAAATATCATCAATTAAATTACATTTTACCAAACGAGGATATTGATGATTATAATTTAATAAAAAAAAATATTAACAATTTAGAAGATTTTGATTTTAAAGAAATTTCGAAAAAATATAATTTTAAAGATTTCATTATAATGATTGTTTTTAAAAACAATGAAGAAATTCGAGTTCTCAATCAAATAGTATTTAACAATAATCAAAATTTAAAAAACTTTAAATTCAAAAATATTAATTTTGCAAAGTTTGATGATGTTGAAAAATTTATAAGTGAACAAAAATTAGTTTTTGAAGACTATTGGAAATTAAATAACATAATAAATACATCAATTAAATTGGATTTGACTATCTCAGTTGATAATAGCAATATAATTAAAATTGATCAGTTCGAGGAAACACTTTCAAACATAGAATTGGTTAATAATTTTAACATATTTAAATTTGATAATAAAAAAAACATTTATAAAATAACCTTTAATGGAACTAGGGATCAGTTCTTAGATGTGATGGAAGATTATGATTACTTTTTTGAAATTAAAAATAAAATTTGGGTATTAAAATGAAATCCTTAAATCAAGAAATCTTAAAATTTGATTATGATCAAAACTTTAAAGATCAAGATTTTTATGTATCAAAATCTAATGAATTTTCATTTTTATTATTGAATAGTTGGCCTAAATGGGAAAAAAATTTTATAAATTTAATTGGTGAAAAATTTTCCGGGAAATCTCATTTAATTAATATTTTTTTACATAAATTTAAGGGTATTAAAATAAACGCAGCTGATATTAGCAATGAATATATAAAAAAAATTAAAATCTATGAAAATATAATTATTGAAGATTTAAATAAAAATATTGATGAAAAGTTATTATTTACTTTTTTTAATATTATAGAGCAAGATAACAAATATTTAATTGTTACTTCAACCAAACCCATAGTTGATTACTCTTTTGAATTAAATGATTTAAATTCTAGAGCTAAGAATTTTATTTTATCAAAGATTGATAAACCAGAGGATGATTTATTATACGCTTTAATATTAAAAAATCTTTCTGATCGCCAGATATCAATTGATAAGAAATTAATAGATTTCATTATAAAAAGAATAGATAGATCCTATGGCAAAATATCTGAATTCATATATAAGATCGACGAAATTAGTTTAAAAAGGAAAAAACCAATCGATTTTAAAATTATTAAAGAAGCTTTAGGAGATTAATTGAGCAAATATAGAACACATACTTGTAACGAATTAAGAAAAGAAGACGTTGATAAAAAAGTATTTCTTTCAGGCTGGATCAATAAAAAACGAGATCATGGAAACTTATTATTCATAGATTTAAGAGATAATTATGGTGTCACACAATGTATTATTGATAAAGATAACAAAAATTTTACAAACTTAGAAAAAACTCAATTAGAAACTGTAGTCAAAATAGAAGGTAAGGTTATAGCTCGATCTGAAGATACAATTAACAAAGAAATAGGTACAGGTGAAATTGAAGTAACAATTGATACTTACGAAGAATTAGGTTCTTGTAAAGAATTGCCAATGCCAGTTTTCAGTGATCAAGAATATGCTGAAGAAATAAGATTAAAATATAGATTTTTGGATTTAAGAAGAAAAAAAATACATGAAAATATAATCTTAAGATCAAAAGTTATTTCACACATTAGAAATGAAATGACTAAATTAGGCTTTTTGGAATTCCAAACACCAATACTAACTTCCTCTAGCCCTGAGGGTGCTAGAGATTTTTTAGTTCCAAGCAGATTAAATCCAGGGAAGTTTTATGCGTTACCTCAGGCACCACAACAATTTAAACAACTAATTATGGTATCTGGTTTTGATAAGTATTTTCAAATAGCTCCTTGCTTTAGAGATGAAGATGCAAGAGCAGACAGAAGTCCTGGTGAATTTTATCAACTGGATTTAGAAATGTCTTTTGTAGAGCAAGAAGATGTATTTAATGTTGTTGAAAAATTAATGGTTAATACTTTTAAAACATTTTCTAATAAAAAATTATTGCACGACGAATTTCCAAGAATTTCTTACAAAGATGCAATGCTAAAGTATGGAAGCGATAAACCTGATTTAAGAAATCCACTTATAATAAATGATATTACTGAAATATTTACAAGAGAAGATGTAACTTTTGAAATTTTTAAAAAATTAGTAAAATCTGGTTCAAGAGTAAGATGTATAATTACCAAAAATACAAAAGATAAACCAAGAAGCTTTTTTGATAATGTTGATAAATGGGCTAAAGAACAAGGAGCATCAGGTTTAGCTTATTTTACATTTGAAAAAGATACCGAGTTGTCTGGTAAAGGACCTATAGGAAAATTTTTTTCAAAAGAGGCTTTGTCAGAAATAATGAATTTAACTAATGCAGAAGTAGGGGACAGTATTTTTCTAGCTTGTGGCAAACAAAATGAATTAGAAAAAATAACTTCTCAGGCAAGAAATAAAATTGCAGAAGATTTAGATTTAATTGATGAAGATATTTTCGCGTTTTGCTGGATAGTTGATTACCCTATGTTTGAAAGAGATGAGGTTACCAGCAAAATCGAATTTAGTCATAATCCATTTTCTATGCCACAAGGTGATTTGACAGAAAAAGAACTAGAAAATCCTCTAGAACTATTAGCTTATCAATACGATATTGTTTGTAATGGTATTGAATTATCCTCTGGCGCTATAAGAAATCATAAACCAGAACTTATGTATAAGTTATTCTCAATTGCTGGTTATGATAAGCAGCAAGTAGATGAAAAATTTAGTGGTATGATAAATGCATTAAGTTATGGTGCTCCGCCTCACGGGGGTATTGCGCCTGGAATCGATAGAATTGTTATGCTGTTAGCTAATGAAAAAAATATTAGAGAAGTAACAATGTTTCCAATGAACCAAAATGCACAAGATTTGATGATGAACGCTCCATCTGAAGTTAATCCTGAACAGCTAAAAGAGTTAAACTTGTCTTTGAAAAATAAAAAATAAAATTATTTTTTACCTTTAAGACTTATTTTAACATCAGATAAATCAACTAGATTTTTTTTATAGTTATTTCTTACAAATCCTTTGCTAGTAATATCTTTTACAATTTTTAATAATTGATTTTGATCTTCATTTTCTTGATAATTCGTATCGTTTCCACCAATTGCAGGAGTATGTGCAAGATCTTCTCTATTTTGGTAAGATATAGCTAACTCTCTAAAAATATAATCTAAAATAGAGGTGGCGCTCAATATTCTATCATTTCCATGTACTTTACCTGATGGTTCAAATTTTGTTCCCACGAATGCACTTATAAATTCATCTAATGGTACTCCGTATTGAAGGCCTAAAGATACTGCTATTGCAAAGTTATTCATCAATGCCTTAACTAGTTCTCCTTCTTTACTTGTGTCGATAAATATTTCTCCAATTTTTCCATCTTCATATTCACCTGTATGAAGATAAACTTTATGATCTCCAATTGTAGCTTTTTGAATATAGCCTTTTCGTCTGTCAGGCATACTAAATCTTTTTCCACCTTTTTCTGAGGAATTGTTTAAGTTTTGAACGACGGTTTCTTTACTTATAGAATTTTCACTTGCACTTTTTGAAACTATTTCAATTTTTTTATTTTCAACTACTTTTTTGTTATTTGGATCTAGACTTTTAGTTTTTCTATTGTCTAATTTGACATCTAAAACTTCGAATTTACCATCGTCTCTTTTTTCTAGATTTTTAAGCTCTGTTTCATTTATGTCGTCTAAGTAATGATTCACCTTAAAGGTACAAGTGTAATAAGTTTCTACAAGATATTTTGCCATTTCACCTCAGTTTAAAATTAGTTTGAAAATAGATTCTTTTAATTTATATACTTATTCAAATTTTAGTCTAATTTAATTTTTACAATTTTTAATTGAAATAAAAAATAAAATAACATGTTGACACTTTTTAAAAAAATTTTCACTTGGTGGAATCAAGATACTTTTGGAACAAGATTAAAAACAATTTTTTTTGGAAAACTTGCTGGTACAGATCAGTTTGGAAACAAATATTATGAAGATAAAAAAGGAAAAAGATGGGTAGTATATTCTGATGTTATTGATGCATCAAAAATTCCAGTTGAGTGGTACTCATGGATGCATTTTACACCTAACAAAATAGAAAAAAAACATGAGCTAGAAAAATATGAATGGCAAAAACCTCATCAATCCAATTTAACTGGTACTGAAGAAGCATATTATCCAAATAAAAATAAAGATGGTGTTGAAAAAAAATATACTAGTTGGAAAGAATAGTTTTTTTCTCTATTTACTAATCTTCTTTTTTCTATTTACATCTATTTCACATTCTAAAAGTCAACTTGAAGGTTCTTTTACTGAAATTAAAATTTTAGATAAAATTAGTTCTAAAAATAGTTCATTAAAACTTAAAAATGGTCAATTGCTAAAATTTAAAGACTTATCAATTCAAAGTTTGAAATGTAAAAATTCTGAATTTGATGATAATCCAGAAATTACTGCTTACATCCAAGTCAGAGATTTATCAAATCAAAGCAATGATGAAGTTTTTGTTTTTAATGGATGGATGTTTTCATCAAGCCCTTCAATAACTCCTTTTGACCATCCAATTTATGATGTGTGGCTAGTAAAATGTTATTAAACTATAGTATCTTTATCTAGCCAGCTTACATTAAAATCTGAATTGATAAATTTTTTATGATTTAACAATTTTTTGTGAAGTGGAATAGTAGTTGTAATTCCTTCTATAACAAATTCATCTAAAGATCGGTTCATTCTTTGAATGGCCTCAGTTCTATTTCGTCCATGACAAATCAACTTACAAACCATACTGTCATAATATGGTGTAACTTTATAACCTTGAAATATAGCACCATCTACCCTAGTTCTAAATCCAGATGGTTGGTGGCACATCCTTATAACTCCTGGAGATGGTTGAAAATTTTTACTAGCATCTTCAGCATTTATTCTGCATTCAATAGCATGACCTCTAGGATTAATATCATTTTGCTTTAATGCTGTTTCTTCAGAAAATGCTATCCATATTTGTTCTTTAATAATATCTACTCCTGTTACCATTTCTGTAACAGGGTGTTCTACTTGAACTCTTGTATTCATTTCTAGAAAATAAAACTTTCCATCTTCGTAGATAAACTCAACTGTACCAGCGCCCATGTACCCAATTTTAGAGACCATTTTTACAGTTTTCTCAAAAAGATCTTTTCTAATTTCATCATTCAAAACAGGACTAGGAGTTTCCTCAATAAGTTTTTGATGTCTTCTTTGAACAGAGCAATCCCTTTCATGTAAATGCACAACTCTATTTTTTCCTGCAAGAATTTGCACTTCTATATGTCTTGGATTTTGAAAGAATTTCTCAATATATACTTCATCGTTTCCAAAGTATTTTTGTGCCTCTGATTTAGCTGTGGAAAACAAAGTTTCAAATTCTTCCTCTTTATGTACTATTTTCATACCTTTTCCACCACCTCCACCTGAGGCTTTAATTAGAACAGGAAAACCAATTTTTTTACAAAGATCTTTTGCTTCATTAATATCCCTAACACCACCTTCAGATCCTTCAATAACAGGTAAACCATTTTCTTTAGCTATTTTTTTAGCTTGAATTTTATCTCCCATCATCTCGATATGTTTAGAAGATGCACCAATAAATTTAATTTTATTTTCTTCCAAAATTTTAGCAAAGTTAGCATTTTCTGATAAGAATCCATATCCTGGATGAACAGCGTCTGCATTAGTCAGTTCTATTGCAGACATTAAGGCAGGAATATTTAAATAACTATTTGCTGGCTGGTGAGAACCGATGCAGACACTCTCATCTGCCATTCTCACATGCATGCTTTCTCTATCAACATCTGAATGGACTGCAACAGTTGCAATACCCCATTCTTTACATGCTCTTATAATTCTAACTGCAATTTCCCCACGGTTTGCAATTAAAATTTTTTTAAACATTATTTATTCTAAGATAATAATTGTTTGACCAAACTCAACTGGCTGGCCATCATCAACACAAATTTCTTTTACAACACCATCATGGGTAGAAGGCACATGGTTCATTGTCTTCATTGCTTCAACAATCATTATTGTTTCACCCTTTTTAATTTTTTTACCAACCTCTACAAATTTTTTTGCTCCAGGTTCCGGCGCATGATAAGCAGTTCCTATTATTGGAGAAGTAATTTCTGTTCCTGATTTAACGCTTTCAGCAGATTGGGAAGCAGCAGTTAAATTTGTATTGTTTACAGATGCTGGAATTGTTTGGTTGCTAATTGATACGTTATTTTTTGAAACTTTAACTTTAGTATCTTTTTCAGTAATCTCTATTTCAGTTAAATTAAACTCATCTAAATAATTACTAAGTTCTTTGATTATGTTTTTATCTATTTTCATTTTTGTAAAAGCTTTTGTAATGAAATTATGGCCAAAATATATCCCTCAGTGCCTAATCCAAAAATCCCACCTGTTGCAACTCCACTAATAAGTGATTTATGTCTAAATTCTTCTCTTTTATATATGTTTGATATATGCATTTCAATTATTGGTTTCTTGAACAATTCAAGAGCATCTCTTATTGCAACTGAAGTATGTGTAAATGCAGCAGCATTTATAATCATTCCATCATAAGTTTTACGTGCATCTTGAATTGTATTTACTAAATCTCCCTCCAAATTTGATTGGATAAATTCACAGTCAAGCCCAATTTCTTTTGATTTTTTTAAACAATTTTCTTTAAGTTGTTCATAGTTACCTGATCCATATTGTGATTGTTCTCTTTCACCTAATAGATTAAGATTTGGACCGTTAATAATAATTATTTTATTATTCATTCAGCTTTTATATACGATGAAAAAAATAAAAATCAAAGTAAATGGTAAAAACAGATCAATTTCTGAAACATATAAACTTTCAGATTTAATAAAACACCTTAAAATTCCTATGAAAAAAGTAGCAATTGAACTTAATGAAGAAATAATAGATAAAAAAAATGTTAACAAAATTAAATTAAATCAAAACGACAAAATTGAGATTGTTCATTTTATAGGAGGAGGGTAGCATGAAAAAAGATAATCTCATTATTGCTAAAAAAAAATTTAAATCTAGATTAATTGTTGGTACTGGAAAGTATAAAACGATGTCTGAATGTGCCAAATCTATCAAATTATCAGGAGCAGAGATTGTTACTGTTGCAGTTAGAAGAGTAAATATTTCTGATAAAAACAAACCCTTGTTAATGGATTACATAGATCCAAAAAAGATTACTTATTTACCTAATACAGCGGGTTGTTTTAATTCTAAAGAAGCTCTTAGAACTTTGAGGTTAGCAAGAGAAATAGGTGGGTGGAAATTAGTTAAATTAGAAGTTTTAGGAGATAAGGAAAATTTATTTCCAGATATGATTGAAACTTTAGAGTCTACTGAAGTTCTTACCAAAGAAGGATTTAAAGTTATGGTTTATTGTAACGATGATCCATTAATGGCAAAAAGATTAGAAAATGTTGGAGCTGCTGCGATAATGCCACTAGCAGCACCAATTGGATCAGGTTTAGGAATACAAAATAAAATTAATATTCAAATAATCAGGAAGCAAACAAAGCTTCCATTAATAATTGATGCAGGTCTCGGACAAGCTTCAGATGCTACAATTGCAATGGAGCTGGGTTGTGATGGAGTTTTGGTAAACACTGCAATTGCAAAAGCAAAAAAACCATTTGATATGGCTCTTGCATTTAAAAATGCTGTTATTGCTGGAAGACAATCATACAACTCAGGAAGAATAGATAAAACCTTGATGGGAAATCCTTCCTCTCCTCTTAAGGGTATTATTTAGACTTTTTAAAAAATTTTTTTTTTTTATAATTTTTTTTAATTTTCTTAACTTCTTTTTTTTGAGAAATCTTATCTTCTTTATTTTGGGTTTCTAAGTTTTTTAATTTTTCATAATACTCAACAAGTTCAATAGTTTTTTTGGATTTGTTCTGAATGTTGATAATATACTCAGGAATTATCAGAGTATTGTCACTGATTATATCAATTGTCATTTTATTCTTTTTTTCAAAGTAAGTTAAATCATTAACAAAATTTTCTTTCAGAAAATCTGAAATTTTTTCACAGACTTTTACTTCAACAAATTTTGCTTTATTAGTTACAGCCTTTAATTCAACAATTTTTAATAATTTTTGAGCAAAAGACTCTTCTGTTAAAGTTACCTTCCATTTAACAGCACTTTCTCTCAATCTTTGCCTAGACATTTCTAAAAGTCCGAAATTACTTATTCTTCCTATTTGAATTCTTGCTCTATCAGATCTACATTTTTCCTTAAGCTTTCTTTCTACTAAACGTCGGTTGCCAAAACTTAGCATATCGATGAAGTCTATAATTATTAATCCTGATAAATCTCTTATTTTTATCTGTCTCGCAATTTCTTCTGCTGCTTCAATATTTGTATCTAAGGCTGTGCTCTCAACATTTTTACCTTTAATGGAACTACCAGAGTTAATATCTATTGATACAAGCGCTTCGGTAGGATTAATAACTAAATATCCTCCCGATTTGAGTTTAATTTCTGAGTCAAAAATTTGATTTAATTTTTGTTCAATATTTTCCTCAATAAATAGTGGTGTTCTTCCTCTATATTTTTTAACTTTTTTTACACTCGATGGCATCATTGTTTTCATAAAAGATTGGGCTTTTTTATAACCTTCATTTCCTTCAACAATAATTTGGTTAGTACTATCATCGTACATATCTCTTAAAGTTCTTTTAATTATTTCGCTTTCTTGATGAATTAAAGAGGGAGCTATAGAATTAATTGCATTATCTTTTATCTGTCCCCAAGTATTAATAAGAGTTGTTAAGTCACTATTGATTTCATTTTTTGTTTTGTTGCTTCCTGCTGTTCTTACAATTAAACCCATCTCTTTAGGAATTTCAATTTCATTTAAAATAGTTCTAATTTTTTTTCTATCTGCAGGATTAAATATTTTTCTAGAAATTCCACCACCTTTAGGTGTGTTTGGCATTAACACTATATATTTTCCTGCAATTGAAATAAAAGTGCTTAGTGCAGCACCTTTTTGACCTCTCTCATCTTTGATGACTTGGACAAGAATTACTTGATTAGGTTTGATTACTTCTTGAATTTTGTATCTTTTAAATTTGAATCTTTTTTCAGGTTTTTTTTCATTCTTTTCCTCCGCATCTGAATTTTCTTTTGTATCTACTTCTTCTTTATCAGATTCTAAATCTTCAACTTTTTCCTCTATTGGATCATCTATTTCAAGTTTGCCCTCAGCAATATTTTCTTCTTCTTTTGCTTCAACTTGTTTTGAAAGTTCTTCTCTTGCTTTTTCTTCCTCTTCTTTTATTTTTTCTAGGTCCGCTTTTGGTATTTGATAGTAATCTGACTGAATATCGTTAAATGATAAAAATCCATGTCTTTCTCTTCCAAAGTCAACAAAGGCTGCCTGAAGCGAAGGTTCAATCCTGCTTACCTTACCTAAATATATATTATTTTTTATTAAATTGTTTTTTAAACCTTCGTACTCGTAGTCTTCAATATTTTCACCTGATTTAAGAACAACTCTAGTTTCATTTGGATGCGATGCATCGATATATAAATTTTTTTCCATAATATGTTGATTGTTAAGTTCATTAATTTTTTTTGTAATAAATTTTGTTTATCTCTGATGCCTTATCTTTAACAAATTCCAAGATATAATGGAAATAAAATGAGTAAATTATTCAAAAATATTTTGTTATTTTCCTCCACTATTTTAATATTATTGGGTATTTTGATATTTAGTATTTTATGGAAATACTCCAACGATATTCCAGATTATAAATTTCTTAAGAGTTATAAGCCACCAGTTTCAAGTAAAGTTTATTCAAGAAATGGAGAATTGGTTGCAGATTTTTCAAAAGAAAAAAGAGTTTTTGTTCCTTACAATGCTATACCAAAAAATGTAATTAACTCATTTTTATCCGCAGAAGATAAAAATTTTTTCTCTCATCCTGGTGTAGATGCGAAAGGTGTTCTAAGAGCTATTATCAACAATATTTCAAATATAATGGCCTCTAAAAGACTAGAAGGTGCCTCAACTATTACTCAACAAGTAGCAAAAAATTTTTTACTAACAAATGAAGTAAGTCTAAATAGAAAGATAAAAGAGGCAATTTTAGCTTTTAGGATTGAAAGAGCATTATCTAAAGAAAGGATATTAGAACTTTATTTAAATCAAATCTATCTTGGTAGTGGAGCCTATGGTGTAGCCGCTGCAAGTATGGAATATTTTGATAAATCTATAAGAGAACTTAATTATTCAGAAGCTGCATTGTTAGCTGCTTTGCCTAAAGCGCCTAGTAAATACAATCCTTATAAAGATAAAGATTTAGCAAAATTTAGAAGAAATTTAGTTTTAAAAAATTTATATGAAAATAATTATATTACATCTGAGTGGTTAGAAAAATTAAGTAATCAAGAAATTAAATTAAAGAAAAAACAAAAAATATACTTAGAAGATGCGCAATATTATATTGAAGATGTTAGAAAAAATGTCGTAGAAAGTTTGACCTATGACAAAGTTTACAAACAAGGTCTAAATATCAATACTCCAATAGATTTAAATTTACAAAAAATAGCAAATAATTCTTTAAGATCTGGATTAATTTCTTATGATCAGAGAAAAGGTTGGAGGGGAGCGCTAATCAACAAACCTTACAATTCGAACTGGTACAAGGATTTAGATAAATACAAACTTGAAAAATCAATTAATTGGAAATTAGCAATTGTAAAAAAATTAAATAAATTTTCAGCAATTGTAGAAACGATTGATAAAAATGATGGTGTTATTGAATATAAAGATATTTCTTGGACAAAAAAAGAGTTTAACCAATTATTAAAAATTGGAGACATAATTTATGTGAAAAAAATAAAAGATAAAAAATATAGTTTACAACAATTGCCAAAAATAAATGGAGGAATTGTTGTAATGGATCCCTATACGGGAAGAGTTTTGGCACTTAATGGTGGTTTTAGTTTTAAAAAAAGTGAGTTTAATCGCGCAACACAAGCAAAAAGACAGCCAGGTTCTGCATTTAAACCATTCGTTTATGCTATCGCCTTAGAAAACAATTATACTCCTACATCATTAGTTTTAGATGCACCTTTAGTATTAGATCAAGGGGATGATTTAAGGTTGTGGAAACCAGAAAATTATGGAAAGAAATTTTATGGTCCATCCACTATCAGAACTGGATTGGAGAAATCAAGAAATCTAATGACAGTTAGAATAGCTCAAGATTTAGGGTTAGACAAAATTATCAACTATTCTAAAAAACTGTCAATTTACGAAAATCCTGAGGAACTATTGTCAATTTCCTTAGGTTCTGCTGAAACTACTTTGTTGCAGCTTACATCTGCTTATTCTGTTTTTGTTAATGGAGGAAAACTTGTTGAACCTGTTTTGATTGACAGGATTCAAGATAGTGAGGGAAATACTATTTATAATAATGATAAGAGATCTTGTGTAAATTGTGATGCAATATCCTATCTTAGTGATGATTATCCTGAGTTAAAAAATAAATTTACACAAATTTTTTCCGAAGAAACCGCATATCAAATGACGTCAATACTTGAAGGGGTGGTTCAAAGAGGAACCGCAAAAAAATTAAGAGATTTACAATTAAATATAGCAGGAAAGACTGGAACCACGAATAATAATACTGATACTTGGTTCATTGGTTTTACATCAAACTTGTTGGTAGGTGTTTATGTAGGAATGGATAGTCCAACACCACTTGGTAAATTTGAAACAGGATCAAAAACGGCCCTACCTATATTTAAAAATTTTATAAAAAATTCTGTTAAAAAGTCTGAGGCCAGACCATTTAAAGCTGCAAAAGATACGATTATGATGGTTGTGGATCCCTCAACAGGCCAAAAAGCTAAATTCACATCTAAAAATACAATAATTGAGGTTTTTAAAAAGAAAAATGTTGTAGATGGTAAAGTTCTTTATTCAAATTCTGATAGAATAGATATAAACAACATACTAAAGTTTTACTAATGGATAACAATTACCAAAATTACAAAGAAGAAATTAATAAAATTAATCAAAGAATTAAGGAGTATCTTTGAAAACAATAAAATTTACTCAAAACTTGAAAAATTAAATTCTCAAATGTTGGATGCCAATTTTTGGCAAGATAAAGATAATTCAAAAAAAGTTATAAAAGAGAAAAAACTCTACGAAGATTTAGTAAATTCTTTAAATCAGTCTATCCAAAAATTAAATGATTTTGATGATTTGTATGAGCTTGCTTTAGAGGAAAACAATCTAGCAGTTCAGGAAGAAACTTTACAAAATATTAAGGATTTAAAAAAAGAGGTAAAAAAAAATGAAATCAAATGTTTTTTATCAGACGAAGCAGATTCATTAGATTGTTATATTGAAATACATGCAGGCGCTGGAGGGACTGAAAGTCAAGATTGGGCAGATATGTTGAGAAGGATGTATTTGAAGTGGTCTGATAAAAAAAGTTTTACATCAAATTTAATTAGTGAGCATAAAGGAGATGAAGCTGGTATTAAATCAGCAACGATAAAAATTGAAGGTGATTATGTATTTGGTTGGTTGAAAAAAGAATCAGGCATTCATCGTTTGGTTAGAATTTCTCCATTTGACTCAGGAGCAAGAAGGCACACAAGTTTTGCAAGTGTCTGGATTTACCCAGTAGTGGATGAAAATATAAATATTGAGATTTTAGAAAAAGATTTGAGAATAGATACTTATAGATCAAGTGGTGCTGGTGGACAGCATGTAAATACAACTGATAGCGCTGTAAGAATTACTCACATTCCATCTAAAATAGTAGTCCAATGTCAAAATGAAAGATCGCAACATAAAAATAAAGAAACTTGTATGAATATGTTAAAAGCAAGATTGTATGATTTTGAAATTAAAAAAAGAGAAGAGGAGAATCAAAGTACAGAAAACAGTAAATCAGAAATTGGTTGGGGGCATCAAATAAGATCATATGTTTTGCAACCTTATAGATTGGTAAAAGATAACAGAACAAATTTTGAAAGCACAAGTCCAGATAAAATTCTTGATGGAGAATTAGATGATTTTTTAGAAAAATCTCTTTACAAAATTAAATGAAAATAAATATTTTAAAATACTTTTTATTATTACTAGGATTTTTAATATCACTAATATTTTATTTAAGCATTGTTGGAATAGAAACTGACAAATTTAATCAACAAATAAAAGATACAGTTGTTAAAAGTAATAATAATTTGGATGTATCTTTAAAAAAAGTAAAATTAATTCTTGATCCTTTTAAACTTAAAATAAATGCAAAAACTATTGGTGCAAACATCTATTATGCAAATAGACCACTTGAGCTTGAATACATAAAAACTCAAGTATCACTTGAATCTATTCTTAAAAATAAATTAGTTTCCTCTAATTTTGAGGTAGCAACAAAGTCAATATTATTAAATGATTTTGTAAAATTTATAAGAGCCACAAGTAACAAACCAGAATTATTAATTTTGGAAACTTTCATTAAAAAAGGACATGTAATTTTTGATTTAAATCTAAACTTAGATCAAAATGGAAAAATTAAAAATGATTACAAAATCAAAGGATTATTGAAAGATGGAAAATTTAAATTATTTAATGGATTAGATTTTAATAATATTAATTTTTTATTTAATATTGAAAAAGACAAATATTTATTTGAAGATATTAAATTTGCATCAGATCAAATTAATTTTTCCTCTAAATTATTAAAAGTTAACAAAAAAAATAATAATCACTACATAGAGGGTAAAATTCAAAATTCTGAGGCAGTTTTATCAAACTATTTAATTAATCTATTAAATTCAAATTTAAATAACTTTAATTTAAAAAATACCAAGTTTAGTTCTGAGAATATTTTCAATTTTGAAATAACAAATAAGTTTAAATTAAATAATTTAAGAATAGACTCTGATATAAGTTTAAAAAAAGTTATTTATAATAATAATCTAATTCCAAATTATTTTTCAAATCAAAATAGTGAAATCTTATTAGATAATCATAAATTAAAATTAATTTATGAAAATAAAGCTCTTTCAGCTAATGGTGTAGGCGAATTTAAGTTAGACAACAAAACAAATAAAATTGAATATACTTTTAAAAGAGATCAAAATGATATTGAATTTGAAACTAATTTAAATATTAAAAAAGGAACATTAAAAAATCAAAAAATTATCCAAGAATATTTTCCACTTATTAAGAATCAAATAAATATTGAAAATCATAAAATACAGTTAAAGTATAAAAATAAAGATTTTACCGTCAAAGGTGAAGGTAAAGTAAAACTTAATAAAGATTTTGATTATATTGAATATTTTTACAACAAAAATGATAAGGATTTTGAATTCATATCTGATATTAATTTAAAAAGTGTTGATTTAAAAAATCAAGAATTCTTAAAACAATTTTTCCCATCTACTAAAAAATTTCTCAACCTTCAAAATCATAAACTCAATATTAAATATAAAAATGGTTCATTAACTCTTTCAGGTAACGGAAATATAAAAATTGATAAAAACTATGATGAAATAAATTATTTTGTTCTTAATGATAAAGAAAAAACTAATTTTGATTTAAAATTAGTTTTAAATCAAACAGATTTTGAAATTAAAAATTTAAATTATAAAAAAAATATAAATGAAAAAACAAATTTAGCAGTCGCTGGAATATTAAGAAATTCAAAAAATTTAAATTTTGAAAATATAAACATCAAAGATAATGCAAATAAAATTAAGATTAATAATTTAATATTGGATAAAGATTATTTAATAGACAGGTTTGATAAAATTGATTTTGATTATATTGATACTGAAAATAAAGAAAATCAGTTTATTATTCAAAGACAAAATGAAAATCATTATAAATTAAATGGATTGTTCTTAAACGCTAATTCAATTGTAACAAATTTACTTGAGAGTAAAAAAGAAAAAGAAAATAAAATTTTTAAGAATAATTTTAAATTGAACTTAAATCTGAATGAAATTTATATAGATGAAATTAATTTTGTTAAAAATTTACAAGGATCAATTTTGATTAAAGATAACAAAGTTGTTGATGCAAATTTATCTGCAAATTTTGAAAATAATAAAAATATAATTTTTTCTATTGAAACAACTGACAATGGCGAAAAAATAACTAAACTTTATTCATCTAGAGCAAAACCATTGGTGAAAAGATATAAATTTATAAAAGGATTTGATGAAGGCAACTTGGATTTCATATCAACAAAAAAAAATGAAAAATCAGTATCAAATCTTAAAATTTATGACTTTAAGTTAAAAGAAGTACCAGCATTAACAAAAATTTTAACACTAGCTTCCCTACAAGGAATTGCTGATATTTTAACTGGAGAAGGAATAAGATTTGATGAGTTTGAGATGAAATTCAATAACCAGAAAAATCTAATGACAATAGATGAGCTCTATGCAATTGGCCCAGCTATTTCAATATTAATGAGTGGTTATGTAGAAGAAGAAAAATTGATAAGTCTAAGAGGGACTTTGGTACCAGCAACAACTATAAATAAAACAATAAGTAAAATTCCATTATTAGGTAAAATTTTAGTTGGTGATAAAACAGGAGAGGGTGTTTTTGGAGTAAGTTTTAAAATAAAAGGACCACCAAAAGATCTTGAAACATCAGTAAACCCAATAAAAACATTAACTCCAAGGTTTATAACTAGAACTCTTGAAAAAATTAAAAGAAACTAACTTAATTCAATTTTAATATGCCTTTTTTTACCTATAGAAAGCTTTATATAATTTTTTGAAAATAGCTGCTGATTAATAATAAATTTTTCATCTGAAACTACAGCATCATTAATCTTAATAGCTTTACCTTTAATTAATCTTCTTATCTCACTTTTTGAATTTTCTGCTTTAGATAAAATTATTAAATCAATTATATTGACATTATTTTCTAATTGTTTTGTTTCAATTTTAACACTTGGTAAGTTAGAGCCCAAAGAATTTCCAGAAAATGCTTCTTTTGCAGCTTGTGCAGAATTATGAGCAGCATCTTCTCCATGCAACATAGCTGTGGCTTTGTTTGCTAACAATATTTTTAACTCATTAATATTTTTTTCCTCTAAAGTATTGATTTCGCTTATATCAATATCAGTAAACATTTTTAAAAATTTAATTACATCCCGATCATCAACATTTCTCCAAAATTGCCAGTAGTCATAAGCTGATAAATATTTTTCGTCTAACCAAATAGCACCATTTTCAGTCTTTCCCATTTTTGCACCTGTGGCTAGAGTAATTAATGGTGTTGTTAATCCATATGTTTGGTTATTAGAATATCTCTTAATAAGTTCAACACCATTTACAATGTTTCCCCATTGATCAGAACCACCTATTTGTAGAACACAATTTTCTTTTTTATTTAATTCTAAAAAATCATAGGCTTGGAGTATCATGTAATTAAATTCCATATAACTAAGTGATTGTTCTCTTTCTAATCTTAGCTTTACACTATCAAATGTAAGCATTCTATTAATGGTAAAATGTTTTCCTATATCTCTTAGAAAAGAAATATAATTTAAATCTTTAAGCCAGGTATAATTATTGACATAAATAGGTGAAGTTTTTGGATCGTCACTGTCTAGAAATTTTTTTAAGATATTTTGAATATTTTTAATATTTTTTTCAATTTCATTTTCATCTAAAATTTTTCTTGTTTTATCTTTTCCTGAGGGATCACCTATTCTTGTTGTTCCACCTCCCAATAATACTATTGGCCGGTGACCATTTTTTTGTAACAATCTCAAACACATGATTTGCAACAAACTACCAACATGCAAACTTTCAGCGGTACAATCAAATCCTATATAAGCTTTAATTTTTTCTTTATCTAATAAATTAGATAAGTCAGCTTCACTAGTACATTGATAGAAATATCCTCTATCTTTAAATTCTTTTAAAAATTTATTCATAAGACTATAGTTACTATATACAAATTTTTTTTAAAAATAATATCAATGAAAAAAAAATTATTTTCAGCTATGGGCTTAATGAGTGGCACATCTATGGATGGAGTGGATGTTTCAATAATTAAATCTGACGGATATGATGAGGTAGAACTAATTTTTGATCAATACTTTGAGTACGATATTGATCTCTATAGGCAATTATCAACTTTAAGAGACAAAATTAAAAGTAGTGAAGATTTGACAAAATATTCTAAGGAATTGAGTGATTTGGAGAGAGCTTTAACTATTTTTCATGCTGAAAAGATCAGCAAAATAGCATTTAAAAATGGAATAGAAATTGATCTTATAGGTTTCCATGGTCAAACGATTTTTCATAACCCTCAAATTAAAATTACTAAACAACTAGGTGATGGCAATTTGTTATCTCAATTATTAAAAAAACAAGTAATTTACGATTTTAGACAAGCAGATATTGATAACAATGGCCAAGGAGCACCTCTAACACCAATTTACCACAGATTGTTAGTTAATAATTTTTTAAATAAAGAAAAAGATAATTCAGCTCAACCTATTTGCATTGTTAACATTGGAGGAATATCCAATGCTACAATAATAAATGATATTTCCAATAATATAGAAAATGATTTAATTGCTTATGATATTGGCCCAGGTAATTGTTTAATAGATGAATGGATCAGGAATAATTCAAATTTAACCTTTGATGAAGATGGTAAGATTGCAAAATCTGGAAAAATTGATCAATTAATTCTAAATCAAGCTATAGATAATTTCAAAATTGAGACCTATTCAAAATCACTTGATGTAAAAGAATTTGATATATCTTTTGCAAGAGGTTTATCTTTAGAAGACGGGTGTTCAACAATTACAGAATTTACAGCATATTTGATTGCAGAAGGAATCAAATTTTTAAATAAAAATAATTCTAACAAATATTTATTTTGTGGTGGAGGTCGAAAGAACAAATTTTTGATTGAATCAATTATTAGAAATTCAAATTTAAATAAGAATAATTTTGATGTGATAGATAATTTTCAACTGAATGGAGATTATATCGAGTCCCAAGCGTTTGCTTATTTAGCAATCAGATCTAAATTAAATTTACCAATTTCTTTTCCAAGTACGACAAGATGTAATGCCCCAGTCATTGGAGGCAAACTAGTAAATAATTATTAATATAAAGCTGTTTCTTTTTTTATATATTTATCCAAAGTTTTTGTTAAAGCGTCATCAGTTTTAGAAAAAAAATGATTTGCTTCTGTTATAGTTTGAAATTCAACTTTGATACCTTTTTGAGCGCTTAATCTTTTATCCAATTCAGTAATATATTCTACTGGCACCAACTCATCTTTTTTTCCATAAACAACCATCCCAGATGTTGGACATGGAGATAAAAAAGAAAAATCATAGACATTAGGTTGTGGAGATATGGCTATAAATCTATTTATTTCTGGTCTTCTCATAAGCAGCTGCATTGCAATCAAAGAACCAAAAGAAAATCCTGAAACCCAACATTGCGAATTATCAAAATTTTCTCTTTCCAACCAATCTAATGCTGCTGCAGCATCTGCCAGTTCACCTTGACCATTATCAAATTCTCCATCACTTTTTCCAACTCCTCTGAAGTTTACTCTGCAAACTGAAAAATCATTTTCCATGAATGTATGAAATGTATCTACAACTACTTTATTGTTCATGGTTCCCCCATACTGTGGATGAGGCTGTAGGACTAATGCAATAGGAGAAGTATTTTTTTTACTTTTATAATATTTAGCTTCTAATCTACCAGCAGGTCCAGGTATAAAAATTTCTAAAATTTTATTATCCATATATGCAATTGATTATTGTTCTCAAAAAAAATGTACGTTTATCACAACTGAGCGACAAAATGGTAGTCTTTTTTTACTTTATAAACTTGACCATTTTAGTCGGGTATGTATAAAAAACCACATTTTAAGGGTAAAAATGAAACTAACATCAAAAGGAAGATATGCCGTAATGGCATTAGTTGATCTCGCAAGGTTTGACAATATCAACCCTGTATCATTAAGAGATATTTCTTTAAGACAAGGAATATCATTAGATTTTTTAGAGCAAATATTTTCAAAACTTAAAAAAAATCAGATTGTGAAAAGTATTAGAGGTAATCAAGGAGGCTACATTTTATCAAAAGACCCAAGTGATATAAAACTAACAAATATTTTCAATGCAGTAGATGAGAAAGTTAAAACTGTTCAGTGTAAAAAAGAATCTAAAAAAGGTTGTAACGGTAAAGCTACGAAATGTATTACACACAATCTATGGGATGAACTTGAGGTTCATATTAATACTTTCTTTGAAAATAAAAGCTTAAACGACTTATTAAAAAATAATAAAGAGAACAGAGTATAGTATGGATAGTAGGCAGAAAGAAATAGATAGTTTGAAAGATTACAAATATGGTTTTTCAACAGATATAGAAAATACAAAAGCACCCAAGGGTTTAAATGAGGATGTAATAAAATTTATCTCCAATATTAAAAAAGAGCCTCAATGGATGTTAGATTTTAGATTAAAAGCTTTTGAAAGATTTAAACAATTAAAAGAGCCTGATTGGCAGAAACCGAAATATCCTAAAATAGATTATCAGGATCTTTACTACTACTCAGCTCCCAAAAGTATGAAAGATAAACCAAAAAGTTTAGATGATCTTGATCCTAAATTATTAGAGACATATAAAAAATTAGGAATTCCTCTTCAAGAGCAAGCAAGATTAAATGGTATTGCTGTGGATGCAGTTTTCGACTCTGTTTCTGTTGCAACTACTTTTAAAGAAGAACTTACCAAGCAAGGAATTATATTTTGTTCGATGTCTGAAGCTATTCAAAAGCATCCTGAATTAGTTAAAAAATATCTTGGATCAGTTATTCCTACAACTGATCATTTTTTTGCAACTCTTAATTCTGCAGTTTTTACTGACGGCTCATTTGTATACATTCCAGAAAATGTTAAATGTCCTATGGAATTGTCTACTTACTTTAGGATCAATGCATCAGAAACAGGGCAATTTGAAAGAACATTAATCATAGCTGATAAAGGAAGTTATGTAAGCTACCTAGAAGGATGTACAGCTCCAATGAGAGATGAAAATCAATTGCATGCAGCTAATGTTGAATTAATTGCTCTTGACGATGCAGAAATAAAATATTCAACAGTTCAAAATTGGTATCCAGGAGATAAGGATGGAAAAGGTGGAATATATAATTTTGTTACCAAAAGAGGATTATGCAAAGGTAAAAATTCTAAAATTTCTTGGACCCAAGTAGAAACTGGTTCAGCAATTACTTGGAAATATCCAAGTTGTATTTTGAAAGGTGATAATTCAGTAGGTGAGTTTTATTCTATAGCAATTACAAACAATCATCAAAAAGCTGACACTGGAACTAAAATGATACACTTAGGAAAAAACACAAAAAGTAAAATAATTTCAAAGGGAATTTCAGCAGGTAAATCAGATATGATGTACAGAGGATTAGTAGATATATCTTCAAAAGCTGATAATTCTAGAAACTTTACTCAATGTGACTCTTTATTAATGGGAAACAAATGTGGAGCTCACACAATTCCTTACATCAAGAACAAAAATCTTAAATCAAATATAGAACATGAAGCAACAACATCAAAAATAAGTGATGAACAGCTGTATTACTGCAATCAAAGAGGATTAAACCAAGAAGAGGCAGTTAGTTTAATTGTAAACGGTTTTTGTAAAGAAGTTCTGCAGCAGCTACCAATGGAATTTGCAGTAGAAGCACAAAAACTTGTAGGTATTAGTTTAGAAGGGAGTGTTGGATAGATGTTATCAATAGAAAATCTTAAAGCAAAGATTGATGAAAAAGAAATATTAAAAGGTTTAAATTTAGATATTAAACCAGGAGAAGTTCATGCAATTATGGGTCCAAATGGATCTGGAAAAAGCACATTATCAAATATTTTGTCAGGCAAAAAAGGTTACGAAATAAATGGTAAAGTTACATTTGATGGAGAAAACTTATTAGAATTAGAAACAGAAGAAAGAGCTCATAAAGGAATTTTTTTAGCGTTTCAATATCCAATGGAAATACCAGGTGTTAATACAAATACTTTTTTAAAAACTTCAATAAATGCAATTAAAAAAGCTAGAGGCGAAAAAGAACTAGATGCAATTGAGTTTTTAAAATTAATAAAAGAAAAATCTTCAGAGCTTAAATTTGATGAAAAAATTTTAAACCGACAACTTAATGTTGGATTTTCAGGTGGAGAAAAGAAAAAAAATGAAATTTTACAAATGTCTATCTTAAATCCAAAATTATCAATTCTAGATGAAACAGATTCAGGATTAGATATAGATGCTTTAAGGATAGTTTCAGAAGGAGTTAATTCACTAAGAAATAAAAACAATTCTTTTTTAATAATAACTCACTATCAAAGATTATTAGATTATATCAAACCTGATTTTGTTCATGTTCTTAAAAATGGACAAATTATAAAATCAGGTGATTTTGAATTAGCAAAAGAATTAGAAAAAGTAGGTTATGAGGATTTTAATTAATGCAAAATGAACTTAAATTAAATTTTGATAAAATTATTAGTTTAAATAATTTTTCTGATAGTCAGAAAAAAATTAAACAAGAAAATTTTAATAATTATTTTGAAAAAGGTTTACCAAATAAAAGAAATGAGGATTGGAAATTTTCAGATATAAATCAAATTATTTCAAAAAATTTTGACAATTTAAACTTTATTGTTGATCAAAAAAAAGTTTTTGAAGAAAAAGATTTTCCACTAGATTTTGAACATAATAAAATAAGTTTTGTTGATGGAAAATTATATGATTTTGATTTTAAACATGAAGACAAAGATAAAATCTTAGTTGATCAAAATTTAGATTTAGATGATACTATTTATCAAAATACTCTTTTAAATTTGAATTCAGCATTTCTTACTAGTGTTTCAAATATTACTATTAAAAAAGGTTATAATGTTAAAAAACCATTGATTTTATTTAATTATTTGAGTGATGGTTTAAAATCTTCTGCAATTAATTCTAGAGTAGATATTAATTTAGAAGATAACAGTTCATTATGTGTAGTTAATTTTTTAAATGAAAATTCTGAAAAAAATTTCATTAATTTTAGACAAAAAATTAATATTGGAGTGAATTCAATTTTAAAAAATTATAGTCTAGATTCAAATACTTCAGAAAATATAAAGTATTTCAACAAAGATATTAATTTATCTAAAAATAGTCATTTAGAATATTTTATCTTGTCAGAAGGTTCTAAATTTATAAAACAAGACATCAATTGCAGTTTAGATGATGAATATGGTTCTATTGCATTAAATGGAATTATCAATTTAGAAAATGAAAAGCATCATGAAATAAAAACTGTAATTAATCATAAAAAAGAAAATTGTAAAAGTTATCAATTAATTAAAAGTGTATTGAATGATAAATCAAAAGGTATTTATCAAGGTAAAATTTTTGTAAGTCCTGAAGCACAAAAAACAGATGGATACCAATTAAGTAGAGCTTTATTGTTAAATGAAAGTGTTGAATTTAATGCGAAACCAGAATTAGAAATATATGCGGACGATGTTAAATGTTCACATGGATCTACATCAGGAAATATTGATGAAAATTCAATTTTTTATTTAATGTCTAGAGGTCTCAGTTATTCAGAATCAAAAAAATTATTAACAAATGGTTTTCTTAACGAGGTAATTGAAAAAATTTCTAATGAAGATGTAAAAAAATTAGTTAAAAAATTATCAGGTATAAATGTATGAACATAGATCAAGTTAAAAAAGAATTTCCAATATTTGATGAGAAAATCCAAAATAATGATTTGGTTTATTTAGATAGTGCAAATTCATCACAAAAACCAAAAGTAGTGGTAGATAGAATTAATGAATTTTATACCAAACAATTTTCTAATGTTGGTAGAAGTGTTCACTATCTTGCGGTTGCTGCAACAAATTTATATGAAAATACTAGAACATCAGTTCAAAAATATATTAATGCTAAAGATAAAAATGAAATAGTATTTACTAAAGGTGCTACCGAAGCATTAAACCTTGTTGCTAATACATTGGGTCAAAATCATTTAAACGAAGGTGATGAAATATTAATTACCGAATTAGAACATCATTCAAATTATGTTCCTTGGCATTTTTTAAGAAAATCAAAAAATATAAAGATAAATTTTGCAGAAATAAATGAAGAAGGAGAAATTACACTAGAAGAAATTGAAAAGAAAATTACTCCTAATACAAAAGTTATTTCAATTACTCATTTATCAAATGTGACTGGAGCAATATTACCAGTAAAAGAAATTACTGATTTAGCACATTCAAAAGGAATAATAGTTGTCGTAGATGGTTGCCAAGGAGCTCCTCATTTGAAGCTAGATATGCAAGACTTAGATTGTGATTTTTATGCAATTTCTTGTCATAAAATGTACGGCCCTACAGGATTAGGGGTTCTTTATGGTAAGAAAAAGTGGTTGGATGAACTTCCTCCTTACCAAGGCGGTGGCGGAATGATTAGAGAGGTTAAAAAAGATAGAATTACCTATGGTGATTTACCTAATAAATATGAAGCTGGAACTATGGCTACAGCGCAAGTTATTGCTTTTGATCAATCAATTAAATTTCTGGAGAGCGTAGGTATTGAAAATGTTATGAAACATGAAGCAGAATTAGTTGAGTATGGCCAAGAATTATTAAAAAAAAATAATTCAGTAAAATTAATTGGAAACCCAAAAAATAAAGGTGGAGTTTTGTCTTTCACTTTAGAAGGTGTACATCCTCATGACATCGCAACAATTTTAGATGAAGACGGAGTTGCAATAAGAGCAGGTCATCATTGCTGTCAAATTTTACATGACAAACTTAATATACCAGCGAGCGCACGAGCTTCCGTTGGAATATATAATACTAAAGAAGATTTAGATAAACTTAATGATGCAATAAATAACTGCAAGAAGATATTTAACTTAAAATGAATTTAAAAGAATTATACCAAGAAATAATTTTAGAGCATGGAAAAAATCCAAGAAATCTTCGTAAGACAGAAGATTTTAATAAAGATGCCAAAGGCAACAATCCACTGTGTGGTGATAACGTTCATGTCTATTTAAAATTAAATGGTCAAAGAATTGTAGAAGATATTTCATTTGAAGGTAGTGGTTGTGCCATTTCTATGGCTTCTGCATCAATAATGACTGATTTAATTAAAGGCAAAAATGAAAATGAAGCAAAAGAGATTGTTGAAGATTTTTTGGGGATGATTAAAGAAAATCCTGAGCTTAAATCAGAAAATCTTGAAGAAGATGAAAAAACAAAACTAATGTGCTTATCTGGAGTAAAACAATATCCAATGAGAGTAAAGTGTGCCACACTATCTTGGCATACGCTAGTCTCAGCTTTTGATAATAAAACTGATGAGGTTAAAACAGAAAATTAATTATGTCGAAAAAAGATCAAATTATTGAAGAAATTAGAAAAATTTATGATCCTGAGTTACCAGTGAATATTTATGAACTAGGTTTGATTTATGATATTAAAGTTGAGGATGATAAATTTGCAAAAATTAAAATGACTTTGACTACCCCTAATTGTCCAGTTGCTGAAAGTTTACCTAAAGAAGTTAAAGATGGCGCAATGCAAGTTGAGGGTATTGAGGACGTTGATCTTGAATTAGTTTGGGACCCACCTTGGAATAAGGACATGATGTCAGAAGCTGCAAAACTGGAGCTAAATTTATAATGAATCCAATTATTAAATTAAGTGATAATGCTGCAGAAAGAATTAAAGAAATTATGTCTAATGCAGAAAAAGATTCCTTAGGTGTAAGAGTTTCAGTTAAATCAGGAGGTTGCGCTGGTATGTCTTACGTCATGGAGTATACCAAAGAAGTAAATCCAAATGATGAAGTCATTGAGGAAAAAGGTGTAAAAGTATTTGTCGATTCTGCAGCTATTATGTATTTGCTTGGAACAGAAATGGATTACAAAAAAGAAGAGCTATCCTCTTCATTTGTATTCAATAATCCAAACGAAACAGAGAGATGTGGTTGCGGAGAATCCTTTAAAATCTAGCAAAAGTTGAATATTCCCATTTAACGCATATCAGTATTGCATCATACGCATACCTAGTATATATAACTAGGTATGAATAAATTTGAATTTAAAAATCTTGTTAAAAACCTAAAAGATACAATTAAAGAAAGAACTTTCTTTAAAGATTTACGTAAAGAAGTTGAGACCGGTGCAAACGGTACTCAAGATTACGTTGTTAAAAAAGGTATTAACAAAGATACAATTGCAACAACCAGACAGTAATTAAACACTAACTACTGTAATACATCTCAAACTCTACAGGGTGAGGTGCATGTTCAAATTTATGAATTTCCTCAAACTTAAGAGCTATATAAGCATCGATTTGGTCGTCAGTAAATACACCACCTTGAGTTAAAAACTCTCTATCTTTATCTAAACTTTCCATTGCTTCTCTTAAAGATCCACAAACAGTTGGAATAGCTTTTACTTCTTCTGGTGGTAATTCATATAGATCTTTATCAAAAGACTCACCTGGATGTATTTTATTTTTAATTCCATCGATACCTGCCATTAACATTGCTGCAAACGTTAGGTAAGGATTACCTGCTGCATCTGGAAATCTAATTTCACATCTTGCACCTTTTTTACTTAAAGTAATCGGAATTCTACATGATGCGGATCTGTTTCTCGCAGAGTAAGCTAATAATACTGGTGCTTCAAATCCAGGAATTAATCTTTTGTAACTGTTCGTAGTAGAGTTAGCAAAAGCATTAATTGCTTTAGCGTGTTTTAAAATACCACCAATATAGTGAAGTGCAGTTTCTGAAAGTCCTGCATATGCTTCACCTGAAAATACAGGGGTATCACCTTTCCAAATAGATTGGTGAATATGCATACCTGAACCATTATCACCCGCAACTGGTTTTGGCATGAAGGTTGCAGTTTTTCCAAAAGAATGTGTCACCATTTGAACTACATACTTATAAAGTTGAACGTTATCTGCTTGGTCAACTAAAGTTCCAAAATACATACCAAGTTCATGTTGACTTGGAGCAACTTCATGGTGATGTTTTTCAACTTTGATACCAACTTCTTTTAAGTTTTTTAAATATTCACCACGCATATCTTGTTCACTATCTACAGGTGGCACAGGAAAATAACCTCCTTTGATTTGAGGTCTATGTCCCATATTTCCATTTTCATATTCTTTACCTGAATTATATGGACCTTCTTTACTATCAATTTTAAATCCACTTTCATTCATGTCATTTTTAATTCTTACATCGTCGAAAACAAAAAATTCTGGTTCAGGTCCAAAAAACGCTTTATCACCAATACCTGAAGCTTTTAAATATTCCTCTGCTTTTTTCGCAACTCCTCTTGGATCTCTTTCGTAAGGATCTTTTTTGATTGCATCTAAAATATCACAGAACAAAACTACAGTATTATGAGACGTGAAAGGATCCATGAACATTCTTGCAGTATCAGGTTTTAAAATCATGTCAGATTCGTTAATTGCTTTCCATCCAGCAATAGATGAACCATCAAAAAACACTCCTTCATTAAGCATGTCAGCGTCCACTATTGATGCATCCATAGTTAAATGTTGAAGTTTTCCCCTTGGATCAGTAAATCTTAGATCTACGAATTCTGCTTCTTTTTCTTTAATAAACTTTAAAACGTTTTCTGCACTCATTTTGTCTCCTATGTAATTTTGATGGAGCCTAATTAGCAAAAAAAAGTTAAAAAATAATGCTTATTTAATAAATAACACCTATGCATTTTTTACATAAGTAGTGTATCTACTCAATCAAATTAAAGAATTTAATAAATTCAATGGAATCAATACTAAATAAAGAACCGGTAAAAAGGGCAGAAAAAGCTCTTAAATCATTCGATCAAAATTTAAATGTTATTGTATTAGAAAAAACAGCAAGAACAGCCAATGATGCCGCTACAGCTTTAGGTTGCAACGTTGGTGCCATTGTTAAAAGTTTACTTTTTAGGGCAGGTGACAATTATATATTAAGTTTAGTATCTGGAGACAAACGTTGCTCATTAAATAAATTAAAAAAAATTCTTAATGAAAAAGATGTGTCTATGGCATCTCCTGAAGCCGTTAAAGAAAATACTGGATATACAATTGGAGGAGTGTCACCAGTAGGTCACTTAAAGCAATGTAAAATCTTTATTGATAAAAGTCTTGAGAAATTCCCAGATATATTTGGAGCAGCTGGACATCCAAATGCTGTTTTCAAAATAAATTTTAATAAGTTAATTGAAATAACAAACGGAACACCAGAAGATATTATTGAATGAGAGAACCAAAACTAATTGATTATAGTTTATTAACGTTGCTAGCATTAATTTGGGCATCTGCTTTTTTTAATATTAAAATTGCAACCTATTCATTTGGACCTGTTACGATTGCATTTCTAAGAGTTTTTTTTGGTTCAATTCCAGTTCTACTACTTTGCTTTTACAAACAAATTAAAATCGAGGCATTTTCAAAAGATTGGTGCTGGTTTGCGATGATTGGACTTATAAATTTAGTGGCTCCATTTTTTTTAATAGCATATGGGATTAAATCTGTTCAAAGTAACTTAGCAGCAATTTTAATGTCATCAACTTCACTTAGCTCAGTAGTACTAGGACATTTTTACACCAAAAATGAAAAATTTAATTTAATTAGAACAACAGGAGTTCTAATTGGATTTTCAGGAATAGTTTATTTATTTTCAGATAATTTATTAATTAATGAAAATAACTTTACTTCAGCATTATTAATTTTGTTAGGTGCTACTTGTTATGTGATTGGAGGTCTTTTAACTTTAAAGATAAGTAAGAAAAAAAATGAAAATGTAACCAGTTCAATTTTGATTTGGGCTACTATTATATTATTACCTTTGGTATGTTTAATTGAACAACCTTGGAAAACTGTTCCAAGATTAGATTCTACTTTTTCAGTTATTTATCTTGGGTTGGTATCTACTGGAATTGCTTGGTTATTGAGATTTAGAATTTTAATTAACAATGGTTTAATTTTTCAATCTCAAGTATCTTATTTAATTCCAATATTTGGTACTATTTTAAGTTATATCTTTTTAAAAGAATTGGTTACTACTAAAGTTATAATTTCATTGATAGCAGTTATTATAGGTATCTATTTTGTAAGAAAAGGTACAAAATTTAAATAATGTTTTTTATTGCCTCTATATGTGAAGGGCGAGTTTCACAACATCCACCAAGAATAGTTGCTCCATTTTCTTTAAATTTTTTTGCAAAAATTGATATTTTTTCAGGATCTAAATCTTTTCTTTGACCTAAAAAACTATTAGGGTTGGATCCATCATTGTCTTTATATTGAGAAGTGTAACCACCTATTGGTTTAGTTGTGATAAACCCATTTAATTTAAAACCAAATGGAACTTTAAGTTTTTGAATTTCATCTAAATTATTCTCATAATTTTCAGGTGAAACACATGCTAGAATTACTCCTAGGCAATTTTCAGTAATTATTGAATTAATTGCAGAAATTTTTTCTCCACTTGGTAAAGAGTTTCCTTCAGAAATATGAACCCCAACTAAGTATGGTTTATTAAATTTTTTAATAGCTTCTATTCCACATCTAATTTCTTTGATACTACTCCAAACATCAAAATAGAAAAAATCTACTGAAGGGTTTAGTATTTCTGCTAATTCCAAATGATCTTTTGTGATTTCTTTTTCACTTCTCTTGTCTTCTTCATATGTCAAATCTTGAGGCGGGAGTCCTCCCGCAATCTTAATGTGAGGATTATTTAATTTAGCTTTTTGTGCAATTTCACAGGCTTTCTGATTTAAGAATTTAAATTGATCTTCTATTCCATTTTCTCTCAATCTTTTTCTTCTCGTTGTAAAAGTTGTAGTTACAATTACATCAGCTCCAGATTTAATAAAATCGTTATGAATATCCAGTATTAAGTCGTGGTATTTTTCCTCAATTAAAGCATTTGCACTCCACAAAGTTCCTTTAGGTTCCATACCTCTGGCCAATAATTCTTGACCCATTCCACCATCTAAAATTTTTGTTGTTTTAAAAAAATCCTTATTCATTTTATCCTCACTTTTTTAGTGCTTAAGCTAAATGCAGGTGCACAATATAGTTCAACTACCTTGCTAATTAGATCTATTGGGAATTTCCATTTTAGCAGTTTATGCCCGCAATAGGATCAAATCGGCAATTAGATTTATATAATATTATTAAAAATTGTAAATTATTTATTAAAAATTATTTTAGCATTGAAAGAAAACGATCTTCTTTCTTCCTCAATATTAAAGGGGTAGGCTGTATGCATTAAGTAATTGGGAAACATTAAAAGATCACCTGTTTTTGGTATCAAATTAAAAATACTTTTTGAAAGAAAAGCTCTTTGCCCATTAATAAAATCAATTGTTCCATTTGTTCTTATTTTTTTATTTTTAACATTTTTATTTTTTGTCATATGTTTTGGAATTTTTAAATAACCAACACCTGATAAGTCTCCTTCATGATAATGTATAGGATTATACTCATTTTTGTATTGGCTAACGACCCATAGGTTTAAAATTTTAATTTCTTTAATTTTTTTAATATTTTCTTTGGTTAGAAAAATTTTAATATTTTTTATTAATTCTTTTTCCAAATTTTTTTTTATAAAACTTTTAGAAATTTGAACTTCTTTTCTAATTTGACTTGCTAATTTTGAACTATAATCATTTGATTTTGAGAAGATTTTTGTATCAACTTCTTTGTTAAGTTTTTCTAAAAATTTTTTAGAAATTTTAGATTTTCCTATTGAAGGCCCAAATGGTTTAAAATTTTTCATGAGAGATTAAATATATCAAAAAATAATTAATTCAACTTATGCTATAAGTGTTATGCCCATTCTTATAGCAACAAAAATTACTAGACATGCAGTCATTAGAGCTAATATTTTGTTAGACAGGAATTTTATATTTAAAAAACTTCCAATTTGGCCACCAATTAAGACAGCAATAAATAGTGGCCAGTAATTTAAAAATTCGTTAAAGACTATATCCTTTGTTAATTGTCCTCCTATGCCAAAAATTGAATTTACTAAAATAAATAAGGATGCAGTACTTGTTATATGTTTTGGAAGCCCTGCTTTCATCAAAAATAAAATAGGACTTAAAAATATACCACCACCAATACCAACCAAACCAGACATTAAACCAATTATTGATCCTATTAATATTGATAAAACTAGGGGTGTTTTTTTAATTTCAATTTTTTGTTTGTTAAAGGATTTGCTTTCAATAAGTAAAAAAATTCCAGCTAATATTAAAATGAAGAAAAGTAAAATCTCAAATAAATTTTTGTCAATCGAGATAGATGCTCCGATAAAAGCAAAAGGTATAGAACCAATTAAATAAGGGTAAAGTAAATTAAAATTAATATTCTTTGATTTTAAAAAATTTATAGAATTTCCAGATACTACGATAATATTACAAATCAAAGCTAAAATTGGAAAAATATAGTAAGGGAGATCCCAAATTAAAAGTAATGCAAGATAAGTAGAGCCACCACCAAATCCTATGCTTGAATATAATACTGCAGTTATAAAAAAAAATATTGTAAGTATAATCATTAAAAAAATTTATTTATGATTGTAAATATAGCTTTACTAACTGTAACAGATACAAGAACAATTGATAACGATAAATCTGGTGCGATCTTGGTTGAAAAAATTAAAGAGGCCAATCATCAATTAATTGACAGAAAAATTTGTAAAGATAATAAAGAAGATATAGTTGAAATTCTAAAAGATTGGACTAATCATAAAGATATTGATGTTATCATTACAACTGGTGGCACAGGTTTAACTGGAAGAGATATTACACCCGAAGCTGTTGATGAAATAGCAGATAAACATATTCCAGGATTTGGCGAAGTTTTTAGGACTATTAGTTTAAAAACAGTTGGTACGTCTTCAATTCAATCTAGAGCTTGTGCAGTTCTATCAAATGGTAAATACATATTTGCCTTACCAGGATCCTCAGGAGGAGTAACAGATGCTTGGGACGGTATCCTTAAACATCAATTAGATATTAATCATAAACCTTGTAATTTTGTTGAATTGTTTCCTAGATTAAAAGAGAAATAAAAAAATATCTCATTATTTTTCCAAAACTCACAAGCAATAAAAAAATTAAAAATTTAATTCTCATCGTTCCAGCAATAAAAGTAATAGGGTCACCAATAATTGGTACCCACGCAAATAACAAAGACCATTTACCATACTTTGTAAACCACCTGGATGATTTATCAATTTGTGTTTTAGTAAAAGGAAACCATTTTTTATCTTGAAATTTCAAGAAATAAATTCCTAGAAACCAATTGAAGATAGATCCTAAAATATTTCCAAAACTTGCAAAAAATATTAACAAAAATTTGTTGTAAGTTTCTGATAACAGATAAGTTGCTAATATAGCCTCAGATGAAAAAGGAAGTATTGTTGCAGCTAAAAACGAAACAATAAATAGACTTAAATAGGCAAACATTAACTAGAATTGAATAGAAAGTTACTTCTGGTATTTTTCTTTCCATTGAGAGTAGGGCATTCCATAAATATGCTGCCTTGCATCAGGATCTGATATTTCTACTCCTTTTTTTTCAGCTTCTTCTCTATACCATCTAGACAAACAATTTCTGCAAAATCCAGCTAAATTCATTAAATCAATGTTTTGAACATCTTTTCTTTCATCTAAATGTTTCATTAATCTTTCAAGTGTAGCTGATTGAATTTCTTTTTTTAGATTATCATCCATAATTTACGTTCCTATTTTTAATTTTAATTCTTAAAGCAAGTAAAACAAGTATTATTACCAAATATACTAGTGGTCTAAAAAAAATTGTTTTAGATAACCATATATAATGAAGGGCTCCAAATATCGCTATTACGTAAATTAATCTGTGTAATTTTTTCCAATTGTTTTTAAGCAACTTCATCATCATTTGAGAAGACGTAATTGCCAATGGAAGTAGTAATACCCATGCTGCAAATCCAATAAAGATGTATTTTTTTTTCAGAACATCATCAATTATCGGCCGTAAATTAAATCTATAATCTATACCTACGTAAGTAAGGAGATGAAGAGATGCATAAAAAAAAACAAACAATCCCAACATTCTTCTAAAACTTATCCAAATATTTAAATTAGTTAGCCTTTTAAGTGGCGTCATACTTAATGTTAGACAGATAAATATTAAAGTCCACTCTCCAGTAAAATGAGTAATTTCTTTTACAGGTTCTGGCCCAAGTTTATTGAAGTATATTTTGTAAAAAATTAATAAAAAAGGAATTGTACTTAAAATAAATACACCTGGTTTAAAATATTTTCTCATTAAAAATATTTTTTTAGATCCATCCCTGTATATAAATTTGCAACTTCATCTCCGTAACCATTAAACATGATCGTTTTTACTCTTGGCACCCAAATATCTTTACCAATTATTCTTTCTGTTGCTTGAGACCATCTAGGATGATCTACATTAGGATTAACATTAGAGTAAAATCCATATTCTCGTGGAGATGCCCACATCCATGATGAAGTCGGCATTTTTTCTACAAATTTTATCTTAACAATTGCTTTTGCACTTTTGAAACCATACTTCCAAGGGATAAATATTCTCAGAGGCGCTCCATTTTGATTTGGAAGCTTTTTACCATACAAACCTGTTACAACTGTAGTTAAAGGGTGCATTGCTTCATCAATTCTTAATCCTTCTTTATAAGGCCAATTCAAAACCGGATATCTTTGACCTTTCATTTGTTCAGGATCATAAACACTTTCAAATTCAACATACTTTGCTTTGCTAGTTGGGTTTACTTTTGACAATAATTTACTTAACGAAAAACCCATCCATGGAATAACCATTGACCATCCTTCCACACATCTTAATCTGTATATTCTTTCCTCAGATACAAATGCCTCAGTTATTTCTTCCATAGAAATTTTGATAGGTTTTTCAACTTCACCCTCAATACTTATTGTCCATGGTGATGTTTTAAAATTTTGTGAATTAACATAAGGATCACTCTTTGAAGTACCGAACTCATAATAATTATTATAAGTTGTTATATCTTTATAACTTGTAAGTTCATTTCTATCATCAGCTTGAGTTTGACTTGCAAAAGGAATTGTAGCTACCGCTAAAGAACTTGCACCATACCCAAGAGATTTAATAAATGATCTTCTATTTTTATAAATTTTTTCAGGTGTAATTTCTGAGTATTTAATTTTTTTCATGAATAATAGGATTTCCTTTTAACCAATCACTTTGATTATTTGTATAATGTTCTTTTTTCCATATAGGAGACCTTTTTTTAATTTCTTCTATTATATATCTTGATAATACATAAGCCTCATCTCTATGTTTGCATGCAACTGCTATAATAATACTAATTTCACCTAAATTTAAGTAACCTTTGGCATGTTCAATAAAAACACTCTTATTCTTTATATTTAGTTTTTTTTCAGCTTCACTATAAATTTCTTCAAAACTTTTTATTACCAAAGCATCATGACTGTCGTATGTAATACCTAAAACACTTTTATTATTATTTTGATTACGAACTGTCCCACTAAAAATTAATGAAGCTCCAAAATCATTAGATGCTATAAATTTTTCAGCATCAATTAATGATAATTTTTTAACTTTACTATCTACAATGTCAGTATGAAGCATTAACCTCCTCCAATTGGAGGTATGATACCAATTTTTTCATTATTTGTGATTTTATAATTGTCGCTAACAATATTATTTTTTTCCGAACAAAAAGCTGAAGAGTTAATGATTTTTATATAATTTTCATTTCCATTAAATTTCTGATCTACATATTGAATTATTTTATTCCTTATATCCTTGATTGTTGTTTTTTGACCCAGATCTAGTTCTAATAAATTTTGGTCATTAAAATCTCTAGCAGCTCCAAACAACTCAATTTTAACTTTCATAAAGTTTAGAAAAAATCTTTTAAAAAATTCGGAATTCCATCTGGATTTTTCCATAATCCAGTTTTTCCACCTTCTTTAATTAATAATTTTACATTATCTATTTTTAGATGAGGATTTACAATTTTGCTTAAATCGTAAATTGTAATCAGAGCTGTATTTACACCCATTATTGCTTCCATCTCTACACCTGTTTTGGCATAGGTGGAAACCACACAGTATACTTCTAGTGAACTATCTTCTACATTCATTATGATTTTAGTAGCCGTATGATCTATTGGAAGAGGATGACACAAAGGTATTAATTCACTTGTTTTTTTAACACCTAATACTGCCGAAACTTCTGCTAAAGTAATTGGATCACCCTTAGGCATCTTTTTACTTTTAATAAGTTCAAATACCTCTTTGCCAACATAAATTTTTCCTGATGCCAAAGCTCTACGGAATGTTTCTTTTTTTTCAGAAACATCAATCATTTTAAATGAATTTTTTTTAAAAATTTCTTTTGCCCAGTTTTTTAAATCGTTGTTAGTTACAATCTTTAAATTTTTCATCTTATCCACCTGTTGTTGATAGATTTTTTGTTAATCCTGTTTCTCCTATTTCTAAATAGTGAGATTCTTTTTTATAATTTAATTGTTTCAAAATTAAATCTTTCAGTTCTTCAGTTTGGTCATCTCTTTGCATCAAGTGTCTAATATTTATTCCAGTATTTCCAAATAAACACAATCTTAAATCACCCTTGGCAGTTATTCTTAGTCTATTACAACTCTTACAAAAATCTTTTGAGTAGGGTGCAATAACACCAAATTTTCCTTTGTATTCAGGATTTATATAATTCTTTGAAGGACCAGCATCTTTACCAAATGTTTGAATCACCCAATTATTATTATTTAAATAATCTGTAAATTTATTTGCAGACACATGATACTGATTAAAATAATCTAAATTATCTCCAGTTTGCATTAATTCTATATATCTAAAATCAATTTGATTATTTTTTATAAAATTAGCCCAACTTTTAAAATCTTCTTCTTTATCATTAACGCCTTTAAGAAGGACTGCATTAACTTTAATATTTTTAAAATTTAGTTTTTGTAATTTTTTAATTCCTTCTAAAATTTCATTTAATCTATCATGTCCAGTAATTTTTCTAAAAGTCTTTGGATCAAGACTATCAATACTTATATTTATACCATCAAGACCACTCTTATTTAAATCATCTGCAATTCTATCTAAGTGATATCCATTAGTAGTAATTACAGTTTTTTTAATACCTGAATTTTTTTTAATTATTTTAATTATATCCAAAAAATCTTTTCTAACGGTAGGTTCTCCTCCAGTTAATCTTATTTTAGATACACCTAATTCTGATAAAGCTTTTGCAAGTCTTCCAATTTCTTCTTTAGTGATAAAGGTTCTGTTATCACTTTTATCAATTTTATAACCATTAGGTAAACAGTAGCCACATTTAAAATTACACACATCAGATATTGACAATCTTATGTATGGAAACCTCCGCCCAAAACTATCTTTGAGAATATTCATATGATATATTGAGTATTATTTCTTAAATAATCTATGAGTCAAATTTTAAATGATAATGAGATCAAACTATTTAAAAGAGATGGAGCGGTATTTTTAAGAAATAAATTTGATATCAAATGGATTGAGCTTTTAAGATCTGGAATAAATAAAGCAAAAAATAATCCAAGCCCCAGGTTTACTAATCATACCACAGATTCAAATTTACCTTGTTATTTAGAGGATTTTTGGACATGGAACTTACATAAAGAATTTGAGAATTTTGTTTTTAATTCACCTACAGCTAAAATTGCCTCTGAATTACTAGATGCTAAGCAGATTAATTTGGTAATGGATAATTGGTTTTTTAGAGAAGCTGGCTCTACATCTAAACCACCATTTCATCATGATATTTCTTATTTTGATTTTGAAGGTTCCATGTGTGTTTTGTGGATACCTCTTGAACCAGTAAGAAAAGAAGATTCTATAGCTTGGATAAAAGGCTCTCATTTGTGGGATAAATTATTTCTAAGAACTCGTTTTAAAGACGGCCATAAAGTTGATGGAGCAGAAGGAGTTGTGAATGGTGTTAAGTATGAATTAACCCCAGATATAATTTCTAATAAAGAAAATTATGAGTTTTTAGAATGGGATTTAGAAGTAGGAGATTGTGTATATTTCGATATTAGAACTTTGCATGGAGCTTTACACGAAACTACTCCAAAATCAGATATAAATAGATTTACACTTAGAATGGCGAAAGAAAATTCAAAAATAATTTATAGAGGTGATTGGGCTAGAGAAGAAAGATCAATTATGGAAGCTAATGGATATAAAAACGGTGATGATTTAAGTGGTAAAATGTTTCCAACCCTTTATGAAATTAATTCAAATTAATTATAAAATCTATTTGTCTTAAATTTTTTTAAAATTTAACCTGGAGTATATGTTCTCTCAGACTCTGGATCTTTAGTTGAGTAAGGTAATTTTAAAACTTCATTCCAAAATTCTTCTGGAATATCTGTTTCAGCCCATGAAATATTTTTCTCAATACTCTGAACACTAGTAACACCACAAATAGTAGATGTTATTCTTTTATCTTTCATAGAAAATTGTAAAGCTGCAGCACCCATTTCAACATTATATTTCTTACAAACTTTTTCTATTTCTCTAGCAGGTGCAAGTTTTTCTTCAGTAGCATCCTGGTAAGTTATTTTTTTAAAATTACTTGGACCTTTTGCCAAAACACCACCCGCGTAAGGGGCAGCGTTGAAAATAGATATATTTTTACTATGAGCATAACTGTACATTTCATCTGCTTCTCTATTTAACAAAGTGTATCTGTTGTGATTTATTATGACATCAAAGTCCCACTTTCTTAAGATAGGGAACATAATATCTATTCTTCCCATAGCTAAACCAACTGCTTTTGCCAAACCTTCCTCTTTAATTTTAAACAATTCATCCAATGCCCCATCTTTTTTAGTTACATCATTTATATCTTTTACGTATTCTGGGTCATGAAGAAATAAAATGTCTACAGAATTAACGTTTAAAGCTTTTAAACTTTCTTCAACAGACTCCCTTGTTCTTTTTTTATCAAGAACTAATGTATCCATATTTCTATCGATTTTAGTTGATAAAACAAAGTTTTCTGGCCATCCACCATTTTCTTTTATTGCTATACCAATTCTTTTTTCACTTTCTCCCATTGCATAATTTCTTGAAGTATCAAGCATATTTACAGGACCTTGAAAAAATCTTTTTAGTGTTTCCTGAGCTCTTTGTTCAGGTACTTCATAACCGTAAGTATCTGGCATACTACCCAAAGAAGATGTTCCAAAACTCAATTCAGTGACTTCAACACCAGTATTTTTGATTTTATTTTTTTTCATAAATTATATTTTAAGTTTATAAAACTTTTTTGCATTATTATAAAAGATGTTTTGTTTTTCATCTATACTTAAATCTTTAAGTAAATTTGTTGCTGCATTATACCATCCTGAATAATTTGTTCTTAAGTTACAGACAGGCCAATCAGATCCCCACAAAATTTTTTTATCAGTAAATAGATTTAATATCTCATCTACATATGGTTTTAGATCTTGCTCAGTCCAATTTTCGCAGGCTTCTGTGACCATTCCAGAAAATTTACAATATACATTTTCTAGCTTAGATAATTTGTTCATACCTTTTTGCCAATGAATAAATTCTTCTTGTTTATTATTACAGATTTTTGGTTTCATTAAATGATCTATGATAAATCTTAGAGAAGGATATTTTGTAGCAATTTTGTAAAAATTTTCTAAGTGCACTGGAAATCCTAGTGCATCAAAGCTTAAATCTAAATTAATTATATTTTTAAAAAAAGTATCAAAATTTTTATTTAAAACCCAATTTTCATCTGGAATATCTTGTATCATAGGTCTTACTCCAAGAAATTTAGGATGTTTTGAGAAAATTTTTAATTGTTCTAATTGATTTTGGTCTTCAAAATTCACCCAACCAATAACTCCACAAACTAAATCAGAACCTTCAGCAATATTTAACATATATTCAGTTTCTGCATTAGTTGCTGCAGCTTGAACTAAAACAGTTTTGTGTAAATCTATTGAGTCAGAAACTTGAATTAAATCTTTAACTTCATATTTTTGATTTAATATTGGATTGTCTTTTGGCATCCAATGATAATCACCCCTTGAAGGATCCCAAAAATGTTGATGTGAATCAATAACTTTCATAAGTTATTATAAATTAGGTTCACTCTCCCAAAATGCTTTCATCTAAAATCTTAGTGTCATATGCTGAATAAGAATGCCATCCTGCAACTGTTTGATCAAAATCAACAATACTTCCAGTCATAATACCCGACTCATCTGAGCACAAGAAAGCTAAGATCTTAGCAACATCCAAAGGTTTGTTTAATCTTTTAAATGGAACTTTGGCTTCAGCTTTTTTTAGCCAGTCATCATCTGCATTATGAAATTTTTTTTGAATTACTGTTTCTGCTGGCGTATCTGTCCAACCTAAATTTACACCATTCACTCTTATTTGGTGCCCAGATACTGAATTTGCAACATTTTTAATCATTATAGCTAATGCTGCTTTAGAAGAGCTGTAAGCAGTTAAGAAAGGCATACCACTATATCCAGCCATTGATAAAATATGAGCAATAGTTCCTTTTTTTTTATCCCTAATCATTATTTTTATAACATCTTGCATCATAAAAAGTGGAGCTTTCACATTTACATTAAAATTTTTGTCATAATTTTCCTCTGTTGTACTTAAAATTGTTCCTCTCTCAGTAAAAGCAGCAACATTAATAAAACTATCTACAGTATTAAATTTTTTATCAGTCTCAGAAATTATTTTTTTACAATCTTCAAGTTTTTCTAAATCTGCTTGAACGTATAAGCATTCCGCACCTATACTTTCTATTTCAGATTTTACTTTGTTTCCTTTCTCTTTATTCCTTCCACAGATAGTTATTCCTTTAGCACCTCTGCTTGCAAGCAATTTTGCTGTCTCAGCTCCACTACCTTGAGTACTTCCTGTTACAATTATTATTTTATTTTTAAACTGGTTAGCTAGATCAGATATATATTTATTAGTCATAAAATTTTAAGTTATACAGATAACTAAGCCCAATATAAAATTGGGCTTAGAAATTTTTAAGAAGAATAATGATTTTATCCTGCAATACAAGATCCAATGTTTGGTTTCATACAAACATCAAGACCTGTATAGATTGCTTTTAGTGATGGGTTGTCAAATTTTAATGCTTTACCATCTACTATGTCTTTAAGAACATACATAGCTTTATAGCCCATCATATATGGCTGTTGACCTACTTGACCATGAGTTCTTCCAGCATCTAAATCTTCCATTTGCATTGGAAGAGTGTCTGCAATTACAACAGCAGTTTTCATAGAACTAATTCTATCTGCATGCTTTTCAGCAACTCTTCTGAAAGCTTTAGATACGAATTGAGGAAAACCCCCAGTTGGTACAAATGCTGTTAGGTTTGGATGTTTTGCAAAGATATCTTCCATTTGTTGTACAGAAAGAGGGAAATCATCGTTCGTGTACAGAGGACATCCGCTAGCTTCAGTCCATCCATTTTCACCTTTAAGAGCCGCACTAGGATAAGTTCCTGAGTCTGCTCTTCCAGCAATAGTGTCTCTTATTCCTGACATTCTTTCATTGTGGTTTGCAGCTGCAGCACCACCAGATTGTATACAAATTTCACCACCGTTAGGTTTTAACATCATAACGATTTGCGCAAGGTATACACCAATGTCATAGTTTTTTGTTCCAACATAAGCTGCTCTTAAACCAGCATCTTTAGTTAAAAGATCTGAGTCCCAAGTAATGATTGGAATATCTGTTCCTTTAACAGCTTTTGCCATTGCAGCCGCATTAGAAGATGCAACAGCAATTCCATCAACACCTTTAGCAATTAAATCTTGAACAATTTGCACTTGTTCTTGTTCAGTATGCTCTCCAGGTCCAATGTATAAACATTCTATCCCGCCAATTTCTTTCTCAGCAACTTTACAACCATCTCTCGCTAAATCAAAAAACGGGTTGTTCATAGCTTTTGGAACTAATGCAAAAACTTTATCAGCTGCATATGAAATTCCAGAAATTGATACAAAAATAAATGCTAACATTGCAATTATTGTTTTTCTCATATTTCTCTCTCTCTTAGTTAGTTAATTTAATAAACAGATACTATTTAGAATGTTTTTACGTTTCAAGTAAAATGATGTTATTCAACTAAAAAGTGATACATCAAATGATTGATTTTACATCAATAAATGTTACGATGTTTATATGAAAAATCATTGGAAAAATGTCTCTATTAAGAAAATTTCTGAGGAATCAGGATATGGTACAGCCACTGTAGATAGAGTTTTAAATAACAGAAAAGGGGTGAGTAAAAAAACTAAAGATAAAATTATAAAAATTTTAAATAACCTTCGAAACGGAAATAATACAAATCAAACTAAAAATATTTTAATTTGTTGTCAATCAGGACCTTCATACAATAAGACTCTTGAGGAGAGCTTAGATAATATTAATAATGAAATTTATAAGTTTAATTTAATAAAACATTTTATTCCTGCAAAAGAATTTAAACCCAGTCAATTTGTTAAAATTTTAAGAGAAACTTCAAATTTTGATGCAGTGATTATAGTTTCACAAGAGGACCAAAATATAAATAACGAGCTAAGTAAAATTACGAGTGAAGGAAAACCTGTGATTACATTAACAACTGATTTTCCAAATTCGAACAGAGTAGCTTATATTGGTAACAATCAATCTAATGCTGGATCGACTGCTGCAAGTATAATTGGAAAAAATGTTGGTAAAAGATCAGGTTCAATTTTGATGGTCATGAGTATGCCATATAGGTGTCAACAGGAAAGAGAACTGGGTTTTAGAAAAGTATTAAGATCAGAATTTCCAAATCTTAAAATCAAAGAAAGTGTTTTTAATTTAGATACATCGGAACAAAGTTATAAATATGTAAAAAGATATATTAAAGAAAATGGACCACCTTTAGGAATTTATAATATTGCTGGAGGAAATTTAGGTGTCGCTAAAGCAATTAGTGAAATGAATGTAAAAGATCATATTATATTTGTAGGTCATGAACTAAATAAAAATTCTAAAAATCTTTTAGAAAATGATAAAATGGATTTTGTTATAGGCCACGATGTTGAATTAGAGATCAAAGTTGCATTTGATAAAATTTTAGATTTTGAGAAAAATCCAGATAATCAAAATTCTTTTTTTTCAGATATATTAATTTTCAATAGATATAATTGTATGGATAAAAAAGTTTATTAACTAATTCTTTTTATTCTTAACTTTTTCTAACCAAACTGCACCTACGATAAATATTCCTAAAAATGTTCCTTGCCAATAAGGGTCAATACCAGCCATTAGAAGACTGTTTCTAATTGTTTCCATTAATGCAGCACCAATAAATGCTCCAAAAGTACCACCAACACCACCCATTAAGTTAGCACCACCAATAACTGTTGCTGCAATAACTCTTAATTCATAAGTATAACCTAAAGCATTAGTTACAGAGCCCATCCATCCAACTATCATAACAGCAGAAATTGCAGCAAATAGTCCACTGATCATGTAGACTGACATTTCAATCCATCTTGTATTAATTCCAGATAATTCAGCAGCTTTTTTATTACTACCAACCGCAAAAACATGTTTGCCATATGAGGTATATTTCAATACTAAACCCATAACTATCGTAAGAAATATTAATAACCAAGTTGCGTTAGCAAGACCTAGCATTGAACCTCCTCCAATTTCATAAAACATTTCATCTTTAGGTCCAAATTCATAAAACATTTTATTGTTTGAGACTACTAAAGCTAAACTTCTTGCAGCAGCCATCATTCCTAAAGTGACTACAAAAGGAGAAAGTTTAACATAAGCAATTAGATATCCATTTACTGCACCAATTAATGTACCAGCAAGTAAAGCTAAAATTATTGATACCCAAACATAAACTCCTTCAAAATATGAGGCTTTGGAATACCATTCAGGTAAAAATTGAGCATCCAAAAATAAACCACATATAACTCCTGTAACACCCATTATTGACCCTACAGACAAATCTATCCCAGCAGTAATAATCACAAATGTCATTCCAATTGCCATTATTCCGATGAAAGAAAAGTTTCGTGTAATATTAAAAAGATTATCTTTGCTAGAGAAAGCATCTTCTACAAAAAACATAATAAAACAAATCCCAAATAAAGCTATTGTTACCCAAAAAGATTGTTCAGAAACAAGTTTTTGTAATAAATTTTTTTCAGTCTTAGAGATTATTTCCTGATTAAATTTTACTGAACTCATACTCTATCTATTGCTCCTGTAATTAAGCCTGTCGCTTCTTCTGTAGAAGAATCTTTTATATTTTTTTCGCAAACTTTTTCACCTCGTCTTAATACTACTAGCTTGTCGCATACTTCAAATATATCTGGCATTCTGTGACTAATTAACATCACTGCTATTCCTTGATCTTTTAATCTTTTTATAAGATCTAATACTTCAGCAACTTGCCTAACACTAATTGCTGCTGTTGGTTCATCCATTAAAACTAATTTAGGATTTGTAAGTCTTGTCCTTGCAATAGCCACAGCCTGTCTTTGTCCACCAGACATTTGCATAACTAAATCTTTTGGTCGAGTTTCGGATTTAAGTTCCTCAAATAATTCAGAGGATTTTTTAAACATTGCAGGATAATCCAAATACTTAAATGGCCAAATACCTTTTTGTATCTCTCTACCTAGAAAAACATTAGATGCTGCAGTTAAATGATTACAAAGAGCTAAGTCTTGATAAACTACCTCAATACCAGATTTTCTTGCATCTATTGGTTTTTCAAATGACACAGTATTATTTTCAAACTTTATTTCACCATTTGAAGGTTTAAAATTACCAGCTATTATTTTTAGTAGTGTAGATTTACCTGCTCCATTATCACCCATTAATCCTACAGTTTCAGCTTCTTTAATATCAAAACTAACCCCTGTTAAAGCCTGTATGGCTCCAAAATTTTTTTCTATATTATTTAAAGAAAGAATGCTCATTTTAGAATTTTACATCTACAACTTTGCCACTTTCAAATGATTCATATGCTGCATTAGCTATTATTAAAGCGTTTCTTCCATCTTCAAATCCTACTAATGGTTTTGTTTTATCTTCAACACATTTTACAAACTCATTAAATTGATCTCTGTAAGCTTGCTCATATCTTTCAATAAAAAAGAAATGTATGGGTTCTTTTTCATTTGTAGATGTACTTGTGTATCTTTCTAAAGAAGTTGGGGTTTGATTGTTTGAAATTACCATACCTTTACTTCCAAACACTTCTACTCTTTGGTCATATCCATAAACTGCTCTTCGAGAGTTATTAATATGGATTAAAACTCCTTTTTTTGATTTTAGAATAAACATTGCTGTATCTAGATCTTTTTCTTTCTGTGAATTTTTATCAAACAAAGCACCTCCAAATGCAGATATCTGAACTACAGGATCATCCCCTAAAATAAATCTAGTTAAATCGAAATCATGTATAGTTGTATCTCTAAAAAATCCTCCTGCAGCTTTTAGATAGTCAATCCCTGGGGGCTCAGGATCTCTACTTGTAATAACAACCATTTCTAATTCACCAATTTCTTTTTTTACTCTTGCTTGTTGAGCTTTTGCATGACTTGCATCAAATCTTCTATTAAAGCCGATTTGAATAGGAACGTTTGTTCCCTTTATATTTTCCATGCATTCATTTACTTTATTGATATCTAAATCAATTGGCTTTTCACAGAAAATTGCTTTTCCTGCTTTTGCAGCCATTGTGATAAATTGAGTGTGTGTTGGTGTAGCTGAAGCGATAAGAACTGCATCTACATCATCTGAATTTATTGCTTCCTCAGGTGAAGATGCAATTGAACATCCTGTTGATTTTGATACTTCTTTAGCAAATTCTGAATTAACATCATATATATATTTTAATTTTGCATTCGGATGTGCTGCAATAAATTTAGCATGCATTTTTCCAATTCGTCCTGCTCCCATTAAAGAAAAGTTAAGCATAAGAATATAGAACAGAATTAAAAAATAAAATCAAGAAACATTTTTAAATGATGAATTAAACATCAAATTAAATTATAATTTTCTTGATGCACAAAACATCATAATTTAAAAATAAATTTAACTTTTTAAATAATTAATATGTCAGTAAAATTAGGAATAGCACCAATTGCTTGGAGTAACGATGATATGCCAGAATTGGGTGGTGATACTTCTTTAGAACAATGTTTATCTGAAGCTAGTCAAGCAGGGTTTATTGGAATTGAGTCTGGTGGTAAATTTCCAAAAAAATCAGAAGAATTAATACCTAAGCTTAACGAATTTAAATTAAATCTTTGCTCAGGTTGGTATGGAGCTAATTTAAGAACAAATAGTGTTGATGAAGAAAAAAATCTCATTCAAGATCAACTAAAACTTTTTAAAGATTGTGATTCACCATGTATGGTTTTTGCTGAAGTGTCTGACTCAATTCAAGGAGATCCAAATCGAAAATTATCTACAAGACCTCAAATGGATCTTGAAGAGTGTAAAAAATATTATGAAAAAATTTCTGAAATGGGAAAATATCTTGAGGATGAAGGTATGCCGCTTGCTTATCACCATCATATGGGAACAGTAATAGAGACTGAACAAGATACAGTAAGACTACTTGAGAACACTCATGATAGTGTAAAACTAACATTAGATACTGGTCATATGTTATTTGCTCAGGGAGACTCGTTAAAAATATTAAATGACTTTAGCGAAAGATTAATCCATATGCATTGTAAGGACATTAGAAAAAATGTTTTAGAAAAATCTTTAAAAGAAGACTTAAGTTTTAGAGGAGCATTTTTAGAAGGTGCATTTACAGTTCCAGGTGATGGATGTATTGATTACAAGCCTTTATTTGATGTGTTGAAAGAAAAAAATTATTCTGGATGGTTAGTAGTAGAGGCAGAACAAGATCCTGCAAAAGCAAATCCATTTGAATATGCAAAAATAGGTTACAAGTATTTAACCGAAACTTTAAATCTTAGCGGTATTGAGATTTACAAAAGTTAACTTTCAATAAAAATAAACCTAAACTTTAAGATTAATTTCTTACTACAGTCTTACAATTTTTGATTTTTCCAATGTATCATCGAAATAATCAATTATATTTTGAATTGTTTCTACACCCATTCTTGTCATACATTCATCAGTAAATGCTGCTGTATGTGGACTTAAATAAACTTTTTCATTCTTTAAAAGAGGATTATCATTTTCTGGTGGCTCTTGTTTAAATACATCAATTCCTGCTCCAAATATTAAATCTTCATTTAAAGCCTTATCAAGATCTTCCTCATGAATAATTCCACCTCTAGCGGCATTAATGATGATGCAGTTTTTCTTCATCGTTTTAAGTAAATCATAATTAATAAGATTTTCTGTTTTTTCTGTTAAAGGCATATGTAAAGATATTACATCCATTGTTTTTACTGCATCTTCAAGATTATCAACTTTTTTTCCACCAAGCTTCTCTATTGTATCTTTATCTACAAATGGATCATAGACGAATACATTCATTTCAAATCCTAAACATCTTTTAATAAGTGCTTTACCTATTCTACCAAATCCCATTATTAGGAAATTTTTTTTCCATACTTCAATAGTTTTAGGTAATTTATTTCTATCTTTAAAATTACCTTCTTTAACAGTCGTATGATAAAGCTCTCTTCTTTTTGCAATATTTAGCAAGACAAACATAACATGCTCTGCAACTGTAACTGCATTTGCATTGGCCGTAATAGCAATTTTGATATCTCTTTCTTTAGCTGTTTTTAAATCAATATTATCGTAGCCAACTCCATGTCTAGATATTATTTTAAGATTTTTGGCTTCGTTAATTACCTCACCTGGTAGTTTTGCTATTCTAATTGAAGCACCATCACAATCTTTTATTTTTGCCTTTAAGTTTTCTACTGAAACATCGTCAGTTACCTCTACATCAAAATCTGGATGGTTATTAATTAATTCCATGCCTTTATCATGAACTTTTTGGATAACTAGAATTTTCTTTTTATTACTCATAATTTTATTTAAGCTTTTCTGTTGAAGGCTTTTCTAATACGAAAAATATCTAACAATGTAAAATAGTTTTTTAAAAAGTTGTAATTATTTTCTTATTAAAATAAATTTAGTTGTGAATTTAACTATAAAAACTCTACTTTACATTTTTAACTTTCTTGAAAAGATAAATACTTTTTTTCTAAGAATTGGAAGACAATTTGCATGGATCGCAATTTTTTTAATGGTTGTCGTAATTATGATCCAGGTTTTTTTTAGATATGTTCTCAACAACGCATTACCTTGGCCTGATGAAGTTGCAAGATTTTTAATGCTATGGATGACAGGGTTAATTGCTCCTTCAGCTTATAGGTGGGGTGGTTTTGTCTCAATTGATATGCTGGAAAGATTTTTACCTAAAATCATATCAACTTTTTTAACCTTATTTTTATTGATCATATCTTTATTTGTTTTGATCATTGGACTTGAATTAGGTTTGAAACACATTAATGCTGGATGGATATTTAATTCAGCTTCAATCAAAATTCCATTTAATTTAATTGGCGGCAAAGCAGAGCCAATAAAATTAGCCTGGATGTATATGTCGTTACCTGTTGGAATTATTTTTTTAATTTCAGTAAACATAGAGTTAATTTTAAGAAACTTTTTAAGTAATTTTACAAAATTAGAGTTACCTGAAGATTTAGATAAACAAAAATTGGAGACACAATAATGTTAATTTGGTTTCTCCCTTTATTTTTATTATTTTTGTTAATTGGATTACCAGTATTTTTTGGATTGTTGGCTGCTCCTGGAATTTTACTTTGGCTGAATGATCAATCTAGAGATGGAGCAATGCTTTATAGAAATATTTACAATGGTATTGATAGCTTTCCTTTAATGGCAATTCCTTTTTTTATGTTAGCTGGTGAGCTAATGAATAGGGGAGGAATTACTCAAAGGTTAGTAGAATTTAGCCAGGCGATGATGGGGCATTTAAAGGGTGGCTTGGCACATGTTAATGTTTTAACTTCAATGCTTTTTGCTGGCCTATCTGGATCTGCAGTTGCAGATACTTCTGCAATTGGTTCAATGTTAATTCCTGCAATGGAGAAGCAAGGGTATACTAAAAAATTTTCAGCAGCAATTACTGCAGCGAGTTCAGTAATTGGTCCAATTATTCCACCTTCAGGAATAATGATTATTTATGCATACGTCATGGGAGAGAGCGTAGCTGCCTTATTCCTAGCAGGTATTATTCCTGGAATTTTAGTTGGTGTTAGTTTGATGGTTACAATCAAGTTTATGGCTAAAAGATATAATTTTCCTGCTGTAACAAAAAAGACAACATGGAGACAAAGAGGAAAAGCTTCCTTGAAAGCTTTTTTCCCATTAATGACTCCTGTTATAATTCTAGGAGGTATACTTGGAGGAATTTTTACTCCAACTGAAGCATCTGCAGTTGCAGCTGCTTATGCAATGTTTATTGGTTTGTTTGTTTTAAAATCTTTAGAGTTGAAAGACGTACCTAAGGTTATGACAAAAGCCGCAATGGTTTCATCTGTAGTATTACTTTTGGTTGGTGCTGCAATGGCTTTTAAAACAGTTGTTAGCTTATCTCATGCACCAGAATATCTTGCTGAATTTGTTTTAGGATTAACTGATAATCCTTATATTTTATTATTTCTTATAAATATTTTACTTTTTGTTGTTGGAATGTTTTTAGATGCTGGTCCTGCAATAATTATTTTAGGACCAATACTTGGACCAGTGTTTGTAGAATTAGGTGTACATCCAGTTCATTTTGCAATTATTATGTCAGTTAATTTAACTGTTGGTTTAGCAACACCACCAATGGGTTTAGTTTTATTTGTTGCATCCTCAGTTTCTGGTGAAAGAGTTGAAACTATATCAAAAGCAATATTGCCATTTTTAGCAGTAGAAGCAATTGTAATATTTTTAATTACTTACTTCCCGTCAATCTCAATGACCATTCCTTTACTTACAGGTTTTGCAAAATAATTTTAATTTTTAGATAATAGACACAGAGGTTCAATTTAGGTATAGTTTCTATACTTTAATATATATTTAAAGAGAGGGAAATAATAATGAGTAAATTAATTAAATCATTCTTTTCATTATTATTCTTAATTAGTTTTACAGCTTCTGTTTCAGCTGCTGATTACAATTTAAGAATGACAATGAACTCTAATGATCAAGATGAAGACTATGATGGTGCAGTAGTATTTAAAAACTATGTAGAAGCAGCATCAAATGGAAAAATATCTGTAGAACTTTTCGTAGGTACACAGTTATGTTCTAAAGGAGCAGAATGTTTACAAGGTGTTTCTGATGGAAGCATCGACGTTTACATTTCTACTTCTGGAGGAGCAGCTGGTGTATTCCCATACGTTCAAGTTTTAGATTTACCATACCTAATGGCAGACGACAGAATTGCTGAAGATGTTATGCAAGGTGATTTTGTAAGAACTATGAGACAAATGGCTCTTAAAGATTCAGGCGATACAATAAGATTAATGACTATCGGAAATACTGGTGGATGGAGAAATTTTGCTAACACTAAAAGAAGAGTTGCAGAACCATCAGACATGAAAGGTCTAAAAATCAGAACTGTTGTAGCTGACTTACCTCAAGAGCTTGTAAGAGCTTTAGGTGCATCACCAACTCCTATTCCATGGCCAGAATTATTTACATCTTTTCAAACAGGTGTAGTTGAAGGTTCTAAAAATGGAATAACTGACATTATGAACATGAAGTTTCCAGATGCAGGTCTAAAATATGTTACTTTAGATGGCCATGCATACATGGGAGCACTTTGGTGGATGAACAATGCAAAATATCAATCTATGCCAAAAGAACTTAAGAAAGTTATTACGGATGGATTTTATGCATTGCAACAAGCTACATTTGCATCTCCAAAAAGAAAATCAATCAAAGCGTATGAAGACTTTGTAGCAGGCGGTGGAGATTTATATGTTCCAACTCCAGCACAAAAAGCTAGTTTCAAAAAAGCTGCTAGTCCAGTTTATGATTGGTTTAAGTCAAACGTTAAAGGTGGAGGACAAATCTTTGACGCTTTAACAAGTGCAGTTGCTGATGCTGAGAAAAAAGCATCAAGTGCATACGACAAAGACTTATAATCTTAATTTAATGATGGGGCGGATTTAATTATTCGCCTCATTACCTAAACGGATAAATCCAAGCTTTGTAATCTTTAATAAGTATATGCGCTTTTTCAATTTGTTCAGGAGTCATTTTTTTAACAACTTCTTCTTGAGAAATCGCAGCATCAGGATCGCCTCCAATAGCAGACAAACCATACCACATGTAAGCTCTAACAAGATCAGGGGCAGGAAGTCCTCTACCGATTTCATAATACCACCCAACACCCGATTGAGCACCAGGATGACCTTTCATCGAAGATCTAAGATACCATTCAAAAGCTCTAACATCGTCTTGCTCAACTCCAAGACCCATTGCATACATTATTCCAATAAGCTCTTCAGCATCAGCGTTCCCAGATCTGGCAGCTGGCATCAGTTCTTCCATAGCTTCTTGAAATTTTCCAGCTTCCATCAAATCTCTAGCATTTTCAATTTCTGCAAAAACTATAGATGGAATAAAAAAAATTATAAAAAAGTATCTCAACATATAAAAATATTAATATTTATAATTCCATTTTTAATTTCAGCAAACAAAACATATTCAATTGAATTACCAAAACCTTTAACAAGTAATGATTTTCATAAAGTTGATATGGAAAAGGTTAAAATAGGAAGACTTTTATTTCATGATAAAATTTTATCTGCCAATCGTAATATTGCTTGTGCAACTTGTCATAGCCATGATCTAGGAGGGTCTGATGGACTTTCATTAGGTATTGGTGAAGGAGGACATGGTATTGGATTAGAAAGAACAGCTGGATCAGGGGATGATAAAATTAAAAAACGTATTCCAAGAAACGCTTTAGCATTATGGAATTTAGGATTTAAAGATATTACCACATTACTTCATGATGGAAGAGTGACTAAATCTGATATATTTGGAAATGGTTTTAATACCCCAGCACAAGAACTGCTTCCAAAAGGTCTAGATAATATAGTAGCGGTACAAGCTTTATTTCCAATGACAAGACAATTCGAAATGGCTGGAAATCCAGGTGAAAATGAAATTATAGGACTGGTTTCAAAAGTTGGTAAAGACAGCATGAGAATTGATAGAGTTTGGCCTGTGATTACTCATAGAATAAGAGGAGTTCCTGAATATGTTGAGATGTTTAAACATGCTTTTGATGATGTGGATAATGCTTTAGACATAAATATTACACATATAGTAAACTCAATTGCAGCTTTTGAAATTCATGAATGGACATCTTTTGACTCTCCATTTGATGAATATTTAAACGGAAATAAATCAGCTTTAAATCAAAATCAGATTGCAGGTATGAATTTATTCTATGGCAAGGCTAATTGTAGTTCATGTCATTCAGGGTCTTTATTGTCTGATCAAAAATTTCATTCAATAGGTATTCCACAATTTGGACCGGGCAGAACCAGACCTTTCGATCCTTATGCACGTGATGTTGGAAGAATGGTTGAAACAGATGATGTGGATGACATGTATAAATTTAAAACACCTGCGCTAAGAAATGTTTCTTTAACGGCACCTTATGGTCATAATGGTGCTTATCCAACACTTAAGGGCATAATTAAACATCATTTAAATCCAGTAACTATGAATAAAAATTGGAAACCTCAATATGCAAATTTACCAAAGGCTCCATGGTTAGAAAAAATAGATTTTGTGACTTTTTCTGACAAAAGAGAACAGGATAGAATTATTTCAAGTATAGATATCAAGCCAATAGATTTAAGTGAAAAAGAAATTGATCAATTAGTCTCTTTTTTACAATCTCTAACTGGAAAAAGTGGAAATCAAAGACCACTCGGTAAACCAAAAAAAGTACCAAGTGGATTAACAATTGATTAAATTTATTTAATTAAACTGATAGATAATAAATATGGAAAAAATTAAATATGGAATAATTGGAGCTGGCACGATGGCTCGAGAACATATTTTAAATTTATCTTTGATAGACGAAGCTGAAGTAGTTGCTCTTTCAGATCCTCACGAAGAGTCTTTGAAACAGTGCCAAGAACTCCTCAAAAAGGAAGTTGTTTGCTTTAAAAATCATCAAGATTTGATTAAAGAAAATTTAGTCGATGTATATATAATCTCATCTCCTAATTTTACTCATATTCAAATTTTAAAAGATGTAATTCAAACTGAGAAACACATATTGGTTGAAAAACCTTTGTGTACTAAGACAAAAGATTGTTTAGAAATAGAAAAACTTACTAAAGATTATCCATCAGTATTTTGGACTGCAATGGAATACAGGTACATGCCTCCTGTTTCAAAATTTATTAAAGAAATTCACAACAAAACAATTGGTGACCTAAAAACATTAACAATAAGAGAACACAGGTTTCCTTTTTTAAAAAAAGTAAATGATTGGAACAGATTTGAAAAAAATACTGGAGGAACTTTAGTTGAAAAGTGCTGTCATTTTTTTGATTTGATGCGTTTTATTATTAAGAGTGAGCCCGTAAGTGTTTATGCGAGTGGGGGACAAGATGTAAATCATTTAGATGAGGAATATGATGGAAAAAAACCAGATATTATTGATAATGCTTACGTAATTGTTAATTTTGAGAACGGCTCAAGAAGTATGCTTGAGCTTTGTATGTTTGCTGAAAATTCTGAAATGCAAGAAGAGTTAACCGCAACAGGAAATATCGGTAAAATTGAAACTTCAGTTCCTTCAAACGAGTCTGGAAAAACTACTTCTGATGTAAGAATTGGTATGAGAGATGGAAAAATTAAACAAGAAAGTATTAGTGTAGATCCAAAAATACTTGAAGCAGGACATCATCATGGGTCAACTTATTATGAACATTTAGCCTTTATAAATGCAGTAAAAAATAAATTAAAGCCAGAGGTATCTTTGAATGATGGATTAATTGCAGTTGCTGTTGGAGAAGCTGCTGAGACATCAATTAAACTTGGAAGAGTAGTAAAGCTAAACGAGATAATTACTTAAAAAAATCTATCGCCTTTTTAACTATAAAATTACTAACTCTTATATTTGACTCTGTTGTCACACCTGAAATATGAGGAGTTAAAATACAATTCATTTCAGATGTTATTCTTTCGTATAAATCTTTTTTAATAGGTTCATTTTCAAACACATCTAATGCAAATCCTGAAATTATATTTTGATTATAAGCATCTATAAGATCGTTCTCATTCACAACACTACCTCTAGAAGTATTAATTATTATTGGCTGTTTTTGCATTTTAGAGAATGAAGACTTGTTGATTAAATTTTTAGTCTCTTCTGTTAATGGTAAGTGTAAAGAAATAATATCTGCATTTTTAAATACATCTTCTAATGAAGATAATTTATAATTTTTTTCATTATCATCTAATTTTTTAATGTAAGGGTCGTAAGCCAAAACATTTAGACCATTTTTCAAACCAAAGTCCGCAACCTTTCTGCCGATGGTACCAAAACCTACTATTCCAATACACTTTTCATTTATTTCAGCAGATTTAATGATTGTTCTAGGCCAATCACCTTTGACTGTTCCATGATGAAACATAGGAATTTTTTTTATTAAAGACATAGAAGATGAAATCACATATTCAGCTACAGAGTCTGCATTCATACCAGTTGCAGGTTGGACATGGATATTTTTGGTTTTACAAAATTCAGTATCAATGTTGTCTAAACCAACACCCAATCTTCCTATAAATTTTAAATTATTAGCGTTAGATAAAATATCTTTATTTACTTGAGTTTTATTTCTGACAATTAAACCATCATAATCTTTAATAATTTCTTTAAGCTCATCCTTTTTTTCCCAAAGCTTTTCATCAAATTTGATTTCAAAACTACTGTTTAGATCGTTCAAACTGCCTTGGTTAATAAACTCTGTTATTAAGATTTTAGCCATACTTATTTATATATATTTTTAACTTAAATTGAATAACTTACTTTTTTATTGAAATTGTTGTTGGTCTTATTGAATTTGAAACAATATTTCTAGAAAGTTTTATCTCTCTTAAAACAATATAAATTCCAGCACCAATTATAAAAACATTTCCTAAATAAATATTCCAAGTAGGGATTTCATTAAAAATATAAAAACCGATCAATGCACCAATTAATAATTGAACATATTGTGTATTTGCAAATATTGAAGCAGGAAGATGTCGAGCAGAATTTATAATAAAAATCATTCCCATTCCTCTTAATAAACCTGCATTAAAATTTAAGAAAAAATCTGTTTTAGTCATTGGTATATAAAGCTCAAATGTAATCACACCTGAAATAACAATTAAGATTAACTTTCCAATTATTAAAAATGAATACACACTCTCTGATTGACCATATTTTTTAACCAACAAATGACCTACTGAAGAAAAAATTGGTATTAATAATGCCAATAATACATAGTTATTAATTTCTTTTCCAAAAGGATCGATTGCAATTATTGTTCCAATAAAACCTACTAATATTGCCGTATATCTTCTCCAACTTACTTTTTCTTTTAGAAAAATTACAGAACCAATTGTTAACACAAAGGGTGTAAAGAAGATTATGCTATACATGGTTGTCAGTGGAAGTTTATTTATACAAAGAAAAAATAATCCCATTGAAATTATTAAAGTTATTGCTCTAACCAAATGTACAAAAAAGTTTTTAGTCTTAATTTTTTTCCAAGAATTTCTAACTTGCGTGTAAAGTAAAATTGGCAGTAATGCCGATAAAGAATTAATAAATATTATTTGTGTTACATGATAATAATTTGTCAATTCTTTTGCTATAGAGTCCATGATAACAAATAAGGAATAACCAAGAATTGCTAAAAAAAAGTCTACCGAGTAGACACGGGTAGTTACTGAATTCATTTGTTAATTTTTATAATAATTTTGAAAGATCTTTTTTACTATTCTTAAACGTCGGCAAAGGATATTTAAAGGCATATTTGCGTGGAATACATTTTTCTTTTGCTTTTTCCCAAAGAGCTAACCATTGTTTAAAATTCTGAATTTTAAGATTTTTTTTATTTTTGCTTCTTACATAGAAATTTGGAAGTGGATCTCTCCCAGAAGGTTGACCAGCTACATTGTATCTAAGGTCTGCACTTATTCTAAAATCATTTGATCTATTAGGTAAGGAGCAGTGAATTGAATGTTTATGCAAAAGAATTACATCTCCAACGTCTGCCTCTAAGTGAATATGCTGCATTTTATCCAGTAATTTACTGTCTTTAATTTCTACTTGGCCTCTATAACCAGCAATATGATTTAATAATCCCATTTTATTAATTTTCTTAACAGTAATCATGCATCCATTTTTTTTTGTAGTTTTTGTAAAAGGTATCCACACAGTAACCATGTCAGTCAATTTTTGCCCTTTAGGACTGAGAACTGCAGCATCCTGATGCCAAGGTGTTCTTCCACTTAAACCGTCTAAAATTGAACCTTTTGGTAATTTTTTTTCAGGTTGTTTAATTCTAGTATTTTGTACTGGATTAGACATGATTTCTTTTCCCAAAATTTTTTCAACAACATCTAAAATATTTTTATTAGTAATTAAATTCCATAAAGATTGAGTAGCAAAGTAATCACTATCTTTCTTAACGTGATCTCTTGGCAATCTAGTATTAAAATATTGATCTAAATCATCAATTTTTAATTTCGATATATAAGAATATTTTTTTTTAAAATCTAAATTAAGAACTTTTTTTACATCCTTTTTTTTCGCAAATTTTTGGATTAAGCAATCCATTACAAATTCCATGTCATTAAGGATTGGCTTTAAATCTCTTTGATAGTTAAGAACATTTTTTACTTTTAAATATCCTTGTTCAAATAATTTCTTTTGTAGATTATTTGGCATTAATAGAACCTAGTAGAAATTTTTAACAATATCAATTCTTAGGAGCAGTTGTTAAATAATTTGCATCATGAAAAGAAGTTAACATTTTTTTCTTCGTACTGATGATATGTGGATAGTAAGCTGTTCCTTTATAATTCCAAATAACTGGCTTATTGAGTGCGTAACTTCCATAAATAAAAAATCTTTTTGGACAGTTTTTTTCTATAAAACGTTTAACTCCATGATAAGAATTTGGTGTAGATTGAAAAAATACCACAGTTCCTTTCTTTGGAGTAAATGCTTTTACTATTTCTAATTCACTCATTTTTGGAAATCGCCTGAAACTTTTTCTTAAATTTTTCTTTGATTTTTTTCTATAAATTGTAAGTGATCCTCCATTTTTCTTTGGAATATCTGTTAGATAAATTAAGAAATTATACAATCTCGTAATATCATCTCTATGAGGACGCAGTCTGTATCCTCCTTTAGAAACCGAAAAATCAATATCTAAATTAACTTTTGGGTTCGTGTAATTGTTTCCTAATAATTTTTTTAATTCACTTGAATTTAATTTCTTTTTAATAGTAAATTTTTTTTGATTAAATATTTTTGGTTTGTGAGTGTTTGTCCAAGATCCATCTTTAAAATTTTTAGAAAAAAGAGTTTCAATTTTTTTATAAAATGCCTTGCTATTAAAAAGTTTGAAGAGTTTTGCAGAATTATTTGAAGATTTAATATAGTTATTAAAATTTTTTGAGCCTTTATTAATTCTGCTTCGACCACCCATTATCATGTCATCAAAAGCTTTAGATTTACTAATTTCATCAATTAATAAATTACAAGTATTTTTCTCAACGACTTTATCTCCAACTAGTACAGGAAAATTACTTTTAATTTTTTTTAATCGATTAATTTTAAGCATTAACTATACATACCTTCTTTTACCTTGATCATTTTATACATCAGGTCATTTAAAGGTGTTTTTACTCCATGTTTTTTTCCAATTTTAGAAACAGCACCACTTATAAAATCAATTTCTGTTTTTCTTTTGTATTGAACATCAAAAGCCATTGAAGATTTGTTAGTTTGCATAGAATCTACAATTTTATTGAACATAAATAGACACTCATCTTCAGAAACATTAACTCCATCAGCAAGTGCTACTTCTCTTGTCTCTAAAATGATTTCTTTACCAAGCCCTCTTGAAACATCATTAGCCTTATTATTTACGTAAAGATCGGTGTGATGTAGGTCAAATATAGCTGAAAGAGGACCAATCGCTGTTAGAGCAAAAAGCTTCATCCATTTTCTTTTTTTAACATCTTCAGCTGCAATCATTTCTAAATTATGTGCAGTAAAAGTATCAGCTATTTCTGTAATTCTTTCCGTTATTCCTCCTTCATATTCACCGATCCATGAAGGCAATGCGCCATGGTTCATTATATGACCTGGTCCTAAAATATTAGAAGCTTGTGTTGTTGTTCCACCGATTACTTTTTCATTTCCAACGATACTTTGAATTATTGCTTCATGACCAATTCCATTTTGAAAAGACATGAAAACTGTTTTTTCACCAATAATATTTTTAATGCTATTTAACGCTGGTTCTAACGCAGTTGCTTTACACATAACAATCACTGCATCCATCTTATCTAACGATGATGGATCTGAAGTAGCATTAACTTTAATTATACGATCACCACCGTGACCATCCATTTTCAAACCATCTTTATTAATTGCATCAACATGCTCTTTCCAAACGTCAATTAAAGTTACATTTAAACCTTTTTCAGCTAGCAATCCTCCAAACAGACATCCCATTGCACCTGCGCCTAATACGGCTACTTTTAAATCTTTATTTATCATCGTTACCTTTTTAAAATTATTTATGTATAGAAATTATATATATTATCTATAGACAATATGCAAAATAAATTATAGCTTATTAACATCATGCAATTAAAAATAGAAAAAGGAACTTTCACAAATCATTCACTTGAAGATATAGCGAATGCATTAAAAAAAGGACTTTCAGAAAATTTTAAAAATGTAGAAGTTGAAGTTGTAGATTGTCCTAATCTTCGTGAATGGGATTGTCCATCTGAAGGGATAAGCGGTAACCAAAAAATCATTGATGTTGGTGGTGAGCCATACATGCATGATCCTAATTTTATCGGTGCTGAATTTGATTACCAAGAAATTTCTAAAATGATTGGATCAGAAAAATCTTATGCATTAGGTGCTGGATCTGGTGCAATGTCGTGTTTAGATGGTCACTGCGGAGAATTAGTAATTAATGAAAATTTAATTACTGACGAATCTAGATCTATAATTGCAAGAGTAAGTCCTGATAAAAAATGTATTGTTGAAAAATATAGCGCACGAAAACACGGTGGACTTGGAAATATTTATTATACAGATGGTAAACAAGGAAAAGTAATTAAAATAAAAATCAAAGGAAGATCAGGTAATCAAGGTTCACTTCCGCAAGCAATGAGGTCTTCTTTATCTAATAATTTAAACCTAAATGAAAATGAACACATTGCTATCGCGGGTGTGTTTAGAATTTTAGAAGGAAAAGTAAGATCGCATGTTCAACCAGATTATAAAGATATCAAACATGAATACTATGATCCAAAACAAATGAAGTGTGTAAAAGATTTTCTTCAATTTTATGAACCTGTTGGTCCAAAATTACAGTGTTATACAGTTCTTTGGACTGGAGATCCTACTGGAGGAGAATTGAATTTAAGAGAGTCTGGTGAACATACTCATTTTCATTCTTATGAAGACGATAAAGATGCTGGTCATTACCATTTTGATGTAACACCAGATGAAATAGAATATGAAGGATATTTTAATACAGCCTCAGAAGTGCATAGAGTAAATAACATTTATAAAGAGCTAATAAGCAAAAATAGTATTGAATAGAAAACTTAATAAGTTTAAGTTTATTTAAATGAAAAGACAGTTTAAGTATCCAAAAAATTTTGAAGAACAGAAAAAGATTTCAAAATCAACTCAGAAAAGAATTACATTAGCTGAAATTTCGCTTGGAGATTTTGAGGGAAGGTTAGCAAATGATTTATTAAATTGGTTTTCTCTGACACCTCAACATTGGATTATGCTGCACATGGTTATGCTTGCTTATTATAAAAATAAATCTATTACAAAAAATGAACTATTAAGAGTTATAGAGAAATCTTATTTAACTTCTAATGTTTATATCGATACAGCAATCAAGAAAGGTTATTTTAGAATTATTAGAAACGAAAAGGACAAAAGATCAATTTTTATTTTACCATCAGTTGTTACCATTAAGACTTTTGAGGAATTTATTGATCGAAGAGACGTTCTTTATAAAGGTATTTAATGAAGAATGTATATACATGGGCTGCAAAACCAGCCAAAAGATCAACTACAGTAGGTGATTTAAAAGCAACCAAAGGTAAAAGAAAATTTACTCAAGTTACCGCAAATACTGTTGATGAAGCTTCAGCTGCTGAAAAAGCTGGCTTTGACATGATTATTGCTAACGCTAAAAATGTTATTCCAGTTAGGGAAGGGTCCAAAAATCTTTTTTTAACCGCAGCTTTAGTTTTGAACGAATTTGTTACAGCAGATGATATTATGCGTGGAGCGTTCAAAGCTTTAGAAAATGGTGCTGATGCAGTGATGACACCAAGAAGTATGGACATAGTAGAAATGCTAGCAAAAGAAGATGTGCCTGTTATGGGTCACTTAGGATTAGTTCCAAGAAAATCAACTTGGATAGGTGGACTTCGAGCAGTTGGTAAAACTGCAAATGAGGCTTATGAGTTATTCCAAAAATTTAAAAGATTAGAAGATGCAGGAGCTTTTTCTGCTGAGTGTGAAGTAATACCTGAAAATGTAATGGGAGAAATTTCTAAACGAACAGATATTGTAACTGTCTCTTTAGGATCTGGAAGAAATGCAGATGTGATGTATTTATTTATGGAAGATATTTGTGGTGATACTGAAAATCCTCCAAGACATTCTAAAGCTTATGGAAATTTATTAAAACTTAGAAATGAAATTAAGGTTGAAAGAGTTAAAGCTCTTAAAGCATTTAAAAAAGATTCTATGGCTGGAAAGTTTCCAAGCAAGAAACAATCCTCTAATTTAGATAAAAATCAGTTTGAAGAATTTTTAAATCAACTTGATTAATAAGTAGCGTCGTTGTCTTTTTTAGACAAAGAACCTTTCATCTTATCAACAGTTGCTTTAGCGCCAGCACTTAAAGCTCTTAAATCAGAAGCTATTGTTACAAAATCAAAACCTTTTTCAATCATCTTCGTTGCATAGTCTGTTGTACCATTATGAATTCCTGCAAAAATATTATTTTTCTTTGCATGTTCTAGAATTCTCAAAATTTCAGAATAAGCTTTTGTAGTTTCAGCTCGATCAAATCCAGGTTTTTCTCCAATTGCTAAACTTAAGTCTGCAGGCCCAATATAAATTCCATCAACACCTGGTGTAGACATTATCTCATCTAAATTTTCTAAAGACTCTTTAGTTTCTATCATTGCTAATTTAAGAATTTCTTCATTAGCGTGATCTGCATAATCTGCACCACCATAAATTAATCCTCTAACAGGACCAAAGCTTCTGTAACCATCAGGTGGGTACATACATGCTTGAACAAAATTTTCAGCTTCTTTTCTATTACTGACCATTGGACAAACAATTCCATAACAACCAGCATCTAAAATTTTCATTATTTGTCCTGGCTCATTCCAATTAACTCTAGCAAGTGGAGTGACATCTGTTGTCGAAATTGTTTGAAGCATCGGAAGAGCATTACTGTAATCAACTAATCCATGCTGCATATCTATAGTTAATGAGTCCCAACCTTGATGTGCCATTGCTTCTGCAGATGCAGTACTTGGAATTGCGCACCAACCATTAATGACGGGTTTACCGTCTTTCATCATTTGTTTAATTTTATTTTTTCTCATAATTATACCTTTAATGCCATGTGCGTGTATTTAACGTTTAGATAATCTTTGATCGCCATTGATCCACCTTCACGTCCATAACCAGTTTGTTTGATACCACCAAAAGGAGCTTCTGCTACAGCAACTGCACCAGTATTAACAGCGACACAACCAGACTCTAACATTTCAGAGCCTCTGTTGGCTTGATCCATGTTATTTGTATACAAATAACTGCATAAACCAAGGTCGTTATTGTTTGCTCTTTCAATAACTTCATCAAATGTTTTAAACGTAAGAACTGGCACTAAAGGACCAAATGGTTCTTCTCTCATAATTGTAAAATCATCTTTTACGTTATCAAAAACAGTTGGTTCATAAAAATAACCTTTGTTAAAACCAGAAGGTCTTTGTCCTCCCATTAAAACATCAGCTCCTTCATTTTTTGTTGTCTCAACTAGTTTTTCAATTTCTTCTAATCTTTTTGCAGTTGTAAGAGGACCAAGCTCTACACCTTCATCCATACCATTTCCGATTTTTAATTTCTTTGCTCTATCCATAAAAGCACCTAGAAATTCATCTTTTTTATTTTCTTGAATATAAAATCTGTTTGGAGAGATACAAACTTGCCCGTTGTTTCTAAATTTTGCAGTTATCGCAATATCTGCAACTTTATTCATATCAACATCATCACAAACTATGAAAGGTGAATGACCACTAAGTTCCATCGTTACTCTTTGGACTTTATCTGCAGCTTTCTTTAATATTAATTTACCAACTCTTGTTGAGCCTGTGATTGATACTTTTTTGATAATATCAGACTCTAACAACTCATTTGAAATTTCTGCAGGATCACCAGATAATAAATTAACCACACCATCAGGAACTCCTGCTTCTTTACAAATATTAACTAATTCCATAACTGCACCAGGTGTAATTACATCTGGCTTACAAATTACAGAGCAACCTGCTGCTAATGCTGTTGAAATTTTTCTTGCAGCCAAAATAATTGGAAAATTCCATGGTATTAAAGCAGCCACAACACCTACTGGCTGATAATAAACATGAACTCTTGTATCTGGAAATCTACTTTGAACTGTTTGACCATATATTCTTTTTGTTTCTTCGGCATTCCATTCAAATATATCTGCTCCTCCACCAACTTCTCCAACTCCTTCAGCAAGAGGTTTACCAACTTCAAGTGTTAACCATTTAGCAAGAACATCTTTTTTTTCTCTCATTAGATCTGCAATTTTTCTAATTACATATGATCTTTGCCATGGTGTAGTGTTGCTCCAAACTTTAAGACCTTTCTCAGCTGACTTTAATGCTTTTTGTACATCCACTGAAGATGCTTTTGATGCTTTTCCAATCACTTCCTCTGTTGCAGGATTGATTACATCATAGGTTTCTTTTTTTTCTGCTTCTTGCCATTTTCCATCAATGAATTGTCCAAATTTGCTATACATAATTTTTTATTTTTTTTTAAGGTTTACTAAGTTAGGTTTTTTATTTTATAAATATAAATATATAAACACTATACATAAAAAAAAATAAACTAATTTATGAAAAAAATCACTCTTACTTGTGCACATGCAATCGTTAAATATTTAATAGCTCAAAAAATATTAATTAATGGCAAAAAAGAACCACTCTTTCCTGGTGTCTTTGGAATTTTTGGACATGGAAATGTAGCGTGTTTGGGTCAAGCACTTGAAGAAAATCAAAAAGAATTACCAACTTATAGAGGCCATCATGAGCAGAATATGGCTTTAACTGGAATAGGGTATGCTAGAGCTAAAAGAAGACAACAAATTTTTGTTGCTACATCATCTGTTGGCCCAGGAGCAACCAACATGGTTACTGCAGCAGCAGTTGCAATGAGTAATAGATTGCCAATTTTATTTTTACCAGGTGATACTTATGCAAATAGAATGCCAGATCCAGTATTGCAACAAGTTGAACATTTTAATAATCCAAGCATAACTGCAAACGATGCTTTCAAACCAGTTACAAGATATTTTGATCGTATCACTAGACCTGAACAAATAATTCAATCTTTTCCTATAGCAATTCAAACAATGTTAGATCCTGCTGATTGTGGTCCTGCATGTATTGCGTTAAGTCAAGATATCCAAGGTCAAACTTTTGATTATCCAGAAGAATTTTTCCAAGAAAAAGTTCATACAATTAGAAGACCAAGACCAGATGAATTTCAAATTAAAGAGGCGGCTGAAAAAATTAAATCTTCAAAAAATCCAATTATAATATCTGGAGGGGGAGTTTTTTATTCAGATGCAATGGAAGAGTTAAGTCAGTTTGCAATCAAACACAATATTCCAGTTACACAAACTGTAATGGGTTATTCAACAATGAAGAGAGATCATTCACATTTTGCAGGTCAAATAGGAGGACTTGGTGGAAAAAATACAAACTCATTAGCAAAACAAACTGATCTTGCTATTGCAATAGGTACAAAGCTTGCTGATTTTACAACAGGATCATGGGCAAACTTTGAAAACGAAAATTTCAAATTAGTCTCAATTAATGTATCAAGATATGATGCCAACAAACATTTAGCACAAGCTGTTGTTGGAGATGCAAAAGTTTCATTAACTGAACTTTCTCAAGCTTTAGGTGATTGGAAAGCAGGAGAGGATTGGAATAAGAAATCTCAAACTGAACTTAAGTCATGGAATGAACATATAGATAAAGAGAGCGCTCCAACTAATCAGGAAGTTCCAAGTTATGTTCAGGTAATTGGTGCTATTTATAGAAATTCTGATCCAACAGACATTGCAGTTACAGCTGCAGGAGGTTTGGTGGGTGAAGTAATTCAAGTATGGAGACCAAGAGAACTTAATACTCATGAAACAGAGTGGGGTTTTAGTTGTATGAGTTATGAAATATCTGGAGCATTAGGAATTAAGATGGCTAATCCAGATAAAGAAGTGATCTCATTTGTTGGCGATGGTTCTTATCTATTAAATAATACTGATATTTATTCTTCAGTAATTACAAAAAATAAATTGATCATCGTTGTTTGTGATAATGGAGGTTTTGCAGTTATAAACCGACTTCAATTATTCAAAGGTGGAAAAGAGTATAACAACTTATTAAAGAGCTCAAACACACCTGGCTTAGTTGATGTAGATTTTGCAAAACATGCAGAGAGTATGGGGGCTAAATCTGAACACGTTACTTCAATTTCAGATCTTGAAGCTGCATTTAAAAGAGCTAAAGCATCTGATGTAACTTATGTTATTTCAATTAAAACTCATGCTTATAAATGGGTAGAAGGATCATCTTTTTGGGATAGTCCAACTTTAGAAATACCAACTACTAAAGAAAATGAAGAAGCTTTAAAACTTTACAAAGAAGGAAGAAGCAAACAAAGACAAGGTATTTAATCCTTTATGAACAAAGTATTTAAAGTAGGCCTTATAGGATGTGGTCATATTTCAGAAACTTATTTTAGAGCTCAGGAGTATTTCAATAATATCAGAATTGTTAAATGCGCTGATATTAATATGGAAACAGCGAAGAAGTGTGCAATTCATTACAATATTGAAGCTGTAACTGTTGAAGAACTTCTTAAAGATAAAGAGATTGAAATAATATTAAACCTTACAATTCCTGGTGCACATTTTGAAGTTTCAAAAATGGCTTTAGAAAATGGTAAACATTCTTATGCCGAGAAACCCATGGCTGTTAACTTTGAAGATGGAAAAAAATTAGTTGAACTTGCTAAAGAGAAAAATCTTTATATTGGAAATGCACCAGATACTTTTTTGGGTGGGGGAATTCAGAAAACTCGTGAACTCATTGATAACGGTGTAATTGGTGACATTAAATTAGGTAATGCTATCTTTGCCTTTCCTGGAGTGCAATCTTATCATCCAAACCCAGAACCTTGGTTTGCTGAAAATGAAGGGGGTCCTGTGATAGATATGGGTCCATACTATCTTACAGCATTAGTAAATTTAATTGGTCCAGCAAAACAAGTACAAGGAAGATGTACAAAAGTTTTTGAAGAAAGAGAAATTGGGATAGGTCCAAAAAAAGGTCAAAAATTTAAAGTAGAAACTCCAACAACTTATCTTGCAACTATACAATTCGAAAATGATTGTATTATACAGATTACTTTATCTTTTGATGTGGTCGCTCATCAAAGAAACCATATAGAATTGTATGGTAACAAAGGATCAATTATTGTTCCAGATCCAAACATGTTTGGTGGATCTGCTTTTGTTTCAGTAACTGCTGGTGGTAATTGGGGTGAGCATAAAACAGATATGATGCCTTTAGGAAAGATAAATATTAAAAGTCAAAGCTCAAGAGCAAATGAATCTCCAACAAATGCAAATTATAGAGGAGCCGGTCTATCTGAGATGGCTTATGCAATTGAAAACAATTTAGAACATAGATGTAATGGTGATCTTTCATTACATGTTTTAGATATAATAGACTCAACTATGAGAGCATCTCAAACAGGTATTCCACAAGAAATAAAAACTACCTGCAAAAAACCAAAACCTTTTACTTTAGAAGAAATAAAAAAAATATTAAACTAATCATAAATTGATATTCTAATGAAAGTTCAATATTTTGACTTAAAAGATAAACGTGCTTTAGTTTCAGGTGGAGCATCTGGTATCGGTGCATCAATTGTTGAGCATCTTTGTGAACAAGGTGTTGAGGTTTATTTTTTTGATATAGATAAAAAAGAAGCTCAAAAATTAATTTCGAAAATAAAAAAGAAAAAACAAAAAATACCTACTTTTCATTTTTGCAATATTAAAAATATAAAAAAATACAAAACTCTAATCCAGAGCATTATTAAAAAAAAAGGCCCAATTGATATTTTAGTAAATAATGCATCCAATGATCAAAGGCACACACTTGAAGAAGTTACCGAAAAATACTGGGACGACAGAATGGCAATAAATTTGAAACACTATGTGTTTGCTATTCAAGCAGTTAAAAAAAGTATGATTAAAAATAAAGGTGGATCAATTATAAATTTAGGTTCTGTTAGTTGGATTAGAGGAGCAGTTATGTTTCCAGCATACAGTACTGCAAAAGCTGCAATTTATGGTTTAACAAAATCTTTAGCTAGAGATTTAGGGCAACATAATATTAGAATAAACTCTATTGCCCCTGGTTCAGTTGCAACTAAAAGACAGTCAAAATTATGGTTAAATCCAAAATTTAAAAAAGAAATTTTAGATAAACAGTGTCTTAAAAAACAAGTATTACCTGAGGATGTCTCAAGGATGGTTTTATATTTAGCATCAGATGTTTCATCTGGATGTACTAAACAAAATTTTACAGTAGATGCGGGTTTAATTTAAAGCTTAGCTTAACTTCTTTTTATTTTCAGCCATTGATAGTGCAATTTTAAATGAATTTAAAATTGGAGCTAAGTTAGCTTCATTTTTACCAGCAATTGCAAACGCAGAACCATGTGCAGTAGTTGTTACAGGAACAGTTAATCCACCTTGAACAGTAACTCCTCTATCAAAACCAAATGCTTTAAGTCCAGATTGAAGTGCATCATGATACATTCCAACCATACAATCATGGTTTTTATTTTTATAAGCAACTACAAAAGAAGTATCACATGGTAACGGACCATCTGTATTAAATCCGAGCTTTTTTGCTTCTTCTATTGCTGGAATAATTTCATCTTTTTCTTCAGTGCCAAATTCAGCATGTGGGTTAAGTGCTTGAACTGCTATTCTAGGATTTTTTACGCCATTCAATTCCATAACTTCATTAATTAATCTAATAGGCTTTAAGATATTTTCTTTTGTGATGTGCTGTGCAACTTCTTTAATTGGAATGTGAGAGGTTACTCTTGCAGTCCAAAAATTATCTATAACATTAAACTCACAACAAAAACTTTTTACATCTAATTTTTCAGCCATTAATTGTAATTCATCTGAATGGGTATTTCCTCCAAGCTTTAAACTTGTCTTATTCATTGGAGCAAAATTAATAGCATCAATTTTTTTTTCTTTAGCAAGAGTTAATGCTAAATCTAAAGCTTCTAAAACACTTTCACCTGATTCTTTTGAAGGTTCAGCTATTTTATAATTATGGTTTTTTCCTTTAGATATATCTAATAAAAATCTGTTTGATTTATTAAAATCAATTTGATCAAAATTTTCAACTATTTCAAGTTTGTGAGAGTTGCCAGTTACATTATTTCCACTCTCGAGAATTTGTTTTTCGCCAATAACAACAATATTTGCTTTATTTGTTATTTCTTCACTTAATAATTTTGAAATAAGTTCAGGTCCTATTCCTGCAGGATCACCAAGTAGTAGAGCTATGTTAGCTTTTGTTTGAGTCATTTTTTACTTTACGTATTATATCTGAGTATGATTATATATTTATATATAAGTTATATATATAAAAACTAAATAAACTAAAGAGGGAAATAATGAAAAAAAGCTTTAAACTATTTTTAGCAGCTGCTTTTTTAGTAACTGAATTTTTTATTGTAGCTCTTCCATTAATGATCACATCTGCAAAAGCTGATGGACATCCAATACAAGCAATTACTCACGCTGGTTTTGGTGGTGGAACTGACGTTACTACTAGAATGATGTTATTAAGAGCGAGAAGAGTTCTTAAACAAGATATGCAGTTAGTTAACAAAAAAGGTGGTGGTGGAGCAGCATCTATGGATTACATGATGTCTTTACCTGCAGATGGTAACCACACTTTAACTTGGACTACTGGTCACGCAGTATCGATGGCTTTAGGAAAAACTAAAGTAAAATTAAGCGATATGCAGCCTTTAGCAAGAGGTACAGATGATCCTCAATTATTTGTTGTTAACTGTAACAATGAAATTAAAGATGCTAAAAAATTCATTAGCGCGCAAAAATCAAAATCACTAAAATATGGAACAACACACACTGGTGGTATTGATGATGTTAGTGCAATTGCATTTACTAAAAAAGGTGGATTAACAGATCCAACTATTGTTGCTTACAAAGGTGTAGCGCCAATTAAAACTAACCTTATCAAAGGTGATATCGATGTAGGTGTTTTAAACTTAGGTGAAGCATTAACTGAAATCAACGAAGGTAAACTTTGTGTATCAGTTGTTTTAGCAAATAATAGAATGGCTAAAATTGGTGACTCTCCAACAGCTAAAGAATTAGGAATTCCTGTTTCTTTATCTACTGTTAGAGGTTTCGTAACTAAAAAAGGTGCTCCAGCAGAAAGAGTTAAACAATTAGAAGCTGGAATGATGAAAGCTATGAGCCACAACTATTACAAAAATTTCTTAACTGAAATTGGTCTTGATGACACTAGTGTAGTTGGTGCTGACGAGTGGGGTAAGCAAATGGAAGAAATGCTTGCTGAAATGACTGCTCAGCTAAAAGCTTTAGGTTACATTAACTAATCTAATTAAAAGTACATTTGAATATGAAAAATGTACAAAAACAAAAAAGGGCAAACAAAAGTTTGCCCTTTTTTTTTAGAGATGAGTTTAAAGTCTCTTTTGTAATTATTTTTATTTCTGTAGCATTATTAATCACTACTTTTACCTTTGATATTGTTCCTCCTATATTGAATAGAGGAATTCAACCTGCAACATTTCCAAAAGCACTTTTGGTTTTAATAATAGTTATGACTTTATTAATCTATTATTTAGCAACTAAAAATCCTTGGAAGGTTCAAAAAAAATTACCAAAGTCATTCTTTTTAACACTTTCAAGTTTTCTGATTTTTTTAATCATCTCAAAAACTTTAGATTTCTTTTTAGCAATTTCAGTTTTATCTATTTTTGTTTCTTATTGTTGGGGAGAGAAAAGAATATTTTATTTATTACTTGTTGGAATAATTTTTCCTGTGATTGTCTTTATTTTTTTTGAAACAATTTTAGGTTTAAGATTTCCACCTGGAATTATAACTAACATTTATTATAGCTAGATGAATAATTTATTATTAATGATGGCTCCTCTATTTAGTTCAAAGCTATTGTTAGTTTTATTTTTTGGAACATTGTTTGGATTAATCTTAGGAGTGTTACCTGGTTTAGGTCCAACAACTGGTGGTGCATTAATTTTACCTTTTACAATGACACTTGATCCATTGTCAGCAATTGTATTGTTAACTTCTATTTATTGTGCAGGTACTTACGGTGGTGCGATAACAGCAGTTCTAATTAATACTCCTGGAACACCAGCTGCTGCAGCAACTTGTTTAGATGGTTATCCTTTAGCACAGAAAGGAGAAGCTGGAAGAGCTTTAGGAATGGCTACCGTTTCAAGTACAGTTGGTGGTATTTTTAGTGTTGTAATACTTGTCTTTTTTGCACCTATATTAGCTCAGCTTGCATATGAATTTGGTCAGCCAGAATATTTTGCATTAGCGATCTTTGGTTTAACGATGCTTGCATCAATTGGAGAAGGTAGTCCTATTAAAAATTTGATTGCAGGTGCATTTGGAATTTTGATTTCAACAGTTGGTAAAGATTTTATGACATCAATTGATCGTTTTACATTTGGAATTAATGAATTAACTGAAGGGATTGGTTTTATCCCAGTTGTTGTTGGTTTGTTTGCAATGAGTGAAATGTTAACTCAATCAACTTTAATTAATCAGGTATTTAATAGAATAGCTTTAAAAGCAATTAAACTTCCAAGTAAAGATGATTACAAAAAAACTTGGAAAACAATTTTAAGATCTAGTGGTATTGGTTCATTTATTGGAGTGTTGCCTGCAGAGGGTGGAACAGTTGCTTCTTTAATTGGATATTCAGAAGCAAAAAGATTTTCAAAAAAACCAGAAGAATTTGGTAAAGGATCTATTGAAGGTATTGCTGGTGCTGAAGCTGCAAATAATGCAGCAACAGGTGGAGCAATGGTTCCAACACTTGCACTTGGAATTCCTGGTAGTGCAACAACAGCCGTTATCTTAACTGGATTAATTATACATGGGGTTAGACCTGGACCTGATTTATTTAGAGAACAACCTGATTTTTTATATGGAATTTTTGGCGCAATGCTTATTGCTAATGTTTTATTCTTTATATTTGGTTTTTTTGGTGCAAAAATTTTTGCAAGAATAACGTTGGTGCCTAATAAAATATTATGGCCAATGATTTTTGCAGTTTCAGTTTGTGGAACTTATTCATTAAATCAATCTATAATTGATGTTTGGATAATGTTATTTTTTGGTGTGCTTGGTTTTTTTATGAGAAGATATGGTTTCTCTGTTGTCCCTGTTATCATTGGATTGATTTTAGGTGAGCTAGTTGAAGGTACCTTAAGACAATCTCTAGTTATATTTGATGGAAATTGGTTAATGTTTTTTGCAAGACCAATAGCTTTAACATTCTTTATTTTATCTTTAATTGCTTTAGCTTTTCCTTTAATAAGGGCAAAAAAAATTAAAAAATAAAGATGATTAAATTTGATTTAAATAACAGAGTAGCAATTGTAACAGGTGGAGCTCAAGGTTTTGGATTAGCTATTACTGAAAGATTTATCGAGTCGGGTGCCAAAGTAGTAATTTGGGATATCGACGAGGGAGAAGCTAAAAAAGCATTAGAAAAAGTAAATTCTGAAAATTTAACTTATCAAATAGTTGATGTGAGCAACTATGAAACAATTAATTCAAAATTATCTGAAGTTGAAAAATCACATGGTAAGATTGATATCTTTATTAATAATGCCGGTGTAGCAGGGATGAATACTACTGTTGCAGAATATCCAATAGAAGAGTGGAACAAAGTTATTAATCTTAACTTAAATGCAGTCTTTTATTGTTGCAAAGCGGTTGTTCCATTTATGGCTAAGAATGATTATGGAAGAATTGTTAATATTGCCTCTATTGCAGGTAAAGAAGGAAATCCAAATGCAAGTGCTTACAGCACTTCTAAAGCAGGAGTTATAGGATTAACTAAATCTTTAGGTAAAGAACTTGCACAAAAAAATATTGCAGTAAATTGTGTTACTCCAGCTGCCGCAAAAACTAGAATTTTTGATCAAATGACTGAGGAGCATATAAATTATATGCTTTCAAAAATACCAAGAAATAAATTTGCTAAAGTAGAGGAATTGGCTTCCTTAGTTGCTTGGTTATCTAGTGAAGAAAATTCATTTTCAACAGCTGCAGTGTTCGATCTAAGCGGTGGTAGAGCAACTTACTAATAATTATGCAAGTAGGTATAGACGTTGGTGCAACAAAGATCGAGAGTGTTGTACTTGAAGAAGATGGACAAGAAAAACACAGATCTAGAATAGCATGTCCAAAAAACTATACTCAAATTATTACTGCAATAAGAGATATTCACAAAAAATTAGAACAAGAGTTTAAACAAGAACTTCCAATCGGTGTTTGTCATCCTGGAGTTCACTCTCCTCAAACAGGATTAGTTAAAAACGTTCCCAACATCAGCTGGTTAGAAAAAAAACCTTTTCAAAATGATTTGCGTAAGGCACTAGGTAAAGAAGTGTTTTGTGAAAATGATGCAAATTGTTTTGCCTTGTCGGAGTCCATAGATGGAGCAGGGAAACATTATAAAATTGTTTATGGAATTATTTTAGGATCTGGAGTTGGAGGAGGTTTAGTAATTGATAAAAAAATAGTAAGTGGCCCAAATGGTGTTGCAGGAGAGTGGGGTCATAATCAAATTCCTTATTTTGCTGCAAAAAAGGAAAATTTCGATTCAAGCAATCCAAGAGAAGCAGAAATTGAGAGTTTTTTATCTGGATTAAGTTTAGCTAAAAGATTTAAAAAACTTTATGGAAAAAATTTAAAAACAAATGAAATTTTTGAATTAAATAGACAACATGATTTAGATGCTGAAAAATTTATAGACGATTTTAAAGTCAATTTAGCAATGTCACTTTCAAGCATAATAAATATTTTAGATCCTGATGCTTTCATATTTGGGGGAGGAGTTTCAAACGAAATTGATTTCTTACATGAAATAGATTCACTGGTGCGAAAATTTGTAATTGGCAGAGAATACGAAGGTGTTTTTTTAAAACCAAGATACGGTGATGCTAGTGGCGTTCGTGGTGCTGCAAGATTAGGAAGAAGCGCGACATATTAGTTTTTAAATTTAATTTTTTAAAAATTTAGAAAAATAGCGAAAAAAAATTAAAAAAAATAATTCAACTTATAATTGTATTTAGATTTTTTGGTATAATCCCTTTTCAAATTAGTTATATTTCTTTTTTTAAATTAATTTAAAAACAATAAAAAGGGAGAAATAATGAAAAAACTTATACTTTCGATTGCAGCTCTTGCATTATTTGCAACTTCTGCGTTCGCTGAAAGATATGTCATGATTACTCATGGTGAAGGAAAAGATCCTTTTTGGCCTGTAGTTCAAAAAGGTGGTGAAGATGCAGCTAGAGCAATCGGTGCTGACTTCGAATATATCTACAACCCTTCTGCTGATATGGCTGATATGGCAAGCTCAATTCAAGCTGCTGCAGCTACTCAACCAGATGGAATGGTGATTTCTTTACCAGACCCAGATGCATTAGGCCCAGCTATTAAAGCTGCTGTAGCTGCTGGTGTTCCAGTAATTACAATGAACTCTGGTTTAGAGTCTTCTGCTAGCCTAGGTGCTTTAATGCACGTTGGTCAGCCTGAATTACTTGCTGGTCAAAAAGCTGGTGAAAGAGCAAAAGCTGAAGGTGCTTCTAAAGCACTTTGTATGATTCAAGAAGCATACAACACAGCTCTTGTAGACAGATGTGAAGGTTACGGTTCAGCTGTTCCTATGCAAATGACTGATACTACATCTGACCCTGCAACTATTCAAACTAGAGCAACTGCTGCTTTACAAGCTAACAGCGATATCGATGCGATCCTTTCAGTAGGACCACACGTGTGTGAAGCTGTTGATAAAGCTTTAGCTGATCTAGGTATGACAGTACACCACTCTTGCTTCGACTTAAGTCCTGCAGTTATGGATTTAATTGGATCTGGAAGAGTTGCTTTCACTATCGATCAACAACAAAGATTACAAGGTTATATGCCAGTTATCGTATTACACTTGTACAACAACAGTGCTGGACTTTTACCAGGAGCTAACATCCCATCAGGACCTGGCTTCGTTGACAAGTCTAACGCTTCTTCAGTTGCTGCTTTAGCAGGTATTGATAGATAGTCTGTAATAATTTAAAGGGTCGATTATTCAATCGGCCCTTTTTTTTTAACAAAATTAATAAGTCTTTTATAAATGAATACATCAACAACAAAAAAGCCGAGACAAGAGTCAGACCGACAAGGTGAAAAAAAATGGTACTCTGCATTTATGTCTCGTCCAGAGGTTGGACCTTTTGGAGTTATGGTTTTACTTTTTTGTATGTTGGGATACTTCTCTATTCCAGAGGGACAATTTTCTCTTAACCCTTTTTCTGGTGAAGGATTTAACGCTTTAGGAATTAGAAATAATTTTAGAGTAATTGCACAATTAGGGATCGTTGCACTTGCTGCTGGAATGTTAATCATTGCAGGTGAATTTGATCTTTCTGTTGGTTCAATGATCGGTTTTGCTGGTGGTTGTATGGCAATGATACTTAAATGGGGTTTTGCTGTTGTTATTCCTTACATATCTTTTGAAGGTGGTTTTCATTTTGAAGGATTTACATTATTTAAAATTCAAGATGTATCTCCATTATTAGCAATATTAATTACATTATGTATGACATTATCTTTTGGATGGATACAAGGATGGATAATTGTAAAAAGTGGAATATCTTCTTTCATCGTTACACTCGGAGGGCTTTTCTTTTTAAGAGGTTTAACCGAAGTATCATACAGAGCATTTAACAAAGCTCCTGATCAAACTGCTGGATCAACAACTGTTACAGATTTACCAGATATCAAAAACATTATAAACGTACCAGGTCATGGAGAAATGGAAAGAGACGCTGCTAAATCTTTACCAAATGACCAATTATTAGAAATTCTTAGTACTGTGCCAGCTAGCACGGTTGCAAAGTTAACTGAACGATTAACATATGTTAACGAAAAAGTTGCAGCCTACAAAACTGCCATGAATGCTGAAAAAATGATTGCAACTTTAGAAAAATCATTAGCTGGAGCAAAAAAATCTGGCAATGACTCAATGGTTGAAATTTTAACAAAGAAAATTGAAGCTGGAGTTAATGTTCCTGATGTTGCAGCAAAAGCTGTTACAGATATTGATATAGCAAAAGCTTATATCGACACCATAGTTACAGCAAGACCTGTAGCTAATTTCTTTGGTGGCGATATTATGGAGCCAGTATTTAATTGGCTATATTATACGGTAGACTGGAACGTAAATAACTTTGGAAATATTTTTGCCAAAGGAATGTATTCTGCATTAATGATCTGGGGACTGATTGCATTTATTTGTTATTTAATTTTAAGTAAAACTCAAGCAGGTAACTGGATTTATTCAACTGGTGGAAATCTTAATGCTGCAAAAGCTAATGGTGTGCCAACAAATAAAGTTAAGATTTCATTATTTATGTTCACAGCATTCTGCGCAACTATGTTTGCGGCTTGTCAAGTATTTGAAGTTAACACTGCTGATACAGCTAAAGGTAATTTAAAAGAATTAGAAGCAATTGCTGCAGCAGTTATTGGTGGTGTTGTATTAACTGGAGGTTTTGGAACTATAGGTGGAATAATTCTAGGTACAATTATTTTTGGAATTGCAAAAGAAGCTTTCTTTTATATTCCTGGAATTGATGGATCATTCTATAGAGTGTTCCTTGGAGCAGTGCTTGTTACTGCTGCCTTTACCAACGAGAATATAAGAAAACGAATTATGGGAAATATCTAATGGACAAAAAACCATTAATTGAAATAAAAAATTTAGTAAAAAAATTTGGAGCATTTACTGCTTTAAATGGCGTTTCATTAGATGTTTATCCAGGGGAAGTTCACGCATTGTTAGGTGATAATGGTGCTGGAAAATCAACTTTGATCAAAGTGTTATCTGGTGTTCATCCTATGACAAGTGGAGAAATAAAAGTAGATGGAGAAAATGTTAACTTTACTTCACCACGTCAAGCATCTGATGCAGGAATTGGTACAGTTTATCAAGATTTAGCACTAAACGCGCTAACATCAGTAACAAGAAATTTTTTTCTTGGACGTGAATTAATAAAAGGTCCTGCCGGATTTGGTTTAATGCAAATGGATGAGATGGATAGAATTACAATAGAGGAGATGTCTAAAATTGGAATTAACATTGCAAACCCTAATCAACCAGTTGGAACAATGTCAGGAGGACAAAGACAAACCTTGGCAATTGCAAGAGCAATTTACTTTGGTGCAAAGATATTAATATTAGATGAACCTACATCAGCATTAGGTCAAAAACAGCAAATGGAAGTTTTAAAGACAATTAAAAAAGTTCAAAATTTAGGAAACATCGCAATTATACTTATCACACACAATGAAATTCATGCGCGTCTTATAGCTGATCGATTTACTTTTTTAAGTTTAGGAGAAGTAATTGGTTCAGGATTGTCTTCAGAGCTAGGTAATGAAGATGTGAAAAGATTGATGGCAGGTGGTGCTAAAATTGGTGATCTAGCTAAAGAATTAGAGTTATAATTTTTTTTATTTTTTTTTAATTTTTTTTCACTTAAAATTTATTGATGCGTAAATTCTCAAGAAATACTTTTAATATTACTGATGCAATAAACGAATTAATGCATGAATCTGGAGTTATTGTTGTTGAAAAAGTATATAATTTAAACGATATCAAAGAAGCAAGAGAGATTGTTAATCATTTTGCTGAAACACAAGAGCAAAAAGAAACCCACTTTAATGCTGAAGCTGAAGCATCTGATAAAATTAAACTACAGCAAAGAATATGGAATTTATTTGGTAAAGGAGAGGTTTTTAGTAAATTAATAACAAATGACATTATTTTTAGCTTAATGTCTAAACTTTTAGGTTCAGAGTTTTTTTGTGGATCATACTGCGCAAGTAGATTGCTACCAGGATCCATAGGTCAAGAACTACATATCGATTATCCGTATTGGGATTTTTATAATAGTGAGACTTTTCCAATGGGTCTAAATAGTTCATTTGCACAAAACTGTCAGGCTACTATACCTTTAGATATCTGCTCAGAACAATCAGGAGCAACAGTTTTCATACCAGGATCACAAAAGAAATTACACTATCCAAATGAAAATGATGACTTTTCAAACAAACAACAAATGATTGCTAATCCTGGAGATTTAGTTTTTTTTAATGGTAACTGTTGGCATGGAGCATCACCAAATAAATCAGATCACCAAAGAGCAGCATTACTGATAGAGTTTCTTCCAAAGTATATAAAACCGGTAGAAGATTTGGTAACTTATTTATCGGAAGATTTTAAAAATAATTCAAATCCAAAAGTGCGACAGCTTTTAGGATTAAATTATGAATATCCAAAAATAATGGATGCAAGTAAAAAAATAAATAATATTGGTTTAGGTTATAAAGCTAAATAAAATATATATTTTTAATTTAAATACTCTATAACTAGTAAAAATAATAAAAACAGCATTAAGAAAATTAATTAAAAAAAAATATAAACAATGCTGATAGAGATTTTTGTAACTAGTGGAGGATTAAGAAAATGAAAGTAAAATATTACGATTTAGAAAATAAAAGAGTATTTATCACTGGCGGAGGATCAGGAATTGGAGCTTCAATTGTTGAACATTTTTGTGAACAAGGTTCAGAAGTTTACTTTATAGACATTAATGTATCAGAATCCGAAAAATTAATTGAAAGTATAAAAAATAAAAAATATTCAATTCCCACTTTTATTGAATGTGATTTGTTAAATATAAAACAACTTCAAAAAACAATTGCAGATATCATTGATCAAAAAGGTCCAATTGATATTTTAATTAATAACGCTGCTAATGATACAAGACACAAAATAGATGATGTTACAGAAGAATATTGGAATGAGAGAATGAATGTAAACCTAAGACATTATTTTTTCACAGTTCAATCAGTTAAAAAATCAATGATTGAAAACAAAGGTGGTGTAATTGTTAATATGGGATCCGCTTCTTGGATGGTCGGACAAGGTGGAATGGCTGCTTATACAGCTGCAAAATCTGGAGTAGTTGGTTTGACAAGATCCTTTGCTAGAGATTTAGGGGAATTTAACATTAGGGTTAACTCAGTAGTACCTGGGTGGGTCTTAACACAAAGACAAATTGATATGTGGTTAAACGAAGAGTCTGAAAAAGATTTGATGAAAAACCAATGTTTAAAAGAGAAATTAATGCCACATGAACTTGCTCAAACTGTATTGTTTTTTTCATCAGAACAGTCTTCTGGTTGCACAAATCAATCTTATATCGTTGATAAAGGTTGGCTATAAGAGACTTTGTGAAAGTACAAAGTTCAACGATAGAAAACAAATATTTAAGAGTTAAATCAATTAATATTGGTGCTTGCTTATACGAGGTTTATGACAAGCAAAAGAAAATAAATCTAATCTTAAATCTTGGTTCTACAAAAAATTATGGCAGTAAAAATTTTTATGTAGGAGCTACTTGTGGACGGTACGCAGGCAGAATATCAAATTCAAGATTTAAGATTAAAAATAAAATCTATAAACTCGATGGTAACGAAGGAAAAAATACACTACATGGAGGAAAAATAGGATTTGATAGATTAGAATGGAAAATAAAACATCATTCAAAAAATAAAATTATCTATCAATTGTTATCTAAAAATTTAGACCAAGGTTTTCCAGGAGATCTAAATTCAGAGTGTATTTTTGAAATCAAAAATAAAAGCTTGTTTATAAAATATCAATATAAATCAAGCGCATTAACTCATGTGAGTTTAACCAACCATAGTTATTGGAACTTGAATAAGAGTAAAAAAGAGACAATTTTCAATCATGATTTAAAAATTAACTCTGAAAAATATCTTGAAGTAACTAATAAATTAATCCCAACTGGTAAAATTAAAAAAGTTAAAAATACTATTAATAATTTTAATAAGTTTCAAAATATTGGAAAAAAAATAGACATTATTAAAAACAAAAAAATAAAGAGAGTATCTAATACAATCAATCAATTGGGATTTGATTTAACATATTGTATTAAAAAAAATTCTAAAAATTATTTAGCCTCTCTAAAAAATAAAAAAACTAATATTCAATTAGACTTTTATTCAAATCTTCCTGGTGTACAGCTCTACACCAGTCAAGGTTTGAGGTATAAAAATAAACTTGCTCCTTACCAGGGGGTTTGTTTAGAAACACAACACTACCCAGATGCACCAAACAATAAAAATTTTCCAAGTTCTTTAATAAAACCTAAAAAACTTTATAAGTACTTTACAAAAATAAATATTTCATAAAATGAATAAAAAAATAAACATATCCATTGTTGGAACTGGCTTAATGGGATTGCAACACATTAAGGCAATTTCAAAATCTAAAAAAGCAAACCTTCATTCAATAGTAGATATTAGCAACAATGCTAAAAATTTATCAAAAAAATATAAAATCCCATTATTTTCAAATGTAGATGAACTTTTAAACTCACAAAATTTGGATGCAGTAATTGTAGCTACTCCAAATCAACTTCATGAAAAACATACAGTCAGTTTTTTAAAGAAAAAAATTCCAGTATTATTAGAAAAACCTATTTCAGATAGCATTAATTCTGCTAAAAAAATTATTAGTAGCGCTAATAAAAATAAAACGCCGTTATTAATTGGGTATCATAGAAGACATAACTCTATTGTATCAAAGGTAAAAGAGTTAATCGATAAAGATAAATTAGGAAACATCGTTTCAGCAAATGTATTGTGTTGGTTATATAAACACAAAGCTTATTACAAAGAAAAATGGAGAATTAGTAAAGGTGGAGGGCCTTTAGGAATTAATTTAGTCCATGATATCGATATGATTTGCTACTTACTTGGATCTATTAAATACGTTCAAGCATTTACAACCAACAAAACTAGAAAATTTGCAGTTGAAGATACAGCAACAATTAGCTTAATTTTTAATTCAGGTGCACTTTGTACTTTAAATTTATCAGATACAATTGTTGCTCCATGGAGCTATGAGTTAACTGCAGGAGAAAACCCAGCTTATCCTATAACAAATCAATCTGCATACATGATTGGTGGTACCAAAGGATCATTACAATTTCCTAATTTAAAATATTGGTTCTATAAAAATGAGCGAAGTTGGTGGAATAAGATCTTTGTTAATGAAGATAAAAATAAAAAAGACGACAGTACTTTAGTAAACCAAATTGATCATTTTGCTGATGTTGTGTCTAAAAAAGTTAAGCCAAAAGTAAATGGCAATGATGGTTTAATCTCTCTTAAGATTTTTGCAGCAATAACCAAAAGTGCAAAAACTGGTAAGAAGGTTAAGATTTAAAGATTAGATAGTATTGAATTAGAACATTTTAAGGTATCAGCATCTCCACCTAAGTCTTTAGTTCTATTTTCCTTTTCGCTTAAAGATTTTTCAATAGCTTCAACAATTGAATTGGAAGCTTCTTTTTCTCCTAAATAATCTAACATCATTGCACCAGACCAAATTTGTCCTACAGGATTAGCAATACCTTTTCCTGCAATATCAGGTGCTGAACCATGAACTGGCTCAAATAAAGATGGAAATTTATTTTCAGGATTAATGTTTCCAGATGGAGCAATTCCAATAGTACCAGTGCAAGCAGGTCCTAAATCAGAAAGAATATCTCCAAATAAATTAGATGCAACAACAACATCAAACCATTCGGGATTTAGTACAAATCTAGCAACCAAAATATCAATATGATATTGATCTGTTTCAATTTCAGGATAATTTTCTTTCATTGCATTAAAACGTTCATCCCAAAACGGCATTGTAATTGAAATACCATTTGATTTTGTTGCATTCGTTAATTTTTTTCTTTTTCTTTGTTTTGCTAATTCAAAAGCAAATTTTTGAACTCTATCTATTCCATGGGCAGACATAATAGTTTCTTGAATAGCTATTTCTCTGTCAGTATTTTTAAACATTCTTCCACCAACTGAAGAGTATTCACCTTCAGTATTTTCTCTAACAATTAGCATATCGATATCACCTGGTTTTTTATTTGCTAACGGAGGATTAATTCCAGGAAACAATTTTACTGGTCTAAGATTGATATATTGATCAAATTCTCTTCTAAACTGAAGTAAGGATCCCCATAAAGATATATGATCTGGAACTTGATCTGGCATTCCAACTGCGCCAAAGAATATTGCATCATGTTTTCCTAATTTTTCCTTCCAATCATCTGGAAGCATTTTTCCATGTTTTTCATAATAATCACATGAAGCAAAATCATATTCTGTAAAATTTATTTTAAATTGATGTTTTTCAGCAGCGTCTTTTAATACTTTTAAGCCTTCAGGAACTACTTCTTTTCCTATTCCATCTCCTGCTATTGATGCAATGTTATATTCTTTCATGTTTTTATTTTTAATTTAAAGAAAATATTTTTTTTCAATGTTATAGCTTAGCTCACTGATTTCTTTTAATGTTTTTTCTAAAAATAAAAGCAAACTGTCTATATCATCATTCTTTATATTAAATTTTTCTACTGTTTTATTCAAATATTTAATTTTTTTAATCAAATCATTTTTTTTTGATATTCTATACAAAGCTCTTTCAATTTGATTTAAATTCCAGCTAATTGATCTTGGAAAAATATCTGCTTTAAGAAAAAAATTAATTATATCAGAAACTGTTATATCTTGTTTTGAATATTGCCTGTAGGCTTGGAAAGCAGAAATAGATTTTAGAATATTTATCCATTCCAATGTTAAATATTCATATCCTTTTTTATGTTGTTTAGATCTTAAAGATTGTGATTGAAGTATTCTTATCATCATATCAGTTCTTTCGATGAATCTTCCAAGACGTAAAAATTGATATTCAATGTTTCTTTGCATTTCCATATCAGTAGAGTACATGAAGCTTTGAGAACCTTGGATTACCTCATTGAGTATTTTGATATAATTTTTTTTGTTTTTTCTAGTTTTTATATTTTTATTAAATTTTAATATTAAATCATTTAATTTAATTATTGATTGTTCGGGAAGTATATCTCTTATCACCAAAGAATTTTGTTGAGATAAATTTAATGAATTAAAAATAGAGGATAGATTTGATTTATTTAAAATAAAATATTCTATTGTTTTTTTTTCAGAATATTTTTTATTCAATTTGAGATAGTCTTTGTTTAAATTTGTTACAGTTAATAAAGGTTTCCAAGAAAGTTCATCTTCCAATGATAAATCTAATTGTAATTCACTAGTAGTAATCAATAATCTTGATGTAAAATTTGATCTTTCAAGATATCTAGACATCCAATACAATAATTTTGCTCTTCTACTTAACATAATCTAATTATCCAATATCCAGGTATCTTTACTTCCCCCGCCTTGAGATGAGTTTACAATTAAACTACCTTTTTTTAACGCCACTCTAGTGAGACCACCTTGCGTTACATACTGATTGGAACCAGATATTATAAATGGTCTTAAATCTACATGTCTTGGATCAAGTTCATTATTAATTAGAGTTGGAGATGTTGAAAGTGAGACTACTTTTTGCCCAATATAATTTCGTGGATTTTTCTTAATTTTTTTAACACATTCATCTAATTCTTTTTTGGATGCTCTAGGACCAATTAAAATCCCATATCCCCCTGACTCGTTTGCAGGCTTAACTACTAATTTATCTATATTTTGTATCACATAATCCATTTGTTTTTTTTCATGACACAAATATGTTTCTACCTGGTTAATTATCGGCTCTTCGTTAAGGTAAAATTTAATCATTTTAGGAACATAACTGTAGACAACTTTGTCATCAGCGACGCCAGATCCAGGAGCATTAAGAATACTTATATTTCCTTTTTTCCATGCATTAAAAATTCCTGGAACACCTATTAAGGAAGATTTATTAAAAACTTTTGGATCTAAAAATAAATCATCAATTCTTCTATAAAGTGTATGTAGTTGTTCTTTTCCATATACTGTTTTCATAAATACTTTATTGTCTTCAACAAATAAATCTGAGCCTTCAACTAATTCAACACCCATTTGTTGTGCTAAAAAAACATGCTCAAAATAAGCTGAATTAAAAACACCAGGAGTTAGTATAGCTAGTTTAGGATTAGATTTGTTTTTTGATAGAGATCTCATACAAGAGTATAATTTTGAACAATATTCATCTACTGGACTGATTTTATGTTTTTCAAATATTTCTGGAAAAACACTTTTCATGACTGTTCTATTTTCAAGCATGTAAGATACACCTGACGGAACTCTTAAATTATCTTCCAGTACTAAAAATTCACCATTAATGTCTCTTACTAAATCTGAGCCACAAATGTTAGCCCAAACATTAAATGGAGGCTTGATACCAATACACTCTTTTCTAAAATTTCCTGAATTTAAAATTATATTTTTTGGTATTATTTTATCTTTAAAAATTTTTTGATCATTATAAACATCGTGAATAAAAAAATTTAAAGCTTTTACTCTTTGAGCTAATCCTTTAGAAATTTTATTCCAATCTTTTTTTTTTATAATTCTAGGAACAATATCAAGTGGCCAATAATGATCTGTAATTTTATCATTTGAATAAACTCTAAAAGTAACTCCTCGTTGACTAATTGCATTTTCAGAATTTTTAATAGTAGTTAGAAGTTTTTTTCTTGAATATTTAGAAATAAAATTCGAAATAGTTTTAGTTTCAGGCCTTAGTTTTTGATTTTCTCCAACATATTCATCAAATACTTTTTTTGCCTCATATTTTTCCCAGGAAATTTTAGGCATCTGTCATTAAAGCATAAAAAGTTTAAAAAAACATGAAAAATAAATTGTTTATGACGATAAATTAAGCTTTTTAAATCCAAACTTATATATTAGATAATGTGCCATGACTTATTGTATTGGAATCAATGTTAATGAAGGAATGATTTTTGCATCCGATTCTAGAACAAATGCAGGATTAAACGATATCAACACATATTCTAAAATGTTCAATTATGCTGTTGGTGATAGAAATTTAGTAATTGTTACCTCAGGAAATTTGGCAACATCACAAGCAGTATTTAGTTCTATTAAAAAAGATTTAGAATCTAACTCACCAGAAAGAAGCCTAAATACTTGTAATACAATTGAAGAAGTTGCTAATTACGTTGGATCTTTAACAGTTAAACATTCTTCCCCTCATGGAATTAATGAAGAAGCATTGCAACTTGGTTCTTCATATATTGTAGGAGGACAAATTAAAGATCAAAAATCAGAGATTTTATTAGTATATCCTCAAGGAAATTATATTCGACCATCTGATACCAAACCATATTTGATTATTGGTGAAATTAATTATGGAAAACCGATTTTAGATAGAGTTTTAAAACCAGAAATATCATTAGGTGATGCTGCTCGATGTGCATTAATTTCAATGGACTCAACTATCAAAAGCGATTTACGAGTTGGACCACCAATTGATTTTGTAGTTTATAAAAAAGGTTTAATTAACCCTATATATCAAAATAAATTTGAATTAGAGGACCAAGTTTACTCCTCAATAACAAAGAGTTGGTCAGAAAGTATTATTAGAGCTTTTGAATCGTTTCCTCGATTTGATTGGGAAAATAAATAACTTATATTTATCAAATTTTTAATCATAATCTTTCATTGTTTTGACATATTTTGTTTGTTAGTTTTGGTTATGAAAAAAATACTTCTTTTAATCTTCTTTAGTTTCTTTTTTGTTTCAAATTCAAATGCTGCGTGCGATGATCCATTAACAGATGGGGTAGATTATTCTAAATGCAGATTTTCAGATGCACAGGATCTACAAGGTAGTTATCTACCAAACTCGAATTTATCTTTTGCAAGTTTTGTTCAAGTAAACTTAGACAAAAGTATTATGATGAATTCAAATTTATCCTTTGGAACTTTTCCAGAGTCTACATTTGTTAGAGCCAATCTTTACGAGACAGTCAGTATTGGTGCAAATTTTGAAAAAACAAATTTCACAAATTCAAACTTAACAAGAGTTGATTTCATGGGGGCAACTTTAATAGAAGCTAATTTTCAAAATGCTAATTTAATGGAAGCAAATTTTACATCAGCAAATATTACTAATGCAAACTTTGAAAATGCCAATTTAATTGGTGCTACATGGACCAATGGAAAAGCTTGTGGTCCAGACTCTATTGGAACTTGTAAACAATAAGATATGAACACTTCAGTTAATACTGATGATGTTATTTTTAATTTTTTCAAACAAATCTGTGATGAGAAAGATGATCAAAAATGTGTTGAGCTTGGAAAAGAATGGATAAAAGCAATGGAAACCAACCTTTCTTCTATGGAAGCAAATCTAAATGGGGCTGATTATCTAAAACATAAAGACGATATTCAAAGTAACCGAGATCATTTAAATAGCCTCAAAAACAAGAATTCTACAGAGTGGAGAGAGTATGCTACTCAGTGTATGATCGAAATAATGAATCATAAAGGCCAACAATAATGAGTAATCAAGAAAGAGTGTTTTTAATTATTTGTGCTTCTTTAATTATTTTTACTCTTCATTATTTAATTGAAAAACACTTCTTTTAATAAGAACTAGATCTTGCCCACTTATTAATATTTCCGTCTTTGGCTTTTTTATTAATTTCTTTAAGTTCAGATTTAGAAAAATTTAAATTATTTAGACTTTCAATATTTTCTTTTATTTGTTTTACACTACTTGCCCCAATTAAAGCTGTAGTAACTGCTTTATTATTTAAAACCCAAGCCAAAGCCATTTGCGATAATGTTTGACCTCTTTTTTTAGCAATTTGATTTAAATCTGAAATTATCTTTATGTTTCTTTTAGTTATGAAACTTTTATCTAATGCAGATTTTGGATCACTTGCTCTTGATGCTTTTGGTATTCCTTTTAAATACTTATCTGACAACATTCCTTGTGCTAATGGAGAAAAAGCAATAGTTCCAATTCCTAATTTAATTAAATTTTTATCTAAATCTTTTTCAAACCATCTATTTATTAATGAATAAGAAGGTTGGTGGATAAATATTTTAATATTTCTTTTCTTTAAAATATTAAACATCTCAATAGTTTTCTTTGAAGAATATGAAGAGATCCCAATATAAAGTGCTTTACCAGATCTATAAATAAGTTCTAAGGCATCTGCTGTTTCTTCTAATGGTGTGTTTGGATCAAATCTATGTGAATAAAATATATCCACATAATCTAGTCCCATTCTCTTCAAACTTTGATCACAGCTTGCAATGATATATTTTTTAGAACCCCATTCACCGTAAGGTCCTTCCCACATATCATAACCTGCTTTAGATGAGATAATTAATTCATCTCTATATCTTTTAAATTCTTTACTTAAAATTTTTCCAAAATTAGCCTCAGCACTTCCTGCTGGTGGACCGTAATTATTTGCTAAATCAAAATGAGTAATCCCTGAATCAAAAGAATAAAACAACATTTTCTTTGCTTCAGATGTAAGTTGTTTACCACCAAAATTATGCCAAAGACCAAGGCTTATTAAGGGTAGATCAACACCACTCTTTCCACATCTTCTATATTTCATGTTGGAATATCTTTTTGGTGATGCTTTGTAACTCATAACTATTAATATAACTTAATATTTTAGTTTAAAAACATAAATTTAAATATATATATTTAAAACAAAGGGGTGTCTTAACAGACTGAGATTAAACCCTAAGAACCTGTCCGGTAATTCAGAAAGGGATAAAATGGATAACACATATTTTTTAAGTCAATCATCATCATTAACATTAGTAATTATTATTAGTTTAGTATTTGCTGCATTAGGAATTTATCATTCTAAAAAATTCCAAGGAATAAGTAATTATTTAACAGCTAATAGAAATATAGAATTATTTTCATTAACAACTAGTCTTGTTGCTTCTGCTTTAGGAGCATGGATTTTATTTGGCCCTGTTGCTGCTGCTACATGGGGAGGAATAGGGGCTGTTATTGGTTATGCTCTTGGTACAGCTTTTCCAATGATTTTCTTAATTTATTTTGGAAGAAAAATTAGATCAGAGTTTCCAAAAGGCTCATCTCTAATTGAATTTATGAGAAAAAAATTTGGAAAAAGTTTGTTTAAACTGATTTTGTTAATGACAATTTTTTACATGTTTATTTTTCTTTGCGCAGAGGTGACAGCTGTTGCAGTTTTGATAAATTATTTATCAGGTACAGATCTTTGGATCACTGCATTAATAGTGCTTTTGGCTACTTTAACGTATACGCTTTATGGAGGTCTAAGAGCTTCTATTTTTACTGATAATATTCAAATGATTGTTATTGGCTTTCTTTTATTAATTCTAATTTTAATTATCAGTTCATCAACAGGAGATAATTTTTCTTTTGCATTAATTAAAGAAAAAAATCCGCAATTGTTAAGTTTATCTTATATTCCAAGTTATACTGCTGGATTAACTTTTTTTATAGCTGTTGCTGCAACAAATTTATTTCATCAAGGAAATTGGCAAAGGGTTTATGCTGCTAAAGATTACAACACTTTAAAATCAGCATTGATTATTTCTTTTTTTGTAATTGTACCGATAGTTTTTTTAATGGGCTTTATTGGAATGGTTTCATTTTCTATTGATCCATCAGCTAGAGCTGATTTGGGATTTTTTACTTTATTACTAAAAGAACAAACTGAAATGCTATCCTTAATTATTATTGTTCTTGGTTTAGCTTTAACAATTTCAACAGTTGATACATTGGTTAATGCGATATCAAGTTTGTTTGTTGTGGATGGTAAAGCAACTTTTAATTTAGATAAAAAAACAGATTATTTAAAAATTTCTAAATACTTTATCGTATTTTTATCATTGATTGCATTTGGTGTTGCATCAAAAGGATTTGATATTTTATATTTATTTTTGCTTGCAGATTTATTTTGTTGTGCGTTTGTATTTACAGTCTTTTATAGTTTTTATAACAAGGTAAATGAAAAAACTGCTTATGTTTCAATAATAATTGGTTTAATTGGTGGATTTTTAATGTTTCCTTATCCAGATTTTTCTAAGAGTTTATTAGTTGGGGGATTGATGTCTAAAGATCTATTTTCACCTTTTGTTGCACAATCTTTATTATTTTTATCATTTGTTGTTGCAACTTTTTTACCAGCAATAATTTTAAAATTGAAAAGTAATTGATTTAGACAACGGAGTTTAAAGCTTCATAAATAAGTTCTTTGGTAGTCTCGCCGATACTTCTGTAAACTTCTTTATTATCTTTAAAAATTAAAAGAGTTGTTTGGTATTGAATATTAAAAAATTCAGCAATTTCTTTATTAGTTACATCAAATGTAAAATATTCAATATTTTCAAAATCATTTTTTGCTTTATCAAGAACCTTCATTTGACTAGCACAAGACGTACAATATTTAATCCAAGAACTAACCACTACAACTTTTCCATCTGCTAAAGCTTTATCAAATAACTCTTTAGTGTAAGTTGTTTCTTTAGCAATCCCGTTAGCGGTGAATGCCAATATAAAACAAATAAATATAAAAAATTTTTTCATTAATTGTATGTTGTAAACAAATTTTAAATTATTGTAATACAATAAATTGTCTCTATATATACCTAGTCCATGTCAGATCAAATAAACATAAATAATCTATCAAAAGTCTATGATAATGGCTTTGAAGCCTTAAAGAAAATAAACCTAAACATCAAAAAAGGTGAAATTTTTGCAATGCTTGGACCGAATGGTGCAGGCAAAACTACTCTTATAAGTATTATTTGTGGAATCGTTAGACCATCTTCAGGAAAAGTTACAGTAGATGACTTTGATATCATCGATGATTACAGAGAAACAAGATCTAGAATTGGATTAGTTCCACAAGAATTAACTTTAGAACAATTTGAAACAGTTTTTAACAATGTCTCTTATTCAAGAGGTTTGTATGGAAAAAAACCAGATCCAAAACATATTGAAAAAATTTTAAAAGACTTAAGCTTATGGGATAAAAAAGATTTAAGATTAAGACAATTATCTGGAGGAATGAAGAGACGTGTATTGATTGCAAAAGCATTGTCCCACGAGCCAACTATATTATTTTTAGATGAGCCAACGGCTGGTGTTGATGTTGAATTACGTCAAGACATGTGGAAGGTAGTTGAAACTCTAAGAAAAACTGGTGTTACAATTATTCTTACTACTCATTATATTGAAGAAGCAGAAGCAATCGCAGATAGAGTGGGTGTAATCAATCAAGGAGAAATTATTGTTGTTGATGAAACAAAAGAATTATTGAAAAAAATGGGGCATAAAAAACTTACAGTGGATCTTCAAGAAGAAATCACTGAAATCCCAAGCAGTTTAGATAAGTATAATTTAGAAATTGGAGAAGATAAAAAATCAATCAATTACACATATAATGTTAGAGCTAAAAGCACTGGAATAACTAACTTGTTACAAGATTTAAAAGATGCAAATTTAAAATTACAAGATTTAAAAACTGAACAAACTACTTTAGAGAAAATATTTGTGACATTAGTAAAGGAGAACAATGAAGTTTAATTATTACGCATTTAGAGCAATGTACTTACATGAAATGGATCGATTTAAGAGAACATTGATGCAATCATTATTTTCACCAGTTCTATCAACCTCTCTTTATTTTATTGTTTTTGGATCTGTAATTGGTGGATATGTAGAAAAGATTGATGGAATTAGTTATGGATCTTTTATTGTTCCTGGTCTTTTAATGTTAACGTTGTTAACTCAATCAATCAGTAACACTTCATTTGGGATATTTTTTCCAAAATTTAATGGAACTATTTATGAAATTTTAGCTGCACCAATTTCAACTTTTGAAATTGTTTTAGCTTTTGTGGGAGCTGGCGCTACTAAAACTCTTATTGTTGGATTGGTTATATTTTTAACATCAACTTTCTTTGTTGAGGTTCAAGTAATGTATCCATTGTTAATGATATTTTTATTAGTATTAGTAGCATTTACATTTGCTCTATTTGGTTTTTTAATTGGTTTAATGAGCTCTAATTTTGAGCAAATGTCTATCATTCCAACTTTAGTTATTACGCCAATGGTATTTTTAGGTGGTAGTTTATATTCTTTAGATATGTTGCCTGAGTTTTGGCAAACAGTTACTTATTTTAACCCGGTTGTTTATTTGATTAATGGTTTAAGATTTGCCTTTTATGGTGTTTCAGATTTCAATATTTGGGTGAGTGTTATTTCAATGGTAGTATTTTTGATGTCATGTGTAACTGTGGTTACAGTTCTATTGAAAAAAGGATACAATATTAAATCTTAGCTACTAGCTATTTTCTTTTTTGGATCGTAAAAAGGTTTTTCTACTATTGTAGCTGAATATTTTCCTTCGTGAGTTTCTATATCTAATTTATTACCTAATTCTGAATGATTAACTTCAATCATTGCAAGTGCAATATTCTTTTTTAATCTAGGTGAATATACAGCTGAAGTTACCTTACCAATTTTTTTGCCATTTTTTTCAATCGGCCAAAAAGTTGTGTTTGGTCCTGATAAAGGATCACAATCAATGATAAGACCAACTTGTTTTCTTTTAATTCCATCTTGTTTTATTTTTTTTAGCGCTTCTTTACCTATAAAATTTATATCAGTATCTAAATTAACTAATCGATCAAATCCTAGTTCAAATGGATTTGTATGAATATCTGCATCCGCATGATAAGAAAGCATACCACCTTCTATTCTTCTAATAGAGGATGTATGACCAGGTTGAATACCATGTTCTTTACCAGCTTCCATTATTTTTTCATAAAGTTCATTACCTTTTGAGCCATCTCTTAAATATATTTCATAACCGAGTTCACTTGACCAACCAGTTCTTGATACAATTAATGGAATTCCATCAAGTTCATATTCTCTTAACCAATAATATTTAAGATCTCTGATACTCTCACCAAACAATTTGATCATTATTTCTTGTGAGGTGGGACCTTGTAACTGTAGAGGGGATACATCTGGTTCAGATATTTTAACATCTAAACCTGAGTTAACTGCAACACCTTGCGCCCATAACAAAACATCACTATCTGCTAATGATAACCAAAAATGATTCTCAGCCAGTCTTAATAAAACTGGATCATTTAAGATACCACCATCATTATTTACAATTAAAACATATTTGCATTGTCCAACTGATAACTTTGAAAGATCTCTAGGAGTTAAAAGCTGGGTAAATTTATATGCATCAGGACCAGTGATCTCGACCTGTCTTTCAACTGCAACATCACATAAAATTGATTTTTCAATTAGGTTCCAAAAATTTTGCTCAGGACTTCCAAAATCCCTTGGAATATACATGTGATTATATACAGAAAAACCTGTTGCTCCCCATTTTACAGTAGCATCAAAATAAGGAGATTTTCTAATCTGTGTTCCAAAACCAAAGTTTTTATTAGACATTTGAGAGCCTTAACAGTCTGAGTATTAATTACAAATAAAAAAAATAGCCCTAACAATTAAGGGCTACTAAAAAAAATGGAGAGGGAAAGTATTTTTTTTTAAAACTGTTCAGATTCGGTAGATCCAGCCATTGCTGTTGTTGAGCTTTGGCCGCTACTAATAGTATTCGAGACTGCATCAAAATAAGATGTGCCAACTTCTCTTTGGTGCTTAACACTAGTATAGCCATCTTTTTCTCTAGCAAATTCTTGTTGTTGAATTCTAGAATATGCAGCCATACCTTCTTTTCTATATTTCTCAGCAAGCTCAAAAATTGCAATGTTTTGAGTATGGAAACCAGCAAGAGTAATGAACTGGAATTTGTAACCCATTTTAGCAATTTCTTGTTGGAATGAAGCAATCTCGTCATCACTTAAATGTTTTTTCCAATTGAATGATGGAGAACAATTGTAAGCTAATAGTTTTCCAGGAAACTTCTCATGAATTGCATCTGCAAATTTTTTAGCCTCAGCTAAATTAGGAGTAGCTGTTTCACACCAGATTAAATCAGCATATGGTGCATAAGCTAAACCTCTAGAGATAGCTTGTTCAATTCCATCTTTAACATAATGAAATCCCTCAGGAGATCTTTCACCAGTTAAAAATGGTTTATCATTTTCGTCAAAATCATTTGTAATAAGTTTTGCAGCATTAGCATCTGTTCTTGCCAATATAATTAAAGGAACTTCTGCAATATCAGCAGCTAATCTTGCAGCTTTTAAGTTTTTGACCATTGTTCCAGTTGGAACAAGAACTTTTCCACCCATATGACCACATTTCTTTTCACTAGCTAATTGATCTTCAAAATGAACACCTGCAGCACCTGCTTTTATAAATTTTTTAGTTAATTCAAATACATTTAATGGTCCACCAAAACCTGCTTCACCATCAGCTATAATTGGTAGCATATAATCAACTTTTTCTTCAGGTTTCATGTCACCATCTTGCATTTCCATATGCTGAATTTGATCTGCTCTAATTAAAGAGTTGTTCATAGACTCAACTAACTTAGGAGCACTATCATAAGGATATAAAGATTGATCTGGATACATTTCTCCAGCAGTATTAGCATCTGCTGCAACTTGCCAACCACTTAGATATATTGCTTTTAAACCTGCTTTTGCATGCTGAACAGCTTGGTTACCTGACAAAGAACCAAGGGTATTAACATAAGCTTCAGTATTTAATAATTGCCAAAGTTTTTCAGATTGATTTTTGCAAAGTGAGTACTCAATTTTAATTGAACCTCTTAATCTCTCCACTTCTTCATCAGTGTAGTCTCGTTTGATGCCCGCGAACCTTTTTAATTCATAAGAGATTTTCTCTGCACTCATTATTTATAATCCTTTGTTGAAGAAAATTGAAAAAGTTGAATTAGTTACTATCGTTTAAAGCGTCGATTAGTTCACTCATTCCACTCGAACCCCAATCACAATGATCATCTCTCATGTAAATTCCTTTATTATGGTGGTGATCTAAATCCTCTTTTTTGATGATTTGAGCTTCATTTTCTGTGTTTTTTAAGTTTTTATCCATGTAAATTATATATTTTACAAAATTTACAAAATCTATAAAAAACGTTAAAAAGCTTTGTAAATAGGGAAAAAATATTGTAAAAATAAATTTACAAAATTTACAAATAGTAAAAATGAGTCAAATTGATCTTAAAATAGGGCCAAAAATAAGAGCTTTTAGAAGACAACTTGGATTGCAAGCTAACAAATTAGCTGAAGATTTAAGTATTTCTCCTAGTTATTTAAACTTAATTGAAAGTGGCAAAAGAAAAATAGATGGTGATTTACTTTTAAATGTTTGTGAAAAATTAAACATCCAATTATCTGATCTTACATCTAAGACAGACATTAATCTTCAAAATACAATTTCAGAAATTTTAGATGATAGTTTATTTGAAGACTTAGATATTTTAGGTCCAGAAGTAAAAGATCTAGTAAGCACTAATCCAAAAATTGGTAAAGCGATTGTAAGATTGGGAGATATTCTTAAAAAAAAAGATCATGAATTAATAAATAAAATTGAAAAAATTTCGGGTAAAATAGTTGATAATAGAAAAAATTCTTTTCCAGGTGAAGTCATTTCAGATTTTCTTCAAGAGCATAAAAACTATTTTCCAAAATTAGAAGAATTTGCAAATAAAGTTTTTGATAAAATTCAAAAAAATAATCGAACAAGATATATTGCTTTGTGTGAATATTTAAATTCGGAATATTCAATAATAGTCAAAGATGTTATTCCAGATGAAAACAAACCTTTTTCAAAAATCTATAATAAAAATAAAAAAGAACTTTTGTTAAGTGATTATAGTTCTCTTGAAACAAAAAAATTACATGCAGCAGCTCAAATAGCTCAAGAAGGAGCCAATAAAGAAATTGATAATTATTTATCTAAATTTAGCTTCCCTTCAGAAGAATCTAAAAAACTTACAAAAGTTGCATTACTAAATTATTGTGGTGCTGCAATTTTGATGCCATACAAATTATTCCACTCTGAATGTAAAAAATTAAAATATGATTTAGAGTTATTGCAAAATACTTTTGCAACTTCATTTGAACAAGTAGCTCATAGAGTTACATGTTTACAAGATCCAAAACTCCCAGGTATTCCTTTTCATTTTTTAAGAGTTGATATGGCTGGAAATATTTCAAAAAGATTTTCCTTGTCTGGAATTGATATACCAAGATATGGTGGAGCGTGTCCAAGATGGAATGTGTATTCTGCTTTTACAAGACCTGGTGTAATACAAGCTGCAGTAAGTAAAATGAATAATGGCGAAAAATATGTTTGCATTGCAAGAACTGTTGAAAAAGGAATAGGTAGATTTGGACAAGCAAAAAGTGTTCTCTCAATCGGACTAGGGTGTGAAGCAAAATATGCAAAAGATTTTGTTTACACTGAAAATGTTAACATAAATGATAAATCTACAGAAATACCAATTGGTGTATCATGCAGAACCTGTGACAGATTAGATTGTTCACAAAGAGCATTTCCGCCACTACATAAAAAGTTCGATGTTGACTTAAATACAAGAGGTGTTTCAGTTTATGTCAGTGACAACAAATCTTAAAACATGATTAAATATATAATTCCAGCTATTATTGTTTTCTTAATTGTATTATTTTGGGAAAAAATAACTGAATTTGTTGAGAAAAAGTTCAATATTAAGCTTAATTATATTGTTGTTAGTTCAATAGTTGCTGCAATAGCAATTATTCTTTTGCTCCTTAATTACTAGGATTTATGAACAGTATTGATTTCTCGAATTATCAATTAGATGAAGCTGATGGTGTTTTTACTTATAAAAATGAAAATACAACACTTGGGTTTGTTAGATTTAATGAAAAGGGAGAAGTGGAGTACATTTTCGTTAATCCAATTTTTAGGAAAAAAGGAATAGCAACAAAATTATTACAGCTAGTTAAACAAAAAACAGGAAAAGAAATAATTCTTCAAGAACCAATTAGTCCTTTAGGATCAAAACTATTAAATTCATTAAACAAATGGAAATAAATTTACTATTTTTCTTTACAGTAGTACCAGCAATAATTTTGTACGGTATTGCTAAATCAGGTTTGGGTGGATCAATGACATTAATATCTATTCCATTAATGACCATTGTAATGCCTTTGAACCAAGCATTAGGAATAATTTTACCAATTTTAATATTTTCTGATTTTATTGCTGTTTATAAATATAGAAAAGAATATGACTTAGGAACTTTAAAGTTAATGGTTCCATTTGCTGCTGTTGGAATAATAATTGCTTCTTTCACGTTTACATATTTTTCAGAAGAATTATTAAAATTTATGATTGGTTTAATGGGATTTATTTTCGCAGGTCATTATTTCTTTTTTAAAAAAAATAAAGAAGCTAAATCTCAAAAAAATTCTATCAAAGGAAGCATTTGTTCTGTCATAGCTGGCTTTACAAGTTTTTGTGTCCATGCAGGAGGAACACCTGTAAGTGTTTATATGCTTCCTTTAAGAATGCAGAAAGAAATTTATGTGGGAACAAGAATTATATTTTTTACATTTGTCAATCTAATAAAACTTCCTTTATATATTAACCTTTCAATGACAAATTTAGTAACCTTTAAACAATCAGTATTTTTATTTCCAATTGCTTTTATAGGAATACTAATTGGTTATCGATTAATTAAAATTATAAACGAAAAATTATTTTATAATATTTTATATATTTTAATTTTTATAAGTAGTTCAAAACTTTTATATGATTATTTAATATGAAAAAAAAATTTAATCCTAGAATAAAAGCTCGTATTAGAAAAAATAAACAAGTACTTAATAAAAAAATTGATAATTTTTTTGGTTGGGTAAAAGGTGCTAAACTTATTGAACTTAAAGAATGTAATGTAGAAGAAGATCCAGTTCGACCAGAGTTAGATAATAAATTTAGAACAGGATTTGGAAGAAAAATTTATGGTGTTGAGTATCAAGGCGAAATTCATGCTGTTATGTGTTTTGCTTATACAAATGAAATTCCTAAAAGTGTGGATGAACTTGAAAAATTAAGTACTGATGCTTTTTTACAAAGTGCAATGAGAGATCAAAAAGGTGGTCAAATTGCTATTGCTTATACTGTATGGTCAAAGAAAAAGGGTGGAGGAAAGTTAATTGTTAAAGAAGTGTTTAAAAAGATAAAAAAATCCAATCATTTAAACAGATTAGTAACCCTTTCACCTTTAACAGAAATGGCAACGAATTTTCATGAAAGAAATGGAGCAAAATTAGTTCAAATTAATGAAACAACACAAAATTTTGAATATAAAGTAATTTAACTATGAAGTTAAAAAAACAATTAATTCTTCTATTTTGTACTTTCTTTGTTTTACCGTATTCTATTGTCATGGCCAATGAAGAAGCAAAGTATGAAGTGGTTGATAAAAATGAAATTTATGAGATTAGAAAATATTCTGATCGTTTAGCAGTTGAAACCTCTAGAGCAGGAATAGATAGTAATTTTAGAAAATTATTTAATTATATTTCTGGAAGAAATGATGCTCAAGAAAAGATAGCAATGACTACTCCGGTTACTCAAGTAGAAAAAAATGGTAATATGACTATGCAGTTTTATTTACCTTCAAAATTTAATTCAGATAATGTGCCCAATCCAAGTAGAGATGATGTAAGAATAGTAAATATTGAAGGAGGATATTATGCCGTGCTTAGATATTCTGGTCGAGCTTCAGATGGAAATTTCATAAAACACAAAGAAATCCTAGAAAAAGAGTTAAACAAAAATAATATTTCAATTATAAGTCCACCTATTAGAGCTACATATGATAGTCCTTTTACCCTTCCAATGAATAGAAGGAATGAAGCGATGTATAAAGTTGAGTTTAATTCATGAAGTCAAAATTTAAAGCGATGGTGTTATCTTGTATGGATCCAAGATTTCAACATTTAGTTCACAATCATTTAAAGAAAAAAAAATTAACTGGTAAGTACAGTGCTTTTACAATTGCTGGTGCTGCAGTAGGGGTCACACATAATAAATTTAAAAAATGGCATAATACTTTTTATGACAATCTTGGAACTTCAATTCAGCTTCATAAAATAGAAAAGCTTATTGTTATTAATCACAAAGATTGTGGTGCTGCAAAAATTGCTAATGGAAAAAAGGAATTTAGTCCAGTAAATGAAAAAAAAATACACCAAGACTCATTTAATAAACTTAAAAAAGAAATCAAAAAAAGATTTCCAAAACTTAAAGTAGAATTAAATGTAATTGCTTTAGATAGTAAAATTACAAAATTCTAATTATTGATTTCTAATCAAAGGGTAAACTTTTGGATTTAGGTATTTTAAGTTTGTTAACATAATCAATATCAATGTTACAAATCCAATTGAAAAACCTAAGTAAATTAAAACTTTAAAATCAAACATCCAAACAAGTTCAAAGATATTTTCCATAATAAATTTTGAACCAATTACAGCAAAGAATATTGCAATCAGTATGACTGATTTAAATATAATGATGAATTCTATTAATGATGACAGAATTATCTCTTTTTTTGAAAAGCCTAGAATTTTAAATACTAAGTTTTGATACTCTTTAACTTTACCTTGAACCATTATTGCACTCGAAATAACAATTAAACCAATTACAATTGTTACAGCTGATATCAAAGTAACTGCAATGAATACTTTATTTAGCACAGCTGTTACTTTTGTAAGATAATCAGCAATTTTGATCATAGATAAGCTAGGCATAACTTCTAGCATTTCAGTTTCATCAAATTTATCAGAATTAAATTTTGCTGTTGCTAAATATTCATGAGGAATATTTTGAGCGAATTGAGGATTAAATAGCATTGCAAAGTTTATACTTAAATCTCGATAATCAACTTCTCTAAAATTAACTACTTCACCGTCAATTTCTCTTCCATATATATTTAAAGTAAAAACATCTCCTAATTGAATGTTAAAATCTTTTGCAACTTTAGCATCTAAAGATATTTGAAGTTGATTAGGTTTATTTAAATCCCACCATTCTCCAGCAACTAATGGATTATCTTCAGGAACATCTTCCACCCATGAAGATCTTCTCTCACTTCCAATTACCCAATAACTATCATTATCTGGTTTAATGTAAGTATTTGGATTAATGCCATTAATTTTCGTAATGCCAGATGATACCATAGGAACCACTTCAATATCTGCATCAGGGTCCATTTTTAGTATACCTTGCTCAAACTTTTCACGCTCTCCTTTTTGAATTCCTACAAAGAAATAATCAGGTGCAATATCAGGAATTGATTTAGCAATTTCTCTTTGAAAATTTGTTCCAACTAACGCCAATGTTAAAAGTAAAGTAACCCCCAACCCTAAAGACATAATAGTAATTGGAGTAATACTTTTTGTTTGAGTGATATTTTTAATTGATACCTTTAATGAGATATTGGAGCTTGATTTAAATTTTTTAAGAAAAAATATGATTATTCTTGAAAGAAAGAAAAATACAATCAAACACACAAAAAATGCAGCAAAGTATCCTAGACTGTAAGTTGGTTGTTCAGAGCCAATTGTAAATAACAAAACTAAAATAGAGAGCAAAACAAAACTTAAAACAACAGATTTTTTTGAATAATAAAATTGTAAGTTTTGAAAAACATTTCTAAATAAATTAGAGGCTTTTACTTGGTCAATTGAACTTATTGTTGGGATAGAAAATATTACAAGAACTAATAAACCTACTAAAAATATTTTAATAAAATTAACTATAGAAAATACTGGATAAACATTTAATCCGAGTCCATCTGATAAGTATTTATCAGCAATAGGGACTATTAAAAAACTAGATCCATAGGAAACAACTGTGATTACAAACAACAAAATTAATAATTGAAGATAATAAAGTGTCTTTATATTTCCTGAATAAAATCCAACTGCTTTTCTAACTGCAATTGACATGTTGTTTTGGTTAATAAAAGAAAGAAGGGTGTTTGCAATCCCAATACCAGCAATCAACATCGCACTTATTGAAACAAGAGATAAAAATTGTGAAAAATTATTAATTATTCTCTTTATTCCACTTGCTGAATTTTCAGGATAACGAAGCTTTACTTTTTGATCATCTTTAAAAATATTTTCAATTCGTTTTTCTAACTCTTCAGGGTTATCGCCTTCATTAAATTTTACTTTGTATTCATAGTTTAAAAAGCTTCCAATACCATTTAGTTTTAATATTTCTAAAGTTTGTTTTCTAGCAAGCGCCCAATCACCAAAAGCAACAAATCCACTTACATCTGGTACTGATTTTATAATTCCAATAACTGTAAAATTTTGGTCTTGAACTTTAACTTGTTCATTAAGTTTTATGTTTAGTGTCTTTGATAAGCTTTCATTAATTAAAATAGTATTTGGTTCCTTTTGCATTCGCTCATAAGCACCTTTGGGCTCAAATACTACTTCGCCATATAATGGATATTTTTCATCAACTGTTTTAATTCTAGTGAATAATGATTTATTTTTCTCTCTTCCAGTTGTTGAAAGCATAGTACTGAACTCAATCATTTGAGAAACAGTTGCAAATTCTTTTACCTGATTAACTAGTTCTAGATTCCCTTGGTTACGATTGTAATCAATTTCTAAATCACCACCCAATAAAGCTTTTGCATTATCGTTCAGCTCTTTTTTAAGACTATCTTCAATTGTAAAAATAGCACTTAATATAAAGAGACTAATAAATAGAGTAACAATAATACTTGAGATTTTGTGATAGTTTCTGCTTAAATCCTTTAGAGCATATTTAAAAATCAAACTAAATTCAGATCGATTATTTAATTTTTCCATCTTTTATTTTGATTTTTCTTTTTGCTTTATTTGCAAGTTTTGGATCATGCGTTACCATGATTAAGGAAGATCCTTCCTCTTTTACATATTTAAATAAAATATCTGAAATCATTAATGAGTTTTCAGTATCCAAGTTTCCTGTAGGCTCATCAGCCAAGATTAATTCAGGCTTCATTGCTATAGCTCTTGCAATCGCAACTCTTTGCTGTTCACCACCAGATAACTGACTAGGTAAATTATTAAATCGGTGCTTTAAACCAAATCTATCTAATAAATTTTTTGCCTCACTCTCAGGATTTTTAAAATTATTTAATTCTAATGTTAAAGCAACGTTTTCAACTGCTGTATAATTTGGAATTAAATAGAAAGATTGAAATATAATTCCAATATTCTTCTTTCTAATTTCTGAAACTTCATCTTCATTTAATCCTGTAATTTCTTGATCTTGAAATACAATTTTACCTGAGGTTGGTTTTTCTAGTCCTCCAACCAACATTATTAAACTGGTTTTACCAGATCCACTTTCACCAACGACAGAAACTGTCTCTTTTTTCTTAATGGTAAGATCAATATTCTTTAAAACACTGATACTTTCTTTACCAGTTTGGTATTTGAGATTTATTTTTTTTAATTTAAGAAGATCACTCATGAATAAAAGTTTATTTATAAAAATTTTGATGATCTTTCTAGTGCACATAAACGCTTTCGCAATAGAAAAGGTTGTCTTATTTGGCGATAGTTTGATGGCTGGATATGGTTTACCTAAAGAACATCATTTATCTGTAGTATTAGAAGATAAATTTAAAAAAGATGGTTTAAATATAAAGATAATTAACGGCAGTGTTTCTGGAAGCACATCTTCAGGAGGATTAAATATTGCTGAATGGAGTTTATCTGAACCTGGTATTGACTTAATCATTTTAGGTTTGGGCGCCAATGATATGTTGAGAGGAATAAAACCAGAGGAAACTGAGAAAAATTTAGAAGAAATCATAAAGATAGCAAATAATAAAAATATAAAAATTATTATTGCAGGTATGGTTGCTCCAACAACACATGGTGCTGAATACAAAAAAAAGTTTGATGCTATTTATCCAAAACTATCAAAAAAATATAACTTACCTTTGATCCCATTTTTACTTGAAGGAGTTGCACTTGATCCAAGTTTAAATCAGCAAGATGGAATTCATCCAAATAAAGAAGGAACCATTGTAATTAGTAAAACTCTTAAAAAATTTATAGAAAAAACAATTAATTAGTTTTTTTAGAGGACATCATTCTTTCGTGTACTGCACGCATTCCTCTTTCAACCATGTCATTTATTTCTGCAGCATGTTTTTGTAGAAGTTCAACTACCTTTGGATCTTCTGAAGTTTGTAAAACACTAATTCCTTTATCTGTTAATTCAATTTCAGTTTCAATTTTATCATGATATCTAAATAAAACATCTAATGTAGGTGATTGAATAATAACTTCAGGATTTTTTCCTTCTTGGATTCTTGTGATCATCATTGAAACATGGTTAACAATTGATTGTCTTACGTTCTCGTCTTCAGAATACGTTTCAGTTTTAATACCGTTAGGAATATTGGTAACAGTTCTTTTTATTTCTTTATGATTTTGGAAAATATTTTTAAGATCACTAACTTCAATATCTGTTGTATCTTTACCTTGAAGTCCTGGCATATTAACTTCATCATGACCATTTTGCCCATGTCCATGACCATGTTTTTTCGTCATCTTTTCATGATTTTTTTTATATTCATCATTACTAGCTGCTAGTAAATTTGAACTTGAAAGAAGTAAGAAAGATATAAAAAAGAATTGGATAAATTTTTTGATCATGATTGGTATTTAAAATTTATTATTAATCATTAAATGTGACAAATTCAACAAATGGTTTATATCAATAATTAATGAATAATTTTTTATACAATTTAAAAGAAAGCAGAATTTTTCAATTTGTTGTTATTTCAATTATTATTTTAAATGCAATTACAATTGGGGTTAACACTTATGAATTAAGTGATCTTACCAGACAAGCAATCAATTATTTAGATTATTCAATTACAATATTTTTTGTTATTGAAATTATAATTAGGTTTATAGGAGAACCTAAAAAACTACATTTTTTTAAAAGTGGGTGGAATGTATTTGATACATTAATTGTTTTAATTTCATTAATTCCAATTCCTAATAATTCTAGCTTCTTACTTTTAAGATTATTAAGAGTATTTAGAGTATTGAGAATTATCTCAGTTGTTCCAGAATTAAAAAAAATCATTGAAGCACTGCTCACATCTGTCAAAAGAGTGTTTTACGTTGGATTATTATTGTTTATTATTCTTTATATATACGCAACTATAGGTTCAATTTTATTTAGCACTGATATTCCTGAGAGATGGAGCGACGTTGGAGTTGCTATGATCACATTGTTCCAAGTTTTAACTCTATCTAGTTGGGAACAAGTAATGTTACCATTACAAGATGTTTATTGGTGGGCTTGGATTTATTTTTTCAGCTTTATAATTATATGTGGAATTACAATGCTTAATTTGTTGATTGCAATATTAGTAGATGTAGTAATCAATCAGAAAAAATTATAATTTATATTTATGAACTTTAATTCAATACTTTGGCATCCAGTCCTAGATAAAGATGTGTTAGAGGGCAAAGATGCGTAAACCATACCAGCCTTTAGCATGGACTGGAACTGTAATGGTGATATCAGCAGCATTATTATCAGCTTTTAATATTTACCCACTTTATATTTACCTATTCTGCCTTGCTAATGCCATTTGGGTCTTGATAGGAATACTATGGAAAGAGAACAGTTTGATAGTTCTAAATGCTGTATTGACGATAATTTATATTGCTGGAATGATATTTGGGTGAAAGAGTTAAAGATTAAATAATATTTTTAATTGATCTATTTTAAAATTATTTAAGGATTTACAATATTAAATTTATACCTTGCGATATTAGTAGATGTAGTAATCAACTGAAAAAAGCTGTAAGACTTTTTAATGAAAAAATTACTTATAGTTTTAAGTTTCCTTTGCTTTAGTTATGCTAATGCACAAAATACTAATATTACTATAGATGCAAATTTAAATCTTACATGTGCATTTGAAAAAGTAATTTTAAAAAATCCAGATCATAATTTTGAAACATTTACAAAAGATCAAGTTAAGAGAGATGACATTCGTAAATTATTAATCGAATCTAAATCACCAAATTCATTAATTATAAAAAATTTATCTAATTTTATTGATAAAATTGAACTAGAGGTAAAAATTTCAAATAAAGATATTGTATTAATCCAAGCTTTTGATGATGAAAGAAATTATTCAGAATCTGCAGTATTAACTATTAAAACAGGTGAGCTTGTTCATGAAATTACTAAAAACATTAAACTAGAAGAGAAAGAAAAGGATATTTCTTTTTATAGTTGTAAAAAAAGTAATCAAAATACATAAGAACCAAGACTCTAATTCTCTTATTTGTTAATATCTAACTATGAAGAGAGTACTTTTATTTTGTTTAATTTTTTTATTTTCTTTAACGAGTTCTTTTGCAAACGATAGAGATGTAAGGTTAAATCAATTATTTAATGAACTAAAAGTTAATAAAGCAACAGTAGCATCAATTGTTGAACAAGAAATATGGTCTTTATGGAGCACTCATCCAACTGATGATAAACTAACTGCTCGTTTAGAGGAAGGTTCAATGTTTGTTAGAAATCAACAACCTAATAGAGCAAGGGATATTTTTACGGAGGTAATAAAACTTGATGAAAATTGGGCCGAGGCTTGGAATAAAAGAGCAACTGTTCTTTATATGTTGGGAGAATATCAAAAATCACAAGAAGATATTGATAAAGTCTTAGAATTAGAACCAAGACATTTTGGTGCTTTAGCGGGACAAGGTATGGTTAATATCAAATTAAAGAATTATGAAAAAGCAATTCGTAGTTATGAGGAAGCCCAAGAAATTTATCCATCAATGAAAACACCTGATGCTATGATTAAACAAATGAAGGAAATAATTAAACAACAATCAATTTAGTGAAAAAAATATTTTTTATTTTTTGGATATTACTTTTTTCAACTAACAACTTATTTTCAGAGACAAACAAACTAACAACAGAAGAAGATATTTTAAATATTTATAAATCAGTTGTTAAAATTGACAGCATCATCCCACCAGAGGCAAGAACTGCACAATCTTTAGGAACTGTAAGAGGAGGAAATGGTGTAGTTATTGATGATAAACACATATTAACAATTGGCTATATTGTTGTTGAAGCAGAAACAATTACAATAACATTACCTGATGGTAAAAAATTTCCAGGTGAGCTTATTGGTTATGATCACACAACTGGCTTTGGTATTTTAAGAACCATTATTCAATCAAACCTAAAACCTCTTAAAATTGGAGATTCTGATCAATTAACTAAAGAAGATTTTTTATATGTGTTACCTTATTTAACAGAGGGAAGACCTTCAGCCGTTAAAATGGTTTCAAGACGATCTTTTGCTGGATGGTGGGAATATTTTTTAGATAAACCAATTTATACTTATCCAGCTAATAGCTCTTTTGCAGGTTCTGCTTTAATTAATGAATATGGTGAAGTTTTAGGAATAGGTTCTTTGTATGTAGGAGATGCAGCAGCAACAGGAATAAGTTCTCCCGGAAATATGTTTGTGCCAATCAATGATTTAAAACCAATTTTAGATGATTTAATTGAAAATGGCAGAAGAACAAAAGATATCAAACCTTATATGGGTTTAACCTCAAGTGACAACACTGGACAAGTTAAAATCACAAGAGTAAATGACAATGGTCCTGCTGCTAAAGCTGGATTTAGTGTAAATGATACAATTTTAGCTGTGAATAATGAAAAAATTAACAACATTGAGGATTTTTATAAAGTGGTTTGGTCCTTTGGTGGCCCAGGGACTAAATTACAATTTGATATAGAGAGAAATCAAAAAAAATTAAATATTGAGCTTACGACAATGGATCGTAATGACTTTTTTGTAAAACCAAAATATTATTAATCTTATGTGTGGAAGATATGTTGTTAAAAATCCAGTAACCAAAACTAGTTCATTAGTTAAATCTGCAATTCAGGTTGAAGACAATGAAAACTATAACGCACACCCTTATCAAAAACTTCCAGTTATAAAAAAATATAAAAATGGAAATACCTTAGAAGCTTTAAAATGGGGACTAGTTCCAAGTTGGGCAAAAGATAAAGATTTTAAAGCTCTGATTAACGCTAGACTTGAGACCATAGATGAAAAGGTTTCATTTAAAAAATTGATTAAAAACAATCGATGTGTTGCTGTTGCAGATGGATTTTACGAATGGAAGAGGGAAGAGAAAGAAAAAACTCCTCATTACTTTACTCGTGAAGATAGTAATACTATTTATTTTGCAGGAATATTTGAAGACGATCAGTTTTGTTTAATTACAGAAGAAGCAAAAGAAAATATTAAGGAAATTCATCACCGACAACCAGTTATTCTTAATCAAGCGGATGTTAATAGATATCTAAATTTAGAATTGCAAGGATCAGCATTTCTAAATGAACGTAAATCACCCAATCTTATTTTTCATGAAGTATCCAAAGATGTTAATAAGCCTACAAATAATACTGCATCTTTGATTCAAAAAGTTTAATAATAAAAAAATGTTTTTCTTTGTAAAAGTTTTAATTGCAGGAGTAATAATTTCTTTTGCTAGTTGGTTATCTGGACAATACCCAAAATTATCTGGTTTTATCATTGCTCTACCAATTGCATCTTTGATTGCAATTATATTTTCTTATTACGAACATCAAGATGTTGAAAAAACAGTCACATTTACCAAAAGTATTTTAATTGCAGTTCCAGTTAGTTACTTGTTTTTTCTACCATTCTTTTTTGCAAAACCATTAGGAATGAATTTTTGGTTAATTTATTTGATAGGACTATCTTTGCTTGTAATAGGTTATTTTTTACACAAATATTTAATTAATTTATTTTAATTTTATTTACGTTTGTGCTTTTTGAATGAAAAATTTTTTGGTCTCTTACGATTTTTAAATTTATTTCGTTTCTTAAAAGATTTTTGTTTAAAGTTTTCATTTTCCATTGGATTATCTTGTTTTTTACTAAAATATTTAGCATTATTTGTATATCCAGCTGTTGTTTCTTTGTTCTTAAATTTAGATCTTTTATGATCTTTATTAAAAGATTTCTTCTTATCTTTAAATTTTGATCTTTGATTATTTTCTTTTTTGTTAAATCTTTTATTTTTCTTAAATTTAGAATTTGTTTTATCTCTAAATTTTTTCGTTTTATTAAATGACTTCTTACCTTTTTTATTTTTTTTAGATCTATTTTTTTCAATTTCTTGAAAAGTTTTAAAATTTGGATCTATTAATTTTTGTATAGATCTCCACATATTTCGATCATTATTGGTTAAAAAAGTTAAAGCCGAACCATCTTTTCCAGCTCTGCCTGTTCTACCTATTCGGTGAATATAATCCTCTGGAACTTGTGGAAGATCATAATTAATTACGTGTTTTATAACTGGAATATCTAATCCTCTTGCTGCAACATCTGTTGCAATTAAAATCCTGCTATTACCATTTCTAAATCCTCTAATAACTCTATCTCTTTTACTTTGTCTAAGATTTCCATGAATCGCATCAGCTTTATGGCCATCATATTTTAATCTTTTTACAATTTTATCAGCCCCATGTTTAGTTTTAACAAAAACTAAAATAGATCCACTTCTTTCAACTAATTGATTAATCAATTCGTGATATTTCTTATCAGCTGTGATTTGAAAAGTTTCTTGTTTAATTTTTTCAATTGGAGTTGATAGAGATCCAACAGATACTCTTTCAGGATTATTTAGATACTTTTGAGAAATCTTTAAAATGTTTTCAGGTAACGTTGCAGAAAACAATAATGTTTGATGATCTTTTGGAATAAATTTTAAAATAACCTCTATTTGAGGAGTAAATCCCATATCTAACATTCGATCTGTCTCATCTAAAACTAAGTAATTTACTCTAGATAAGTTCAAACTTTTTCGTTCTATGTGATCGTTAATTCTTCCAGGGGTTCCAACTATAATTCTTGCTCCTTTTTTTAATTGTCTAAGTTGTTTTTGCATACTCTCACCACCAATTAAAAGAGCATTACCAATTCCTATTTCTCTAATATTAAGTTTTAAAACAGTTTCCATTACCTGGGTTGCAAGTTCCCTTGTTGGACAAATTATTAATGCCATTGCTTGCTTATCTTTTAAAAGTTTATTCAGCATTGGAATTGTGAAAGCTAAAGTTTTGCCAGTACCAGTTTGAGCAGTTCCTAAAACATCTTTTCCTTCTAAACTAATTGGTATTGATTGACTTTGAATAGGGGTCGGAGTTTTAAATTCAGCTAATTCAATTGATTTTTTTAATTTATTTTCAATATTTAGATCAGAGAAGTTCATTATGTTGGGAATGATATAAATTTTAAGTAATTGAGTGTCTGCTTATATCTTTTTGTACTAAATACAATAAATAGTTTGGGAGGTTTAATCTCTAAAGTTTACAAAGTCTATTGGAAGCCCAATATCAATAGCTTTAATTGCTGCTATAGCTTCTTGAAGGTCATCTCTTTTTTTACCATCAACTCTTAATTCATCACCTTGGATTTTAACCTGAATTTTAAGTTTAAGTTTTTTAATGTCAGCAATAACTTTTTTTGCATTTTCTTGGCTAATACCTTCTTTAAGTTCACTTACTTGTCTAATTGCTCCACCCGAAGCACCTTCCGAACTTTTAACTTCTATAACTCTTGGATCTACTTTTCTTCTTACTAAATGTGTTTGTAATAATTCATTGACTTGCTTTAATTTTAATTCATCAGGAGCATTAGTAGTAACTGATTTATCTTTTCGCTCTATAGTGATGTGAAGTCCTTTAAAGTCATATCGATTGCTTATTTCTCTTAAGCAATTTGCTAAAGCATTATCAAATTCTTGATAATTAATTTTACTAATTACATCAAATGAAGGCATAGTTATTTATACAATAATCTATTTTTTATTAAACGAAATTAAAGATAATATTAATTTAAAATATGAAAAAAATTAAAATTCACATCAGAAATAATCATTGGAAAGAGGGATTTTTACCGTGTGATCCTGAAGGTGAGAAAAATAATACAATAACAAAAGAAGAAATTGAAAAGGGTTTTGATCAATATCCTGAGCTAAGGGACAAAGTAGAATATGTAATTGATTGGGATGATGATAATTTTATCTCTTCAATGCAATCAGCTGACATTTTACTCGGCTGGCAGTTTCCAACAAAAGATTTGAAACAAATTGCACCTAACCTTAAATGGATCCATGTAATATCTGCTGGTGTTAATCATTTATCTCCTTTTGATTGGATGAAGGATGATTTAGTACTAACAAATAGTAGTGGAGTTCATGCTAAAAAAGCAGGTGAGTTTGGTTTGATGAGTATATTAATGCTCCAAAATCACATGACTAGAATTGTAACAAATCAAAAAAATAAAGAGTTTGTATCTTTACTTGGAAAACCAACAGAAGGAAGGAAAGTGGTTGTTGTTGGAACTGGTTCTTTAGGTGGTTCAATGATTAAACATATCAGTAAACTTGGAGCAGAAGTTATTGGTGTAAATAGAAAAGGAAAAGATGTTGAGGGATGCTCAAAAGTTATTACATTTGATAAAATTGATGAAGTATTACCTCATGCTGATTTTTTATATTTAGCAGTTCCAGAAACAGAGGAGACTAAAGGATTAATTAATAGATCAAGATTAGATAAATTAAAATCTACGTGTGGGATTGTAAATATTGGAAGGCAATCTGTTTTAGATTACGAAGCTTTAAGAATTAAACTTCAAAACAATGAAATTGCTGGAGCAATTTTAGATGTATTTTCACAAGAACCTGTTCCAAAAACATCAAACCTTTGGGATACTCCAAATTTAATTATTACTCCTCATATTTCATCTGATAGTGAGGGCAATTATATTGAAATGGTTCTTAAAATTTTCTTTAAAAATTTAAAATTATTCACAGAAAATAAAGAATTAGTTAATCAAATAGATAGAAATTTAGGATACTAGTTACTATATATAAAGAACATATGTTGAAAGTATATTTAGCAGGAGAAATTCATACAAATTGGCGAGATGAAATTATTGATGAATGTAAAAAACAAAATTTAGACATTCAATTTTCGTCTCCAGTTACTGATCACGCATCTTCAGATGAATGTGGTGTTGAAATTTTAGGTCCTGAAGAGAAAAATTTTTGGAAAGATCGAAAAGGGGCTAATATCAATTCAATTAGAACTAAAAAATCGATCAAAGATTGTGATGTAGTTGTTGTTAAATTTGGTGAAAAATACAAACAATGGAACGCAGCTTTTGATGCAGGGTACGCGGCTGCTTTAAATAAATCAATAATTATTATTCATAATGAAGAGCATCAACATGCTTTAAAAGAGGTAGATGCTGCAGCCTCAGCTGTTGCATCAGACCAAATGCAAGTGGTTCGGATTTTAAAATATGTTCTTCAAGGAAAGCTTAAATAGTTATATAAATAACATTATGAGTATTATAAAAAAATTTTTTGTAATTCTTTTTTTATTTATTTTTTCAAATACTGTTGTTAATGCTGAAACAATTAAACCAAAAAAAACTCCATTAAAAAAATTATCTAAACAGTTGGAAAATGGTAAATTGGTTAAGATTAATTCTTATCAAGCTTCTGATTACAAAGGTATAAAAGAGGGTTGGTATAAAGAGAGCCCAATAATAGTAGATGCTCTTATTACTTATCCAGAAGGAGAAGGTCCATTTCCTTTATTATTAATCGTTCATAGCAGTGGTGGTGCTGATGAATTTACTGCAGATTGGCTAGAATTTATGAGAGATCAACAAAAGCCATTACTAGATATGGGTATAGCAACAATGTATTTAGATAATTTTTCTGCTAGAGGCGCAAAACACACTTACCGTGATCAATCAAAGGCTTCTTTATGGTCTACTTATATAGATGCGTTTATGGCATTAGATTATCTAAGTAAGGATCCAAAAATAAATATTAAAAAAATAGGCATCTCTGGTTATTCAAGAGGTGGAAACCTTTCAATTATGGCAGCAGAAAAAAGATTAAGAGATATTTTAGTTGATAAAGATCTTTATTTTGCAGCATCTCAACCAAGATCTGCTGAATGTGGAATATCTGGAATGTTTAGAAATCCAACTCCAGTTAAAGAAACTAAAATTTGGTATGTACATGGTTTAGCTGAGGATTACACACTACCAGGTCCATGTGTGGAACTTATGGAAAAAATGCAAGCTAAAGGTGCTGATATTGAAATCGATTTAAGAGAAGGATGGTATCATTTATTTACAGGAAATTATGAGCCAGAATTTGCAAAAAGAACTCAATATTTTTGGAAGTGTCCTAATTTCTATACCGAAGATGATGGTAATATGAACAAAGAGTTCGTTGATTTAATTCTAAAAAATACAAAAATCAAAAGTTTGGATGAATATAATGAATTATCTCGTAAAAACCCAAGAAAAGCTTTTAAAACAATGTTTAAAGGTCTTGTAAAAGAAAAATGTATTGGAAAAGGTGTAACTGAAGGTGGTAACCACGGAAAAACTTTTATGCCAGAGTATTTAGCTTTTTGGAGAGAAAATTTATTAAATTAATTTAATTATTTGAAAAATTTTTTTTTAATATCATTTCTAATTTTACTAAATACTAGTCAATCTTTTGGATCAGAAAGATTTATCCCTTTAGAATTATTTACAGGTGGAGAAATAAGAGAAGATAAAGAGATTAAATTTACAAATGCTAATTTGGTATTTGGTGAAAAGAAGAGAAAAAAAATTGTAGGACCTGAGGATTGGAAAAACCCACAAACTGGAGAAACTATAAAAGTTTATAAAAGAACAAGAAAAGGTCAAAGTGGATTAAAAACACAGTTATTTACAGTTACTAATGACGGGCAGTGTATAGGAAGAGTTTGGGATAGTAGAAGAGGAGGAAGAGTAATAAAAAATGGATGTAAATTTCCTCTAGGCGTTTGGAAAGAAGGCGAGACTAGATCTTTTGAAGGTTCTTCTGGCGGTAAACCACGAAAAATAGAATTGACAATTTTAAAATTAGGAAAAAAGCAGAAAGATAAAGTAAAATTTAATTGGAAACTTTATGATGGAAGTGGAAAATTAATGGATGACAATGATTATACTTTCTCCCCTGGAAAAGCTATGAGCAAACTGAATGATAAAAAGCTATAATTTAAATCATTTTACTCAATAGTGCTCCAATGACATCGATCTAATCTACCTAAGATTATGGAATTCAGCTTTCGATGCAGGATATGCATCTGCATTAAATAAATCTATTATAGTTATTCATAGTGACGATCATCAACATGCATTAAAGGAAATAGATGCTGCAGCTTCTGCTGTCACTTCAGATCAATCACAAGTTGTTAGAATTTTAAAATACGTTTTAGAAGGTTCATTATAATTTCGTCTTCCTCCTTTTTAAAAAAAAAGGAGGAAGTATTTATTCAGTTAAAATAATTAATAAGAGATAGAAATAATGATAAAATTTTATTTTAACTACACATTTTTTATTTAGAGAATACTTAATATTAATTACAGTTACTTTAAAATTATATTACATAGTAGATTAATGAAATAACTTTGTTACAAAATAATTACAAATTATTTATTACAATTCAGTTACAATCCACAATTTCAATTCTTAAGATAAGTTATTTATTACAATTCAGTTACAATCCACAATTTCAATTCTAAAAAAAATGATTGTAATATAATTGTTATAATTAAAAAATAAATTTGTAACAGAACTAATACATATCATCTTCCTTGATTTGGTTAATTAATAAAAACAGAAAAAGGAAAACTTAATGATAAAATTTATTTTAGCAGGCCTTCTAGCCTCAACTGCAATTGTTAACATAGCAAATGCAGACTTTTCAGAAATTGGAAAATTTGGGACACCAGCAAATAATCCTAGTGCCGAGGAAACATCAGCAGAAATCATTGCCGCAACTGCGGATGGCATGAAGCTTGTATATAGCGATAGTCCTGCAAATGCATTAGGGATGATTGATATCACTGATCCAGCAAATCCGAAACCATTAGGCTCAATGAGCTTAGGTGGTGAGCCAACTAGTGTTGCGATCAAAAATGGGAAAGCATATGTTGGTATTAACACTTCTCCAGACTACGTAAAACCAAGTGGACACTTGTTAGTTATTGATCTTGCTTCAGGAAAAGAAGTTACAAAAATAGAATTAGGTGGACAACCAGACTCTGTTGCAGTTAGTCCAGATGGAACTTTTGTGGCAGTAGCTATTGAAAATGAGCGTAACGAAGATATCAATGATGAAAAAATTCCACAACTTCCAGGTGGTTTTGTAGCAATTGTTAATTTAGCAGATAACAGTGTTACTAAAGCAGACTTAGTTGGTTTTTCAACTATTGCTCCAAACGATCCAGAACCTGAGTTTGTTGATATCAACAATTTGGGTGAGATAGTTGTTACGATGCAAGAGAATAACTGGATGGCAGTTATTGATCGGAATGGAAATGTAATTTCAGAGTTTGATGCAGGACTTGTAACACTTAAAGGTATTGATAATAAAAAAGATGGTAAACTAAACATGGTTGACACCATTGAAAATGTTAGAAGAGAACCAGATGCAGTTAAATGGATTGGTAATGATCATTTTGCAACTGCAAATGAAGGGGACTACAAACATGAAGCGCCAGGTCAAGCTAAGCGTGGTGGTAGCCGTGGATGGACAATCTTTAATAAAAATGGTTCGGTTGTATACGAGTCAGGTTCATCATATGAAAGAGCACTTGCATCAGCAGGTTACTGGCCAGAAAATCGTGCAGAGAAAAAAGGTGTTGAACCAGAATCAGTTGAAGTAGCAATATACGGTGATACACGTTATATCTTTGTGGGTGCTGAAAGAGCTAACGCTATCGGTGTATATAAAGCAAATGATTTATCAAACCCAGAATTAGTAACTATTTTGCCAACAGGTATTGGACCTGAAGGTTTGGTTGCTATACCTGAACGGAACTTATTTATAAGTGCTAACGAAGTTGATAAAGAAAAATCAGTTACAATTTATAGTCTAGACTAATATTAAATTAAGTTTGTGGGGGCGTTAGCCCCCACTATCTAGATTTAATTATCTTCATTTTCTAAATCAAAAAGAGTTAGATCAAATTATCTTTACCTAGGGTAAAAAATAGAATACGGTTTGCTTATGAATCTTAATCTTTTTACTCACTGTCATAGACTGGCTAGAGTTGGTTTGAGTTCAAAGTTATCATCTAATTTATTTAATTTATTACTACAAAAAGTAGACTGTAAAAATCATATAAATTCTTCAACACCCACGAAATTGTAATCACTTCTTTTTTTAAAAATTAATTTAATTAAAGGAGAATTATGGAAATAAAAAACATTGTTAACTTAAAAGATTACCCAATTGATCAAACAGGATCAAAAGAGTATCAAGATTTAATTACTAAAAATAGAGAGCTACTTGATAAAGATGGATGTTGTGTGCTTCCAAACTTTGTACTTAGCGAGTCTTTGAAAAGAATGAAGGAAGAAGTTGAGAGAAATCTTCCTAAAACTCATTGGACTAAAGATCATCACAACCCATATTTTTCAAAAGATGATGAAAATTTATCTAAAGACCATCCAAAAAGAGTGTTTTCATTTAGAGAAAGTGGATACATCAATTCTGATGATTTAGAAGAACAATCTGATTTAAACAAAATTTACGAGTCTGAGGAAATGTTAAAATTTATTTCAGATAGTTTAGGAGTTTTTCCTCTTTATAGATGGTCAGATCCTTTAGGTAAAAATCCATACAGTATCATGCATAAAGATCATTACTTTCCTTGGCACTTTGATGGAAATGAATTTACTTTAAGTATTTTAGTTCAAAAAGCAGAGAAAGGCGGGTTGTTTGAATATTCACCTGATTTAAGAAGTACTGAAAATGAAAACTTTGATGAGGTAACTAAAGTACTTCGAGGTTCAAGAGATAAAGTTAAATCATTAGATCTTCAACCAGGGGATCTTCAAATATTTAAAGGAAGATTTTCTATGCATAGAGTAACAAAAATAGAAGGAAATACTTCTCGTTACATTGCACTACCAACATACGTAAAAGATAGTTACAGAGTAAATAAACCAGAACACTCTAAACAAGTTTACGGTAAAGCACTTCCAATTCATTATGAGCGAAATAATGTTGAAGTAGATGGGTTAATGGATTGATATGAAAATAGGTTTTATTGGTTTAGGAAATATGGGGATGCCTATGGCATTAAATCTACATAAATTTAAAAAAATAGATTTATTAGGTTATGATATAAGTGCTAAATCTTTAAAACAATTTAAATCAAAAAAAGGAAAAGCAACAAGCTCATTAGACGAATTAATCAGGTTTTCAGATGTAATTATCACCTGTGTTCCGGGACCAAAACAAATTAAAGCATTATCAATTGGTAAAGGTAAAATTATTGATCAATTAGGTAAAAATAAAATTTGGATTGATTGTTCTACTAATTCTTTAACTTGCTTTAATCTTTTAAAACAAAAGTTAAGCAAAAAAATAAATCAATTTGTTGATGCAACGATATCAGGTGGAAATTTAAAGGCTCAATCAGGTGATTTATCAATATTTATTGGAGGTAATAAAAAGACAGTTAATAAGCTTAAGTTTGTCTTTAATATATTAGGTAAAAACATCTATTATCTTAATAAACCAGGTGCTGGTTATGCTGCTAAAATTGCACAAGTTAGCCTTTGTTATTTAAACTATTTATCACTCTCAGAGTCGCTGATGCTTGGAGTAAAGTCAGGGATTAAACCAAAAACAATGTTAGAGATTATCGATAAAAGTGCAAGTGGGGGTTATACATCAACAAGATACGGACCTAACATGATTAATGGTGATTATGATCCATCATTCTTTTTAGGTTTATCAATGAAAGATTTAAATCTTGCTAATGAAATTATTAAATTACATAAATTAAAACTACCAATAATGAACTTAACTTCAAAAATTTATAACAAAGCAATTAAAAAATATGGAGCAAATTCTAATCACTTAAAAGTAATTAAACTTTTAGAACAAAATAATAAATTAACTTTTTCAAAGGAGGGACGATGAAAAACAATATAAGTGAAGCAGACTGGAAAGTAAGAGTAGACCTTGCTGCCATGTTTAGATTAACCCATATGATGGGTTGGGACGATACGGTTTGGAACCATATCACTGCAAGAGCACCTGGAACAGATCATACATTTTTTATGCATGAGATGGGTTTGTTGTATGAAGAAGTAAAAGCATCAAACTTAATTAAAGTGGATGAGCATGGTAAAGTTTTAGAAGGACCTGAAAAAGCTAATACTGCAGGTTTTATTATTCATAGTGCTATTCATCTAAATCATCCAAATGCAAAATTTGTCTTTCATGCACATCCTCCTTCAGCTTTGGCTGCAACTGCATTGAAAGATGGTATCCCTCATTTAGTTCAAGATAGTTCAATGCTTTATGGAAAAGTGGGTTACCATGAGTGGGAAGGACTATCGATTAATAAAGATGAGAGAGTTAGAATTGCTGAAAACATGGGAGACAATAAGGTTTTAATCATGAAGAACCACGGTCTTCTTACTGTTGGTGCAACAGCTGGGGAAGCTTTTATGAATATGTATTATGCAATTAGAATGTGTGAAGTTGCAGTACAAGCAACGGGATCTGGTTTACCTCTTGAAAGAGCAACAGAGGAGATGTGGAAATTATCTCAAAAACAATATGATTTATTTTCACCAGGATTAAATGAGTGGCCAGCATTACTTAGAAGATGTGATGCAAAAGACCCATCTTATAAAGAGTAATGACAAAAATTAATTCTTTAGATGATATTGTAAAAAACGGCCTTTGTATTGGCTGCGGACTTTGTAAAAGTATTGCAAGAAACTCTCTTCAAATGGAGATGAGTGACAAAGGTAATTTAGAACCTAAAGAATTAACACCAATATCAAATGAAACTTTAGATGAAATTAAAAAAGTTTGTCCTGGAGTTATTGCTGAAGGACCTGAAGATCATAAAGAAAATGAGGGAGCTGATAAAGATTTGGTTTGGGGAAATTATTTTGATTTATATTATTCATGGTCTACTGATCCAAAGATCAGATTTCAAAGCTCAACAGGAGGTTTGTTAAATGGATTATCTTTATATTTATTAGAACAAAAGAAAGTTGATTTTATAATGCATACAGCAGGGGACAAAGATAACCCTATGCGAAACATTGTAAAATACAGTTATAATAAAGAGGACTTAATTAACTGTGAAAGTAGATCAAGATACGGTCCATCTTCCCCTTTAAGTGAATTTCATAAAGCCTTAGATAAAAAACAAACCTTCGCATTTGTTGGTAAACCTTGTGATGCAGGAGCTATTAGATTGCTTGCTAAATCAGATGAAAGAGTTGATCAGTATTGCAAATATATATTCACCCTTGTTTGTGGAGGCTTTCAAGAACTAACAAAATCACAAGAATTTATTGATAGCTTTAATGTCAAAGAAGAAGAGTTAGAAGAATTTAGATATAGAGGATTTGGTAACCCTGGAAGAATGTATATCAAGACTAAAGATCAAAGAGAGTTTGACAAAGATTATAATTCTTTTTGGGGCGATGAAAGTAATTGGAAAGTTCCCTTTAGATGTAAAATATGCCCTGATGCAATAGGAGAAAGTTCTGATATTGCAGCTCTAGATACTTGGAGAGGGGGTTCACCTAAAGAAGAAGATGAAGGGTTTAATGCTGCAGTGATGCGAACTAAAAAAGGAATTAAAGTTTTTAATGAAGCTGTTGAAAGTGGATATCTTGTTAGAGGATATAAAGTAACTATTGAAGACATTAAAGATTTTCAACCTCATCAAACGAGTAAAAAACAAGCTGTTTATGCAAGACATCTTGGGATGAAAAATAATAATGTTCCAACAATCACAACTAAAAATCTTAGAATAGAAGAATTGTATAACTTAAATGATGATGAGTTTAATAAACAACAAGAACAAGGTGTTTCAAAGAGATTAGGAAATTAAGAAAACATGACTTTGTTATTCAATGAAGCACACCCTATACCACTTCATGCTATTATGGCAATGATTGCTATAATTTTAGGTGGCATACAACTTTCTATGAAAAAAGGTGGAGCCATTCATAAATTGTTAGGTCGTATATGGGTAGGTTTAATGTTGATTGTAGCGATAACTTCTTTTTTCATACACGAAACTAAAATGTGGGGAGATTATAGTCCTATACATTTATTGAGTTTGTGGACAATTTTTATACTGGGTGTTGGTGTTTATTATGTACGTGTAGGAAATATTAAACGTCATAAACAAGTAATGATCGCAACTTATTTTTTTGCTTTAATCCTCACAGGCTTTTTTACACTTATGCCAGGACGTATCATGCACCAAATTTTGATTGGCTGACAATTCTATTGCTCCAATAGTGCTCCAATGACATTGGTTCTTGAGTAATTACTTTATTTATGAATTGGATATTGTTAGTCTTTTGAATAAAAAAATTAATTTATGAAAGTAGCTGTAATTCAACATCCACCTAAATATCTTAACTTACAAAAAACTATAGATTTGGGGGTTGAACTTATTGAAACTGCTGCTGGCCAAGGGTCTAAATTAGTTGTGTTTCCTGAGGCTTGGTTTCCTGGATATCCAGAATATGTTTGGAGGTTAAAACCAGGGGGTGAGATGAGCTTAACTGATGATTTGTTTAAAATTTCTCAAGCTAATTCAGTTAATCTTTCAAAAGGTCATATGAAACCCATTCAAGAGGCTGCAAAGAAAAATAAAGTTGTTGTAGTTGCTGGTCACCAAGAAATTGATGGAGAGGTTAGCGGATCAACTCTTTATTGTTCTATCATTATAATCAATAATGATGGAACCATCTTAAATAATCATAGAAAATTGATGCCAACAAATCCTGAACGTATGGTTTGGGGTCCAGGAGATGGTAGTGGTTTAAATGTTGTTGATACAGCAGTAGGTAGAATTGGTGCATTAGCATGTTGGGAAAATTACATGCCACTTGCAAGATACTCTTTGTATTCACAAAATATTGATATTTATATTGCACCAACTTGGGATGAGGGAGAACCTTGGCTTTCAACAATGAAACATATATCTAGAGAAGGAGGTTGTTGGGTCATAAGTTCAGCAACTGCAATACAGGCATCCGATCTACCAGATGACATGCCTCATAAAGATCATTTGTACCCTGATAAAGATGAGTGGATTAATTGTGGTGATGCAATTATTTATAAACCATTTGGTGATTTGCATGCAGGGCCTTTACACAAAGAAAAAGGAATACTCTATAGCGATATTGATATTTCTTTTTCAAAATCTTCTAGAAGAAGATTTGATGCAACAGGTCATTATTCAAGACCAGATGTTTTTAATTTAACCATAGACAAAAGTAAGAAAAAACCAATTTCGTAAAAAATTATTTTTAACTAATTAATTATGACTTTAGATAACTGGGTATTATTTGTTTTTGCGGTTTTAGCTCTTATGAGCACACCTGGGCCAAGTCAATTATTAATGTTATCCAACAGCGCAACTTATGGCCTTAAAAATTCAGTTGCAACAATAGTGGGGGATTTGTCAGCAAATCTTTTACAAATGATAATAGCCACAGCTGGTATTGGGTTATTGATAGCATCATTTGATAATAACATCTTAATCTACATAAAATGGATAGGTGTTACCTATTTAGTTTGGAACGCTTTAAAATTAATTTTTGAAAAAAAGGAAAATACTAACAAATATAAAAAAACAAATAATAAAAAAATTTATAGAAAATTGTTTTTACAAGGTTTTTTAACATCTGCATCAAACCCTAAAGCAATTTTATTTTTTGCTGCTCTGTTTCCACAATTTATATCTGCAAATGGTGATATCTGGATCCAATTTTTAATTTTATCCATTACCTATATTTCAATTGATGGCATATTTCTTCTTTTTTATGGTTTTGCAGCTTCAAAAATTGCCATGATGATAAAAAGTAATTCAAGCTTGATTATTAATAAAGTTGGAGGTTCATTAATGTTAGTTGCGGCATTTTTATTGGGACTAAAAACACTTGATAAATAATTATTAAATTATTTATTACAATTCAATTACAATTCACAATTTAATAAACATTTGCTGCTCCATATACGCGTCAATGACATTAGTAATTGAGTTTAATTTAACTTAAGACTTCTTTTTTGATTTAGATTTTTATCTAAATTTTTGCTTGATAAATATTTCAAATAACCTTTTTTTATCTTTTTCCAATCTTTATCAATAATTGCATACCAGGAAGTATCTCTATTTCTTTTTTTATAAATTGTTGCTTGTCTAAATATACCTTCAAATTTAAAACCTAATCTTAATGCAGCTTTATTCGATTTTTTATTTAAACTATCACATTTCCACTCGTATCTTCTATAACCTAAATTCTCAAAAACATTTTTCATCATAAGGTACATTGCCTCTGTAGCCTCAACTGTTCTTTGAAGATTTTTAGCATAAGTAATCCAACCTACTTCGATTGTTCCAATTTCTGGTTTAATTCTAAGATAACTTGCTAAACCGCAATAGGTTTTAAGCCTTTTTGAGTAAATTGAGTAAAAAAACGGATTACCAGATAATTTTTCTGTAGTTAAATACTTCTTAAAAGAACTAAAAGTCTTATAGGGTCCTGTTGGCATATAAGTCCAATCAATTCCTTTTTTGTCTAAGGAAAAGTTTTTATATAAATCTTTAGCATGTTTTTTTGCGTTAACTGGTTCTAAAGAACAATATTTACCAATTAATTTTTTCTTTGAAGGGTATTTTGCTTTATTAAATTTTACACTAAAGCCTATTTTCATTTTTTTTCCTAACTGATTTATCTCATTATCAGATATCAAATTTTTCTAATAAGAAATTGATTAATAAATTGTAAATGAATGCAAAACTAAAAATATAAAACAGAAAAATTGCAGCTTTAGAATTAAATATGTATCCAGTTGAGGTTAAAAGAACTAAGAAAAAGCTTATCGATAAAGCAAGTTTAGATAGTGCTTTTTTCTTAAAATGAGATTTAACAACTTTTTCCTTCATATATCCTATTAACTAAAATACTTAATATACCAATGAATTTTAAAAAATATATATGGAAATGTAGGTTGTTAGTTTTGAATACTCCAAACTACACTAATCAAGAATATAAAAATTCAAAAGATATTTACCAAAAACACATTAAAGAATTTCATAAACGATTTATTAAATTAGTTACAAAATTAGATAAAGCTAAAAACTTTAGTGTGAGTTTAATTGGCTTTGATGGAACCGAAAAAGCTAAGTTAGATGCAATAAATCTAAAAAAAATATTTACTTTAGTTGATAAAATGCCAATGAATAAAATGATAAAAGATAAAAGTTTTAAACCTTTAAATCTTTCATTATTTTCTGATTATAAACCTAAGACAACTTTACATGGATTAGGTTTTAAGAATAAAGAAAAGGCGCTTTATACAGTTAAAGCTATCAAAAAAAGATCAATTAAGTATCAAGTAAATGTTATTGCAACAATGCTTGGAAGAGCAAAAAATCATCCTAACAAAACTAAAGATATGGATGATGCAATAAGGATCTTTGACAAATGGATGAAAGATTATAAGAGAAGTAAGAACAAATGAAAAAACTACTATCAATAATATTTTTAAGCTTTTTTAGTATGAGTGCTAATGCTGATGATCAACAAACTTTTGTGTTTAATAACCTGCAAGGAGATTTCACGACTTGTTATAGTTATTACTTGTTATCTGAAGAGGGTTTTAAAAAAAGTGGCAGTGCTAACGATGAAACTATAGCAGGGCTTAATAAATCAGCAGATTTATCATTAGAATCTGTTTTTATGATTGGTCAGCAATTAGGTATGAATACAGATACAATGAGAAATAGAGTTAAAACATCCTTTGAAAGTATGAAAAAAGAGATGGGTCAAGATTTTAAAAACTTTTCAGTAGTTTTAGATAAATACGGAATATTTTGTAAGGACTTAATAGAAAAAACAGACGATAGAGTTGTATTCTGGGAAGATAAATTTAAGTAAATTATTATTTAGATAATTAAGGGTTATGTTAACCTAACGTTAACCAATGAGTAATATTTATCATTCAGATATTTATCAGTTCAATAAACCTGTTCCTAGTTACTGGGAAGCAACTTCAAGTGAAAATCTAAATTTAGATAAACTTCAAAAAGATATTAGTTCAGAAATAGTGGTTATAGGTGGGGGTTATACTGGTTTGCTTTGTGCAATAAATTTAATTGAAAATCATAATTTAGATGTAGTTTTGGTTGAGGCTGGAAAAGTAGGTTGGGGTGCCTCTTCTCGAAATGCAGGATTTTGCTGTCTTCCTCCAAGCAAGATGTCTTATAAAAAAATGCAGTCTGTTTATGGAACAGAGGAGACTAGAAAATTTTTTAAAAACTCTGTTGAAGGAGCTAATTATACTAAAGAATTAATAGATAATTATAATATTGATTGTGATGTCACTGGTGAAAATAACTTTGTAGTAGCTCATCATAAAAATAAATTTGATCAAATTAAAGAACAAGCTGAAGTATATAAGTCTGAATTTGGAATAGAGACTAAAGTTTATTCAAAAGAAGAATTTGATGAAGTAGGTCATGGTGGAACTGAGCAATTTGGTGCATTTTCATATAAACCTGGATTTGCAATCAATCCTTTAAAATTTGTAAACGGACTTGCAAAACATGCATTGTCTAAAAAGTTAAAGATGTATGAACATACAAAAGTAGAAAAAATTGATAAAGAAAATGGTTCTTATCTTTTAAAAACTAATGAAGGATCAATAAAGACAAAAAAAATTGTAGTTGCAACTAATGGATTTTATCAAGAAGGATTAATTCCTGAAATAGATGGAAGAGTATTACCTGTAATATCAAATATTATTGTAACAAGACCACTTTCAAATGAAGAACTTAGTTTACATAACTTTAATACTTATGCCCCAATAGCTAATTCTAAAAACCTTTTATATTATTATAGAAAGTTACCTGATAATCGAATTTTATTTGGCACTAGAGGAGATTTTGAAGGAAGTGATCAATCAAATCAAAATAGAGCAAACGATATGGAACAATTTTTAAAAAATATTTTTCCTAAATGGAACAATGTAACAATTGATTATAATTGGAGAGGTTTAATTGCATTATCTCAAAAGCTTACTCCTTCAATAGGTAAAATTGATAATGAAGAGATTTATTATGGATTTGGTTATAGTGGTGTAGGAGTTAGTGCAGCTCCTTGGACTGGAAAACAATTATCTAAGTTAGTTTTCTCATCGAATAGTAAAGATCTCGATATTTCAACAATTTACAAAGGTTTACCTAAGAAATTTATTTTCCCACAATTAAGAGTATTTTATTTCAAGTTAGCAGTGTGGTTTTATAGAATGAAGGATAAGTTTAATATTTAATGATTGAGTTTATAGATATATTTTTTAATCAATATTTAAGGATATTTGTAGGTATTGTCCTTTTAGGTCTTATTTTATTCTCTTTGTATTTTAATTTTAAAAATAAAAAATAATATATTTTCAAAATCTAATGATAAAAAGCGTCAGTATTACTTATTAATGTTAGGTTGTTAATGATTATATATTCATTTAAAATATAAAAATATGCTTAGTTATATACTCCCATTTTTGATTCTTATTTTAGTGGTTGTATTCATCCACGAATATGGACACTATTATTTTGCAAGAAAGTATGGTGTAGGGGTTACTGATTTTTCTATTGGATTTGGAAAAGAATTATTTGGCTGGAATGATAAACACGGGACTAGATGGAAAGTATGTGCAATTCCATTAGGTGGGTATGTTAAGTTTTTTGGAGATCGTAATGTATATTCACAAGCAGATCATGAGGAAATTTTAGAAAAATATAATGAAGAGGAACGTGATAAATTATTTATTTTAAAACCTTTGTATCAAAGAGTGTTAATTGTATTTGGTGGTCCTTTAGCAAACTTTTTATTAGCTTTAGCAATCTTCTTTTGTATTTATACATTTGTTGGAAAAGATTTTACTCCTGCTGTAATTAGTGAGGTTCAAAAAGATAGCCCTGCAATGGTTGGTGGCTTAAAAAACCAAGATATTATTTTAGAAATTGATGGCAATGAAGTTAAAAGCATTATGGAAGTCTCAAAATATATCACAATGTCAACTTCAGACTTTATAGATTTCAAAGTTAAGCGTTCATATCAGGAATTAATTTTAAAAGTAAAACCTAACATTGTTGAAGGTGAGGATGGTTTAGGAAATAAAATTAATAAAAGAATGGTTGGTATAAAATTAAGCGCTTACAATGATAAAATTAATCATGTTAAATTAGGACCAGCACAAGCGTTGTATCATGCAGCAAACGAAGTTTATTTTGTGAGTGTTTCTTCATTGAAATATATTGGTGGAATGATCATGGGTAAAGCAGACACCTCCCAACTTGGGGGTCCTATTAGGATTGCAAAGATATCAGGACAAGTTGCAACCTTTGGAGTTTTAGCTTTTATTAGTATGATGGCTTATATTTCTATAAGTTTAGGCTTAATTAACCTGTTTCCAATACCAATGTTAGATGGTGGACACTTAATGTTTTATGCATTTGAAAAGGTTTTAGGGAGACCTTTATCTCAAAAAACACAAGAAGGCTTTTTTCGAATCGGTTTGTTTTTGTTGTTATCATTGATGTTTTTCACCACCTTTAATGACCTAAAAGACCTTGGTTTATTTAGATAATTTAAATTTCTAAATTGTTAAAAAGATCAATAAAATCAATACTTATTTAAGTTTCAACTAGATATTGTATGTCTTAAAAAAAAAGACACTAAAAAAAAGCTTGATTTATCAACGTTTATGACAAGTATGAATATTAACCAACAAAACCGGAGCTAAAATGAACAAAAAACAACTAATTGCTAAGCTTTCTGGCTCATTAAACTTGAGCAAAGCAGACGCTGAGCGAACTTTTGATACAATTACCAACACTATTTTAGATGCACTAAAAGGTGATGATTCAGTGAAAATCGCTGGATTTGGAACTTACAAAGTAGCTAAAAGAAAAGCTAGAGTTGGAAGAAATCCTAGAACTGGTGAGCAGATCCAAATCGCTGCTTCTCAGAAGGTAAAATTCTTACCAGCGAAAGCTTTAAAAGAAGTATTCAATAAATAATATTCTTCCTAACAGCCCTAAACAATCGTAAAAACTTGTTTAGGGCTGTTACTATATGCAAAAACTGCATACCCAATTTTCCTAATCAGCGTTAGTTTTTAAATTTAATAAATTTATAAACCACCACTTTAACAAGTGGAGGTCTTATGACTAAAATAATAAAGAGAATATCTGCACCATTACTAAGTTTAGTATTTTTACTAAACATGAGTAGTGCGGGTATGGCAGAGACAACAGTTTCTGCTGAAGTGGGGTTTATATTTAACACTCTACTATTTTTAATTTGTGGTTTCCTTGTCATGTTCATGGCAGCAGGTTTTGCAATGTTAGAATCTGGAATGGTAACTTCAAGAAGTGTTTCAGTAATTTGTGCAAAGAATATTGGTTTGTATGCAATTGCTGGAATTATGTTTTGGCTAGTTGGTTACAACTTAGCTTATGGTATTCCAGAAGGCGGATACATTGGATCATTTACACCATGGTCAGATGCAAGTGCAATTGACACTGGTTATTCAGATGGTTCGGACTGGTTCTTCCAAATGGTATTCTGTGCAACAACAGTTTCAATTTGTTCAGGTGCTATGGCTGAAAGAATTAAGTTATGGCCGTTCTTCTTATTTGCAGCTATCTTAGCTGGAATTATTTATCCAATCGTAATGGGTTGGCAGTGGGGTGGAGGCTGGTTAGCAGAAATCGGCTTCTCTGATTTCGCTGGTTCAACTTTAGTACACTCAACTGGTGGTGCTGCTGCTTTAGCTGGTATCATTTTACTTGGTGCTAGAAGTGGAAGATTTGACAGTAAAGGTCAACCAAAAGCGTTACAACCTTTTGCTGCATCTTCAATTCCATTAGTAACAATAGGTGTATTTATCCTATGGTTAGGTTGGTTTGGATTTAACGGTGGTTCACAATTAGCATTAGGTACTTTTGACGATGCAGTTGCGATCTCATCAATCTTTATCAATACAAATCTTGCAGCCTGTGGTGGAGTAATGGCCGCTGGTATCTTAACAAGATTAATGTATGGTAAAACAGATGTTATTCAAATGTTAAACGGAGCAATTGGTGGTCTAGTAGCAATTACTGCAGAACCATTAGCACCATCTCCATTTGCAGCAATTTTAATTGGAGCTGTTGGTGGATTGATCGTAGTGTTTGGAACTAAATTGTTATTCAATTTCAAACTTGATGATGTTGTAGGTGCAATCCCAGCTCACTTATTTGCTGGAATTTGGGGAACACTTGCAGTGCCATTAACAAACGCTGATGCATCGTTCAGTGCACAATTAATTGGTGTACTTTCAATTAACATTTTTGTGTTTGCTGTGTCTTACATCGTATGGTCAATAATGAAAGGTACGTTTGGTATCAGATTAAGTAAAGAGGCTGAAACTAAAGGTACAGACGTTACTGAAACAGGTGTAATTGCTTACGCAATACGTGACTAATTGCATGCAATATAGAGGCTCTTCGATCTCCATGTCGTTATCTCATTGAAGAGCCTCTAAACAAAGAATTAACTCTTATCTCTCTAGTTAGTTAATAACCAAAGGCCCCAAAAATGGGGCCTTTTTTTTATACATATGCTTATTCTTCATAACTCTGTTGACCTATCAGCAGTACTTAAAATTTTAATGTTTATTAAAACGACATGATCAAAAAAAGGAGAGATAATGATTAATCATTTAAAAAAAATATCATCAAGCTTATTAATATTTTTAAGCTTTACTAATTTAGCTTCAGCAGAAACAACAATGTCAGCTGAAGGACAATATATTTTCAACTCATTAGGATTTTATCTTGGTGGTGTTTTAGTTGCATTCATGGCAGCAGGTTTTTGTATGCTTGAAAGTGGACTCGTAACAACTAAAAGTGTTTCAACAATTGCAGCAAAGAATATAGGTAAGTTTGCAATTTGTTCATTAATATTTTTTTTCTGTGGTTATAATTTAGCTTACGGAATTCCTGAAGGTGGGTTTATTGGATCATTCTCAATGTGGAGTGATGCTTCTGATCTTTCAACTGGTTACTCAGATTACTCAGATTGGTTTTTCCAAACAATGTTTGTTTGTGCAACTGCATCAATTGTATCTGGTGCTGTAGCAGAAAGAATTAAAATCTGGCCATTTTTTATTTTTGCAGCGATCATGGCTGGTATTATTTATCCTATTTCAATGGGATGGCAGTGGGGCGGAGGTTGGTTAGCAACTTCAGGCTTCTCTGATTTTGCTGGTTCAACTTTAGTTCATGCATGCGGTGGAGCAGCTGCCTTAGCAGGTGTAATATTATTAGGTGCAAGAGAAGGAAGATTTAATAAAAAAGGTGAAACAAAATCTTTAGTACCTTTTGCGGCATCTTCAATACCACTTGTCACATTAGGTACTTTCTTATTATGGTTTGGTTGGTTTGGATTTAATGGTTTTAGTCAACTTGCTATGGGAACGTTTGATGATGTAAATGCAATTAGTAAAATTGCGGTTAACACTCACTTAGCGGGAGCTGCTGGTACTGTTACTGCTGCAGTCGTTACAAGATTATTAGGTGGTAAAACAGATATCGTAATGATGCTTAACGGAGCTTTAGCAGGTTTAGTTGCAATTACAGCGGAACCTTTAACTCCAAGCCCATTACTTGCAATTGCAATTGGTGCTGTTGGGTCATTAATTATGTACTTTGGTACAAAGTTTTTAGAAAGCAAAAAAATTGATGATGTAGTTGGTGCAATTCCTGTTCATTTATTTGCTGGGATTTTTGGAACTTTAGTTGTGCCATTAAGTAATCCAGATACAAATTTTGGAACTCAGTTAACAGGTGTAATTGCAGTATGTGCATTTAGTTTCATACTTTCTTACATCACATTTAAAGTTCTAAAACAAACAATTGGTCTTAGAATTAGTGCTCAAGCTGAAAAACTTGGAACTGATGTTGCTGAAGTTGGTGTTAAAGCCTACGCAATTAGAGACTAAATTATCTCTCAATATATAACGATTAAAGGCCTCTTAAAAATAAGGGGCCTTTTTTTATTATTTTGATATTTCTTTTAATGTTTCTAGGACTTCTTTGGCGTGGTCTTTGACTTTAACGTTTTCCCAAATTTTTAAAATTTTACCTTTTTTATCAATTAAAAAAGTTGTTCTATTTATTCCCATAAATTCACGACCCATAAATTTTTTTTTACCCCAAACTTTATATTTTTTTAAAACTTTAAGATCTTCATCCGCAAGAAGATCAAATTTAATTTTGTATTTATCTTTAAATTTATCGTGACTTTTCAAACTATCTTTTGATATTCCATATACTTCACAGTCTAGTTTTTTAAATTTAGCTAACAATTTGTTAAAGTCATTAGTTTCAATTGTACATCCAGGCGTATCATCTTTTGGATAAAAATATAAAACTACAAATTTTCCAATTGAATCTTTTAAAGAATAATTTTCTCCAGAAGTCGATTGGATTGTGAAACTTGGTGCTTTTGTATTAGTTTTCATTTTAATATTTATTGTTTTCCCACACTTTAATCCAATCTTTAAGAGGTGACAAACCATAAATTGAATTAATATTTGTTAAATGCATTCCTAATGAAGGCATTGGAGAGAAACACTTAATCTCTTTATATAGTTCGTGGAGTGGTTTTTCATAAGGATTGTAATTATTTAAAAACATTTCTTCATAATAGTCCCAATATTTTTTTAATGTGCTTTTTGAAATCAAATATGTGCATAAAGATTGATTTATTTGTCTCCAGTATTTTTTAAAACCTATTAAATTTATGGTTGGATCAACTTTTATATAAAGATATGGGTAATCTACTGGACACATTACAATCTCTTCATTTAGTTGTGAGCAAATTCTTTGATAACTATAAATCATTTCTATTAACGCATCATGTTCATGAATATAATCGTCTTCAACAAAGTACAACAAATCATAATCAGAATTAACAGCATATTCTTTTGACATAAATATGTGAGAATTATGTGCTAGCATTCTTTGATTGTCTTTAAATTTCATTTTATCAAAGTATTTTTCTTTAACTAAAATAGAAATTTCAAATTCAATATTATTCTTCAAACAAATATTTTCCATTTCATTTATTATTGTTTTTTCAGAATTATCGTCAATTATTTTTAAAAAAATTTTAAAATTGTTAATTTCTTTTTTTAAATTAACAATATTTTTACAAATAGAGTTTAATGATCTTAAAGTGTATTCTTTTTTCTCTTTTTCAAATAATCTTTTTTTATTTTGACTAAGAAGTTTGTTTTCATTGGTAAATGATCTAAAAATTATCAGTAAACTTTCAACTTTTCTTTTAATTTCCACTTCTCCCAATGGTAGAGATATACTTTTTTGATTATGAGTACTTAAATTATCGTTAATATCTTTATTACTTGTTGGTAAAATTAGGTTATTTTGGTCAATTAATTCATAACCAAATTTTCTATTAAGCTTAATAAGAATTTTTTTTAAAATATTTATTTTCTTTAAATTAATTTTTTTCATAAAACAAAAAGTAGTTTTTTTTTTAAAACATGTTAACTAGATATAATTGATTAAACAATAAAACCAGTACAATCAATGGTAAGTAAATATGACTGAAATAAAAACTATAAATGCTGATGAAGCATATCAAATGGTTCAAGAAAACAAATGCAATCTAATTGATATTAGAGAATTAGATGAATTAGAGATGGCTGGAAAAGTTGAAGGAGCTAATCACATACCCATGGGTAATTTAGAAATAATTCTTGATCCAAACAATGATGTTTTTAAGAATGGCCAAATAGATAAAAATAAAGAGATGGTTTTGTTTTGTGCGGGAGGAATAAGATCTGAAATGTCAGTAAAGTCTTTAATAGAAAAAGGTTTTAAAAACATTTCCCACATTGAAGGTGGTTTTGGATCTATCAGCAATAGTAGTTTTAAAATAATTTAAATATTTTTAATTTCATCTAGAGCATATTCCAGACGGTCTTGACCCCAAAAAATTTTATTATTTACTATAAAAGTTGGTGCTCCAAATACTTCCTTTTCTAAAGCATCTTGTGTTAATTGTTTTAATTGATCCTTAATGTCTTGGTTATTTATAGAATAAAAAAAATCATTCTCATTAATTTTTAATTTTTTTAATAAAATTTTGATATTTTCTTCATTGGATAAATCTAGATCTTCTTTCCAATAAGCTTCAAAAAAACTATTTAAGTACTCTTCCTTTTTATTATCTTCAACACAAAGATAACCTCTCATTATTTTTAAAGAGTTTATTGGAAATATTGAATTCCATTTAAAATTAATATTATTTTTTTTTGCAACAAGTTCGCAATCATTTTTCATATTTTTTATTTTATATTTATTAAAAGCAGGAGCAGTAATACCTGCTAAGTTATGAAGTCCACCCAATAATATTGGCTTTAATTTAAAATTAATATTTTTTATTTTTAAAGTTTTTTTATATGCGATGTAAGCATAAGGACTTATAATATCGAAATAAAAATCTATATGATTACTCATATAAATTTAGTTTTTTGGCGTAAAAAATTCTAATTATCCAATAAATTAATATTCCAATAGGTCCAATTAAGTATGTAATAATTAAAGGGACTGACATTAATACTTTGTTTACATAGTATTTTTGAGAGTCTTTAACCATCCATCCACCAACAAATAAATTTATAGCTACAAAATGAGTCCAGAAAAGAGTTAGATATAGATTATCTTCAAACAGCCGGGATAATTCGACCAAACCTAGATACAAACTAAAATTAGCATCAAAGTCATAACCAACTATGAAAGATCTGTATAAAATATAAATATAAACCCCGCCTAATAATAGAAAAGGAAATATAGTAGTTACTACATACCTGCTTAAGTGTGACTGGGGAAATACTATTAAGATGAACCAAAAAGGTATAACTCCTAAATTGATCCACATATAAAGAACATCAATTGTGAAGTAGTTATAAATTTGTTCGATCATATTTATATTATATAAAATCTAACGATGATTCCTATAAGAAATAAGAGAAAAACACTTCAAGTTACTGTTGATGAAATGAGGAATTTTGCGTTTGCATATGTTGAAAAATATGCACCTTCAAAACAACAACTTAAAACATATTTATTAAAAAAATACATGAAACTCTCTGCAACAGACTCTAGAAAAAAAGATGTAAACAAATTAATTGATATTGTTCTATCTGATCTAGAAAAAAATAAATTTATCAATGATCAATTTTATTCAGAAAGTAAAGCAAAGAGTATGATCCAAAGAGGAAACTCTATAAATAAAATTAGAAATTATTTAATGGGTAAAGGAATTGATGATGGTTTTATCAAGGATACAGTTGATAAAATAAAAGAAGATAATTCTGATCAGGATTTTTTTTCAGCTATAAAATTGTGTAAAAAAAAGAGAATAGGACCTTCAAGAGCAGAGGATAATAGAACTTTGTTTTATAAAAAAGATATTTCTTTACTAGCAAGAAATGGATTTGATTTTGAAACATCAAAAAAAGTAATGGATATTGATAAAAATGAATATGAAAAAATAATTAAATTACTTTAATTTTCTTTTTTTCTCTTCATCAACAAGATGATTTATTTTGTTTCTAATATAATTTTTAACAAAAACAAAAACTAGTAATCCAAAAATTGAGACGGATACTATTATAATTAAAATAATTCTTAATTGCTCATCCATTAAATTATATTTTTACTTTTCAAAATTATACTTGGATTTTTTAAATCTTTCTTACCATATAAAATTTCATTACCATCAAAGTCTCTAACAGATCCTCCTGCATTTTCTAAAATGGCATGTCCAGCTGCAATATCCCATTCATAAGCTCGAGGTTCAGCAACATAACCATCAAACTCACATGCAGCAACAACACAAAATTTTAAAGAACTTTTCATTCTAGTATGTTCCTTAACATTCAATTCATCATAAATTTTTTGTATCTCAGGTTTAATTTTATTGCTGTAAGAAATGAAATTAAGTGGCTCTGTTCTTTTAGATGGTGACTCAGAAAGGTTTATCGTTTTGTTGTCAGTAAACTCAAAAGATTTCCCTTTCTCATATGAATAAAACATTCTTTTTTTAGCAGGTGCATTTATTAACCCTGCAACAGGTTTATTGTTAATAATTAAACCTGCATTAATAGTAAATTCTTCTAAATTATTTATGTAATCATAAGTTCCATCTATAGGGTCCACCAACCAAAAATCTTTTAATTTTGAGTTATCTTTATTTTCAGAAGTTTCTTCTGAAATAATTGGAATGTCTGGTGTTACTTTTGATATTTCTGAAGATATGAAATTATTTACTTCAATATCTCCATTACTGACTGGAGTATTGTCAGATTTAATTTCTTTGCTTAATCCTTTTTCTCTTAGTTGAATGGATAAGTCTCCCGCTGATAAAAAAGTATTAACTAAATCTTCAATGATTTTTTGTAAGTCCATCTTTTTATTTACCTATTTTTTTTAATTCTATATTTTTTGCATTTATTACTTTTTTACCTGCATTTTCAAAATTAACAGTAACCTTATCTTTTATAATTGATTGTACTTGTCCAATGCCCCATTCTTTATTCTCAGGATTAGTGACTTTGTCACCTGGTTCATAATCTAAAATCATTTAATTTAACTTATATTGTAAATAAGTATAAATACCACCTAATGAATAAAGAATTAAACTCTATCGGAATTGACAAAAAACCTGAAGATACAACAGTCGTTGTTGCAATGTCTGGTGGTGTAGACTCATCAACTGTAGCTGGGATTATGAAAAATGAAGGTTATAAAGTTATAGGTATAACTCTTAAACTTTATGATGACGGAAAAGAAGTAGCGCAATCTAAACAGTGTTGTTCAGGTCAAGATATAATGGATGCAAAACGTGTTGCTCATAAATTAGGTATTGAGCATAAAATTTTATACTATCAAGATAAATTCAAACAGGGGGTAATAGATAACTTTGTTGATAGTTACTTAAAAGGTGAAACTCCAATTCCATGTGTTCAGTGCAATCAAACAGTAAAGTTTAAAGATTTATTTGAAGTATCAAAAGATCTTAAAGCAGATGCATTAGTTACAGGACATTATGTAAAAAATATTACATCAAACAATACCAATAATATGTATAGAGCAATTGATGAAAATAGAGATCAAAGTTATTTTTTATTCAATACAACAAGAGAGCAATTAGATTATTTAAGATTTCCATTAGGTGGAATGTTAAAAGATAAAACAAGAGAAATTGCTAAAGAGTTGGATTTAAATGTAGCTGATAAACCAGATAGTCAGGATATTTGTTTTGTGCCTAATGGAGATTATGCATCAGTAATTAGAAAATTTAGACCAGACTCTTTTCAAAAAGGGAATATTAAAAATTTAGATGGAAAAGTAATCGGTGTTCATGATGGAATTATTAATTTTACAATTGGACAAAGAAAGGGAATTAAGGTTTCAGATAAAGAAGCTTTATATGTTTTAAAAATAAATTCAGATAAAAATGAAATTTTGGTAGGACCTAAAGAAAACCTTGGAAAAAAAGAAATATCTTTAAAAGATTTAAATTTATTAACTGATAAAAAAGATCTTGATCAAAATATATTTGTAAAGGTTAGATCAACAGGTAGTCTTCTTGAGGCAAAAGTAGATATAAAAGATAACAATACTGCAAATGTTCATCTGTTAAATCCTGAGGATGGAATATCTCCAGGGCAGGCATGCGTATTCTATAGCAAAGACCAATATGGTCATAGAGTTCTTGGTGGTGGTTGGATTAAAGAATAAAAGAATTATTTCTTCTTATTTTTTCTTTTTGCTCTTCTCTTTTTGGAGCCTTGTTTTCTTCGACCCCTATGTTTCTTCGGATAACTCATTTAGTCCTATTTATTAATTTATTGACGTTTTTTACGGGATATAGCATTGTCTTTTAAACATATCAAATTTTATTATGAGCAATTCTTTTAAAACATTTTTAAAACATACTGCTAAAGATTTTCACAATCAGTCTGTAAATCCACCAATTGTGCGTGCATCAACGATTATTTTCAAATCGATGCAAGATATTAGAAAAACCCAAGAGAAAGCTAAAAAAAATCCTACTGGCGGACATTTTGATTATGGAAGACAAGGAACTTCAACGACTCATATATTACAACAAATTTTATCTAAACTAGAGGAAAGTTACTTTACTTTTTTAACACCTACTGGGTTTGGATCTGTATTTCTTGCAATTTTTAGTGTGACAAGACCTGGTGATGAAATAATTGTTGCTGATACAGTTTACAGTCCAACAAGGTTGTTAACAGAAAACTTTTTAAAAGAATTTAAAATCAAAACAACTTTTTATAATCCTCATGATCTTAAGACATTAGAAAAAGCTATTACAAAAAAAACTAAATTAATTTTTGTAGAAAACCCAGGAAGCAATACATTTGATTTCCAAGATTTAGGTAAAATTATTTCAATTGCAAAAAAACATAAAATTTTAACAGCAATTGATAATACTTGGGGAACCCCATATTTTTTAAAACCTATTAAACTTGGTTTTGATATGGCAATTGTTTCAGCAACAAAATATTATTCTGGACACTCTGATGTAATGGGTGGAAGTCTAGCAGTAAATAAAAAAGTTTTTCCCAAAGTTAAAGCAGCAGAAAGAATTACGGGTTTAAGATTAGGACCTGATGATGCTTATTTGATTACAAGGGGATTAAGAACTTTAGATGTAAGATTGGATAGGCACAGAGAAAATGCAAAAAAAGTAGCAGAATTTTTATCTAAATTTAAAAATATAAAATTGCTTTATCCATACAAAAAAGACTCTTACAATTTTAGAATGTGGAAGAAATATTATTCAGGTGCTTCAGGTTTAATGGGTTTAAGAATTAAAGCCAAAAGTGAAAAAGCAGTTGTTAAATTTGTAAATAATTTAAATTTATTTGGACACGGTTATAGCTGGGGAGGGTTTGAAAGTTTAGCATTACATCAAAATGTTAGAGAACAAGGAAATAGAAGTTATCTTAAATTAGCAAAAAACGAGTATATAGTTAGATTACACATTGGTTTAGAAGATCCTAGCGACCTTATCGCTGATATTAAGCAGGCCCTAAAACACCTAAAATAATTAATGGCCTCAGAAAAGTTTATTAGAAACAAAACAGCTTTAATTACATTATTGGCAGCATGTTTTGTAGTTTTAGTTTCTTTGGGAGTAAGACAAACCTTTGGGTTATTTTTTTCAGACTTTAAAAATGATTTAAATATTTCCCTTACTGAATCTGGATTGTCAATTGGTCTACAGATGTTGATGTGGGGATTAACAGGACCTATTTTTGGGGCAATTGCAGACAAGTATGGAGGCCATAAAGCTATAATGTTGGCTTTTATATTTTATATTTTAGGAATTTATTTTTTATATGCTGGTCCAAATACCAATCTCTATTTTCAGCTAGATATGGGCATCTTAATCGGTATTGGATTGGGTGGAACCGCTATTAGTATTCCAATGTCTGTTGTAGGAAAACATTTTCCACTATCTAATAGAACAATTGCAATGAGTATAGTCACAGCAGTTGGTTCATTTGGCTACTTTGTTTCACCAATTTTTACAAATTTATCTTTAAATAATAATGGATGGGAAACTACTCTTTTATGGTTTTTATTATTTTTGATTATGGGATTAATTATTTCTTTTTTTGTTAGATCACCTTCTAGTGATCAGATATTAGAAAAACCAAATGGTCAAAGTACTTTACAGGCATTAAATGAAGCCTTTAAAAATAAAAGTTATATATTGCTAACACTAGGTTTTTTTGTATGTGGATTTCACATCACTTTGGTTGGAACTCATGTTCCAACATATGTTATTGATAGAGGATTAGAAAGTTGGACTGCAGCAGCAATTTTATCATTAATAGGATTATTTAATATTTTTGGATCATTATTTAGTGGTTATCTATCAACTAAAATCAGTAAGAAAATTATTTTGAGTGCGATTTATACGCTTAGGGGTTTCTCAATAATTTTCTTCATCTTTCTTCCACCTAGTACACTCAATGCATTTATATTTGGAGCAAGTTTTGGTTTTTTATGGCTATCAACCGTTCCTGCCACAAGTGGTATCGTTGCACATATTTTTGGAACAAAATTTTTAGGTTTATTGTATGGAATAGTATTTTTAAGTCATCAAATAGGTGCTTTTTTTGGCGCTTATCTAGGAGGCTTATTTTATGATCTATATGGATCTTATGATTATGCTTGGTATTTAGCTATCATGTTATCAATATTTGCAGCAACTGTTCATTTGCCTATAAAAGAAGAGCCGGTATTAAGATTAAGAATAGAATAAAAAATTGACACAAAATATTTTACAAAAAATTAATAGCTCCAATAAATCATATATTATCTACAAATCAAAAAAAGGATTTGATCTTTATAGTGAATTTACTGAAAAAAAAATTTTATCATCACAAAATATAGTTAAATTTTTAAATAAATTTAATAATAAAAAAATTAAACCAAAAAAAACTGATTTGTATATTGGATTTTTTGGTTATGAACTTCTTAACAATTTAATAGGGGTAAAAATTCCTAAGCAAAATTCTAATAATTTTCCAAAAGGAATTTTTTATAAACCAAGTAAAATAATTAATTTAAATGAAAAATTAATTGATTTTAATAAAACAAAAAAAAAATACTCTAAATTTAAAATTAATATTAATATAAAAACATATAAAAAAATTTTTGAAAATTTTAAAAAAAAGATAAAAAAAGGGGAAACTTACCAAATTAAAATTTGTACAAAATATAAAAACAATTCAATTATAGATCCATTAGAGTTTTTTTGTAGATTGTCTAAATCTAATTTGGCACCAGAGGCATTTTTAATAAAAGATAAAAATTATTCTATTATTAGCTGTTCGCCAGAAACATTAATTTTAAAGAAGGGTAATATTATTGAAACCAAACCAATAGCTGGAACTTTAAAAAAAAATAAAACTTTAAATAAAAAAAAAGCATTAAATTTTTTTAGAAAAAACATTAAAGAAACAAAAGAGCATAATATGATAGTAGATATGGAGAGAAGCGATTTATCAAAAATATGCTCACCTGGATCAGTCAAAATAGCTAAACAAAAAACTGTTGAGGAATATAAGGATCTTTTTCATTATGTAAGCTTGATAAGAGGTAAAGTAAAAAATAATAAATCCACTTTAGATATTATTAAAGCAATGATGCCTGGAGGTTCAGTTATTGGCTGTCCTAAAATAAGCACACTTAATCTTTTAAATAATCAAGAAAAAGAAAACAGAAACATTTACACAGGTAGTTTTGGTTTTATAAAATTTAATGGAGACATGAGATTTAATATAATTATTAGGTCAATTTTAAATTATAAAAATATGTCTGAAATTTCTGTAGCTTCAGGAGTAGTTGTAGATAGCACTGCAAAACATGAATTTAATGAAAATTATATTAAAGCAAAAGCGTTAATAGATTTGTTCAAATGATATATGTAATTGATCATAAAGACTCCTTTACACATAACGTTGTGCACCAATTTTCTTTATTTGATAGAGTTGAGTGTAGTGATTTTAATGAAATTAAAAAATCAAAATTAAATAAAGCCTCAACTATTGTACTTTCTCCAGGACCAGGTTCACCAAAAGATTATCCCTTAACTACAAAAATATACAAAAAATACAAAGGTAAAAAAAAAATTATTGGAATTTGTTTGGGATTTCAACAAATCCTATTTTCTGAGGGAGGAAAAATAATTGAACAAAATAAAATTTATCATGGCTTCCAATCAGACGTAATAGTAAATGAAAATAGTAAGTTATATAAAAAAGGCCAAATATTTAAAGTTGGGCGATATCATTCCTTAAAATTAAAAGAACCTTTTGAAGCTAAAAATTTTGATATAACTATGAGATGTGCTATTTCGGGTTCCGCAATGTCGATTGAAAATAATACTGATAAAGTTTATGGATTTCAATTTCACCCAGAATCTTTTTTAACAAAAAATGGTAACACTCTTATTAAAAAAATCTTATCAGCTTAGTAATCTTAAAGAGGTTCCTTTCAAAGATCTTTGGGGCTCTAGAGGAGTATTTACCACCATGAGGATGATAGGGAAACCTCCCAATTTATTATTAATAAAACCCCATTTAGAAAATTTAATAAAATCTACAAAAAAATATGGAATTAGAAAAAAAAACTTAAAAAATATTATTTTAGATTTAATTAAAAAAAATACTTTGTACAAAGGTCCTGATAATTTATTTAGAATTGCACTAAATAAAAAACTAATTTCAATATCCATAAGAAAAAGACCAAAAGTTAAAAAAAATTTTAGTCTTTTATTGTTTAAATATAAAAGAATTGAGCCTAATTATAAAAATCTTTATTACAAAAAAATTTTAGCAAAACTTAGTAAAGTCGACTCATCAAAATGTGATATTGCTTTAGTTGTAAACAATAAAATTTTAGAAACTGGTACTTCAAATTTAGTCTTTGTTAAAAATGGAAAAATATTTTCTCCAAAAAAAAATTGTTATTTTGGAAATACACTTAAGTTTTTAAGCAAAAAAATTAAAATTAATTTTAAAGATATATCAATTAAAGAAATTAAGGATTATGAGGAGGTAATTCTTATTGGATCAGGCAAAGGGGTAACACCTGTGTCTAAAATAGATGAATTAAAATGGAAAAATAGAAAAAATATTTTCTTTAATAAACTTAGTAAAATATATAATACTCTAATTTCAACATGAGAGATCCAAACAACCCTTGTTTATTTTGTGACTCAAAAAAAAGTGGTATTGCTCATGAAAATGATCTTGCTTATGCCAGTTATGATTCTTACCCTGTTTGTGATCATCACTGTTTAATAATTCCGAAGCGACATATTAAAGATTATTTTGACATGACTAATGATGAGTTGATCGCCTGCAATGATCTTATCCGAATGATTAAAAATGAAATTTTAGAGAAAGATAATACTGTAAAAGGATTTAATATTGGCACAAATGCTGGAAAAATTGCGGGTCAATCCATTATGCATTGCCATGTTCATTTGATACCAAGAAGAGAAGGTGACGTTGATAACCCTCAAGGTGGGGTAAGATCAGTAATTCCTAATAAGCAACATTACAAACGTAAACCGTAAGTTGTTATTAATGACAATATTGCGCAATAGTTTTGGTTGAACTCTTTATTCAACTAGATTAGAAAATCTCAAACTAACTTTATAAATTATTAAAAATTATGTTATCTACAAATCCTTTTTCAATTTTAGCTGAAACAGTTTCACCTTTTGCAATGCAAAGCTTCATAATTGCTATGGTTATTTTGATTGCAGTTGGAACAGTTATACAGATGATTGTTCACAAAAATGTTACTTATTTTTTTAATAACGCCAAAAAAGCAAAAGCAAATGCTGTTAAGGAATTGAGCACAGGAGAAAGAGCTTCAATTATCGCAAAGACGACAGTTTATGATATCGGCACAACTGCAGAACTTGGATTTGGAAAGAGAAGACTTGCGCACGTTCTTGGAATGTATGGAACAATATTATTTTGGGTTGCATCAGCTGTTTTAGTATTTTGTTATACAGGAGCTGATAAGCCTACTTCATCTACTTGGTCTATGGTTTGGCATGTAGGGGCAATACTTACTTGTATTGGTGGTTATTGGTTCTGGTTTTTCTTAAGAGTAGATGTATCTGCTGAAGCGTACCCATGGTACAGAATAATTAAAGCTGATTTATTTGTTTTAGCTTTATTAGCTTGTTCAACTTTTGGTTTGTTATGGTCTTACACTCAATCTAACGGTCAAGCTGGATTATCTTATTTATTTTTGACTTTATTTGTTCTTTCAAATTTAGTTTTATTTGGAGGAGTTTATTGGTCTAAATTTGCACACATGTTTTATAAACCTGGTGCAGCAATACAAAAAAATTTAGCAGAGGCGGATGGTTCACGAGACAACTTACCTCCTCCTGCTGACGCGCCTGAACAGTTTGGTTTAGGTATTAAAAGAGAGCAACCTAAACACTATTAATATTATGAAATTAAAAAAGGAGAATAAATAATTATGTCAACTTTTGTATACATGACAAGATGTGATGGCTGTGGTCATTGTGTAGATATTTGTCCATCAGATATTATGCATATAGATGAAAATATCAGACGTGCCAAAAATATTGAACCTAACTTTTGTTGGGAATGTTATTCATGTGTAAAAGCATGCCCAAATCATGCAATTGACGTAAGAGGTTATGCCGATTTTGCTCCTATGGGTCATAGCGTTAGAGTTAGAAGAGAAGAAGAAAAAGGAACAATTTCTTGGAAGATAAAATTTAGAAATGGAACTGAGAAAAACTTTGTTTCTCCAATTACTACAAAACCATGGGGAAAATTTATTCCAAAACTTGCTGAAGGTGATAAACCAAATCAAGGTGAGATTAATTCACAAAGACTTTATACTGAGCCAGAAGGTTTAAATATTGATGGTGAATTGCCATCGGTTCCAAAAGAGTCTTTTAAAAAAGGAGTTTATTACTAATGGCTAGACATAAAACACATTACGAAGATTGCGATATATTAGTTGTTGGTGGTGGTATGGCTGGAACGGGTGCTACGTTCGAAGCTAGACACTGGGGAAGAGAGATGAAAATTGTTTGTGTAGAAAAAGCAAACATAGATAGAAGTGGGGCTGTTGCTCAAGGTCTTTACGCAATCAATTGTTACATGGGAATGCAATGGGGAGAAAATCAGCCTGAAGACCATGTTAGATACGCTAGAAATGACTTAATGGGAATGGTTAGAGAAGATTTAGGTTACGACATGGCAAGACATGTAGACTCTACTGTTCACATGTTTGATGAATGGGGTCTTCCAATGATGAAAAATGAGCAAACTGGAAGATATTTAAGAGAAGGTAAATGGCAGATCATGATCCATGGTGAAAGTTACAAGCCAATTGTTGCTGAGGCAGCAAAAAAATCTGCGGATAAAATTTATAATAGAATAATGATCACTCATTTACTTATGGACGAGTCTCAAGATAATAGAATTGGTGGAGCTGTAGGCTTCAACATGAGAACGGGTGATTTTCATGTGTTTAGAGCAAAAGCAGTTATAGTTGCAGCTGGTGGCGCTTCTCACATCTTCAAACCAAGAGCTGTAGGAGAAGGAATGGGAAGAACTTGGTATGCGCCATGGAGTAATGGTTCAGCTTACGCACTTCCGATTGCTGCTGGAGCAAAAATGACACAAATGGAAAATAGAATTGTGTTATGTAGATTTAAAGATGGTTATGGACCAGTTGGAGCTTATTTCTTGCACTTAAAAACATATACTCAAAACGCTAATGGTGAGAATTATGAGAAGAAATGGTATGATCAAACTAAAGAGCTAGTAGGTGAATATATTGATCACCATCCAACACCTACTTGTTTAAGAAATCATGCTTTTATTCAGGAAGTTGCTGCTGGTGGTGGACCAATTCATATGGTTACAACTGAAGCTTTTCAAGATCCACACTTAGAAACAGTTGGTTGGGAGAACTTCTTAGGAATGACTGTTGGTCAAGCTGTAGTATGGGCGTCTCAAAACATTGACCCTAAATACACTAATCCTGAACTAACAACTTCAGAACCTTATGTTATGGGTTCACACGCTACTTGTTCAGGAGCTTGGGTAAGTGGTCCTGAAGATTTATCACCACCGGAATATTTCTGGGGTTATAACAGAATGCTTACAATTGATGGATTATTTGGAGCAGGGGATACTGTAGGTGGAAGTGCTCATAAGTTTTCATCTGGATCATTCACAGAGGGTAGATTGGCTGCAAAAGCTGCAGTTAAATATATTGAGGATAAAAAGGCTGAAGGAGTTAAAGTTTCAGATAAACAATGTGAAGATTTCAAAGCTATGGTTTATAAACCACTTGAAAACTTTACTGTTGCTCAAAACGAAATCACTGGAGGAACTGTTTCTCCTAGTTATATATCACCAATCCAAGGTCTACAGAGATTACAGAAGATTATGGATGAATATGTAGGCGGTATAACGTCTAATTATATGACTAATGGTAACATGTTAAAGAGAGGTCTTGAACTGCTTGAGTGGCTTCAAGAAGATCTTGAGCATGTTGGTGCTGAGGATTATCACCAATTAATGAGAGCTTGGGAATTGAAACATAGAGCTTTAACTTCTCAGTGTGTAACTGAACATACGTTATTTAGAGAAGAAACTAGATGGCCAGGATACTATTACAGAGGTGATCATATGAAACTTGATGACGATAATTGGCATTGTTTGACAGTTTCTAGAAGAGATCCAAAAACTGGCAAATTTAGTATGGAGAAAGTTCCTGTCTACCACATCGTGGATGAGAACGAGAAGAAAAAAGCTTCTTAAAAAACTTTAATAAGAATTAGATAAGTTATGGATATTTTATCAAAAAAAGATGATGAAATATATGAGCTAGCTAAACCTATTTGGTTCAATCTAGTAAAATCCTCAAACCTCAAAGATTATGGTGGATTTACTAGAGATTTTTCAACTCAGATGCTCTTTGGCGCCAATGAAGTAGAGCTTGGAAAGCAATGGGCAAATAACAAGCTAATCACTAATTTAAATGAAACCTTCGAACCATTTGGATGTCTTAGAAGAGGAGATCATGTAACTGTCTTAATTAAACAGACAAACAAAGAGTTACCAGGAGAATTTTTGGGTCGATTAGTTTTAGGTATAGAAGACGAAATGGTTAAAGTTTTTGGTGCTACAATCTATTAAAAATTTTATTAAATTATTTAAATTATTATTTGACAAATAGTATTCTGGGTGTAATGACGGCTCAAATGCAAATTTCAAATATAAAAATTTTAAATAAACTCTCAAATCTTAAAACTTCATTTGTTAAAGCAGGAATTGTTGTAAGCCTAGTAGCTTACTGGGGAGTGATTTTAGTTGGAACTTTTATCACTTTTAATTAAGTTGTTTAATAAACGACTTTTAAATTTAACATGGATGTTTTTTTACCAATAGCTCAAGTATTTGTTAATCCAATTGAAATACTTTTATTAAGTGCAATTGTCGGTGTATTATCTGGTCTCTTTGGAGTTGGTGGTGGATTTTTAATGACACCTTTTTTAATTTTTTTAGGAATACCTCCTGGCTATGCTGTTGCAAACGAAGCCAATAATATTTTGGCAACTTCTGTTTCAGGTTCAACAACGCATTATTTGAAAAATACCTTAGATTATAAAATGGGTTTGATGATTGTTATCGGTGGGGCAATAGGTACTGCAATAGGAATTTATACTTTTTCTTATTTCAAAGGAATTGGTAAAATTGATACAGTGATCTCACTTGCTTACATGTATATACTTGCAATTATTGGTTCTTTAATGTTGGTTGAGAGCTTGGGTGAAATAGATAAAGCAAAGAGAAATGTTTTAGTCAAAAAAAAACTGCATGTTCATTATTGGATACATGGTCTTCCATTCAGGATGCGTTTTCCAAAATCAAAATTATATGAAAGTATTTTCACTCCAATTATAATTGGATTTTTTGTAGGTTTTATTGCTGCAATTATGGGAATTGGTGGAGCATTTATTTTAGTGCCTGCTATGATTTATATTATAAAAATGCCGACTAAACTTGTACCCGGAACTTCTTTATTTGTAACAATTTTCGTAAGTGTAATTGTTACTTTTTTACATTCATTCAATTACGGTTCAATAGATTTGCTTTTAGTATTTATGCTTGTTGTAGGATCAATAATAGGAGTTCAAGTTGGACAAAAACTAGGAGAAAAAATTGATAGCTCCGGTTTAAGAGCATTAATGGCTATTTTGATTTTAGCCGTAGGTGTTGCAATTGCCTATGACTCATTTTTCGCAGATCATTCGTCTGATGAGATTATATCTGAGGTTAATGCTGAGTTAAATTTCTTCTCAACATTTATTTTAGATTTTTCCAACGAGATGCCATTTTTTTATGGTTTATTCTCAATTTTATTTGCAGTTTTTCTAGGTGTGAGTGCCGCATTTATTAGAAGATTTTTTTCAAATCTTAGAAAAAAGGCTAAAGCTGAATTTTAATTAAATAAATAAAGATATATTTCAATAGTACTTAAACATACTATTCCAACTGTAGCCATTCCAATAAAACCAACTACAAATGGCTTATAACCCATATTTTTTATGTCTCTAAGATTTGTAGACATACCAATTGCCGCCATTGCCATTGTTAAGAATATTTTTGAAAAAGATTTAATTCCATCTACAGTGCTAAGCCACAGTTCACTATTGTTTGTAATAAAAAGTTGGTCACCAACATTTCGAAAAATAATCATTGCAACAAATCCAAGAACAAAATAGGGAAAAATATCAATTATTGAATATTTTTTTTCTTTAGATTGGCCTCTATTATAAAGATACGCAAACAGGGGTATCATAATAATCAAAAAAGTATTTCTGATTAGTTTGGTAACTGTTGCTACATTTAAGGTCTCTGGACTATTGAATTGCTGATCATAGATTAATCCAGCAGCTGCAACTTGAGCAGTCTCATGAATAGAGGTTCCTAAAAATAATCCTATTAATAAAGGTTCACCATTAAAATAAAAATTTGCAAAATAAGGATAGATAAGCATCGAAAGAATTCCGAATAGCGTTATGTTTGCAATTGCATAAGAAATTTCATTTTTTTTCGCATTAATTACAGGAGCTGTAGCCATAATTGCAGTTGTACCACAAACTGTACTGCCAATTGATATAAGGTATGCCATGTTCCTTGGTATTTTTAATTTGTTAATAAGAAGTTTAATTACCACCAGTACACTTATGATACATATGATAATTAATGGAATAGCAATTGCGCCAAACTCTAAAAATTCAAAAGGCTTTAATTGGATACCTAAACAAATTATTCCAAGTTTTAGAATATTTTTTTGAGTAAAATCTAATCCCTTAATAAAACTTTCTCTTATTTTAAAAATATTTCCAAAGAACATCCCTAAAAGGATAGCTATCATAGCAGTAGATATAGGACTTTTTTGATATCCTAGTATTTCAGTTCCTATGATATTATTAAAACCTTGCGAAAGAGTGTAAAGAACGAATGCAAGTATTATACCCGGTAAAAATACCAGGTACTTATTTATAACCATAAAAAAAGGTTTTTTTTAATTAAGCACTTCTGTAAAGCTTAGTCATTACAAATTCTCTATGACCCAAAGCTTCAGCACAAGTTAATCTCCCATTTGCTGTTCTAATTGTAGCTTTAATTAGTTCATCTCCAGCTTGATCTAAATTCATTTCTCTTGAAAGTATTTTAGAAACATCACAATCAATATGCTCTCTCATGCTCGCTGCAGTTAATGGATTAGCTGTCAATTTAACAACTGGTTCAATAGGATTTCCTATAATATTTCCTTGTCCAGTTGGAAATAAGTGAATATTAAAACCACCAGCTGCTTGCAATGTTACACACTCAGCTGCAGCTGAAGAGGTATCCATAAAATATAATCCTGGACCTTTTTGAGGTTCTTCTGCAGGTGTTAAAACGTCAACAAACTGTCTAGATCCTATTTTTTGGAAATTACCAAATGCTTTTTCTTCAATTGTGGTTAGTCCCCCAGCAATATTTCCAGCTGTAGGTTGGCTTTCTGATAAATCGTCTGTTGCTTCTTTTAAAATGAAATCATTGTATTCATTCCAAGTTTTTTTGAATTTTTCCTGTGCTTCTGGGGTTTTACCTCTTTTTTCACAAACAGTCTCAGCACCAGTAAGCTCTGAAGTTTCACCAAAACATAAATGGACTCCTAATGGCTCTAATTTATCCATTAGATTTCCAACTGTAGGGTTAGACGCAAGGCCAGAAGTAGTATCAGATTCTCCACATTTTACTGAAATCCAAAGATCACTTATTGGACACTCTTCTCTTTGTTTTTCAGATGCCCACATTGAAAATTCTTGTGCTTTTTTTGAAGCCTTCATGATCGTCTCAATGTCACCAGCACCTTCAATACTAAAACCTTCAACAGGTTTTCCAGTTTTTGCTACCTCATCAACAATTCTTTTTGTCCATTTAGGTTCGATACCAATAATTATAGCTGCAGCAACATTAGGGTTTTTTGCAGTACCTATCATTGTTCTAAAATGTAACTCTAAATCAGCACCAAATTGTAATCTTCCATATGAGTGAGGTAACGCAATTGTGCCTTTTATATTGTTTGCTACTGCTTCAGCACAAGCATTAGAAATATCATCTACTGGTAAAATGATTACGTGATTTCTTGTTCCGGCTCTGCCGTTTTCTCTTTTATAACCTAAAAAACTTTTTGGAATTTCCATAATACTACCACTTCTTTGTTTTAACGTTGTGAACATGAACATGTTCACCCTTTTTTATTAATTTAACTACTTTACCAATGTCGTGACCATATTTAATAATTGTGTCACCTTCATTTAAATCGCTCATCGCAATTTTATGACCTAAAGGGATTTCATCTTCAGATTGAATGTTAACTGTCTTGTCATTTTCCATGATCCAGCATGAACAATCTTGTTTAGGAGTTATTTTTTCAATAACAACTACTCCTACGTTGTCTTTTTCGTCGTGTATAATGATGTCTGTAGCCATAATAATGTTGTGTCGAATTGTTTGTTTGAAATTTTAAAAATCTTATATATTAATCCCAAAAATTGACAAACAAATTTTATAAATTTTAAATAATTATATCTTAGAGAGGTCCTAGTTTTATGACAAAAATGACAACAGAAGAAGCTTTTGTAAAAGTTTTACAAATGCACGGTATTGAGCACGCATTTGGTATTATTGGTTCAGCTTTCATGCCAATATCAGATATTTTTCCTGATGCTGGAATTACTTTTTGGGATGTAGCCCATGAAACAAATGGTGGTTTAATTGCTGATGGTTACACAAGAGCTACAGGTAAAATGTCTATGGTCATTGCACAAAATGGACCAGGAATAACAGGACTAGTAACTCCAATCAAAACTGCATATTGGAATCATACTCCTTTATTGTTGGTAACACCACAAGCTGCAAACAAAACTATGGGTCAAGGTGGATTTCAAGAAGTAGAGCAAATGAATCTATTTAAAGACATGGTTTGTTATCAAGAAGAGGTTAGAGACCCTTCAAGAATGGCAGAAGTTCTAAATAGAGTAATTGAAAAAGCTATAAGAGGTTCAGCTCCTGCGCAAATAAACGTTCCAAGAGATTATTGGTGTCAAGTTATTGATATAGATTTACCTCCAATTGTTAGATTAGAAAGACAAGGTGGAGGTAATGATGCTGTTTCTAAAGCAGCTGATTTATTATCTAATGCGAAATTTCCAGTAATACTTTCAGGTGCGGGTGTTGTTATTGGCGGGGCAATTGATGCTACAAAGAACCTCGCTGAAAAATTAGATGCACCAGTATGTTCTGGATATCAACATAACGATAGCTTTCCAGGAAGTCATCCGCTAGCAGTAGGACCTTTGGGCTATAATGGTTCTAAAGCTGCAATGGAATTGATTTCAAAAGCTGATGTTGTTTTAGCTTTAGGTACAAGATTAAATCCATTTTCAACTTTACCAGGATATGGAATTGATTATTGGCCAAAAAATGCAAGCATCATTCAGGTAGATATTAATCCAGATAGAATTGGTTTAACTAAAAAAGTTACAGTTGGAATAAGTGGTGATGCTAAATTAGTTGCTGAGCAAATTTTAGCAAAACTTTCTTCAACTGCTGGAGATACTGATAGACAAGCTAGAAAAGATTTAATTCACCAAACAAAATCTGCTTGGTTACAAAAGCTTTCAAGCTTAGACCATGAGGATGATGATGAAGGAACAGTCTGGAACAAAGAAGCTAGAGAAAGAGATGCAGATCGTATGTCCCCAAGACAAGCTTGGAGAGCAATTCAATCTGGTATGCCTGATGATGTGATTATATCAAGCGATATTGGAAATAACTGTGCAATTGGAAACGCATACCCAACTTTTGAAAAACCAAGAAAATATTTAGCTCCAGGTTTATTTGGTCCTTGTGGTTATGGATTTCCATCAATACTAGGTGCAAAAATTGGTTGTCCTGATACTCCGGTGATTGGTTTTGCAGGTGATGGAGCTTTTGGAATTAGTATGAATGAAATGAGCTCGTGTGCTAGGGAAGAATGGCCAGCAATTACAATGGTAATATTTAGAAATTACCAATGGGGTGCAGAGAAAAGAAATACTACTCTATGGTTTGATAACAATTTTGTTGGAACAGAGTTAGACCCTGAATTAAGTTATGCAAAAGTAGCTGATGCATGTGGTCTTAAAGGTGTGACGGTTAAAACAATGGAAGAGACAACAAATGCAATCAAGCAATCTTGTGAAGATCAAAAGAAAGGAATTACAACATTTATTGAAGTAATTCTTAACCAAGAACTTGGTGAACCATTTAGAAGAGATGCAATGAAAAAACCAGTTAGAGTTGCTGGTATAAATAAAGAAGATATGAAGAAACAACCTTCCTTAAATACATAGGTTTTTTTATCTTACAAAATTGTTATCCGAGTTAATAAGCATTTTATCTAAAATTTTATTTAAATTTACAATTTCATCATCTGAGAAATTTTCAGATAATTTTTTGTATCTACGGATTTTTATATTTTGTAATTCATTAAATATTTTTTTTCCCTTATCAGTCAATTTAAAGTAGTGCCTTCTTTTGTCTGATGGGAAGTTTATTTTTTTTATTAATTTCATTTCAATAAGTTTTTTGCTTGCTCTACTTATAAATCCTTTATCCATCCAATGTACAGTAGTGAGATCTTTAATGGTAAGTTGATCTTTTACCTGACCAATTAAACTTAAAATAACCAATTCAGGATTACCAATGTTATATTTTCTAAAATTTCTTACAGTATATCTTTTTACTCTTGCTGATAGTTTATTTATTTTGAACATGAAATTGTAATTATAAACCGAATAGTCTTCTAAAGTTTTCCTAGTTTTATAGACACTCGGATCAAATTCGAATTTTTTGTTTTTTTTATACATTATTGAATGATATCTTAATTTTTATTTTTAACAAACTACTGATTTTAACTTTAATAATATAATTATTTTAATAAAGTAAGAATTAAATGAACAAAAAATCTTCAGAAGATATTATTAAAGAATTAGTTTTTAAATCAAGAAAAGCTCAGTCCATTTTTGAAAAATATAACCAACAACAAGTAGATGAAGTAATCACTGCTGTTGCTTGGTCTTTGTGCAAACCTTTAAATAATAAAAAAATTTCAGCTTTAGCAGTTGATGCAACAGGTCTTGGAAATTCAAGTGATAAAATTTTGAAAAACAAAAGAAAAACTCTTGGATTATTAAGAGATCTTCGGAATATAAAAACAGTTGGAGTGATAAGTGAAGATAAGAAAAAAGGAATTGTTGAAATAGCAAAACCAGTAGGTGTTGTAGCAGCGGTAACACCGTCAACAAACCCAGCTGCTACCCCAATCAACAATATTATTAACGCATTAAAAGGAAGAAACTCAATAATTATATCTCCATCACCATCAGGAACTAAAGTTTTTAAAGATTTATTAATACTAATTAATTCTGAATTAAAAAAAGTTGGAGCCCCTGAAGATTTAATTCAAACAATTGGAGGTGAAGTTACAAAGGAACTTACATACAAGTTAATGGAAAATGTTGATTTGGTTATTGTAACTGGTTCAATAAATAACGTTATACAAGCCTCCAAATCTGGAACTAAAGCTATAGGAGTTGGTCAAGGAAACGTTACATCAATAGTTGATGAAAGCGCTGATTTAGAAGAGGCTTTATCTAAAATCAAAAGTTCTAAAATTTTTGATAATGCAACAAGTTGTTCATCAGAAAATAATTTAATTTTAGTTGAAGAAATTTACGATGAAGCAATAAATTTAATGAGAGAAAAGAATGCAATTTTATTAAACAAAGATCAAAAAGAAATTTTACAAAAGAATTTATGGATTGAAGGAAAACTTAATAGAAAAATAATTGCAAAATCAGCAAAATTTATTGCAAAAGAATTAAAAGTTGATGTCAAAGAAGATGTGGAAATCTTAATGGTAGAGGAAAGTGGGGTGGGCAAAAATTATCCTTTCTCTGGAGAAAAATTATCACCGGTTTTATCAGTTTTTAAAGTTAAAAACTTTAATGAGGCAAAGAATTTAGCTAAAGATATTTTAAATTACCAAGGAATAGGTCATTCAGTAGGCATACACACTAAAATAGATAATCGAATACTTGAGCTAGGTATAGATCTACCTGTTTGTAGAGTGATAGTAAACCAAGCACATACATTTGCAACAGGTGGTAGCTTTACAAATGGTTTGCCATTTTCTTTATCAATGGGATGTGGAACATGGCAAAAAAACACTATAGATAATAATTTAAACTATAAACATTTTTTAAATATTACTAAAGTGTCATATTTAATTCCAGGTCAAGAACCTAATCTTAAAGACTATTTTAAAGAATATTGTGAAAAATACGATCCAAATGAATTAGAAAATTTAGAATAAACAATGCAGCTAGACACTGTCAGAGATTATATTAATTTTAATTCACAAAATAAAGAAGACTTAGATTTTATAACCTGTCCACACACAGAAATAAAAATATCAAATAAGGAGCTTAAGATTAATTTAGAAAAATTAAATTATTTTTTAACTGTTGAAAAAAAACAAAAAAAAGGATCATTAATTTGCACCCTTACAGAAAATTCTTTAAGTGGAATTCAATTGATGCTTGGTATCATGTATTCTGGAATGATTCAGGTTCCTTTAAATTTAGTAGCAGGTGAAGATCAATTAGCATACATAATTGAACACTCTGGATCTAAAATATTATTTTCGACAAAATCAAATGTAGAGTTAGCACAAAAAATAATTAAAAAATCTAAATGCGAAATTGAATTGATCGAAATTGATAAAGATAGTTTTGTAAACAAACTGGATAATCAGAAAAAAGATTTATCTGTGATAACCAAATCAACCAATTGTTTATTGATGTATACATCAGGAACCACTGGGAAACCAAAAGGTGTAATGCTTACCCATGATAATGTAATAAATGGTGGTAAAAATGTTATGATTTCTCATAAATTAACTAGTTCTGATAAAGCCATGTGTGTATTACCTCTTTATCATATAAATGGATTGATTGTGACTGTAATGGGACCCTTAGTAAGTCAAAGTTCATTAGTTTTATCTGAAAAATTTTCAGTGACTAATTTTTGGAAACATATAGATGAATTTAATTGCACATGGTTTAGTATAGTACCAACTATTGTATCATCTTTGCTAAACAAGTATTCAGAAAAAGATCTTATAAGTTACAACATATCATCAATTAGATTTGGAAGAAGTGCTTCTGCAGCATTAGCACCAGAAACTCATAAAAATTTTGAAAAAAAATTCAAAATAAAAATGATAGAAACAATGGGGTTAACTGAAACATGCGCTCCAATATTATCTAATCCACCTTCACCAAATCGAATTAAATATGGTTCACCTGGTATACCTTATGGAAATGAAGTGCAAATTTTAAATGAAAAATATGAAGAGGTTGAAAGAAATATAATTGGTCAAATTTGTGTTAGAGGTAAAAATGTTATGAAAGAATATTTTAAAAATCCACATGAAACTAAAAAAAGTTTTTATAAAGATTGGTTTTTGACAGGAGATCTTGGTTTAATGGATGATGATAATTTCGTATTTGTTAAAGGAAGAATAAAAGAATTGATTATAAAGGGAGGGGAAAATATATCACCAAGAGAAATTGATGATATACTTTATCAACATCCAAATATTCTAGAAGCAGCTGCATTCGGAGTAGCTTGTGATCATTATGGTGAAAAAATTGAAGCTGGTGTCGTTCTTAAAAAAAAAGGTATTACTTCAGAAGAAGAAATATTAAATCATTGCAAAAATTTTTTGGGAAACTTTAAATCACCTAATAAAATTCATTTTTTTGAAGAATTACCAAAGGGGTCTTCAGGAAAAATCCAAAGATTAAAAATTTCAGAACTAATTTAAATTATACTTTAATAAATTTAGAATTTAATTTTTTAGACTTAACGCTTGCCTGAAATAATTTAGTGTTTTCTAATACTTCATTAAGATCCACTGGAAACTTTTTATTGTATTTTATACATTTCGCAAATTCCTCGAGCTCTCTTTTTTCAATATTTTTATATTTTAAATTTATATGTTCAATCTTGCTGTTTCCAATCTGCTGAACCAAATCTTTTTCATTAAAAATTTTTATCCATCCACTAGATCCAAATACTTTTAGCTCCCAATATTTGTTTGTAGCTAAAATGGTGCTTAAATATCCCATAGTACCATTTTTGAATTCTAAAATTAGATCAGTTGAGTCGTCAAGTTGTGAGTTTTTTAAAATTTTTTTACTTCTTGCTAATACTTTTTCCACTTTACCATTTAAATTAATCATAAGATCAGTTATATGAATTCCTTTACCTGTCATTCCACCTAAGGGCGTTTCTGAAATTTTGTTTCTCCAGCTTTTCTTATTATCTTTGAAACTACTCTTACCTGAAAAGGAACCTTCAATGTGAGTTATTTTTCCAATTTTATTCTTTTTGATTTGTTTTTTTAAAAATAAGTAAGTCTCTAAAAATCTTCTATTCTGTCCTACGGCTAGTAGAATTTTTTTCTTTTTACATATGGAAATAATATTTTTTGCACTTTTAGAATCTAATGCTAAAGGTTTTTCAACAAAAATAGGTTTTTTATATCTGGAAAGAATTTTAATTTCTTTTTCATGAGAACTATGAGGGGTACAAAGAACAAACCCATCAATTTTTTTACTATTTAGTAAATCTTTATGATTTTTATAGATTGAAAGATTGTATCTTCCTGCTTCATTTTTAATTCTTTCAGGATTTCTTGATATTACAGAGTTAAATCTTACTACTTTGCTTTTTTCGTTTACTGATTTTACTAATTCAAGACCCCACTTGCCAAGACCTATTATTGCAAGCTCTATCATTATTTTGTTTCAAAACCATTTTTTTTCACAGCTTCAATACAAATTTTTTCATCATTTTCACCTTTGTCTCCACTTATACCTACTGAACCAATAATTTCATTATTATGCATTATAGGTATCGCTCCTGGATTCGGTAAAATCCTTCCTTTTGATGTTACAGTCAAACCATTTACAAACGCAGGATTATTTTTAGCTTTTTCTCCTAAACCTCTACTAGACTCTCCCATTGCAACACATCCCCATGCTTTGCCTTTAGCAACATCAATTCTAAAAAAACTTGCACCATCTTCTTTAAGAGAAACTACCGTATTTCCATGCTTGTCCAACACAACCACCGCAATCGGTTTAGCATTAGTTGATCTTGCAATTGAAATACATTCATTTGCGATAGATAAAGCTTTTTCTAAGTTGATCATTTTATAAATCCTTTTATTTTTTAGTATTTTTTAAATTTTAACAGTTAATTAATCTAAATTTTATACCAATTTTTAAACATTTAAAACAGATTTAATTAAATAAAATTAAAAAATAGTTAACAAGTCAACTTAATTTTGTTACAGTTTTTGAAATTAAAACATAAGGGGAAATATGAAAAAAATAATAAGTAAATTTTTCTTTTTATCAATTTTTGTTAGCTTAATTTCTCTAGGCGGAATTGCAAATTCTTTTCCAACCAAACCTATTGAATTAATTTGTTCTACCAAAGCTGGCTCAGGAGCTGCTGCTTGGTGTGAAATGATGGCTAACGAAATGTCACAAAAAGGAAGATTGGGAGTTCCAATAACTGTTCTATATAAACCAGGTGGAGCTAATCATGAGGGTGTTGTTTATACAGACTCAAAAAAAGCTGATGGTCATACAATTTTACATATAAATGGTAGTCACTCAGGTTATTTCAACTTACCACATTTTACAAAAACATTTGATGATTTTTCAATGGTAGCTAAGGTTGAACGTCATTTGTATGCAATTGCTGTTAGATGTGATGATGCTGAAATAAAATCATGGTCTGATTTGATTAAAATTGAAAAGGCTAATCCTGGAACACTTTCAATGGGGAGTAATAAACCTGGTTCACTTCATCATAGACAGCATATCCTTATAAATAACGATCAAGGGATTAAAATGAGATTTGTTCCTTACAAAGGTACAGGTGGTGTAGTTAAAGATATAGCTGGTGGTCATTTAAGAGTTGGTTTTGCTCAACCAGGAAAGTGGAACAAACACATTAAATCTGGTGTTGCATGTCCATTAGCTTTATTAAATGAGACTAGACTTGATCATCCTTTGTGGAAAGATGTACCAACCATTGGTGAGTTAGGTGCAAAATATACTATTCCGCATCAATTCCAAGGATTTATGGTTAAGAAAGGTACATCTGATAAGATTATGGATGAAATAGCAAGAGCAGCTAAAGCTGTTATTGATTCAGAGGCTTATCAAGCTTACATAAAAAAACAACCACACGTTATACCAATGTTTGAAGATGATAGAAAATCTATCACAAGCAATTTTCAACAAAGTTTGAAAGATGCTAAGGTCTTCATGAAAGCAAACGGTATAATCTAAAAACTTTTTAACCGGAGCTATTAAATTAGCTCCGGTTTTTATCATGATTAAAATTAACAGTAAAAAAATAGTTTTATTTATTTCATTATTTTTTTTAGTTTTTTTAATTTTTCTATTTTACGAAACAACAAATATGTCCAAATCTATTTTACCCGGATATCCAGGTGACGCCTTTTTTCCAAGACTTATTTTAATTTTTTCAATTTTTTGGACTTCAATTTTATTAATACAAAATTTAATTAAAAATTTTTCATTACTTAAATCAAGTGAGGACAAAGAAACAGATATAGAAATTTATTTTAAAGATATTGTTTTTTTATTTTTTATTTCAATAATTTATATTTTATTTTTAGACTTTATTGGTTTTGAAATTTTAACATTTTCTTTTTTGTTTGTCTTACTTGTAAATAGACTTGATTTAAATTTAGGAAAATCAATCTTTTATTCTTCTCTAATATCTTTTATTTCAATGATAATTTTTTGGTTTGTTTTCATAATTTTTTTAAAAATACCTTTCGCTCTTAAATTTTTACCATTTTTACTTTATTGATATGGAAATTTTACTTAACTTACCCAACTTTATTTTAAATCTTTTTACATTTACAACAGTATTAATAATACTTTCAGGTGTTTTTCTGGGAATATTATTAGGCGCATTACCTGGTTTTGGTAGCGCGCAGTCTCTTGCAATTTTATTTCCTCTCACTTTTGTAATGAGTACCAGCGACTCTCTTATATTTCTGTTAGCAGTTTATTCTGCAGCAGAATATGGTGGGTCAATACCAGCTATTTTAATTAAAACACCTGGAACACCTGCAAATGCAATATCTATACTTGACGGGTATACAATGGCTCAAAAAGGTGAACCAAAAAGAGCTTTACAAGTTTCTTTGATATCTGGTGTATTTGGAGGACTTACTAGCACTTTAATATTTATAGTATCTGGAACCACTCTTGCTTATTTTGGTTTGAAGTTTGGACCAGGTGAAATGTTTGCACTTGGGATTTTTGGTTTATCAATTATAGGAACTTTTTTTGGAAAAAATATTGCCAAAGGTTTTTTTGCTACAGGCTTAGGTTTGCTTTTAGCCACTGTAGGAACTTCTGGTTTTGGAGGAATGAGATTTGTATTTGATCAAGCATATCTAATGGATGGTATCCCTTTGGTTGTAATAGTAATTGGTTTATTAGCATGTCCTGAAGCTTTTAAATTATTAGTAGACTCTAAAAATGAAAAAAAAGTAGATAAAAAAAATTTTTTCCAAAAGTTAGATAAAGGTTTTAGATTGTCTTTTATTAAAAGACTTATCCCAACTTGGATAAGATGTAGCTTGCTTGGAACATTAATTGGCGCAATTCCTGGCGCTGGCGCAGCAATTGGTTCGATGATTGCTTATACACAAGAGAGAAAATGGTCGAAACTATCAGATAAGTTTGGAACAGGGATTGATGAAGGTATAGCTGCACCTGAAACAGCAAATAATTCAGTTGTAGCTGGAACATTAATTCCTACCTTAGCTCTTGGTATTCCTGGCTCAGGAGCTGCTGCAATATTAATTGGTTTAATGATTAGTAAAGGTGTTGTTCCCGGACCTTTTTTATTTGTTGATGAAAAAAATTTAATATCTTTAATTTTTGGTGGTCTAATAGTTACAAATTTATTTTTATTATGTATAGGTTTTTTTGCTACAAATTTATTTGCAAAAGTAACAAGTATTTCCAAAAAAAGATTAGGTTGCTTTGTTATGATATTAATAATCATCGGAACTTATTCATACAGTAATTATGGAGCACATGTTTTAATGGCTCTTATATTAGGATTTCTTGGTTATATATTTATGAAAGTTAATATACCACCAATACCAATTGTATTAGGATTTGTTATGAGTCCTATTATTGAACAAAATTTAAATAGAGCATTAACAATTCATAATGGGGATTTAACTATTGTTTTATTTAGACCAATCACTTTAACAATTTTATTTTTAGCTTTTTTAACAATACTTTATGGTGTAACTACAAGGAGATAATTATGAGTGTATATAAATTTGAAGAATTAAAATCAGTAAAATTAACCCCACATTTATCATCAGGAACTTCACCTATAATTGAGGGTAAGTATGTTTATTACTGCTTAAATCAAAAAGAAGCTGGTACAGGATCTGAATTACATTATCATCCAAATGAACTTTTAATTTTTGCCTTAAGAGGAAAAATTAATGCAGTAGTTGGCAAAGAGAGAAAAATTGTCCATCCAGGAACATTTATTTTAATTCCACCTAATGTGAGACATTCTATGAAAGCTACTGAAGATGAACCTTGCGCATATTTATATATTAAAGATTGCACTTGGACTGTTGTAGGAGTATCAGCAGATGAAGAACTTCCAGATAAACCTATGAGTGTTGAAGAGGTAAATCAAAAATTTGAAAAAGGTGAAATACAAGATAGAAAAAATAAAGGTGCGAATAGCACAAGTGAATCAGGCAATAAATCAATAATTATTGATGGTGTGCCCAACTGTTATTACAAAATTCTAGATAATATTGAACAACCATACAGTGTAGGAAATAATATCACTTCAATACAAGGTGAAAGAATGGATTTTAAATTTTATGAATTAAATAAAAACTATGAAGAAGAACAGGTAAAATCTGATCATGAATATTTTTTTTATATTTTAGATGGAACATTTAAGTTTAAAATAAATGATAAAGAATTTAATGTTGATAAAAGCTCGATAGTTAAAATTCAAAAAGATGAAAACTACAAATTTTCAAATCTATCTCAAAAATCTAGAATTGTTGCAATTAATTCAAATAAATTTTTAGAAAGCAAAATATCTTAAAACTTGTATTAAAAAACAATAATTTAAAGCCTTTTTAATCATTTAGTTGACATGTTAACAAACTATTTTTTGTTGACATGTTAACTACTAATTTATACGTTTTGAGGATAATTTTAAGAAGGGGGATTATGACTAATATAAAAAAAATACTAATCACAATATCAATTTTTCTTTTAGGTTTTGGTCAAGTTGCTAATGCAGCATGGGAGCCTACTAAAGAAGTTGAAATAGTAGCACATGCTAAAGAAACTTCTTCAACGGTTGCTTTTGCAAGAGCAGTAATCAAAGTTATTGAAGAAGAGAAATTATTACCTAATGGCGTAAAGCTAACAATTATAAGAGGTGCAAGAGGTGGAAAAGCTAGAAATTATGTTTTAAATAAAAACAAAGATCCACATGTAATGCAGGTTCTAACTCCATCACAGATTAATAACGTTATCTTAACTGGACAAGAAGTTGGATATCAAAATGCTAAAGGTATTTCTGCATTGGTAGTTTCACCTTTATTGCTAACTGTAAATGCAGACTCAGAATATAAATCTTTAAATGACATAATTAAAAAAGCAAAAGCAAATCCTGGTAAGGTAGTTCAAGGTGGGGGTGACTTTGGTCAAGTAGCATCTTTAGTAGGAAAAATGATGGCTGACGAGAAGGGTGTTGATATAACTTATACCCCGTTTGATGATGAAGGTGTTTTGCAATTGCTTGGTGGTCATATAGATTTTATTTTAGAAAACCCAGGTCAAGTATTTAAATTTGTAAAAGCAGGTAAAATGAGAATTCTTGCCTCATCAGTTAAACTACCATCAATGCCTGAAGTGCCAACTTTTAAAAAAGCTGGATACAAAGGAACAATACTTGCTCAATATAGAGGTTTATGGTTTTCAAATGAAAACTCAAATGCTCAAGCAAACTTCTACAGCAAACTTATGAAGAAAATTGCCAAAACACAATCTTTCCAAGATTATGTTGCAAAAAACAACTTGGCACCAATTTCTATTCATCAATCTAAATTGGATAAAATGTTAGCTGAGGAGCACGCTGCTTATTTCAAATTAAGTACTGAATTAAATTTAATTAAGAAATAAAAAATTATAATATTACCGTAACTTTTAAAAAAGTTACGGTAGTATATTTATGAAACTTTTTTACAAATTATTCTTCTCAAAACAAAATTTATTAGCAACAATTTTTTTAATTACTCTTATTTTATATTTTATTTCCTCCTTTGATTTAGAAAAAACTATTGGTGAGGATGTGGTTGGGCCTTCAAGTTTTCCAATTTTAGTTGCAACTTTTGGTTTTCTTTTATTGACAATATACTTTCTTAAAAGTTTAAAAACTTTAAATGAAAACGATCCTATAACTTTTGAAGTTATTAAAAATAAATTCACAAAAATGGCTCCAATTTTTATAACAATAGTTTTTGTAGTCCTGTTTGAGTTAATTGGTTTCCTTTTTTCAAGTTTTCTTTATTCTTTTTTATTTATTTTGTATTTAAAAAAAACAATAAAATATTCATTTGTTTTTAGTGCAATTATTACTTTGTGTATTTTTATAATTTTTTACTATGGGTTAAATTTTCAAATGCCGATGGGTGAACTGGTTGATACTGATAAACTTTTTCCCTTTTTAGAAGATTTAAAGAAAATGATTTATTAAATGTTTGATACAATATTTATAAATTTGATAGATGGTTTTAAAATCATTCTACAAGTTAAATATTTAATGTATGCACTATTTGGTTCTTTGTTAGGGACTATAGTTGGAGTTTTACCAGGAATTGGTTCTGCAGGTGCTTTAGCAATGATGCTACCGATAATATTGGTGCTTGACCCTTTAGGATCTGTATTTATGTTAGCAGCAACCTACACAGGTGTCATGTATGGTGGATCAACAGCATCCATTCTTTTAAGAGTACCAGGTGACACATCTGCTGTAATAGCCTGTCTAGATGGGCATGAAATGGCAAAACAAGGTAATGCTGGAGCTGCTTTATGTATTGCTGCAATTGGATCTTACATTGCTGGTACAATAGCAGTTGTTGGTTTAATGATTTTAGGGCCATTTGTAGCTGACTTGGCCCTTAAATTTAGTGCACCTGAGTACTTGGCATTATACATCTTTGCAGTTACAGCAGTTTGCAGTTTAGTTGGAAATTCTATGGTTAAGGCTCTTTTAGCAATGGTGTTTGGTTTAATGATATCAACTATTGGTGAAGATTTTATGGGAGTAAAAAGATTTACTTTAGGTATTACAGAACTCTGGGATGGTATACAATTTCTATCAGTTACTTTGGGTCTTTTTGCTATTTCTGAAGTAATAATTAATTCTGAAAATATTTTATCAAATCAAAAAAGAGAAGTATTAAAACACAGAGTATTTATTAAATTAAAAGAGATAGTTTATAGTTTCTGGTCTATAATTAGAGGAGGTTTCATAGGATTTATTATTGGAGTGCTTCCTGGGGCGGGTGCTGGAATTGCATCATTTGTTTCTTATTCAACAGAAAGACAAATAAGTAAAAATCCAGAAAATTTTGGAAAGGGCGAGATAAAAGGAGTTGCTGGTCCAGAGTCTGCAAATAATGCTGCTAGTGCAGGAGCTTTTGTACCCATGTTAGCTTTAGGAGTTCCGGGTTCAGCTACGACTGCTGTAATGTTAGGAGCATTTCTTATGCTAGATATTCAAGCTGGACCTATGTTATTTATTGAAAGGCCAGATGTAGTTTGGGGGCTAGTTGCAGCTCTTTATGTTGGAAATATTTTTTTATTAATTTTAAATCTCCCTCTAATAAGTTTATTTGTTAGAATTTTATATATTCCTATGGCTATATTACTCCCAATAATAACAATAATTTGTATGCTAGGCATATATTCTAGTGACCAACTTACATTAAGTTTATATTTGATGTGTTTATTTGGTATAATTGGTTATTTTATGAGATCTTGTGATTATCCTCTAGCACCAGTGATATTAGGTGTAGTTCTTGGGACAAGAATGGAAGAATCTTTTAGACAAACGATGATTATGAATCAGGGAAATTTTTATCAAATTTTAGATAGGCCAATAGTTTTAATTTTCTTTGGTTTAGCTATAGTTTCTATATTAATTCCTTTGATGTTTAATAAAATTAAATTAGATGCATCAGACGTTGATTAAGAGTAAATTTCTTTATTAATCAATCTAGTATTATCAATTTTTCCTTTAAAAAAGTTTTCTATATTAATTGCACAATGTAATGACATTTCAGCAAGGCACTCTTCAGTATACGCAGCTGAGTGAGGTGTGAGTATTGTGTTATTTAGTTTAAATAGTTCATTATCTGATGAAGGTGGCTCTGGATTAAATACATCTAGTCCAGCATAAAAATTATTATTTTCTTTTAAATGATTGATTAGATCTTTTTCATTAATTAAATCACCTCGAGAAGTATTAATTATTGCACAATCATTTTTTAATTTATCCAAAAAGGTTTTATCAATAAGAGCTTTTTCAGAATCATTAAACGGAATATGCAAACTAATAAAATCATAAATATTTAAATTTTCTTTAATATTTTTAACAATCTTAATGTTCTTAGATAAGTTTTCTAAATTCAAAAATTTATCATATATAAAAACATTCATATTAAAAAAACTACAAATATCTGCAATTTTTTTTCCTATTCTGCCATATCCAAAAATTAAAATATTTTTTTTATTAAGGTCATTGCTATTAAAAGAATTTCTTATCTCAAAATTATTAGATCTCACTTCGGCATCGTAATAGTTAATTTTTTTCGCAATATTTATAATTAAACCAAATGTATGTTCTGCCACTGACGTTGAGTTCACATCCCCAATAATAAAAAGAGGTATTTTTCTTTTATTTATTACATCAAGGTTTACATTATTATAACCAACTCCATGTCTAGCAATAATTTTAAGATTTTTAGATAAATCAATAAATTCTTGATCTACTTTTGTCATTTTTACAATTAAAGCATCGTACGAATTTAATATATTTTTGTAATCATTATTTTGATCACTAACTTCATCAACTTGATATGAAAGATTTTTTAAATATTTTATTCCTGCATTGTGGATTTTGCCTAAAACTAAAACTTTCTTCATATTTTGTTTGACCACATTTTATAAAGTTTTAATTGATCTGAATTTTTTCCAAGTTTATTTTTTGATTTTTTTAAAAGGTTTAAAATATTTGACGATATTGTTGCATTTTTAACATATTTTTTAATTAAATCATTTGCAATCTGCACATCTTTAGTAAGTAAATTAAGTGTAAATCCAGAATTATAATTTTTCATTAATATTCCATCTTTGATTTTTTTAAAATAAGGATGGTTCTTACCTGTTGTTGCTTGATCTATTGCATTAATTAAAAAATTTTTTTTTATTCCAAATTTGAAAGCTGTTGTAATTGCTTCAAGGTAGGTATTTAGAATTGAGGCATTAATAAAGTTATTAAGTGCTTTTAGAGAATGGCCACTACCAAGTTTTCCACACCAAATTATTTTTCCAAAACATTCTAAGACTCTCACTATTTCATTATTTTTCTTAGTTCCACCAAAAAACAAAGTTAGCTCACCAGTTTTTGCAAATTTCACACCTCCAGCTACTGGACAATCGTAAAATTTAATTTTTTTTTGATTTAATTTTTTTCCTATTTTTAAAGTTTCTGTTGGTATTGATGTACTCATATCAATAATAATGGAATTTTTTTTTAATTTTTGCGAAAGTTTGTTATTTTTAAAAATAATATCATTTACTTCTTTACTAGAAGGCACCATTAAAATTACACAGTCTATTTTCTCTATAGAATTTAAAAAATTTTCCTTCTTAATTTTAGTTGTATCGTAAAAAATTTTTAAATTATTTTTATTTATATCGTATGGAAAAATTTTATATTTTTTCTTTACCAAGTGTTTGGCCATGTAAAAGCCCATGTTACCTAAACCAATAAAAGCAATATTCTTTATTTTCATTAAATTTTAATTAATTTGCTTCTAGTGGAATATTTATATTTAAATCTTCTGCAAATACACCACCTCTTTGACCAATTTTAATACTTCCCCATCTGTCTATATATTTTTCTGACAATTCTCTATCTTCATAAGCTGATATCCATAATCTCAAAAGATGTCTTTTTTTACTTATATCTTCGTGATCTTCGTAAGACATTCTGTCGTGAAATAATGTATGATTATAAATTAGCTGTATATCACCTGGCTCAAACATCATTCTCATATAAAGCTTTTCATCATTTGCATATTTATCCACTATGTCTAGTGCTTCCCTTTGTTTTTCAGAAATAGTTACTCCTTCAAATCTTGTGGAGCTTTCTAAATATTGTCTTAAAAAATATGAAGATATTTTTCCATTTTTTTCATAGTAAACAGGTGTCATAGAGTAACCTTTTTGATTACCACCTTCTTCACCTCTTCTATCAAGAGGAAATGGTCCAAATAGAGTAGGTAGGTATTCTGGATGGTTCTCTAAAATTTTGTTAAAAATTGTCATAGAGCTAACCAATAAAGACTCACCTCCTTTTTTGGCTTTATTTAAACACAATAATGAAACTATGTCGCTTCTATCACTATGAAAAGTTTGTCTATAAGTTGTTTCATACACTCTTGCTGTAAAATCTTTTTTGGTGTCTTTACCCAAGTCTTTAATATGTCCTAGCAAATGACCTTTCTTATTTTGAACTCTAAAGTTACCAAAAAAAGAACATAAACCCATATAAGCTGTTATTATTTTCTCTCTTTTCCATTCATTAACTGGCATTCCTCTAATTAATGCAAATCCTCTTCCATTTTTTAATTCATCATCAATTTTGCTTAAGTATTTCTTTTCTAAAATTTTTAAATTAAAATCTTCTTTAGATAAATTTATTAGTTTTTTGTTAGAGGATAAAAATTTTTCAGTGGAGTTTTCAATTTCACTTATATCTTCATTATCTAATTTGTAGATCCAATCTTTTTTCTTCTCTTCTTCAGGCCCATACCAGACACTTTTATCTATGATTTTGGAAAACATTATTTACAAATTAATATATTTAGTTGATAAATCAACTAAAATTTACACTAATCCATTTGCGTGCGAATTTCTTCTCACATCATAACAATTTAAAAAATTACCGGAAGAATTTTTCACAATCCCTTCAACACCACCAACAATGTCAGTCCATTCATCAAAGAAATTGATATTAAAATTTTTATTTTTTATTAAAAATTTAAAATTGTTAAATCGTTTCTCAAAATATACATCTTGAATATTATTTGCAATTTTAAATCTTGGTAAATCAATAGCAGTTTGTAGATTAATTTTATAATTTAAAACATGTGAAAGTACCTGAAAAAGATACTGTATAATGCCAAATCCACCAGGACTTCCAAGCGTCAAATATGGTTCATTATTTTTAAAAACGATAATAGGAGCATGACCTATATTGCATCTTTTATTTGGCTCAATTATGTTGGGAGAATTTTTTAAAGCCATCCACCAAGTTCTGTCATTCATAAATAAACCTGTTTTATCAGCAATTTCACCACAACCGAATTGATAACCGATAGATTGTGTTGCAGAAACTATATTATTATTTTTATCCCAAACACAAAAATGCGTCGTTCCTCCATCCTTTAAGTTTAATTTATTTTTTTTTCTATGATCAAAAGAAATTTTGGCAATTGATTTTAAATATTTTTTACTAATTAATTCAGATTGATTAAAATTTATAAAATCTGGATCTGAGCTATATTTTCTTCTATTTTTTAATATTTTTTGCAAAATAGAAATAAGAATTTCTAAATATTTTTCTGACATAAATTTTACATTTTTCAAATTATAATTTTTTAATAAATTGAAACATTGTAATAAATTAATTCCACTTGTGGGCATTCCTGAAGTAACTAATTTAGAATTTTTATAATTAGTTGAAAATGTGTCTCGTTCAATTACTTTATATTTACTAAAATCATCCTTTGAAAAAAAAGGATTTCTGCTTTTACAATAATTTAATATTTCTTGAATTGTTTTTCCATTTCTAAACTCATTAGATCTATTTTTTGAAAATCTATAAAGTGTTCTGGATAAATCTTTTTGAGTGAAAGTTTCACCAGGTCTTATTTTTTTATTTTCTTTAATTATTTTATTTGTTGATTTAAATTTTGATAATTTGTTATGATAACTATCAAATGCATGAAAAAGATAATCGCTTATAGGAAATCCATTTTTTGCTAAATTTATTGAAGGATTTATTAATTGTTCAAATTTTAATGACCCATATTTACGCCAAGCATAATCTAATAAAAAGGGTGTTCCGGGTATCATAGAGGTTAATATCCCTTCATTTCTAGTATTTACTGGCTCTTCTTTATTAATGAATGACTCGTTTTTTATTTTGAGATATTTTCTTAAATAATTTATGTCAATTTTCTTTGGACAAACTGAATATCCGTCTAAATGAGAAGTTTTCTTATTTTTATCATTGTAATAAAGCCAAGCACTATCACCAGCCAATCCTGACCAATTAGGGCTTGTTACTGCTAATGTAGAAGCAATTGCAACTGATGCATCAATTGCATTTCCACCTTTGTTTAAAATGTTTATACCCACAGTGGTTGCAATAGGATCCATTGAAGTGACGCCACCTTTAGATCCCCATACTTCATGGGTTGGTCTATTATTGAGAAATTTACTTTTAAATTTATTATCTATTTTCAAATTTATTTTGGCTCGAAACCAGGCATATATCTTGGACCATCCATTGTTCCATCTGTAGCCTTGCCAATTATACCATGTGAAAGATCTTTGATAGCAATAAATATTACATCCTCTTCTGGCGTTGCTACCATTGAATGTTCCATATTTGCTGGTACGTAAACAACACTTCCAGCTTTAGCTAAAAATTTTTGACCATCAATTTCAACATCCAAAGTTCCTTGTAATATATAATTAAATTGTTCGTTTGGATGACTATGAGGTCTTGAACCTGTGCCTTTTGCTTTGTTTATATAGCCTACAAGCATTCTTTCACCCTCAACTACCCCACCTTTTGAAGTTGAGTAACCTGTGCCGGCTGGCACTACGTCTAAAGATTTCATTGGAAAACAATACTTGCCAGAACCTGCTTTTGTTGCACCTTCAGTTTTTGTTTTTTTTTCACTCATGTGACTTAAATTAGATGATTGATTGAGAAAGTCAATATATTAGTTGACTAGTTAACTAATTATTTACTTTTAATTAAAAGTATAATAATAATATATTATCTTAATTCAAAAAAATAAATAAATTCTATGAGCGATATTAAAATTATAAAAGTTGGAAAATTGATTGATGGCAATGGGTTTTCTGTAGACAATGGGATCATTGTTGTAGAGGATAAAATTATTAAAAAAGTCGGAAGTGATAAAGAAATTAATTTACAAGAATATAAAAACTATAAATTAATTGATTTAGGAAACGATGTAAGTGCTATACCTGGTATGATGGACTGCCATATTCATTTATGCATGTATAATAACCTAACTTTTAAAAATTATAGAGTAGCTCAATGGGAAATAACTCCTGAATTACAACAAATGTATATGTTGTTTCACGCTCAACTTTGTTTGGATAGAGGAATTACAACATTAAGAGACCTAGGTTTAATGTCAAATAGAGGACTTTTAACAGCTCAATCAACTGCAGTTAAAACCTCAATTGAAAATGAAATTTTATCTGGTCCAAGACTAAAAACTGGAGCATTTACAGTTGGTACAGGTTCTCATTTAGACTTAATTAATCCACGAGGTTCTTTGAGAAATCCAAAAGCAACCGCTGATGGTCCAGATGAAATGAGAAAACTAGCTAGATTAAATTTACTAGAAGGAGCAGATTGGCTTAAAACATGTGCGTCTGGAGGAGGGGGTACTGACAAAGAAGAGCCAGATGTAAGAAACCACACTCAAGAAGAATTAGATACAGTTTGTGATGAAGCTCATGCTTTACATGCTTATTGTTCAATTCATTGTTTTACACCAGATGCTCATAGAATGGCTCTTAAAGCAGGAGCAGATACCATTGAACATATGGTATTTCACGACCAAGATTCTTTAGAAAAATTAGTTGAGGCACAAGTACCAGTAACACCAACTCTTTCTCATAGAACAGATCATGCAATTGATATTCGAAGAGAGATAGGCACTCCTTCTTTTACTTTAGAGAAAATGAAAAGAATTCAACCTGATTGTTTTAAGACTTTTCAAGCATTTTACAAAGCTGGAGTAAAAATTGCTATGGGAACAGATATGGGTTTTGAACCAGATATTGGATCTAACGCTGATGAACTAAAAATTTATGTTGATCTAGGTATGAAGCCAATGGATGCAATTATGACAACGACTAAAAATGCTGCTGAAGCACTTCATATCGATGATGAGCTAGGTACCCTTGATGAAGGAAAATTAGCTGACATCGTTTTGGTTAAAGGTAATCCGGCAGAAAATATCGAAGTTTTAGGAAAACGTGAAAATATTTTAATGGTATTAAAAGAAGGAAAAATTTGCGTTGATAGATCCGAAGGAAACGATGTTAAACCATTCCCAACCGACTATAGGGAATGGAAAGTAATGGATTAAAATTGCCAAAAAGAATTCCAACTTCAATCATTACTGGTTTTTTGGGTAGTGGTAAGACAACGATTTTAAACGATATAATAAATTATAAAGAGTTTAAAAATACACTTTTAATAATTAATGAATTTGGCAAAATAAGTATTGATCATCATTTAATTAAAAAAAAAAGTGATGATAAAATAGTCCTAAATAACGGATGTTTATGCTGCTCATTTTCAGGAGATTTAGTAAAGACTCTAGATGATACTTTAAAGCTTAAGAAAAAATTTGATAGAATTATAATTGAAACAAGTGGATTGGCTGATCCAATACCTATTGTTCAGACTATAGTCTCAGATCAAATAATTTCTGAAAAAATAAAATTTAAATCATTGATTACTGTTGTTGATACTGTAAATTTTCAAAATGATTTACATAATCATTTAGAAAATTTTAAACAAATTACTTCAGCAGATATAATTTTACTAAGCAAAACAGATATTAGTGAAAATGATAAAAAAAAAGAAGTCATTAAAGAATTAAAAAAATTAAATCTACATGCAGAAATTTTAGACAAAAACTTACTCAAATTAAATGAAATAAAAAAATTATTTACAAATTTTAATATTAAAAAATTGACAATTCAAAAAATAGACAACACTTTGAAAAACAAACCAAATTTTTTACACAAAAAAAATTTTGTTAATGAAACAAAAAAAGTTAAGTCAATATCTGTTAATATTAAACATAATATAACCAAAGATGGACTTAAATTGTGGCTTAATGCGCTAGCAAGATTTAAAAGTAATAACCTTTTAAGAATGAAAGGTATTATTAAAGTAGAAAAAAAGGTTCTTTTAATTAATGCTGTACAAAAAGTATTTCATGAACCAATAAAATTAGATAAGTGGCCATTTGATGATAGGCAATCAAAAATTGTATTTATTACTAAAAATTTAGATGATGAAGATTTAAAAAAAACTATAAATGTTCTTAATTTTAAAAAAGAGAGTAAAAATAAAATAAATAAACTTTCTTTTTCACAAAAAGATTATTCAAATTTTGTTAATGCAATGTCAAAATTTGATGCCCTTACCACGTTAGATCGTTAATTAGAAAAATTAGAAATTTCGTAAAAAGCTCTAATAGAAATAATAATTAAAACAATTCCAAATATTTTATTTAATAATTCTTTTTTAATTTTAGAGGTAGTAATTGCTCCAATACGAGCCATAATAAATGTTGATGGTATAAAAATTACTAAACTTAAATAATTAATATATCCCAAAGTATAAGGTTCATTTATTTCTGCAAAAAAACTTCCACTAATTATCATTGATATAAAACCAGTGAATGAAATTATTATTCCAAAATGTGCAGAGGTTCCAATAGCTATCTTTATTGAGTAATTATAAAATTTCATAATTGGAACCATGATTGAAGCACCTCCAATTCCTAAAGGAACTGATATGAATCCTGTAATTAATCCAAATATAATCTTAAAAAAATTTGATATTTCTTTTTTTTCTTTCTCTAATTTTTCTTTCTTAATCAGAATAAATATGCCTGATATAAGTGTATAGCATGCAAATATTGTTAATAAATTAATAGTATTTATTATTGAGGTGAATATAGCTCCAAAAAAAATTCCAATTACAATAAAAAAACTACAAAATTTAAAAAAACTTTTATCTAAATTTCCTGACTTATAATGTGTGTAAGCTGAAATAATTGATGTGGGAAATATTATTGCTAAAGAAGTTCCCACTGCTAAGTGCATTAAAATTTCATTACTATAATCCATTAATTTGAAAACGTAAAACAATGCAGGAACTATTATCATTCCACCTCCAGCTCCCAACAGACCAGCAAAAAATCCTGACAAACATCCAAAAAAAGTAAGTAGTAAAATTATATGAATATCAAACATCTAGTTGAAAAATTTTAATTTAAAAGTTTAATTTTGATAAAATGAAAGAGTGACTTATTTTTAAAGTCATTAATAAATATTTAAATGTTGATTAGTCAACTATACCATATTGACATTTTCTATCAACAATATTTAATTATATTTAAAACTTAACTAGGAGAAAAAAAGTCATGTTTAAAACTTTATTTAAGAAAATAACTTTGATTATTTCAGCAATGTCACTTTTGATAAGTTCATCATTAGCTGCTGATTTTCCAAAAGGACCTGTTGAATTAATTGTTCCATGGAAAGCTGGAGGTGGTACGGACAGAAGTGCTAGAATATTTGCACCGTTTTTAGCTGAAGAGCTAGGGGTGCCTGTAAATGTAGTAAACATCGCTGGTGGTGGCGGTTGGGTAGCTTGGGGTCAAATGGCTCAATGGGATCCAAAAAAAGATGATCATAAAATTGGTTTAGTAAATTTACCACATGTATTTGCTTATCTAGATCCAAAAATGAAAAGAACAGAAACTGTTGGAGACTTTAATTTTATTGGAGGTCAAACTTATGATCCATGTTTATGGTTGGTAAGAGCTGATGATGAAAGGTTTACTGGCGGTCTTAAAGATGTACTTGCTTATACCGAAAAAAATCCAAATAAACTTTTAGTAAGTACAACAGCAATTGGATCTGATGATTATCAAGGTTTAGCTTTTGCTGAAAAAAAACTTGCAGGATTTAAAGTTGGAAAAGTTTATGCAAATAATGATGCTAAAAAAGTTCAAGAATTGTTAGCGGGAACTACAGATATGATAGCTGGAAATGTATCTTATTATGTAAATTATATTAGAGAAGGTAAAATGAGACCTGTTGCAGTTTTAGATACTGTAAGATCTGAATATTTACCATCTGTTCCAACATTTGGAGAAGTTACTGGAGTAGAAAACTTAGGCTTTGCAGCAAGAACTTTAATAGCTGCTAATGGGTTGCCTCAGGATAAATATGATGTGTTCAAGAACGCAATTAATAAAGCTCAAGCTAATCCAGGCTATCAGTTAGCAGAAATGTCTAAATCAAGTAGAATTTGGACTGCTGCTGGAGGTGATTTGAAAAACTTTATAACTAATACTGAAGAAATGGTAAAAGTTGTAGAGTATTGGAATCAATAATTTATAAAACAATATTAAGAGGCTAACAAAAAAAATGTTAGCCTCTTACATAATTCCAAATGATAAATATTTATTTTTTAAGAAATATTTTTATTTTCTTAGTATCATTAGCAGTAATTTTTATTTCGACTGAATACACTGATTATGCAAATTTACTTCCAACTTTTTGTGCAATTTTAATTATTATTTTTACTATATTAGATTATTTTCAAAATAAAGAGGTTTATAAATCAAAAAAAAAAATTTTAATTAATTTTAGACCTTACGTTATTTTATTTATTTCTTTTTTATATGTTTTTTCTATCTTATTTTTAGGTTTTTTTGTTTCAACAATATTATTTTTTATTGTTTCAAGTTATTATTTAGGAGTTAAGAATTTTAAACACATCTTTGTTACATTAGTTATACTAATTCCATTCATGTATATTTTTTTTAGTTTATTTTTAAAGACTAATTTGCCTAAAGGATTGTTGATTTAATGTATATTTTTGAAGCATTAAGTTATTTTGGGAATTTGTTTTCAATAAGTGTTTTGTTTTGTCTTTTTTTAGGTGTTTTAATTGGCTTGGTAATTGGAGCTATTCCTGGCTTAAGTCCACCAATGGCCATTGCTCTACTTATACCAGTTTCGTTCAACTTCCCACCGACCGAAGCTCTTATACTTATGGTCTCTTGTTATGCTGCCGGCATGTACGGTGGATCTTTCTCAGCTATTTTAATAAGAGCACCAGGTACCTCTGCATCTGCTGCGACAGCAATTGAAGGTTATGAGTTAACAAAACAAGGAAAAGCAATACAAGCAATTAGAATTTCGACTTTTGCAAGTGTTTTAGGTGGATTGATAAGTGGTTTGGTTTTACTTTTATTGGCACCTCCATTAGCTGAGGTAGCTTTATTGTTTGGTCCTGCAGAATATTTTCTGATGGCTGTTTTAGGTTTAACTGCTATCGCATCAATATCATTTGGACATATATTCAAAGGTTTAATTGCAGGTTTCTTTGGAATTTTTTTATCTACAGTTGGAATTGATCTTTATTCTGGTATACCAAGGTTTTCATTCGGATCAGCTACTTTATCCTCAGGTATAGGAATAATGCCTGCAATAGTTGGATTGTTTGCTTTTGCCCAAGGTCTTGAATTATCTTTATCTAAAGCAGAAGATACCATTGGAGGTAACTCCAAATTAAGTTGGAATATTTGGCCTAAATTTGAAGAAATAAAAAAAGTTAAAAATTCATTATTTAGAGGTTGGGGTTGTGGTTTAGTCTTAGGAATAATTCCTGCAGCAGGTGGAAGTATTGCTCAGTGGATAGCCTATGCATGGGAAATACAAAAAAGCAAATTAGGAGATAAATTTGGTAAAGGAGAGATTAAAGGATTAGCTGCTACCGAGGGTTCAAATAACGGCTCAACAGGCACTTCTTTAATACCTATGTTTACACTTGGTATACCTGGGGGTATTTCTGCTGCAGTAATACTCGGCGCTCTTGTTATACACGGATTACAACCAGGTTTAAGTTTATTTAAAAATAATCCACAAGTAGTTTATACAGTCATGTGGGGTTTTTTAGCTGCTAATATATTAATGGGTTTTATTGCAGCTATAATGGCAAGAGGCATGGCCCACCTAACAATTATGCCTAAGGGGCTTTTGGCTCCTTTAATAATTATTTTTTCTATAGTTGGGACTTATGTGAACACAAATAACATCGCTGATGTTTGGATAATGATGGGTTTTGGAGTTTTAGGTTATTTGATGACTAAATATAATTTTTCTACGGGTGCTGCTTTATTGGGCTTGATTTTAGGTCCTATTGCAGAGAATGGTCTAAGAGATTTAATGGTAGTTTCAAGAGGAGACCCAATACTTTATACATTACAACGTCCTCTGTCTGTAAGTCTAATTTTATTGACTTGTATTATTGTGTTTTATTCATCAAAACAATTTAATTGGGAAAATAAAAATAAAAAAATAATAAAAAAATGACAGAAAAAATTTTTAGTAAATTAAAAATTAATGAGGTTACATTTAAAAATAAATTTGTTGTTTCACCTATGTGTCAATATTCATCAAAAGACGGCAATCCAATAAATTGGCATTACAAGCATTTAGAAAATTTAGCAAATTCAGGAGCTGGATTGTTGATGATAGAAGCAACAGCAGTTGAAAAAAAAGGAAAAATAACTCATTCTGATATGTGTTTAGAAAACAGCAATAATTTAAAAAACTTAAAAAAATTAGTCTCTCATGTTCAAAAAAACTCAGATATTAAAATTGGTCTTCAAATTTCACATTCTGGAAGAAAAGGTTCCACAGAATTGCCATGGATTAAGCCAAATTCAACTTTAAAAAAAAAATCTTGGAAAACTTTATCTCCCTCACCAATCAAAAGAGAATACGATTGGCCAACTCCAAAAGAAATGAATCTTATAGATATAAAAACTGTCAAAAGAAAATTTTCAATTACTTCCAAATTAGCAAAAAAATTAAATATTGATTGTTTAGAATTACACATGGCGCATGGATATTTGTTGCATCAATTTTTTTCCCCAATTTCAAATAAAAGAAACGATAAATATGGTGGAAACTTAAAAAATAGATGTCGATTTTTAATCGAAGTAGCAGAAGTAGTTAGAAAAAATTGGCCAAAAAATAAAGTCTTAGGTGCAAGGATAACTGGAGTGGATTGGATTAAAAAAGGCATAAACTTAAAACACTCAATTTATTTAACTAAACAGTTAAAAAAAATTGGATTTGATTATGTTTGTGTTTCTAGCGGTGGATTGATTTCAAAAACAGACTTTAAACCAAAACCAAATTTTAATTATGCTTTAGCAAAAAAAATTAAAAAAAGCTGCAAAATAAAAGTTAGGGTTGGTGGTATGCTAGATGATATTAACTTTGCAAAAAAAATAATTAACAACAACGATGTAGATTTAATTTCTAATGCAAGAAAGTATATTTATGAACCAAACTTTATTCTTAAAGAATTATCAAAATTAAATCCAAAAAATAAAATCGTTCCAAATCAATACAGAAGATGTTATAAAATATAAATCATGAAAACAGTATTAATCACAGGTGCTAATAGAGGAATTGGACTTGCTACTTCTAAATTATTAAAAAAAAGAAAATATAATATTATTGGAGTTGCAAGATCTAAAGTTAAAAACTTTCCTGGTAAATTTATTGAATGTGACTTATCAAATGAAAATGAAATTGAAACATTAATTAAAAAAGTAAGCAAACTTAATGTTACATGCATTGTTAATAACGCTGGAGCATCTTTTGGCCAATCGATTGATAATTTGGATTTAAAAACTTTTGATAAATCAATTAAATTAAATTTGAGACCTGCAATCCAACTATCTTTAGGTTTAGTTAAATATATGAAAAAAAGAAAATTTGGTAGAATTGTAAATGTAGCAAGTAGAGCGGCTTTAGGTAGAGAGCTTAGAACAAGTTATTCCTCGGCAAAAGCAGGTTTATATGGTTTTGCTAGAACCTGGGCGTTAGAGCTTGCTAAATATAACATCACTATTAACACGGTTTCTCCTGGACCTATTCTAACTGAATTGCAAATTAAAAATAATAGTCAAAATAAATCTTATCAAAGAAAATACATGACTCAAAATCCAATGAGAAGATTTGGTAAACCGGAAGAAGTAGCTAGCGCAATATCTTTTTTTATTTCTGATGAGGCGTCATTTATAACTGGTCAAACACTATATGTTTGTGGTGGTATGAGTGTTGGCCATGCTCCTATCTAATCTAGAGTTAAAGCTCTAATAATCATTATAATACTTCCAGAAAGCATAAAAAATTCTATTAAAGTTTGATGTACTTTTTTGCCAATTTTATCTACAATTTTTTTTCCAACATAAGTTCCAAAAAGACACATTATGCCCAAAAAACTTCCAATTGTGAAAATTTCTAAATCAATTACACCTAATTTATAAAAGTGAATAGATCTGACTATAATTGTAATTAAATCTGCAACAGAACTTGAGGCTACTAAATTAGACCCAGTTAATCCACTAGCAGACAATCCTGTAAGTATCATCAATCCAGGTCCTAAAATGACACCTAATGACAAACCTGTAAAAATTGCGTAAAGAGCTAACAGCTGATTATTTAAATATATATTTAAATTTAAAAAAAATTTTCTTAATATAACTAAAGCAAATATCGAAAAACCAACAATCAAGGTTAAAGTTTTTGTAGATGCTACTGAAAAAAAATAAGTACTAAAATATAAACCAGGTGCTGCAAAAGCAGAAAAGTAAAGAGATTTTCTCCAGTTTATATGCTCCCAGTATAAAATTATTCTCCAAAAATTTATATAAAAGGTAAGGATTGTTACAATGGGCACAATTTTTTTAACACCAACCATAGGCATCAAAACAACTCCAATTAATATTCCAGCTCCATATCCAGACATTCCGGCTACAATTGAGCCTATTAATGTTAAAACTATAATTAAAATTAGACCAATCGTATCAAAAGAGGATATAAAATTTTGAAGTATTATTAAAATTTCCTGCATGCAAATAAAAGGTAATTATAATATTTAAATAAAATATAGGAATTAATTAAATATTGTTAACTAGTCAACATAATATATAAAATTATTTAAAAATACTATGGAAAAAAAAATTTTTGAGAATTTATCCAAAATTTGCAAAACAATAAACTATATAGATGATGAGTCTGATATAATAAAATACAGTAAAGATTGGCGTAGAAGAGTTAATGAAAAGGCTTTATGTGTTGTATTCCCCAAAAATGAAAATGAAATTTCCAAAATTTTAAAATTTTGTTTCGATAATGAACTAAAAGTTATTCCCCAAGGTGGGAATACAAATCTTGTAGCAAGTGCATCTCCATCAAAAGAAAAAGAGGAAATAATAATTAACTTGGAAAAAATGAATCAAATTCATCATATTGATACTATAAACAAATGTGTTGTGGTAGATTCAGGAGTTGTAGTTGATGATTTAAATTCAAACCTTGAAAAAAAAGATTTTTTGTTCCCACTAGAAATGGCTTCAACAGGATCTAGCCAAGTGGGTGGTGTAATATCTACTAATGCAGGTGGTATTAATGTTTTACACTATGGTTCAGTAAGAAATAATTTGCTTGCTTTAGATGTAGTTTTATCAAATGGCGAGATTTTAAGACTTGGTTCAAAAGTTGGCAAAGATAATACTGGATATAATTTAAAAGATTTATTTTGTGGTTCTGAAGGCACATTGGGAATTATCACAAAGGCAACTTTAAAAATTTATCCTAAATCTCAAAATTATTTTACTTTCATGGCTTCATTTGAAAATTTAAAAAATATTATTAATTTTTATGAATTTATATCTCAACAAATTAGATTTCCTATTACAGGATTTGAAATGATACCTCAAATTTCATTTGATTTATGTATCAAACATAAATTTATGAAAAAAAGTTTTTTTCAAGAAACAAAAAATTATTATGCTTTAGTTAAAATTCAATTACATCATTTAGATGAAGCAATAATTGATTTATTAGAGGAAAAATTGTCTGAATGTTCAAATCTTTATAGTGAAATAATAATTGCTCAAAATGAAAAGCAAAATAAAGAATTTTGGAAATTTAGAGAAGATTTGACAGAAGCGCAAAAGTTAGAAGGTAAATTAATTGGTTTTGACGTCTCAATACCATTAGATAAGTTAGATTATTTTTTTACAGAGGGAAAAAAATATATAGATGATATATTAAAAGATATTAAATTCCATACTTTTGGACATTTAGGTGACTGCAATATCCATTATAATTTAATTGAACCTGATAATTTAAAAAATAATTTTTATGATTATGAGATTAAAATTAAACATGTAGTAAATAAGCTTATTAAAAATGTTACAGGATCTATCAGTGCTGAACACGGAATTGGTTTACTTAAGAGAGATGATTTTTTAAAAACTAAAAAAAATTTGGAAATTGAGTTAATGAGGAGTATAAAGAGAGTAATGGATCCAAAAGGTATTCTTAATCAAAATAAAATTTTTAGAAATTAAAATGGAAAATATATTCAAAAAAAAATTATTAGAAAAAAAGCAACAGATAGGATTGTGGTCAAATTTATGTAGCGAAATAACCGCTGATATAATTGCAGGAGCTGGATATGATTGGATTTTGCTAGACATGGAACACTCTGCAAATGACACTAAAAGCGTATTATCTCAAGCACAAGCTATCCAGGCTAAAAACAAATCAGAAGTGTTGGTAAGACCTCCTTGGAATGACCCAGTTAAGATTAAACCGTTACTAGATTATGGTTTTAATTCTTTAGTAATTCCAATGGTTAATAATCAAGAGGATGCACAAAAGGCTGTAATGGCATGTCATTATCCTCCTAAGGGAATTAGGGGAGTTGCTATGTCACAAAGAGGTAATGATTATACAAGAGATAAAAACTATTTTAAAAATATAGAAGAAAATATATGTCTTATTCCACAATTGGAGACAGTTAATTCAATTAAAAATATATCAAGTATATCAGCTGTAGAAGGTGTAACGGCATTATTTATAGGGCCTGCAGATTTATCAGCTGACATGGGAATACTTGGTCAATTTGATAACAAAGAACTATGGTTATTAATAGAAAAAGCAGTGTCTGAAATAAAAAAAAACAATAAATCAGTAGGAACTTTGATTGGTAGAAAAGATTTAGTGCAAAGATCAATAGATATAGGTTTTGATTTTGTAGCATGTGGTACTGATTCAAACTTACTAGCTAAAGGATCAGATGATCTATTAAGTGTTTTTAAAAAATAAATTTTTTAATTAAATTATATTTTCTAAATTGTGCAACTAATTAACGATACTTCATGTGCTTGGATTAATGATTTAGAAGCAAGGACAGAAATAAAAATTTTAAATAAAAACACTAATTGTGATTGGTTAATAATAGGAGCAGGTTATACGGGTTTATCAGCAGCAAGGAAATTAGGTCAATTAAATCCAAATCAAAGAATTATAATAGTTGATGCTCAACTAGCAGGCGAGGGTGCTAGTGGAAGAAATTCAGGTTATTTGGTTGATACAACTTTGAATGATGGTTTTACATCAAATAAAGAACTGCAAAATTATAAAAAGAAAGCTGATATTTATTCATTAGGAATAAATGTAGTAAAAAAATTTATTAAAGAACATCAAGTAGATTGTGATTGGAATGAAAGTGGTAAATATTTTGCTTCCTCAAAAATTGAAGATAAAAAAATTTTAAATAATTTTTCTAATACATTATCAAAATTAGGTTTCAAACATAGCCTGTTGGGTAACAAGGAACTGTCTAAAAAATTAGGAACAAATTTTTATAATATTGGACTTTATACAAAAGGTGGTATTTTATTGCATCCAGGAAAATTAGTTAGAGCAATGATCGATGCTTTACCTTCCAATGTTTTTTTGTATGAAAATTCTTGTTTATTAAATTGGTCTAAAAATAAAGATTTTATTTCTTGTGATTTCAAAAATGGAATAATTAAAACAAAAAATATTATTTTTGCTACGAATGGTTTCTTAAAATCATTAGGTATAAAATCAAATTATAATTTTCCTATTACTTTAACTGCCAGCATGACAAGAAAATTATCTGATAAAGAATTTAAATCTATTGGAGAACCAAAAGAATGGGGCGTACTACCAGTAAGACCAATGGGTGCAACAATTAGAATGACAAAAGATAGAAGAATTTTGATAAGAAATACTGCGGAAGTTCACAATCCATTTAGCATGTCAAATTCCACTCTTAAAAAAAGGTCTTTAAATCAGAAAATTGGAATTCAAAAAAGATTTCCACAATTACCTAATGATATAATTAAATCATCTTGGTCTGGAATTGTATCAAGAACAAGGAATAGTTCTCAAATATTTGAAAAAATTGATAGTAATATATTTGCCGCTGGTTGTTATAACGGTTCAGGTATTGGTGTAGGAACTTTATTCGGTGAACAAATTGCTCTTAAGGCAATTGGTGAAAATAGTTTAGAAATAGAGACTATAGAAAAAAGAAATAAACCAACTTGGTTACCTCCTGAACCATTTTTAAGCTTGGGAGTTAAATCAAGACTTATTTACGAACGTTTTAGAGCAAAATATGAAATTTAAATTATATTCGCCTTTACAGATCCAAGCTTTTCAATCTTTGCAGAATATATTCCTTTTTTAATTATTGGAACAACTCCAACTGTAGATCCTGTAAAAACATAAAAATCTTTGTCTAAAGTAATTTTATCTTTTTTAACTTTATTTAAAACAAATCTTAATGAATTTATTGGATTTACATAAACAGCATTTGTGTTTCCATCTACACTTTGCTTAGCTTTTTTATTTGAAATATTTGTTTTTAAATTACCTATGTTAATTTTTTTAAATTTTTTCTTTTGACCAATTAAAAATTTAATATTACCTCCAAAGTCACTACTTAAATCTCCAAAAGAAGTAATACCTTTTCTTTTTTGCCTATATCCAACTACTTCGATACAGGGTGCCATGTGTGAAATATATTTAGTTACATTACTATTTGTGAGCTTACCTTTTGAAGTGAAAAAAGTTTTTTTGATTAAATAACAAACTTCAAGTTCAATCCCTAAAGTATATTTATTTATTTTTACTTTCTTTCCACTTTTTATTAAGTTTTTTTTGAAAACAGATGCAATAAAAGGCTCTTTTTCTTTTAATTTTTTCATTAACGGAATGCCAGTTCCACCAGCTTTAAAACCTATTGTTGGATCTTTTATTTTGCTTTCACATAATTTTCTAAATTTGTCCGCCTCAGTAATTTTTTTGGTAAATCTACTAGGTATAGGAGAGATAATTTTATTATTAAGAAAAGCATTAACTAATTTATCTGAAATTTTATCTTTAAGTGTTTTTGTCATAAGAATTTTTAATTTATTTTTTTGATGTTTGATTAATAACAAATATTCCTGAAGTTGTAATTATTATTGCACCTATAATAGTAAATAAATCTGGAACATCATTATAGAAGAAAAATCCAAAAATTATTGCCCAAAAAATTAATGTATAATGAAATGGTTGTATTATGCTAGCTCTTGCGTTTTTCAAAGCTAATATTTGAAAATAAATACCTAATGAAAAAAACAGACCAATTGGTACAAATAAGTATAGAGATGTAACATCTACTGGTTGCCAAAAACTAAATGCCAATATTGAAGTTATAAAAATTCCAACTAAAGAAGAATAGAATAAAGATACTTCTGGCGCATCATACTCAGTAATTTTTTTTGTAGCTATTTGATAAAGACCTAGAAAAAATGCAGCTAATAATGGAATGAAAGAATTGATATTAAATACATCAGATGCAGGTCTAATTATTATCAATACTCCTATAAAACCAATAAAGATTGCTACCCATGTTTTGATTGAAACTTTTTCATTCAAAATGAATACTGACAAAGCAACTATAATGATAGGAGCTAACGCACCTATACTATGTGCATTTGCTAAAGATAAATATTTAAATGATAAGACAAAAAAACCAGACTCTAAAATTGATAATAAACTTCTGACAATTTGAAGCTTTAAATTATTTGATTTATAAAAATTATTATTTTTAGCTCTTTTTGCTTCTATCAAACTTAACAATATTACAAACGTATATTTAATAAATAACAATTGAAATATAGAGTAGTGTATTACGGCAGTTTTTTGAATTGCATCTAAAATTGAAAATGAAAAGTAAGCAATTATTCCAAAAATAATTCCTATTGTTTCTTTTGATTTATAATTCATTTTTATTTTGTAAAAATTATTTTAAGACAGACATTGGATCCAATCTTGTTTGAAACCAATTTATTCTAAAATCTAAATGAGGTCCCGTAGATCTTCCTGTTGATCCTACTGTTCCAATAATATCACCTTGATTTATTAAATCACCTATAGAAACCAAAACACTTTCTAGGTGAGAATAAATAGTAGAAATCCCATGACCATGATCCATAATTACTGTTCCTCCAGTATAGTACAAGTCATCTTCTGCCATTGTAACTACTCCTGATGCAGAAGATTTTATCATCGTTCCTTGTTTAGCTGCTATATCGATACCGTAATGTGGCCATCTAGGTTTACCATTTAAAATTCTTTGACTGCCATAAACGCCGCTAATTATACCTTCAACAGGCATTATAAATTTTTGCTTAAAAAACTGTAATTCAGAATTAATTGCTCTTGCTTCACCAATTGTATTATTTTCTTTTTTAATTCTTTTATAGACTGACTCGGGTGGGGTTACTTTGCTTTCTTCTAATCCATCTATTCTTTGAATATTGTATTTTCTTTTTAAAACTTTTTTGGTTATTGTAGATTTTTTTTCATCAAAGATTTTTGTAAATGTAAGATCATATTTTTGATCTCTATCAATACCAAAAACGAAAAAACCATCCTTTGATACTCTTACTTCTTTTTTTCCAACAATTATCTTTGCACCAGGATTTGTTTTTCCTAAGATAAAATGGCCTTGTAAGAATTTACCTTGAAATTCTATTGCGTTTGCAGTTGAAAAAAAAAAGAAAAATATTAAAAAAAATCTATTTATTACTGAGCTGTCCATCCACCATCTATTATAATTGATGTTCCAGTTATCATTGAGGAAGCAGGTGAGGCTAAGAAACAAACTGTTGTTGCTACATCACTTTCAGTTGCTGCTTTTCCCATTGGAATATTTCCAAGTGCTAGTTTTTTAAATTTTTTATTTTTAAAGAAATTTTTAACCATTGGAGTTTCAACAAACGTAGGAGCTACTGTGTTAACTCTTATATTCCTTTTAGCTAACTCTACACCCATACCTTTTGTCAAACCTTCAATCCCAAATTTAGTCATATTATAAACATTTCTCCCACCCATACCGACATGACCTAATTGAGAAGACATATTAATAATAGAGCCATGTCTCTTTTTATTTTTAAGCATTTTCTTAACTACTAATTGTGCAACATTAAATGCAGCTTTTAGATTTAAATCTACCAAGTAGTTCATACTTTTTTGTTTAATTTTTTCAAAAGGTTCAGGAATATTAGTTCCAGCATTGTTTACCAACACATCAATAATTTTGATTTTTTCTAATTTTGACTTTAGATCTTCATAATTCATTACATCACAAGGAACTTTAATTACTTTGCCTTTAATTTTTTTAATATCTTTTTCTAATTTATTTAAATCAGATGGAGTTCTGCTTAATGCTATTACAGTTGCCCCAGCTTCTGCGAGTGCAATAGAACAGGCTCTGCCCAATCCTTTTCCAGCACCAGTAACTAGCGCGTACTTATTTTTAAGATTAATTTTTTGAAGATACATTAAAAGAATATTATTTTAATATCTGTATAAATCAACTCAACAGCTACTATTAATATTGCCAATAACCCAACCCATGCAATCCATTTGTATTTTTTTATCCATCCAGAAATTAATGTTGCAGCAGTTGCCATTAAAACAATCGATAGAACCAATCCAAATACAAGTAATCCATAATGATCACCTGCAGCACCAGCAACCCCTAAAACATTATCTAAACTCATTGTAAAATCAGCAATTAAAACAGTCCAAATTGCTTTTAAAAAACTTGAGTTGTCTACTTTAATGTCTTCTTCTGAGTCCGATCCTTTAATTACATCAACATAGAGTTTGTAGACAATATAAAGAAGTAAAATTCCACCAATAAGTCTTAGTCCAGTAATTTGTAGCAAATAAGCTGTTAGTAAAGTTAATATTATCCTTAATATTACTGCACCACCAATTCCCCAAAATATAACTTTCTTCCTTTGTTCAACTGGAAATTTAGAAGCTACCATTCCAATTATAATGGCATTGTCACCAGCTAGTACTAAATCAATAAAAATTATTTGTGTTAAAATAGCAATTTGTTCAGGAGTAAAAAATTCAGCAAACATTATTGTTCTAGTATCATGTCAGCACCTTTTTCTGCAATCATAATCGTAGGTGCGTTAGTATTTCCTGAAGTAATGTTAGGCATTATTGATGCATCAATAACTCTAAGATTTTTTATTCCTCTTACTTTTAATTTTTCATCAACTACAGACATATCATCTTGTCCCATCTTACATGTACCAACAGGATGAAAGATCGTTTGTGCAAAGTTTGATGCTTCTTTTACTAATTCTTCATCATCATCAATATGGATACCAGGTCTATATTCTTCAGGTGTATATTTCTTAAAAGTTTCAGACTCCATTATAATTTTTCTGGTCAATTTTAATCCTTTGGCAGCAATCATTCTATCGTGATCAGTTGATAGGTAATTTTGTTTTATTTTTGCGTAAACGCGTGAATCTTTATCAATAATACTTACGTGACCTCTACTTGTAGGTCTTATATTTGAAACAGTTGGAGTGAATGCGTGAAAATCGTGATTTTTTGTAGCTCCCAATGTATCCATACTCATTGGTTGAACGTGCCATTGTAAATCAGGTAATTCTAAAGAAGGATCACTTTTTGCAAACATACAAAGCTGACTCGCTCCCATAGTCATTGGACCACTTCTTTTAAAAACATATTCTAATCCGATTAGTAAATTTCCAAACAAGCTATTAATTTTTTTGTTAAGAGATTTTAAACCATTAATTTTATAAATAGGTCTTAACATTAGATGATCGTGTAGATTTTCACCGACACCATTTAAATTATGAACCATATCAATTCCTAAATTTTTTAGTTTTTCTGGATTTCCAATTCCTGATACTTGCAATATTTGAGGAGAACCAATTGCTCCTGAAGAAACTATAACTTCTCTGTTTGCTTCAGCTGTTTTCAGTTCATTATCTTGCCAGTATTCGACTGATTTTGCCTTTTTATTTTCAAAGTTAATTTTATTAACATGAGCGTGAGTAATAATTTTTAAATTTTTTCTATGCTTAACAGGATTTAGATATCCAACAGCAGTACTGCATCTAAATCCATCTTTTTCTGTTACCTGAAAATAACCACAGCCATGATTATCACCTGTGTTAAAATCTTTTGTTTTAGGTATACCAAATTCCTTAGCAGCATTTTGAAACTCATCTAATAAAGGAAGTTGTATTCTTTGATCTGAGACAGAGAGAGGTCCGCCAACTCCATGATATTCACTTTTACCTCTTTCTTGATTTTCAGCTTTTATAAAATAGGGCAGAACATCATCCCAACCCCAACCAGTATTTCCAAGCTGTCTCCAAATATCATAATCTCTGTGTTGTCCTCGTATATATAAAAGTCCATTAATAGAAGAACTTCCTCCTAAAGTTTTTCCACGGGGATAACGTATTGAAATATTATTCATACTTTCGTCTGGTTCTGTCTTGTAACACCAGTCAGTATTAGGATTGTGCATCGTTTTAAAATAACCAACTGGTATATGGATCCATGGATAATTATCTTTACCTCCAGCTTCGACCAAAAGGACTTTGTGTGAAGGGTTTTCTGATAATCTATTTGCTAAAACACAGCCTGCAGATCCAGCTCCTAATATAATGAAATCAAAATTATTCATAAATTAGAACTCTTATAAATTAAAAAAATTATATTTCTAACAAATCTGTTAAAAATTTTAAAATATACCAATATTAACACTTGTTTTAGTTTTCATTATTTGACAGAGTTTCCACTTTAAAAATAAAGAGAGGGAAACAAATGAAAAAAATCATTTCAATGTTATTTGCAGTTGCCATGGTGTTTGGATTTATTTCAAATGCTAATGCTGCAAAAACACTAAAATGTCAGACAGTTCTTAACACAAAAGCTGATGAAGTTAAGATGTTAAAGGACTTTACTGACACAGTAACAGCGTTAACTGGTGGATCTCTTAAGTTTGAAATTATGCCAGCAGGAGCTGTTGTTGGTGTAAAAGAAACTTTAGATGCAGTTGACAAAGGCCTAATCGATTGTGGTTTCGCTTGGACTCACTATTGGTCAGGTGACCATCCTGCAGCTATGCTATTTGGATCTCCAGTAGCTGGTGGTGGTGTTGGTATTGACAACATTGCATTCTTATCATGGTTCCAGTATGGCGGTGGAAAAGAGCTATACGACAGACTATGGAAAGAAATGGGAAGAGATATCAAAGGATTTATGATTCAACCAGTTGGGCCAGAAGCTTTAGGTTGGTTTCCAAAACCAATTAAAGATATGGCTGACTTTAGAAGATATAAGTTCAGAACTCCTCCAGGAATTCCAGGACAAACATATAAAGACATCGGTATCGCATCTGTAGCTATGGGTGGTGGAGATATTCTACCAGCTTTAGAAGCAGGAACAATTGATGCTGCTGAATGGTGTTGTCCAAAACCAGACTTAACGTTTGGTTTCCAAAAAGTATTAAAGCACTACTACCTACAAGGTTTACACCAAGTAGTCGTAAATGCTGACTTTTATATCACTGGAAAAACGTACAATGCTATGAGCGATCATGAGAAGAAGTCTCTTGAAGTTGCAGCTAATGCATCATTAGCTAAATCTTTAAGTTACAGAATCTATGAAAATGGTAAAGCTTTAAGAGAGCTTACAGAAGTTCATGGAGTTAAATTAGAGGATACACCTTCTGATTACTTCACAGAATACATGGCTGCAGCTAAGAAAAGTTTAGAAACAAACGCTGCAAACAATGCATTCTTTGCAGAAGTATGGGACTCTATGAAAGAATTTGCTGATATAGCAGTTCCTTTCTGGAGTGGTGCTCAAATGTCTAATGCGAAGCTAGGAATGGCTCACGCAGCAACATTAAAGTAATCCAATAATTAATCTATAATTCAATTAGAGCGGACTTAATTGTCCGCTCTAATTTTTCTAACAAAATTTTTATGGCTGAAGAACCAACTAAACTAGATATATCAGATGAAATGATAGCCGAAAGGCGAGGTGGTTCAGGAAAGATGCCAAATGAAATGCCATCATGGATGGCTAGCTCTATTGTAAATATTGATAAATTTAGCAAATGGATAGGTAATGTTGTTTGCTGGATACTGATGCCGCTTATTTTTGCTATGACTTATGAAGTTTTGGCAAGAAAACTTTTTCATGCACCTACAATATGGGCTTACGACATAAGTCGATTTTTATATGGCGCACTATTTATGTTAGGTGCGGGTTACGCACTTTCAAAAGGTGTTCATATCAGAGCAGACTTTTTATACAGAAATTTCAAAACAAAAAACCAAGGAATAATTGATTTTTGGTTATATTTATTATTTTATTTTCCAGGACTAATCGTCTTTCTTTATATGACAATTGGTTATGTAGGTGAATCTATTCAAAGAGGTGAAAGAGGAATGGATACTACATGGATGCCTTACATGTGGCCGATCAAGAGTTGTTTATTGGTTGGTATAGTATTTTTATTAATACAAGGTATCTCAGAGTTATTAAAAAGTTATTGGGCCGCTACTAGAGGAAAATGGCCAGGAGAAGATGAATAATGTTAGCTGAATTTATAGATCCAGCATACTTAGGTTTTATTTTAGTAGGAGTAATGCTTTTTGCGATTTTCGTAGGATTTCCTATTTCATTTACACTTATATTTTTAGGTTTTGTATTTGGATATTTAGGCTTTGGAAAATTGGTCTTTTATTTAATGACACTCCAGTTTTCGATGGTCATGACCGAACAAACCCTCGCCGCCGTACCGCTCTTTGTCTTTATGGGTATTATGATGGAGCAGGCAGGTTTGATGGAAAGATTATTCTCATCATTTCAAATGATGTTAGCAAGAGTTAGGGGCGCATTATATTATGCTGTTCTTTTTGTTTCAGTTATTTTTGCTGCAGCAACAGGAATTGTTGGTGCTTCAGTAACCATACTCGGTATCATGGCAGCAAAATCAATGAATAGATCTGGCTATGACGTTAGACTTGCTGCAGGAACAATAACAGCAGGCGGTACTTTAGGAATTCTAATTCCACCAAGCATCATGCTAGTTGTAATGGGGCCAATTATGGAAATTCCAGTTATTGATTTATTTGCGGCTGCTATAATTCCAGGAATTCTTCTTGCAAGTTTATACGCTGGTTACACAACAATAAGATGCATGATCAATCCTAAATTGGGACCTGTAATTCCTGAAGAGATGAGAGCTGCCAGTATGAAAGAAGTTTGGATTGAATTCTTTTTAGGTTTAGTTCCACCAGCAGCTTTAGTTTTCGCAGCATTAGGAAGTATCCTTTTTGGTTTTGCAACTCCAACAGAAGCAGCTGGTTGTGGTGCAATGGGAGCATTATTACTTTCTTTAGCATACAAAAAATTAACTCTTTCAAAACTACAAGAGGCTCTTGTTAAAACTTTAGAGATTACCGCATTAATAATGGTTTTAGTTGCTGCATCAAACTTTTTTGGTGCTGTTTTTGCAAGATTAGGTACTCCAACTTTATTAACTGAATTTTTGTTAGGTTTAGAAATGAACAAATATTTAATATTAGCGATTGTTATGGTTGCAATATTTTTATTGGGTTGGCCTTTAGAGTGGGTACCAATTGTAATGATTATTGTGCCAATTATTTTACCATTGATTGAAGCTCTTGGCTTTAATCTTACTTGGTTTGCAATATTAGTTGCCGTTAATCTCCAGACCGCCTGGCTGTCTCCTCCAGTGGCATTGTCTGCGTATTTTTTAAAAGGGGTAGTGCCTGAATGGGATTTAAAAGATATTTATTATGGAATGATGCAATTCATGGTTCTTCAAATAATCGGTTTAGTTCTAATCATAATATTTCCAAAAATTGCACTATGGTTACCAACTCTCTTATATGGACAGTAGAAATTATTAGTTTAAAGTAATTTTTAGTGAATCAACCAAAAGTTAAATACTCACTCTCAAATTGGGATCTAGTTTCAGTAAATCCAAATTATAAAACTTGGAATTGGAAAGACCTTTTTTGTTACTGGGGAGTAAATGTACAAAGTGTAATTGGTTTTTCCCTGATTGCCTCTCTTTATATAATGTATGACCTTAATTCTTTTGTGGTTTTACTTGGAACTTTATTAGGCTCATTTTTTGTTTATTTATTTGCTAATTTTATAGGAAAACCTTCGCAAAAATTTGGATTACCTTTTGTGGTTTTGTTGAGATCTTCTTTGGGAGTTAATGGAGCTAAATTTTTTGGATTAATTAGAAGTTTGGTTGGAATTTTCCTATTTGGAATTCAAACCTATTTTTTATCAAAAATTTTAACTTATCTTATTAGAATATTGCTTTTTACAATTGATGAATCTTTATTAGTTCAAGATATATTTATTTTTTACTTTTATGGCCTAAATATAATTGATTGGTCGTCTATTATAATTGTAATTATTTTGCAAACATTATTGTTTAGTATTGGTGCTCAATATAATAAGAAAATTATTAATTTTTCAGCAATTAGTGTTTATGTAGGGATTGTTCTTTTTTTCTTTCTTGTTTTATTAAGTGATGTCAAATTAACATCAAAAGCATTTGTAAATATTTTAAATACCAAAAACTTTTTAGATTTTAATAATTTAGCGCCACTGTTAACTGTAGCAGGAACTGTCTTTGCTTATTTTTCAATATTAATAATTAGTTTTGGAGATATTTCTAGGAATGTTAAAAATACTAAGGAGCTAGATAAAGGGAATTTGAGTTTACTAATTAATTTAATTTTTTTCTCTTTTTTTTCTATTTTTATTGTTGCTGGATCAGATGCACTTCTAAATCAAAAATTTTCAGATATAGACAGAATTTTTACAAATCCTACTGATATAATAGGCAAATATGACAATATTCAAATAACTACATTAGTACTTTTTTTTATCGTAATTGCTTCAGCATCTACGAACTTAGTAGCTAATTATATTCCATCTCAATATTCACTAATTAATTTTGTTCCAAGTAAATTATCTTTAAGAAGTGTAAGTTATATAATTTCTTTCCTAGGTTTGTTGGTTGCTATTTTTTGGCTTACAATTTTAAGTAAAATAGGTATTTTATCTTTTATAGATACATTTGGTGCATTTTTTGGACCATTGTTTGGAGTGATGGTTGCTGACTATTATTTGATTAAAAACCAAAACTTGAGTAACAAAGATTTGTATTCAGTAGAAAAAGAAAGTAGTTACTATTATACAAGAGGGTGGCATATCAAAGGTGTTTACTCAGTATTTCTAGGTTTTATTTTTTCAGCATCAACAATTTGGAACACAAATTTAATGTTTTTACAGTCTTATGCGTGGTTAATTGGTGCATTTGTAGCCTGGATAACGTATTACTTATTGTCAAAAAAATAATATGAAAGCTTTAGTATATACTGGAACACAAGAACTAGTTTACAGGGAAGAACCTAATCCAATTGAAGTTACAGGTGAAAGCATTTTAAAAATTCATGCTTCAGGAATATGTGGTTCGGACATGCACGCGTATCATGGACATGATGAGAGAAGAATTCCTCCGTTAATATTAGGCCATGAGGTTAGTGGTGAAGTTCAAAATGGTAAATTTAAAGGTAAAGACGTTGTTTTAAATCCTCTAATAACTTGTGGTAAATGTGAATACTGTACAAGTGCAAGAGAACATCTTTGCCCTCATAGAATTATATTAGGAATGAGCAAACCAATTGAAAGACAAGGCGTTTTTGCAGAGTTTGTATCAACACCTGATAAAAATATTTATGAAATCCCAGATGGATTAGATAAAAATGAAGCACCAGTAGCAGAGCCAACTGCAGTTTCTCTACATGCAGTATTAATTGGTGAACAATCTTTAAAAAAACCTTTGTCTGAGTGTAAAATTTTAATCCAAGGTGGTGGTGCAATTGGATTATTATGTGGTTTAATTTTATCTAAAATTAAAAATAGTAAAAATATAATTCTCTCTGATCCTAATAAATTGAGATTGAATGAGTGCTCAAAATATTTAGATGCAAAATATGTTGCACCAGACCATAACGAAATAGAAAGTAATAAGTTTGATATTGTATTTGATACAGTGGGCTTAGAAATTTCAAGACAACAGGCTATTGAAGTAGTTAAGCCGGGCGGTTCAATTATTCACATAGGCTTAACTCAGCCGGCTGGAACCTTTAATTTTAGAAAAATGACACTTCAAGAGGTGACCGTTATAGGAACTTATTGTTATACAAATAAGGATTTTGAGCAAACTTTAGCAATATTAGCTAATAAAGAGATAGGTTCTCTAGATTGGATTGAATTTAGAGATTTAAAAAATGGTGGTGATGCTTTTAAACAAATTCATGATGGCACATGTGTTGCACCTAAAATTATACTGATACCTTAAAATTGGGATTTAATTTTATAGCTCTAGAACTACCCATTTTGAGGTCATTAGACATAATTGGTGCAGATATCATTATTGACCAATAAATTAAAAGTAAAAAAATTGAAATTGTCTTCATATCAATTACATAAAAATTAATTCTGATTTTTGCATGTTTAAATCTTGTCAAAATAATGTATTAAGAACTTAAATTATGAAAATATTTTTTAAACTCATTTCAATTTTTTTAATTTCAATCAGCTCAGTTGTTGCAAATGAAGTTTTAGTATTTGAGTTTACAGAAGCAGAACTTTCAGATTTAACTGTCAGAAAAGTAAGAGGAGCAAAGAACGAGACAAGCTATACTGTTGGTAAGAATGAAAATGGAAATTTCCTAAAGGCGGTTGCTGATAATGCAGCATCTGGTCTTGGAAAAGAAGTTAAAATTGATCTTAACAAGACACCTTTTATAAATATTACGTGGAAAATTGAGAAAGATTTATCAGGAATTAAGGAAGACACTAAAAAAGGGCATGATTTTGCTGCTAGAGTTTTTGCGGTAAAAAAAACAGGTGCAACACCATTATCTAACAGAGCGGTTAACTATGTGTTTTCAAGCAACAGTGATGTTGGACAAAGTTGGCCAAGTCCTTACACAAAAAAATCTATAGATAATGTAATGGCAACAACAAAAACTAATTTAAATGAATGGGTAACAGTTAAATCAAATGTAAAAGAAGATTTTAAGAGATTCCACGATTTAGATTTAGATGAATTAGATGGCTTAGCAGTTATGGCAGATACAGATAACTCTAAAATGAAATCTATAGCCTATTTTCAGAACATTTATTTTTCAGCAAATTAATTAAAGTTTGGTATATTTTTTTAGCCCTATACTCAGAAATGATAGTATGATTGCTACAATTACGTCCTCTGTTGGTGTAGCATTAGGGACACCAAAGTTCCATAAAATTACTCCAATCAACCAAATTATATAAACTTTCATTGATGTTATTATATCTTAGTTTGTATAAAAATTTCTCATTATTTGATATTAATGAACGATGCATAAAACTTTTAGCCATAATGTTAAAATTTACTATGAAGATACCGATTCTGGAGGAGTAGTTTATTATGCAAATTATTTAAAATACTTTGAAAGAGCTAGAACAGAAGCATTATTAGCCATTGGTTTAAGTAATTTGAAAATTAAAGATGAGTTTAATTCTTTAATAATCGTCAAGTCATGCAATATTGAATATAAAAAATCAGCATACTTAGAAGATAATTTAACAATAAAATCTTTTATTTCTTCTTTGTCAAAAACCTCTTTTGTAATGGATCAGTCAATTTACAGAAATGATTTATTAATTGTGTATGCAAAAATACATTTAGTATTTGTAAATACAATCGGAAAACCTACAAAAATTCCTGAGATAGTTTTAAATAGCTTTGAGCCTTATATTTTAAAATCTAAATAGCTGTTACTCTTTTTATTTTTTTGAAAAAATTAACTATCATTTTTTCAGATATTAATTTTGTATTTACATTTCTAGGACTTGGATGATAACAAGCGTATAATCTGATTTTGTTTGATAAATCATAATATTTCCCGTGCTTAAAAATATACTTTCCATTTAATTTATTTTTACTTTTGTAATATTTAATACAATTATCAAAAGCAACTTTACCTAAAGCAACAATTGTTTGGATTTTGCTTAAAGTTTCAATCTCATTTTGAAAATGATTTGAGCAATTTGATAATTCTTCATTTGTTGGTTTGTCACTAGGAGGAACACATTTCAGTATATTGGTTATAAAAGTTGATTTTAATTCCAATCCATCATTTAAATTTTCTGAATAAGGTAGATTAGAAATTTTTGCTTTTTTTAAACAAGAAAACAAGAAATCACTTGATTTGTCTCCAGTGAAAGGTCTTCCTGTTCTGGTTCCTCCATGAGCTGCTGGTGCTAATCCTAAAATTAATAATTTTGAATTTGCCTTACCAAATCCAGGAACTGGTTTACCCCAATAAGTTTCGTTAATATTTTGTTTTCGTTTTACAGTAGATATTTTTTTAATAAAATTAATTAATCTAGGACATTTTCTACATTTAATAATTTTCTTATTAAGTTTTTTTAATTTATTATTCATCTATGAAAATTTTAAAATATTTTTTAATTATATTTATATTTTTAAGTTCTCCAATTAAAGCAGATTCAAATGAAGCTATGATTGGTGAGCTTCAAAAAGGTGGTAAATTAATATTTATTCGTCATGCTTATGCACCGGGAGGAGGGGATCCTTCTAATTTTGATGTCAATAATTGTGAAACCCAAAGAAACTTAAATGACGAGGGAAGAGTACAATCAAAAAAAATTGGAAATTTTTTTTTACAAAATGATATTTTAATAAACAAAATTTACTCTAGCGAATGGTGCAGATGCAAAGAAACTGCAGAAATAGCCTTTAAAAATTATGAAACAAAAAATTTTTTGAATTCATTTTTTAGTGCAAAATTTGCTAAAAATAGAAAACAACAAGTTATTGATTTTAATAAATTCTTAAACACGTGGGATCAAAAACAAAATATAATTTTTGTAACACATTACGTGGTAATATCTGAGCTTTTAAACTACGCACCATCATCAGGTGAGATTGTTATTTCAGATAAAAATTTAAAAGTAATTGATACTTTAGAAATAGAATATTAAATTAGAATTTATGTCTTCAAAAAGAGCTATGCGACAAGCACAAAAACAAGCATTCGCTAAACATAGATCTAATATTTCAAATAGTAGATTTAATTTTAAAAAAAAAAATTTAGATAAACTTAAAGAAAATAAAAAAAAGAAAACCTAACTTTGGTTTGCAAATTTTTCTATTTTTTTACATGTAGAAATTTTTGAAATCCCTTCGATATCGTTCATAACACTTTTAATAAAAATCTCAGGCTTGTTCTTTTCAATTAATATTTGAGTATAAAATTGAGGATAACCATGTTTTAAAGTAAAAATTTTACCATCCTCTTCATAAATATTTCTTACATAGGAGTTTGATTTTTTTACACTTAAATCAGTAATTCTATATTTTTGATAAGTTTTTTCTGCATAAACATAATTTCTAGTCATAATTAATTCATTAAGATTAAATATGTATTCATTTTTTAAATATTTATCTTCTTTATGATCACATTTACTTAAAATTATAATTTCTGAAAATGAATGATTTATAAATGAGAAAGAAAATAAAATGAGAGAAAAAAAAAATAATTTATTTTTTTTCATTTTTTTCAGAAAAAAATAATCCAATTAAAAAAAGTGCTGTCCACCCAATACCCAGTAATGCTTTAGGGCTAGTCTCAGCGCTCCACATATCTAAAACTAAAGCACCAAAGATTAGTCCTATAATATAAATTATAACTACAATTGTTGATTTACTCATTTTTAAGATTTTTTTTGAATAGAGATATTCCGTTATTTATTTTATGCTTATAAGACTCGTTAAAACTATCTAATTGCCAACCAGTTAATCTTTTTCTGATACTTTCTAAATTATTTTGTTTCCATTCATCTGTAGTTTCTTCATGTTTCCACAGTTTTTTTTCATCATTATTTCTTCCACATCCATAACAATAACCTGTTGAGGGATCTGTTTTGCAAATACTAATACAAGGCGAAATAATCATATTATTTATATTTTTATATCCTTTTACACTATTATTCGGATTGGACAAATGAGCTCAATAATATATAAAGCACCTAATTTAACTGGGGCGATGGCGGAATTGGTAGACGCGCTGGTCTTAGGAACCAGTCGAGCAATCGGTGAAGGTTCGAGTCCTTTTCGCCCTACCATTAAATGATTATGAAAGTTACTGTAGAAAATAAAAAAGGTTTAAATAAAGATCTAAAAATTTTTATCGATAAAGAGACTATGAACTCTTATATGGATGAAAAATATGATGAGATTAAAGGAACAGTAAATTTAAAAGGTTTTCGACCAGGAAAAGTACCAAAAGAAATTTTAAAAAGACAATTCGGCAAAGCTGTATTTGGTGAAGTATTAGACAAAGTTTTAAAAGATACATCTACAAAAGCGTTAGAAGAAAACAAAATTAAACCAGCGGGTCAGCCAAAATTAGATCTAAAGACATATGGTGAAGATAAAGAATTAGAATATGTTTTATCAGTTACAGAATTACCTAAAGTAGAGATTAAATCATTAGAAAACATTAAATTTGATGAATACACAGTTAAAATTGATGATAGTGAGACAGATAAAAGAATAAAAGAAATTGCTAAGAACCAACCAAATTTCAAGGAAGGTGCTCCTGATACAAAAGCAAAAGAAGGTGATCTAGTTGCATTAGATTACAAAGCAACAATTGATGGAAAAGAATTTAAAGGAAGTGAAGGAAAAAATACACAGCTTACATTAGGTAAAGATTTATTTTTGAAAGGTTTTGATAAGCAGCTAATTGGTGTTAAAAAAGATGATGAGAAAGTTGTTGAAGCAACACTTCCAGAAAATTATCCTGAAAAAGAATTAGTTAATAAAAAAGCTAAATTTAATTGTAAAATTTTATCAGTTAAACAACCACAAGAGGTGAAAATAGATGACGATTTTGCAAAAAATTTAGGAGCTAAAGATTTGAAAGATCTTAAAGCTTTAATTTCAAAACAAATAAATGATGAATATAGAAATTCTTTAGATCAACTTTCAAAAAATCAAATTTTAAAAGAAATTGAAAAAATTAAAGTTGAAGAAGTTCCAGGAAACTTAATTGAGGAAGAAGTCAAAATTCTTTCACAAGGTATGTCAGAGGATGAGGCTAAAAAGAATAAGAAATCTTTTGAGGAAAAGGCAAAAACAAGAATTAAGACTGGATTAATCTTAAATGAATTTGGTGAAAAAAATCAAATCAAAGTTAGTGAACAAGAAATTCAAGCAGAAGTTCAAAAACAATTAAGAATGATGCCAGGACAAGAGAAAATGGTTATGGATTTTTATCAAAAAAATCCATCTGCTTTGGCAAGTCTAAGAGGGACAGTCTACGAAGAGAAAATTTTAAATCTTATAAAAGAAAAAGGTAAACCAAATAAAAAAGAAATTTCAAAAGATGAGGCGGAAAAAATCTTAAAAGAAGCTCATAAACGTGATCACGATCATGACCATGATCATTCACATGATCACGAACCAAAAAAAGAAACAAAAAAGAAACCTGCAGCAAAAGCTTCAGAGAAAAAAAAACCTTCTGCAAAAACAGCAAAAGCAAAACCAGCCGCTAAAAAAACAAAAAAAGTTAGCAAAAAGTAATCACAAGTTGTATAAGTAGAAAGAATCAACTTATGACAACAAAATTATCAGAACATATGAGCAATCTAGTGCCGATGGTTGTAGAGCAATCAAGCAAAGGTGAGAGAGCTTATGATATTTATTCAAGACTTTTAAAGGAAAGAATAATTTTTTTAACGGGTCAGATAAATGACAATATTGCATCCTTAGTAACAGCTCAGTTATTATTTTTAGAAGCTGAAGATCCTAAAAAAGAAATTTATTTATATATCAATAGTCCTGGTGGACTGGTTACAGCTGGTCTAGGTATTTACGATACTATGCAATATGTAAAACCTGACATATCAACTTTATGTATTGGCCAAGCTGCATCAATGGGATCATTTTTGTTGGCTGCAGGAACTAAGGGCAAAAGGTTTTCGTTACCAAACTCAAGAATAATGGTGCATCAACCCTCTGCAGGTTTTCAAGGACAAGCTACAGATATAGAAATTCATGCCAATGAAGTCTTGTCATTAAAGAAAAGATTAAATGAAATTTATTCAAAACATACAGGTAAAACTGTTGATGAAATAAAATCTGCTTTAGAAAGAGATAATTTCATGACTGCTGATGTCGCAAAATCATTTGGTCTTATTGACGAAGTAGTAGAAAAAAGATCATAATACACAATATATTGATAACTTACTAATCCAAACTTGATTAGTATGAGTCATTTATAATAAAGTCATGAAATTGATTCGTTTAAAAAATTATGAGTACAAATAATAAAAATATTCTTTACTGTTCTTTTTGCGGAAAGAGCCAACACGAGGTTAGAAAATTAATTGCAGGTCCAACTGTATTTATTTGTGATGAGTGTGTTGAGCTTTGTATGGATATTATAAAAGAGGAAAGCAAAGATACTTTTGTTAAACATCAAGACGGCCTTCCTTCACCAAAAGAAATTTGTACAGTGCTAGATGATTATGTAATTGGTCAGGCGCATGCCAAGAAAGTTCTGTCAGTAGCTGTACATAATCACTACAAAAGACTTAATTATGAAAACAAAACTAGTAAGAATGTAGAATTATCTAAATCCAATATTTTATTAGTTGGCCCAACTGGTTGTGGTAAAACTTTATTAGCACAAACTCTTGCTAGAATTTTAGATGTTCCATTTACAATGGCAGACGCAACAACTTTGACAGAAGCAGGATATGTTGGTGAGGATGTTGAAAATATAATTTTAAAATTACTTCAAGCTTCAGATTATAATGTTGAAAAAGCACAACGTGGAATAGTTTATATCGATGAGGTTGATAAGATTAGTAGAAAATCTGAGAATCCATCCATTACAAGAGATGTATCTGGAGAAGGAGTTCAGCAAGCTTTATTAAAAATAATGGAAGGAACTGTTGCAAGTGTTCCACCTCAAGGAGGTAGAAAACATCCTCAACAAGAGTTTTTACAAGTGGACACAACAAATATTCTTTTTATTTGTGGAGGTGCTTTTGCTGGATTAGACAAGATTATTTCTCAAAGAGACAAAGGTACTTCAATTGGTTTTGGAGCAGACGTAAAAAACACTCAAGACAAGAAAACAGGAGAGTGGATGAAGGGACTAGAACCTGAGGATTTATTAAAATTTGGATTGATACCAGAGTTTATTGGAAGACTACCAATGATAGCAACTCTTGAGGATTTAGATGAAAAATCATTGATCAAAATTTTACAAGAACCTAAAAATTCTTTAACTAAACAGTATCAAGAACTATTTAAGTTAGATGGAGCGAAATTAACATTTAAAGAAAATGCTCTTAAAGAAATAGCTCAAAAAGCAATTAGCAAAAAAACAGGTGCAAGAGGTTTGAGATCAATATTAGAAAATATATTATTAAAAACTATGTATGATCTCCCAAGTCAAGACAACATTGAAGAAGTAATTGTTGATGCAGCAGCAGCAAAAGGTCAATCACAACCAATTTTAGTTCATTCTAAAGGCGAAAATAAATCTAAGTCTGGCAAAACATCAGCGGCTTAATACCCTTAATAAGTAACAAAAACCTATTGCAATATAATATATAATATCCATATTAACCCTATGGACGTTAAAATATCATTGCCGTTGTTACCTTTAAGAGACATTGTAGTCTTCCCAAGCATGGTAATACCTCTCTTTGTAGGAAGAGACAAATCTATTTCTGCACTTAATGAGGTGATGAAAAAAGATAAGAAGATTATTCTTGTAACTCAAAAAAATTCAGAGATCGATGATCCTAAAAAAACAGACGTATTTATGTATGGTTGTGAGGGAAGTATCCTACAATTATTAAAATTACCAGATGGAACTGTAAAAGTTTTAGTAGAAGGAATTAAAAGAGTTAAAATTTTAGACTTTAAAGATAATGAGAAATTTATTACGTGTGACTATACATATTTCAATGACATCTTACCAAAAGATGAGGATTTATTTCCTTTAGCTGCTACTGCTTTAAGAAGATTAGAGAAATTAACTTCAATAAACAAGAAAATTTCGAACGAAACAATAAATACAATTAAGCAGTTAAAAGATCCTTCTCAAATAGCTGATAATATTGCTTCACATATCACAGCTACAATTTCAGAAAAACAACAAATTTTTGAAACAGTTGATGTTAAAAAGAGATTAAACGCCATAATTAAAATTATGGAGAATGAAACAAGTATAATTGGTGTAGAAAAAAGAATCCGAGGACGAGTTAAAACTCAAATGGAGAAAACTCAGAGAGAATACTATTTAAACGAACAGCTTAAAGCTATTCAGAAAGAACTTGGTGAGATTGAAGACGGCAAAGACGAAACTACAAGTCTAAATAAAGCTATCACAAAAGCAAAAATGCCAAAAGAAGTTGAAAAGAAATGTCTACAAGAGCTTAAAAAATTGAAGAACATGAGCCCAATGTCAGCTGAAGCTACTGTGGTTAGAAACTACCTTGATTGGATGACGGAACTACCTTGGCACAAGAAAAGTGAAGTTGATATCGATTTAACGAAGGCATTAAATATTCTTGATAAAGATCATTTTGGACTAGAGAAAGTTAAAGAAAGAATAATAGAATTTTTAGCTGTTCAAAAAAGAATGGAAAAAATTAAAGGCCCAATATTATGTTTAGTTGGTCCTCCTGGTGTTGGTAAAACATCTTTAGGTAAATCTATCGCAAAAGCAACTAACAGAGAATTTGTTAGAATGTCCGTAGGTGGGATGAGAGACGAAGCAGAAATAAGAGGGCATAGAAGAACTTATATCGGATCATTACCAGGTAAAATAATTCAAATGATGAAAAAAGCTGGAACAAAAAATCCTCTAATTTTATTAGATGAGATAGATAAAATTGGAAATGATTATAGAGGTGATCCGTCCTCAGCATTATTAGAAGCGCTAGACCCAGAACAAAATACAACTTTTAACGATCACTATTTAGAAGTTGATTATGATTTATCTGATGTAATGTTTGTAACAACGGCAAATACTTTAAATATATTGCCTCCATTATTGGACAGAATGGAAGTAATTAGATTAGCTGGTTATACTGAGGATGAAAAAATTAGTATAGCTAATAAATATCTACTTCCTAAACAAATTAAAGATAATGGTGTTAAAGAAAAAGAAATGAAATTGGAAGACGACATCATAAAAGAAGTAATTAGAGGATACACAAAAGAGTCAGGAGTTAGAAATTTAGAAAGAGAAATTTCTAAACTTGCTAGAAAAGTTGTTAAGAAAATTGTGGCGGGTGAGGAAAAAGAAGTTCAAATTAATAATAAAAACTTATCTGATTTTCTTGGTGTAGCTAAATTTAAATTTGGAGAATTAGAATCTGAAAATAGAGTAGGTATTGTAACTGGACTTGCTTGGACTGAGTATGGTGGGGAAATTTTAAAAATTGAAACAGTAACTATGCCTGGCAAAGGAAGAATGCAGATTACTGGTAAGCTAGGTGATGTGATGCAAGAGTCTGTAAAAGCTGCAAAATCTTTTGTTAGATCAAAATGTTTAGAGTATGGAATTATTCCACCTCTATTTGAGAAAAAAGATTTTCACATTCATGTACCTGAAGGAGCAACACCAAAAGATGGTCCATCTGCCGGAATAGGAATGGTTACTTCAATTGTTTCATCGATTACAAATATACCTGTAAGAAGAGATGTTGCGATGACTGGTGAGGTAACATTAACAGGTCAGGTATTGCCAATAGGCGGTCTTAAAGAAAAATTATTAGCTGCTCATAGGGCTGGAATTAAAGAAGTTTTGATTCCAAAAGAAAATGAAAAAGATTTAGTGGATATGCCTAAAAAAATTATAGATGATATTAAAATTACGCCAGTTGAATATGCAGACCAGGTAATTAAAATTGCTTTAACTAAAGAACTTAAACCTACGGAATGGGTTGAGGTAGATTTAGCTAAAAAAGATGATAAATCTCAAGCTAGTATTCAATAATAATTAATTTACTTTATTTAAGTGTTGATGTAATAAGTAGCTCTGTTTTGGGGCGGTTAGCTCAGTTGGTAGAGCATCTCGTTTACACCGAGGGGGTCAAAGGTTCGAGTCCTTTACTGCCCACCAAACAAATTAAGTGGGGGTGTAGCTCAGTTGGTTAGAGCGATCGCCTGTCACGCGATAGGTCGAGGGTTCGAGTCCCTTCACTCCCGCCACTTTTTACCCAATAAACTGTCTGTTAATATTAATAAAATGTGACTTATCTTCCCTTCAACATCAGATAAAAACTGATATATAGATTTTCATGTTATCTGAATTTTTAAAAGATTACCTACCGATTATTCTATTTTTAGTTATTGCTCTTGGTTTGAGTGTTGCTTTTGTAGTGTTAAATTTTTTACTTTCTCCAAAAAAACCTGATCCAGAAAAGTTGTCTGCGTATGAATGTGGTTTCGAACCATTTCAAGACTCTAGAATGGAGTTTGATGTAAGATTTTACTTAGTTGCAATTCTATTTATTATATTTGATCTTGAAATTGCCTTTTTATTTCCATGGGCAATATCATTAGGAAACATTGGTCTATTAGGTTTTTCATCAATGATGATTTTTCTATTCATACTAACAGTTGGTTTTATTTATGAATGGAAAAAAGGTGCTCTAGATTGGGAATAAAATTAATTTAATGAACGATAAAATAGAACAAGTTCCTGAAGAGTTTAAACAACTTGCTAAAGATTTTAGTAAAAATGGTTTTATAACGACATCGTTGGATAATTTAATTAATTGGTCCAGATCTGGCTCTTTGCATTGGATGACTTTTGGTCTTGCATGCTGTGCAGTTGAAATGATGCAAACAGCAATGCCAAGATATGACTTAGAAAGATTTGGAGCTGCTCCGCGTGGATCACCAAGACAATCAGATGTGATGATTGTTGCCGGAACATTGACCAACAAAATGGCACCAGCATTAAGAAAGGTCTATGATCAAATGCCAGAACCTAGATATGTAATTTCTATGGGTAGCTGTGCTAATGGTGGAGGTTATTATCATTATTCATATTCAGTTGTTAGAGGGTGTGATCGTATAGTTCCAGTTGACGTTTATGTTCCAGGATGCCCTCCTTCTGCGGAGGCATTATTATATGGAATTTTGCAATTACAAAAAAAAATTAGAAAAAAAGGATCTTTTATAAGATAGTCATGAATAGTTTAGAGGATCTAGAAAAAAAAATTAATTCTGAATTAACTACGAAAATTAATAATTCAGAAATAAAACATAATCAAATTTATCTAGAAACAGATAAAGATGATTTTTTAGATGTAATTTTATTCTTAAAAACTAATCTTGATACAAAATTTCGGCAGTTAATAGATATTACTGTTGTGGATTATCCTGAAAATAATCAAAGATTTCAAGTAGTTTACTTATTTTTAAGTCATGAATTTAATCAAAGACTAGTTCTAAAATACTCCATTTCTGAAAATGAAGTTATACCTTCTTTAACAAGTGTTTTTCCTGCAGCAAATTGGATGGAAAGAGAAGTTTTTGACATGTATGGTGTAAATTTCAAAGATCATCCCGATTTAAGAAGAATACTTACAGATTATGGATTCGAAGGACATCCTTTAAGAAAAGATTTTCCTTTAACTGGTCATTCTGAAGTTAGATATAGCGAAGATCAAAAAAAAGTTATTAGCGAACCAGTTAAACTAGAGCAAAATTATAGAAATTTTGATTATGAGAGTCCTTGGGAAGGAACAAAATACATTAAAGAAGAAATTGAAAATAATGACAAAAAAAATTAAAAATTTAAATCTAAATTTTGGTCCTCAACATCCAGCAGCTCACGGTGTATTAAGATTAATATTAGAATTAGACGGTGAGGTTGTTGAAAAAGCAGACCCACATATAGGTTTGCTTCACAGAGGCACTGAAAAATTAATTGAAAACAAAACATATATGCAGGCTGTTCCTTATTTTGACCGTTTGGATTACGTAGCTCCAATGAATCAAGAACATGCCTTTGCTCTTGCTGTAGAAAAAATTCTTAAAATAGATGTGCCGATCAGAGCTCAGTATATAAGGGTTATTTTTTGTGAAATAGGACGAATATTAAGTCATATTCTTAACGTAACAACTCAAGCACTTGATGTTGGCGCTTTAACTCCATCACTTTGGGGTTTTGAAGAACGAGAAACATTAATGACATTTTACGAACGAGCTTCTGGATCAAGATTACACGCCAACTACTTTAGAGCAGGAGGTGTTCACCAAGATTTACCAAAAGGTTTAGAGGAAGATATCTCAAACTTTTGCGATACATTTCCAAAAGTGATTAATGATTTGGAAAGTCTTTTAACAGACAATAGAATTTTCAAACAAAGAAATGTTGATATTGGAATTGTAAGTAAAGAGGATGCTTTAGATTATTCTTTTTCAGGAGTTATGATTAGAGGATCAGGAGTACCTTGGGATTTAAGAAAGTCTCAACCTTATGATTGTTATGAAGATTTAGATTTTAAAATACCAGTTGGAAAAAATGGTGATTGTTACGATAGATATTTATGCAGAATTGAAGAGATGAAAGAGAGTGTTTCTATTATCAAACAGTGTTTATCTAAAATGGAAAAAGGTCCAATTAAATCATTAGATGGTAAAATTAGTCCACCATCAAAAAAAGATATTAAACAATCAATGGAAGCGTTAATTCATCATTTTAAATTATTTACAGAGGGATATAGAGTACCTAAGGATGAAATTTATACAGCTGTTGAAGCACCAAAGGGAGAATTTGGAGTATATTTAATTTCTGATGGTTCGAGCAAACCCTACAAATGCAAGATTAGAGCACCAGGATTTTCACATTTGCAATCAATGGATTATTTAATTAAAGGACACATGTTAGCAGATGTACCAGCTGTTCTAGGTTCATTAGATATTGTTTTTGGTGAGGTGGATAGATGAGTTTAAGGAAACCAGCAAAAGATCAACCAGAAAGTTTTGAATTTAATGCTTCATCTTTAGATGCAGCAAATAATATTGTTGCTAAATATCCAAAAGGAAAACAACAAAGTGCTGTGATGGCCTTACTTTATATTGCTCAAAGACAAAATAATAATTGGATACCATTAGCTGCAATGAAGTATATCGCTAAGTTTTTAAACATGCCTTATATAAAAGTTTATGAGGTAGCTACTTTCTACACAATGTACAATTTATCACCTGTTGGAAAATATTTTGTTCAAGTATGTACCACAACACCATGTATGATTAGAGGTGCAAATAAATTGGTTGAAGCTTGTAAGGAAAAAATTTCTGAAAATGAATGTGAATTATCAAGCGATAAGAGTTGTTCATGGATGGAAGTTGAATGCTTAGGTGCTTGCGTGACTGCTCCTATGATGCAAATTAATGATGATTATTACGAAGATCTTGATAAAGAAAAAACATCTGAGATTTTGGATAAAATTTTAAATGGAGAAACTCCAAAACCAGGTTCATACAGAGGAAGAATTAATAATGAGCCAGAGAACAATAGAAAAACATTAACGGATTTAAAAAATGCTTAAAGATCAAGATAGAATTTTTCAAAATTTATATAATGATAAAGGCTCTGATGTAGCAGCGTCACAATCAAGAGGTGATTGGGTAAATACTAAAGAAATTACTGAAAAAGGAAGAGATTGGATTATTAATGAAATTAAAGAATCTCAGCTTAGAGGTCGAGGTGGAGCAGGATTTCCTACAGGTTTAAAGTGGTCATTTGCACCAAAAGAAGTTGGATCAAGACCACATTATTTGGTTATTAATGGTGATGAGTCCGAACCAGGCACTTGTAAAGATAGAGATATTTTAAGATTTGAACCTCATAAATTAATAGAGGGTTGTCTAATAGCATCATACGCAGTTCAAGCACACGTCTGCTACATATATATTAGAGGAGAATATTTTGTTGATGGTCAAAAACTCCAAGCTGCAATTGATGAGGCTTATGAGAAAAAACTATTAGGAAAAAATGCAGCTGGAACTGGGTGGGATTTAGATATTTATATCCACTATGGAGCAGGAGCGTATATTTGTGGTGAAGAAACAGCATTACTTGAAAGTTTAGAGGGTAAAAAAGGTCAACCAAGATTAAAACCACCTTTTCCAGCTTTGATTGGTTTATATGGATGCCCAACTATAATTAATAATGTTGAAACGATTGCTGTGGTGCCAACTATTCTAAGAAGAGGAGCTAAATGGTTTGCTTCTTTAGGAAGAGAAAAAAATACTGGTACTAAAATTTTCTGTATTTCTGGAAACGTTAATAATCCTTGTAATGTAGAAGAGGAAATGAGTATTCCATTAAAAGAATTAATAGAAGTTCACGCTGGTGGAGTGATTGGTGGATGGGATAATTTACAAGCTGTAATACCAGGTGGATCTTCTATGCCTCTAATTCCAAAAGATAGATGTGAAACATTAAAGATGGATTTTGATGCGTGTGTCGAAGAAAAAAGTGGATTAGGAACTGCAGGAATAGTGGTTATCAATAAAGATCAAGACATTATTAAATGTATGGCGAGAATTGCGAGATTTTACAAACATGAAAGTTGTGGACAATGTACACCTTGCAGAGAAGGTTCTGGGTGGATGTGGCGGATGCTTGAGCGTATGGCAAAAGGCGATGCAACTAAAGATGAAGTTGACATGTTAGGAGATGTAACAACCCAAATCGCTGGTCATACAATTTGTGCGTTTGGTGAAGGTTCTTCATGGCCAGTTCAAGGTTTGTTAAGACATTTTAAAAAAGAAATTCAAGAAAGAAACAATTTGGACCCAATTGTTCAGAAAAAAAATAATATACCTTATTTGGTTGATCAACATTTATTAGATAAAAAAAATGCTTAAATTAAAAGTAAATGACATTGATGTAGAAGTTGAAGAAGGACTAACAGTTCTTCAAGCCTGTGAAAAAGCAGGAGTTGAGATACCTAGATTTTGTTATCATGAAAAATTATCTATAGCTGGAAATTGTAGAATGTGTTTGGTGGAAATGGAGAAATCACCGAAACCCATTGCATCATGCGCAATGCCCGCTGCCGAAGGAATGAACATTAAAACAAACACAAGTTTAGTTGAAAAGGCTAGAAAAGGTGTAATGGAATTTTTACTAGCAAATCATCCTCTAGATTGTCCTGTATGTGACCAAGGTGGTGAGTGTGATCTTCAAGATCAATCAATGTTTTATGGGGTAGATAAATCAAGATTTAAAGAAAACAAAAGAGTAGTTCCTGAAAAAAATATGGGACCATTAATCAAAACTCAAATGACAAGATGTATACATTGTACAAGATGTGTGCGATTTGCCACTGAAGTTGCAGGAGTCCCAGAACTTGGTGCTATAGGTAGGGGTGAGGATATGCAAATTACAACATATCTTGAGCAATCAATGCAATCAGAATTATCTGCCAATGTAGTTGATTTATGTCCTGTTGGAGCTTTGACATCAAAACCTTATGTTTTTGAAGCGAGACCATGGGAATTAAAAAAGACTGAAACAATTGATGTTATGGATGCAATCGGTTCAAACATTAGAGTTGATACATACGATTGGGAAGTAAAAAGAGTTCTTCCAATAATTAATGAAGATATTAACGAAGAATGGATTTCAGATAAAACTAGATATGCGTGTGATGGCTTACTTCATCAAAGATTGGATACCCCATATATTAAATACAATGGTAAATTTGAGAAAGCTACGTGGCAAGAAGTTTATAAAATAATAAAATCTAAATTAGAAAATACATCAAAAGAAAAAGTATCTGGTTTTGTTGGAGATTTAACAAACATGGAAACTGCGTACATTTTTAAAGAATTTTTTGACCGAACACTTGAAACTGATAATTATGAATCAAGATCAGATAATAGATATATTAATATTTCAAAAAGAGAAAATTATTTGTTTAATTCCTCAATTAACGGAATTGAAGATGCTGATTTAATTTTATTGTTAGGCGCCAATCCTAGGTATGAAGCCACAATTTTAAATGCAAGAATTAGAAAATCTTATCTAAATAATAGTACGAGAATTGTATCATTAAATGATTGTGGAGATCTAACTTATCCTTATGAAAGCTTAGATGGACAAACTAAAACAATAAAAGAAATTATAGATGACACACATAAACTTTCAAAAGAAATAGAAAAAGCAAAAAAACCAATGATAATTATTGGTGAGTCTTTATTAAGATTAGAAAATGCACAATATTTATTTGATAATTTAAAAGATTTTTTGAATAAAAAAAACAAGTTCTCAGAAGAGTGGAATCCTTTGAATGTTTTATCATGTGACGCAGCAACTGTAGGAAATTTTGATTTAGGAGTTTTAAATAATAAAACAAATTTAATAGAAGATTTAAAATCAAATAAATTTGAAATAGTGTTTTTAATAGGTCAAGATAATTTAAATTTTGTTAAAAAAAATGAATTTGTTATTTATCAAGGGAGCCATGGTGACAAAGGGGCAGAGTGTGCAGATATAATTTTACCTGGCTCAGCTTATACAGAACAAGACGGTTATTATACAAATTTAGAGGGAAAAATTCAAAAAGCATTTAAGGCTTCTTATCCACCTGGAGATGCAAAAGAAGATTGGCAGATAATAAATGAACTAGCTGAATTCATGAATAATAGAAAATTGTTTAACGATAAAGAAGAGCTAGATAGCAGCATGTTAAATTATTTAAAATTGCAAAGTGAAAAACAAACTGAACAAAATAATAACAACTTGAATTCTGATTTTAATAATGAAAATTTAAAAATTGAAATTAAAGATTATTATTTTTCTAATGTTGTTGCTAAATCATCAAAAACAATGATCGAGTGCAATAATGCAAAAATGAATTTAAAATCAACAGGCACAGAAGGTTAAGATGGAATATTTGAATATAGTCTTTCAAGAGGTATACAAAATTCTATTTTTGTTAGTTCCAGTTTTGGTTTCTGTAGCTATGATTGTTTGGCTAGATAGACGAGTTTGGGCTTTTGTCCAAAAAAGACAAGGACCTAATGTAGTTGGACCATTTGGATTACTTCAATCATTAGCTGATGCGTTGAAATATATTTTTAAAGAAATAATCATCCCATCAAGCTCAAACAAAGTAATCTTCATATTAGCACCTATCGTTACTATGACATTAGCTTTGATAGCTTGGGCTGTTATACCATTTAGTGCAACACAGGTCTTAGCTGATATTAATGTCGGTATACTTTATCTATTTGCTGTTTCATCGCTAGGTGTTTATGGAATAATTATGGGAGGATGGGCTTCAAACTCTAAATATCCTTTCCTAGGTGCAATTAGATCTGCGGCTCAAATGGTATCATATGAAGTTTCTATTGGAGTTATTATCATCAATGTATTGTTGTGCGTAGGCTCATTGAATTTGAATGACATCGTAATTGCTCAACAAAATCTATGGTTTGTAATTCCGTTATTTCCAATGTTTGTAATATTTTTTATCTCTGCTTTAGCTGAAACTAATAGACCACCTTTTGATTTACCTGAAGCTGAAGCAGAATTAGTTGCTGGATACCAGACAGAATATTCAGGAATGATGTATGCAATGTTTTGGTTAGGTGAGTATGCAAACATCTTATTGATGTGTGCTATGGGAGCTGTATTATTCTTAGGTGGTTGGTTATCTCCAATAGATATTTATCCATTTACTTTAATTCCAGGTGCAATTTGGTTAATTTTAAAAATTTTACTTTTATTTTTCTTATTTGCTTTAGTAAAAGCAATTGTACCAAGATATAGATATGACCAATTAATGAGATTAGGTTGGAAAGTATTTCTTCCTTTGTCATTAACTTGGGTTGTTTTAACTGCGAGTTATTTATTTTACTTTAACCTTTTACCAACAAACTAATTATGAATTTATCTAGATTTTTTAAAACTATTTTCATGGTTGATTTTGTAGGCGGCTTGTTCATTGCAATAAAAGAATTGTTTAAACCAAAAAAAACAATCAATTATCCTTTTGAAAAAGGAAAAATTAGCCCAAGATTTAGAGGTGAGCACGCTTTAAGAAGATATCCAAATGGAGAAGAAAGATGTATAGCATGCAAACTTTGTGAAGCTGTATGTCCAGCTCAAGCAATTACAATTGAATCTGCTCAAAGAGAAGATGGCAGTAGAAAAACTACTCGTTATGACATTGATATGATGAAATGCATTTATTGTGGTCTATGTGAAGAAGCTTGCCCTGTTGATGCTATAGTCCAAGGTCCAAATTTTGAATTTTCGACTGAGACAAGAGAAGAATTATATTACACAAAAGAGAAATTATTAGATAACGGTGACAGATGGGAGAATATTCTAGACGCTAATATTAAAGCGGATAGTTCACATAGATAAATGATTGCTCACGCTATTTTCTTCTACACTTTTTCTATAATTGCAGTTGTGTCTGCAATAATGGTTACAGTATCTAAAAATACTGTCCACTCAGTTTTCTTTTTAATATTAGATTTTATCAGTATTTCTTGTCTATTTATTATGATTGGTGCCGAGTTTTTGGGGATGATAATGTTAATTGTTTACGTTGGAGCCGTAGCAGTTTTATTTCTTTTTGTTGTAATGATGCTAAATGTTGCTCAACAAAAAAATCAATGGTTTGCCTCTGCTGCTAGCTCAAAACATATTCCTGTTGGATTAATTATTAGTACAATCATTTTCTTTGAACTAATTATTGTAATTGGTGGATGGAAATACAAACCAGAGATTTTTGATATTAACAATTCATCAAAAGTTTCAGACTTAAGTAACACACACTCATTAGGTCAAATATTATACACTGATTACATACATGTATTTCAAATTAGTGGTATGATTTTGTTAGTTGCAATGGTTGGAGCAATCGTTCTGACTTTTAGACAAAGGTCAAACGTCAAAAGACAAAGTTATATAAAACAAATTTCTCGTGAAAGAGCTGAAGGAGTAAGTGTTGTAGAAGTTGCTTCTAACAAAGGAGTTAAAATAGATGACTGAGATAGGTTTAGGACACTATTTAACTTTAGGCGCTGTTATATTTTCAATAGGAGTTATTGGAATTTTTCTTAATAGAAAAAATATTATTGTTATATTGATGAGTATTGAGTTGATTTTATTAGCTGTAAATATCAATTTAGTTGCTTTTTCAATTTTTCTCGGAGATTTAGCTGGTCAAGTATTTACCTTATTTATTTTAACTGTAGCAGCTGCAGAAGCTGCGATCGGTTTAGCTATAATCGTTGTTTACTATAGAAACTCTGGAACTATCAGAGTTGAAGAAATTGATGAGTTAAAAGGATAATAATGGAACTTTCAATTTTATTTCTTCCACTAATAGCCTCAATTATTTCAGGTTTTTTTGGGCGTTACATTGGTGATAGAAATTCTGAAATAGTAACTAGTGCATTAGTTTCTATATCTGCAATTTTATCAATAATTGTATTGTATCAGGTAATTGTTAATCAATATGAGGAAAATATTGTTATAGCAACTTGGATTAATTCAGGTTCACTTGATGTTAATTGGTCAATGTTAATTGATCCTCTATCAGCTGTGATGTTGGTTGTAGTTACTTCTGTATCAGCATTAGTCCATATTTATTCTATCGGATACATGTCTCACGACCCACATAAACCAAGATTTATGGCTTACCTATCATTATTTACGTTTGCAATGTTAATGCTTGTAACGTCAGATAATTTTATTCAACTATTCTTTGGTTGGGAGGGAGTTGGTCTCTGTTCTTACTTCTTAATTGGTTTTTGGTTTAAAAAAGAGAGTGCTAATGCAGCTGCAATTAAAGCTTTTGTTGTTAATAGAGTAGGTGACTTCGGTTTTGCATTAGGTATTTTTTTAGTCTTTTATTTGTTTGGGACTGTCAATTATGATGAAGTTTTCCAACAAATTCCAACTGTTGTAGATAAAAATTTATCCTTTTTAGGTTTTGAGGTTAAAGCGATAGATTTGGTTTGTTTACTGTTATTTATCGGAGCTATGGGTAAATCAGCTCAAATCTTACTTCATACTTGGCTACCAGATGCAATGGAAGGACCAACACCAGTTTCTGCTCTAATTCACGCTGCAACAATGGTAACTGCAGGCGTGTTTTTAGTTGTTAGATGCTCACCTATATATGAATTTTCTCCAGTAATTTTAAATTTGATTACTGTAGTTGGAATGACAACAGCTTTTTTTGCTGCAACGGTTGCTTTGGTTCAAACAGATATTAAAAAAATAATTGCTTATTCAACTTGCAGTCAGTTAGGTTACATGTTTTTCGCAGCTGGTGTAGGAGCTTACAATGTTGCTATGTTTCATTTATTTACGCATGCTTTTTTTAAAGCTTTATTATTTTTAGGATCAGGATCAGTAATTCATGCTTTTAAAGATGAGCAAAATATTAATAACATGGGAGGTGTATGGAGAAAATTACCTTACACTTATGCTTTAATGATTATAGGAACTCTTGCTTTAACAGGTTTTCCTTTTTTATCAGGCTTTTATTCAAAAGATGCGATTATTGAATTTGCATATTTGAAAGGAAATACAACAGGTTATTATGCAGCTGGTATTGGAATAGTTACTGCGTTTTTAACGTCAGTTTATTCGTGGAGACTAATATTCAAAACATTTCATGGCGAATATAATAATAAAGAGATTAAAATTGAGGAAACGCACGAGTCACCTTTGGTAATGCTTGTTCCGTTATTTGTGCTTTCTATTGGTGCAATTTTTGCAGGTGCGTTATTTAAAGATTTGTTCATTGGACATGGTGGTGAAAATTACTTTTGGTCAGAATCAATCAAATTTTTAGAACCTCTAAGCACAGATCATCCACCAACATGGTTTTTACTTTTAACACCTAGTTTAGTTATCCTATCAATACCTATTGCTTATTACTTATTTGTTAAGAATAAAGAGTTGCCAAATGAAATAGCTTCAATGAACAAACCTTTATACAATTTCCTTGTCAATAAATGGTACTTCGATGAGTTGTATGAAGTTATTTTTATTAAATCATCGAAAAAACTAGGGACATTTTTATGGAAAGTTTGTGATGGAATTATAATAGATGGATTTGGTCCTGATGGAATTTCTTCTTTTATAAAAAAATGTTCAATTAAAGCAAATAAATTTCAAAGTGGTTTTATCTATCAATATGCTTTTGTAATGTTGTTAGGTTTTTCTGCTTTATTAACCTTCTTGATAGTTAAATAATGAGCTTTCCAATTTTATCATCTTTAATCTTGTTACCTACTATAGGAGCTCTTTTTCTTTTTTTTACAAAAGATAAAGATGGAAATAATTCAACAGCTAAATATGTAGCTTTATTTACAAGTATAGTTAATTTTTTAATTTCTATTTATTTGTGGATATCATTTGACCAAAGTATATCTGATTTTCAATTTGTTGAAGACAGAACATGGATTGAAGGATTTATTAATTATAAAGTAGGTGTCGATGGAATTTCGATATTATTTATAATCTTAACAACTTTTATAACTCCACTTTGTATTATTTCAGTTAACAATTCAGTAAAAAATAGATTAAGAGATTTTTTAATTGCAATTTTAATCATGGAAAGTTTCATGATTGGTGTGTTTTGTGCACTTGATTTAGTTGTTTTTTATTTATTTTTTGAGGCTGGATTAATTCCAATGTTTTTAATTATTGGTATTTGGGGTGGTCCAAAACGTGTTTATTCAGCATTTAAATTTTTTCTATATACTTTGCTTGGATCAGTGTTGATGCTTGTTGCGATCATTTCAATATACTGGATATCAGGCACAACAGATGTAGTTAAACTTTATGAAATTGGAATTGACGCTAAATACCAAAATTTATTATGGTTAGCTTTCTTTAGTTCTTTTGCAGTAAAAACACCTATGTGGCCTGTTCACACTTGGTTACCAGATGCTCATGTTGAAGCTCCTACAGCCGGTTCAGTTTTATTAGCTGCTATACTATTAAAAATGGCAGGATATGGTTTTATTAGGTTTTCACTTGGGTTATTTCCAGTAGCTTCGGAAGTATTCACACCTCTTATTTATACTTTAAGTATTATAGCAATAATTTTTACATCTTTTATCGCTTTAATGCAGGAAGATATGAAAAAGTTAATTGCATACTCGTCTGTTGCACATATGGGTTTTGTAACTTTAGGTATTTTTACACTTAAACAACAAGGTATAGAGGGAAGTATAATTCAGATGATTAGTCATGGATTAGTGTCTGCAGCTCTATTTTTATGTGTTGGTGTTGTTTATGACCGTATGCATTCAAGGATGATAAATTCTTATGGTGGAATAGTCGCTATAATACCAAAGTATTCGATTTTATTTATGTTATTCACATTAGCTGCTTTAGGATTACCTGGAACAAGTGGTTTTATCGGTGAATTTTTAATTTTAATGGGTGCCTTTAAGGATAATTTTTTAGTAGCTGTATTGGCAAGTCTAGGAGTTATTTTAGGGGCTGCTTATATGCTTTGGTTGTATAAAAGAGTTGTTTTTGGAAAATTAGTTAATGAAGATTTAAAGAAAATGTTGGATTTAAATAAATCAGAATATTTAATTTTAACATGCTTAGCTATTCCAACTTTATTTTTTGGTTTTTATCCAGATCCTTTGATTAATACGATTGAGGTTTCAGTTTCAGATTTAATAAATATGCATAATATTAATTTAGCGAGCAAATAATATGGAAAATTTAAATTTAGTTTTACCTGAAATTTTTATCTCATTATCAATAATGTTTTTACTTGTATTGGGAGTGTTTAAAAAAAATAGCTCAGGCATTACTTTTAACTTGTCTTTATTTGTATTTTTAATTGCTGCTATAATAGCTATTAACGAAACTTTCTCTGTGAATAGAGAAACTTTGTTTAATGGTAGTGTTGTAATAGATAAGATGTCTTCATTTATGAAGATAATAACATTGCTAGGTGGTTTTCTAGTATTAGTTATCTCTTCTAGTTATTTAAAAATATTTAAAATTTTTAATATTGAATATCCAGTTTTAATTTTGAGTTCTGTACTGGGAATGATGGTCATGATTAGTTCTAATGATCTAATTGTGTTTTATATGGGTCTAGAGTTACAATCATTAGCTTTATACGTTTTGGCAACTTATAATAGAGATCAATTAAAATCATCTGAAGCGGGTTTAAAATATTTTGTATTAAGTGCATTATCATCAGGATTATTACTTTATGGATGTTCTTTGATTTATGGTTTTTCAGGATCTACAAACTTTGATGTGATTTCCACACAACTTAATTCAAATGAGTATGTGCTGACTTTTGGGATAGTTTTTATTTTAGTAGGTCTAGCATTTAAAATTTCAGCAGTGCCATTCCATATGTGGGCACCAGATGTATACGAGGGATCCCCAACTACAGTTACTTTATTTTTCACGATGGTACCAAAAATTGCTGCGTTAACTGTATTTATCAGATTTTTATATGTTCCATTTTTAAACCTAATTGATCAATGGCAAATGATAATTGTATTTTTATCTATTGCCTCAATGCTATTTGGTGCAATTGCAGCAATTGGACAAACAAATATTAAAAGACTAGTTGCTTATAGCTCTATTGGACACATAGGCTACACATTGGCTGGTCTTGCCACTGCTTCTAATGAAGGAATTCAAAGTTCAATAATTTATATTTCAATTTATGTTGTAATGAATTTGGCTCTTTTTTCTTGTTTGTTAATGCTTAGAAGAAATAATCAATATTACGAAGATATTGAAGACTTATCTGGTTTATCGAAAAATCATCCATTATTATCACTTTCTTTACTTGTAATATTATTTTCATTGGCAGGGATACCACCATTAGCAGGATTTTTTGCTAAGTTTTATGTTTTCAAAGCGGTTTTAGAACAATCAATGTATTTTTTAGCTATTGTTGGATTGTTATCTACTGTTGTTGCAGCTTTCTATTACTTAAGAATAATCAAGATTATGTACTTTGATAAAGAAAAAGATAAATATGATACGGATCATAGTTTATGGTTAAAATTTTCATTAACTTTTTCTACAATATTAATTCTTTTATACTTCATATTTCCAAGCCAATTAATTGAGGTAGTATCAAGAATTAATATTATTTAATGAAATTTAAGAAATTTAATTTTAAAATAATAAAAAGTACTAACGATACAGCTGCAAGAATAATAAAAAAAACTAACTATAAATTTGGAATGGTTGTTGCTGAAAAACAATTTAGTGGTCGAGGTCAGTATGGAAGAAAATGGATTTCATATAAAGGTAATTTATTTGCCTCTTTTTTTCATCCATTTGATGAAAAAAAATTCTCAATAGAAAGAGTTACAAAGTTAAATTGTAATTTAGTTAAACAAACACTCTCTAAATATATAAAAAATAAAATTAACTTTAAAAAACCAAACGATTTATTAATTAATAAGAAAAAGATTAGTGGGATTTTACAAGAAATTATAACGAAATCAGATAAAAAATTTTTAATTACAGGAATAGGAATTAATGTAATTAAAAATCCAAATATTAAAAATTATCCAGCTACAAATTTATATAGAATAACAGGAAAAAAAATTAATAAATCTGAATTAGAAAAAAATTTGAAAATAGTTTTTGAAAATAAAATATCAAAAATGTATAAAATAAATTAATTAATATGTATATTTTAGGTGATATAGGAAATACTGACACTAAAATTTTTTTAGTTTCCAAAAGAAATAAAATTTTAAAAAGAATTACTTTAATTTCAAAAAAAATAAGTAATAACCAATTAAAAATCTTATTTAAAAAAAATAAAATTCAAATAAATAAAATTGAAAAAATATTGTTTTGTAGTGTTGTCCCAAACACTTTTAAAATTATAAAAAACTACTTTTCTAAAATCACTAAAGTTAAATGTAATGAAGTAAAAAATTTGAATTTAAAATCAATGATTAAAATTAAAGTTGATTATAAGCAGGTAGGCTCTGATAGAATTACAAACGCTATAAGTTTATTGGATAACAAAAACAATTATATAATTTTAGATTTTGGTACTGCTACAACTTTTGATGTCTTGATAAAAAATATGTATATGGGGGGAATAATTGCTCCTGGAATTAAGTTGTCTCTTAATACTTTATCAGATAGAGCCACTTTAATTCCAAAAATTGAGCTTAAACGAATAAAAAAAGTAATAGGAAGCAACACGCTTTCTGCCGTTAGATCAGGTTTTTTTTGGGGTTATGCCGGTTTAATTGACAATATGATTAATTTAATTAAGAAAGAGACAAGAAAATCTTTTAAAGTTGTGTTAACTGGTGGATTTTCTGATTTATTTAAAAAATCAATCAAATCGAAAGTTAAACATAACCAAGATATTACAATTAAAGGTCTAATAAAGATTTCTGAGCAAATAAAATAATATGAAAGATGAGTTGTTATTTTGTCCACTAGGTGGATCTGGTGAGATTGGTATGAACATGAATTTGTTTGGTTACGGCCAGCCAAGCGATCATAAATGGATAATGGTCGACATTGGTGTAACTTTTGCAGATGACACTATACCAGGTGTTGATTTAATTTATCCTGATCCTGGATTTATTGTTGAAAGAAAAGATAACTTGCTGGGTATAGTTTTAACTCATGCACATGAGGATCACATTGGAGCAATCGCACATTTATGGCCAAAATTAAGATGTAAAATATTTGCTACTCCATTTACAGCAGTTTTGATTAGAGAGAAGTTTCGAGAAAAACAAATAGATATTACTAATGATTTACAAATTGTTGAATTAAATGGAACTGTTTCATTAGATCCATTTGAAATTGAATATATAACTTTAACTCATTCAATTTTAGAACCTAATGGCTTAAGAATAAAAACTCCAGCTGGTGTAATTTTACATACAGGAGATTGGAAAGTAGATCCCAATCCACTTATTGGTGCAAATATAAATGAGAAGAGATTAAAAGAAATTGGTGATGAAGGAGTATTAGCAATGATCTGTGACTCTACTAATGTTTTTAGTGCAGGCAAGTCTGGATCTGAACTTGATGTCAGAAAAAATATGTTAAATGTAATGTCGAGATTGAAAAAGAGAATTATAATTACTTCATTTGCATCTAATGTAGCAAGAATGGAGACAGCATTTTATTGTGCTGAGCAAACAGGAAGACAAATTTCATTAGTTGGAAGATCGATGCATCGTATTTACAAAGCTGCACGTCAATGTGGATATTTAAAAAATACAATTGAACCAATTGACCCTCGTGAAGCTAAAAATTTCTCAAGAGAAAAAATAGTTTATCTTTGCACAGGTAGCCAAGGAGAACCAATGGGAGCCATGATGAGAATTTCTAGTTATGTACACCCTGATGTTTTTATTGAAAAAGGTGATGCTGTGATATTTTCATCAAAAATTATACCTGGAAATGAAAAAAAACTTTATAAATTGCACAACCAACTTGTTAAAGATGGCATAGAAGTGATATCTGAAGAAACTGAATTTGTTCATGTTTCTGGTCATCCAAATAGAGAAGATTTAAAAGAAATGTATCAATGGGTTAAACCTAAATGTGTAATACCTGTACATGGTGAACATAGGCACATGATAGAACACATAAATTTTGCAAAAGAAATGCAAGTTCCATATCCTGTACAAGTAGAAAACGGTGATATAGTTAAGTTATATCCTGGTAATCAGCCTGAAGTTTATGACAAAGCTCCAAGTGGTCGATTATATTTAGATGGCAATGTAAGTGTTGATCCAGACTCACAGTCAATAAAAGATAGAAAAAATTTGAGTGCAAATGGATATCTTGAAGTAACTTTAATGATAACACCTAAAGGAAATATTCATAACAATCCTGTGCTTTCTTTTCGTGGTTTGCCTGTAGATGATAGAGAAGAATTTGTTTATGGACTAGAAGAAGAAATAGAAAAAACATCTAGGACATTTAAAATTGGAAGCAAGCAACAAGAGCATAATTTAATTGATGCATTGAAAATTGCCTGTAGGAAATTTTCTAAGGAAAGAACGGGCAAAAAACCTTTCACTAATATTAACTTAGTCAGAATTTAATGAGTGTAACTGGTTTAGCAATTATCTTTGTAATTATATGGTGGATAGTCTTCTTTGCTATACTTCCTATTGATGTAAACAGAGCAAAAACAGTAAAAATTGATGGTGAAGATCCAGGATCACCTGAAAACCCAAAAATGTTGAAAAAATTCTTGTATTGCACTGGTATAACAACTGTAATTTTTATCACTATTTATTTACTAATAAAATTTGAATATTTAAATTTAAGAAATATGATTAGTTAAGATGCTTTTATCAAATTCATTTATTCCTATATTAAAAAATAATCCTTCTGAAGCAAAAATTAAATCTCATCAATTAATGTTGAGAGTTGGTATGATAAAGCAAGCTTCTGCAGGAATATACTCATGGTTACCTTTAGGCTTTAAGGTAATGAAAAAAATAGAACAAATTGTTAGAGAAGAGCAAAATAAGATTGGAGCTCAAGAAATATTAATGCCAACAATTCAATCTAGTGAGATATGGAAAGAAAGTGGTCGATATGATGATTATGGTGAGGAGATGCTTAGAATAACTGATCGTCAAAATAGAGAAATGCTTTATGGACCTACGAATGAAGAGCAAGTTACAGAAATTTTTAGATCTTCAATTAAATCTTATAAATCATTACCCCAACTTATGTACCACATACAATGGAAATTTAGAGACGAAATAAGACCTAGATTTGGAATAATGAGGGGGAGAGAGTTTTATATGAAAGATGCCTACTCATTCGATGTATCAGATGAAGAAGCCTTTTTTTCTTATAATAAATTTTTTCTTTCATATTTAAAAACTTTTAAAAGATTAGATCTAACTGCAATACCTATGGCTGCTGACACAGGCCCAATTGGAGGAAATTTATCTCATGAATTTATTATCCTAGCAGACACGGGAGAAAGTAAAATTTTTACTGATAAAAGAATTTTTGACTTAAATAGTGATGATACTCAATTAGAAAAATCTTCGTTAGAAGAAATGAGAAAAAAATATGAGCAATTTTATGCTGTGACAGATGAAAAGTTTAACAAAGATGAATTTGAAAAAATAGTTTCAAAGGAAAATCAATTAATCACAAAAGGAATTGAGGTAGGCCACATATTTTATTTTGGTGACAAATATTCAAAACCTATGAATGCATCAGTAGATTTACCAGGTGGAAAAAAAGATTTTGTTAAAATGGGTTCTTATGGAATTGGTGTATCAAGGTTAGTTGGGGCCATAATAGAGGCAAAATATGATGAAAAAAATGAAATCATGAAATGGCCATTGTCTGTTGCTCCATATGATATTGCTTTAATACCGATGATAAATAAAAATGATAATTCAGCACTAGATAAGGCCAATAATATTAACAGTGAGTTATTAAAAAATAATATTGATGCTATTATTGATGACACTGATGAAAATTTTTCATCCAAAATCAAAAAAATGAATTTAATTGGGGCTCCGTACCAAATTATCATTGGAAAGAAAAGTGAAGGTGATTTATTAGAGTTCAAAGAAACAGGTGGTGAAACTCAAAACTTACCTTTAAGCAAAATTATAGAAATTATAAATAAACAAAAAAATTCAATTTGATTTCTACTTTAGAAAAAGAAATTACTTTAAGATTTTTAAAAGCTAGAAAAAAAGATGGCTTTTTAAATGTCATTTCAATATTTTCCTTCATTGGAATAAGTCTAGGTGTTGCTGTTCTTATTATCGTTATGTCAGTAATGAATGGTTTTAGAACTGAATTAATCAATAAAATTGTAGGATTTAATTCACACGTTACTGTTAAACCTTATTCAAATTCAATAGATGAAGATAAAATAAATAATAAACTAAAGTCAATCTCTAAAAATATTATTTTTAGTAATTCAGGAGAGGCTATTATTCTTAAAAATAATAATACTAAAGGAATTGTGTTAAGAGGCTATAAACATAATGATCTTTTAAATTTACAAGTACTAACAAATGAAAAATTAAAAGGGGACTTACGTCTATTTGATGAAAATTTTATATCAATTGGAAGCGAACTAAGTTTTTCTCTAAATCTTGAAATAGGAGATGAATTGACTTTAATGTCACCGTCTGGTGTTCAAACAATAATTGGTAGTATGCCGAAACAAAAAACTTTTATTGTTAATTCAATTTTTAATAGTGGTTTAGCAGAATTTGATAACAATATTGCATTTATTGAACTTAATGTTTTAGAAGAGTTCTTTGGATACGATCCCAACGAAAGAAATTTGGAAATTTATTTGAAAAATCCAAATAATATCGAGTCTCAAAAATTAATAGTAAAACAAGTTTTTGATGATGAGTTTGTCTTTAGTTGGGCAGATACAAATAGTTCATTATTTTCAGCTCTTAAAGTTGAAAGGAATGTTATGTTTATTATCTTGTCACTAATAATAATTGTTGCTGCATTTAATATTATTTCGGGATTAACTATTTTAGTAAAAAACAAAACAAGAGATATTGCTATCTTAAAATCTATTGGGGTATTAAATAAATCAATAATTAAAATATTTTTTTTAGTTGGAGTAATAATAGGTACTTCTGCAACAATTTTTGGTATTTTTTTAGGTGTAACTTTTTCTATTTATATTGAAAATTTTAGACAATTTTTAAGCTCAGTTTTCAATATAAGTTTATTTCCTGAAGAAATATATTTTTTAAGCAAAATGCCTTCTGAAATTAATCTGGCATCAATTATTATAATTTCAGTTTGTTCAATAATTATAACTATTTTAGTATCGATTTTTCCAGCTTTTAAAGCAGCTAGATTAGATCCAATCAAATCTTTAAAATATGAGTAAGTATTTAGAATTAAAAAGTATATCTAAAAACTTTGAGACTGAAAAAAAGATTAAAGTCTTAAAAGGTTTGTCGCAAAATTTTGAAAAAGGTAAAATCTATTCGCTCATGGGCCCATCTGGTTCAGGAAAATCAACTTTGTTAAATTTAATTTCTTTAATAGACAGACCTTCATCAGGTCAAATTATTTTTAATCAAAATCAAATTAATTTTAATGATACAGAAGAAAATGATATTTTTAGGTCAAAAAAAATAGGTATTGTTTATCAACAAAACAATCTTCTTTCTGATTTTACTGCTTTAGAAAATATTTATTTAGCGTCACTTGCTAATAATAATAACAAAGAATTAGCAAGTACAAAGGCTAAAAAATTATTAAAAAAAATTGGTCTTTCAAATAGATCAAATCACTTTCCTTCACAACTTTCAGGTGGTGAGGCTCAAAGAGTAGCTATAGCAAGAGCTATCGTAAATGATCCCGAAATAATCTTGGCAGATGAACCAACAGGTAGTTTGGATATGAATACAGCAAAAGAAGTTTTCAAACTTTTATATAATCAAAAAAAATCAGATAGATTAATAATATTTGCAACTCACAATAGATTTTTTGCTAATAAGGCAGATTGCCTATTGGAGATGAGAGATGGTATTATAAAATCATCTAATGTCTGAGTCATTAAATCAAAACTTTAATCATTTAAAAGTCCATACACAATATTCTATATGTGAAGGCGCAGCCAAGATTGATGATTTACAAGAATATTGTAAATCAAACAAAATTAAATCTTTAGGTATAAGTGACACTTCTAATTTATGTGGAGCTTTAGAATTTGCAGAAAAAATTTCTAAATCAGGAACACAGCCAATTATCGGTACTCAAATTAATTTTAAACTAAATGATACAACTGGATTATTACCTTTATTTGCCTTGAATGAAACAGGTTATAAAAATATTATTGAATTGTCCTCGAATTCATATTTAGAAAATGATGAATTAAGTGACCCTCATGTAAATTTTGATGAATTATTAAAAAGTTCTGATGGTGTTTCAGTTTTTTCAGGTACAGTTTTAGGTCTTTTTGGAAAATTATTTGATAAAGGAAAATTTACAGAAATAAATGAAATTTATTCAAAAATTAAAGAAGTTTTTGGAGATAGGTTTTATTTAGAAATTCAACGACACAACGACACTAATGAAAATGGGTTTGAAAAATTTAATCTAAAAAAATCTGTAGAATTAGAAATACCAATAATTGCTACTAATGAAGTTTTTTATTTATCAAAAGATATGCATGAAGCACATGATGCTTTGATTTGTATTGGTAACAAAACCTATATTAATGAAAAAAATAGATTAAAATTAAGCGATCAACATTATTTAAAAACTAACTCTGAAATGACAGAGTTATTTGCTGATATACCAGAGGCATTAGAAAACAATTATAACTTTCCTTTAAGATGTAATTTTAGACCATTATTCTCTAATCCTATATTGCCAAACATTAGTACTGATAAAGATGGTAATGCAGATGATCTTTTAACTAAATATTCTTTAGAAGGACTGCGAGATAAATTTTTAAAATTTTTTAATGTTAAAGATAGCGAACTTAAAAATGATAAAAATTTTCTTCTTTATAAAGAAAGATTAGATCATGAACTTTCAATAATTATTAAAATGAAATATTCGAGTTATTTTTTAATTGTATCTGATTATATAAAATGGGCTAAAGAAAATGATATACCAGTTGGTCCTGGTAGAGGTTCAGGTGCTGGGTCATTGGTTGCTTGGTGTATATCAATTACTGATGTTGATCCAATTAAGTTTAATTTAATTTTTGAGAGATTTTTAAATCCAGACCGAATTTCTATGCCTGATTTTGATATAGATTTTTGTGAGGATAAAAGAGATCTTGTTTTTGAATACTTAACAAAAAAATACAAAGATAGTGTCGCTCATATAATTACTTTTGGTAAACTTAAAGCAAGGATGGTGATTAGAGACGTTGGTAGAGTTATGGGATTACCCTATGGATTTATAGACAGTATATCAAAAATGATACCTTTTGATCCTTCTAGACCTCAAAACTTAACCCAATGTATAGCTGGGGAGCCAAGATTACAAAAGCTCATCAATGAGGATTCCAGAGTTAAAAAATTAACAGAGCTATCATTGAAATTAGAAGGTCTAAATAGAAATGTTGCTACTCATGCTGCAGGTGTAGTGATTGCAGATAAAAAATTAACGGAAGTAGTACCTTTATATAAAGATACTTCTGCAGATTTGCTTTTACCCTCAACACAGTTTGATATGTATTCAGCTGAAAATGCTGGTTTAATAAAATTTGATTTTTTAGGATTAAAGACACTTACAGTAATAAATAATACTCAAAAATTAATTAGAAAAAAAGATAAAAAATTTAACATTGAAGAAATAGATTTTGATGATCAAAAAGTTTTTGATCTATTATCATCTGGTAAAACTGTAGGTTTGTTTCAAATTGAAAGTGCTGGAATGAGAGAAGCTTTAATACATATGAAGCCAAATCATATTGAAGATATTATTGCATTGGTGGCATTATATAGACCAGGCCCAATGAGCAACATACCAACTTACAATGATTGCAAACATGGAAAGCAAAAACCAGATTATTTACACCCATTACTGGAAGATATTTTAAAACCTACATATGGAGTAATTATTTATCAAGAGCAAGTAATGCAGATTGCTCAAAAATTATCTGGATTTACTGCAGGACAAGCTGATCTTTTGAGAAGAGCAATGGGTAAAAAGAAGAGAGCAGAGTTAGAGAGACAAAAACAAGGTTTTATTGCTGGGGCAGTTAAAAATGGAATTGCTAAAGATGTTGCAGCTGGAATATTTTTAAAAATCGAACCTTTTGCAGAATATGGTTTTAACAAAAGTCACGCTGCTGCTTATGCAATAATTTCTTATCAAACTGCATATTTAAAAACTTATTATCCTAAAGAATTTATTGCTGCATCAATGTCTATGGATATTTCTAATCAAAATAAATTAAGTGAGTTTTATGAAGAATTAAAAAGACTTGATGTTGAAACAATCAGACCTGACATAAATGAGTGCTTTGCAGACTTTAGGACTATTGATGGAAAATTTTATTATGCATTAGGTGGAATTAAAGCTGTAGGTTATGAGGCAATTTCTAATATCGTTGAAGAGAGAGAGCTAAATGGAAAATTTAAGTCTATTAATGACTTTGTAAATAGAGTCAATCCAAAAGATATCAATAAATTACAATTAGAAGGATTAGTAAAAGCTGGAGCATTTGATAATTTAAACTCAAATAGACAAGCAATCTTTAATTCAATACCAAATTTAATTTTAAAAAATAAAAATATTTCTGAAAATAAATTAACCAACCAAATTGATTTGTTTTCTGACAATATTGAAGAAGAGGATATTATAAACAATATAGAAGATTGGAAATTCGAAGAAAGATTATCAAAAGAATTTGAAGCAATAGGATTTTTTATATCTGATCATCCATTAAATCAATTCACAGAAATATTCAAAGATTATAAAATTAATGATTACTCAAAATTTATATCAGATGATAATTCAGAAAATGTTAATGTAGCTGCAACATTGCTAAAGGTTCAAGAAAGAAAAACTGCAAAAGGAAATGCATATGCTGTTTTAAAGTTAACAGATTTAAATAGTGTATTTGAAATATTTATTTTTTCAGATTTGTTAGAATTAAATAGAGAAATCCTAAAAGAAGGTAACTCATTAATTTTGACCTTGGTTAAGAATATTTCTAATGATGAAAACCGTTTTAAAAGAATTAATGTTCAAAAAATAGCTTCTTTAAAAGATTTATTTAATAGTCCAATTAAAGAAATATCATTTAATATTGAATCTATAGAACAAATCCAAAAGATATCAAAATTTTTAAATCAAGACGGCAAAACCCAAGTAAAATTTAACCTTTTAACAAAAGATAAAATTTTAAATTTTCAATTAAAAAAATCAATGAATCTTGATAGAAAATCTTTAAATCTTCTAAGAAAACAACAAATTCAAGCAGAAATTAATTAAATAAAACTTGTCAATTTTAACAAATATTTGTAAATAGATCCTAATTTTAAATTAACACGCACACAGTTGTTGGTTTTATACCTCCGGTCCTTAATTGGAAATTACTGTGGTGGCTTAACCGGGAATAAATATGAAAATACCTAACGTTACAATTCAACAATTATTAGAAGCTGGTGTTCATCTTGGACATAAAACTTTGAGATGGAATCCAAAAATGAAAAATTACATTTTTGGAAAAAGAGATTCAATTCACATTATAGATTTAACCCAAACACTTGAGTTAACTAAAGTAGCTTTAGAAAAAGTCTATAATACAATAGCAAATAATGGAAAAATTTTATTTGTTTCAACTAAAAAACAAGCATCAGAAGCTATTGCAGAAGTTGCAAAAGAAACAGATCAGTACTTTGTAAACTACAGATGGTTAGGAGGAATGCTAACTAATTGGGGAACAATATCTAATTCAATAAAAAAATTAAAAAAATTAGAAATTGATTTAGCTGCTGAAAATAGAGGTTTTACTAAAAAAGAACTTCTTAAGATGAGCGTTAAAAAAGACAAACTTCAAAGATCATTGGGTGGAATTGCAGAAATGAAAAAAGTTCCAGAACTAGTTTTTGTAATTGATACTAATTATGAGTCATTAGCTATAGCTGAGTCATCAAAATTAGGTATTCCTATAATTGCTATTTTGGATAGTAATTCTAATCCAGATAATATTGATTATCCAATACCTGGAAATGATGATGCAAGAAGAGCAATAGATCTTTATTGTAACTTAATTAAAGAAACGATTAATAATGCAAAAAGTTCAATCCAATCATCTGATCCTAAACAAGAAAAAGTAAAAGCAGATAATAATGATGATAAAAACAAAACAATTCAAGAAATTGATAGAGAAAAATTAGAAAAAAAATTCTCAAACGAAGATAAAGGAAAGTTAAATTAAAATGAGTGATATAGAAAAAGTAAAAAAATTAAGAGAAGCAACAGGTGCAGGATTCAAAGATTGCAATTTAGCAATCAAAGAGTCTGGTGGTGATCTTGATAAAGCAATTGAAATTTTAAGAGTAAAAGGTATTTCAAAAGCTTCAAAAAAGATGTCTAGAGATGCAAAAGAAGGAGTAGTTGTAGTATCAGGTGATGAAAATAAAACTTCTGTGATAGAAATAAATTGTGAAACTGATTTTGTTGCTAAAAATGATGACTTTATAAGATTTGTTAAAGAATTAAGTGAATTAAATAATCAACATAATTCTAATCAAGACGAGTTAAAAAAAGCTGTAATGAAAAATGGGCAAAGTGTAGATGACAATTTAGTGGCACTTATTGCAAAAATTGGTGAAAAAATCACAATTGGAAAATCAAAAACAATTGAAAATTCAAGTGGTATCAATAACCATTATTTGCATACAGTAGTAAAAGATAATGTAGCAAAATTAGCAGTATTAGTATCTCTTGATACAAATGATAAATCAGACACAGTTAAAGCTTTTGGTAAACAATTATCTATGCATATAGCAGCTTCAAATCCTTTGGCACTTGAGTCAAATTTAATTGACCAAGCAGTAATTGATAAAGAACAAGAACTTGTTGCTGAGGAATTAAAGAATTCTGGTAAACCTGAGGAAATAGCAAAAAAAATTAGCTTAGGTAAAATGAACAAGTTCAAGGAGGAAAATGCACTTTTAACTCAAGCTTGGGTTATGGAACCTAAGAAAAAAGTTCAAGATATTGTAAAAGAACTTTCAATAGCTGATTTAAAAATTAAGGAATACTTTAGAATTAAAATTGGAGAGTAGATGTTTGACGAAAAATCGTATGGTGTAAAAATGGATAAAGCCATAGATGTATTCTCAAAAGAATTATCTTCTTTAAGAACAGGTAGAGCTAATTCAGCTATGTTAGATCTTGTAAAAGTAGATGTTTATGGTCAGCAAATGCCAATTAATCAAATAGGGAGTATAACAACACCAGAGCCTAGAATGATTAATATTCAAGTTTGGGATGCAAATAATGTTCCATTACTAGATGCGGCAATTAAAAAATCTGATTTGGGTTTAAATCCACAAATTGATGGTCAGCTAATAAGACTCCCTGTTCCAGAGCTGAATGAAGAAAGAAGATCTGAATTAAAAAAATTAATCAAGTCAATTGGTGAAAAATGTAAAGTATCAATAAGAAATATTAGAAGAGAAGCTAATGAAGATCTTAAAAAATTATTAAAAGAAAAAGAAATTAGTGAAGATGATGAAAAATTAAAAGAAAAAATAATTCAAACAATAACTGATGATCATATAAAATCTGTTGATGAGAAAGTTTCTTCAAAAGAAAAAGAAATAATGACTATATGAACCCATTAAATCATGTAGCCATTATTATGGATGGCAATGGACGTTGGGGTATTAAAAATCGAAAATCAAGGAATGAAGGTCATAAAGAAGGTATTAAAACTGTAGAGTTAATAATCAAAGATTCTATCAAGCATAAAATAAAATATTTAACATTATTTGCTTTTTCTACAGAAAACTGGAAAAGACCAACAAAAGAAATTAATTATTTATACAAATTATTAGAAAGGTTTCTGGTAACCAAAATAAAAATTTTTGAAAAAAATAATATTAGATTAAATTTTATTGGTGATAGAAATTTTTCAATCAAAATTAAAAATTTATTAAAAAGTGCTGAAAAAAGAACATCTAAAAACACATTAATTCAGGTAAATATTGCTTTAAATTATGGCGCAAAACAAGAAATAATTAATTCAATTAAAAAAATTTTCAAAATGAAAAAAAGAATAAATGAAAAAAATATTGAAAAATTTCTTTATACTTTTGACGTACCAAACCCAGATATTTTAATAAGAACAGGAAATAAAAAAAGATTAAGTAATTTTTTGCTATGGCAACTTGCGTATACTGAAATTTTTTTTGAAAAAAAATTATGGCCAGATTTTAATTCTAAGGATTTTAAGAAAATACTTAATATGTATAAAAAAATTAAAAGAAATTTTGGAGGAATATAGTGTCTAGTGAGCTAATTAAAAGAATTTTTAGTTCCATCATTCTACTGCCTATTTTAATTTATTTGATAATACAAGGTTCTTTATATTTCAATTTATTGCTAATATTTTGCTTTGTAATTTCAACTTACGAATGGAATAATATCGCAAAAACAAAACAAATAAAACTTGTTGGTTTAATTTTTTTAATTTTATCATTCTTCTCAATATATAAATTAAGAAACGAATTTTATGGAGAATATAATTTGGTGTTTTTTGTTTTGTTAATTTGTATATCAACTGACCTAGGTGGTTATATATTTGGAAAAACTTTTAAAGGTCCAAAATTAACAAAAATTAGTCCTCAAAAAACATATTCAGGTGTTTTAGGTAGCTTTATTATTAGTTATTTTTGTTCAATAAATTATTTTTATTTTTTTAATAATTTTTTTTCTAAAGTTTCATTGCTTGAAATATCTATCATTATTGTTTTAATTTCATTTGTAAGTCAAATAGGTGATTTGATTATTTCTTATTTTAAAAGAATTTCAAATATGAAAGATACTGGACAATTAATACCAGGTCATGGAGGTATTTTAGATAGAATAGACGGAATGATTTTTGCATTTCCATTATTTTATTTTTTATTTGCAACAAATATATTTAAATAATGATTAACAAAAAGAAAATTGCAATTATAGGTTCAACTGGATCAATTGGTAAAACTGTATTAAAAATTGTTAAAAAAAATCCAGATAAATTTAAGATAAAACTTCTAACTGCTAATACAAATTATAAAGAATTATTAAAACAAACAGAAAGTTTTAATGTCGAGAATGTTATAATAAAAAATGAAATTGCCTATAAAAAATTCCAAAAGCTAAATAAAAATAAAAATATCAAAATTTATAGAGATTTTAGTTATTTGAAAAAAATTTTTAAAAATAAAATTGATTACACAATGAGTTCAATTGTTGGTATTGAGGGTCTTGAGCCAACTTTAAAAATAATAAAATATACAAAAATAATTGCTGTAGCAAACAAAGAGTCAATCATTTGTGGTTGGAACCTAATTAGTAAAGAATTACTCAAATTTAAAACAAAAATTATACCAGTAGATTCTGAGCATTTTTCAATTTGGTATTCGATTAAAAACAATATTAAAAATATAGATAAAATTGTCTTAACCGCATCAGGTGGTCCCTTATTAAAGAAAACAAAAAAACAAATAAAAAACATTAAATTAAACGAAGTTTTAAAACATCCTAATTGGAAAATGGGCAATAAAATTACAATTGATTCATCGACTCTTATGAATAAAGTTTTTGAATTAATTGAAGCAAGAAATTTTTTTAAAATAAATTTAAAAAATTTAGATATTCTTATACATCCTAAGTCCTATATCCATGCAATTATAAAATATAATGATGGTATGATAAAAATCATTGCGCATGAAACTACGATGGAAATACCAATTTTTAGTTCAATTTATTCGAATAACGAAAAGTATTTCAAAAAAACAAATATTAATTTGTCTAAATTAAATAATTTAGAATTTTCAAAAGTTAATATTCAAAAGTTTCCTTCAATTAAAATACTAAATATGTTGCCAACAAAAATGTCTTTATTTGAAACTGTACTAGTATCTGCTAATGATGAGTTGGTTAGAATGTATTTAGAAAAAAAAATATCTTATCAAGATATATTAAAAAAATTAATTTTATTACTTAAAACTAATGAATTTCTTAAGTATAAAAATAAATTACCTTCGAATGTTTCAGATGTTTTAAATTTAGACAGATATGTTCGTTTAAAAATCAAATCAATAGGTGTATAAATCAGCATGTTCTTTAGATATTCAAAATTGTTTTTGATTACTTTTACATTATTTTTTTTAATGATTTCCAAGTCTTTTTCAGAAATTTTAAAAGATTTTAATATATCAGGTAATGAGAGAATTTCTGATGAAACAATAATAATGTTTTCTGAATATAAACAAGGAGACGTTATTGAGCTTGAAGATTTAAATAATGTTTTAAAAAATATTTATAGCAGTAATTTTTTTGAAAATGTTAATATTAATTTTTCAAATAACACACTTTTCATTAAAGTGTTGGAGCTTCCTATTATAGAGTCAATTTTATTTGAAGGAATTAAAGCTAAAAAAATAAAAAAAGAAATTACACAGAATTTAAAACTTAAGGAGAGATCATCTTATAATAAAAGTTTTTTTAACGACGACATAAATAAAATCAAATCAAGTCTTCAAAATTTAGGTTACTATTTTTCTGATGTGGATGCATTGTTAGAAGAACTTGATGACAACAAAGTTAATGTTATATACAAAATTAATTTAGGCAAAAAAGCTAAAATTAAAAAAATTAAATTTGTAGGTAATAAAGTATTTAAAGAAAAAATTCTTAAAAATATAATTGCAAGCGAAGAATATAAATTTTGGAAATTTATTTCTGGAAAAAAATTTTTAAATCAAAATTTGATTGAATTTGATAGAAAATTATTGACTAATTTCTATTTAAACAAAGGGTATTTCAATGTTAAAATAAATTCATCTTATGCCAAAATATTTGATAATGAGTCTTTTGAACTAATATTTAATATCAATGCTAACGATAAATTTTATTTTGATAAATTAACAATTAGTCTTCCAAGCGATTTTGATGAAAATAATTTTAAAAAAATTTTTGATCTATTTGCCGATTTGAAAAATGAAGTTTATTCTATAAATAAAATTGAACTAATACTTGATGAAATAGATCAAATTACTTTAGATGAAGAATTTGAAAATATTTCTGCAGTGGTTGAAGAGTCAATAATTGAAAATAAGATCAATCTTAATTTTAAAATTAAAAAATCTGAAAGATTAATTGTTGAGAAAATTAACATTTTTGGAAATAACATAACTCGAGAAAATGTAATTAGAAATCAATTTGAAGTTGATGAAGGAGATCCTTACAACGAAATATTAAAAAACAAAACAATAAATAATCTTAAAAGCCTTGGTTTTTTTAAAAGCGTTAAGTCTGAAGTAAATAAAGGAGAGTCTGAAAATAGTAAAATTATCAATATATCTGTCGAAGAAAAACCTACCGGTGAAATAGCAGCCGGAGCTGGTTTTGGTACAGACGGAGCAAGTTTTTTGTTTTCTGTTAGTGAAAATAATTATCTTGGAAAAGGTATTAAAGTAGACAATACACTTAATGTGAGTGGCGAGAGTATTAAAGGAAGTCTTTCAGTTAGCAACCCCAACATTTACAACTCTAACAATTCTGCTTATGCTGGAATTGACGCATCTGAGACAGATCGTTTAAAAGACTTTGGTTACAAAACAAATAAATACGGTTTTAATTTTGGAACAGCATTTGAATTTTTTGATGACACAAGATTTGGAATAGGTACATCCAATTATTATGAGAAAATTTCCACAAATAGTAGTGCTTCTGTAAGACAAAAAAAACAAGCAGGTAACTATTGGGATAGTTTCCTTAATCTAAATTTTGACTATGACAAACGAAACCAAAAATTTCAAACAACAGATGGATTTAGAAGTGCATACTTTTTAGATTTACCTTTAATAAGTGACACGAATACTTTAAGTAATAGTTATACTTATCAATTTTATACTGAATTATTTGAAAATAATAGATCCAATTTTACACTTTTTTTAAAATCTGTAGAATCAATTAGTGGTGATGATGTTAAACTTTCTGAGAGAATTTTTTTACCAGCTAGAAGACTGAAAGGTTTTGAAAAAGGTAAGGTTGGACCAAAAGATGGTGGTGATTATATAGGTGGAAATTATGCTACAACAGTAAATTTTGCATCGACAATACCATTTCTTTTTGAAAACTCTGAAAGTGTAGATTTTTTATTCTTTATTGATGCTGGCAATGTTTGGGGTGTTGACTATGATTCTTCAATTGATGATAATAGTAAAATTAGAAGTTCTACCGGTATTGGACTTGATTGGTTAACCCCAGTTGGACCTTTAAATTTTACTTTTGCAGAAACTATCTCTAAAGCTGAAACAGATGTTACAGAAACATTTAGATTTAACATTGGAACTACTTTCTAATGATTAGATTTAACAGATTGATTGCAATTATTTTTGTTTTTTTTTTAAATGTAGAGCATTCTAATGCCAGAGATAATATAGCATTCATTAATTTAGATATTTTAATACAAGAAACAAATCTAGGAAAATCTTTTTTAGATGAAATTAAAAGTCAAAATAATAAAAATATTAGTGAATTAAAAAAAATTGAAACTGAACTTAAAAGTGATGAAGAACAACTCAATGCAATTAAAAATATTATTTCAAAGGAAGAATATGAAAATAAGTTAAATTCTTTAAAAGAAAAAATTAATAAATTTCGAAATAAAAAAAACGAAATGGTAAAAAATATTCAGCAAAAAAGGGACTTAGAATTAGAAATTTTTTTTTCTAAAATTAACCCCATTATTCAAGATTATATGACTAAAAATTCAATAGATATAGTCTTAGATCAAAAAAATGTATTTATTGGAAAAAGTACTTCAGATATAACAGATAAGTTATTGATAGAAATTAATTTAAAGTTTAATTAGAGAAATGATATCACTAAATAAAAAAGATATTCAAAATCTATTGCCACATCGTGAGCCGATGTTACTAATTGATGAACTTTATGATATTGAAAAACTTGCTTCTGCTACTGGAGTAGTTAATGTAAAAAAAGATAGTTTTTTTGTTCAAGGTCATTTTCCTGACCAACCTGTTATGCCTGGAGTTCTTATAGTAGAGGCTTTTGGACAAACAGCTGCAGCTCTTACTGCTCATGGTTTGGACCAATCAGTTTATATAAACAAATTAGTATTTTTGATGGGAGTGGAAAAAGCTCGATTTAGAAATCCAGTAGTACCTAATTGCAAGCTATTATTAAAAATAGAAGCAATCAGATCACACGGAAGAGTTTGGAAGTATAAAGGGCGAGCATTCGTTGATAACAAATTGATGGCTGACGCTATTTGGTCAGCTACAATTGTTGATAAGAAATAAATAGCAATAAATATTGATAACTCCAATTTAATTGCTCTGTTACAAGCAATTATGTCTAATCCTTTCTTTAAAAATAAGGGTCCTTTTTTAATTTTGGATATTTTAAATTTTCTTAATATTAAAACCGAGACTTTGACCACTAATGTTGAAGTTACAGATATTAAGGACTTATTTAGTTCTAACAATTCTGAGATTACATTTTTACACTCAAAAAAATATAAAGAATTAGCATCAAAAACAAAAGCATCTTTTTGTATTACAACTGAGTCTTTAAAAAATGAACTCCCAACTTCGTGCGTTCCTATACTTGTTGAAAATGTATTAGTATCTGTATCAAAGATAACATCTATGTTTTATCCTGATGCTACAAATGACGATTTTGACAATAGTACAAGTTATATTAATGAAACAAATTTTAAAGATAAAGTTATTTACGGTAAAAATGTATTAATTGGAAAAAATGTATCTATAGGAACAAATTGTAAAATAGGCCATAATACAATAATTGAAAAACATGTTTCTATCGGTAATGACTGTTCAATTGGATCAAATACAATAATAAGAAATTCGTTAATTAGTAATAACGTAAAAGTTTTGGATAACTGTGTAATTGGAAAACATGGTTTTGGTTTTTTTCCAAATAAAACTAAAAATTTAAGGTATCCACATGTTGGTATTGTTATCATTGAGGAAAATTGTGAAATAGGATGTGGTTCTACTATTGATAGAGGATCGATGTCTAATACTATAATTGGAAAAAACACTTTTTTAGATAATCAAATACACATAGCTCATAATGTTAAAATAGGAGAAAATTCTATTATAGCAGGTCAAGTAGGAATTGCTGGTAGCTCAATTATTGGTTCAAACGTAAGAATAGGTGGTCAAGCAGGAATTTCAGGGCATATTAAAGTTGGTAATAATGTAGAAATTGGAGGTGGCACTGGTGTAATAAGAAATATTCCAGATAATACAAAAGTAATGGGTTATCCAGCAAAAAATATTAGAGAATTTTTAAGAGATAATAAATGATAGATAAAACTGCTATTGTTGATTCAAATGCTAAAATCTCTAAAAATGTATCAATAGGACCCTATTCTATAATAGGCCCCGATGTGGAAATTGGAGAGGGTACAGTAGTACAATCTCATGTAAATATAATAGGTAATACCACCATAGGAAAAAATAACCAAATTTATCCATTTGCATCTATAGGAAATGATCCCCAAGATTTAAAATTTAAAGGTGAAAAAACATTATTAGAGATAGGTAATCACAACAAAATAAGAGAGTACGTAACCATTAATCCAGGCACTGAAGGTGGTGGAGGAATAACTAAAATAGGTAATAATTGTTTGTTTATGGTGTCTTCTCATATAGCGCATGATTGCATAGTGGGAAACAACGTTATTTTAGCAAATAATGTTCCATTGGGGGGTCATGCTCATGTAGATGATAATGCAATAATAGGTGGTAATTCAGCTGTACAACAATTTACCAGAGTTGGCAAATATGCAATGATCGGTGGCATGTGTGGTGTGGTAAGAGATGTGATACCATATGGCATAGCACATGGAAATAGAAGTATATTGCAAGGATTAAATCTCATTGGTTTAAGAAGGAAGAATATTCCAAACAAAGAAATATTATCTCTTAGTGAAGCTTACAAAATAATATTTAAGAATGAGAATTTAACAGAGAATTTAAGTAATTTATCAAATGATATAAGAGAAAATAAATTAGTTTCAGAAGTAGTTAATTTTATAGAAAAAGATAAAAAAAGACCAATTTGCACTCCCTTTTCTAAATAAAATGATTGGTTTATTTTTAGGTGATACAGATTTTTCTGAAATAGTTTTAAATAAAATAAAAAAATTAAAAAAAAAATATTTTATTATCGATTTTTCAAAAACTAATAAATTTCATAAAGATAAAAACTCTCACAGAATCAGTATTGGAAAATTTGGAAAAATAATAAATTTAATTAAAAATAAAAATTGTAAAAAAGTTTTATTTGCTGGCAAAATAGCTAAACCTAATTTTACTTCTCTTAGATTAGATTTAAAAGGTATATACTATATGCCAAGTGTAATTAGGGCATCCAAAATTGGTGATGCTGCAATTATAAAATCTATAATTAAGATCCTTGCAAATGAAGATATTAAAGTTATTAGCTCGATATATTTTAATCCAGATTTATCTCTTAAAAAGGGAAATTATACAAAAAACAAGCCTAATAAGAATGATAATAGCTCAATTAAAAAAGCTAAAAATTATTTCAATAAAATTAATAGTTTAGATCATATCCAGGCTTTAGTTGTCAAAGATGAAAAAATAATTGCAAAAGAGGGAAGGCAAGGTACAAAAAAAATGCTTTCAAAGTTAAAGAAAAATTCAAAAGGTATATTAATAAAATTACCCAAAAATAAACAAGATTTAAGAATGGATTTACCAACTGTTGGTTTACAAACTTTAAAAGATATTAAAAAATATGGATTAAAGGGTCTCGTTTTAAAATCTAAAAAGAATATTTTTCTAGACAAAAAGGAAGCGATTCATTTTGCAAATAAAAATAAAATTTTTATTAAAGTGATATGAAAAAAATCTTTGTATTAACAGGCGAACCATCTGGAGATAAGCTAGCATCAACTTTAATTTCAAAATTAAAATTAGAATATCCAGAAATCGAGTATTTATCAGTGGGTGGTACTCATCTAAAGAATTTGGGAATCAAATCTATTTTTGATTTAAAAGAAATTACATATTTAGGATTTACAAGTGTATTGCTTAATATTTTTAAAATTAAATCAAAAATAAATAAAACTGTAGAAGAAATAGTAAAATTTAACCCTGATATATTGCTAAGCGTAGATAGTCCTGATTTTACCTTGAGAGTTGCTGAAAAAGTTAAAAAAATAAACAGCAACATTAAAACAATTCATTATGTAGCACCTCAAGTATGGGTGTGGCGAAAGAATAGAGTTAAAAAAATTAAAAAATTTATTGATCACATTCTTTTGCTGTTTGAATTTGAAAAAAAATACTTTGATGAAGAAAATATTAATAATACTTTTGTTGGCCATCCTCTAATAGAAAGAAATCAAAATAACAAAACTATTATTGACAATATTTTACCTAAAAATAAAAAAATAATATCTATATTTCCTGGTAGCAGAAATTCCGAAACTAATGTTTTGCTACCTATATTATTGAATTTTATTAAATTAATGAACAAAAAACATAATGAATATTTTTTTTATATTCATGCAACCGAAGAAAACAAAAGTTTAATTTTAGAACATGTAAAAAAATATAACTTTGACAATATAGATATTGTGTCTGAAGAAAATATTAAATCCGAAATTTTGTCTAAATCCATTTTTGCTGTTTCAAAATCTGGTACTGTTTCATTGCAAATTTGTAATTTTAATGTTCCATCAATTATTATTTATAAACTTAGTTTTATTAATTTTATGATTTTTAAAATGTTAGTTAATGTGAAATTTGCAAATATTATAAATATAATTAATAATCGTGAGGTAATTCCTGAATTACTTCAAAAAGAATGTAATGCAGATGAAATATATAGGTCTGTTATTTATTTACTTAAAAACCCCGAGTTGATGAAAAAACAAGTGAGTGAGTGTTCCAAAACTTTAGAGGGCATCAGGTCTAAAACTTCATCTGCAGGTGAGGCAAGTTCTATTTTAATTAAGTATCTTTCTTAATCTTTTCTCAACATCTGCTTTACCTAAAGATATAACAATGTCATATAGACCTGGTCCAAACTTAGATCCTGTTAGAGCCACTCTTAAAGGTTGACCTACACCTTTGAAATTTGTTTCATGTTTTTTTATCAAGTTGTTGACTATTGGCTCTAAATTATCTCTAGTTAAACTTTCTAAGTTTTTAATTTCATCTTGAAATTCATTAATTATTTTTTTGGATTTATCGTCAATTAGTTTTAAATCATTTTCATTAAAATTAACTTCATCATTAATGATATATTTTGCATTATTAAATATTTCTTCTAGTGTTTTCGCTTTATTTTTCAAAAATCCTAAAGATGATTTTATTTTCGATGCTTTTTCTGTATTAATTTTATCTTTATATTCTTCACAGTATCTCAAAAGATGATCATACAGATCATTTTCATCAATATTTTTGATATAGTACTCATTCATTGACAAAATACGGCTCATATCTAATTTTGATGGTGATTTTCCAATACCTTCTAAGTTAAAAAATTTTATACTTTCCTCTAGAGTAAATATTTCTTTGTCTTGATACGACCATCCTAGTCTTAGTAAATAATTTCTTAATGCGTCAGGCATAATTCCAATTTTTGAATAGTCATCCAATGTTGAAGCATTATCTCTCTTAGATAATTTTTTACCCTCTATTGTGTGAATTAAAGGAATATGGGCAAACAGTGGAACATCCCATTTCATTGCTTCATAAATTTGTATTTGTTTAAAGGTATTTATTTTATGGTCATCACCCCTAATTATATGCGTCATTCCCATTTCATGATCATCTACAGTTGCTGATAAATTATAAGTTGGTGTTCCATCATTTCTTAATATTACAAAATCTTCAATTGTACTATTTTCGATTTCAACCTCGCCCTGAACTAAATCTTTAAGAATTGAACTTCCTTCAATTTTACTTTTAAATCTAATTACAGGTTTAATTTCTTTAGGAGCGTCTTTTTCTTCTGCATCTCTCCATTTTCTGTTGTAAATATAAGGTATTTTCTTTTGTCTAGCTCTTTTTTTTTGCTCTTCTATCTCTTCAGGTGAACAGTAACATTTATAGGCATACCCATTTTTTAATAATTCATGTGCAATTTTTACATGATCATCAATTTTTGTTGACTGAATATATTCTTCACCATCATGTTTTATCCCTAACCAATTTAAGGATTTAATTATTTGAATTTTGTGTTCTTCTTTCGATCTTTCCTTGTCAGTATCTTCAATTCTTAAATGAAAAGTGCCTTTTTGATTTTTTGAATATAACCAATTAAACAAGGCAGTTCTAACACCACCTATATGAAGAGCCCCAGTAGGAGAGGGAGCAAAACGAGTTGCTACTTTTGACATCAGAGATATTTAGACTATTTTTTTAGAAGTTTCTATATAAAGATACTAAAACACCCTGAACTTTTACTCTATCAGGGCCAAATATTTTAGTTTCATAGTTTCTATTTGCACTTTCCAATGCAACAACTTTACCTTTTTTACGAATTCTTTTTAACATTGCTTCATGTTCATCGATTAATGCGACTACAATTTTTCCATTATCTGCTGTATCTGTTCTTTTAATTATAACCGTGTCTCCTTCGTGGATTCCAGCTTCAATCATTGAGTCACCTTGAACTTTCAATCCAAAATAATCTCCATTTTTTTCTAAATTATTTGGTAATGGTATTCTTGAAACTTCATTTTGTATTGCTTCAACAGGAGTACCTGCAGCAATTTTTCCTAATACTGGAACTTCCATTTCATCAGAATTGTTAATTTCTTCGTCTAAACCACCCTTTATAACGCTTGGCGAAAAGCTATTGTAAATATCATTTGCTGAAGCTGTTTCAGGTAATTTTACTACCTCTAAAGCTCTCGCTTTATGAGCTAATCTTTTAATAAATCCTCTTTCTTCTAAGGCGCTAATCAATCTATGAATACCTGACTTTGATTTTAAGTTTAGAGATTGTTTCATCTCTTCGTAAGAAGGAGATACACCAGAACTTCTCAACTTCTTGTTGATAAATAAAAGCAGGTTTTTTTGTTTTTTTGTTAGCATAAGAACAAATATCGTACAAAAGATGTTCTATAAAAGTTCTTTTGTTTTAACAATACTAAAAAAAGTCAGTAAAATAGGGCTTAAATTGACTACAAAACTGAAAAAATTGAATTTTCATCCAATTTTTTCAAAAGTGATTCACCAATTAAAAAAGTATTAATTGAAGTCTTGCTGTTTAATTCTAATAATTCTTCTTTAGATTTAATACCACTCTCAGAGATTAGAGGTCCTTTATGGTTTTTAACAACATTATAGATATCATAGGTTGTATTTATATCTGTTTTAAGTGTTTTTAAGTTTCTGTTGTTAATACCAATTAGTGCATCTTTAAAATTTAATGCTTTTTGAGCCTCTTCAATAGTATGCACTTCTACTATTACCGACATATCTAATTTCAACGCTTCTTGATATAAGTTGTTTGCAAGTTCATCTGATACACCAGCTAAAATAATCAGAATTGCATCTGCACCATAACTTTTGGCAAGTGGTACTTGAAAAGTATCAATAAAAAAATCTTTACATAATATCGGTAAATTAACCTTATCTTTTATTTTGCTTATATGGATTAAATTTCCTAAAAAATAATCTTCTTCAGTTAAAACTGATAAACAAGTAGCATTATTTTTTAAATAAATATTAGCAATTTCTACTGGATTGTAGTCTTCAATTATAACACCTGCAGAAGGACTTGCTTTTTTTATTTCAGCAATAATTGAGGTTTTATTTTCTTTTAAATTATTTTCAATTTTATCTTTAAAATTTATGTATGATTTATTTTTTTGTATTAATTCATCTAATTTTTTAAGATCTATTGATTTTTTTAGATTATCAATTTTTTCGATTTTTTTTTTAATTATATTTTCTAAAACGTTTTCAGACATTTTGTATTTGTTCCAAATGTAAAAAAGTTTTACCAGAAAGAATGAATTGTCTTGCGTGATTATAGGCCTCTTTAAAATCAACAAACTTTTCTGCAACGATTAAACCAGCTGCAGCATTTAAACAAACTGCTTTTGAAAAATCATTATCTTTACCTTTAAATATTTCAATCATTTTATCTGCATTAAATTTTGCATCATTACCAATTAAATTCTCAAATTTTTCTGCATTTACACCAATTGAATTAGGATCAACCAAGATTTCAGATATTTCTCCATTCTTCAATTGTATAATATTTGTTTTTGCATAAGGTGATATTTCATCTAATCCATCTTCGCTGTTTACTATCCATGCAAATTTTATATTTAAATTTTTTAATCCCTCTGCAAAAATTTTTAATAATTTTTTATCAAATACTCCAACAACCTGTCTTTCTACTAGAGCGGGATTGCTTAAAGGACCAATCATGTTGAATATAGTTCTTTTACCAATTTTCTTTCTTACAGGACCTACAAATTTCATAGCACTATGATAATTTGGAGCAAACATAAAACCAAAATTATTATTGCTTATCTCTTGTTCAATTTCCTCCGGCTCTAAATCAATTTTAATATTAAGAGCCTCCAACACATCTCCAGATCCACATTTTGAAGATACAGCTTTATTGCCGTGTTTTGCAACTTTTATACCCATACCAGCTAAAAGTAAGGCTGATGCAGTTGATATATTAACAGTGTTCATACCGTCACCACCTGTACCGCATGTATCTATGCAATCTTGAACGTTTACTCTTTTAGATTTTTCTCTAAGCACATAAACACCTCCAGCAATTTCATCTGCAACTTCTCCTTTTTCAGACAGAAGTGTTAAAAAATTATAGATTTGATCCTCATCAGCTTTACCAGTCATTAAAATTTCAAATGCTGATTTACTCTCTTCAAAGGTTAAATTTTCTTTATTTTTAAGTTTTTCTAAAATCTTTTCCATAAAATTAATAATTTATAAAATTTTTTAAAATTTTAATTCCCATCTTAGTTTTAATACTTTCTGGATGAAATTGTACACCATGAATATTAAATTGCTTATGTTGGATAGCCATAATTACCCCATCATCAGTTTCAGCTGTAATCTCTAAATCTTTCGAAAGAGTTTTTTTATCAATAATTAAGCTATGATATCTTGTAGCTTCAAAGGTACGAGGTAGATTTTTTAAAATCCCAATTTTTTGTGACTTAATTTTGCTAGTTTTTCCGTGCATTAATTTTTTTGCTTGAATAATTTTAGATCCAAAAACTTGACCTATAATTTGATGTCCAAGACAAACACCTAAAAAGGGCAATTTTTTATGTAATGATTTTAAAATGCTTATACAATTACCAGATTGATTTGGATTTCCAGGTCCAGGTGAAATAACAATTTTATCATATTTTTTTCTTAATATTTCTTTAGAGTTAATTTTATCATTTCTTATGACATCAACTTTTACATCTAATGAAGAAATGTAATGATAAAGATTAAATGTAAAACTATCATAATTATCTATTAATAATATTTTCATTATCTTAAAGCATTTATCAAAGCTTTCGCCTTGTTCACTGTTTCATCATATTCGTTTGTAGGCTTACTATCAGCCACGATACCTGCTCCAGCTTGTACATAGAATTTTTTATTTTTGGCTACAGCTGTTCTTAATGCAATACAAGTATCAAATTCACCATTAGCAGAAAAGTATCCAATTCCACCAGCGTAAACTTTCCTTTTCGATGTTTCTAATTCATCAATAATTTCCATTGCTCTTATTTTAGGAGCACCAGAAACAGTACCAGCAGGAAACCCTGCCAACAGTGATTTAAATTTTGAAAACTTTTTATTATACTCTCCAACTACATTGGAAACTATATGCATTACATGAGAGTACCTCTCAATTATGAAACTCTCAGTTACCTTTACAGTATTTATTTTTGATACTTTACCAGCATCATTTCTTCCTAGATCTAAAAGCATTAAATGTTCAGAAAGTTCCTTTTTGTCTTTAAGAAGGTCTTTTTCATAAAAAAGATCTTCTTTTTTGTTTTTTCCTCTTGGTCTAGTACCTGCTATTGGTCTAACTGTAATTTTATTATCTCTTAGTCTTACTAAAATTTCTGGACTTGCCCCAATAATTTGGAAGTCATTAAAATTGAAGTAAAACATAAAAGGAGAGGGGTTAGTTAATCTAAGTTTTTTGTAAATTTCTAAAGGTTTTTTTGTTAATTTTGCTTCAAATCTTTGACTTAAAACAACTTGAAAAATATCACCAAGTTTAATGTATTTTTTAGCTTTATTAACCATTGCAAGAAATTTATTTTTAGATGTGTTTGATTTAACTTTAATTTTTTTTTCTTTTAATACTCTTTTTGTATCAATATTTTTGATCGATGATTGAATTAATAGTTTAAATAGATCAGTTTTTATAGAGTCATACTTTTTTTGATAATTTTTAATTTTTTCATCATTAAAAACATTACTTATATAAAATATTTCTTTTTTTAAATTATCATGAATAACCAAGGTTCTTGGTCTCATCAATCTTACATCAGGTAAATTAAGATCATTTTTACATGAGTTAGGAATTTTTTCTATGTACCTAATAGAGTCGTATGAAAAATAACCTGAAATTAGCGAACAAATCTTAGGTAAATTCTTAGGTGTATCAAATTTAAAATTTTCAATAATTTTTTCTATTAACTCGTCTGGTTTATCTTTAAGAATGATTTTTTTATTATCAGTGATTAAATATGACTTTTGGTTGTTGAACTCCCATATCTTATCAGGATCTTTACCAAAAATTGTGTATCTACCTTTAATTTTTCCTTTTTCAACAGACTCAAATATAAAACTATTTTTTTCCTCTAAAAAATTATCAATTAAATTTATGACTTCATCATCAGAATTTACTTTTTTAGAAGTGTATATAATCTGATTTTTTTTGCTTCTATGTCGAAACTTAAAATCTTTGAAGCTTCGATTAATTATCATTTGAAATAGTTTTTAATTCTATCAATAGTTTTTTGATTCAATTGAACCTGATATTTATTATTCAACAGGGTATCGTAAGATTGTAAAATACTTTTTCTGTTGTTTGTATTTTGTGAATTTACAAATCCTTTATATTCCTCACCTTGTTTATTTATAGTATTTTTATTTATATCTTTTATTTTGACTAAAAATATTTGATTATTAGTATTGTTTACTAAAGCAAAAGAATTTTGAGGTAATGAGTAGAGCATTTTAATTGAATTTACTTCAAACAGCCCATCATCACTAATTGAATTAATTGATCCAGTTTGGATTTTACCTGAACTTAACTCTATAAATTTACTTTCATTAAATACATCATTCTGTATTTCTTCAATTATTTTTCTATTGTAATCAAATTTACCTTTTTGATAAATAAGTTCTACAATTTCACTTTTTACTATCTCATCATTTAGATCTGGCGAACGATCATATTCATTCTCTATATTATAAAGAATATAATTATCGCCACTTTCAAATATATCTAATTTGTTTGATTTCTTAGAGTAAATTAACTTTTCGTTCGTACTAGTGTTTTCATCTGGAGCAAATTCATTGATATTATTCACATCCACATTTATGTTTTCGATGATTGAACTAAAACTTTCATTTTGAGAAATTTTATTTTCTATTGAATCAATTTCGTTAAAAAAATCTTGATTAAATTCATCAATTCCAATTAAATTTTTTGGATTTAAAACTACATATTTGAAGTCAATATATTCTCTTTTTAATTGATCTTTATTTTCTTCAATAAATGTGTTGATTTCATCTGATGTATAATCATCTTTAATCTTATATAAATTTTCCATATCGAAGTATTCAATAGATAATGATTTATTGTTTTCTTCAAATTTACTTTCTATTAAAAATTCAGGGGTAACAGTACCTGCACCAATAAAATCAAATAAGTGTTTCTGTAAACCTTGATTTTTTAATTTTAACTCAAACAAAGGAGCAGACATATTATTTGAAAGTAAAAATTTTTCGTATTTAATTCTTTCAAAAGCACCATTCTCGTCTTTAAAATTTTTATTGTCTTTTAAATATTTTAAAATTGTCTTTTCGTTTATAGAAAGTTTAAAATCTTCAATCTCTAGATCAATTAAAGTTGTTGAAATAAGTCCTGATAGTAATTCTTCTATAATGTTGTTGTCTAAATTATTTCTTATTGCTTCTTGTGAAATTCCACTTTGATTAACATAGTCCATGAAATCTTGAGTGGTAACGTTAGTTTTATTTATTTTAGCAATATTATTTTGATTGTTAGTGCTAAAGCCTCCACCAAAACCTCCAAAGATAAAAGCAAAAGCAACAAAAGCCATCACCAAAAATCCTCCAGATTTTTTCCAACCTAAATTTTTTATAGTGTTAAACATAGTGTAAAATTTATTGATCTGTAAAAAACAAATCTATAGATTAAAAAGTCAATTAAGACAAATAAATATATGTATTTTATAGCTAATTGGAAAATGTTTGGTGATTTAAAAACCATAAATTCATTGGATAAAGTTATTAAATTTTCGAAAAGTTATAAAAAAAATAAGTTCAAACTAATTTATTGTCCTCCAAATACTCTAATACGTCCAATTTCAAAGAGACTTAGTAAAACTAATATTGAGGTTGGTGCACAAAATTCTCATCAAAGTTTAGATTATGGAGCTTTTACAGGTCAGGTTAATGCAAGAATGCTTAAAGGTGTTGGAGCTAAATATGTGATCTTGGGTCATTCCGAAAATAGAATAGCTGGAGAGGATGATAAGCTAATTAATCTTAAAATAAAAAATTCAATTAAGTCTGGTTTAAAAATTATTTTTTGTATTGGTGAAACTCTAAAACAAAAAAGAGATAAAAAAACTAATCAAGTTTTAAATAGTCAATTAAACAAAGGATTAAAATCTATCAAAAAAATTAATGATATAATTATTGCGTACGAACCAGTATGGTCAATTGGAACTGGTTTAATTCCTTCATCAGAGGAACTGTCTAAATCAATTAAATTTATAAAAAGTAAATTTGGAAAAAAATCTCCAAAAGTTTTATATGGAGGCTCTGTTAACAGTAAAAATATTGATCAATTAAAAATAATTCCTGACATAGATGGTTTTTTAATAGGTGGAGCATCACAAAATCCAAAGAAATTTATTGATATAATTAAAAAAACCATTAATTAGTCCCACATGGAAACATTATTACTTGTAATTAACATCATACTTGCATTTATTTTAGTTGTGCTTGTGCTACTTCAAAAATCAGAGGGTGGCGCTTTAGGTATTGGCGTTTCACAAGAAAATTTCATGCTATCGAGATCAGCTGGAAGTTTTATTACCAAAGCAACTGCAATAGTTGCAACTTTATTTATCATTTGTAGCTTAGCGCTGACAATAATTTCAAGAGCAGAATTAACGCCCACAGGATCAGTTTTGGACACAGTAGAAGAAAAAACTGAAGATACTCCATCAATTCCTGAAAATAATTAATTAATACTTCCTATTTCTTTTTTTATTAGCTATAAGATAATTCCATGGCGCGATATATATTTGTGACTGGCGGCGTGGTTTCATCCCTTGGAAAAGGTTTATCATCAGCATCACTAGCTTATCTTCTACAATCTCGAGGTTACAAAGTTAGACTTAGAAAATTAGATCCTTACTTAAATGTAGATCCTGGAACAATGAGCCCATTCCAGCATGGAGAGGTATTTGTAACAGATGATGGTGCTGAAACAGATTTAGATTTGGGTCACTATGAAAGATTTTCAGGAGTTACTGCAAAGAAAACAGATAATATTACTACAGGAAAAATTTATAGCGATGTTCTGAGGAAAGAAAGAAAAGGAGAATATCTTGGAAAGACAGTACAAGTTATTCCACATATAACTGATAGAATTAAAGAATTTATTAAATACGATACGTCAAAAGAAGATTTTGTAATTTGCGAAATAGGTGGAATTGTAGGAGATATTGAAAGCTTACCATTTGTTGAGGCTATAAGACAATTTTCAAATGATATTGGGAAAAAAAATGCTTTATTTATTCATTTAACTTTAGTTCCATATTTAAAAGCATCAGATGAAATAAAAACTAAACCAACACAACACTCCGTAAAAGAATTGAGAAGTATTGGTATTCAACCCGACATAATTATTTGTAGATCCGAAAGACCAATACCTTTAGAGCATCGAAAAAAAATATCTCTATTTTGTAATGTTGATATTAAAAATGTAATTGAAACAGTTGATGTAAAAACAATTTATGAAGCACCAATTAGTTTTGCCAAAGAAAAGTTGGATGTTCAAGTTTTAGATTACTTTAAAATAAAATCTAAAAAATCAAATAACTTAAATCCTTGGAAGAAAATTACCAAAATTACACTTAATACAAAAAAACAAGTTAATATTGCGATAATAGGTAAGTATGTAGAATTAAAAGATGCATATAAATCATTAGATGAAGCTTTAACTCATGGAGGAATTACAAACAACCTTAAGGTAAATTTAGTTAGAATTGATTCAGAAAAACTAAAAGTTTCTGAAATTAAAAGCAAACTTAAAAATGTTTCAGGTATTCTAATACCAGGAGGGTTTGGAAAAAGAGGAACTGAGGGAAAAATTGAAGCAATTAAATATTCAAGAATTAATAAAATACCATTCCTAGGTATTTGTTACGGTATGCAAATGGCAATAATAGAATTTGCTAGAAATAAATTAAAAATTAAAAAAGCAACTTCTTCTGAGTTTGATAAAGGTGGTGTTCATATAATTGGTTTAATGAATGAGTGGGAAAAAAGTGGAAAAAAAGTTAAAGGTACAGATAAAAATTTAGGTGGAACAATGAGACTTGGTTCTTATGATGCAATTTTAAAAGATAAATCTAAAATTAGAGATATCTATAAATCAAAATTAATCAAAGAAAGACACAGACATAGATATGAAGTGGATATTTCTTTTAAGGAAAAATTTGAGAAAAATGGACTAATATTTTCTGGTTTATCACCAGACAATAAACTTCCTGAGATAATTGAACTTAAAAATCATCCTTGGTTTATTGGAGTTCAGTTCCATCCTGAATTTAAATCTAGACCTTTATCTCCTCATCCTTTATTCTCTTCATTTATCAAAGCAGCAAAAAATCACAAATGAGTAGTATTACAGTTAATTGTGGGAACATAGAAATTTCAAACGACAAAAAAATTTGTATCATTGCTGGTCCATGTCAGCTTGAAACAGAGCAACATACAATGGATATGGCTGGAAAAATAAAAGAAATAACTTCCAAATATGGTCTAGGTTTTATTTATAAAACTTCTTTTGATAAAGCTAACCGAACAAGTTTAAAAGGTAAGAGGGGTGCTGGTTTGGAAGCTTCATTGCCTGTGTTTGACAAAATTAAAAAAGAATTAAATATTCCAATTTTGACTGACATTCATAATTCAGAGCAATGTTCAGTAGTTGCTAATCATGTTGATGTTTTACAAATTCCAGCTTTTCTTTGTAGGCAAACTGATCTTTTAATTGCTGCTGCAAAAACAAATAAAATTATAAATGTTAAAAAGGGTCAATTTTTAGCTCCTTGGGACATGGTAAATGTTACAAAAAAAATATCAGACTCAGGAAACTCAAATATTCTTGTTACTGAAAGAGGTGCAAGTTTTGGATACAACACTTTGGTTTCTGACATGAGATCTTTACCTATTATGGCCAAGAATGGTTATCCAGTTATTTTTGATGCAACGCATTCAGTTCAGCAACCTGGAGGACAAGGAGAGTCTTCTGGTGGTCAAAGAGAATTTGTTGAGTATCTTGCAAGAGCAGCTGTTGCAGTTGGGGTTGCTGGTGTATTTATAGAAACTCATCAAGATCCTGATAATGCACCATCTGATGGACCTAACATGGTTCCTCTAGATAAACTAGAAAATTTACTAAAACAGTTAACTGAAATTGATAAGCTTATTAAGTGAGTAAAATAACAAAAGTAAAAGCGCGGCAAGTTTTTGACAGTCGAGGAAATCCAACTGTAGAAGCTGAGGTTTATACAAATAATTTGAGTGCATCTGCTATATGCCCATCAGGTGCATCAACTGGAACTTATGAAGCTTTTGAAAAACGAGATAAAAATAATAAGAAGTATCTAGGTAAAGGTGTTTTAAAAGCTGTTGAATTAGTAAATTCAAAAATTTCAAAAAAATTAAAAGGCCAAAGCGTTCATAATCAAGAGAGAATTGATGCCTTATTAATTAATTTAGATGGCACGAGACAAAAAACCAATTTAGGTGCAAATGCTATGCTCGCAGTATCAATGTCTGTAAAAAAACTTTCTGCAAAAGTAAAAAAACTACCTTTGTATAAAACATTTTTTTTAAAAAATAATTTTCAATTACCTTATCCATTAATGAATATTATTAATGGTGGAGCCCATGCCAACAATGGTCTTAGAATTCAAGAATTTATGATAAGACCAGATAAAGCAAAAAGTTTCTCAGAAGCAATGAGGATTTGTTTTGTTGTAATTAAAAACCTAAGTAATTTAATAAAAAACAAAGGTTATTCTACATCAGTTGGTGATGAAGGTGGTTTTGCACCAATGATTAGTAGCAACAATCAGGCTCTAGATTTGATTGTCTCTGCAATTAAGAAATCTGGATTTGTTAATGGTAAAGATGTTTCAATTTGTTTGGATGTAGCTGCAAATGAACTATTAAAAAAAAATAAATATTCAATCCATTCAAAAAATTTTGTTTCTGTTGAAAAATCAATCAAAGAGTATCAAAAAATTATTAAGAAATATAAAATTAAATCTATAGAAGATCCTTTTGCAGAAAATGATTGGTTGGCTTGGAATAAATTAATGCGTTCTGTGAACAAAGTTCAGATTGTGGGAGATGATCTTTATGTTACAAATCTTGAGAGATTAAAAAAAGGATTTTTAAATATTTCATCTAATTCCATATTAATTAAACTTAATCAGATAGGCACTGTTTCTGAAACTCTAGATGTAATTAAATTTGCTCAAACTATTGGTTATAAAACAATAATTTCTCATAGATCTGGAGATAGTGAGGATACATTCATTGCTGATTTAGCAGTTGGAACAAATTCTAATCAAATTAAAACAGGATCTTTAGCACGTTCAGAAAGAGTTGCTAAATACAATCAATTAATTCGTATTGAAGAAGAACTTGGAAATAAGGCAAGAATGAATAAAATCAATTAATGTTAAGATTAATAAAAAGAAATTATTTTTTATTAACATCAATTTTTTTAATATTTTATTTTATATTTAATTTAGTTTCTGGAGAAAGAGGGCTTTTTTCGTATTTTGAAAAAAAAGAACTTTTGTCTGACTTGAAAAAAGAAGAGATATTATTAATTAAGAAAATAGAGGATACAGATCATAAAAATTCTCTATTAAGTACAAATCTAGATTTAGACTATGTGGAAATATTAATTAGAGAAAGATTTTTATTTGGTAAAAAAGGTGAAACAATTTATTTAATTAAAAAAGATGAAAAGTAGACATCCTGAAAAAGAAAATAAGCCGATAAATCCAATTAAAAAAAAACCAGATTGGATTAGATCAAAGCTTACAAATAGCAAAGAATTTTTTTTAACGAAAACAATAGTTAATAATAATAATTTAGTAACTGTTTGTCAGGAAGCAAACTGTCCAAATATTACTGAGTGCTGGAGTAAGAGACACGCAACTTTTATGATAATGGGTGATACTTGTACAAGAGCATGTGCTTTCTGTGATGTTAAAACTGGTGTTCCAGGAAATTTAGATTCATTAGAACCAGTTAAAATTGCAGAAGCTGTAAAAAAGTTAAATTTAAAACATGTTGTAATAACTTCAGTTGATAGAGATGATTTAGACGACGGAGGTTCTGAACATTTTTATAATGTGATTAACCAAACAAGAAAATTAAATCCAAATACAACTATAGAAGTTTTAACACCAGATTTTTTAAGAAAAGGGGAAGCGTATAAAAAAGTTATTGAAGCCAAACCAGATGTTTTCAATCATAATATTGAGACTGTACCTAGTCTTTATTTAAAAGTAAGACCAGGATCAAGATATTTTGCATCCTTAGAACTTTTAAAAAATGCAAAGAAAATTGATAAAAATATTTTTACTAAATCTGGAATTATGGTTGGGTTAGGAGAAACAAGAGACGAAATATTGCAAGTTATGGATGATTTAAGAGCAGCTGATGTAGATTTTATAACTATCGGCCAGTACTTGCAGCCATCAACAAAACATTTTCCATTAGATAGATATTATACCCCAAAAGAATTTGATGATTTAGGAACTATAGCAAAAGCTAAGGGATTTTTATTAGTTTCCTCATCACCTTTAACAAGATCTTCTTATCATGCCGACGAGGATTTTGCTAAGTTACAACAAAACAGAATAAAAAGTAATTAATGCCTAAAGCATCAGTTACACGTCACATCTCACGTGATAAACAAACATTAATTGATTTTGTTTTAGATATTGAAAAGTATCCTGAATTCATTCCATTTTGCATAGACTCAAAAGTTTATGAAAACAATGACGAGGGAGATGTAAAAAAAATAATTGCTGATCTGACCATTGGTAAAAGACCTTTTATAGATACTTATAAAAGCGATGTAAGATATGATAAAAAAAATGACTCTATTCATGTAACTAATATTGATGGTCCCTTAAAACATCTTGAAAATAATTGGAAATTTGTAGAAAAAGATAATTTAACAGAAGTTCAATTTGATGTTGATTTTGAAATTAAAAATAAGTTTTTGAATTTAATAATGGAAAAATCATTTCAATTTGGTTTAAATAAAATAGCTGATGCTTTTCAAAAAAGAGCTGAAAATCTTTAAGAAATAATTTTTGTAATTTTATTTAATACTTCTCTTACTGTATTTTTTTGAATAGTTGATCTGTTCCTAGATTTAAATTTATTTTCTAAAATTAATAAATATTTTCCTGTTTTAATCCCAATATAAACAAGTCCAACTGGTTTTAATTTTGATCCTCCTCCTGGCCCAGCTATACCAGTAATTGATACATTAATTTTGCTTTTAGAAATTTTAGATAAATTCTTTACCATTTCTTCACAGCATTCTTTGCTTACAGCGCCATATTTTTTAATGATATTTCTATTTACTTTTAAGATTTTGATTTTTGCTTCATTAGAGTAAGTAATTAAACCCATTTGAAAGTATTTTGATGAATTTGCTAGTTTAGTAAGATTGCTAGCCAACAAACCTCCTGTACAAGATTCAGCTACAGAAATTGTTAATTTTTTATCTATCAATTTTTTATGTAGTTTTTTTAAATTCATCAAAATATGAAACTAAATAAATAGACTACAACCATTGAGTAAAGACCTGCCATTATATCATCCATAATTATACCAAAATAATTTTTATAATTTTTATCGAAATAACTTACAGGAAATGGCTTTAAAATATCAAAAAATCTAAAAGATAATAAAGAAATAATATAATAAAATTCAATAGCAATATTGATTTGATTGGTTTGATTTAAATATAGCAAAAGTATCAAAGGCATTGATTGACCCAAAACTTCATCAATTACAATTTGTCTAGGATCTTTATTTTCAAATTCACTCTCTGTGTCTTTGACCGCATAAAAAGAGTAAAAAAACAAAATAATAAAAAATACTATCGAGAATTTTAAACTTGTATAATCAAGAATTTCATAAGCTATATAAATAAAGACTGTTGTGACAATCGATGCAACAGTACCAGGCATTTTCGTTAAGTATCCGTAGCCAAAAAAAGTTGAGATTAAAACATTAATTTTTTTCATTTTGATATTGAGCAAATTACTTCACAAGCAATTGCTTTTTCTTTTCCAATTAATCCAAGTTTCTCTGTCGTTTTGCCTTTTAAATTAATTAAATCTTTATTTAAATCTAGAAGATTTGAAAGCGAATTTAATATTTTATTTCTGTATTTTGATATTTTTGGTTTTTCACATATCAAATTAATATCTAAATTAATGATATGATAATTATTTGAATTTAATAACTTTATAATTGGTTTCAGCATTTTTGTAGATCTGATATTTTTAAACTTATTACTGTTATCTGGAAAAAAAGTTCCAATATCTTTTTTTCTCATTGCACCCAATATCGAGTCAATTATCGAATGAATAATTACATCGCCATCAGAGTGTCCTTTTAATCCTGAGTGATAAGGTATTTTAATACCTCCTAAATAAAGTTTTTTACCTTTAATTAATCTGTGAATATCAAATCCTACACCATAGTAGGTTTTTTTTTCTTTCATATCTTCTTTGAAAGTAATTTTAGTATTTAAATTTTCACCTTGAATAAATTTTACTTTAAGATTGTTTTCAATAAATATTGTTGCTTCGTCTGTGACTATTTTTTTTTGCTTTATTGATAAGTTATATAAATCTTTAAACTTAAAAGCCTGGGGGGTTTGCGTTAAAATAGAATTATCTCTGCTTAAATTGAATATTTGATTTTTAATTTTATACTTAATTGAATCTTTAGATTTGATTGCAGGTATTACTGCTTTATATTTTTTTAACGAAGTTATTAATTTATTTAATAGATTTATTGTAAAATTTGGTCTTGCTGCATCATGTATTAGTACATTGGTAGGTTTGTATTTTTTAATAAACTTTAAAGCAATCAATGAAGAGTCAGATCTTTCTTTTCCGCCAATGATAATTAAAACATTTTTTGGAAATTTTTCTTTAACCTCTTTTTTTTTATTAACTACAATTATTATTTTTTTGAAAAGTTTTGACTTTAAAGCCTTATCAACAGAGTGTTTGAATAAAGGTTTACCTTCATAAATATTATACTGTTTAGGTTTTTTTGAATTAAATCTTTTGCTTTGTCCTGAAGCTAGTATTATAAAATAGTTACTCATAATTATAGAAATTTTATACTCAAATGTCAGATTTTATTAAGAAAAATATTTATTTGATAATATTGTTTATTATCACATTATCGATAGGTTTTTTAACATTTTTAACTTTTATTGATAAAGGATTTATAAAACTAACTGATAAAAATTTACAATATCTTTTAATATTAAATATCCTGCTTCTAACTTCGCTTTTTGTATTTATTTTTTCTGAAATTAGAAGAGCAATTAAAACAGATATTGATAAAGATGGTTTAAAATCTAATAAAAAGTATATTACTGTATTTGCTCTATTTACTTTAATACCTTCAGTTCTAATTTCTATTTTTTCATTGTTCCTTTTTTCTTTTGCCTTAGAAAAATATTTCGACAAGAAAGTTACAACTGTAGTTAATAATTCCTATGAGTTAGCTAAAAATTATGTAGACGAAATTAGAAATAAAATTCAATCAGATATTGTTTTAATAGCCTTTGATACCAATAAAAGTAAAAATTTTTTAAATGATAATCCAAATGAATATAAGAGATTTTTAGATACCCAGAAATTAATTAGAGGCGTTGATGAAATTCACATCATCAATGTTGATAAAAAATTATTATTTACATCGCTAAAAGATGACCAGCTATATGTGCCTCCTGTAGATAGAGCTTTGGCACTAGTTCTTGACGATGATAGACCTTTAAAAATTATAAACGCTCCAGAAAATATGTCTGCTGCAATAATGAGATTACAAAATTTTGATAATAGGTTTCTATATGTTGTGAAATATTTGGATAAAGATATCTCTAAATATTTAACTGAGTCCGAGGAAGCAATAAATTTTTATTATACTGTTGAGGAAAAGAGCACAGGTATTAAAATATCTTTTGCAATTATTTATGTAATAGTTGTTAGCGTTCTATTGTTTGTCTCTATATCAATAGCTATAAGATTTTCTTCTAGGTTTTTTAGATCCATAAACAATTTAATTAATGCATCAGTATCTATTGGAGAGGGAAAATTTGATACAAAGGTTCCTGAAGTAAAAACTGATAAAGATTTAGAAATTTTAAATAAAAATTTCAATTTAATGATTGATAGACTTAGAAATCAACAGGAAAAATTAATAATAAATGAAAGACATGAAGCATGGAGTAATTTAGCAAGAAAACTGGCGCATGAAATTAAAAATCCTTTAACCCCAATTCAGTTAACAATAGATAGAATGAAAACAAAATATTCTAATCAAGTTAATGAAGACGAAAAACAAAATTTTAATGAGAATTTAAAGATAATAAATAACCAAATTAAACAAATAGGAAATTTAGTTAATGAATTTTCAGATTTCGCACGGATGCCGAAACCTATTTTAAAAGAAAACAATTTAATTCAAATTATTCAGGATAATATTAAATTATTAAATGAATTAGATAATACGATTAATATTTCTATTAATTGCAATCAAAAAGAAGTTTTATTAAATAGTGACAAAGAGCAACTTGCTAGAGTTTTCTTTAATTTAATTAAAAACTCAATTGAAAGTATTCAGCAACGAGTAGAAAACAACAGTAAATTAGAGAAAAAAATCACTATTGAAGTTAAAGAAGAAAATAACCACATCATAATCAATATAATAGATAATGGTATTGGATTTGGGATATTTGTGGCAAATATTAAAGATATTTTAAACCCATACTTTACTACTAAAAAAAATGGAACTGGATTAGGGCTTTCAATAGTAAGTAAAATTATAAATGATCACAATGGAAAAATTGAATTTATACCTTTGGATGAAGGAGCAAAAATTAAAATAAATTTTGTAAAATAAAATGAGTTCAGAAATTTTAATTGTAGATGATAATGCTGATATAAGAAATATCATAAATGAGTTAATTTTAGACGCGGGTTATAAAACAAGACTTGCTGCTAATTACAATCAAGCGTTAACAGAGATAGATAAAAAACTTCCAGATGTTGCCATACTTGATGTTAAATTAGATAAAGGTGATAATGATGGTATAGAATTGCTATCTCACATCAAATCAAAAGACAAAGATGTACCTGTAATTATAATTTCAGGTCATGCAAATATTGAAATGGCAGTAAAATCTCTTCATGAAGGAGCTTTCGAATTTATTGAAAAACCTTTTGATCAAGAGAGATTGTTAAACTTTATAAGAAGGGCAGTTGAAAACTACAGTCTTAAAAAACAAAACAAAGAATATGAAACAAAATTATTTTCTTCATATGAATTGATCGGAAATAGTAAGAATATTTTAAATATAAATGATCAAATTAATAAGATCTCTATTACTGAAAGTAGGGTATTTATTAACGGTCCATCAGGATCTGGAAAAGAATTAATAGCAAGAAAAATTCATAAATTATCAAAAAGAAATAAAAATACTTTTGTAGTGTTAAATGGAGCTTTATTAGACTCAAATAAATATGAATTAGAATTGTTTGGTGAAGAAAAAGATAACGGCTCTATATCTTATGGAGCATTAGAAAAAGCTAATAAAGGAACATTATTGATAGATCAAGTTTCTGAAATACCTTTAGATATACAATCTAAAATTTTAAGAGTTTTAACTGATCAAAAGTTTAAAAGAGTTAATGGTTCAAATGACGTAAGTGTGAATGTTAGATTAATATGCTCCTCAAGTAAGGATTTGAAAAAAGAAATTGAAATAGGAAATTTTAGAGAAGATTTATTTCATAGACTTAATGTCTTTGAAATAAATGTAGAACCATTAAATCAACGTATTTCAGATATTCCACTTTTGATTAAATATTTTTCAAAAAAAGTATCTGAAAATTATAATATTAATGAATTAGAGATAGACGAAGATAATTCTTATATCTTAAATCATGATTGGCACGGTAATGTTCGAGAGTTAAGAAATTTAATTGAACGAATTGCAATTTTACAACCAGACACAAAAGAAAAAATATCAAATATAATAAAAGAATCCTTAAAAAATATTAATTTCAATGAACAATTGGCTGAAAACAGTCTATCTGTGCCATTAAAAGAGGCTAGAGAAAAATTTGAAAAGGAGTATTTAACTATTCAATTGAAAAAATTTAATGGAAATATTTCAAAAACGGCTAATTTCGTTGGAATGGAAAGAAGTGCCTTACATCGAAAATTAAAAGGCTTAGGAATTAAAGAATTTAATTAAATGAACATAATCATTTGTGGCGCAGGAAGGGTAGGATTTACTATTGCGAAACAGCTTAGTGAACAAGGTCATTCTATTACTGTAATAGATCCATCAAGCGAAGATATTCAAAAAATTGATGACGCACTTGATGTTAAAGCTATTCTTGGAAAAGGAAGTTATCCATCAATTCTTGAAAAGGCTAATGCACAAGAGGCCGATATGATTATAGCAGTAACTCGAAATGACGAAATAAATATGGTTATATGTCAAATTGCATTCTCGATATTTAAAATACCAAAAAAAATTGCCAGAATAAGATCTCAGGATTATTTAAATCCAAAGTTTACAACTGTTTATAACAAAGAAAACTTACCAATAGATGTAATTATTTCACCAGAAATTGAAATTGCAAAATCAATCCAAAGAAAGCTCGAAGCTCCTGGTGCCTTAGATAGTGTACCTTTTGCAGAAAATAAAATTAGGTTACTTGAAATATTGATTAATGAAAATTGTAGTTTGATTAATATTAAATTAAGCGATCTTACAAAAAAATACCCTAATCTTAAAGCAAATGTAATAGGTGTAATAAGGGATGATAGGTTTTTTATTCCCAAAAAAACTGATGAAATAAAAACCAATGATAAGATTTATGTGATTATAAATTCAACCCAAATGTCCGAAACATTGGAAGTATTTGGACACACCGAAAAAGTTTCTAAAAAAATTCTTATAGTTGGTGGAGGAAATATTGGTTTTAATTTAGCTAAAAATATTGAGGAAAATTTAGATGCCGCAAGAGTAAAAATTATTGAGAAAAACAAAGACAGAGCTGAATTTCTTGCAAGCGAACTGAACAATACAATAGTTATCAATGGAGATGCCTTAGATGAAGAAGTTTTAGCTGAGGCAAATTTAGAAGAAGCAGAGACTGTTCTAGCTCTTACAAACGATGATGAAGATAACCTAATGGTAAGTGTTTTAGTCGAAAAATTTGCAAAAGATGAAAAAGAAATTGATGATAAAAGAACAATGGCCTTAATTAATAAACCAAACTATTCATTATTACAGAATTCACTTAAAATTGATGATTTGATTGATCCCAGAATGAATACAGTATCGAGTATTTTAAAACATATACATAAAGGAACAATTGAAACAGCTTATACAATTATGAATGGTGAATATGAGGTAATAGAAGCAGAGATAATTGAGACATCTGAATTAATTAACAAAGAATTAAAAAATTCTAATCTTCCTGAGGAAATTCGAATTGGTGCTATTCTTAGAGACGATAAAGTAATTATACCTAGATCAGACTTCGTATTTCAAAAAGATGATAAAGTTGTTTTTTTAGCCAAAAAAGACTCAATCTCAGTTGTTGAAAATATTTTTAGAATTAGTTCAATTTAATTAAATGCCAATACTTCGGGTAAAATATTTAAGTTTTTTTTTTCTATTAATTTCAGTTTTTTCTTTTTTAAATATTATTTACTCTTATTATTTCAACTTATACTTAAATTTAAATACATATTACTTTAGCTTAGTAATTTCTTGTTTAATTAGTTTTTTGTTTTACAAAATTGATACCTCGGAAAAAAAACCTACAATATTTGAAAAAATACTAACTGTACTTTTGGGATATTTTATTATGCCATTAGTGTTATCCATTCCATTTTATTTTAGTATTTATAACTTAACTTTTTTAAATGCTTTATTTGAAGCAGTTTCTGGTTTTACTTCGACTGGATTCACAATCTTTGAAAATATAAAACATATAGATCAAGGATTAATAATATGGAGATCATCAATTCAATGGATAGGTGGTTTATACTTTTTATTTTCTATAATTTTTTTAATTGATATTTATGATGAAAATTTAAAGAAATCCCTTACAAATTTTTTATCATTTAATACAACCGAAATTTTAAAACAAACAATTAAAATATTTATTTTATATTCAAGCTTAACTTTAGCTATTTTTATAATTCTTAATTTATTTGGAATTAGATCATTTAATTCATTAAATTTAACAATGACTATTATTTCATCAGGTGGTTTTTTACCTGTGAATGATCTATCAGCTATACTTGTTCAAAATTCACAGATAATAATTTTTTCTTTATTAATGCTAGTTTCCTTTTTTAGTATTTTCTTTGTATATAATTTAATTTTTTTAAGAAAAAATATTAATTTTTTTCATGAGGATATTCATTTATTTTTATATTTTGTGATAACAGTTGGAATATTTTTTATATTTTTTAGTTACGATAATACTTTTTCTTACAGTTTTTTATCTTTAGTAAGTAGTATTTCTAATATTGGAATTTCATTGAATGTTGATCAAACTAATCTTCAATTTTTGTATTTGCTTTTGGTTATAATTGGAGGCTCATTTATTTCAACAAGTTCGGGATTAAGATTTTTGAAAATTTATTCTTTAACAAAATATTCTTTAAATCAGATTCTATCATTTAGCAGACCAAAAAATGTATTTATGAATAAACTGGTATTTTCTAAAATTAATTTTGCAACTCATGATATAAATAAATATTTTCTCACAATTGTAATTTTTATAATTTCACTTTTTTCATTAACAATTTTTTTATCTTTGAGTGGTATTAATTTTGAATTTTCATTTAAACTTGGAGTATTAACATTAATGAATACTGTTAACTCATCAGCCTACGGAATAAGTGATTTTAATTTCCAAAATTTACATTTTATTACTAAATATATTCTTATTTTCTTTATGATTATTGGTCGAATTGAATTATTATCTTTATTATTGATAGCTAAAAAATTTCTGTTTAAATATTAATTTGTAATATATATGTAATTCAAAAATTGCGCCCTTAGCTCAGCTGGATAGAGCATCGGTTTTCTAAACCGAGGGTCGTAGGTTCGAATCCTTCAGGGCGCGCCATTACTTACTCTTTTGACCCTAATTTCCTCTTGAAGTAGTTTTTCTAAAATGGTTTAATCCTGCGAATTCAAAACTATGTTTTGAATTATTTGTTAACAAATAATAATAACTAAAAAGGAAGAATAATGTTTAAATACTTAAAACAATTAACTTCTTTAGTAGCAATGGTTGCAGTGTTGTTTACTTTTACAACAGAAACTATGGCTGCTAAAAAATCTAAAACACTTAAAAACACTCAAAAGAAGGGTTTTGTAAGATGTGGAGTATCTCAAGGTCTTCCAGGATTTTCTAATGCTGATGCTGCAGGAAATTGGACTGGTATCGACGTTGATGTATGTAGAGCGGTAGCTGCTGCAGTACTAGGTGATGCAAACAAAGTTAAGTTTACACCATTAAGTGCTAAAGAAAGATTTACAGCTTTAACTTCTGGTGAGATTGATATCTTATCAAGAAACACAACTTGGACTCTTTCTAGAGATGCTGATATCGGACTAACTTTCGTTGGAGTAAACTTCTACGATGGTCAAGGTTTCATGGTTAGAAAAAGTTCTGGTATTACTTCAACAAGCCAATTCAAAAATGGTATCTCAGCTTGTACAAACATTGGTACAACAACTGAGTTAAACATGAGAGACTTCTTTAACTCTAAAGGAATTTCTTATGAGCCAGTTGCTTTCGAAAAAGCTGACGAAGTCGTAGCTGCTTATGATGCTGGTAGATGTGATACTTACACTACTGATAAATCAGGTCTTGCTGCACAAAGAACTAAAATGACTAACCCAGATGATCACATTGTATTACCTGAAACTGTTTCTAAAGAGCCTTTAGGACCAGTTGTTAGACAAGGTGACTCAGTATGGGAAGATATCGTTAGATGGTCTTTAAATGCTATGATCGAAGCTGAGGAGTATGGAATTACTTCAGCTAATGCAGATATGATGAAATCTTCAGACAATCCAGCTGTTAAAAGATTAGTTGGTGCTGAAGGTGAATTAGGTGCTGCTTTTGGTCTAGACAATGAGTGGAGCTTAAGAATTATCAAGCAAGTTGGTAACTATGGTGAAAGCTACAAAAGAAATATAGCTGACACTGGAATTTTACCAGACAGAGGTCCAAATGAATTATGGACTAAAGGTGGAATTCTTTACGTACCACCTGCAAGATAATTGCATATTTAACTAATTAAAAAGGGCTAGATTTTTCTAGCCCTTTTTTTTATAAGCTCTTAAATGAACTTCAAATTACAAAATATAGTTCCTCAGTTAGTTACAGTTTTAGCAGTCATATTAGTTTTTGGTTTCTTTAGTTACAACGCCCAAGTCAATATGGAAAATAGAGGTATTGATTTTGGATATGGTTTTTTATCTCAAGAATCTTCATTTGATGTTCAATTTTCTTTAATTGAATATGATGGATCTCATTCTTATTTCAGAGCTTATTTAGTTGGATTATTAAACACGATCTTAGTCTCTGTTATTGGAATTATATTTGCAACCATACTTGGAGTAATAGTTGGTGTTGCAAGACTTTCACCAAATTATTTGATTAATAAATTTGCTGCATTCTATGTAGAATTTTTTAGAAATATTCCACTACTTTTACAGATATTTTTTTGGTATTTTGCTGCATTAAGAGCATTGCCATTACCTCAAGATGCTGATGCAATGTTTGGTGTTTTCTTTTTAACCATTAAAGGTCTTTATGTTCCAGCTTTTGTTTGGGAAAACTTTAATGTTTTCTTTTATTCAATAGTTGCAGCAATAATTGCGATAGTTGTAATCAGAATTCATGCAAGAAAAGTTCAAGAAACTCAAGGTAAACAGTTACCAGTTTTATGGATATCTTTAGGATTAATTTTAATACTACCTTTATTAAGTTTTGTTATAGGTGGAGTAAATTTATCTTTTGAAATTCCAAAATTAAAACAACTTGCAACTACATCATTCATTTATGAAGGAGGTGTAAGTTTACCTCCTGAATTAATAGCATTAACTCTATCTTTAGCATTATATACAGCAACTTTTATTGCAGAGTGTGTAAGAGCTGGAATTCAAGGTGTTGGAAAAGGACAAAAAGAAGCCGCTGCATCTATTGGTTTAAATCCAAATCAAGTTTTAAAATTAGTAGTAATGCCTCAAGCTTTAAGAATTATAATACCTCCAACTACTAACCAATATTTAAATTTAACAAAAAATTCATCATTAGCAGCTGCAATTGCTTATCCAGATTTAGTTTTAGTATTTGCTGGTACGGCTTTAATGCAAACAGGAAAAGCTATTGAGATTGTTTCTATTACCATGCTTACTTACTTAAGTTTAAGTATATCAATTTCTATATTAATGAATTGGTACAATAAAAAAATTGCTATTAAGGAAAAATAAATGTCAAAAATTAATTTTTTAAGACCTGATAAAGAAAATTTAAATACATTTCTATATTTAGGTTCTTTGTTGTTTTTTATTAGTGTTTTAGATGTATTCTTGAATTCATTTTTTGATGTTAATATCACTGGTTTCCTACCAACTTTTTTAAGTTTTTTAATACCTCTAATAATTGGATTTATAGGTCTTCATTTTATTAGGATTGAAAATAGTGGTTATAAATTTTTAGATAGTTTAAACAAAAATATTAATACGAATAGTTTTAATGCTGTTCTTTCATTATTAATTATTTTTGTAATCATTAAAGCAACACCACCAATTCTAAGTTGGTTTTTTGTTGATGCTAGTTTTGCTGGTGACAGTAAAGATGTTTGCTCCGGATCTGGTGCATGTTGGACATATATTAAAGTTTGGTTTAACAGATTTATGTATGGAATGTATCCAAATGCTGAGCAATGGAGAATAAATTTATCTTTTATCTCTTTAGCTTTACTTGGATCAGTTGGATATTTTGCGACAGAGAAATTTAAAAAGTATTTAACTTTGTATTATGTAGTTATTTATCCTTTTATTGCTTTTTTATTTATTTTCTTTTTTATATCAGGAGGGCCAGTATTTTTTGATTTCTCTTATGGTATAATCGCTGCAGTTATTTCAATTATTCTTGGATTTTTAATTCCAAGTAGATTTAAATTCTATTATTTTTTAATTGTTCCATTAACACTTTATATTGTTCTTAAATACTTTGTTTTTTACGAAGAGTTAATTGAGCTTGGTAAACTTGACGGTTTAAATTGGGTTGAAACTGGAGCTTGGGGAGGTTTATCTTTAACATTCATTATTTCGTTCTTCTGTTTGATTTTCTGTTTTCCTATAGGGATGGCATTTGCCTTAGGTAGAAGATCAGAGTTACCTTTGATTAGATATATATCAGTTGGATTTATTGAATTTTGGAGAGGTGTACCGTTAATTACAGTTTTGTTTATGTCTGCTGTAATGTTTCCAATGTTTTTACCTGAAGATTTTTTTATAGATAAGCTAGTTAGAGCAATTATTGCAATTTCATTATTTGAAGCTGCATATGTTGCAGAAGTAATAAGAGGGGGCTTACAAGCTTTACCAAGAGGCCAATACGAGGCAGCAAAATCATTAGGTATGGGGTATTGGAAGATGCACATATTTGTAATCTTACCTCAGGCACTTAAATTAGTAATTCCAGGTATCGCTAATACTTTCCTAGCATTAGTGAAAGATACACCTCTAATATTTGTAGTTGGATTATTAGAGATAGTTGGAATGTTAAATTTAGCAAAAACTAATCCAGAATGGTTAGGATTTGCGATGGAAGGCTACGTATTTGCAGCAATAATTTTCTGGATTATTTGTTATGCAATGAGTAAGTATAGCTATAATTTAGAACAAAAATATAAAACAGAGCGATAATTATGTCTGATAGTATTATTCAAATTAAAAATGTAAATAAATGGTTTGGAGATTTTCAAGTATTAAAAGACATAAATTTAGAAGTTAAACCAAAAGAAAAAATTGTAGTTTGTGGTCCATCTGGTTCTGGTAAATCAACTTTAATTAGATGTATAAATAGATTAGAAGAGCATCAGCAAGGAGATATTATTGTTGATGGTAATACTTTAACTGAAGATACAAAAAATATTGAACAAATTAGAGCTGAAGTTGGAATGGTTTTCCAACAATTTAATTTATTTCCACATTTATCAATTGTAGATAACTGTACACTTGCTCCTATTTGGGTAAAGAAAATGCCAAAAAAAGAAGCTGAAGAATTAGCACTAAAACATTTAGAAAGAGTTCAAATACTTGACCAAGCTCAAAAATTTCCAGGTCAATTATCTGGCGGTCAGCAACAAAGGGTCGCTATCGCTAGAGCTTTATGTATGGAACCAAAGATTATGTTATTTGATGAACCAACATCTGCCCTTGACCCTGAAATGATTAAGGAAGTTCTTGATGTAATGGTTGATTTAGCTAACCAAGGTATGACGATGATCGTGGTTACTCACGAGATGGGATTTGCCAAAGAAGTTGCAGATAAAATGATCTTTATGGATGAAGGTATGATAGTAGAAAAAGCAGACACAAAAGAGTTTTTTGCTAACCCAAAGAGCGACCGTACCAAGCTATTCTTAAGTCAAATACTGTAATTTTTAAATACATTCTATTATTAACAAACACTTGACAGGTTTTTAGTTTTTGTAGTTTTTTAATTAAAATAAATAAATTTTTCTATTGCAGTAGATCGAATAAATTTGTTCAATAGTGTTTTAAAATTTAATTAAGAGGGGTCTTAATGGAAGATAATTTCAACAAACACTTAGGCAATAAACTTAAGTTAAGAAGATTAGCTTTAGGTTTAACACAAACAAAAGTTGCAAAAGCTATTAATGTAACATTTCAACAAATCCAAAAATATGAAAAAGGAACCAACGGAGTAAGCTCAATTAGATTACTTCAACTTTCAAATTATTTAAAAGTACCAATAAATTATTTTTTCGAAGATTTTTCAGAATATTTAGTTAATTTAGAAAAATCTCAAGAAGGACATATGAATGTTAATTATAATTTTTTAGCAAAAGTTTATTCAGAACTTAATGCTGATCAAAAATTAAAATTTAACAAAACATTACAAATTTCAGGATCTAATATTTCTAAAGCAGTTTAATCATAACCAAAATGTGACCCTTTTAGTTATTTGTGTATTATCAAATATATTTCTAGATTATTTTTTTTTTTTGGCTCCTCGGGCAGGACTCGAACCTGCGACCAATTGATTAACAGTCAACTGCTCTACCAACTGAGCTACCGAGGAATGTAAAAATCACAACTTACTTTTTTTTAAAACTAAAACAAGATTTTTTTTGGAGGCAACGCCCGGAATCGAACCGGGATACAAGGATTTGCAATCCTCTGCGTAACCATTCCGCCACGTTGCCATCTTGTTTTAGACGAATAGCTTCAGGCCTTTTTATATTAAATTTTTTATATTAGTCTATTAAATAACGTTCCAAATTGATTATTGTTAAATAAGATTATTAAATTATAAACTTTAAAATCAATGAGTAACGATAAATATATCCATTCTGAAGTTGAAAATAAGATTTATTCATATTGGGAAAAAAATGAATTATTTAAACCAAAAGAAAATTCTAAAAAATTTTCAATAGTAATTCCTCCACCAAATGTGACTGGAAGTTTGCATATGGGACATGCATTAAATAATTCTATTCAAGATTTATTAGTGCGTTATCACCGGATGAATAATTATGAAACTTTATGGCAACCAGGAACTGACCATGCTGGTATTGCAACACAAGCATTAGTAGAGAAGAAACTTACTTCTGAAAAGATAGATAAGAATGAGATTGGTAGAGATAAATTTATTGAAAAGGTTTGGGAGTGGAAAGAACAATATGGTGACATAATAATCAATCAATTAAAAAAACTTGGTTGCTCTTGTGATTGGTCAAGAAATGCATTCACAATGGATGAAAATTTATCTAAATCAGTTATCAAAGTTTTTGTAGAGCTTTATAATAAAGGTTTAATTTACAAAGATAAGAAATTAGTAAACTGGGATACTGTTCTTAAGACAGCTATTTCAGATTTAGAAGTAGATCAAAGAGAAGTAAATTCAAAAATTTACTACATTAAATATCCTATAGATGAAACCAGTGAATTTATAACTATAGCAACCACAAGACCTGAAACAATGTTAGGTGATACTGCTATAGCTGTTAATCCTAAAGATGATAGATTTAAATCATTTGTTGGCAAAACAGTAACTATACCAATCGTTGGTAGAAAAATAAAAATTATAGAAGATGATTATGCTGATCCTGAACAGGGTACAGGAGCTTTGAAAATAACTCCTGCTCATGATTTTAATGATTATGATGTTGGTCAAAGAAACAATCTAGAAATAATAAATATTTTTACTGAAGAAGGTAAAATAAATGAAAACGCTCCTGAACACTATAAAGGTCTTGATAGATTTGAAGCTAGAAAAAGAATTTTAAAAGAACTTAAAGAAAAAGAATTTTTTGTAAAAGAAGAAAATATTAAAAATAAAGTTCCATATGGTGATAGATCTAATTCTATAATTGAACCTTTTCTTACAGAACAATGGTTTGCTGATGCTGGTAAATTATCAGTTAAAGCAAAAGAAGTTGTAAATTCAAAAAAAACAAATTTCTTTCCTGAAAATTGGTCAAAAACATATTTTCAATGGATGAACAATATTGAACCTTGGTGTATTTCTCGACAATTGTGGTGGGGGCATCAAATACCAGCATGGTATGGTCCAGATAATAAAATTTTTGTTGCTATAAATGAAGAAGAAGCAAAGTCTCAAGCAAAAGAATTTTACAAAAAAGAAGTAGAACTAAATAGAGATCCTGATGTTTTGGATACTTGGTTTTCATCTGGCTTATGGCCTTTTGCTACTTTAGGGTGGCCAGAAGATGATGATTATTTAAAGAAATTTTATCCAACTTCAGTATTGGTAACTGGTTTTGATATTATCTTTTTCTGGGTTGCTAGAATGATAATGTTTGGAACAGAGTTTTTAGATAAAGAACCGTTTAAAGATATTTATGTTCACGCACTTGTAAGAGATGAAAAAGGACAGAAAATGTCTAAATCAAAAGGAAACGTAATTGACCCTTTAGATTTAATAGAAAAATACAGTGCTGATGCATTGAGATTTACATTACTTTCAATGGCTTCACCTGGAACAGATGTAAAGTTATCGGAAGACAGGGTTAAAGGTTATAGAAATTTTTTAAATAAATTATGGAATGCTAATAACTTTTTAATAACAAATGAATGTGATTTTAAAGATATTGATGATCTACCTAATTTAAACGTAAATATTAATAAATGGATATATTCAGAGCTAATAGAGGCAAAGAATAAAATTCAAAAAAATCTTGAAGATTACAGATTTGATGAAGCTGCTAAAAATGCTTATCAGTTTGCTTGGCACTCATATTGTGATTGGTATCTGGAGTTATCTAAAACTATTTTGTTTTCAGATGATAATGATGCAAAAGCAGAGGTTAAAAAAGTATCATCTTATGTATTTAAACAAATATTAATCTTACTTCATCCATTTATTCCGTTTGTAACAGAGGAAATATGGCTCAAAGACCAATTTGATAAGAATGGTAGCGATTTTTTAATGCATAAAAATTGGGTAACAGGAGAAGTTAAAAAAGATAATAGCACTGATCAGGTAGAAAATATCATCAATATAATTTCAGAGCTTAGATCCTTTAAAAATGAGCTTAATGTTAGCCCAGGGTCATTTATTGATCTTTCGGTTAAAGGTATTAATGACAATCAAAAAGAATTTATTAATAAGAATGAAGTAATTTTAAAAAAACTTGGAAGAATAAATAATATACTTGATGATGATTTAGAAAAACCTGCTGCAACAATGGTTGTCTCTGGTGACTTATTTAAAATTTATTTTGATAAAGATGTGGATTTAAAACTAATCAAAGAAAACTTAACAACTAAACAAAGTAGACTAGAACAGGAAATGAATAAAATTTCTCAAAGATTAGAGAATAAAAGTTTTGTAGATCGTGCACCAAAAGATATTGTTGAACAAGAAAAAACTAATTATAATAATTTAAAGAATGATATTGAAAAAATATCAGTAACAATAAAGGGTATATAATGGCAAAATTTAATAAAAAGAAACTTCCAAGTAGACATACATCATTAGGACCAGATAGAGCACCACATAGATCTTTTTATTATGCAATGGGTGAAACCGAAAAAGATGTAGCAAAACCCTTTGTTGGAGTAGTTTCAACTTGGAATGAAGCAGCGCCTTGTAACATTGCTTTAATGAGACAAGCACAATCTGTTAAAAAAGGTGTTAGAGCAAACGGCGGAACACCAAGAGAATTTTGTACAATTACTGTTACAGATGGAATTGCAATGGGTCATGAAGGAATGAAATCTTCATTAATATCAAGAGAGGTTATTGCAGACTCTGCCGAACTTACTGTAAGAGGACATTGTTATGATGCATTAGTTGGTATTGCAGGATGTGATAAATCTTTACCAGGATTGATGATGTCAATGGTTAGACTTAATGTACCGAGTGTATTTATTTACGGAGGATCCATTCTTCCAGGTACTTACAAAGGAAAAGATGTAACTGTAGTAGATGTATTTGAAGCTGTTGGAAAACATTCATCAGGTCAAATGTCAGCAGCTGAGCTTAGAAAATTAGAATTAGTAGCTTGTCCAAGTGCGGGTGCTTGTGGTGGTCAATTTACTGCTAACACAATGGCATGTGTATCTGAAGCAATTGGTTTAGCGTTACCTTATTCAGCAGGAACTCCTGCTCCTTATGAGGAAAGAGATAAGTATGCAAAAGAAAGTGGTAAAATGGTCATGAACCTTTTGCAGAAAAAAATTAAACCAAGAGATATTGTAACAAGAAAAGCTTTAGAAAATGCTGCAACAATTGTTGCTGCAACAGGTGGATCCACAAATGCTGGTCTTCATTTACCAGCTATTGCTAATGAAGCAGGAATTAAATTTGATTTAATGGATGTTGCAAAAATATTTAAACGAACACCTTATCTTGCGGATTTAAAACCTGGTGGAAAATATGTTGCAAAAGATATGTGGTTAGCAGGTGGTGTACCAATGTTATTAAAAACATTATACGAAGGTGGATATATTCATGGTGATTGTATGACTGTTACAGGCAAAACCATGAAAGAAAATTTAAAAAATATTAAATTCAATCCTAAACAAAAAGTAATGAGATCTTATAAAGATCCGTTATCTCCAACAGGTGGTGTTGTTGGTTTAAAAGGAAACTTAGCTCCAGAAGGAGCAATTGTAAAAGTTGCTGGACTTAAGAAATTACAATTTACTGGAAAAGCAAGATGCTTTGATAATGAAGAAAGTGCTATGAAAGCCGTTCAAAGCAGAAAGTATAATGATGGGGATGTAATTATTATTAGATACGAAGGACCAGTTGGAGGTCCAGGTATGAGAGAAATGTTATCTACAACTGGTGCAATTTATGGTCAGGGAAAAGGGGAGAAAGTAGCTCTTATAACTGATGGAAGGTTCTCTGGTGCTACACGAGGCTTTTGTGTGGGTCACGTAGGCCCTGAGGCCGCTCTAGGGGGTCCTATAGGCCTTTTAAAGAATGGAGATATCATTGATATCGACGCTAAAAAAGGAACTATCAATGTAAGACTTTCTAAAAAAGAATTAGCTTCAAGAAGAAGAAAATGGAAAGCTAAAAAATCTGACTTTGGATCAGGTACTTTGTGGAAATATGCTCAAACAGTTGGACCAGCATATTTAGGTGCTCCAACCCATCCAGGTAAGAAAAAGGAAGTTAAAGACTACTCAGAAATTTAATGAAAATAAGACCAGTTATTTTATGTGGTGGTGCTGGTACTCGACTTTGGCCTAATTCTAAAAATCATCAAGCAAAACAGTTTATTGATTTTGGAAATTGGACTTTACTTGGAAAAACTTTAGAGAGAACCAAAGCATCTATTTATGATGCACCTATTATAAGTACGAACAAAAAGTATCTAAGTAAAGTTAAACAACATCTAAGAAAAAATAAAATCAATAAATATAAAATTGTTGTTGAGCCAGCTAAAAGAAATACAGCTCCTGCTATTTTAAGTACAGCTTTAATAAAAGATATTCCTGATAATCAGCCACTAATGTTTTTTACTGCAGATCATTTGATTGAGAAAATGAGCATTTTTAACAAAGCTATCAATAAAAATAAGTCCAATCTTAATGAAAATAATATTTTTGTGTTTGGTATTAAACCAAAATCTCCAACAAGTGATTATGGTTATTTCTTAACCAAAAAAATTAAAGGTAACATAAATAAAGTAACTAGATTTATTGAAAAACCTAAAGAAGCAAAAGCAAAAGAAATAATTCGAAAAAGTGGATATTGGAACTCAGGAATGTTTTATCTTCGTAAAGATTCAATCATCAATAACTTTAAAAAATATAACCCAACTATATATAGAAATTGTTTAACAGCAGTTAATAAGGCAAAATATAAATCAAATATTTATCATTTAAATAAAACGTCATTTATAAAAGCAACCGCTAAATCTTTTGATTATGCAATCCTTGAAAAAACAAAAGAGATTAATGCTATTAAATTAGATATACCTTGGTCAGATCTTGGAAGCTGGAAAGAAATTTTAAAAATGTATGACAAAAATAAAAAAAAATATATTAAGAAGAAAAATGTTTATCACAGACCATGGGGTAGCTACTCAAACCTATTTGAAGGCAAAGAATTTTTAATTAAAGAGCTTTATGTTAAACCAAAAGGAATACTAAGTTTACAAAAACATCATCATAGATCTGAGCATTGGTTAGTCACGCAAGGTAATGCCAAAATAACTCTAAACAAAGAGACGATAATTAAAAAACCTGGAGAACATATATTTATACCACTAGAAGCTATTCATAGAGTTCAAAATCCTGGACAAAAACCAGTTAAAATTATGGAAGCTCAAGTTGGATCAATATTAAAGGAAACTGATATTGTAAGATATCAAGATGTTTATGGCAGAGTAAAGTAGTGGACTTGTTAACAATAATTTTATTAATAATAATTGGATTATTAACTTTCTTACTCTTAAAAAAAGAAAGAGTGTTTGGAATTAATACTGAAGAAAACTCTGAAAAAGAAACAGTTAAAATTGTTGAAAGCAAAGATTACAGAAATAATTTGTATGATTTACTAAATTATATTCCAGAAGCAGTAATCATATTAGATAAAAGTAAAAAAATTATTTTTAGCAACAATTCCTCAAATAAACTTTTTCAAATAAAGCTATATGAAAATATTAGTGGCTTTTTACGTAATCCAGATCTTCTAAATTCTATTGATAAAGCTTTTCGAGGAACAAATGTTACAGATTTAGAAATTGAAATCAGAAATCAAGCAACTCAAAGATTAAATATCACTGCTTATTTAGATCACAATAACATTTTTTTTGATGAACAATCATGCGTGCTGCTAATGAGAGATTTAACTGAATTCCATAAATTTCAGCAGCTAAAATCAGATTTTGTAGCTAATGTTTCTCATGAACTTAGAACACCATTACAGTCAATTAAAATGGGCCTTGAGACCTTTGATGACAATTCAGAATTAAAAAAAAATTCAGAAATAAACAATTTGCTACCAGTAATGATATCTCAATCAGAAAGAATGGAAAATTTAATTAGAGATTTATTATCATTATCAAAAATTGAGCTTCAAGAACACATAAGGCCAACTCATGAGATAGATTTAATAGAATTGTTAGATTATGTAATTAAAACATACGAAAAAATAATTAGTAAAAATAATATTAAAATTAAATTTAATAAAATTGAAAATTTTAAAATAATTGGTGACAGAGATAAATTAATTGAAATTTTTACAAACCTTATCGATAACTCAATTAAATATAGTGACAAAAATAAAGAAATTACAGTTTCAGCAAAAAAAGATGGTGAACTTAATATTGTTTCAATATCGGACCAGGGGATAGGTATACCAAAAGAATCTTTGCATAGAATCACTGAAAGATTTTTTACAGTTGATCCTAGCAAAAGTCGTAGTGTTGGAGGAACTGGGCTTGGTTTAGCTATTGTTAAACATTTAGTTTCACAACATAGAGCTGAAATGGATATTAATAGTGTAGAAAATCAAGGAACAACAATAGATATCAAATTCAACTCTCTATAATACAACTAAAAAGTTAGTGGTTGTAACAAAAGTTTAACCTTCCTTTAATAAAATATTTAAGAATCAAATCTATTTAGTTCGCATATGAATCTAAAAAGGAGAATTATGAAAAAAGTAATAAGTGTAATATTTGGATTTCTTTTAGTACTAAGTTTTACAACAACTAGTTACTCAAGAGATCAAATCAAAATTGTAGGATCATCGACTGTTTATCCTTACGCAACAGTGGTTGCAGAAAAATTTGGTAAAAGTGGTAAGTTTAAAACTCCAGTTATTGAGAGTACAGGTACTGGTGGTGGTATGAAATTGTTCTGTGCTGGTGTAGGTGTTAACCACCCAGATGTAACAAATGCATCAAGAGCAATTAAACCAAAAGAAAAAGCATTATGTGAAAAAAATGGTGTATCTGAAATTATTGAAATTGTAGTAGGTAATGATGGTATTTCTTTCGCTCATGCAGTAAGTGCGCCAGATGCTAATTTTTCAAAAGAGCAATTATGGAGAGCATTAGCAGCTAAAGTTGATGTTGATGGCAAACTTGTTGAAAATCCTTATAAAAAATGGAGTGATATTGATGCAAGTCTTCCTAACAAAAAAATTGAAATATTAATTGCACCCCCAACGTCAGGAACGAGAGATGCTTGGAATTCATTAGTGATGGGTAAAGGTTGCTCTAAAACAGCAAAATCTTTATTTGGTGATAAAGCTAAAAAAGAATGTGCAAAAATGAGAGAAGATGGTTATGCAGTTGAGGCTGGTGAAAATGACACTCTTATTGTACAAAAATTAACATCAAATCCTGATGCTTATGGTTTTTTTGGTTACAGTTACCTTGTGGCAAATAAAGATAAGGTAAAAGCAGCTTCTATTGAAGGTGTACAACCATCTCTAGAAGGTATTCAAGATTACTCATACCCAATTGCAAGACCATTATTCTTTTACGTTAAAAAAGCACATATTGGTGTTGTTCCTGGTATTGAGGAATACTTAAAAGAGTTTACTTCTAAAAAAGCTATGGGTAACAGAGGATACTTGGGAAAAATTGGATTAGTTCCTTTAGCATCTGACAAGTACAAAGTTACTCGAACTGCAGCATTAGATTTAAACACAATAAGTATTAATTAATTAAAATCTTATTTTCAAAAAAAGGCCAGTTTATCTGGCCTTTTTTTATTCAATCTAGAATTTAATTTGTAACAAAACTGTAACATTTAGAAGATAGACATCATTTCAAATGAACTTCGTCTTAATATTCTTAATATCAATATTTTCATTATCTTTATTTTTCTATGGTAAATCAAAAACTAAAAGTATCTCAATAAACAAAAATATTAAATTAAACGCACTTCCAAAATTTTATGGATACTACCTGGTATTATGGTGTTCGATACCTTCTTTAGTGTTCCTGGTTATCTGGACATTGTTCGAACCAGTAATTATTAAATCAATAATTATTGAAACTGCTGCAAATAAGGGAGCTATTTTTAATGATAAGAATGAAGCAAATTTAGTTTATGAAAAAATTAAAGCAATTTATGCTGGCACATTTTTTGGAGATATAGATATTATTTTAAAAGAAAGTGCAATTTCATATGCAAAATTTATTAATATTTTTACTAATTCAAAAATAGTATTAATTTTTACTATTGTTATTGCTTCAGTAATTTATTCGTTAAAAAAAATTAAAAATAACAATAAAGCAAGAGATGATGTTGAAAAAATTTTAAAAGGATTGTTATTTGCTTCATCTCTAATTGCAATTTTAACCACTTTAGGAATAATTTTTTCACTTTTATTTGAAAGTATAAAATTTTTCTCAGTGATAAATATTTTCGATTATTTATTTGGGACCAATTGGAGTCCTCAGAGAGCTTTTGTTAGTGATGCTTCTGCAATAACAGCAGCCGAATATGAAGAACTTAAAGATGCATTTGGATTTATTCCATTGATTGCAGGTACCTCATTTATTGCTTTAATTGCTATGTTGGTCGCAGTTCCAATTGGGTTATTTTCTGGAATTTATATGGCTGAATACGCCTCATTAAAAATAAGAAGAATATCAAAACCAATAATTGAAATTTTAGCTGGTATTCCAACAGTTGTTTATGGATTTTTTGCAGCCCTAACCGTTGGTCCTTTTTTTAGACAAATTGGTGAAAATTTAGGATTAACCGTATCATCTGAAAGTGCTCTCGCAGCAGGATTAATAATGGGTATTATGATCATTCCTTATGTGTCATCATTATCTGATGATGTTATTAATTCGGTGCCACAATCTTTAAGAGATGGTTCTTATGCAATAGGCGCAACAAAGTCTGAAACAATAAAAAAAGTTGTTATACCTGCTGCATTGCCAGGTATCATAGGCTCAGTTTTACTTGCAGTATCAAGAGCAATTGGTGAAACAATGATTGTTGTTATGGCTGCTGGTCTTGCAGCAAATTTAACTATTAACCCATTAGAATCAACAACAACTATAACCACTCAGATTGTAATGATTTTAGTTGGCGACCAAGAGTTTGATAGTCCAAAAACTCAATCTGCTTTTGCTTTAGGATTAACTTTGTTCATAGCAACTCTTGTTCTTAATTATATAGCACAAAGAGCTGTTAAAAAATATCGAGAGAAATATGACTAAAGACCAAAGATTAAAAAAAAGACATAATGCTGAAAAAAGATTTAGATTTTATGGTCTAGCATCAATTTTTGTAGCATTGTTGTTTGTTATTATTTTGGTTCACAATATTTTTTCAAAAGGAAGTTCTGCATTCATGAAAACAGCAATAAATGTTGAAGTTTTTTTTGATCAAGAACTTTTAGAAATTCAAAATGGAGCTACAGAGAATGAGATTTTAGATGCTGATTTCTATGATGTTACTATTGAGAGCTTGTTAAAAGTTTATCCTGCTAAAAATTTAGATCAAGAAAATCAATTGATTGATTTATTTACTACAGATGCAGAGATTGAAATTAAAAGAGCTTTTTTAGAGAATAACAATTTAATTGGAAAAACATTAAATGTAGAGATAACAGCATCAGATGATATTGATCAATTACATAAAGGAAATTATCCAAGAGATTTACCAGAAGACAGAAGAAGAATATCTGATTTCCAATTAGTTATATACGATACATTGGTTGAAAATAAAAAAATCATTAAAAATTTTAATAATTATTTTTTTAAAAATGGAGATTCTCGTGATCCTGAACTTGCTGGTATTGGTGGTGCTTTAGTTGGATCTTTTTACAGTATAATTATCTGTTTATTATTAGCTTTTCCTGTTGCGGTGTTGGCTTCAATTTATTTAGAGGAATTTGCTCCAAAAAATAAAATTACTGATTTTATAGAAATTAATATAAATAATTTAGCTGCTGTTCCTTCAATAGTTTATGGTTTATTAGCTTTACAAATATTATTAGCCACAATCCAATTACCAAGATCTACACCATTAGTTGCTGGAATAACTTTAGCTTTAATGACTCTGCCTAGAATTATTATACCTTGCAGAGCTTCATTGAAAGCAGTACCTCCATCAATACGAGAAGGAGCTTTAGCAGTTGGTGCTTCCAAATTTCAATCTGTATTTCATCATGTTGTTCCTTTAGCGTTGCCTGGAACTTTGTCAGGAACAATTATAGGATTAGCTCAAGCTTTGGGAGAAACAGCTCCATTAATTTTAATTGGTATGGTTGCATTTGTAGTTGATATTCCTTCAACACCAATAGATCCTTCAGCCTCTCTACCTGTTCAAGTATATTTGTGGTCTGAGTCTGCTGAAAGGGGATTTGTAGAGAAAACATCTGCTACTATCATGATGTTATTAAGTTTTTTAATTGTAATGAATTTCTTAGCAGTATATTTAAGACAAAAATTTGAGAAAAGATGGAACTAATGAATAGTATAAAAATAAAATCAAAAAATTTGAATGTTTTCTATGGAGAAAAACAGGCACTATTTGATGTTAATTTAGATTTAAATGAAAAAGAGGTTACAGCTTTAATTGGTCCATCTGGTTGTGGAAAATCTACTTTTATTCGATGTTTGAACAGAATGAACGATGTTATTGATATCTGTAAAGTTACTGGAAATATAGAAATTGACGGTATTGAAATTAATGACAAAAATTTAGATGTTGTATCTTTAAGAGAGAGAGTAGGAATGGTCTTTCAAAAACCAAATCCATTTCCAAAAAGTATTTATGATAACATTTCGTATGGTCCAAAAATTCATGGAAAAGGTGAAACTAAAAGTGAATTAGATGAAATCGTTGAGAGTAGCTTAAGAAAAGCTGCTCTATGGGAAGAGGTGAAGGATCGACTTGACGAACCAGGTACAGGACTTTCTGGGGGTCAACAACAACGACTTTGTATCGCGAGAGCAATCTCTGTAAATCCTGAAGTTATATTAATGGACGAGCCTTGTTCAGCATTAGATCCTATAGCAACAGCAAAAATTGAAGAATTAATCGATGAACTTAAAAAAACATATACAATTGTGATTGTAACACACTCAATGGCTCAAGCAGTTAGAGTTTCACAAAAAACAGGCTTTTTCCATCTAGGTAAGTTAATTGAGGTAGGCAAAACTGAGAAAATTTTTAAAAATCCTGACAATAAAATGACACAAGACTATATTACAGGTAGATTTGGATAAATTATGAGCAATGAGCACACAGTAAAATCTTACGAAGAAGAATTAAGATACTTAATTGATTCAGTGATTAAAATGGGAAGTTTAACAGAGTCTCAAATGGTTGACTCTATGGATGCAGTAATCAAAGTTGATAAAGACTCTATTGATAAAATTATTAAAAGTGATGAAGAAATAAATAAATTTAGATCTAAAATTGATACTCAGATTATGACATTACTAGTCAAAAGAGCACCTATGGCTATTGATTTAAGAGAAACAATTAGTTCTTTAAAAATATCTCAAGACTTGGAAAGAATAGGTGATCTATCAAAAAGTAACGCAAAAAAAGTAAAACCATTACCATTAGATTTACCTGAGGAACTATTAGGAAATTTAAAGAGATTAGGAGATTTAGTAATAAAACAATTAAATGATGTTCTAGACAGTTATGTAAACAAAAATTATGACAAAGCTAAAGAGGTATGGGAAAAAGATGAACAAGTGGATGATTTGACCTATATAGCTATGGAAAGTGTTATTGATTTTCTTTCAAAAGATAAAAAAAATTTAGATTTCTCTACTCATTTGATTTTTGCAACAAAAAATCTTGAAAGAGCGGGAGATCATATAACTAATATTGCTGAAACAATTTGTTTTCTAATTAAAGGTGAATACTTAAAAGGTAGCAGACCTAAAGGAAAAGTTATTCAACAATAAAAAATGAATGGTAGGATATTTATTATTGAAGACGAACCTTCAATAATTCAATTAGTTCAACATAATCTAGAAAAAAACGGCTTTATAGTATCATCCTCATTAAATGGTAATGATGGTTTAAAAGAATTAAAAAAATTTCAACCTGATCTACTATTATTAGATTGGATGTTGCCTGATCTTTCAGGGATAGAAATTTGTAAAAGTATAAGAAAAGATAATAGTTTTAAAAGTTTACCTGTGATTATGCTAACTGCAAAGGGTGAGGAAGAAGACAAAATAAAAGGTCTAGATAGCGGAGTAGATGACTATTTAACTAAACCGTTTAGCTTTAATGAATTAATGGCAAGAATTAAAGCTGTGTTAAGAAGATCTAATCCAAATATAACATCTGATAGTTTAGAGTATGAAGATCTAAGCTTAGATAGAATTGAAAAAAGAGTGTTTAGAGATCAACAAGAAATTAAGCTTGGACCAACAGAATTTAGATTGTTGGAATTTTTTTTAACTAATCCTAAGAGAGTTTATTCAAGAGATCAAATTTTAGAAAATGTTTGGCCAAATAATGTAAATGTTGAAAGCAGAACTATTGATGTCCATATCAGAAGATTAAGACAATCTGTAAATTTAAAAAATAAAAAGGAATTAATTAGAACTGTAAGATCTTCTGGTTATTCACTTATTTAAAAAAACTTTTTTTACTAGATAAACAGCTATTATCATTCCAATCAATTCAGCCATTATATAAAACGGTGTATTCAAATAATTTATACCAGTAAATGATTCTGTAAAAGTTCTAGCTATAGCAACTGCAGGATTTGCAAATGATGTTGATGAAGTAAACCAGTAACCAGCTGTAATATATAAACCAACTGAAGCAGCTACAGTAATTTTACCCGATTTCATTGAACCAAAAATTATCATTATAAGACCTAAAGTAGCTACTATTTCTGATACAAATATATAAACACCATCTCTTGATTTTGTTGATAGCTCAAATATTTGATGTTCAAAAAAGAAGTTAGCTAAAGCTACACCCAACATGCACCCTAAGATTTGAGCAGAAATATAAAAGGGAAGTATTTTTTTTTTTAATTTTCCCGTAATTGTCATTGCAATACTAACAAATGGATTAAAATGAGCACCTGATACGTCAGCAAATACTGTAATTAACACAAATAAACCAGCGCCTGTTGCTATAGTATTGGCAATTAGCATTACAGCTATATCGTTGGTCAGATTTTCAGCCATTAAGCCTGATCCAACTATGATCATTACTAGAAAGCAACTTCCAATAAATTCTGAAAGAAAATATCTACTTTTATTTTTCATTTACCCAATCTTTAATTTTACTACTTATAATATTGAATGTGTTTCTAATGATTATTTGCTTTTCTTCATTATTTGCACTTTGAAGTTTGGATACAGGATCTTCAATATCCCAATGTATTATTTGTTCCTTTTGAGGCCAGATAGGGCACACCTCATTATTTGCGTTATTGCATACGGTAAATACATGAGCCATTTTTATTTCATTGTTTATAAATTCTTCAAAGTTTTTAGAGCTATAGTTGCTTAGATCGTAATTTTTGTTTTTCTCTAAAAAACTTTTAACATCTTGATTGATTGTTCCAGAAGGATTACTTCCAGCACTAAAAGCTTTAAATTTATCTGAGTATTCATTATTTGTAATACTTTCAGCTATAATACTTCTTGCAGAATTACCAGTGCATACAAATAATATATTTTTCATTAAAAAATAATTTTATAAATACCAATTACAAATAGTGGAATTTGTAATCCAAAATTAGTTAAAATAGCTTTATCCTTTAATAAAAACCCTGAAATTGTCCATCCAACAACACCAAGTCCATGAAAATATATATTCAGTGGATAAATATTAAGATTTGTAAGCAAAATACCAGTTAACACCAAAAATGTGCTGATCCATTTAAGATATTTTTTTATAAATAACATTCAAAATTTATATGAATGTTATGTTAAAGATTTATTACAAAGAATTTAATTTAATTTTTTTGAAGTTCGTAGATAGAAACATAATGTTTCTTCTTAGGTAGTGGGATTATTGTTGGAACTTTAGCTAATCTTGGTTTTATTGATTTATTTCCTACAATAATATTTTTATCATAATTTTCTAAATTCACTTCAGGATGAGGGTTTCCATCATTTATTAATGGCCAAGCATCACAAGCTCTATAACCAAATAAAATTAGAGGCCTTGAGTTATTCATAAGATTGTGTCCTGATCCATGAATTGATCTGCAATGAAAAAAAACAACTGTTCCAGCAGTTCCTGTTATAGAAACACTATCTTTAGTTCCTATTTTATTTTTTTTAGTATCTATTTTTCCAACAAAATAATTTTCTTTGCTGTGGTGGCTGTATAATTTTTTTTTGTGTGAATTTTTTATTATTTTAAGAGGCCCATTTTTCTCATAGCAATCATCTAAATATATACCAACTGTGATTAAATCATCGTTGGTATGAGGGTAAAAAGCCCAATCTTGGTGCCATCCAATTTCACTCCCTTTTTTCTTATTTGGAAGCTTAAAATTTAATTTACCAAGATGAAATCTAACTGTTCCACCTAACAATTTTTTAGCTATGGATATAATCTTTTTATCTCTAGATAATTCATAGAAGATTTTATGTCTGTTTTGAGGGTTATTTAGTCTTAATATTTCTTTATTATTTGATGAGTCTGAATTGTAAACAAAATGGTAATTATTATAGGATTGTGTTCCATTTACACCATTACAATTTTTTTTCTTTTTCTCTTTTGAAATTACTTCTTTAACAATTTTATTTATTTTGTTTATCTTTGTTTGAGAAATTAGGTTTTCTTTAACGATAAATCCATTTTTCTTAAATAAATTTAAGTCTTTCATCAATCTAATTTAATCAAAAATATCTAATCTAGACAATAATTTTTTTAAACATAAGTGTTAAATTATGTTGACAATAATTTGTTATGTTATAACATAACAATATGTCTAATAAAGAATTAGTCTTTAATATAATTAAAAAATCATCCAAGCATTTAACTGCTTATGAGATATTAGATAAGCTGCAAAAAATTAAAAAAACTCAACCAATGACTGTTTATAGAGCTTTAGACAGTTTGATTGAAGAAGAGAGAATACATAAATCAAATCAAACAAAAACTTATATTTTATGTAATCATACTCATGAAGATAATCATAATACAGCTATAGCGATATGTGAGAAATGTGGTGACACAGAAGAACTTAAATCAAATATCTTTTTAGAATTTTTTAAAAAAAACAATATTAAAAAATATGATTTTAATAAATTTAAAATGGAAGTGCTAACAACATGCAGGGAGTGTAATTAATGAAAAAAATATGGTTTTTATCTTCAGCCATCTACTTATTTAGTTTAACCGCTGTTCAAGCTGCAGAGGGACATTCTCATGAATTACCTGAAATCCTTCATTTTATGGAAGAACTAATAGAAGAGCACAGTATTTTAAGGGGAGCAACCTTTGGATTTATTCATACTTTAATTCCTTTGATAGGTTTTTATACAGGTTGGAGTATTAATAGATTTCTTAAAATTATCTCAAATGGAGCAATAGCTGGAATTGTTGGAATTGTTTTTGCACATATTATTGCTGACTTTATAGCAGCTTTAGCCGATCCAGATTTACAAAGTGCAGCTTTTGGTATTGTGATTGGAGGATTTTTACCTTTATTAGCTGTTCCATTCTTGGAAAAATATGTAACTAAAAGTAAATATCATACTGTTGTAGGTGATCACGAAGATCTAAAAAAGGATTTGAAAACCAAACATAAATAATATTTAATGATCGAGTGACTACTGTAGCACTTACATTAGATAAAATTTATGATTTAGCTAAAGAAACTCTTTTGGCTAATGGATGCGATGATGAGACAGCATCAATTTTATCAGATTTAATAAGAAATGCAGAAAGAGATGGCTCAGTATCACATGGTTTATTTAGATTGCCAGCATATGTTACTGGTCTTAAAAGCGGAAAAATAAATGGAAAAGGGAAACCTGAAGTTAAAAAAATATCTCCATCAGTAATTAAAGTTGAAGGAAATAATTGTTTAGCGCCTGTTGTTTTAAATAAAGGTTTGCCAGAATTAGCTAATGCTGCAAAAGAAAATGGTGTTGCAGTATTAGCAATAAACAATTCACATCATATGGCTGCTATGTGGCCTGAAACAGAAAAATTAGCTGAAGATGGTTTAGTTGCATTTGCTTGTACGTCTTACAAACCTGCCGTTGCACCAGCAGGAGCTATAAAACCATTATTCGGAACGAACCCAATATCATTTGCTTGGCCAAGACCTGGAAAAACTCCAGTTGTTTATGATATGGCAACTGCATCGATGGCAATGGGTGAAGTTCAGGTTGCTAAAAGAGAAGGGCACAAAGTTCCACTTGGAACTGGTTTGACTAAAGATGGAAAAGAAACAACTGATCCGGGTGAAATTGCTGATGGTGGAGTATTATTACCGTTCGGTGGCTACAAAGGTTCCGCAATTGCAATGATGGTTGAATTATTAGCGGGCGCATTAGTTGGTGATAATTTTAGTTATGAAACAGCTGCTAAAGATAATAACGATGGTGGACCTCCAAGCGGTGGTGAATTTATACTAGCAATAAGTCCAGATAAAACTTCAGGAACTAACTGGCAAAAACATGCGGAAGAATTTTTTGAGAAGATGAAATCAATGGGTGAAGTAAGATTACCAGGTGAAAGACGTCATAAAAATAGATTGGACACTGGTCCAAGAAATATAAACGAAGAGTTAGTTAATAAAATTAAATCTTTAAGCTAAAGTAATTTCAATAGGAGTGTGGTCAGAGGGTTTTTCTCTTCCACGAGGATCTTTGTTAATGTTTATATCCTTAATTTGATCAATTAGTGAATTTGAAACTAAAAAATGATCAATTCTCATGCCATTATTTTTTTGCCAGGCACCCCTCATATAATCCCAAAACGTATATCCTTCTTTCTCTTCATTAAAATATCTATACACATCATTGAAACCTAGATTTATCATCTCTCTAAATTTTTTTCTGATTTCCAACCTATATAAAGCGTCATCCTCAAAACTTTTTACATTATAAACATCTTCTGCTGATGGAATTATATTAAAATCACCAGCTAAAATTAAATTAGGATTTTTTTTAGATAAAGTTTTTAGTTGTTTGATTAATTGATCAAGCCAATTTTTTTTGTAATCATATTTTTCAGTATCAACAGGATTTCCATTTGGTGTGTATATATTAATTAATTGAATAGTTTTTTTCTTATATTCAAATTCAGCAGAAATTATTCTTGATTGTTTTAATTTATCTTTAATTAAATCAGTTTTAATATTTTTTAATTTATTTTTAGAAATAATTGCTACACCATTATAACTTTTTTGACCAAATACGTGGCTTTCATAATCCATTGAAGAAAAATCATCATAAGGAAAATTGATGTCCTCGGTTTTGATTTCCTGCATCATTAAAATATCTGGTTTATATTTTAATAAATAACTTTTGATATTTTCAATTCGTGCTCTTACAGAATTGACATTCCAGGATGAAATCAGCATTAAAGTGAGAAAGAAACACCGCAACCACAAGAGGATTTTGTTTGTGGGTTAGATATTTTAAATTGTTCACCTATTAACTCAGAAACATAATCAACTTCAGATCCTTTAAGTAAATCTGCAGAGGTTTTATCAATTAAAATATTTTGATAATTTAAATCGTCGTCTTGTTTTGATTTATCGAAAGTGAATTCATATTGAAATCCTGAACAACCACCACCTTTAATAGCGATTCTAAAAAATGAACCTTTGTCTTTTTTTGCTAACAAACTTTCTATTTGTTTTAACGCATTATCTGTAAATTTAATTTCTTTAATCATGTCTCAACACTGATATTACTAATATAATACTTAATTATTTTAATTAAAGGATGAAAAAAGACGCTTTGTTAGGGGTATACAAAAGTAAAGGCAGACTAATTAAGGAAGCTAACTCAAAATATCGATCTCCTTTTCAAAGAGATAGAGATCGTATTATTCATAGCGCATCATTTAGAAGGTTAAAACATAAAACCCAAGTATTTGTTAATACTGAAGGAGATCATTTTAGAACAAGGATTACTCACTCAATAGAAGTTGCTCAGATTGCAAGATCAATAGCTAAATATTTGAAATTAAATGAGGATTTAGCCGAAACTTTAAGTTTAGCACATGATTTAGGCCACACGCCGTTCGGTCATGCTGGAGAAGATGCCTTACATGAATGCATGGAGAATTATGGTGGTTTTGATCACAACCTTCAAACTTTAAGAATAGTTATGTTTTTAGAAAATAAGTATTTTAAGTTTAAGGGATTAAACTTGACCATAGAAACGTTAGAAGGTCTTCTTAAACATAACGGGCCTGTTCAGGATATTGGTTTAGTTAATAAGTTAATAGGGTTAAAAGCTTTTAAAGGTAAAATTAAATATAATTCATTTCCCTCTCTTGAAGCTCAAATTTCAGCAATTTCAGATGATATTGCATATAACAATCACGATATTCAAGACGGAATAAAAGCCAACCTTTTTAAAATGGAGGAATTGGTTGAAATAGATTTTTTTAAAAATATTCATAAAAAATATAAAAATAAAATTACTAATAAAAATTATAAAATTGCAATTTATCAGATTATAAGAGACTCAATTGACCTCATGGTTAGAGATTTATTGAGCAATACTCAGAAAAATATTCAAAAGCTTAAGATAAAATCCTCAAGAGATGTAGCTAGATCTAATGATTTAATCGTTTGTTTTTCTAACCAAATTAAGAATGCAGAAAAAGAAATTAAATCTTTCTTAAGAGACAAAATGTACGACAACAAGTCAGTATTGAAAAAAAATCATAAAGGTAAATTAATAATTAAGAAATTATTTAAAATAATTAAATCAAATCCAAGAAAATTTTTGTCCAAAGATCAATTGACTAAAGACAAATATAGAGCTATTTCAGATTTTATATCTGGTATGACTGATAGATATGCTATTAACCTTTATAACGATAATAAATGAATATTTTTGAATTATATTTAGATAAAATTAAATCTGTTATCGTTGATTTGAATAAAAATAATAAACTAGAAATTCCAGAGAATTTTAATGGTATTAATGCAGAAATACCTCCACCAAAATTTGATTGTGATATTTCAACAAATGTTGCGATGGTTTTATCAAAAATTAATAAAACTTCACCATTACAGCTTGCAGAAAAACTTGCTCCCGAAATTAAAAATAATGACAGTGAAATTGAAACAATATCTGTAGCCAAACCAGGATTTATTAATATTAAATTTAAACCATCTTATTGGTCAAATTTTATTAAAAATATCACAGATAATGCAGACAGTTTTGGAATAAATGAAAAAGAGAAAAAAAATAATTATTTAGTAGAGTTTGTTTCTGCAAACCCGACAGGTCCTTTACATGTAGGACATTGTAGAGGTGCTATTCTAGGTGATGTTATCTCTAATGTTTTAATTTTTAATAAACACAAAGTTACAAAAGAATATTATGTGAATGATTATGGTAACCAAATTATAAATTTTACTAAATCAGTATATTTTAGAATTAGAGAAGTTCATTTTAAAGAAACATTTCCTGAAGATAATCCTGATTTGTATCCTGGAGATTATCTAATTGATTTTGCAAAAAATATAATTTCAAATAATTCAGATCTTAAATTTGATAATTTTGATGAAATTAGAGACAAATTAACAGTCTTATCAATAGAGCAGGCGCTTCTGCTTATCAAAAACAACCTTAAAAGCTTGGGTATTAAACATGATAATTTTGTTAGTGAAAAAAATATCGTATTAAACAATGAAGTTGAAAGTGTAATAAATTTTTTAGAAAAAAATAACTTTATTTATAAAGGAAAAATCAAAGCCCCAGCTGGTGAAGATAACAAAGATTGGGTTGAAAGGGAGCAATTATTATTTAAATCAACAGAATTTGGTGACGATAAAGATCGTGCACTTCAAAAATCAGATGGTACATGGACTTATTTTGCAAGTGATGTTGCCTATCATAAAAATAAAGTTGATAGAAATTTTGATTACTTAATCAATATCCTTGGTGCAGATCATGCAGGTTATATAAAACGGATTACCTCCTCGGTTGAAGCACTGTCAGGAAAAAAAGATACATTAATTTGCAAAATTAGTCAGTTGGTAAAATTAATTAAAGATAACAAGCCTTTCAAAATGTCTAAAAGAAAAGGGGATTACATTACGGTTGATGACTTGATTGAAGAAGTTGGAAAAGATGCAACAAGATTTATTATGCTTAACAGAAGCAGTGATGTTGAATTAGATTTTGATTTCGATGCAGTCAAAGAAAAATCCAAAGACAATCCATTATATTATGTTCAATATTGTTATGCTAGAATTTCATCTGTATTTAGACATATAGATAAAGACTTAAATTCAAAAATTGAATTAAATGATTTCAATTTTGAATATTCTAATGATGAAATTAAAATTTTAAAAAAATTATCTGAGTGGCCAAAATGTATTGACACAGCTAGCACAAAATTAGAACCACATAGAATACCTGTTTACTTATACGATCTTGCATCGGAATTTCACTCGTATTGGAATTTAGGAAAACAATTTCCAGAAAAAAGGTTCATTAAAGATCAAAAAACAGTCTCACCAGATAAATTGATATTTTTGAAAGCTATTTCTAATGTTATTAAAACAGGTATGGATATTGTTGGTGTCGATACACCAAATCAAATGTAATGCTTAAAGAAATAAAGTACTTAATATTTGTTTTAGTAATAATTTTATTTATATTTTTTACAGGAAAATATTATTTTTCAGATGAACACAAAAAAAAATCATACAGATCTCATCAAAATATTGATGAGAAAATAAAATTATATTCAAAAAATTTACCAGTTTTAGAGAATGATACTCAAAATGTAATTGAGTATGTTAAGCAAACAAACAAAAAGAAAAAGAAAAAATTTAATTTTTGGAAATTATTAGACAATGATAAGTAAAAGAAAATCTTTTATAGTTGGTTTAAAATCAACAAAATTATCTAAAAATGAAATTTTATTTCTAAAAAAATATAAACCCTGGGGAATTATCCTATTTACTAGAAATATTAAATCTTTTGATCAAGTTAAAAAATTAACCTCTAGCATTAGAAAAATTTTTAAGGATAAAAAATATCCAATTATGATTGATCAAGAAGGAGGAAGAGTAAACAGATTAAAAAATTTAATTTCTTTTGATAATATGACATCTGAATATTTTGGAGATTTGTTTAATAAAGATAAAAAAAAATTTGAAGTCGTTTATAAGTTATTTGTAGATAAGACTTCTTATTTATTGAATTTAATTGGTGTGAATATTAATACTGTTCCAGTTTTAGACCTTAGAGTTAATGGCGCAAGCATAGTAATTGGTGATCGATCTTATTCAATAAATAAAAAAATTGTCTCTAAATTAGGAGATATTTGTATTGAATTATTTCAAAATAACTCAATAGGAACTGTAATGAAGCATATACCCGGTCATGGTTTAGCAAAAGTTGATAGTCATTATGCAAGACCAATTGTTACCAAAACATATGGATATCTTCTTAAAAACGATTTTTGGACATTTAAAAATAAGAAATCTTTATTTGCAATGACAGGTCATGTTGTTTATTCAAAAATTGACAAAAATAACACGGCTACACACTCTAAAAAAATAATAAATATCATTAGAAAAAATATAGGATTTAAGAATATTTTAATTTCAGATGACTTATCAATGAAAAGTTTAAGTGCTGATTTAAAACTTAATACTACTAATTTATTCAGCGCAGGTTGTAATCTTGCACTTCACTGCAATGGAAATATGAAAGAAATGAAGATAGTTGCAGAAAATTCACCTCAAGTGAATAGTTTTATTGTTAAAAAAACATCTCAATTTTATAAAATTTTAAGTTAATATCTTTACATGTCCACTAATGATTCTGAATTATTTAATGTCGATATAAATAATTATAATGGACCATTAGATGTACTTTTAGATTTAGCAAAAGCTCAAAAAGTTGATCTAGAAGAAATATCTATAACTAAGTTAGCAGATCAATTTCATGAGTATATTACCAAAGAAAAAAATTTAAATTTAGAAATTGCTTCTGAATATCTTTTAATGGCAACATGGTTAGCTTATTTAAAATCAAAATTACTTTTGCCTGGTACTCCTGAAGAAGAATTTAAAGTTCAAGAAGTTGCAGAAAAGTTAAAATTACAGTTAAAAAAATTAGAATTAATTAGATTATTATCCGAACAAATGCTTAAGAGAAAAAGATTAGGTAGAGAGATAAGAACAAGAGGTATGAAAGGAAATATTAGATCAATTTATAGCACAGAATATAACTTAAGTTTATTTGAACTAATGAAAGCTTACTCAACAATAATAATGACTAAAGATTTTCAAAAAATGAATATTCCAAAACTACCTGTGTTCACAACAGAAGATGGCATCAAAACAATTAGAGAATTTTTTGGTAAACTATTTGAGTGGAAAAAATTGGATGAATTAATACCAAGTAATTTTAAAAGTGGTTCAAAATACAAAAGAACTGGTAAGGCTGGGATATTTGCTGGATCATTAGAATTAGTTAAAGAAGGAAATTTATCAATTAAACAAGATAAATTGTTTGATGAAATATATATAAAGGAAATAAATGATTAAAAAAGCAAAAGCTTCAAAAGATAATATTTTAAAGTTTCCATCAAAACTATCTGATTTAGATAAAGAAATAGAAGCAATTATTTTTGCTGCAGCTGAGCCTTTAGATGTAGACACAATAGAAAGTAAAATTTCTAAAAAAGGTAATGTTCCAGAATCTTTAGAAAAATTAAAACAAGAATATTCAAATAGGGGAATTAATTTAATTTGTATAAAAGATAAGTGGTCTTTTAGAACATCGCCAAATTTATCAAGTTTGATGTCCCAAGAAAAAACTGTTGAAAAGAAACTATCTAGAGCTGCAGTAGAAACATTAGCTATAATTGTTTATCATCAACCAGTTACGAGAGCTGAGATAGAGGAAATAAGGGGAGTTGCTTTTGGTACAAATACTTTAGAGATATTAATGGAATTAAATTGGGTAAAACCAGGAGGTCGAAAAGATGTCCCCGGTAGACCAATTCAATACATTACTACTGATGATTTTTTAAGTCACTTCAACATACAAAAATTATCTGATCTTCCAACAATTGATGAATTAGGTGCTGCTGGTTTAATTGATAGTTCAAGCGTTGATAATGCTATTTTTGGAACTGGAAAATTTTACAAAGAAAAGCAAGAAGAGAAAAAAGAGGATATTTATTCCAATATAGATGAAATGCTAAACAGCACTCTAGACCCTGAAGAAAAAGATTAATAAAAAAGTAACTTTCAAAATAACCTTAAAAAGGTTATAAGTTTTTTATGAGTATAGGAATTTGGCAAATAGCTATTGTAGTTATATTGGTTGTTTTATTGTTTGGAAGAGGAAAAATTTCAAGCTTAATGGGTGATGTAGCTAAAGGTATTAAAAGTTTCAAAAAAGGAATGGCGTCAGACGTAACTGACGATACAGAGCCAAAAAATATATCTGACGATAACAAAGACTCGGATAACAAAAATTAATTTAAATGCCTACTATCGGTTGGTTTGAAATTTTAATTGTTGTTGCTATTGCAATAATAGTTCTTGGACCAAAGGATTTTCCAGTGATGTTAAAGAAAGCAGGCTCATGGATCGGATCAGCAAAAAGATACGTTAATAATATTCAAAATGAAGTTTCAAATCTAGAGATTGATGACGAAAAAATTGACAACGAAATAAAAAAAGAAATTAAAAAAGATGAGTAATGAAGATCAGGAAGGTGGATTTGTAAGTCACCTAACAGAATTAAGAAAAAGGTTAATAAATAGCTTTATCTTTTTATTTATCTTTTTTGTAATTTGTTACTTATTTGCAGAACATATCTATGGTTTTCTTGTTGATCCATTTGCTAGAGCTGTAAAAGAAGACGGCTCTGATAGAAGATTAATATTTACAGCTTTACAAGAGACCTTTTTAACATATCTTAAAGTATCTTTCTTCACTGCTTTTTTTGTTACATGTCCATTTATCTTGATGCAAATTTGGAAATTTATTGCACCAGGTTTGTACAAACATGAAAAGGTAGCAATTCTGCCTTACCTTATATTAACACCAATATTATTTTTTTTAGGAGGCATGCTGGTTTATTATTTGATAATGCCACTTGCGATTAAATTTTTTCTTTCATTTGAAAGCACAGGTCTTTCTACAAATTTGCCAATTCAATTAGAGGCTAAAGTTAATGAATATTTATCACTAGTTATGAAATTAATTTTTGCTTTTGGTATCAGTTTTCAGTTACCAGTTGTTTTAAGTTTATTGGCAAGAATCGGAATAGTTGATAGTCAATTTTTAAAAGAGAGAAGAAAATATGTAGTTGTTATAATATTTGCAGCAGCTGCATTGTTAACACCACCAGATCCAATTACTCAAATAGGTTTAGCAATACCTTTATTAATTCTATATGAATTATCAATATTTTCAGTAAAATTTATAGAAAATAAAAATTTACAAAAAGAAGATGCATAACATTAAAGAAATACGAAAAGATTTTTCCAAATTTCAAAAATCTCTTGAAAAAAGAAATTTAGAAGTAGATTTTGAAAAAATTCAAAAATTAGATGAACAAAATAGAAATTTAATTCAAAAAAAAGAAAGTTTAGAAAAAGAAAAAAAAGATATTTCTAAATCAAAAGATGAGAGTTTGTTTAAGAAATCTAAAGAAATTAGCAAGGAACTCGAGAAAATTGTAGAAGATCAAAAACAAATTAAGTTTGATTTAGATAGTATACTGTCTAGTATACCCAATATACCACATGAAGATGTTCCAAATGGTAAAGACGAAAATGATAACAAAGAAATATTAAAATCAGGAGAGATACCCAATTTAGAATTTAAACCTAAAACACATTACGAATTAGGTGAAAAACTAAATATGCTTGATTTTGATTTAGCTACAAAAACTACTGGTTCAAGATTTGTATTTGTAAAAGATAAATTGGCTCTTTTAGAAAGGGCAATATCAAATTTTATGCTTGATACGCATATTCATCAAAATGGTTATCAGGAAATATCACCTCCATTAATGGCATCAGAAAGCACTATGTACGGCACTGGACAGTTGCCAAAATTTGAAAATGACCAGTTTGAAATTAAATTTGACGAAGGTTCAGATAGAAAATTTTTGATACCAACAGCAGAAGTGATTTTAACTAATATTGTTAAAGATAAAATGATTGATCTTAATAATTTACCAATGAGATTTGTTGCTTCAACTCCTTGTTTTAGAAAAGAAGCTGGAAGTTATGGAAAGGATACAAGGGGCATGATTAGGCAGCATCAATTTTACAAAGTTGAAATGGTAAGCATTGTTGAGAATGAAAAATGTTTAGAAGAATTAGAGAGAATGACAAATTGTGCCACTGACATACTAGATAAATTAGAATTACCTTATCGAAAAGTAATTTTATGTTCAGGTGATATGGGTTTTAGCGCAGAGAAGACCTATGATATTGAGGTATGGTTACCATCAGAAAATAAATATAGAGAAATATCTTCATGTTCATCTTGTTCGACGTTTCAAGCACAGCGTATGAAGGCAAGATATAAAAATAATAATAAGGAAAATGTTTTTGCAGGTACGTTAAATGGAAGCGGTTTAGCTGTTGGAAGAACTCTGATTGCAATTATGGAAAACTATCAGCAAAAAGATGGTTCTATTATAATTCCTAAAGTTCTAAGACCTTATATGAACAATATGGAATTGATTTCTAACAATTAAAGTTGTTTTAATTAGTTAGATGGTATAAGAATGCCATAATTTAAAGGAGTTTTATGGAAGGTTCAGGAATAGGTCAATTTATACCGCTAATTTTAATTTTTGTTATTTTTTATTTTTTCTTAATTAGACCACAGCAAAAAAAAGTTAAAGAGCATAAAGCAATGGTCGAAGGTTTAAAGAGAGGAGATAAAGTAGTCACTTCAGGTGGTATAACAGGAAGAGTAGAAAGATTAATCGATAACGACAAAGTAGAAGTTGAAATAGCTGAAAATGTTAAAGTAGAAATTGTTAAAGCTACAGGCATTCAAAGTCTCTTAAACAATACTCCAGAAGTTAAAAAATAATCAATTAAGATAAGTGCTTTATTTTTCTAAACTAAGAATCTTATTTGTAACTTTATTTTCTTTATTATTTATTTTAATTGCGTCATCAAATTTATTTAAGTTCGATGATAGTTTTTTTAATAAGAAAATAAACCTTGGTTTAGATTTACAAGGTGGTTCTTATCTTTTACTTGAAATTGATAATGAGCCTGTAATTGAACAAAAATTACAAAATTTAACAACCACTATTAGAAATTATTTCAAAGAGAAAAATATCAAAATTAATAATATTAAAATTGATAATCAAAATATTTTTTTCAATGTTGCTGATTTAGATAAACAAGCAGTTCTAGATGTGTTTCAAGATGAAAATAGTGATCTAAATCCTTATTACCCAAGATTTAAATCACACCAACTTGACATCGAAGATAATGTTATCAATTTAAAAGTAAGTTTTTCAAGACAAGGCATAATCAATCTTAAAACTTCATCGCAAGATCAAGCTATAGAAATTGTAAGAAGAAGGGTAGATGAAGTCGGTACTAATGAACCCAATATTTTAAAAAGAGGCAATGACAGAATCCTTGTTGAACTTCCTGGGTTAGATGATCCTCAAAGAATTAAATCACTATTAGGAAAAACAGCAAATCTTACATTTAGATTTGTAACCAATGATGAAAGTGACAGATTTGGTGTTGAGAAGTTAAAATTTGAAGATGGCTTAGAAGAAGCAACAGTAAGCAAAAGAATAATCATCAGTGGTGAAAATCTATTAGATGCACAACCAAAAATGGACACTCAAAACAATCAAACTATTGTGTCATTTACATTAGATAGAGTAGGTGCCAAAAGATTTGGTAAAGCAACATCTACTGGTATTGGAAAACAATTAGCGATTGTTTTAGATGGAAAAATAATTAGTGCACCTGTTGTTAGAGATACAATAGCAAGTGGGTCTGGACAGATCAGTGGTGGATTTACTTTCCAAAGTGCTACAGATTTAGCCTTATTATTAAGATCTGGAGCTTTACCAGCTCCTTTAGAGATTATAGAGGAAAGAACTGTAGGTCCTGATCTAGGACAAGATTCGATTAATGCAGGAATGATCGCTTTAGCCATAGGTTTTTTATTAGTTATTATTTTTATGTTTGTTAAATACAAAGTGTTTGGATTAATCACTAACGTCACATTAATAATAAATTTATTTTTATTACTTGGTATATTAACTTTATTTGAAGCAACACTAACTCTTCCTGGTATAGCTGGTATAATTTTAACTGTTGGAATGGCAGTTGACGCAAATGTTTTAATCTTTGAGAGAATTAAGGAAGAACTTAAAGATGAAAATAATAATATTTTAGCTTTTGATGGAGGTTACACAAAATCAAGAACAGCAATTATTGATGCAAATATTACTACTTTATTAGCAGCTATAATTTTATTTTTTATGGGTTCTGGTCCAGTAAAAGGATTTGCTGTTACACTAGGTGTAGGAATATTTACAACTCTATTTTCAGTATATTTTATAGCAAGATTGTTCACTAGTCTTTATGTGACAAGAAATAAAAATAAGGAAAAACTAATCTAATGATAGCCTTTAATAAATACTATAATCACTTTAACATACTATCTATATTCTTAATTACAGCATCACTTTTATTACTAATTTTTAAAGGTTTAAATTACGGTATAGACTTTAAAGGTGGAACATTAATTGAACTAAGGTCATCAGATAGCAAAATTAGCGTTAGTTCATTGAGAGATAAATTTAATCAAATGGATTTAGGAGATGTTTCTGTTAAAAAATTTGGAAATGATACTGATTTTCTAATTAAATTTGAAAATAAAGATAATAAAAAAAACATTATTGAAGAAATTAAAAAGGATTTAGATAGTTCTTTTGGAAATAACTATGACTTTAGAAGAGTTGAGAACGTAGGTCCTAAAGTGAGCGCTGAATTGCTTAAAGCTGGCGTGATAGCAATTTCTTTATCTCTAGCTGTAATGCTTATTTATATTTGGATACGTTTCGAGTGGCAATTTAGTTTGGGGGCAATTTTGGCATTATTTCACGATGTAATAGTTACATTGGGAATTTTTTCATTATTTAGTCTTGAAATTAATTTATCAATTATTGCAGCTGTTCTAACTATTGTTGGTTATTCTATGAACGATACGGTTGTAATTTTTGATCGTGTTAGAGAAAATTTGAGAAAATATTCAGACATTAAAATTTTTGAATTAACAAACATTTCAATTAATGAAACTCTATCTAGAACTATTATTACTTCAGCTACTACGTTATTAGCTTTATTGGCAATATTCTTTTTTGGTGGCGAAATTTTAAAAGGTTTTTCTTTAGCAATGATACTTGGTGTTGTGTTTGGAACTTATTCTTCGATTTATATAGCTAATACAGTTTTAGTGAGATTAAGAGTATCACAAAAAACAGTCTTAAGAGAAGACGATAATAAAACTGTTTAATATAAGTTTTGAGCAGCTACCATTGAAAGTAACATTGGTAGCGATAAAAGAGTATTTGTTCTTGAAAACAACATTGCAGTTTTAGCAGACTTAGCTTTTGTTTCTGGATCAGCTTCAACTATTCCTAAAGCTCTTTTTTGGTTTGGCCAAATTACAAACCAAACATTAAATGCCATAACAATTCCTAACCACATACCAATTCCTATTGCTGTATGTTTTGGAACACCCGATCCAATGCTTAAAGTCATAGCATCATGTAAATATCCATTTAACAGAGCTAAGATTAATCCTGAAAGAACAGTAAACGCAGCTGCCCATCTAAAATAAAATAATGCAGCAGGAGCAATTACTTTCCCAATAGCAGGTTTTTGTTCATCAGGTATTTTTCCCATATTTGGAATTTGAACAAAATTAAAATACCACAATAATCCTATCCACATTATTGCAACAACAACATGAATGTATCTAAATAACCAGCTCCAGAAAAGAGTATCGATTGAAATACCATCATTTAAATAGGAAAGACCTAAAAACAATATAATTGCTAATGCAAGCGATGCATGAATTGTTTTAGATAGTGATGATAATAAACTGCTCATGATTCTTAATTAATATACACTAAATTTAGATTTTTTATAAGTTTTTATATTTAATACAAAAGAGGTTTTAAAAACTGACCTGTGTAGCTTTCTTTTACTTTGCAAACTTCTTCAGGTTTGCCTTCTGCAACAATTTTACCACCTTTAACACCACCCTCAGGACCCATGTCAACTATATGATCAGCAGTTTTTATAACATCTAAGTTATGCTCTATTACAACTACGGTGTTTCCTAATTTCACGAAGGTGTGAAGAATTTCTAGTAACTTTTTAATATCGTGCTGATGTAGTCCAGTTGTTGGTTCGTCTAATATGTACATAGTTCTACCAGTTGATCTTTTTGATAATTCTTTAGCTAGTTTAATCCTTTGTGCTTCACCACCTGACAGTGTTGTAGCTTGTTGTCCAATTTTAATGTAACCAAGTCCAACTTTTTTTAGAGTTAATAATTTAGATTTAATATTTGAAATGTTTTCAAAATATTCACAACCTTCATCAACAGACATATCTAAAACATCAGCTATACTTTTTCCTTTAAACTTAATCTCTAAAGTTTCTCTGTTGTATCTCGTTCCTTTACATTCATCACACTGAATATAAACATCTGGTAAAAAGTGCATTTCATATGTAATAACACCATCACCTTCACAGGCTTCACATCTACCACCCTTAACATTAAACGAAAATCTTCCTGGTTTATAACCTCTAGTTTTAGACTCTGGTAAGCTAGTAAACCAATCTCTTATAGGACCAAAAGCTCCAGTATAAGTAGCTGGGTTAGATCTTGGAGTTCTACCAATAGGGGATTGGTCGATATCAATAATTTTATCAATTAATTCGACACCTTTGTAATCTTTAAAAGCTTTAGGAGTTTTTCTAGCTTTATTATTAAGTGTTAAGTTTAATGCATGAAATAATGTTTGTAATACCAATGTAGATTTACCACTTCCTGAAACTCCAGTTACACAAGTGAATGTGCCTGTAGGAATTTTAAGATTAACATTATTTAAATTATTCCCACTAGCACCATTTATTTCTACAAATCTACCATTTTTTGCTAATCGTCTAGTTTTAGGAATTTCAATTTTCTGTTTATTCGCAAGATACTGTCCCGTTATACTCTTCTTATCCTTTTTAAGTTCTTCGTAAGTTCCTTGAGCTGTTATTTGACCACCATTCGTTCCAGCTTCTGGTCCAAGGTCAATAATGTGATCTGCATTTTCCATTGTCTCAGTATCATGTTCAACAACAATTACTGTATTCCCAAGATCTCTTAGTCTTTTTAATGCATTTATTAATTTAACATTATCTTTTTGATGCAAACCAATTGATGGTTCATCTAAAACATATAATACTCCTGTTAAACCAGATCCAATTTGTGATGCTAATCTGATTCTTTGAGCTTCTCCTCCTGATAAAGTTCCAGACTCTCTTGAGAGTGTTAAGTAATCTAAACCAACATTAAGTAAGAAATTTAATCTTTCATTTATTTCTTTTAGGACATGTTCTGCAATTTTAAATTGCCTTTTATCTAAATTATTTTCTAAGCTTTTAAACCATTCAGCGGCATCATGAATTGATTTTTTAGTAACCTCACTAATATTTAAATCATTAATCTTAACACATAATGCTTCTTCTTTTAGTCTATCACCATTACAAGCTTCACATGCAGTATCTGATTGATATTCGGCTATTGCTTCTCTTTTCCATTCACTATCAGATTCCAAGAAACGTCTTTCAAGATTATTAATTACACCTTCGAAAGTTTTTTTATATGAATATTTTTCATACCCATCATCATAATTAAATTTAATTTCGTCCTCATCTGAACCATATAAAATTATATCTTTTATTTTTTTTGGAAGCTTCTTCCATTTTTCATCAAGAGAAAATTCATAATGTTTTGCAAGAGAAGCTAAAGTTTGCGCATAATATAAAGTTGTCGATTTAGCCCATGGTTCAATTGCTCCATCCGCTAAACTTTTACGATCATCTGGAACTACTAAATTTGGGTCTACATTTAATTTCATTCCTATACCTTCACATTCTTCACAAGCACCAAAGGGACTATTAAATGAAAACAATCTTGGTTCTATTTCTTCGATAGTAAATCCACTTTCTGGACAGGCAAACTTTGTGGAGTAAATTAATTTTTCAATTTTTCTAAATTTTTGAGGAAGTGTTTCATCTTCGTATTCAACAAAAACTAATCCATTAGCTAAATTTACAGCTGTTTCTACACTTTCGGCTAATCTGTTTCCAAGTTTTGAATTGAGTACAATTCTATCAACTAAAATTGAAATATCGTGTTTTAATTTTTTATCAAGGTTAGGGGATTTTTCTATATCGTATAAAACATTATCAATCTTTATTTTTCTAAATCCACGTCTTTTATAGCTTAAAATATCTTTTTTATATTCACCCTTACGACCTCTAACTACTGGAGCATAAATATAAATTGTAGATTTTTTTGGTAATTTTTTAATTAAATCAACAATTTGAGTAATTGTTTGAGAGGTTATTGGCTTACCTGTAAAAGGAGAGTAGGGAATACCAGCTCTTGCATAGAGCACCCTCATATAATCATAAATTTCTGTAACAGTTGCAACAGTTGATCTGGGATTTTTTGAAGTGTTTTTTTGTTCGATTGCTATGGCTGGACTTAAGCCTTCAATTAAATCAACATTTGGCTTTTTCATTTTATCTAAAAATTGGCGAGCGTAAGCAGATAAGCTCTCGACATATCTTCTTTGACCTTCTGCATAGATGGTATCAAAGGCTAATGAAGATTTTCCTGACCCAGACAAACCTGTTATGACTACAAATTTATCTTTTGGAATCTCTACAGTCACATTCTTCAAATTGTGTTCTTTAGCGCCCTTAATAACTATCTTTTTCATCATATTTTTAGTTGCTTTGAGTCAATAAAATTAATATTCAGAAGAATTGTGATATAAATCTTATTAATTAATTTAACAAATAGTAAAATATTATGGCTGGAAGTTTAAATAAAGTATTATTAATTGGTCGTTTGGGCGCAGACCCTGAAATTAAACAAATGGTAAATGGCAAGAGTGTAGCTAGACTAAGTCTTGCAACCAGCCAAACATGGAAAGATAAAAATACTGGTGAAAGAAAAGAAAAAACTGAATGGCACCGTATAGTTGTATTCAATGAAGGATTGGTAAATGTTGTTCAACAATATTTAAAAAAGGGTGCCCAAGTTTATGTGGAGGGACAACTAACAACACGTAAATGGAAAGATGAACAATCTGGCCAAGACAAGTATTCAACAGAAATTGTTATACAAGGTTATAATTCTTCACTTACAATGTTAGGTGGAGGAAATACAGGTGGTGGAATTCAGAATGACACAACTCAACAAAATAATATTGAGGATTCTTCTCAAGTGTCAAATGATATGGATGACGAAATACCATTTTAATTTCTATGCAAAAAACTGAAGAACCAAAAGATAAGAACATTAATCTAATCTCTATGCATGACGAGATGAGCTCGTCTTACTTGTCTTATGCAATGAGTGTTATTGTAAGTCGTGCATTACCTGATGTAAGAGATGGATTAAAACCAGTTCACAGAAGAATCCTTTATGCAATGTATAAAGGTGGTTATGATTGGTCTAAACAATTTAGAAAATCAGCAAGAATAGTCGGGGATGTAATTGGTAAATATCACCCTCATGGTGACCAATCAGTTTACGATGCATTAGTTAGAATGGTGCAAGATTTTTCAATGAGTTTACCTTTAGTTCAAGGGCAAGGTAATTTTGGATCCATTGATGGTGATCCTGCTGCTGCTATGAGGTATACCGAAACAAGATTGTCAAAAGTTTCACAATTTTTAATTGATGATATCGAAAAAAATACGATTAGTTTTAAAAGTAATTATGATGAAACAGAGAAAGAACCTAGCGTATTACCTGCACAATTTCCAAATTTATTAGTTAATGGGGCTGGAGGTATAGCTGTTGGAATGGCAACCAGTATTCCTCCTCATAATCTTGGTGAGATAATTGATGGTACTTTAGCCTTAATAGAAAACAAAGATATTAAAATAAAAGAACTAATGAAACATATTCCAGGACCAGATTTTCCGACTGGAGGAGTAATAATCGGCAAAGATATAATTAAACAAGGTTACAACAATGGTAGAGGCTCATTTAAAATTAGAGGTGAAGTATCAGTTGAAAGCTTAAAGAATGGCAGAGATAGATTAGTAATTACTTCAATTCCATACCAAGTAAATAAAGCTGTACTAAATGAAAGAATTGCACAATTAGTTAGAGAAAAGAAAATTGAAGGTATTAAAGATATAAGAGACGAGTCTAACAGAGAAGGTATAAGAGTTGCTATTGATTTGAGAAACGGTGTCGAGCCAGAAACAATTAAAAGACAACTTTACAAAAATACTCAAATAGAGAGCTCTTTTGGTTTTAACACTTTAGCAATAGTAGAAGGGAAACCAAAAACATGTACATTAAAAGAATTTCTTTCTAATTTTTTATCTTTTAGAGAAGATGTAGTAATCAAAAAAACAAAATTTGATCTTCAAAAAGCAGAGGAAAGAGCTCATATCTTAATTGGTCTATCTGTTGCAGTAGAAAACTTAGATAAAATTATAAAAATCATTAGATCTTCCAAAACACCTGAGGATGCAAAAAATGCTATTCTTAAAACTAAATGGAAAATAAACAAATCACAAAAGCTAATTTCTTTAGTAGAGGGAAAAAAAGGTAAAAATATTTATTCTTTATCTGAACCACAAGTTTTAGCTATCTTAGAATTAAGATTACAGAAATTAACAGCTCTTGGTATCAATGAAATTGAAGTTGAGATTAAAAAATTAGCTGAATTAATTGCAAAATATAAAAAAATTATATCGTCTAAAAAAGAGCTTTTGAGAGTAATAAGCGAAGAATTAAAAAATATTAAAGAAAAATTTGCTGTTCCTAGAAGAACTAAAATTATTGATGCGGTATTAAATTACGACATCGAGGAAACAATCCAAAAACAATCTGTAATTATTACAGTAACTTTACAAGGGTATATTAAAAGAGGATCATTAAATAATGTGAAGCAACAAAAAAGGGGTGGAAAAGGTAAATCTGGAATTACTACCAGAGATCAAGACTCCGTAATACAAACTCTGTCAGTTAATACGCATACATCAGTTTTATTTTTTTCAACAGAGGGGCTTGTTTATAAAATTAAAGCTTGGAAAATACCCGAAGGATCATCAGCTTCAAAAGGTAAATCTTTATTCAATATACTTCCATTAAAAAGTCATCAATCTATCAGTTCAATTATGCCAATGCCTGATGAAGATACAGATTCAAAAAATTATCAAATTATTTTTGCAACAGCACAAGGTAAAGTTAGAAAAAATAGTTTAGAAGATTTCTCTTCCATTAATGCTTCAGGAAAAATTGCAATGAAACTTGATAACAATGATAAAATTGTTGGAGTTAAAATTTGTAAAGATGATCAAGATATAATTCTGAGTACTAGATTTGGTAAATGTATCCGTTTCGAAGCTAGAAAACTAAGAGTATTTAAGGGGAGATCTTCAAAAGGAATTAAAGGTATTGAACTAGCATCTGGTGATCAAATTGTTTCATTGTCTGTAATTGATAATGATAAATTAAATAAAAATGGAAAAAAATCAAAAGATGAAAAATCTGAATTAAAAGCAAAAGAAAAATTTGTATTAGCAATAAGTGAAAACGGTTATGGTAAAAAGACTTCTCATATAGACTATAGAGTTACAAATAGAGGAGGCAAGGGTATTATTGGAATTATAAATTCTCCAAGAAATGGAAATATAACATCCTCTTTTCCAGTCTTTGAAGGTGATGAAATTTTAATATCTACAAACAAAGGAAGAGTTATTAGAGTTGCGGTAAAAGAAATAAGAACTGCTAGCAGAAATACTCAAGGTGTAAGAATTATAAAATTATCTGGTGATGAAAAAGTTGTTTCTGCAATTAAAATTGATGATAATTTAATTTAATGAATAAAATTGCAATATATCCAGGAACTTTTGATCCAATTACTTATGGTCATATAGATGTTATTAAAAAAGCATTAAAACTTTTTGATAAAATAGTAGTTGGAGTTTCAGATGTTAATAATAAAAATTATTTATTTTCATCAGATGAAAGAATAGAAATTGTTAATAAAGCTTTATTTAACGATTTAAAATTAAATAAAAAAAAAATTATAGTTGTTTCCTTTGGTTCACTAACTACAGATTTGTGCAAAAAATATAAATCAAATATTATATTGCGTGGCTTAAGAGCTGTATCTGATTTTGAATATGAATTTCAACTTGCTGGAATGAATAGAAAGTTGAATCAAGACATTGAAACAATTTTTTTAATGTCAGATGTAGAAAATCAAATTATTTCATCTAGATTTGTTAAAGAAATTGTAAAATTAAATGGAAATATTAAAAAATTTACTACCAAAAGCACAATAAAATCTTTAAAAGAAAAATATGAATAGAATTTTATCATACATATTTATTTTATTTTTTATTAGTGCAAATCAATTAATAGCTGAGGAGAATATAATGATTTTAAAACTAAAAGATGGTGATGTAAAAATTGAATTATTTGAAGACGTTGCGCCAAACCATGTCAAAAGAATTAAAGAATTAGCTAACAGTGGAAAATATGACAATGTTGTATTTCATAGAGTAATCGATGGTTTCATGGCTCAAACAGGAGATGTTAAATTTGGAAATTCAGAGTCTAAAGAATTTGATTTAAGAAGAGCAGGTATGGGTGGATCTGATATGCCCGATTTAGAACAAGAGTTTAATAGTTTACCTCATGACAGAGGCACATTATCTATGGCTAGAGCTCAAGATCCAAATAGTGCAAATAGCCAGTTTTTTATTTGCTTTCAACCAGCTCCTTTTTTAGACAGACAGTATACTGTTTTTGGTAAAGTTGTTGAGGGAATGGAGTTTGTAGATAAAATTAAAAGAGGTGACCAAAATAACAATGGTGCTGTAACAGATCCTGATAAAATTATAAGTTTTAAATCTTTGTAAAATATTAAATGGCATTAAAAAATTTTGCCTTTAAAGTTTTAAACAAAGATAAATTTGCTAGACGTGGTGTTATAGAAACTCATAGAGGTGAGATTAACACACCAGCATTTATGCCTGTTGGAACACAAGCAACAGTTAAAGCTTGTACGATCGATGATATAAAGAAAACTGGATCAGAAATAATACTATCTAATACATATCATCTAATGATCCGTCCTGGAGTGGAAAGAATTCAGTCTGCAGGGGGTTTACATGAGTTTATGAATTGTGATTTACCAATACTTACAGACTCAGGTGGTTTTCAAGTAATGTCTCTATCAAAGTTAAATAAAATAGATCGTGAAAAAGGGGCCATATTTAATTCACACGTTGATGGAAAAAAATTTTATTTAAGTCCTGAAGAAAGTATTAGGATTCAATTAGGCTTAAACTCAGATATTGTAATGATAATGGATGAGTGTCCAAAAAAAACTGAAGATTATAATTTAATAAAAAAATCTATGGATCTATCTTTGTATTGGGCTGAGAGATCTAAAAAAGCTTTTGGAAACAATCACCACAAAGGTTTATTTGGAATTATTCAAGGAGGATTATTTAAAGATTTAAGATTAAAATCGCTTGAAGGTCTTACAAGCATTGGATTTGATGGCTATGCAGTCGGAGGATTAGCTGTAGGTGAAACTCAAGAGGAAATGTTTACTACTTTGGATGGTATTAAGGAGCATTTGCCAGAGGAAAAACCTCATTATTTAATGGGAGTTGGTACACCTACGGATATTTTAGGAGCGGTAAAAAGAGGTATAGATATGTTTGATTGCGTTCTTCCAACTAGATCGGGTAGAACAGGGCTTGCTTTTACTTGGAATGGACGGGTAAATATTAAAAATAATAAATATCAACATGATAACACCCCATTAGATCCTAATTGTGAAAATTTAAATTTAAATAAATATTCAAAAAACTATTTAAATCATTTGTTTAATACCAATGAAATATTAGCATCAATGTTATTAACACTTCATAATATAAATTTTTATCAAGAATTAATGTCTGAAATCAGAAAAAATATTATGAATAATACCTTCGATGATTTTCATGATAAATACATTGATAAGTTGTAGTTTTATTAACTGTGCTATTATGTGTACAACTTTGTAATGAAAATCCCTCATTTATAACGAATTCTTTTTATAAAAATTACATTGAACGAATTGAAATATTAAAATTTATCTGTATACAAACCATATTCATTTTCATAAAAATGAATCTTTGTGGGCCGTTAGCTCAGTTGGTAGAGCAATTCCCTTTTAAGGAATGGGTCGATGGTTCGAGTCCATCACGGCTCACCACTATTTGAATTTAACTTATTTCAATCGGTGGATAATCAAGAATTACCTCATTCATCCAATCATTTAACTGTTTAATTCTAGTGTCAGATGAAGGGTGGGTACTCATAAATTGTGGAGGCTCTTTGCCTTTATTAAATTCTTTCATTCTTTCCCAAATTTTAACTGTTTCTCTGATATCATATCCAGATAAAGATGAAAAAATCATACCAAGATAATCAGCTTCGCTTTCTTGTTTTCTGTTAAATGGATTCATTAGTCCAATTTGAGATAGTAGGCCAACTGTATCCATTCCAGTTGTTCTGTTGATATCTGATAATATACCTCCACTTGCAATATCAATAATTCTAGTACCTGTGTTTAGTAAAACTCCTCTACTTGCTCTTTCAACTGAATGTTTTGCAACTGCATGAGCAACCTCATGTCCCATTACTGCAGCCAGACCATTAGTATTTTTTGTAACATCTAGTATACCTGTATACACTGCAATTTTTCCACCTGGCATACACCAAGCATTTCTAACTTTTTTATTATCAATTAATATATATTCCCAATCAAAGTTAGCAGTTGGATCATTTAAATTAGATCTATAGAAATATTCACTAATTGAATCTTCCATTTTTTTTCCAATTTCTTTTATTTCATTTAAAGTTTTTGTGTCGTCACTCATTTTCTCTTTTTCTTTAACTTTCTCATAAATTTGAGCAGCTTGAGCATTTAATTTAGCTTCAGGTATTAATTTTAATTGTTTTCTGTCAGTAATTGGAGCACTTGTGCACGAATGTAGAAGTAAGCTTCCACAACCACATCCAACATATGTTAAAAATTTTCTTCTATTCATTTCATTCTAAAATTGATAATAATTTATCATTATGAATCTTAATAATAAAATTTTAGTTGTATTATTTATCATTGCAATAATTTTTGTTACATATTCTAGTTATAGTTAATAAATGAAAGAAACCAAAAAGAAACCTATAAAAAAAAGAGAAATTATAGGTCTATGGTTTTATATATTATCTTTAAAAATTAGGAATTATTTTTTTACAGGTGTTGTCGTTTTAATACCAATAGGACTAACTATTTATTTAAGTAAATTTTTAATAAATACGTCTTCAAAAATTTTACCGTCTCAAATAAATCCAAATTATTATTTGCCATTTAATATACCTGGCCTAGAGATAATTATTTCAATTATTTTCATAACAATCATTGGATTTATATCTTTATCTTATTTAGGGAAAAAATTTCTTCAGTTAATAGACAGTTTATTTAAAAAAATACCACTCCTAGGAACTTTTTGGTCTGCAATTAAACAAATGTCACAATCATTTAAAGAAAGTGGAAGTAAAAGTAAGAGTGTTGTACTTGTTGAATATCCAAGAAAAGGTGTATGGGCTGTGGGTTTTGCAACTAAAGAAAATTCTGGAGAAATTGCTGAAAAAACAAATCAAAAATTAATAAACGTATTTGTTCCAACAACTCCAAATCCAACAAGTGGTTTTTTGCTGATGTTCCCAAAAGACGACGTTATATTTTTAAACATGACTTTTGAGGAAGCTTCTAAATTTATTGTATCGGCCGGTACAACAACAACTGAAAAAAATTAAGCTATATCGTTAATTATATCTGCTCTATCGTACAATTTAATTAAAGGTTTAAACTTACTTAAATTTTCATTTTCAAGTTCAATTCTTTTTATTTCTTTTTCAGCTAATTCAAATAAGTCACTGTTTTGAATTGGGTCTGCTAATTTGAAATTTTTAACACCACTTTGTTTAAAACCCAAAATATCACCGAAACCCCTAATCTTCAAATCTTCTTCTGAAATAACAAATCCATCATTGGTCTCTTTTAATATATTTATTCTTTTTTTAGCATTTTCACTCAAATTTGACTTGAACATCAAAATACAAGTTGCTTCCTTCTCTCCACGACCAACTCTACCTCTTAATTGGTGGAGCTGAGATAGGCCAAACTTATTTGCATTTTCAATTACAATTACATTGGCATTTGGAAAATCTATTCCAACCTCGATAATGGTTGTAGATACTAGTATTTTAAATTCTTTATTTAAAAATCTTTTTAAAATTTCATCTTTTTCATTTATATCTGTTTTTCCATGAAGAATAGAGACTTGTTTCGGGAATAATTTTTTTAAATATTCAAATTTTTGAATTGCAGAAGTATGATCTAATTTTTTAGACTCCTCAATTAATGGACAGACCCAAAATATTTGATTTCCTGAATTAATTTCTTTTTTTATAAATTTAATTACATCATCAATTTTACTTTCTAATTTACTGTAAGTTTTTATCATTTTACGGTTTTTAGGTTTTTCTCTAATAATTGATAAATCCATATCGCCATAAATTGTCATTGTTAAAGTTCGTGGAATAGGGGTTGCTGTCATCAATAGAACATCACAATCATTTCCCCCTTTGTCAGATAATTTTTTTCTTTGATTCACGCCAAACTTATGTTGTTCGTCAATAATAATTAATCCTAATTTTTTAAATTTTACTGTTTTTTGAAAAATAGCATGAGTACCAAAAATTATATTAATCTTATTATTTATTAGTTCATTAAGGATTAATTTTTTTTCTTTGTAGCTAGACTTACCAGAAATTAACTCTGTTGATATGTTTGATGGAAAAATTTTTTTTGCTAAATTATAATGTTGTCTTGCTAGTATTTCGGTAGGAGCCATAACAGCTACTTGAAAACCAGAATTGATAGTATTAAATGCAGCTAATAATGAGACAATTGTTTTTCCACTTCCAACATCTCCCTGTAATAATCTAAACATTTTAGTTGAGGATAATAAATCTTCATTAATTTCGTTAATTGATTTAATTTGATCGTCAGTTAATGAAAATTCTAATTTATCAATGAGTTGTTTTTGTTTATTTAAATTAATAATTTTATTTTTTTTCTTAACTTTCTTAATTTTTTTTCTTATTTCTGAATTAACTAAAAATGTTGCAAATATTTCATCAAAGGCAAGTCTTTGATAAAAATGATCTTTGTATTTTCCTATATTCTCATGCTTATGTAATTCTTTAATTGCATCATTCCAATTGATATTATTGAATTTATTTAAAATTTTACTTGAGTGCCATTCTTTTAAGTTAGGTAATTTATCTATTATTTGTTTTATGATTTTATTATAAATTTTCTCAGATATTCCTTCAGTTAATGAATATTTATTATGAACTTGTTTAATTAAACTTGAGTCTTCAGATACATATTTAGGATTGGTTATTTGATATTTGTTTTTAAAGTATCCAATTTTCCCACTTACAGTTATTTCTTTTCCTAAAGGTAATATTTTTTTAATATATCCCTCATAGCTATTAAAAAAGACACAATCTAACTCACCTGTTTCATCTGAACATTTAACTCTATTTGGTAATTTTCTAATTCTTGGAAACAAATATTTATTTGCTACCAAAGTAACAGTTTGATTTTCACCGATCTTTAAATCTTTTACTTTTGTTGATAAACTTCTATCTGTATAAGCCTTTGGTAGTTTCCAAAGTAAATCAAAAATATTATTTATATTCTTTTTCCTAAGTAAATTTGTTGTTTTTATACCTACGCCATTTAAAGCTGTTAGATCAGATAATAAATATTCAAAATTAGTTTTATTATCCATGATAAATTAATTATATTCTAATAATGAGCCTCAATATAGATGAATTAAAAAAAAAAATTATTTATCGTTCCAATTATCGAGGCACCAAGGAAATGGATAAACTCTTAGGTAAATTTGTAAAAAAATACATTAATGATTTACAAAAAGAGGATTTAATTGATTTAGATAAATTTCTTAATATTGATGACACAAATTTATATAATTTCTATAATGGTTTTGATACTGAATTTGAAATAGAAAGAAACAATATCAGCTTATTGTTTAAAAATTTTAAATATTAAGTTGATGGCGGAGAGACTGGGATTCGAACCCAGGAAAGAGTTGCCCCTTTGCCGGTTTTCAAGACCGGTGCTTTCAACCACTCAGCCATCTCTCCGTGAGCAAGGTTTTATAATTATAATTATTTAATTCAACCATAAAATAGTCGAAAAAAACTCATTAACGACTAATATCAAAGCCTCATGAACAAAGAATTTAATAAAGGGCTTTTACTTGCTGGATTTGGATCTTTTTGGTGGGGTTTTTTTGGGGTTTTATATTTTAAATATATTACTTTTATTGGCTATATTGAGCTAGTAGTTCACAGATGTTTGTGGACAACGTTGACTTTAATATTAACAACTTTCTTTTTTTCAAAGTGGGATATTTTTTTTAAGATAATTAAAAGTAAACAAAATCTTGTCTATCTTTTTATTTCAGGCTTTTTGATCTTTATGAATTGGGGTGTATGGATTTATGCAATCGCCACCAACAGAATAATAGATGCAAGTTTTGGTTATTTTATAATGCCAATATTAAGTGTTCTTCTTGGTTATATTTTTTTTAAAGAAAAATTAAATAATAAAAGAATTTTTTCAATTACATTAGTTATTTTATCAATTTTATATTTAATTATTATAAGTTTAAAATCGCTACCTTGGGTCGGCATACTTGTAGCACTAAGTTGGGGCTTTTATAATTTAGTAAGAAAAAAGGTTAATGTTGATACTGATATTGGACTTTTAATAGAAAGTTTATTTATATTACCAATTGCAATTGTTGCATTCTATCTAATTGCTGTTAATGGTTACAATGATTTCTCGTTATCCAACCCCCCAATGATGTTAATAATATTGTTGGCAGGTCCAATGACGGTAATACCTTTATTTTTATATGTAAGAGGAGTTGAATTATGTGGATTAGGTCCAACAGGGATGATTTTCTATATCACGCCAACTCTTCAATTTTTACTAGGTTTTTTTTATTACGATGAAGCTTTCTCATTTAACAAACTAGTAAGTTTCATTTTAATATGGATTGCTGTAATAATATATTTAAGGGATTTATATGAAACTAATTAAACTTATATTTATTTTATCTCTTTTTTTTCATTCAAACACATTAGCAGATATCAATATAGAATTCGAAAAATGGAAAAAAAATTTCAAAAAAATTGCTCTAGAAAACAATATTTCTGAATCAACATTTGACTTAGTTATGTCTAATACTAAGTTTTTACCAGATGTAATTAAATATGATAGATATCAACCAGAGTTTTATGAAGATACAAAAACTTACATATCAAAAAGGACTTCTGACAAAAAAGTAAAAAAAGGAAAAAAACTTTACATAGATAATTTAAGTTTAATTAACTCTGTTGAAAATGAATTTAATATAGAAAAAGAGCTTCTTTTATCATTAATGGGCATAGAAACAAATTTTGGGACCTATGTTGGTAAAATGGACATTCTCTCCTCACTCTCTACATTAAGTTTTGACAAAAGAAGATCTGAATTTTTCACTAAAGAACTTTTGATACTTTTAAACTTGATTGAGAAAAATCAAATTGATTATAAAACATTGTATGGTTCTTGGGCAGGTGCTTTTGGTTACTTCCAATTTATGCCTTCTACCATGAAAAATTATGCAACTGATTATGATGGCAATGGTTCTATAAATTTAAAAAGTAACGCAGATGCGTATGCATCTGCGAGTAATTATTTAAAAAAAATAGGTTGGAAATCTAATGAGCCATGTTTTTATAGAATTAATTTAAATAATGGTATTCCAAAAAAATATTTAAACATTTCTGCAAAAAAATTACATGATAAAAAAAAATTAAAATTTTTTAGGCAATATATTCAGAATAATTCTATTATTTCAAATAATTATGATGAGTTAGAAGTTGCAATAATAACACCAGATAAAGATATAATACCAGATGCTGAAACTTTAAATCCAGCTTATGTGGTATTTAATAATTATGAAATAATTTTACAATGGAATAGATCTCTAAGATTTGCTTTAGCTGTCTGCACATTAAAGGATAAATTTAAAGATGAACTTTAAAATAATATTTCCAGTATTTTTATTATTTTTTTTTATTGGCTGCAAACAATTAGATGAACCACAAAAAAAAATAATCAAAACAGAACCTGAAATTATTAAAGAGAAGGTTACTACAAAACCATCAGAAGATATTGAAGAAGATAGTTCTAAATATATTTTTGATAGAGAGTATACTAACCAAGGCTTTGCATTAATTTACGAAGAAAATCTCTTTAATGAAAAAAGTATTTCAAAAAAATTAGATAACAGAAGTTTGTTTATTTTTCATGCCAAAATTAGAAAAAATTCATTTGTAAAAATTACTAACCCTGAAAATACAAAAACTGTTATTGCGCAAGTAATATCTAATAAGGCAACTTTTTCAAATTTTTATAATTCAGTAATCACCAAAAGAATTGTTGATGAATTGTTACTTGATGAAAATGAACCTTATGTTGAATTATCCCTAATTTCAAATGAATCAACCTTTGTTGCCAAAAAAGCTAAAACATTTGATGAAGAAAAAAAAGTAGCTCAAAAAGCTCCTGTTGATGGAATAACCATAGATAATTTAGGAACCAAAGAGAAGAAGGAATTGCCTAAGACTACTCAAAGTAATTTTCTATATTCAATTAAAATTGCAGATTTTTATTATAAAGATTCAGCTGAAAATATGATCCAAAGGATTAAGGATGAAACAAAGATAACAAACCCTGTAATAAAAAAATTATCCCAAACAAAATATAGGGTATTATTAGGTCCATTTAATGATATAAAAAAAATTCAAGAGTCATTTGACGAAATAGAAAAACTGAATTTTGAAAACCTAAAAATTATTAAAGATGTTTAAAAAATTAAATTTAATTATTTTAATATTCATTTTATTTGCATCTAAATCATTTGCCAATTTTGATGTGAAAGCAAAAACTGCAATAATTCAAGATTATCATTCTGGTGAAATTCTTTTTGAAAAAGAAGCGGACTTATCAATTTATCCTGCATCCATGACGAAAATCATGACCTCCATCATTGCCTTTGACTTAATTAAGTCAGGGGATTTGAGTATGGATGAAAAATTTATTATTTCAGAAAAAGCTTGGCGTTTATCTACATCTGGTTATTCCTCAATGTTTATAATGGTAGGGGACGAAGTCTCAGTTGAAAATTTACTAAAAGGTATAATCATAGCATCTGGTAATGATGCTTGTATTGCATTAGCAGAAGGCATAGCGGGTACTGAAGAAGAGTTTGCAATCTTAATGACAGCAAAAGCTAAAGAGTTAGGAATGGACAATACAAACTTTTCTAATTCATCAGGAATTAATCACCCTGATAATAATTCAACAGTTAGAGACATAATGATCATGTCTAGATACCTAATTAAAGAACATCCAGAATTTTATAAAATGTTTGCAGAAAAAGAATTTACTTGGGATAGAACAGGAGGAGATCCAATAACACAAGGTAATAGAAATCCTTTGTTATATAAAAATCTTGGAGCAGATGGTATCAAAACTGGTTATTTAGCTGTAGAAAAATATTCATTAGCTTCGTCTATAGAGAGAAATGGAAGAAGATTAATTGCTGTTGGCAGTGGTTTTAATTCAAAAAACGCCAGATCAAAAGAAAGTACTAAAATGTTAACTTATGGACTTACAAATTTTGATTTAGTTAAAATTACTGAAGCTAATAAACCTTTTCAAAAAATAGACGTATGGTTGGGAAAAGAAGATACAGTTGATGTTTATACAAATGAAGATATTTACAAAACTATTAAAAAAGCCAAAAAAAAATTATTAAAGGTTTCTGTAAATTATGATGGTCCTGTAGAAGCACCAATAAACAAAGATCAAAAAGTTGCAACATTAAAAGTAGTTTATGACCAAGAATTAGTAGGTGAGTATGATTTGCTTGCTTTAAAAGAAATTAAAAAAGTAAATTTCTTTTCTAGATTGCTTAAATCATTAAACTACTTAATTTGGGGCGATGTCTAAGAAGCCAATTATTGTTTTTGAAGGTATAGAAGGCAGTGGCAAAAGTCATCATATAAAAATTGTTTCAAGGTATTTAGACAAAAATAAAGTTAAATATTTAAAAATCAGAGAACCAGGAGGGAGTTTAAATTCTGAAAAAATTAGAAAATTAATATTAAATAAGAAATCCAATTTTAATGTAAAAACTGATTTACTTTTATATCTAGCTGCCAGAAGTGAAAATATTAATCTTATTAAAAAATATTATAAAAAAAGAGTTATTTTAATTGATAGATTTATAGACTCTACAATTGCTTATCAGCATTATGGCATGGGTGTTGATATTAAAATTATAAATATAATTAATAAATATTTATTAAAAAATATTAAGGTTAATTTTACATTTCTTAATGTTGTAAATAAAAAAAATCTTTTCTTAAGATTGAAAATGAGAAAATCTTTGAATAGATATGATCAATTTAATAGCAGTTTCTATAACAAAGTTCAAAATGGATTTCTTAAGTTATCAAAACTAAATAAGAAAAAATATAAGATAATTGATTCAAATTTAGATATTAAGAAAAATGAAAAATTAATTATCAATCAAGTTAAAAAGTTAATTAAATGAATCTAAATTCATCTACACAACAGAATTTGTACGAACATCAAGAGATTTTCAACCATTTATCTAAATTATATTTAAATAACAAATTACCAAATAAAATACTTTTATCTGGTGAAAAAGGTATTGGTAAAGCAACATTAGGTTATCATCTAATAAACTTTGTATTATCAGAAAATGAAGAACATTCTTATGATGTTGAAAATAATAAAATTAATTTAGAAAATAAATCATTCAAACTTATACAAAATAAATCTAATCCAAATTTTAATCTTATAGACGTAGCTGAAGATAAAAAAAACATTGATATAAATCAAATAAGAGAATTAATTGTTAATCTAAATAAATCTTCATTTAATTATAAAAAAAGATTTGTTTTAATAGATAATATAGAATTATTAAATTTGAATTCTATTAATGCATTACTAAAAGTCTTGGAAGAACCTAACGAAAATATTAATTTTATCTTAATTAATAATAATAAAAGAGTTTTACCAACTCTTAAATCTAGATGTTTAAATTTCAAAATTTTTCTAACGAATGCTCAATCTATTGAAATTGTTAATAAATTAATAAACGATGATGTTTATAATTTTATAAATCAAGATTTAGTAAATTACTTTACAACACCAGGTAAATTATATGAATTATTAAATCTTGCAGAAAACTTTGATTTAAATCTTAAGGATTATAGTTTAGACACTTTTTTGCAAAGTCTAATATCAAGTAAGACTTACAAAAAAAACAAACCAATTATTCAATTAATCTATTCTTTTATTGAAGTTTATTTTAGAAACAATATATCTACGAAAAATATTAAATTATTTCAGCATTATCATTACTTTTTAAAAAAAATTAATGATACTAAAATTTATAATTTAGACGAAGAGACATTATTTATGGAATTTGAAGATAAAGTTTTAAATGGATAAAAATTTTTATATTACAACACCTATTTATTATCCATCAGCTAAACCTCATATGGGTCACGCCTACTCAAGTATAGCTGCTGATTTTTTTGCAAGATTTAAAATCATTGATGATTTTGCAGTACATTTTTTAACCGGTACAGATGAGCATGGTTTAAAAATTCAAAGATCAGCTGAACGAGCAGGGGAGACTCCTCAAAAATTTTGTGATCAAATAAGTAAAACTTTTCGAGACCTTTCGGATACTCTGAATTTATGTAACACCGATTTTATTAGAACAACCGAAGAGAGGCATAAAAAAACAGTGCAATATCTTTGGTCTGAACTTGAAAAGAATGATGATATTTATCTATCAAATTATTCTGGTTGGTATTCAGTATCAGATGAAGCTTTTTATAGCGAAGATGAGATAGAAGAAATAGATGGTAAAAAAATAGCTATATCTTCAAAATCACCTGTCGAATGGATTGAAGAAGAGTCGTATTTTTTTAGACTTTCAAAATGGGAAAAACCTCTTTTAAAATATTATGAAGATAATCCTGACTTTATTTATCCAGAGTCTAGACGAAATGAAGTTATTAGTTTTGTAAAAAGTGGTCTAAAAGATTTATCAGTTAGTAGGAAAAGTTTTTCATGGGGTATACCAGTTCCAAGTAATAAAAATCATGTAATTTACGTTTGGTTAGATGCACTTACAAATTATTTAAGCGCACTAAATTACCCAAATGAAGATGATGAATTATTCAAAAAATTTTGGCCCGCATCAATACATTTAATTGGCAAAGATATACTTAGATTTCATGCTGTTTATTGGCCAGCTTTTTTATTGGCTGCTAAAATTGAAGTGCCAAAAAGAGTTTATGGTCATGGTTGGATTTTATCTGGAGAAGAAAAAATGTCCAAATCTAAAGGTAATATTTTGGATCCTTTAGAAATAATTGAAGAGTATGGGTTAGATCCATTAAGGTATTATCTAATTAAGGAAGTTTCATTTGGCAATGATGGTAATATTTCTCAAGATAGATTGGAAGATTGTATAAACAGTGATTTAGCAAATAATTATGGAAATTTATGCCAAAGGGTTACTGCTTTTGCGATCAAAAATTGTGGTGGAAAAATACCTTCCGAAATTAAATTTCTAGATGAAGATTTGTTAATTTTAGACAAGTATAAAAAAAATTTAGATAATATTAGATCTAAAATTGATCATCAAAATATTAACTTTTATATAGACTACATTGTTAATTCACTATTTGAGGCAAATAAATATTTTAATGATCAAGAACCGTGGAAAAAAAAAGATGACCAAATCAGATTAAACACAATTGTCTATACTACATTAGAAATTGTTCGAAAAATAAGTTTCTTATTATATCCAATTATTCCAGAGTCTTCTTTAAAAGCACTAAAAATTTTTAATATTAATGAAGATCAAATAAAATTAAATTCCCTTACAGATAATGAGTATTTAACTAAAGGAAATAATATTAATAAAATTGATATATTATTTAAAAAAATAGAAAAAAATAATGATTGATTCCCATTGTCACTTAGATCACGAACCTTTGTTGAGTGATTTAACAAATGTTTTACAAAGGTCAAAAGATGTGGGTGTTGAAAAACTATTAACAATATCAACGTCTCATGAAAGTTTCTCTAGAGTTAAGGAACTAGTTAATAGAGATGAGATGATTTATGGTACAATTGGAATTCATCCACATGAAAGTTCTACAAACATAATTACTGCCAATGAAATTGTTGATAACTTAAAAAATAACAAAAAAATTATAGGTATTGGTGAAACTGGATTAGATTTTTATTATAATAATAGTGAAAAAGATAAACAAATTGCCAGTTTTAAAGAACATATAGAAGCTTCAATAAAGACTAATGTTCCTCTAATTGTTCATTCAAGAAATGCTGAAGACGAAACATTTGAAATTCTAAATCAATATAAAGATGAGAATATTAAAATTTTAATGCATTGCTTTACTGGTTCAAAAGAATTTTCAGAAAAATTATTATCTTTAAATTCTTACTTTTCTGCTAGTGGAATAATTACTTTTAAAAATTCAGTTGATTTACAAGAGACATTTAAATCAATCCCAAATGAAAATATTTTAATTGAAACCGATAGTCCCTTTTTGGCGCCAGTGCCAAATAGAGGAAAAAAAAATGAACCATCATTTATCAATTTTACAGCTGAAAAATTAGCTGAAATAAAGAATATTTCAAAAAAAGAACTGATAGAGATTACTACAAATAATTTTAATAAACTTTTTTTTAATTAACAAATATGAAATTTATTATTTTAGGCTGTGGTAGTTCAATGGGTGTACCAAGACCAGATGGTTTTTTTGGAAATTGTGACCCAAATAATAAAAAAAATTACAGAACAAGATGCTCAGCTTTATTGAAAACTACTGATGAAAATATACTAATAGATACCTCTCCTGATTTAAGACAACAACTTTTAAGACATAAAATTAAAAAAATTAATAAAGTTCTTTTCTCGCATATGCATGGAGATCAAACTCATGGAATTAATGATTTAAGATCTTTTTATATAAATAGTAGAAAACAAATTAATGTTTATGCAGATATAGATACTTCCAAATATCTTAAAAATTCATTTTCATACATTTTCAAAAGTTACTCAAAAGAATATCCAGCAACATTAAATATAAATAAATTGCCAAAAAATATTTATACAAGAAATAAGAATAAAAAAATTAATATTCAATCTATTACGGTTGAGCATGGCAAAGTAAATTCAAATTGTTTTATTATTGATAAAAAATTAGCTTATATCAGTGATGTTAGCAAAATTTATGAAAAGGATTTTAAATATTTTAAAAACTTAAAATATTTAATAATTGATTGTTTGTGGTACAATTTTCATCCATCACATTTCAATTTAGAAAATTCACTTAATATAATAAAAATATTTAAACCTAAAAAAGCTATTCTAACAAATTTATCACCTGTGTTAGATTATAAGGAACTTAAAAAGTTATTACCTAAGAATGTTTTACCTGCTTATGATGGTTTAACTTTAGAATTATAAAATATTTTCAATTGATTTAATCAACTTTTTTGACATTGGTTTAGTAAAAGATGCAAATGTATCTTCAACTTTTCCTTCTTTGTTAATTAAAATTTTATGAAAATTCCATTTTGGAACAGCAGATTTACCATGATTATCTTTTGCCCACTTGAAAAGTTCATGAGCATTTTCTCCTTTAACTTCTGTGATTGTAGTTAGTGGAAAATTGATATTGAAATTTACTTCACAGAACTCTTTTACATCTGCATTATTTTTTTTTTCTTGATTAAAAGAGTTTGAGGGGACTCCAAGAACAACTAAACCTTTATTTTTATATAAATCCCATAATTCCTGCAATTCATCATATTGTTTGGTAAAACCACAAAAACTAGCTGTATTAACTACTAGAATAACTTTATCTTTGTAATCATTTAGATTTATTGTTTCACCGGTAATGCTTTGAATAGTGAAATCATAAAACTTTTTTTCATAGTTTGCTGTTGCTGAGGTTTTAAAAAAAAACATAAATATTGAAAATAGAAATACTACTTTTCTCATTTCTTAGGTTTATTTGGAGTAAGTAATATTAAAAAATAACCAAATAAAGTGGATAATAGCGAACCAGTCAAAACGCCTATTTTTACACCATCAATATATTGCATGTTTTCAACAAAAGCCAAATTTCCTACAAACAAACTCATTGTAAAACCAATACCAGTAAGAACTCCAACTCCATAAAAATTGTACCAACTTGTATCGTTTGGCATTTGGGCTACTTTTAATTTTATTGATATATACGAGAATACAAATACACCAAGTTGTTTACCCAAGAATAAACCGAGCACAATACCTAGTGGAACCTTATCTAACAATGAAGCAAAAGATAAACCTTCAAGAGATACACCCGCATTTGCAAATGCAAATAAAGGCATTATACCAAAGGCAACATACGGACTAATTGCATGTTCTATTTTTATCAATAATGAAAAATCTTTGTCTTTTTTTCTATGAGGTATTGTCATAGCCAACAAAACACCAGCTATTGTAGCGTGGATACCTGAATTATGGGTAAAATCCCAAAGAAAAAGTCCAACAACTAAATATGGTAAAAATTTTTTAATATTAAATTTATTTATTAATAACAAAACAATAAAAGCTAATAGCATTAGGGTTAAATATTTTATGCTTAAATCTCCAGAGTAGAATAGGGCAATAATTACTATCGCTCCTAAATCATCAATTATAGCCAAAGCAGTTAAGAATACTTTTAATGATAACGGAACTCTTTTTCCAAGCAATGATAAAACTCCTAAAGAAAAAGCTATATCTGTAGCTGATGGTATTGCCCATCCATTTAAAGTTTCACTGTCTCCTAAATTTATGAAAACATAAAATAATGCAGGTACCAACATTCCTCCCACAGCAGCGATGATTGGCAGTAAAGCTTGTTTAATATTGGAAAGTTCACCTTGTAAAAATTCTCTTTTTATTTCCAAAGTAACAAAGAAAAAGAATATTGCCATTAAGGCATCATTGATCCAATGTAATACTGATAATTTTAATCCAAAATTGTTTATACCTATAAATAAATACTTATTTAAGGTAGCAAAATATAAATTTGCTAGACCAGAGTTGCTTATAAATAATGCAATTATTGCAGCAAACAATAATACAAGACCACTTGCAGCTTCTAATTTAAAGAACCATCTAAATGGTTTAGATATATAATTAATCATAAAATTAAATTAGGTCTATAATAAATAGTTTTATATCTTTCAAGGTTTCAAAAAGGTTAAATAATATAATTTCTAATCCTGGAAAAACATTGATTAGTAGATTTTTTAAAGTATCAAGCAAAATAATTAAAGCAACAGAAGATATAATAAATACAATTAAATAAGAGAATATTTTGAAATCTTTATTAGCAGATTTTTCAACAGACTTTGATATTTCATTTGATTTTTCTTCTTTTGTTTCAGTTTTATTTTTTTCTTCTTTCGGTAACTGTTTGCTAAATTCAAAATTTTTGTCTTTTTTTTCAGCAATTTGCTCTGGTTTATCTTTAGTTATATTTTCATTTAATGTTAATGGTTCTTTTTTTTCATTTTCCGGTTTATAAAACCAAATTCTTTCACATGTGCCGCATTGCAGTTCTCGTCCTTCTTGAGGAATTAATGACTCATCAATTTTGAACTGTTTCTTTTCACAAGGGCAGGTAATTATCATGCTTCGTTATATACCAGATTTTATCGAAATTTCTTTTATTTTAGGCTTCTTTATACGTTGAAATTATCAATAACTACTGTATTAGTACATCGATCGGAGTGTAGCGCAGCCTGGTAGCGCATCTGGTTTGGGACCAGAGGGTCGCAGGTTCGAATCCTGCCACTCCGACCATTATTATGAAAAAAGCTATAATTTACATTCCAAACAAAAACCCAATGCAATCTGGATTAGCAAAAAATGAAAAATGGATATTGGAATTTAAAACTAAAGATCCCACTAAGAATCCTTTGATGGGTTGGGAAAGCTCAACTGATACTTATTCAGAATTAAAGTTAGAATTTTCAAATAAAGAATTAGCTATCAATTATGCAAAAAAAAAGAAAATAGAGTTTGAATTAATTGAACCTAGAAAAAGAAAAACTGTAAAAAAATCCTACGCTGATAATTTTTTAAAATAGAAAATGTTTAGATTTTTTACTCAAAAACATTGGCTTCTTTGGTCATGGATTGGTTCAGCAATAATATTATCATCACTCTGGATACAGGTAAAAATTGATGTAAAAATCAATGAATGGTTTGGTGAATTTTATGACATGATACAAAAAGCCTTAGGTGCACCAAACTCAATTACAATTGATGAATATTGGGCAAGCTTATTATCTTTTATAACACTGGCTGCTTTTTACGTTGGTGTTGCAGTTATAGTTAGTTTTTTTACTTCACACTATTTATTCAGATGGAGAACTGCTATGGTTGAATGGTATCATAGCGTTTATGATAAAGCTCGAAAAATAGAAGGAGCCGCACAAAGAGTACAAGAGGACACAATAAAATTTTCTAGGATAATGGAGTCTCTTGGAACAAGTTTAATTGAGGCTCTAATGATTCTTATAGAGTTTATGCCAATTTTATTTGGATTAAGTGTCGGAATACCAATATTTTTTTTTGGTGACTGGGACTATGGTTTAATTGTTGGTGCTCTATTTTGGTCTGTAGGAGGAACTATATTTTTAATTCTACTTGGATTAATTTTAAGATTAGTTGGTGTTGAATACGATCTTCAAAAAAAAGAAGCAGCATATAGAAAAATATTAGTTATCGCAGAGGATGATGGAACAGTAAGACCTAAAACAATAGAAGAACTATTCGATGGAGTTAGAAGCATACATTTCTTAAGCTACATTAGGTATTTATACTTCAATATAGGAAGAATTGCTTATTTGCAGGCTAATGTATTATCAGCATATGTATTTTTAGCTCCAGCAATTGTAGCAGGAGCAGTAACTCTAGGTGTAATGCAGCAAATAATTAGAGCCTTTGGAAGGGTAGAGGGTTCCATGCAATATATTTTAAAAGCATGGCCAACAATTATTGAGCTTGCAAGCGTATATAAACGTTTAAGAGAGTTTGAATCAAAAATTAACCAAGACGAATTAATCGATGAAAAAATTTAATGACAATAGATAAAATATTTGTCGATAAATTTGTTAATGTAACTTCTAAAGCAGCAATAGCTTCATATTCTTTAGTAGGAAAAAAAGATAAAATTGCAGCTGATAAAGCTGCCGTTGACTCTATGCGTGAAGAACTAAATAAACTTAGTATTCATGGTAAAATTGTAATTGGTGAGGGAGAATTAGACGAAGCTCCAATGCTTTATATAGGAGAAGAGCTTGGTCAAATGAATGGACCAGAATTTGATATTGCTGTTGATCCATTAGAAGGAACCAATTTTGCAGCAAATAACTTACCTGGTGCTTTATGTGTGCTCGCAGTGTCGGCAAAAAATAATTTATTCAATGCACCAGAAACATATATGCAAAAAATTTCAGCAAATGTACATGAAAATGAAGTTATTGATTTAGATTATTCAATTAAAAAAAATATTTTTAATTTGAGTGAATATTTGAATAAATCTCCTGAAAATATAACAGCCTGCTTATTAGATAGGCCTAGACATAGAGAAATTATTGAAGAATTAAAAGATTTAAAAGTTAATTTAAAATTAATTACAGATGGAGATGTTTCGGGTGCTTTATTGGTTACAGATAAAAAATATGGTGTTGATATTTTTCTTGGTACTGGTGGTGGGCCTGAGGGTGTTTTAGCGGCCTCTGCCTTGGATGCTTATAATTGCACCTTTCAAGGAAGATTTCTTTTTAAAAGTGATGAAGAAAAACTAAGAGCAAAGAAAATGGGTATAAATGATTTTGCAAAAAAATATAATTTAGACGAAATTATTACAGGAGATTCTATTTTTTGTGCCACAGGTATTACTTCTGGGGATTTAGTAAAAGGGGTTGAAATTAATGATAATGAGTATTTAACTGAAACGCTAGTTACCCATAAGTCAACAGGCTTGAAAAAAGTAATTATTACAAAAAATTTATTAAATGATAAGCTTGATTAATCATCTCTTTTACAATAAAAAACAGCTTTTTGGTCCCTTCGTCTATCGGTTAGGACACGTGGTTTTCATCCTCGAAAGAGGGGTTCGATTCCCCTAGGGACCGCCATTTATGACATATTACGTATATATGTTAAAATCTATCAATAATAACAAATCTAATAAGTCTTACGTTGGATATACTAGCAATCTTTCAGAAAGAATAAATAAACACAATAGCAACAAGGGTGCAAAATCCACAAGAGGTTACAAATGGGTTTTAATATATAAAAGATATTTCAAAGACAAATCGAAGGCGATGTCTTATGAATATAAACTTAAGAAAGATAGAAAAAAAAGAGCTATTTTATTAGATAAATGAAAATAGGAATATTGTTACCGTATAAGGAGAATTATTCACCCAACTATCCTGGATCTATATCAATTTTTCTTAAAGATGTAATTAATTTTAGTACCTTTAAAAAAAATATAACAATATATGGCAGCACAAATTATTCAAATAGATTTTCAAAAAATTATATTAACATTGATCTTAAAAAAAAATTATTTTCAAGCTTAACTAAACAGTATTTGAAAAAATTTATTGATAAAACATCAAATAAAAAAATTGATATTTTAGAAATTCACAACAGACCAAACTATGTAAAATATCTTTTAAAAAGTTTTGATAACATAGTTTTATACTTTCATAATGACCCGACAAAGCAAAAGGGTTCAAAAACAAAATCTGAAAGACTTAATCTAATTAAAAATTTAAAATTTATAGTTTTTAATAGTCAATGGACAAAAAAAAAGTTTTTAACTAATTTAAATATCACGAAAAATTTAAAAAAAAAATTGTTAGTAATTCATCAATCCACCAATAAATGTAAAGTTAAATTACAGAGTAAAGAAAAAATTATATGCTTTATAGGTAGATTAAATTCATCAAAAGGATATGATTTATTTGGTAAAGCTGTAATTAAAATTTTAGATAAGTATTTAAATTGGAAAGCTATTGTTATTGGAGATGAACCAAGAGAGGAATTAGATTTTAATCATAAAAATTTAAAAAAATTGGGTTTTAAGAAACATAATTATGTTATGAATTTACTAAAAAAAGTAAGCATTTGTGTAGTACCATCAAGATGGGAAGAGCCATTTGGTCGTACTGCTTTAGAAGCTAGTAGTCGGGGTTGTGCTTTAATAGTCAGTAATAGAGGTGGATTAAAAGAGGCTTCAAAGCATTCAATTAAATTAAAACAACTTTCTTATCAATCTGTTTTCAACGCAATAAACAAATTAATTAAATACCCCGATTTAATGAAAAAGTTACAAAAAGATTCTTTAAAAAATTTTATATTAACTCATCAATTTATTTCAAAAAAAATAGACTCATATCGAAATGAAATAATTAAAACTTAATTTTATTTAATGCGTTATTTTTAAATAAGTTTGCTTCTTTTATATATCTTCTGACCATTTCTGTTGATTTATGACCTGTCATATTCATTATACTTCTTTCTTCAGCTCCAGCTTCAGCTGCAGATGTGGCAAATCCTGATCTTAAACTGTGACCCGCATATTTATTACTATCAAAACCTGCTAAATTTGAGTATTTCTTTATTATTAAGGCTATTGTTTTATCTGAAACATTAAAAATTTTTCCAGTTTTAATTTTTTTTTCATTTAACCAGTTTTTCAAAGTTTTTACGGGACAATAAATTTCGTTATCAAAGTAGGGTATAGCTTTTATTGACCCTTCTCCAGATTGGTCAGTTTTTGATCTTTTAATAAAAATTTTAACACCTTCATTTACGAATTCTAAATCTTCATAATCGATATTCACTAATTCTGATCTTCTAAATCCTCCAGAAAACCCAATTAGTAATATTGCTTTATCTCTTAATCTCTTATTAATATTCCCTTTGGTATTTTCTAATACATTAATAATTAATTTTAAATCATTGATTAATAATGGTTTTTTACCTTTTTGATTGATACCAAATTTCCTTTTAATACCCATTAAATTTTCAACAATTATAGGATGTTTGGTGTCCAGATAATGACCCTTTAATTTATGTAATATGCCTATTGATGCTATCCTTCTTTTTAAAGTGCTGTATTTAGATGTAGATGAAAGTTGAGTTAAATATAATGACAATATTTTTGGATTAGCTGGCATTTCTTTAAATCCGTTTTGACTGCAAAAATTTGTAAAATCTTTAAAATCAGCTTGATAAGCTCTTAATGTATTTGAGGCTTTTGAGTTTTTTAAATTGTTAATTGTTTCAAATTCTAAATTTTTTATATTTATTAAATTAGACATAATTTCCGATAACCATTAATTATCGGAAATAATATATTAATAGAATTTATAAGTCAATATCTATATTTTAATTAATTATGATAAAAAAATCTAAACAACATCTTAATTCAGTTAATGAAACTTATAGTGAGCACATGGTTGTGGCCACAAAAGTAAGTTTTATAATGCTAATTGGAGGTTTAATGGCTTTAATTCATGGATTTATACCGGCATTGTTTGAAAAAAGTGCAAGTGATAAGATTAAAAAATTATATAATTACATAAATCAAAAAAGATAATAATTACAATAATTTATAAAATATAATTAATATAAATGATTAGAAAAATTCAAAGAAAAGATAAAGAAAATTGGATAAAATTATATTGTGGGTATGCTAGATTTTATAAAGTTCCTATGAAACAAGAGATTTTAGACACTTTATGGAGTTGGATACACGACGAAAATCATGTTGTTAATGGAATTTGTTACGAAATTGAAGATAAAATTGTTGGAATTGCACACTATAGAACAATGCCAAGACCAATTAAAGGTCAATATATTGGATTTTTAGAAGATTTATTTGTTGATGAACATTTTAGAGGTCAGAAAATAGCTCAAAAACTTATAAAATACCTAGAATCTTTATCTAAAGAAAATAATTGGGACGGAATTCGTTGGATAACCCACTCTTCCAATGAGACGGCGAAAAAATTATATGATAAGATTGCTAAAAATACAGGATTTGAATTATATGAACTTAAAAGGGACTAAATTTCAGATAAAAGTTTGGAATTACTTAAAAAAAATACCTAAGGGAGAAGTCAGAACTTACCTCCAGGTGGCAAAAGCTATTGGAAAGCCAAAGGCACATAGAGCAGTTGCAAATGCAGTTGGTAAAAATCCATATCCTCCAAAAATACCTTGTCATAGGGTAATTAGGACTGATGGATCACTCGGAGGGTACTCAGGAAAAGGTGGAATTAAGACTAAACTGCGTTTGCTTAGATCTGAAAAAGTAGACATTTAAGGTTAAAAAAGTGTTGAAAATAAAGGTTTTTAGGCAATTTTCACACATAATCACGTAAATAGTGCTTTTCACCCTTCAGTTGTACCATATAACTAAACATAACTAAATAAATACCCTCTATGGGCGATTAAAGAGCATATTCTATTACTGCATTGCTCTATTTTTCAATGATATCAACCCTTTTTTAATGTCTTAGATTTTCTGTATTTTACAGTTTTTTTAAGCCGCCTGCCCTACAATTTTTGATGAAAAAATATACGTTAGAATTTTATTAGTAAAAAACTGTTGAAATTAAACACTTCTAGCAATTTATATTATTTTTAAACTCTATTAACTAAATTTAGTGTTTTTTACATATCTATTTGATCCAAAAAAGCGCTTAATATAAATGATTTTAATTAAAAAACTAAAATATTACTCTACTTCAGTAAGTTTTAATGCATTTTAATTATATTTATATACAAATAATTAATTAAATAATTACAATAATTTAATTAAATATATTAATGTAAAACATTAATAATTAGTATACAAATAAATACTATTAATTACTTCTTTTTAAAATGTATTCTCTTCTGGTTATATAGAGACCACTTAAGACAATTATAAAAAGACCTAAGTAAGTCCAATTATCAGGTAATTCATGGAAGAAATAATAGCTAATTAATATGTTTGTTATGATTTCTGTATAGCCCAAAGGAGCTAATTTTGAGGCATCAGCATATTTGAGTGATAAAATTAAGAAAAGATGGGCTACAGAGGCTATAAGGCCTATTAAAGCCATTAAAATCCACTGATTTGTAGTGGGATTTACCCATACAGAAGGCATAAATAAGCTAATAATAACTGTTCCTATTAACCCAGAAAGCAAAAGTGTTAAAAGAGGGTTGTCTGAAGTGCTAAGTTTTCTAGTTATAATAAGGTAAAATCCATAGCAAATTCCATTACCTAAAGCAGCTAAAGTAGCTAAATTAAGTTCAATAAATCCAGGTCTAATGACAATCAAAGTGCCAACAAATCCTAATGATACAGCAGTCCATCTTTTTACCCCTACTTTCTCATTTAAAAAAAATGGAGATAAAGCTGTTACACAAATTGGTGCTACAAATGCTAACGTTAAAGCTTTAGGGAGTGAAATTTCAGATATAGAATAAAAGAATAAATACGTAGAAAAAACAAATATCAAACCTCTTATTAGTTGAAGAGCTGGTTTTTTAGTCCAAACTAATGACTGCCTATAAAATATTAGCATTAAAGACAAAGTAAAAACTACGGTAAAAAAATATCTAGCCCATGTTATTTGCAAAACATCCATTGATGAGCTTAAATATTTTGCAAACGCATCCATAACAGGGACAATCATCCAAGCAGACGCATTTAAAATTATAGCCTTCACAGCTGAAAGATATATCTTAATAGAAGTATTTTAAAGCAAAGAATACAACTATTGGAACTGTAACAAATGACATTAATGTAGAAACAACAATGGTGCTGGCGATGTTATCTACTATTTCCTTTGGCGAGTACATTGATCCAATTAAATAATTTAAAATAGCGCTTGGCATAGCAGATTGAATTAAAATAACGCCTGCGCCAAATCCAGAAAGATCGAAAAAAATTATAATTAAAAAACCAATTATAGGTCCGATGATTACTCTTCCAATAGAAGCAATAATTGAGTTAGTGAAAGAAAAAACTTTTAATTTTGTTAATGCAATTCCTAATGACATCAATATTAAAACAATTGCAGTATATGTTAATAATTCAGTTAAATTAATAATTGCTTTGGGCATCTCCAGGTCAAAATAAATAAATGTAACTGAAAATATAATTGCGTAAAAAGGTGGATTTTTAATTAAAATATTAAAATCAAATTTTCTGTCAGCCAGAAACACTCCTAATGTAAAGTGAAGTAAAATTATAAGCGAAGATATTGATGCGGCTATCCCTAAACCTTGCGAACCATAAGCAAAAAGACAAATAGGAATACCCATATTCCCATTATTAGGAAGAAGAAAGACTGGGATTTCTCTAATGATATCTTTAGTTTTTAATAAATGCAAAATAATCAAGCCTGTTAAACCAAAACCAGCAATAGCAATTAAATAATAAATAAAATAACTGGTATATTGTTCAAATGTTATACCTGTAGAAGTAATCGAATATATAACCATTGCAGGTGTACCAACATTTGAAGCAAAAGTAGTTATAAAGGAATTATCAAAATCTGGTTTTTTCTTGCCCAGATAATATCCAATCCCTACAACAAAAAATACAGGAAATAATACTTCAATAAGTTTGAAATATATTTCCATTAATCAAGTAATCTAATTAACGTAGGTGATTTTAAGATATTCTTATTTTTTTTAAATATAGATAAACAGCTATTACAATTTAATTCCGTAGTTTTATGAGTGACTATTACGATTGTAGCTTTATTATTTTTTTTATCTGGAGTTTGAATTAATCTTTTTACAGAAATTTTATATTTAGCTAAACGATTGGTTATTTGAGATAAAACACCTGGTTTATCTTTAACTTCAAATCTTAAATATAGAGAATTAACATAATTATTTACGTTGTAAGTCTTTAAAGATTTTAGCTTATTTACACTTACACCAAATGGCTTTTTGATGTTTCCTCTTAATATAGATAATAAGTCAGATAATAAAGATGATGAAGTAGGACCTGGTCCAGCACCCTCCCCTTGTAATACACTTTCTCCTACTGGCTTACCATTAAGGATCACAGCATTCATTACTCCATTTACATTACCAATATATGATTTTTTACTTACAAGACATGGATGAACAGTTTCAAAAAGTTGATTATTTTTGAGTTCAGAGATACCCAGTAGTTTAATTCTTAAATCTAATTGATTTGCAATTTTAATATCTTTTAAATCAATTTTTTCTATTCCTTCCATTAAACATTTTTTATTTGATATTTTACTATTAAAAGCCAAAGCAGATAAAATTCTTACTTTTGCGAATGCGTCAAAACCATTTAAATCTAACTTAGGATTACCAGGTTCTGCATATCCAAGCAGCTGAGCTTTTTTCAAAACATCTATAAAATTTTGCTCAGAATTTTCCATCTCTGATAATATATAATTTGAAGTACCATTTAAAATTCCATAAACTTTAGATAATTTATTAGTAGCTAATCCTTCTTTAATAGATCTCAATATCGGTATCCCGCCAGCAACAGATGCTTCGAATTCTAAATTGACATTATTTTTTTCAGCTAGTTTTGCTAAATTGTTTCCATGTTTTGAAATTAAAGCTTTGTTTGGTGTAATTACATGAATTTTATTCTTTAAAGCAGTTTCAACTAATTTTTTAGAAACTCCATCAGATTGTCCGATTACTTCAAATAATATATCAACTTTTTCTTTTTTAAATATTTCAAAAGGGTTTTTATAAAAAATTTTTCTATTAATTTTATATTTTCTTTTTTTATTAATATTTTTTGCAGAAATAGCTACTACATTAACTCTTTTGCCTGTTTTAAGTTCAATATCTTTTTTTTTAACAATTAGTTCATTAAATAAATAATTACCAACTTGACCAAGTCCAACAACTGCAACATTCACTATATTATTCATTTGCTTATATCTGGATATTTACTTTTTTTAGTATAGTCATCTATATAAATCTCATATTCTTCTAATGTCATTTTTGTTATATCGTCTGACTTTTTAAGTATTTCAGTTATTTTTTTTTGATTTTTTTTATTTTCAGCAGGATGTTCTGTCCAATACTGAGAATCTTTATTTAAAGAACAACTACATAAAAAAATTAGAAAAATAATTAACAAATATTTCATTTTAAAGCAGTTCTTTCGGGAAAATTAAATTTATTATTTAAATTTTGAACAGCCTGACCTGCTCCACCTTTGATTAAATTATCTATTGCAGAAATAATGATTATTTTATTTTTATATTTTGATTTACACACCGTGATAAAGCAATTGTTTGTATTGATAACATCATTTGTGCTCAAGAGTTTATCAGAGTCTAATATTTTAACAAAATTTTCTCCCTTATAAAACATCTCAAGTGTTTTGATGATTTTTGATTGATTTATATTTTTTTCTAAATCTAAATAAATTGTACTTAATATACCTCTAAACATTGGAGATAAATGTGGAGTAAAACTAAATTGAAAATTTTTATTCGTAAATTTGCATAAAAATTGATGAATTTCAGAATTATGTCTATGAAAACCAACACCATAAGCACTTAAAGACTCGTATAAATTCTTATCTTTATATTTTTTATGAACTCCTCTACCGGCACCAGAATATCCAGATTTTGAATCAATAATTATATTGTCTAATTTAACTAATTTTTTTTTAATTAGCGGAACAAGAGGTAATAATATTGATGTTGGGTAACATCCTGGACATGAAATAATATTGTGATTTTTTAATTCATCACGATTTATTTCTGGCAAACAATAAATGCTTTTCTTCTGTAGTTTTGGAGCACGATGTTTTTGTTTATACCATTTTAAATAATCATTAGCTTTTTTTAATCTAAAATCTGCTGCTAAATCAATTAGAGTAATATTATCATTAAGTTTTTTTGCTATATCTTGAGCTTCACCATTTGGTAGAGCTGTAAAAACAACATCAATACCATTTAACAATTTAGGATTAAATTTTACAATTTTAGGTAATTTTTTTTTTAATAAAGATTTATCATAATAAGAAATATTTTTTCCAACAGACGAATTTCCACATAGATATCTAATATTAATATATTTGTGGTTAACTAATAACTTGATTAATTGAACACCAATATATCCTGTAGATCCGGCAACTAATGCATTAAGCTTAGACATTTTTTATTATAGCAGTTTAAATTGTAAAAAAAATTATCTTTTAGAAAACTGGAAGCTTCTTCTAGCTTTTCTTCTACCTGGTTTTTTTCTCTCAACAGCTCTAGAGTCTCTAGTTGTAAGCTTTTCAGTTTTCAATGTTGTTTTTAAATTTTCATCAAAGAGAACTAAAGCTTTAGAAATACCATGAACCATTGCTCCTGCTTGACCTGTAGGTCCACCACCTTTTACACTACATCTAACATCATAATCTGTAGCTTGATTTATAATCTCAAAAGGTCTTGTAATTTGCATTTTATGAATTTCATCAGCAAAATATTCATTATATAATTTGCCATTTACATAAATTTTACCAGAACCTTTTTTTAACCAAACTTTCGCTATTGAAGTTTTTCTTCTACCTGTCGCGTACTTACTATCTTTAAAATCTAACTTTAATTTTGGAGTTTTTATGTTTGATTGTACGTTTTCCATATTAATTTCTTGCAATGTTTTTATTGTTTAGTTTGTCTAATTCTATAACTTTTGGATTTTGTGCAGCATGAGGATGTTCACTTCCTGAATAAATTTTTAACTTTGTTAATTGTTTTCTACCTAAAACACCTCCAGGCAACATTCTTTTAACTGCTAGTTTTAAAGTTTCTCCAGGTTTTTTTTCATGAAGTTTTTCTGGTGTAGTAACTTTAATTCCACCAGGATGCCCTGTATGTCTATAGTACTTTTTATTTTGAAACTTCTTACCAGTAAATTTTGCTTGCTCGATATTTTTTACTACAACAAAATCACCATCATCCATATGAGGTGTATAAGTAGTCTTATTTTTACCTCTAATAATATTAGATACAACAGTCGCTAATCTTCCCACAACTGCATTTTTTGCGTCTATCTCGTACCAGGATGATGTAACTTGATCTTTTTTTGTGAATTTTGTCATTGTGCGAGGATTAATACTATTAAATTATTCAAAGTCAATTTTATATTTAGCTTGTAAAACATAACTAATATGCTATTTATCATATGCCGATTTGATCCTATTGCGGGCATAAAACTGCTAAAATGGAATTTTCATAAAATTTTAAATCGGTAGGCATTTGAACTGTATTGTGCGCCTTGCAGAAAGCAAAAGCACTAAAAAAGGAGTAAAAATGAGTACAAAAAGAAATAATCCAGAAACTATTGCGATACATGGTGGAGATTACAGAAGTGATCCAGCTACAAATTCAGTAGCAGTTCCAATTTATAGAACAACCTCGTATCAATTTAATAACACTGAACATGCAGCAAATTTATTTGCGTTAAAAGAGTTTGGAAACATCTATACACGAATAATGAATCCAACTAACGATGTGTTAGAAAAAAGAATCGCTGCTCTTGAAGGTGGTCTTGCAAGTTTAACTGTAGCGTCTGGTCAAACTGCATCTACTTTTGCAATATTAAACGTTGCTCAAGCTGGAGACAATATTGTCAGTTCAACAGATCTATATGGTGGAACAGTTTCGTTGTTTACACATACTTTAAGTAAGCTTGGTATAGAAGTAAGATATGCGGATCCTTCTGATCCAAAAAACTTTGAAAAAGCAATAGACGATAAAACTAGAGCTTTTTATGGAGAAACATTACCAAACCCATATTTAAGAGTTTTTCCAATTAAAGAAGTTTCAGATATTGGTAGAAAATATAACATTCCATTAATCTTGGATAACACTGCTGCCCCTGTAATTTGTAAACCAATTGAACATGGTGCTGCTGTGGTTGTTTATTCTTTAACAAAATATATAGCAGGTCATGGAACAGTAGTTGGAGGCGCACTGGTAGATGGTGGAAATTTTGATTGGACAGCAGATCCAAAAAGACAGCCACTATTTAATGAACCAGATGCAAGTTATGGAGGTGTTGTTTGGGGTAAAGCTGTGCCTGAATTAACAGGTGCAAATGTTGCCTTTGCAGTACGAGCAAGAGTAACCTTGTTAAGAGATTTAGGATCAGCACTTTCTCCAGATAATGCATTTGGTGTTATACAAGGACTTGAAACAGTTGCTTTAAGAATGAAACAACACTGTGATAATGCTGCAAAAGTTGTAGAGTACTTAAAAAATCATAAGGCTGTTGAGAGAGTAATTTATGCCACTGAACATAATGAAGAGATATCAAGTCGAGCAAAAAAATATCTGAAAAATGGTAATGGTGCTTTAGTTGGTATTGAATTAGCTGGTGGTATCGAGGCTGGTAAAAAATTCATTGAGGCTTTAAAAATGTTTTATCACGTTGCAAATATAGGTGATGCTAGAAGTTTAGCAATACACCCAGCAACAACCACTCACAGTCAATTAAATGAGGATGAATTAGCTGCTTCTGGTGTAACCCCTGGATATGTTAGACTTTGTATTGGTTTAGAACATATTGATGATATCATTGATGATTTAGATCAAGCTTTAGACAAATCATCAAAAGGTAATTTAAAAGCAGTTAGTTAATTTTATTTATATGTCTACAAATAGAAATTAATTAATTTGTCTTTTATATTTTGAGATAAATATAAAATACAAAGTTGAAAGTATTATCAAAATAGAATTTATCTGGTGTAAAGATGCAAATAACATTTTTACTCCAGATAAAATAGTTATTACTCCAAGAAAAATTTGAAATGCTAAAGCCAAACCAATTACTGTGATGGGTTTGTATAATTTTTTGTTTCCAGTGTTAATTACCTTAAAGAGGATTAAGGCATAAAAGATAACAATTAAGTATGCTAAATTTCTATGTATAAATTGAACAATAGAGGGATTATCAAAAACTTTAAAATTCAAAAACTCTTTAAAACTACTATCATCGGGAAAATAATTAACTCCCATCAATGGCCAGGTGTTATAGATTTTACCAGCATCCATACCGGATACAAAAGCACCTATAATTAATTGCAAAAATAATAAAGCTAAAAAAATTTTTACTATAAAAAGATTAATAGAAATTGTTTGATTTGAAGAGGATGATAAATTTAAAAATTGCCAATATACAATTGATAAGATTATAAAAGCTGTAACTAAATGTATTGCTAGTCTATAATGACTAACATCTACTCTCTCAACTAATCCACTTGATACCATGTACCAACCCAAAAATCCTTGAAAACAAACTAGTAAAAAAATAATTCCATATTTTTTTATAATCCAAAGTCCATGTTTTACTGAAAAATAAACCATTGGGAGCAATACTGTTAAACCAATTATTCTCCCTAATTGCCTGTGTCCCCACTCCCACCAAAATATTACTTTAAATTCATCAAGAGTCATATTGAAGTTTTGTTGGCTATATTCAGGAATTGTTTTATATAAACTAAAATATTCTAACCATTTTTCATTTGTAAAAGGTGGAAAAAAACCAACAAATAATTCCCAAGTAGTAATTGATAGTCCGGAGTCAGTTAATCTTGTTAAACCTCCAATCAATATTATTGAAGAAACTAAAATTAATAATGATAGCATCCACAATTTAAGTTGATTATTTAAATGATTATTCTCACTGTACATGCTCAGATAAATATAATAATTATTAAGTATTCCAATAAATTAAATGTCGCCAAATAATAAAAAAAAACTAGATTTAATAAGAGTTAAGCTAGATAAATTAGATAATAAACTGTTATCACTTATAAAATATAGAACAAAGCTAGTTGAAGAAGTTTTAAAGCTTAAAGAATTTAAAAAAGAAATTGTAGATAAGAAAAGAATTAATTTTATTTTAAAAAAAATTAAAGCAAAATCCTTAAAACAAGGCATTGATCCAAAGATAACTAATCGTATTTGGAAAAATATGATTTGGTCTTATATTGATTACGAAAGAAGAAATTTTAAAAAAAAATAATTTATTTACTGTGCGGTGGAAGCTTTTTCTCCACAAACATTTCATGTTTTCTAGTATCAGGATTATATTTTTTTGCAGATAATTTTACTTTAGCTTTTTCGCCACCTGCAGGTTTTTTTACATAATAAAAGTAAGGACTATCTGGTTTAGCTTCTGGTACCATTCTAACTTTTACGTGTGTTTTTTTCGCCATTTATTTTAGTGTTTTTAAAATATTTGATATTTTAGTTAACTTATTTTTTAATTTTTCAGCTTTTATAGATTTATCTGCCATTTCGTCAAGCTTTAAAGTATCTTCATTATCAAGGATCTTTTTAACTCCATTAATTGTCATTCCTTGATCCTTGAGTAAATATTTAATCTTCTTGAGAAGATCAATATTTTTTTCATCATAATATCTTCTATTGGAATTAAGAATTTTTGGCTTGATTTGTTTAAACTGTGTTTCCCAAAATCTTATTATGTGAGTAGGCAAAGAACCTTTCTTATTGACTTTTAAGTCTAAAATTTTAGCAACTTCACCAATAGTTTTATAAGCCTGATCAGCTTTATCCATAGTCTTTAAGATTTATAAATTCTTTAAATTCTTTTGAAGGTTTAAATAAAACAACATCCCTACTAGATATTACTTTTGTTTCCTTGGTTTTCGGGTTTCTGCCAATTCTACTTTTTTTTTGTCTTATAGAAAAAGTTCCAAACTTAGATAATTTAAGTGTTTTCTCAGATTTAATGTTGGAAACAATAGTAGATAAAAAATCATCAATTAAGTTTTCTGAAATCTGTTTAGAAAAACCTAGTTGCATATAAACTAAATTAACTAAATCTTTTTTAGTTAAATTTATTCTCATTTAAAGATTCTGTTTGATCTTTTCTATCAAATTACCTTTAACAATTCTATGACAAACATCTAATGAGTTAGCAAAGCCCACATAATCTGTACCACCATGACTTTTTACTACTGGAGAGTCTAATCCTATAAAAATTGCACCATTGTACAACCTTGGATCTAATCTTTTTTTAAATTTGCTTAGATTTGCAATATTTAAAAAAGAAGACAACTTACCTATCCAATTTCCTGTCATCGCTTTTTTTAATTCACTTGTAATAAAATTTGCAGTTCCCTCTGCTGTTTTTAATGCTACATTTCCTGTAAATCCATCTGAAACAATTACATCAACTTCACCATCCATAATATGATTACCTTCAATGTATCCTGAAAAATTAAAATTTTCATTTTTTTTGTCATTAAGAATTTGATATGTTTCTTTTATTACTTCATTACCCTTTAATTCTTCTGAACCAATATTCAATAAAGCAACATTGGCCATTTCATTTGGATATAACGAGTTATAAAGTGCAGCTCCCATAGAAGAAAAATCACTTAGATTTTTTGCACTGCATTCAATATTAGCCCCAAGATCTAATACAACGCTCATGCCTTTTTTATTTGGCCACAGCGCAGATAGAGCTGGTTTATCTATATTTTCAATCATTTTAAGATTTAATTTTGATACAACTAATAGAGCGCCTGTATTACCAGCAGATATAACTATATCAGCATGCTTTTCTTTAACACTTTGAATAGCCAACCACATACTAGTATCTTTTCCTCTTTTTGCCCCTTCTAGAGGGCTATCTGTACTTTTTATTGCATTCTCTGTATGAAAAATTTCATAAAACTCTTTATTAATTTTATTTTCAATTAATGGAGAAATTTTATTTTTATCTCCAAATATTTTGTAAAAATTGTTTTTATTTGATTGATGGTTGTAAATAATACCATCGATAACTTTTTTTGGTGAACCATCACCACCCATTGCATCAACTGCAATTTTAATTTTTTCGGACATTAAGATAATTATACTATTCTTTTGGGTCTAAAACTTGTCTACCCTTATACATACCAGTTTTTAAATCTAGATGATGAGAAAGTCTGTATTCACCTGATTTTTTATCTTCAACTATATTTTTAGTTGAAAATTTCATTGTTTGTGCCCTTCTCATTCCAGTTCTGGAAGGGGTTTGTTTTCGTTTTGGTACAGCCATAATTATGGGTTACTTACACTTTTTAAATGATAATTCAAAGTTTTTTTTGATAAATTTAAGTTAAATTCATCAAAATAATCAAGTAAATCATCGATATTATTAAAATCTTCTAAAAATATTGATAATTTTTCAATTTTATCTGATTTCGATAAATCGTCCCAAAAATGTATCTCTGAAACCATGGAATGAAACAAATTAATATAATCTTTCATTTTTTTGTTTATAGATTGATCTCCATACCCTATTTCTCTGATACTCAGTTCTAATTGTCTAAAATTGAAATCATAAATTTCTTGTAATACTTTTTTATTTTCTTCATTTTTATAATTTTTCAGAAAAAATGAAAAATGAAGTAAAAATAAAGTCAATCTATCAGAAAAACTGTCTTCTCTATTTAAATCCTTATATAAATCTTTATTTCTAGTGAAATTAATCAATTTATTATAAATATGTATATACTCATTACTCATGAATAAATTATATATTTTTTTTGCATTATTAATACTCTCAAATTGCTCATTTAAACCTGTTATTGACCATCATGGTGTACATTTTTTAGAAAAAAAACAATTAGATATTGTTGAAAATGAAACAAACAAAAACGATATAATTAAAATACTTGGTCTTCCTTCAACTAAAAGCAAATTTGATAACGATGTTTGGATATATATTGAAAGAAAGCAAACTCAATCTAAATTTGCAAATTTAGGGAAAATGAAAATATACAAAAATGATATTTTGGTATTAGAAATTGATAAATACGGATTACTTAAGAAAAAAAATTTTTATAACAAAAAAGATATGGAAAAAATTGAATACGTTAAAGCTACAACAGAATCAAACTTTAGAAAAAATTCATTTGTATATGATTTTATGTCTAGTATGAGACAAAAGCTTAATGACCCTCTTGGAACGAGGGCCAAAAAACGTAGAGAAATTAACCAGCGATAACTGCTAATAATAATAAAGCTACAATATTTGTAATTTTAATCATTGGATTAACAGCTGGACCTGCGGTATCTTTATATGGATCACCAACAGTATCTCCTGTTACAGCAGCTTTATGAGCCTCTGAACCTTTGCCACCATGATTTCCATCTTCAATATACTTCTTGGCATTATCCCATGCGCCACCACCAGCAGTCATAGAAACAGCTACAAACAGTCCAGTAATAATAACTCCTAAAAGCATTGCACCAACAGCAGCTAATGCTGCAACCTGACCACCTATTGATAGAATTATAAAGTATAAAACTACAGGTGATAATACTGGTAATAATGATGGGATTATCATTTCTTTAATTGCAGCAACAGTCAACAAATCAACTAATTTTGCATAATCAGGTTTTTGTTTTCTTTTCATGATACCTGGGAATTTTTTAAACTGTCTTCTAACTTCTACTACTACAGCACCACCTGCTCTTCCAACAGCTTGCATTCCCATAGATCCGAATAAGTAAGGTAACATTCCACCAATTAATAGACCAACAACAACATATGGGTTTGATAAATCAAAAGTTACAACTATACCTTCAAGAGCAGAGCCTGCTTCTTTAGAAAAATGTTTAATATCTTCTGTGTAAGCAGAAAATAAAACTAGTGCCCCTAAACCAGCAGAACCAATCGCATATCCTTTTGTAACAGCTTTAGTTGTATTACCAACAGCATCTAGAGCATCAGTAGTTTTTCTAACTTTTTTATCCAAGTTAGACATTTCAGCTATCCCTCCAGCATTGTCAGTTACTGGACCGTAAGCATCTAAAGCTACAACCATTCCAGCTAATGCCAACATAGTTGTAACGGCGATTGCAATACCAAATAAACCAGCAATAGAGTTTGTGATTAAAATACCAGCAACAATTATTAATGCTGGAATAGCTGTTGCTTCCATTGATACAGCCAAACCTTGAATAACGTTAGTACCGTGACCAGTTGTTGATGATAAAGCAACAGATTTAACAGGTCTATAACTTGTTCCTGTGTAATATTCTGTAATCCAGATTAATAAACCAGTGATAACTAAACCAATTACTCCACAGTAATATAAATCCATTCCATTAAACGTATTTCCATTAACAGAGTATTCATTTGTAAAACCAATAACATGATCAGTTACTGGCCAAAGAATAACTAGTGATGCAACTGCAGATACAATAAATCCCTTGTATAATGCATTCATCACATTGTTATCTTTTCCAAGTTTAACAAAGAATGTACCTATTATAGATGTTAATAAACAAGCTGCACCAATTGTAAGAGGATAAATCATCATGTTGAGATCACCTACGAAGAAAATTGATGATAAAACCATGGTAGCAACAATAGTAACTGCATATGTTTCAAATAAATCAGCTGCCATACCTGCACAATCACCAACATTATCTCCAACGTTATCTGCAATTACAGCTGGATTTCTAGGATCATCTTCAGGAATACCAGCTTCAACTTTACCAACTAGGTCAGCCCCAACATCTGCACCTTTAGTGAAAATACCTCCACCTAATCTTGCAAAAATTGAAATTAAAGACGCACCAAAACCTAAGGCAACAAGAGCATTTACAATCTCTCTCTCATCAACTTCATATTTAAGTAATAAAAAATAATAAACTGCTATAGCCAACAATGCTAAACCAGCAACCAACATACCAGTTACAGCACCAGATTTAAAAGCCACTGAAAGACCTTGAGCTAGACCTTTTCTTGAAGCTTCAGCAGTTCTAACATTTGCTTCTACAGAAACTAACATTCCAACATATCCTGCAATACCAGATAATGCTGCACCTATCAAATAACCAAGACCAACTAATGGACTAAATGCAATACTAACAATTACAAGAACAGCTGCACCAACAATTGCAATTGTTTTGTATTGTCTAGCGAGATAAGCTTTTGCTCCAATTTGGATAGCTGATGCAATATCTTGCATTTTTGCATTTCCTGCACTTGAATTTAAAATGTTTTTTCCAGTTAAAAACCCGTAAACGATAGATAAAAAACCGGCTCCAATTGTATATAATAAAATAGTTTCGACAGTTGCGCTCATATAACCCTTAGTTGTTGGTTGTTAATTTTTTAAGCCCGGACAATACAAAAAAAGTCAAAAAAGACAATAATTAACTTCAAAATTGATGGATATAACCACCTGTATTATTGGCGATTTCTCTATCTTTTTGATCTAAAATTAAAGACTTGTTTTTACCAGATAAAATAGTTCCTATTTTAGAAATTTTTACACCAAGAGATTTACTTAATTTATTTATGATTCTGGCATTGTTTGGTCTAGCAGTAAACAAAATTTGATAATCATCTCCATTAGAAACTAGATCAATTTTATTTAAATTCTTACTATTAATTAGGTTGTTGAGATTTCTTGATACAGGAATGGATTTTTCATAAATTTTATAAGAAACATTTTGCTTGTTTATTAATTTATTCAAATCTGCGATTAAACCATCAGATATATCCATAGAACTTGTTGCTAGAGAAAGTAAATTTTTAGAAAACTTATTTTGGATATCGGGCATATAATATTTATTTATAAAATACTTAGTTTTAGATTTATTCAACTTAATTTTATTTTTTAAAATCTGTAGTCCGATAAAACTATCACCTAAATTTCCTGTAACATATATATCATTATTTACATTAGATTGATTTCTATAGATTATTTTTTTTGAGTAACCAACTGAGGTTATTGTAAAGCTAAGTTTATTTGAAAAAGTTGTATCCCCTCCTCCTAATAATAAATTATATTTTTTTTGCTCTTCTCTTAAAGAATTAGATATTTTTTTAAGATTATTTTTTGTGAAGTTTTGTTTATTTCCTGATCCAGCAATAAAATAATATTTCGGGTCAACTCCTTTACAGATTATGTCAGAAATGGAAGATCTTAAAATCTTTTTAATAACTAAATCTGGTCTTTTAAAATCTATGAAATGGGTACCTATGTTGTATGTGTCTACTGAAATAACTAATCCTTTTTTTTTATCAAAAAAAACATCATCGTTTAAATTTAAAGCTGCTTTATTTTTTTTAGAAATATTAGAAAAATAATTGTTTATTAATTCAAATTCATGCATTTGTTCTTAATTTTTTTCCAACATTATCAAGCAAAGCATTTAGATATTTAGTTTGTGAATTTTCTAAGAAATAATTTGATGAATTTAAATACTCTTTAATAATTATTTTTAAGGATAAATTAGGTTTATACATTAATTCATATGTAGCAGCTTTTAAAATAGTTTGAAAAACCTTATCTAAATTTTCAAAGACAAATTCATCACCTAATTTATTTTTTAATTCATCTATAATTAGATCATTTCTTTCGATAGTTCCTAGTACAATATCTTTAATAAATTTTTTAAATCTGTGTTTTGGAAACTGTAATTCATCATCTTCGTTATAAAATTTACCATAGAGTTTTTGAATTATTATAACCCTAGGATTATTTTTTGGATTAAAATGTGTTCTCATTTTTGAGATAGAACAGAAATTACTGCTTCAGCTGCTTCCGCACCTTTTTTCTTTCTCGCTTTAGCTTGAGACATATTCAAACAAGTAATTATTCCATTCCCAATTGGTTTTTTACTTGAAATTGATAATTCCATAATACCATTAGTTGCTGCTTGAGAAATAAAATCAAAGTGAGGAGTTTGACCCTTAATAACACAGCCTAAAGCTAAAAAGGCATCATGCTTATTTATGTTTTTTGAAATAGTTACTGGGATTTCAAAAGCTCCTGGAACATTAATAACTTTTATATTATTTTTTTTTGAGATTAATTTTAAAGCACTTTTAAGTAGTCCATCTGCAATATCTTTGTAATAATCACCTATAACAATCAAAATTTTTTTCTTCATTATATCAATTCTTGTTTAGTAATTTTTATACCATAACCATCTAAACCAATAACTTTTTTTGGAGATTTTGTGATTAATATCATATTTTTAATTTTCAAATCTTTTATAATTTGAGCTCCAATTCCGTAATTTCTTATTAATTTATCATTACCCTTTTTATAAAAATCTTTATTTTTATAATCTTTTAGAGTTTGTGTTACAGATTTTAAATTAGAGTCTTTAATAAAGATTAATACACAATTGTTATATTTTTTAAAATAATTCAAAGTTTTGTTAAATGAGTTTGGTAATTGTTGATTAATTAAATAATTTTGAACTACATTTGAAGAGATCACTCTTACCCTTGGGGTAATACCCTTTTTTATTTTTCCTTTAATTAAAGCAAAATGTTCTGCACCATCAATTAAATTTTCATAAATTCGAATATTATACTTTTGATCTTTTACAATTATTGAGCTTTGTTTTTTTAATTTAATTAATTTTTCTTTTTTAAGTCTATAAGCAATCAAATCTTCAATCTTACCTATTTTAAGTTTATGCTTATTTGCAAAATTAAATAAATCGTTACCTTTGGCCATTGTTCCATCTTCGTTCATAATTTCACAAATAACAGCTGAATTATTTTTTTTTGCTAATTTTGAGATATCAACTGAAGCTTCTGTATGCCCAGCTCTAACAAGTACACCTCCATCTTTTGCTATTATTGGAAAAACATGACCTGGAGATACAATTTCATTTTTGTTAGCATTTTTCTTTGAAGCAACTTTAATTGTTTTGGCTCTATCCTTCGCTGAAATTCCAGTTGTAATTCCCTTTCTAGCTTCGATAGAAATGGTAAATGCAGTTTTATTTCTTGATTGATTAATTGGTGACATTAATGAAAGGTTTAATTTTTTTGCCTGAACACTATCTAGAGCTAAACAAATTAAACCTCTGCCATACTTGGCCATAAAATTTATATTTTTTGAATTAGTATCTGATGTGGATATTACTAAATCACCTTCATTTTCTCTTTTTTCATCATCAACTAAAATGAACATTCCACCTTTTCTAGCAATACTAATAATAGTTTCTATTGATGCAAAATTATTTTTTGTCATTAAAATAATTTCTTACATATTTAGACAAGATATCAATCTCAATATTTACCAAACTAGATTTTTTTAAAGTAGATAAATTGGTCTCTTTATAAGTATGGGGAATAATCCAAATTTGAAAACCTTTTTTTGTAATTTTTGAAATTGTAAGAGAGATGCCATTTACACATATTGACGCCTTCTCTATTAAATGTTTTCTTTCTTTTTTTGGAATCTCAAAATCAAAAAGATAAGATTTATCTATTTTTTTAATAAAATTAATTATTCCAACCGTATCAACATGACCTTGGCAGATATGACCAGAAATTTTAGTTCCATATTTCAAAGGTAACTCTAAGTTCAAAACATCATTTGTTTTGAGAAATTTAAATTTGGACCTAATTAAAGTTTCATTTGATAAATAAAATTCCATTATTTTTGACTTATAGGAAATTAGTGTGAGACATACCCCATCACATGCAACTGACAATCCCATATCTTTTGATGAAACTTTTAAGTTACTTTTAACAAATATATTGATGCCTTTTGGTCTTTTGGCAATTCTTTTGACAATACCTTGGTTATATATAATTCCGTTAAACATAGTTTTTATAAAATTCTATTTTATCCTTTTTTAATTTAAGGTTTAGTTTTGACTTATATCTATATTTTGATTTTAAAGTATTTAAACTGTTAAATTCAACAAATTCAGAATTTTTAGACAAATTTTTGGAACTTTTAAACAAATAAAATTTATTAAAAATTTTATCATTTATGAATGATTTTGTAAGTTTATCTCCACCTTCAACCAATAAATTTCTACTTCCTAAAGAATAAATTTTTTTTAATATTTCTTTTAAATTGAATTCTTTATTTTTATTAATTTTAGATTTTATTAATAAGACTTTTTTAGATTTAAATAATGAGATTTTTGATTTTGTTGCTTCATTATAAAAAATAATTGTTTTTATTTTAGTTGCAGATTTTATTAAGTAAGAGTTTGGATTAGAATTTAGCTTATTATCTAAAATAACTCTTATAGGTGAAAAATTATTTTTGTTTTTAAGTCTACAATTGAGTTTTGGATTATCCTTATTTAAGGTTTTGTGTGAAATTAATATCGTATCATTTTTATATCTTAAAAAATGTGAAAACTTATCAGAATAAATATTAGTAATTTTTTGCTTTTCTTTACTATAAATTAAATTGTTCTTTGAAACTGCAATTTTACCTGTAACAAAAGGTATTTTATTTTTTCTGTTAAAAAAATAAGGATAGTAAAACCGACTGATTTCTTTTTTTAAAAGATTTTTTCTAACTTTTATTTTACTTGATTTTAAAACTTTAAAAGATTTTCCACTAACACGTTCGTCAATATCAGAATTTGAGTAAATAACTTCTGATATTTTTGATTTAATTATTAAATTTGTACAAGGTGGTGTTTTTCCTTTATGACAACACGGTTCTAAAGTGACATACATCTTTGAACCAGCAACATTTTCAATAGAGTCTTTAATTGCATTTCGTTCAGCATGAGGCCTTCCATCATGTGAAGTCTGTCCTATAGATATAATTTTATTATTTTTAACAATTACACATCCAACAGATGGGTTTGTGCCGGTTAAACCTTCGCGAGCAATTGCCAAATTAAGGGCAATTTGCATGAATTGTTTATCTTTACTGGTAAATTTATCTTTTTTTGTAGACATCTAATCTGTCCACGAATTGCACAAAGTCTTTTTCTTCTCTAAAATTTCTATAAACGGAAGCAAAACGCACGTATGCTACAGGATCAAGCTCTTTTAATCCTTCCATAACCATTGTTCCAATTGTACTAGTTGATATTTCTGTTTGTCCAAGTTCTTCTAATGATCTTGAGATTTTACTTATAAATTTCTCAGCAGTTTCCGTATCAATTGGTCTCTTTTTTAATGCTATATAGATTGATTTAGATAATTTATCTCTGTCAAAAGAAGATTTTCTTCCATTTTTTTTAACAACCATTAATTCTCTAAATTGAATTCTTTCAAAGGTAGTAAATCTTTCGCCACATATACATAATCGTCTTCTTCTTATTGCAGTTCCATCTTCAGTTGGTCTAGAATCTACAACTGACGTATCACCTTTTTTTTCGCAAGGACAAATCATTATTTATAAATTTTTATATATTGGAAATGACGAAGTTAGATTAATAACTTCATTTCTTACTTCGTTTTCAACTTTACTGTTATCATCAGGATTTTCAGATAAACCTTTAATAGTTTTTGTTATCAATTCACCTACAGTTTTAAATTCATTTAATCCAAATCCACGTGTAGTAGCAGCTTGAGTACCCAATCTAATTCCCGATGTAATCATTGGTTTCTCTGTATCAAAAGGTATTCCATTTTTATTACATGTTATGTTAGCTCTTGATAGACTTTCCGCAGCAAGATTTCCCTTAACCTTAAAAGGTCTTAAATCAACAAGCATTAAATGAGTATCAGTTCCATCTGAATAAATTTTAAATCCATTGTTTTTTAAAGTTTCGGCTAAGATTTTTGCATTAGCTAAAACAGATTTTATATAATCTTGAAAATCTGGTTGAAGAGCTTCTAGAAAACCAGCAGCTTTAGCAGCAATAATATGCATCAAAGGTCCACCTTGATAACCAGGGAAAACAGCTGTGTTAAACTTTTTACCAAGCTCCTCGTCATTAGACAAAATTATTCCACCTCTTGCACTTCTAAAAACTTTATGTGTAGTTGAGGTTACAACATGAGCGTAATCACATGGATTTGGATAACCTTTACCAGCCACAAGTCCTGAGAAATGTGCCATATCAACCATTAAATAGGCTCCTACTTTATCAGCTATTTCTCTAAATCTTTTAAAATCTATTACTCGAGAATAAGCGCTGCCGCCTGCTATTATTAATTTAGGCTTGTGTTCTAAAGCAAGTTTTTCAACATTATCATAATCAATAAGTTCAGACACTTTATCAACGTCATAACCTATAGCGTTAAACCATTTACCTGACATAGATATTTTCAATCCGTGTGTTATGTGTCCACCTGAATTTAAACTCATTCCCATAAATGTATCTCCAGGATTTAATAAAGCTAAAAATACAGCTCCATTTGCTTGGGCTCCAGAGTGAGGTTGTGCATTTGCATATTTACAATTAAATAATTTTTTTAATCTCTCAATTGCAAGACTTTCTGCAACATCGACATGTTCGCAACCATTATAGTATCTTTTTCCAGGATATCCTTCGGCATACTTATTAGTTAAAACTGATCCTTGAGCTTCAAGAACTGCTTGAGAAACTATATTTTCTGATGCAATTAATTCTATATGTTGTTGTTGTCTTAAGAGTTCGTCTTTTATAGCTTTATATAATTGAGGGTCCTTGCTAGACAAACCATCTTCAAAGAAACTCTTATAACTATCGTTTAAATAACTTTTTTCACTAGACATAATTAATTATATTTTTTTTACTCTTTTTAAGTGTCTCCCACCTTCGAACTTTGTATTTAAAAAAATGCTAATAAATTTTAATGCATTTTTTTTAGTTAGTAATCTAGATCCTAATGTAATGATATTTGCATCATTATGCAATCTAGATAATTTAGTAGATTTTTCATTAAAGCATTGAGCGGCTCTAACATTTTTATGTTTATTTGCTGCAATATTCATTCCAGTTCCTGATCCACATACCAAAATACCAATATTTTTTTTAGATGAATTTACTTTTCTTGCAACTTTATGTGCATAATCTGGGTAATCAACGCTATTCTCATTTGAAGGACCAAAATCTTGGAAATTAATTTTTTTCTTTTCTAAATAAATTTTAATTGCTTCTTTAAGTTTAAAACCAGCGTGATCTGAAGAGATAAATATCTTTTTCAAATTAATTGAATTTATAATCTAGCACACAAGCAACAAGGTGGACTCTATTTTCTTCACCACCATTAAATGCATTATGATATTTTGTGTTATTAGTCACCCACACAGAACCATCTGCAGGCATATGTTTTGCAACATTATCTATAACCATTAAGCATCCAGGATTAGTTACAATTGGAATATGCAATCTTGGTTCTGGATCTCTATGCCAACTTAAAGTTGATCTTGGTTCTTTGAGCAAAATTCTTACTCTACCCAATTTATATTTACTTGATAAAACATCATAAACTTCTTTAAAATAAGTGTTCTCATAATCTTTTATAAATTCAGAATAAGCCGACTCATCAATTTCTACATCTCTAGAAACCTCTTTTCCAGTTTTATCAGGTTTAGTCCAGTAAACACCTCGAGCTTTATTGCCTTTGATTGAATCGGGATCACCAGGAATTTGAGTTAATGAAATAGCTCCAAAGTGTGTTATCCCAGCATCTTCGAATTTTTTTGTCTTAATAATTTGGTTATAAGCCTCTTGAAGTTTATTTATATCAAATTTCAAGTTTTGTTTTTGAAAATCACTAAAATCTAAAATTCTTTCTTCTTTTTTTAGGTTTAGGTTTACAACTTTTGTGTTATCTATGCTCATAAAAATGGTTTTGTACTTAATTTAAGAGATATTTGTATAATACATTTGTCGCATTAATAAAGTAAATTTAAACATGATAGTAGGAAAATATCCAAGCCTAAGATTAAGAAGAAACAGAAAATCTTCCTGGACTAGAAAACTAATACAGGAAAATACCCTAAGTCCTAATGATTTTATTCTTCCAATTTTTCTTATTGATGGAGTAAATAAAAAACAACATATAAAATCGATGCCTGGCGTCTACAGGTATTCAGTAGATAGAATCAGTCAAATTATCGACAAAGCGATAAGCAAAGGAATTCCAATGGTTGCTCTTTTCCCAAATACAAAAAAATCATTGAAAAATGAACTTGGATCAGAAGCACTCAATGAAAATAATCTTGTTTGTAGAACATCAAGAATGATTAAAAAAAAATACAAAAATCAAATTGGAATTATGTGTGATGTTGCATTGGACCCTTATACCTCTCATGGACATGACGGATTAATCAAATCTGATAAAATTTTAAATGATGAAACAATTCAAGTTTTAATAAACCAATCTTTACTTCAAGCTGAAATGGGTTGCGATGTCTTAGCTCCATCAGATATGATGGATGGAAGGATTGGTAAAATTAGAAAAGCAATAGATCAAAACAATTTCCAAGACGTTCAGATTTTATCTTATGCAGCAAAATATGCATCCAGCTTTTATGGTCCCTTTAGAGATGCTGTGGGATCAAAAAGTTCATTAAAAGGAGATAAAAAAACATATCAAATGGATTTTAAAAATTCTGATGAAGCATTAAGAGAAGTTGCTTTAGATATAAAAGAAGGAGCCGATATGGTTATGGTTAAACCAGGAATGCCATATTTAGATATAATTAAATCAATTAAAGAAAAATTCAAAATCCCAGTTTTTGCGTATCAAGTATCTGGAGAATATAGTCTTATAGAAAATGCAATTAATAAAAACCTTGTAAACAAAGATGCAGTGTATGAAAGTTTAGTGGCTTTCAAAAGAGCTGGTGCAAATGCCATTGTAAGTTATTACGCCGATCGAATTGACAAAATAATAAAGCAATCAACTTAAAGTATTAAGAAACAACAATCTATTATTTGGAAAATTAATATTGTTTGGTTTTAAAATTGTTTTATCAAGATAATCATTAACTAATTTCAAACCTTTTAACAAAATTTTAACATCTTCAACTTCTTTATCTTTTTCAATAAGAAAGTTTGGAACATATTTTTTTTCATTTGAAGATGAAACAAAGTAAACAGTTTCATTATTTTCGGTATCTTTCTCCACTAAATTTTCTAATTCTAAATCATAACCTAATATTTTGAGTAATTCCAATTCCCAAAAAATATATTTTTTTAACCAATTTTTATCTTGTAAAATTAAAAAGAAATTATGAATTATGAAAAAAACTTTTTCATTTGATTGTGCGTCTGCTGTTAAAATTTTAATCAAACTCATTGCAGAGGTTAAGCATGATAATTTTTGCCTATCATCAAAATACAAAGGACTGTAAGCATTTAAAATTTCAACTTTAAAATAGCCAATCCTATTTTCATTTTTTGAGCTATAATTAACATGCAATTTATTTCCTATTTGTAGATAATTTTTAATTTTTTTTGATGTTCCGCCAAATATAATGCCTGATACTTTGCCTTTTTCTTTGGTGAAAATTTCTACAATCAAAGAGTTTTCGTTATATCTATTTTTACTTAACAAAAAACCTTCATCAGACCAATTCATATTATTTATTGAAACTATTTAAACACTCTGTGGCAGCACTTTGTTCGGCATTTTTTTTGGAATTGCCAATGCCAATAAAGTATTTTGTATTAGGTAATTTTACTCCTACTTTAAATACAGGTTTGTGTCTTGGTCCAGTGTTTGAGATTAATTTGTATTTAGGAAGACTTTTAAATTTTTTTAATGTTTGTTCTTGTAACTTCGTTTTGGCGTCAATTTCGGTAACAACGCTATCACTAATTTTTGCTTCCCACTGCTTTAAAATAAATTTTTCAACAATATTAAAACCTTTATCGAGATAAATTGCTCCTATTAAAGCTTCACAACTATCTGCAATAATTTTATCTTCAATTTTTATTTTTTTATTTCTTGGATTAAAAGTTTTTATATATTTTTCTAAATTAATTGATTTTGCAATTTCAAGACAAGATTTTTTATTAACAAGTGAAGCAAATTTCTTATCAAGTATTCCCTCTTTTTCGTTAGGATAAATTTCTAATAATTTTTTAGCCATGACCAGTCCTAGTACACGATCACCTAAAAATTCAATTTTCTCATTATTTTTAGAGGAATTAAAACTTTTATGAGTAAGAGATTGGTCTAATAAATTTTTGTTTTTAAAAACTATATTTATTTTTTTTTCTAGTTCTTGATACTTTATTTTCATTAATTAATAACATTAAAGGTTCTTTTAAATCTTATAGATTTATGCCATTTCCAAAATTCAATAAAACTTCCTATTTTTTTATCAGATGAGAAAAAAATAAATTGAGCCTTACCAACCAAGTTATCTTTATGAACATAACCAACACTTGAAAGAAATCTGCTATCTTTAGAACAATCTCTATTATCACCTAAAAAGAAATAATGATCTTCTGGAACTGTAAAAATATCTGAATTTTGATAGGTGTAATTTTTTAAATAAACTGTATGAAATTTTTTACCATTAGGTAATTTTTCCTCAAACTTTAAAACGTCTATTGTTGTGTCACCACAATAAATTTTAGTTTTAAGTGGAATTTTAGATTTAAGTATTTCGCTACTATTTAAATATAGATTGGCATCAATAAACTGGATTTTATCTCCTGGCAGCCCAATTAAACGTTTTATATAATCTGTTCTATTATCAGCTGGTGTTTTAAATACAATTACATCGCCTCTTTCAGGACTTTTAAACATTATTCTTTTACTAAGTATTGGCGGACTAAAAGGGAAAGAATGTTTACTATACCCATATGAATATTTCGTAACAAATAATCTGTCACCCACAAGTAATGTGGGTTCCATCGAAGAAGAAGGTATATAAAAAGGTTGCACTAAAAGTGATCTAATTATTACTGCAATTATCAAAGCATAAAATAAAGTTTTTATATTTTCTGAAAAAAAGTTTTTATCTAGTTTCATTATGATTGAATAATAGCAAATGCTGTTGAATATTTTTTTTCATCTGAAATGGATAGAAAACAATTATATTTTTTAATTTTAAATTTATTTTGGATTATTTTGGTGATTTTTTTGTTAGTAACATAATTTGGTTTACCCATTTTATCGTTAACTACTTCTATATCCTTAAAGTTCAATTTCATTCTAAATCCGGTACCCAAAGCTTTTGCAAATGCTTCTTTTGCTGCAAATCTTTTTGAAAAAAAGGATACTTTATTCTTTATTAAGTTTGATTGTCTTTGTTCTCTCACACTATAAACTCGATTAATAAAAGATTTACTTTTTATAGCTTCTTTAATTCTTTTATTTTCAATTACATCAACTCCAATACCTAAAATTTTCATTAATTTTTAATAATTTTTTTAAAATCTTTAATTACTTTGGGTAGACCATAAAATATCGACTCTCCAATAATAAAATGTCCTATGTTAAATTCCTCTATTTCTTTAATTTTTGTTAAAATTTTAGTCGTTTTGTAATCTAAACCATGACCTGCATGTACTTCTAAGTCTAGCTTAGATGCAAGTTTTGAGCTTTTTTTAATTCTATTTAATTCACTTGAAAAATTTTTATACGATTTAACATAATTAGATAGTTTTCCTGTGTGAATTTCAACACAATCCACATTTAATTTTTTTGAAAGTTTAATATCATTTAAATTGGGGTTGATAAATAAACTAGTTCTAATATTTGACTTTTTAAATTTAAAAATTATTTCTTTCAATTTTTTATAATTATCTTTTAAATTTAAACCACCTTCTGTAGTTATTTCTTTTCTGTTTTCTGGAACAATACAAATGTAATTTGGTTTATATCTTAAAGCTTTTTTAATTATTTCACTATTCATTGAGACTTCAAGATTCACCAACACTTTATTCAAAGCACAAATCTCTTTAGTATCTAAATCATTTATGTGCCTTCTATCTTCTCTCAAATGAATAGTTACGGAGTCTGCACCCAAGTTTATAACTTTTTTTGCTGCAAATACTGGATTGGGATGTTTTTCACCACGTGCATTACGCAGTGTTGCAATATGATCTATATTTACACCTAGTCTTTTCACTTAATAAATCTACTTCCTGGAGTGGTAATTGGAATTGATTTTAGAGATTTAGGTATATTTTTAAGGTTATAACTAGGTACATCTATTTTTAAATGAGAAACAATTTTATTTTTTATTTTCAAAGATTTTTTTGTTGATCTATCAATTATAGAGGCAAATCCAACAAGTTTTGCGTTTGATTTTTTTATAAGTTTCACACATTCCAAACTGGATTTACCAGTCGTAATCACATCTTCTATAATTAAAACCCTTGCTCCCTTTTTTATACTAAAACCTCTTCTGAGGGTAAATTTTCCATTCACTCTTTCACAAAAAATTGTTTCTTTTTTTAAAATTTTACCAATTTCATAACCTACGATCACACCACCCATTGCAGGAGCAAGTATTAAATCTATTTTTTTAAAATTTTTTTTAATTTTATTTGCTAATGATTTGCAAATTTTGTCAGCTAAATTAGGAAAACTTAAAAGTTTAGCACATTGAATATACTTTGGAGAGTGTAGTCCTGAGGATAAAACAAAATGTCCTTCTAATAACGCATCAGTCTTTTTTAAAATATTTAAGGATTTTTTGAGTGAAAGCATTTCTTTTTTCTTCGTGTCTAATTATCTTAAATTTTATACCTTTTTGCTTTAGCTCTGCAATAAAATTTGTAAAATTCTTAAGATTTCTAATTATTAATCTAAATTTAAAATTAATATAGTTTGGGTTTTTACCTGCCATCTCTAAATTAGAAATGTTAAGTTTATGACTTCCAATTAAAGAACTTATATCACCAAGTTGACCAGGTTTATCTGGTAGTGAAATCCATAGTGTAGTGTTATATTTTTTTGTTTTTTCCTCTTTTTGCTCACCTTTATCATGCCAATATCTTCTAATAGCAGCTCTTGCTTTACCTGTTTTAGTAGTGGGTATCCAATGTAATGATGGTGAGCTATTTTTAGATGTAAGAATATTAACCCTATCACCATTTCTTAATATTGATTGTAATTCACTGTTATTTCCATTTACTTCACATCCAATTGCGGAATTACCAATTTTAGTGTGAACAGCATAAGCAAAATCAATTGCTGTTGCATCTTTTGGTAATTTAATTACAGATCCTTTTGGTGTGAAGCAAAAAACATTTTCCTGAAACATTTGAAGTTTTGTGTACTCATACGAGTCCTCAGGATTTTCATTTTTTTCAATAATCTCTACCAAATCTTTTAACCAATCATACTCTTTCCAACTTAATGAATTAAATTTTTCAGAAGATTTATATTGCCAATGCGATGCAACACCTCTTTGTGCAAAGTCATGCATTTCTTTTGTTCTAATTTGAATCTCTATAGGCTTTTTATTTGAACCAATAACTGAGGTGTGAATTGACTTATATCCATTTATTTTAGGAGAAGAGATATAGTCTTTAAATTTGCCAGGAATACAGTTCCACTTCTTATGAAATATACCAAGAGTTTTATAACAATCATCAATAGTGTCTAATATAATTCTAAAGCCAATGATGTCGGTTATCTGTTCTAAAGAAACTCTTTTTTTTTGAACTTTTCTCCATATTGAGAATGGAGTTTTTTCTCTTCCATATATTTCAGCATTAATTTCGTGATCATTCAATATTTCGCTAAGTTCATATGATTGTTCTTCAAAAATATCTTTTTTATCTAATTTTATTTCATCAAGTCTTTTTTTTATTAATATTCTTGCATCGAAATTTAAAATTTCAAATGACAAATCTTCAAGTTCATCACGTATTCTGTGCATACCCATTCTGTCTGCCAATGGCGCATAAATTTCCATCGTTTCTTGAGCAATCCTTTGTCTTTTTTCCTCTTTCGTAATTGCTTTAATTGTTCTCATATTATGTAATCTGTCTGCAATTTTTACTAACAAAACTCTAATATCTTTTGATGTTGCTAAAATTAATTTTCTAAAGTTTTCTACTTTGGAATTTGATCCAGCTGTATTTTCAAAAACAGATATTTTTGTAACACCATCTACTAGATCGGCAACCTCATCACCAAATTCAGCTTTTATTGTTTCATAAGTGGCAAAGGTATCTTCAATAGTGTCATGCAACAAACCCGTAGTGATTGTAGCACTATCTAATTTTAACTCTGTCAAAATATTTGCAACCTCAATTGGATGTACAGAATAAGGATCACCAGAGGCTCTCTTTTGACTTTTGTGAGCGTTTACAGCAAAATTATAAGCTTTATCTAATTTTTCAGGATTTAAAAATTTATTATAATTTTTAACTTTATTAATTAGTTCATTAGAATTCAGCATAACTTTATTATAACATTAATTTAAATTTGTTTAATAGACCTAATGTCCGCTTGAGAGAGCGAAGAAATCAAGCTTTTAAGATCTTTTTTAATAATTGGATGATGCCATTTTTTTTGAATTTCAAAAAAAGGGATAAGTACAAAATTTCTTTTATGCATAAGTTTATGTGGCAAAGTTAATTTGTTTTTTACCTTTAAAACCTTTTTATTAAAGTCAACTATATCAATATCGCAAACACGTGGATCATTTTTTTTACCTTTTTTTCTTCCTAACAAAATTTCAATTTTTTTACATATTTCAAGGAGACTTTCTGGATCATGATAAATTTTTGCCTTAATAACTATATTTAAAAATTTAGGTTTTTTAGAGTCAGGCCAAGAAGGTGTTTCATAAAAACTTGAAATAGATAAAAAATCCAGTTTCTTTTCGCTTAAGTGGGATTTTGCAATTTCTATATTTTTTTTTCTATCACCTAAATTAGATCCAATACCTAAATAAACAATTTTAGCTTGATTTTCTAATATATCTCGCCTTTTCACGATTCCAGTCTCTACTTTTTTTTGTTTCTCTTTTATCATATTGCTTCTTTCCTTTAGCAACTGCTAATTCAATTTTAGCCTTCCCTTTTTTAAAATACATTTTTGTTGGAACAATAGTAAATCCATCTCTTTGCATTTTTCCAATTAATTTATTTATTTCTCTTTTATTTAGCAGTAACTTTCTTTCATCGGTTGGGTTATGATTGGAATAACTTGCTTGTTTGTACGGTGAAATGTGAGAATTAATTAAAATTATTTCTCCTTTTTTTTCAACTGCATAAGAGTCTGCTATATTAACCTTTCCATCTCTTACTGATTTAATTTCAGAACCTTTAAGGACAATTCCTGCTTCTAAAATATCCTCAAAAAAATAATTAAAACTAGCTTTCCTATTTAAACAAATTATTTTTAAACCAGAATTGGTTTTTTTGTTCATTAAATCAATTTTGCTGTCTGAAGGGACTTTTTAACAATTTCCTTAGTTTGTTCAGTAACTTTTACCAGAGGTAATCTAACATCATCTTCGCACAGATTTAATAATTTAGCAGCATATTTTACTGGACTAGGATTACTTTCAACAAACATTGAGTGATGAATTGGCTGTAAAATTTTATCTAATTTTTCAGCTTCACTAATATCATTTTCAGATTTAGAAAATTTTTGAAAATCTGAACAAAGTTTTGGGGCTATGTTTGCTGTTACACTTATTGCACCTACTCCACCTCTTTTGTTAAATTCTAGCGCATTGTCATCATTACCAGTCAATTGAATAAATTCTTTACCCATTTTTGATAACTGTTGATCAACCCTGTCCAAATCTCCAGTGGCATCTTTTACACCAACTATATTTTTTAACTCGAACAGTCTTGCCATTGTATCAACATTCATATCAATAACTGATCTACCTGGAATATTATAAATTATTATTGGTATCCCACATTTGTCATTTATAGCTTTATAATGCTGGTACAAACCTTCTTGAGTAGGTTTATTATAATAAGGTGTTACGATTAGAGCACCATTTGCACCTGCCTTTTCAGCGTGTGAAGTTAACGAAATAGCTTCTTCAGTAGAATTTGAACCTGTTCCAGCTATAACTGGAATTTTTCCATTACTTTCTTTTATACAGAGATCAATTACTTTTTGATGCTCATCGTGACTTAATGTTGGAGATTCTCCTGTCGTACCAGCAGGTACAAGCCCACTAGTTCCATTTTCAATATGAAAATGTATTAATTTAATATACGCCTCCTCATCTAAGAGATTGTTTTTAAACGGCGTAATTAAAGCAACATTTGATCCTTTAAACATAAATACTTATAACATAGTTTAAAGATTCATATACCAAAAGATTATGATTAAAAAATTATTATTTTTAATAATAACTTCCTTGATTAGCTTTAATTTCAGTTGGTCACAGATTGTACCTTTAAAAAAACCATCGCTATCCTCTGAGGAATTAAACAAAAATATAATATTGAATACAATCAAACCTCTAAAAAAACCGTCAAAAGTTAAAGTTGAGAAAAAGGTAACTAAAAAAGAAACTAAACTTAGTTTTCTTTTACCTAAAAAAAAGCCAGTTATAAGTGGGTTAGTCAATTCAGGAACAGTAAAAATTTCTAAATTTTATAATAAAAAAGATTATGGGATTGCAAAAAAAGCTATTGGGGAAATGCAAAAGGGTCAGTGGAAATCTGCAATTAAAATCTCAAAAAAAGCTAAAGATAGATCTATATATAATTTTATTAAGTGGAGACATTTATTAACAACAGGTAATCAAGAGTCATTTTTTGATTACCAAGTCTTTATCGAGGAAAATTCAGATTATCCAAGAATAGATAGATTGAAATATTTGGCTGAACATAAACTTTCGACGGAAAAAGTTTCTCCAAGAAAAATAATTAATTGGTTTTCAAAAAATGAACCTTTAAGTGGATATGGTAAGATGATTTTAGGTGAAAGTCATATTTTATCAGGAAATAAAACAAAAGGTGTTGCTCTAATTAAAAATGGATGGATTTCCGCAGATTTATCAAAAAGTGAGTTAAGGTTTTTCAGAAAAAAATACAAAAAATATCTTGATGCAAATGACTATATTAAAAGAGCTGATCATCTAGCATGGAATAGTAATCATTGGGATTTAAAAAGATTAATCAGATATTTACCTAAAGACTATGAATTGCTCTATACTGCAAGACATATTTTGATGACCAAGGGATACGGTGTAGATCAAGCAATCAAAAATGTTCCAAATAAATTTAAAAACGATGCTGGATTAAACTATGATCGTTTAAAGTGGAGAAGAAAAAAAGGACGATTGGAGTCTTCTACTGAAATTTTGCTCAAGATAAGAAATGATAAAGATTATTTAGTTAGACCTGATAAATGGTGGAAAGAAAGAGAAATTATATCTCGAAAGTTAATTTATAAAAAACAATATGAACTAGCTTATAAAATTAGTAGCAATCACGGAATGTCTGAAGGATCTGAATATGCTGAAGCAGAATGGATGAGTGGTTGGATAGCACTAAGTTTTTTAAATGATCCACTTCTTGCTAAAGATCATTTTAAAAACTTTTTTGACAATGTTAATTATCCAATAAGTGTTTCTAGGGGCGCATACTGGTTAGGTAGATCGTATGAAAAACTAAAAAATAAAGATCAATCGGAAAAATGGTATAAAGAGGCTACAAAATATTTAACTACATATTACGGACAACTAGCATTTTTAAAAATTAATCCTAATGGAAAATTTGAACTTGATAAAACAATGTTGGTTGAAGATGAATATAGAAAAGCTTTTTTTAATAAAGAATTAGTAAAAATCACACATCTTTTACATGAGTTAAAGAAAGACAAGTATACAAAATTTATCTTAAGACATCTGGCTAATGATAACGTTTCTAAAGGCAGTGAACTTTTAGCTGCTGAACTTGCTACAAATATCAGTAGATATGATTTTGCAATACAAGTATCAAAAATTGCCTCTTATCAAAAAAGATTTCATAACAAATACAATTATCCATTAATAAGCACACCTAAATACATTAATGGAAGAAAGATTCCTGAAAGTGCATTAATTTTATCAATTATAAGACAAGAGAGTGAATTTGATTTAAAAGCAAATAGTCATGCGGGTGCAAAAGGTTTAATGCAATTAATGCCTTACACAGCAAAATTGGTTGCTAAACAAGCAAAGCTTCCTTACGCAAAATCTCGATTAACAACCGATCCAGAGTACAATATAAATTTAGGGTCTCATTATATTGCTGGTTTAATTCAGCAATATGATGGTGCTTATCCATTTGCAATAGCTGCGTACAATGCTGGTCCAAATAGAGTTAAATATTGGAAAAAATTAAATAAGGATCCACAAAAAAAACAAATAAATTATGTTGATTGGGTTGAGCTGATTAAATTTAGAGAAACTAGAAACTATGTTCAGCGTGTATTGGAAAATTATAATGTGTACAGATATGTGCTGGAACAAAATCCAATAGTAATGAAAGATTTTTTTAAAGATCAGCCTTTATATTAGTGGCGGAGAGAGAGGGATTCGAACCCTCGGTACAAGTTTCCTCGCACGGTCATTTAGCAAACGACTGGTTTCAGCCTCTCACCCATCTCTCCGTATGACATTGTGTAATAAGTGATTTTATTGAAAATTCAATATTTATAAAGTAATTATTCAATAATTATGGGAAATAAATACTCAGTATTTTCATTAATCAAAAACGCTCTTTCATATCATGAGAATTGGCAAAGAGCATGGAAAGACCCAACTCCAAAAAAAGAGTATGATGCTGTCATAGTCGGTGGAGGTGGTCATGGTTTAGCGACAGCATACTATTTAGCAAAAAAACACAATATGAAAAATATTGCCGTTGTTGAAAAAGGATGGATTGGTGGAGGAAACACTGGTCGTAACACTACAATTATCAGATCGAATTATTTATGGGACGCTAGTGCTGGACTTTATGATCACGCGCTAAAAATTTGGGAAGGATTATCTCAAGAGTTAAACTACAATGTAATGTTTAGTCAAAGAGGTGTAATGAATCTTGCTCACAATTTGCAAGATGTAAGAGATTTAAAAAGAAGAACACACGCAAATAGACTAAATGGCATTGATGCAGTTTATTTGAGTACAGAAGAAGTTAAAAAGTTTTGTCCAATTATAAATACATCTCAAGATATAAGATATCCTGTACTTGGTGGTACATTACAAAGACGAGCTGGCACAGCAAGACATGATGCTGTTGCCTGGGGTTATGCTAGAGGTGCTGATGAAATGGGTGTTGATATAATTCAAAATTGTGAAGTAAAAGGTATAAAAAGAAATGGTGATAGTGTTGAAGGTATAGAAACAACAAAAGGATTTATTAAAACAAAAAAAATTGGAGTTGTGGCAGCTGGACACTCAAGTGTGGTCGCTAATATGGCTGGAATAAGACTTCCTCTAGAAAGCAAACCTCTTCAAGCACTAGTGTCAGAACCTGTGAAACCAATTATTGATACAGTTGTTATGTCAAACGCTGTACACGCTTATGTAAGTCAATCTGATAAAGGTGAATTAGTTATTGGCGCTGGAACAGATGATTATGTTTCATATACTCAAAAAGGCAGTCATCAAATAGTTGAAGGTACTTTAAATGCTATTTTAGAATTGTATCCAATTTTTAGTCGTATGAGAATGTTAAGACAATGGGGAGGAATTGTGGATATATGTCCTGATGCAAGTCCAATATTAAGTAAAACTTCTATCAAGGGACTTTACTTTAATTGTGGTTGGGGCACAGGAGGCTTTAAAGCTACACCTGGATCAGGAGATTTGTTTGCACACACAATTGCTAATGATGAACCACATAAACTTAATGCAGCATTCAATTTAAATAGATTTGTAAGTGGAGACCTTGTTGATGAACATGGTGCTGCAGCAGTTGCTCACTAATGTTTGTTATTAATTGTCCATATTGTGGTGAGAGAGATCAGCAAGAATTTAAAGCTGGTGGTGAAGCCCATATAGAAAGACCAAAACAACCAACAGAACTTAGTGATGATGAATGGGCAGAATATTTATTTATGAGAAAAAATATTAAAGGTGTTCAATATGAAAGATGGAACCACGCTCATGGTTGTCGTAAATGGTTTAATATGATTAGAGACACTTCGAATGATGAGATTAAAGCAATCTATAAAATGGGAGAAAAACCCCCTTCGATATAAAACAAATGTCAGAAAATTTAAGAGTTAAATCTAGTCAATATATTGATGAAACAACAAGAGTTTCGTTTAAATTTAATGGTACAACTTATTATGGATTTAAAGGAGACACACTTGCTTCTGCTTTATTGGCAAATAATGTTCATTTAGTAGGTAGGAGTTTTAAATACCATAGACCAAGAGGTATAATGACATCAGGTTCTGAGGAACCCAATGCAATTGTTCAAATTAATCCCAATACTAATAGAACTGAACCAAATGTTAGGGCAACTGAAGTTGAAATATATGAAGGAATGGAGGCATCAAGTCAAAATTGCTGGCCAAGTGTAAACTTTGATATTGGTGGAATAAATAATTTTTTATCACCCCTACTTCCTGCAGGATTTTATTACAAAACATTTATGTGGCCAGCAAGCTTCTGGGAAAAATATGAATACTTTATAAGACACTCAGCAGGACTGGGGAAATCACCAACATCAAACGATCCTGATATTTACGATCACAGAAACATTCATTGCGATGTTCTCGTAGTTGGAGCAGGTATATCAGGAATTCTAGCAGCTAAAAATGCTGCAAAGAATAACTACAAAACTTTACTTTTAGATGAAAAAAATGAATTGGGAGGATCAACTATTTATGAAAACAATGAAAGTAATAAAATTGATAATAAAATTTCATCTGAATGGTTAAAAAAAGAAATTGAAGAACTTAAAAATATTAAAAATTTAGAAATAAAAACTAGGACAAGTGTTGCTGCGTACCATCAATATAATTATTTGCTAGCAAGAGAGAACTTAACAGATCATTTAGAAAAAAAAGACAAGACAAATAAAATTAGACAAAGATTACTCAAAATAAGAGCAAAGAAGGTAATTTTGGCAACAGGTGCTTTGGAAAGACCGATGGTATTTAATAATAATGACAGACCTGGAATAATGCTTTCTTCTGCAATTAAAAAATATAGTGATTTTTATGGTGTAGCCTGTGGTAGGAAGATTATATTTTTTACAAACAATGACAGTGCATATGAAAGTGCACTTTCATTAAACGATAAAGGTATCAAAGTTGAAGCAATAGTTGATATTAGAAAGCAATCCGAAACAAATTTAGAAAAAAAAGTTATTGATGCAGGTGTAAAAATATACTGGGAACATACAGTTGTTGATACCTCTGGTTATAAAAGATTAAACAATGTCTCAATAATGAAACTATCAAATGATGGAACTTCAGTAACCGGAAATAAAATTTCTATTTCATGTGATTGCTTGGGAGTTGCTGGTGGATGGACTCCAGCTGTTCACCTATATACTCAGTCAGGTAACAAACTTACTTTTGATGAGGATAAAAAAATATTTATTCCAAATAAAAATAATTCAGATCAAATGAGTGTTGGATCTTGTTGTGGTGATTTTAAGCTTGATGAAATATTTAAAAACTTAAATGAAAAACTAAAAGATTTTTTAGATATAAATAAAACAGATTTTGAAAATATTACTGTTAATAACGACCATGAGATTTCAAAAAGAAACATATGGTTATTACCGTCTGATAAAGTTTTAGGCAAAACTAAGCCTTTTGTTGATTATCAAAATGATGCAACTGCAAAAGATATAAAATTAGCACTAAGAGAGGGTTTCAGATCTATCGAACATGTCAAAAGATATACAACAACTGGGATGGGAACTGATCAAGGAAAATTAGGAAATATGCATGCTTTGGGAATAATAGCAGATACAGCAGGTGTTAAGATGGGAGAACTTGGAACGACTACTTTTAGACCTCCTTATACCCCATTAACATTTGGAACAATTGTAGGACGTAATGTTGGTAAGTTTTTTGATATTTTTAGAAGAACACCTATGAATGATTGGCATGTTGAACAAAAAGCAGAATTTGAAAATGTTGGTCAATGGAAAAGAGCTTGGTACTACCCTATCAATGACGAAACTATGCACCAGGCAGTTCAAAGAGAAAGCAAAGCTGCAAGAGAAAGTTCAGGAATATTGGATGCCTCCACACTTGGTAAGATTGACATACAAGGAAGTGATGCCTCAGAGTTTTTAAATAGAGTTTATACAAATGCATGGTCAAAACTTGGCATTGGCAAATGTAGATATGGTTTAATGTTAAATGAAGATGGTATGGTATATGACGATGGTGTTACTACAAGATTAGGTGAAAATCATTATCTAATGACAACAACAACTGGTGGTGCAGCAAATGTTCTTGGAAAATTAGAGGATTACCTTCAAACTGAATGGCCAGAATTAGATGTATATTTAACTTCAGTTACAGATCAATTTGCTACAGCAAGTTTGTGTGGCCCTAATAGCAAAAAAATTCTTAAAAAAATTATTCCTGATTTAGATTTGTCTGATGAAAATTTTCCACACATGTCTTTTAAAGAAGCAAAAATCGGAAGTATTGTTTGCAGAATTATGAGAATAAGTTTCACAGGTGAGCAAAGTTTTGAAATTAATGTGCAAGCAAGTTATGGAAAAGATCTATGGGAGAAATGTATAGAGGCTGGTAAAGAATTTAATATTACTCCTTATGGTACAGAAACGATGCACTTATTAAGAGCTGAAAAAGGTTTTATTATTGTTGGCCAAGATACAGACGGAACAATGACACCAATAGATTTACAGATGGATTGGATTGTTAGTAAAAAGAAATATGATTTTATTGGCAAAAGATCTCTTTACAGATCAGATACTATGAGAGAAGACAGAAAACAATTGGTGGGATTATTAACAGATGACCCTAAAGTTGTATTAGAGGAAGGAGCACAAATTGTTTCTGAACTAAATAAAAGTCCTGTTGAAATGCTTGGTCATGTTACATCAAGTTACTTTAGCCCTAATTTAAATAAATCTATAGCCCTAGCAGTTGTAAGAGGTGGGAAAGATATGATGGGTAAAAAACTATTTATCCCTATGGAAGATAAAACAATTAATGTAACTGTTTCAAATCCAGTATTTTTTGATCAAACTAATGAAAGATTAAATGCTTAGTTATAATCAAGTAACAAATAGTGAAATTAATAACAACGGTGTTTCTGTAAAAGAAATTGCACCAATAATGAAATTAAATTTAAGAGGTAAAACAAGAGAATTTTTTACAAATGTAGGAAAAAGTTTAAATATGATTTTGCCAACAGAAGCAAATACATCCTCATCTAGTGATAAACTTACTGCCATATGGTTAAGTCCAGATGAATGGATGATTGTATCAAATGAGACTACTAGCAAAGAAACCAATACATACCAATTAAATGATGTATTATTTAACAATATTTCAAAAACATCATTAGGAGCAGTAACTGATGTTACTGACCAATTTGTTCAATTAGAGATAAAAGGTGAAAAAATATATGAACTTTTTTCCTCAGGATGTCCTTTTAATTTTAACTTATTTCGTGAAAAAAAAGGGTCAACAACTCAAACTTTGCTAAATCATATAGATGTTATTATTCACAATAAGGACGAAAATATTGTTAATTTATTTGTTAGAAGATCATTTGCTAAACACCTTTGGGAATGGATGGAAGATAGCTCTTCAAGATTATAAAGATTAATTTTTACGCCTATAATCCCACGGCATTTCAAATTTACCTTGCCAAATACCTAATTTGTTATTTTTGGCATTAATTTCATCAGAAACATATTTTTTAGAATACTTTCTATATGCTACTGCATAACCATTTGAAACCATCCAAGAATTTAAATTTATATTTCTTTTAAAACACTCGCCAATTAACCTTTTATACCTATCAACGTCTATAATATTACAATTCAATTTTTGTTTATTAATCTTTTTAATTAACTTTTGAGTAGATACTTCTCCACACATATAATCTTTAGTAAAAGACATAAAAGATATTGTTAAATAAGTTTTTTTACATTTTTGTTTTTTTTCAGGTGCATCAATACCGTATAATCGAATTTTTTTTGAATTAATCTTGATTGTATCTCCATCAACAATTTTAGCAAAACCTGAGATTTTATTTATATTTTCAGATCTTACATCGTTATATGTAAGTATAAAAAATATAGATGAAATAATTATCAAAATTATTAATTTCTTTTTTGTATAAAACATTAACCGGTAGTTAATTTATTGTTAATATAATATTTAACATAAAAGAATAGTAAGATTGATATTAACCATTGCAATATTGCCCAGATATAAAAGAAAGTTTTAAAGTCTGCATCAATAGAACGTGCTATATAATAAGATAAAAATGGAACCAAAACGTTCCTTAATATATTGTTAATCATTGCTTTCTCAGATTTTTTTAAAGCCATAAAGAAACCATTTGATAGAAAAAAAATTGGGTATGCTGGTAAGATAAATGCAGAAATTTTTAAATACATTGACCCATATTCAATAACTTCCGTGTTAGATGAGAAAAATTTTGGCATTAAATCTGCAGTTACAAAGACCAATACTCCAGACGCTAACATTATAATCAAGCCGTATTTTACTGATGTAAAATAAGATTGCTTTACTCTATCATAATATTTGGCACCTATATTCTGTGCAATAATTGATATTATTGCTGTATTTATCCCTAATACAGGCAGTAAGACAACCTGCTCTATCCTTGTTGCTGCTCCATAACCAGCAACGGCATATTCTCCTGTAAATGCAACATAAGTAAATACAATCGTTGCAGCAATTGAGTACCCAAGAATAGCTATTGTGATTGGCATTGATTGGAAGAAAATGTTTTTAATGTAGAAAAATTTAATCTTAAAATTTTGAATAGTGATCTCTTTAATACGTTTATTTTTTAACAATTTAATTAAAACGATTATTAGAGAAAGAAATTGGGCAATCAAAGTTGCATAACCTATACCCGCAACACCAAAAGCTGGGATAAATAAAAATCCAAATATAAATATTGGATTTAATAAAATGTTTAAAAAAAAAGATAATATAAGAGCATTTCTATATGTAACTGTATCTCCCTCAGCATGAAGAAATGAATTTAAAGCAACAACCAGAATAAAGAGAATAGTTCCATAAAATATTACATTAGTATACTCAAGGCCAAGAGTAATTACCTCTCTGGATGAATTCATTGTTAAAAATAATTTTTCAGAAAAACTAAATCCAATTATCGATACAATTATTGAAATTATTACTGAATAAAGAATGATATTTGTAAAATAACCTAAAACATTTTTTTCATTTTTTTCCCCAATACTACTACCAATTAATGAAGTTCCTGCAACAGTGACACCAATAGATGTGGCGATAATTAAAAAGTAGATTGGAAAGGATTTACTTAATGCAGATAAAGCTTCAGGTGAAATTTTCCCAGCATAAAAAGTATCAACTAAAGTGTATAATGTTTGAAATAGTGTCCCAACACTTGCTGGTATTGCAAGTTTTTTTATAAGTTGAGAGACGTCCTCTTTTAATAAATTCATTTCTTTAAACTAAAAATATTTTAATATTCTTTTTGAAAGATATGACTTTTTCCAGTTTTTTTGGCAAGGTTAATTTGTTTTTGTCTCATTCTAAATCTTGATTTTTGATCATTTGTTAAATTATCGTGACAATTTGGACAAGAAACACCTTCTTCATATTTTTTAGATTTTTTATCTTTTAAAGAAATAGGTTTTCTACAACCGCTACACATTGAGTAAGAACCTATTTTCAAACCATGCTTTAAACTAATTCTGTTGTCAAAGACGAAGCACTCACCTTTCCATAAACTTTTTTTTGGGTCTGTTTTTTTTAAATAATTTAAAATACCACCCTTTAATTGGTAGACATTATTGTAGCCTTTGTTTTCCAAAAAGACTGACGCTTTTTCACACCTAATGCCTCCAGTACAAAACATAGCAATAGGTTGATTTTTTTTTAATTTTTTAAGATATTTTGGAAAATCTCGAAAATTATCCACATCTGGATTAATTGAACCTTTAAAAGTTCCAACTTTATACTCAAAAGGTTTTCTAGCATCAATTAAGACTGTTTTTTTGTCTTTAATCAATGAGTTCCATTTTTGAGGGTTAACATGACTATCTTTTTTTTTAATTCTCTTTTTCAAACTTAAGTTCATTGGAACCACTTCTTTTTTAATTTTTACTTTTGGTTTGTGAAACGGCTGAAAAGAGCTTTTCGAATTATTAGTACTGTCAAATTTTTCAAATTTAAATAATTTGTGTAAATAATCTTTAATCAATTTAATATCTTTATTTTTTCCAGAAATAGTTCCATTTAACCCTTCATTTGAAATAATAATTGTTCCACGTATGTTTTTATTTAATAATTTATTGTGAAGTTTTTTCTGATTTTTCTTTAAATAAGAAATTTTAATAAACTTATAAAATCCAAATACTTCAAACATTATAATTTTCTACAAACTGTCATACCATCACCTAATGGGACTATAATTTTTTCAACCCTTTTATCTTTAGAAATAAAATTATTAAAATCTTTAATAGTTAAAGTGATTTTATCATCGCTATTTTCATCAACAACTTGACCGTACCACAGAACATTATCAATTATTATTAAGCCATGTTTCTTTAATAATATTAAAGATTTTTCATAATATTCTTTATAATTTTTTTTATCAGCATCGATAAAAATTAAATCAAAATCATTTTCTTTTATTTCGTTCAAACTTTCTAAAGCAGGTTTAATTATTGTTTGAATTTTATGATTTTGTTTTGCTTTCTCAAAAAATTTTATTGCAATTTCGTTAGTTTCTTGATTTTTATCTAACGCAATAATTCTACCATCTTCTGGTAATGCAAGAGACATTGATAAAGCACTTAAACCAGTAAAAGTACCAATCTCTAGTATTTTTTTAACATTAGATGTTTTTACTATTAAGTGTAAAAATTGAGATTGCGAGATAGATATTTGCATCCTTTTAATATCTCCCATAGACTCATTATAAGAAATGATTTCTTTTTGAACTGAATGAAGATCTAGTCCATTATTTAAAATGTACTCTTGAATTTTTGTGCTAATTTTTAGGTCTGAGCCCATGAACCTAAAGTTTTTTCTTTAAAATCTCATTTACTAACTGAGGGTTAGCTTTTCCACCTGAAACTTTCATCACTTGTCCAACAAAGAAGCCAAATAATTTAACTTTACCAGATTTATATTCAGTTGCTTTATCTCTATTGCTATCAATTACTTTATCAATTAAAGCTTCTAAAGCTTTTGGATCACTTTCTTGTTTTAATCCTTTTTCTTCAACAATTTTTTTAGGATCCTTGTCCCCTTCCATCATTTGTTCAAAAACAGTTTTTGCAATTTTTCCAGAAATTGTTCCATCCTTAATTAAATTTATTAATTTTGATAAATTACCAGCACTAATTGGACTATCAGTTATTTCTAAATTTTTTTCATTAAGTGCAGCAAATAATTCACCTATAATCCAGTTTGTTGCTAATTTAACGTCAGATTTTTTAACAACATCTTCAAAATAGTTTGAGGTTTCAATGTCTGAAACCATGATATTTGCTTCATATGGAGTTAATTTAAATTGATCTATAAATCTTTTTTTCTTTTCATCAGGTAACTCTGGTATTTCCAATTGTAATTGATCGATAAATTCATCAGAAACTTCTAATGGTAATAAATCAGGATCTGGAAAATATCTATAATCATGAGCATCTTCTTTTGATCTCATAGATCTTGTTTCGTTTTTTTTAGTATCAAAAAGTCTTGTTTCTTGATCTACAGTTTGTCCATCTTCAATTAAATCAACTTGTCTATTTGCTTCATATTCAATTGCCATTTGCATAAATTTAATAGAATTGACATTTTTAATCTCACATCTAGTACCAAAATCTTTTGATCCTTTTTTTCTTACAGAAACATTAACGTCTGCTCTTAAAGATCCTTCCTGCATGTTACCATCACAAGTTCCTAAATATCTCATTATTGATCTTAATTTCTTAATATAGGCATTAACTTCCTCTGGTGATCTTAAATCTGGTTTGCTAACAATTTCCATTAAAGCTACTCCAGACCTATTCAAATCAACAAAGGTGTTTTTTGGATCTAAATCATGAATACTTTTACCTGCATCTTGTTCTAAATGTAATCTTTCTATACCAACCTCTTTTTGACCATCTGGCATATCTAAAATAACTTTACCCTCTCCAACTATTGGGTCCTTAAATTGAGAGATTTGATATCCTTGTGGTAAATCGGCATAAAAATAATTTTTTCTATCGAATACAGATCTTTTGTTAATTTTAGCTTTTAATCCTATTCCAGTTTTAATTGCTTGCTTAACACAAAATTCATTAATCACTGGAAGCATTCCAGGAAATGCAGCGTCTACTAAACTTACCTGCGTGTTAGGCTCAGCACCAAATTTAGTAGCCGATGTAGAAAATAACTTTGATTGAGAAAGTACTTGAGCGTGAACTTCTAAACCAATGACAACTTCATATTGATTGTCATTTCTATTAATTAAATATTCTAACTTTTCTTTACTCACTTAATCCACCAATCAGTAATTTTATTTTTAAAATTAATTTTTTCTTCCATTGCAAAAGCAATGTTTAAGATATTTTGTTCATCAAATGCTTTTCCAATAATTTGTAAACCTAAAGGGTAACCTTTGCTGTCATGACCAGCTGGAATAGAAATTCCTGGTAAACCTGCTAAATTTACAGGAACAGTAAAAATATCGTTTAAGTACATTGAAACTGGATCATTTGTTTTTTCACCAATTTTAAAAGCAGAACTTGGCGTTGATGGGGTTAATATTGCATCTACTTTTTTGTACGCTTCATCAAAATCATTTTTAATTAGTTTTCTAACTTTTTGAGCTTTCAAATAATATGCATCGTAATAACCTGAAGATAAAACGTATGTCCCTATCATTATTCTTCTTTGAACTTCAGCTCCGAATCCTTCTGATCTAGTTTTTTCATACATATCAATAAGATTTTCTCCATCAGCTCTGAAGCCATATTTAACACCATCATATCTTGCAAGATTAGAAGATGCTTCAGCTGGTGCCACTATATAGTAAGTTGGTAAAGCGTAATTTGTGTGTGGAAGAGAAATATCAATTATTTCTGCACCACAATCTTTAGCGTATTCAATACCTTTCTGCCAAAGATCATCAATTTCTTTTGGCATTCCATCAACTCTATATTCTTTTGGTATACCTATTTTTTTTCCTTTAATATCTTTTGTTAATTCTTTGCTGTACAGGTTTCTTTTAAAATCAATAGAAGTTGAGTCTTTTTGATCGTATGAGCTAATTACCTCTTGCAACAAAGCACAATCTTGAACATTTTGAGCCATTGGACCAGCTTGATCAAGAGAAGATGCAAAAGCAACTATTCCGTATCTTGAACAACTACCATAAGTTGGTTTTAAACCCACTGTACCAGTAAATGACGCCGGTTGTCTAATAGATCCACCTGTATCAGTTCCAATTGTAATTGGAGTTAATTGTGCTGCTACAGCAGAAGATGAACCACCAGATGAACCACCTGGAACTAAATTTTTATCAATCGGATTTTGAACATTTCCAAAAAAACTTGTTTCATTTGATGATCCCATTGCAAATTCATCACAATTTAATTTACCAATAAGAATTGCTCCTTCGTTCCAAATATTCTGAGTAACAGTAGACTCATAAGTAGGTACAAAATTGTTTAATATTTTGCTACCAGCTGTTGTTCTTACATTAGCTGTACAAAATAAATCTTTTACAGCCATTGGTATTCCTGGTAATTTTAAATCCAATTTTGGGTTGTCATCAAATTTTTTAGCTTTATCTAAAGCATTACTAAAATCTTCAGTAATATAAGTGTTTAATTCTTTTGATTTTTCTGATCTATCAACAAAAGCTTGTGTAATTTCTGAAGAAGAAAGTTTTTTTTCTTTAATATTATTAACTAATTCAGAAAGCGTTTGCTTGGTTATATCAGACATTATTCTATAACTTTTGGTACAACAAAATAATCTTCATTATCTTTTGGAGAATTTTTTATTATTTGTTCCCTTAAATTTTTACTTTTAACTTCATCAGGTCTTAATTTTAAAGTCGTTTCAGCCACTGATGTAAGTGGTTCAACATTTTCAGTTTTAAGTTCATTGAGTTTTTCAATGAAATCAAAAATTGAATTCAAATCACTAGCAAGTTTTTCAGCTTTTTTCTCATCTACTGAAATTCTTGATAATTTAGATATATGCTTTATGGTTTTAAGATCGATGCTCATATGATATTTAAATATGACGCAAACTATCACTATAGTTTAAAATATACAACATGATCACAATAGAAGAATTTAAAAAAAAACAGTCAGAAAAATGTCGTTTGATAGGTTTAGATTTGGGCTCAAAAAGAATTGGTGTATCAATTTGTGACGAAAAGCAATTAATTGCTACCCCTTACAAAACTATACTTAAATCAAAAAATAATGAATTAATTGAAGAGTTGAAAAACATTATTCAAGAGAATGACATCAAGGCAATTATCATTGGTTATCCTTTAAATATGGATGGATCTTCAGGCTCTTCAGCACAGTCAGTCAATGATGTATCTAAAAATATAGATAAAGAGATAGATGTTGATGTGTGTCTCTGGGATGAAAGGCTATCAACTGTTGGGGCTTTTAATTTATCAAGCCAATTAGATGTTAATGTATCTAAAAGAGAAAAGAATATAGATCAGAACGCAGCAGCTTTTATTCTTCAGGGAGCCATAGACTATCTAAATAATTAATCCTTGCCATTCAATGGCTTTATAGTTATAAAGTTAATTTTAATGGCAAAAAACATCAAAGCTATTAAAATTTCTCAAAAACATTTGTTAGGTATCCAAGATCTATCAGTTAGTGATATTAACTACATTTTAGATGAATCTGAAACTTTCATTAAATTAAATCAGAGTAAGAACAAAAAAATTGATGTTCTTAGAGGCAAAACTCAAATTAATCTATTTTTTGAACCATCAACAAGAACACAAAGTTCATTTGAGTTAGCTGGAAAAAGACTTGGTGCAGATGTGATGTCAATGAATATGAATAATTCAGCAATTAAAAAAGGTGAAACTTTAATTGATACAGCAATGACTCTAAATGCGATGCATCCTGACATTATTGTAATAAGACATCAAGATTCTGGAGCATGCAATTTATTATCTCAGAAAGTAAATTGTGTAGTATTAAATGCAGGTGATGGAAGGCGTGAGCACCCTACTCAAGCATTACTGGACGCTTTAACAATAAGAAATAGAAAGAAAAAAATTGAAGGATTAAAAATTGCTATATGTGGAGATATACTTCACTCCAGAGTCGCAAGATCAAATATTTATTTACTAACAATGCTTGGTGCTGAAGTAAATATTGTTGCTCCCACAAATTTGATGCCAAAAGAAATTGAAAGGTTTGGTGTCAATACTTTTACCGATATGAAAAAAGGACTGAAAGATTGTGACATTGTAATGATGCTAAGATTACAAAATGAGAGAATGACAAGTTCTTATTTATCATCAAATAGAGAGTATTATGAATATTACGGTTTAACACCTGATAAATTAGATCATGCTAAACCTGATGCGCTAATAATGCATCCTGGCCCGATGAATAGAGGCATTGAAATAGATACCAGATTGGCAGACGATATAAATAAAAGTGTAATCAAAGAACAAGTTGAACTTGGAGTTGCTGTAAGGATGGCCTGTTTAAAAATATTTTGTGAATAAATGAAAAAAAAATACTTTATTAACGCAAATATAATTGATCCACAAAATTCAATTAATGAAAATGGAGGACTAATTGTTAGTGAAGAAGGTAAAATTGAAGCAGTAGGAAAAAAAGTAAATACAAATAATTTACCATCTAGAGAAAAACCAATTGATTTAAAAGGAAAACATATATTCCCTGGTTTAGTCGATATGAGAGTTTTTGTTGGAGAACCTGGGTATGAGTATAAGGAAAATTTTAGAACTTTAAGTAATGCAGCTCTATCTGGAGGAGTAACATCTGTAGTAACAATGCCTAATACAGATCCTGTAATTGATAATGTTTCAATAGTAGATTTTTTAAAACGAAGAGGACGAGATAAATCTAAGATTAATATATTTCCATGCGCATCTCTTACGCAAAATGTAGAGGGAACTAATATGACAGAGTTTGGATTGTTAGCTAGTAAAGGGATTGTAGCTTTTACAGATGGTGTAAAGACAATTCAAAATACTAGATTAATGTCAAGAATAATGAATTCAGCAAAGGATTTAGGATGCCTAATAATGCAACATGCTGAGGATTATGAGTTAGCAAAAAACGGTATGATTAATTCGGGCATAATCGCCACAAAACTTGGATTATCAAGTATACCAGATGTGGCTGAGAGAATAATTATTGAGAGAGATTTAACATTATTAGAAAAAATAAAGTGTCGATATCATATATCTCAACTATCATCAGGTAAATCAGTAGAAATCATCAAAGAAAGGAAAAATGATATTAAATTTTCTTGTGGAGTTTCAATAAATAACCTGTCCTTAAATGAAAATGATATTGGAGATTTTAAAACATTTTTAAAATTATCTCCACCATTGAGAAAAGAAGAAGATAGATTGGCTTTAGTCCAAGGATTAAAAGATAAAACAATTGATGTCATTGTTTCAGATCATAAACCTGAAGATGAAGAATCAAAAAGATTGACATTTTCGCAAGCAGCAACAGGTGCGTCTGGTATTGAAACTTTATTGTCTTTAAGTTTGGAACTATTTCATAATGGATCTGTAAAACTTGAAACAATAATCCAAGCACTAACATCTAATCCAGCTAAAATTTTAAATATCAATAAAGGAAATCTTTCAATTGGTAATGATGCTGACTTTTGTATTGTTGATATAAATAAACCTTGGATTGTAAAAAAAGAAAATTTAATTTCTAAATCCAAAAATACGTCTATTGAAGACAAAAAACTTCAAGGAAAAGTAACCAATACATTTGTAAAAGGTAAAGAATTATTTAAGATATAAAAATGGAATTATTAACAATAGGTATTATCTCATACCTAATGGGTTCTATCCCTTTTGGTTTAATATTAACTAAAATTTTTTTAAAAAAAGATATCCGAGATATTGGATCAGGTAACATTGGTGCAACAAATGCTCTAAGAACAGGAAATAAATTTATTGGTTATTCAACTTTAATACTTGATATAGTTAAAGCAGTTATTCCAGTTTTATATGTAAAGGTAAATTTTCCTGATCTGATTTATGTATCAGCTTTATGTGCTTTTCTGGGTCATGTTTTTCCAGTTTGGTTAAAGTTTAAAGGTGGTAAGGGAGTAGCAACTTATGTTGGTATATTATGCAGTATGAATATAATGTTTGGAATTGTTTTTGGTATTTGTTGGCTTGTAACTTTTTTTATTTCTAAATTTTCATCATTAGCATCATTAATTGGATCCTTTTCAGTTCCTGTTTATTTATTTCTGTTTGAATCAACAGAAAATGAATTATTTTTTGGAATAATGTTTATTTTAATATTTTATACTCATAGAGAAAATATTAAACGACTGATAAATAAAGAAGAAAACAAGACTAAAATTTATTAATTTGACTATCAAACACTTTTAAGTAGTTTGTTAAATTATGAATCTAGTCATAGTTGAAAGTCCTGCAAAAGCTAAAACTATCAACAAGTACCTTGGTGATAATTATACTGTTTTAGCTAGTTATGGTCATATAAGAGATCTACCATCGAAAAATGGATCAGTTGATCCTGATCATAATTTTAAAATGGAATGGGAAGTTGATAGTTTTTCAAAAAAATATTTAAAAGAAATAACTGATGTTGCAAAAGAATCCTCTAAAATAATACTTGCGACTGACCCTGACCGTGAAGGTGAAGCTATAGCATGGCATGTTAAAGAATATCTTGATGAAAAAAAACTTTTAAAAGATAAAGAAATTGAAAGAGTTGTTTTTAATGAGATAACAAAAAAAGCTGTAATTCATGGCATTGAAAATCCACGACAAATCGAACCTTTGTTAGTGGATGCCTACATGGCAAGAAGAGCTCTTGATTACTTAGTTGGTTTTAATATTTCTCCAATACTTTGGACTAAACTACCTGGGTCAAAATCAGCTGGAAGAGTTCAATCTGTAGCTTTAAAATTAATCACTGAAAGAGAACATGAAATAGAATTATTTAATCCAGAAGAATTTTGGACACTTACTCTTAAATTTGGAGATGATAATAAAAACACTATTACTGCAAGCATCTCTCAATTGAATGGTGATAAAATAGAAAAATTTACTTTTAGAGACAAGAATAGCATTGAAAAAGCAATCAAAGAAATAAAAGATAAAAAATTTCAAATAACAGATATTTCATCAAAGGTTATAAAAAGAAACCCCTCTGGTCCATTTACAACCTCAACATTACAACAAGTTGCATCTAGTAGATTAGGTTTTGGAGCTTCAAGAACAATGCAAATTGCACAAAAATTATATCAAGGTGTTGAGATTGATGGAGATACTGTTGGATTGATTACTTATATGAGAACTGATGGAACTAATTTATCAGCTGATGCAATAAATGATTTTAGAAATTTTATTAAAAGTGAGTATGGTAATGAATATTTGCCTGCATCTGCAAATAATTATTCTGGTAAAAAAGCTAAGAATGCACAAGAAGCTCATGAGGCTATTAGACCAACTGATATAAATAGAGCACCCGATACTTTAAAAAAATATTTAAGCAGTGATCAACAAAAACTATACAATTTAATTTGGTCCAGAGCTTTATCCTCACAAATGGAAGTTGCCCAATTTGATAGAAATACCATAACAATAGAGTCAGAAGATAATCAGACAATATGTAAGGCAAGTGGCTCTGTACTTAAATTTGATGGTTTTTTAAAAGTATACTCAAATACAAGTAAAGATGATGATGAAGAAATTTTACCAGAAATGTCTAAAGGACCAATTAATATTGAAGCATTAATAGATGAACAGCATTTTACACAACCACCTCCAAGATATTCTGAAGCAAGTTTAGTGAAAAAATTAGAAGAACTAGGAATTGGTAGACCTTCTACTTATGCAAGTATAATTTCAACTATAGCTAATCGAGGTTATGCAGAAATAGTAAATAAAAGGTTTTTTCCAACGGATCGTGGAAAACTTATCTCTGCCTTTTTAGAAAAGTTGTTTTCTAAATATGTAGATTATAACTTTACTGCAGGTTTGGAAGATCAATTAGATGAAATTACAACTGGTAAAGAAAGCTGGATAAAAGTTTTAGAGATGTTTTGGAAAGATTTTAATAATAATGTTTCTGAGGTTAAGGAGAAGAGAACAAGAGAAGTGTTAGATCTTTTAAATGAGAGTTTAGGTGCTTTAATTTTTGATACTGATAAAGATGGAAATATTGTTCGAAAGTGTCAGCTATGTGAAACAGGTTCACTAAGTCTTAAAAATAGTTTTAGAGGTGGAGCTTTTATAGGATGTTCAAATTATCCAGAGTGTAAATTCACTAGACCCTTGTCTAAGGCAAAAGCAGCGGCTCAATCACAGTTAGCAGAACCTAAATTTTTAGGAAAACATGAAAATGGTAATGATATATATCTGAAAAATGGAAGATTTGGTCCCTATCTTCAATATGAAAAACTTGAGGAAGAAAAATTAGAGGGAACAAAAACTAAAAAAAAGAAAAAAACCAAAAAATCTAAACCGGATGTTAATGAATTAATTAAAAATGTTTCTATACCAAAAGGTTTAGAGTTAGAAAGTATAGATTTAGAAAAAGCTCAGTTTTTATGTTCTCTTCCAAAATCAATTGGTGTTAACCCTGATAATCAAAAAGAAATAATTTTAAATACTGGAAGATTTGGGCCTTATCTTAAGTGTGAAAGCAAATCTGCTAGAATAGAGAATATTGATGAAATTTTCTCTATAGGATTAAATCGAGCAATTACTCTTATTGCTGAAGCAAAACCAGGAAGAATGTCTTCTTCGATTATTAAGGATTTAGGAGAACACCCAGAAGATAAAAAACCAGTTAGAGTTATGAAGGGACAATATGGTCCTTACATTAAATATAAATCTTTAAATGCAACAATTCCTGAAGAAAAAGATCCAACAGAGCTTACAATGGAAGAGGCTTTAATACTCATTGAGAAAAGGAAAGAATACGATAAAACAAAAAAAAAGAAAAAATCCAAATAATGAATTATAGACTGTTCGTATATTTAATAATTTTAACAATTGCTAATGTTAACTTCTCTCTAGCGGATGAATGCATTAAATTTGAAAAATTAAGTAAAGAATATGCAAAATGTAAAGCAGAATTAATAAAAGAAAAAACTACCGAAAAAGCAGAATTAATAAAAAAAAAAACTGCTGAAAAAGCTGAATTAATAAAAGCAAAAACTTCAGAAAAATATAACGATGGAAAAAAAAAATTTAATAAATTAAACTTAAAAGATAAACTTATTAAATTTAAAAACAGTAAATCCCATAAAGAATTTATGGAGAAATTGAAAAATGAAAATTGAAGATAAACTAAATGAACTTAAAATAATTTTACCAGAAGCAAAAGCTCCAGTTGGATCTTATGTGGCAACAAAAATATCTGGAAACTTGCTTTTTATTTCTGGTCAAATATCCATGAATGAAAATGGCGACTTAATTAAAGGAAAAGTTGGAAAAGATTTAAATACAGAACAGGGCTACGACGCTGCAAAAAGATGTGGGTTAAGCTTAGTGGCTCAAGCTAAAGAAGCATGTGGAGGAGATTTGTCTAAAATTAAATCATGTGTAAAATTAACTGGTTTTGTAAATTCAACTGAAGATTTCATTGAACAACCAAAAGTAATTAATGGTGCGTCAGATATAATATCATTAATATTTGGAGATGCTGGCATGCATACAAGGGCTGCAGTAAGTACTAATAGCTTACCACTCGGTGTTTCTGTGGAAGTTGATGCTATATTTGAGTTAAACTAAACTATCTTCCAATTCCAAAGTAATTGATATTTAATTTTTTCATTTTTGAAGGAGAATACATATTTCTCATATCATAAATCTTAAAATTTCTTTTTTTTACTAATTTTTTAAAATTTAATAATTTAAAATCATTCCATTCAGTATGTAAAATTATTAAATCACTATTTAAGCATGCAGTATTTATATTATTAAAATGCTTAACATTTTTTAAATTTTTAAATTCCTCCTTTTCACCAGTCGGATCAAAATATCTTACTTTGCAATTTTTTTTATTAAAATATTTAATCATAGGTATGCTAGAGGCTTCTCTCATATCATCTGTATTTGGTTTAAATGTTACTCCAAGAAATGTGATTGTTTTATTTGAAAATTTATTATTTAAAATTTTCTCAACTCTTTTTATTGATAAAAATCTACGTTTATCATTTGATGTAACAACAGTTTTAACTATAGATAAATCTGTATCAAATTTTTTTCCTGTATCGATTAAAGCTCTAGTATCTTTTGGAAAACAAGATCCTCCATAAGCTGGTCCTGCTCTCAAAAACCTATCACCAATGCGCTCATCAGATCCCATACCAAAAGAAATATCCTTTACATCTATACCCGCTTTTTCACAGAGATTTGCAATCTCATTAATAAATGAAATTTTTGTAGCTAAAAAAGCATTTGAAGCATATTTTATTAACTCGGCACCTCTACGTGTAGTATTAAAATACCTGCTATTTTTTTTTATAATAGGCATGTAAAGTGACTTCATAATCTTATTAGCTTTCTTACTTTCAGTTCCAATCACTACTCTATCTGGATAGATAAAATCTCTTATGGCCTCACCTTCTCTTAAAAACTCAGGATTAGAAACGATATCGACTAATTTTCTTTTTTTTAAATTTTTTAAAATATTTTCAATTTTATCACCAGTAGTCACTGGGACTGTAGATTTAGTTATTATTATTTTGTAACTTTTAATTATCTTTTTTAATTCTTTTGCAACACCAAAAACATATTTTAAATCAGCTGAATTGCTATTTTTTTTAGTTGGAGTTCCAACACATATAAAAATTATGTCAGAACTTGAAACTGCTTTTTGTAAATCTGTAGTAAATTTCAAACGATTTTGTTTATAATTTTTTTTTAATAGCTCTTCTAAACCAGGCTCATAAATAGGAACATTGCCTTTATTCAATTCTTCTATTTTTTTTTTATCTTTATCTACACAGTAAACAATATTACCAACATCAGAAAAACAGACACCACTAACCAAACCAACATAACCTGTACCTATCATGCAAAGTTTCATATTTTTCCTATTTCTTTATTTGAATTAATAAATCCTTGCATCGTCCCACAATCTAAATATTTACCTGAAAAATTATGGGCAATAAATTTTTCACCTTCTTTAATTAAAGTCTGAATAGCATCTGTTATGTGTATTTCCCCACCATTACCAGGTTTTTGCTTGGATAGTTTATTAAATATTGTTTTAGGAAGAATGTATCGTCCAATTACTGCTTTATTAGAGGGAGCATTTTTAATTGAAGGTTTTTCAACTACTCCATCAATAAAATAATCATTTTTTGAAATTTTTTTATTTAAATTATAGATACCCCACCTTGAAACTGTTTTAGAATTAACCATCATACTAGCCATTACTGAGGATTTATGTTTGTGATGGACTTTAATCATATCTTTGGAACAATTTTTTTTTATTATCAAATCATCTGGCAGCAACATTAAAAAATATTTATCTTTTATATATTTTCTCGTTTTAAATACAGCGTCACCTGTTCCTTTTGGTATATTTTGATAAACAAATTTTATTAGTTTTTTATATTTTAATATTTTTTTATATTCAGTAATTATTCTGGGATCTTTTTTCTTTTTAATAATTTTTTTGTAAAAAGCGTCACTATAAAAATAATTTTTAATCATTTTTTTTTTATTTGATATAATGAAAATGACTTCTTTTATACCAGCTTCAATGCATTCATCTAAAATATATTCAATTCCTGGCTTTCCATTTATTGGGAGTAGTTCTTTTGCAAAAACACTTGTTAAAGGCAATAGTCTAGTTCCTTGACCTGCTAGGGGAATAATTGCTTGTTTAATCATATAAATGTTTTACTTATCTATATTTCTAATACAAATGAAAATTATATTAAATAATAATTCATTATATAAAGCTTTAAGGCCATTTAATGATGTTGGATTTGTTCCCACAATGGGGAGCATACATGAGGGTCATTTATCACTTATAGAAAAATCAAATAGAACTTGCAAAACAACAATAGTAAGTATTTTCGTTAACCCCAAACAATTTAACAATAAAAAAGATTTCAAGAACTATCCCACCAATATTAAAAAGGATATTAAAATTTTAAAAAAAACTAAAAAAGTAGATTTCTTATACATCCCAAAATTTAAAGACATTTATAATAATAGTAAAAAATCAAACATAAAAATCGCAAATAAAGAAAAAATTTTATGTGCTAAATATAGAAAAGGCCATTTTGAAGGTGTTCTAGATGTAATGGAAAGATTAGCTAATTTAGTAAACCCAAAAAAAATATTTATGGGTAAAAAAGATTATCAACAATATTTCTTAATAAAAAATTATCTAAAAAATAAATGTAAAGCCTCTATTATTTCATGCAAAACAATCAGAAATAAAAGCAAAATAGCTTTGTCTTCAAGAAATAATCATTTAGACATAAATGGAATTAAAAAAGCAAGTTTTTTGAGCAAAAATTTAATTAAATTAAAAAGAAATTTAGCAAATAGTAAAACAATAAAACAAAATTTAAAAATTCAAATGAAATATTTTGAGAATTTTTTAAAAATTAAAATTGAATACTTGGAATTAAGATCAATTAAAAATCTTAAAATATCTAATACTGTTAAAGGCTCACGTTTATTTGTTGCTTACTATATTGATAACATAAGATTAATTGATAACTTTTAAAGAAAGTAAGCTCCAACACCTAAAAATGACACAAAACCTATTACATCAGTAATGGTCGTAACAAAAACACTAGATGCAATTGCGGGATCAATATTCATTTTTTTTAATGTAAAAGGAACAAGTATACCAAACAGTCCAGCTATAATCATCGTTAGTACCATTGATATTGAAATAATTATTGAAAGAATACTATCTTGAAACCAAATTTGAACAATTAAAGCACTTATAGCGGCAAATATAATTCCATTTAATATACCAATTGAAAATTCTTTAAAAACATTAGATGAAAAATTATTTTGGGTTAAGTCATTTGTTGCAATTGTTCTGACTGTAACAGCTAATGTTTGCATTCCTGCATTACCGCCCATTGAAGCAACAATTGGCATTAGGAAAGCAAGAACAACCATTTGCTCAATAGTTGCTCCAAACAGACTAATACACCAAGTAGCTAAAAAAGCGGTAAATAAATTCAGTAAAAGCCAGTTAAATCTTCTTTTAGTTTTTGTAACAACACCATCTGTAATTTCCTCATCACCTACACCTGCAAGTCTTAATGCATCTTCCTCAGCCTCTTCTTTTAAAACTGTAAGAACATCATCGTTCATTATCATTCCTACCAATTTATTATTTTTATCAACTACAGCTGCTGAGTTAAGATTATAATTTTCAAAAAGGTTCGCCACCTCTTCTTTATCCATATCTACAGGCACTAATAGTTGAGATTCAGACATAATGCTTGCCATCTTTGTGTCTCTCGGTGAAGTAAGCACTCTTGATGATGGAACTGTTCCAATAGGTTTAAATTCTTCATTAACAATAAAAATTTCCAAAAATTCCTCAGGCAGATCTTTATTTTCTCTTAGGTAGTCAATTGTTTGACCTACAGACCAGTTGCTTGGTATAGCTGTAAACTCACGCTGCATAAGTCTAGCAGCAGTATCTTCTGGATAGCTTAAGCTTTCTAAAAGAGCAAATCTGTCTTTAGGTGGTAATGAGCTTAATATAGTGTTCTTGTATTCTTCGGGTACATTTTCTAATATCGAAATAGCATCATCTGACTCAAGGTTAGTAAGAATAGTTACAATTGAATCTGAAGATAAATATTTAATTATTTCAATTTGTATAGACTCATTTAATTCTACAAAAACCTCTGCATCAATATTAAAATTATTTAATTTAATTAAACTTTCTCTATCACTAACGCTTAAGTGTTCAATTATGTCTGCTGCATCAGCAGGGTGCATTTCATTGAATGAGTCATTAATAAATTTTGCATCATTGTTAGCTATTTTAGAGGTAACAACTCTCAAATATTCTTTATTGAATTCAAAATTTACTTTTTTATCTTTAGTTTTTTTAATTAAAGACATAAATGTACCTATAATTTAGTTGTGCACTATTAATACATAATTAAAATATTACAAATTTTAAATGGATATAGAGATCAAAAAGTCAATAAAACCGGTAAATTATTTTGAGGCAATTGATCTATTAGAGTCTAGATTAAAAAATATTACAGCTAATAAAGAAAAAGAATTAATTTGGATTTTAGAGCATCCTGAAATTTTTACTGCAGGTACATCCTATAAAGAAAATGAAATAATTGATAAATCAATTGATCTATTAAAAACAAACAGAGGTGGAAAAATTACGTATCATGGTCCGGGTCAATTAATTTGTTATTTTGTAATTGATCTAAGAGAAAAAAAAGACATTAGAAAATTTATTTCAACTATTGAAAATACAATTATTCAAAGTTTAAAAAAATATAATATTGAAACATTTCCTGATAAAGAAAATATTGGAATATGGTATAAAGATAAAAATGAAATTCAAAAAATTGCTGCCATAGGCATTAGGGTAAGAAAATGGATTGCATATCATGGATTTGCAATAAATGTAGATAACAACTTAGATAATTATAAAAAAATATTACCTTGTGGAATTTCTGATAAAGGTGTGACAAATTTAAAAAAAATTTCAAATCAAGATTATTCTAAGTTGAATAATGAAATTATTGAAAATTTTATTTCAAATTTGAAAAACTAAGTCTTTTTGATTTTAACAACTTTTTAAAATATTCTGGTAATAAGGCTGAATAAGTATGCTTCATATCATTTATTTTAAATTTAATTTTATACGAGTGCAGCATAAGATTTTTATTTATACCTTTATCAGACTTAGATAGTTTATATTTGGTATCACCAAATATAGGATTCCCAATTGCAAAAAGTTGTTTACGTAATTGATGTTTTCTTCCAGTTATTGGTTTTAACTCTAATAAGGATGCTTCAGAATTTTTATCTATTACCTTGAATATAGTTTTTGCTTTTTCTACTAACTTTTTATCTCCATCATATCTTATTAGGTCATCATCCCAAACGCCTCTGTTTTTATTTATTTCTCCTTGGCATATAGCAAGATAAGTTTTATGTACTTTTCTTAATCTAAATAATGATGTTAGTAACTGAGCGCTCTCTCTATTTTTCGCCATTATAAATACACCAGATGTATCTTTGTCTAATCTATGAACAGAATAAGGTTTTGTTCCTTTAAAAATTTCACTCTTTGCAAAAATATCAACTAAGTTTTTTTTAGATTTTGTACCACCTTGTACTGATATTCCTGATGCTTTATTTAATACAACAAAATTATCATTATCATCAATTATTTGATCTTCGTTTGATTTTATTATTTCTTTAGTTGGTAAAAATTTTATTTTTTTTTGTTCTACTCTTTCTTTGAATTCAATATTAAATATATTTATCTGATCTCCTTTTTTTATTTTGTGAGAACTTTTAATTTTTTTTTTGTTAATTTTAATTTTTCCTGTCCTAAGATATTTTTCAATTAAACCTTGAGGTATTTTTCCAATATTTAATCTCATCCATCTATCAACACGCATATCATTACACGTTGAATCAACGATGTATGATTTGTTCATGACTTAGGATTTAAGCTGTAGCTTGTTTATTTTCTTCTGTTTTGGAAGTTTCTTTTGACGTATCTTTTTTCTTCTTATCTACTCTTTTGGCTTCGACATCTCTATCAACAAATTCTATAATTGCCATTGGAGCATTATCCCCATATCTAAAACCTGCTTTAATAATTCTAGTGTAGCCACCTTTTCTATTTGAATATCTCTTAGAAAGAGTTTTTTTTACTTTATTAGCTGATTTAATATCTTGAAGTTGAGATACAAGCATCTTAGTTGTTTGCAATGTATCTTTTTTACCTAAAGTAATAATTTTGTCAGCTTGAGGTCTTAAAAATTTTGCTTTGGGTAATGTAGTTTTGATCTGTTCATATTTTATCAAAGAATTTAACATATTCTTTAATAGAGCTTTTCTATGCTCAGAAGTTCTATTTAATTTTTTATTGGCAAAGCCGTGTCTCATTAAATTGCTTCCTCTAATTTTTTAGACATTTCTGCAATATTATCTGGTGGCCAGTTAGGTATTTCCATGCCTAAATACAGAGACATTCCAGTTAGAACTTCTTTAATCTCATTTAAAGATTTTCTGCCAAAATTTGGTGTTCTTAACATTTCACCCTCAGATTTTTGAACTAAATCACCAATATAAATTATGTTGTCATTTTTTAAGCAATTCATTGATCTAACAGATAGCTCTAGTTCATCAACTTTTCTTAATAAATTCTTATTAAATTCAGGCTCAGATGAAACTTCTTTTACTGGAGCTTCGACAGGTTCATCAAAATTAACAAACATTTTTAACTGGTCTTGAAAAATTCTTGCAGAATACGCAACAGCATCTTCAGCTGAAATTGAACCATTAGTTTCTACTTCCATTGTTAATTTGTCATAATCAAGAGCTTTTCCTTCTCTTGCTGTGCTAACAGAATAAGAAACTTTTTTTACAGGACTATACAAAGAGTCAATTGCAATTAAACCTAATGGTGGCTCCTCTGGTTTATTTAGCTCAGCTGGAACATAACCTTTTCCAGTGTTTACATTCATTTCCATGTGAAAAGTAGTATTTTCATCTAAGTTACAGATTACTAACTCAGGATTTAATATTTCCACATCAGTCACAGGAGCAATGTCTGAAGCTTTTATTTCACCCGGACCTTTTGCGTCTAAAACTAATTTTTTTGTACCTTCAGAGTTACATTTTAATGCTAGAGATTTAACATTTAACACTATGTCTGTTACATCTTCTCTTACACCTTTAATTGATGTAAATTCATGCAGAACACCATCTATTTGTATCGAAGTAACCGCAGCTCCTCTGATTGAAGAAAGCAAAATTCTTCTTAAAGAGTTTCCTAAAGTTAATCCATAGCCCTTTTCTAAAGGCTCAGCTATAATCTTAGCATGTGTTAAGTCATCACTTATTTGAACATCTAATTTAGATGGTTTAATCAAAGATTTCCAATTTTTAACATTAACGTTTTCTACTTCCATTAAACTCTCCTTTTTTTTGGTGGTCTAGTTCCATTATGAGGCATTGGTGTTGTGTCTTTAATTGACAAAATTTTAAAACCTCTGGCTTGTAAAGCTCTTAGCGCTGTTTCTCTTCCTGAACCAGGCCCTTTTACCTCAACAGATAAAGTTTTCATTCCATACTCTAATGCTTTTGATGCTGCGGAGTCCGCTGCTATTTGAGCTGCATAAGGTGTAGATTTTCTTGATCCTTTAAATCCTTTCTGTCCAGCAGATGCCCAGGATATTACATTTCCATTTGTATCAGCAATTGAAATTATAGTGTTGTTAAATGTCGACTGCACGTAAGCAATTCCATTTAAAATATTCTTTTTTATCTTTTTCTTTTTTGAATAGGAGCTCTTTGCACTTTTTTTAGAAGATTTTTCTATCTTCTGATCTTTATTGTCAGTTTTTTCTGTTTTTGCCATTATTATTTTTTAGTTGGTGTTAATTTCTTCCCTGCAATAGCGATTGCTTTTCCTTTTCTTGTTCTTGCGTTACATCTTGTTCTTTGACCTCTTACAGGTAATTTTTTTCTATGTCTTGTTCCTCTATAACATGCAAGATCTATTAATCTTTTAATACTTAAAGAATAATCTCTTCTAAGATCTCCTTCCACTTTAAAATTTTGATCAATGTATTCTCTTATTTTTAAAATTTCATCATCAGTTAACTCATTCACTCTTTTAGCTCTTGGAATTTCTAGAGAAGAACAAATTTGTTGTGAGAATTTATCTCCAATTCCGTAAATATATGTTAGTCCAATGTGGACAAGTTTATTTTGTGGAATGTTTATACCTGCGATACGAGCCATAATTTTTGTGATAAATTGTGCCTTTTATATAAGAAGATTAATCAAAGTCAACGTCTTAAACATTTATAAAAGTGTCTATTTTCCTTGTTATTTCGTCTATTTCTAAGCTGCCATCAATTTCCTTAAATTTAGGATTCTCTGAGTAGTAATTAAGTACTGGCTCTGTTGTGTTCATGTATGTGTCAAAACGTTTTAGAATAGTATTTGTTTCATCGTCTGATCTATTTTCAATAATTTTTCTTTTTTCTAGTCTTTTTACCACTGTATCTTTATCAACTTTAAGATACAAAATTAAATCTATCTTTTGATTTGATGCCTCGAGTAAGATATTTAAATTTTTTGCTTGGCTCAAAGATCTAGGGTATCCATCAAATATTAATCTATTTTTTTTTTGAGGGTCAGAAATTAAATTTTCAATAAGCTTATTTACAATTTCATCACTTACAAATTTACCATTTTTCATGTCATTGGTAATCATCTTACCAATATCTGAATTTTTATAAATTTCTTCTCTTAAAAGTTCGCCAGTTGAGATCTGAAATGAATTTAGTTTCTTTACTAAATATTTAGCTTGAGTACCTTTACCAGCACCAGGCGGTCCAAACAAAACTATATTCACTTACTTTCCAAATTTAGTTTTTTTAATTAATTGTTCGTATTGAGAGCTCATTAATCTTGTTTGAATTTGAGTTACAGTATCAATGGCAACAACAACAACAATTAAAATAGATGCACCACCTAAATAAAAAGGAATTGGGTAATTAGCTATTAAAAATTCTGGCATTAAACATACAAGTGTCAAATATAAAGCACCTATTGTAGTAAGTTTAGTTAAAATATTTTCAATATATAATGCTGTACTTTCACCAGGTCTAATTCCTGGAACAAAGCCACCATATTTTCTTAAGTTTTCTGCTGTTTCAGTTGGATTAAATGTAATTGAAGTATAGAAAAATGTAAAAAATATTATACCAGATGCATATAGCAACATGTACAAAGGTTGACCTTGAGTAAAATAAGAACTTAAGTTTAAAAAAGTTTCATTATTTGAAAAAGAAAAATTAGAAAAAGTAACAGGTAACAATAATAAAGCAGATGCAAAAATTGCTGGTATTACTCCTGCTTGATTAATTTTTAATGGCAAATGAGAAGACTCTCCACCATACATTTTGTTTCCCATTTGTCTTTTAGGATAATTGATAAGAATTTTTCTTAACGCTCTCTCCATAAAAACAACAAATAAAATAGTTAATATTAATAGAACAAAAATTGCTAGAATCATGAATGTTGACACAGCACCTGTTCTACCTAATTCAAAAGTTGTAACTAAAGCTCTAGGTATTTCGGCAACAATACCAGCAAAAATAATTAGAGAAATCCCATTTCCAATTCCTCTTTGAGTGATTTGTTCACCTAGCCACATAAGAAAAATTGTACCAGCAACAATAGTTGTAACTGTTGTAATTTTAAAAAAAGCTCCTGGATTAATTACCAAATCTGCAGAAGATTCTAAACCTACTGATAAACCATAACCTTGAACTGTAGCAAGTAAAACTGTTCCATATCTTGTTATTTGAGTAATCTTTGCTCTACCTGTTTCTCCCTGTGCTTTTAAATTCTTAAAATAATCTGAAACCCCTGTTAACAACTGAACTATAATAGCAGATGATATGTATGGCATTATACCAAGAGCGAAAATTGCCATTCTACTAACTGCTCCTCCAGCAAAAACATTAAACATACCAAGTAACCCTTTTTGATTACCATCCATCATGATTTTTAATTGTTCTGGGTCAATTCCTGGTAAAGGAACAAACGTACCAAATCTATATACTGCAAGGATTGCTATGGTAAAAATTATTCTATTTCTTAGATCATTTGTTGAAGATGATGCGCTCATTTAAACAAATTATTTTTTTAATTGAATAGATCCACCAATTTTTTCTAGTTTTTCTATTGCTGATTTTGATGCCAAGTCAGCCTCAATATTAATTTTATCTTTTAACTCTCCAGTACCTAATATTTTTAATTTTGTAGAGTTTTTGTTTATTAATTTTAATTTTTTTAGAGATGAAGAATTAAGCACTTCATTTGGATTAATATTTTTTTTATCAATATAAGACTGAATTTTTTCCAAGTTTAAAATTGCAATGTTTTCTCTTGAAATTGGATTAAAACCTCTTTTAGGTAATCTTCTGTATAAAGGCATTTGACCACCTTCAAAACTTTTTATTGCTACACCAGATCTAGATTTTTGACCTTTAACGCCTCTTCCCGATGTCTTACCTTTTCCTGATCCAATACCTCTTCCTACTCTAATTTTAGGTTTGTTAATTTTCTGTCTCGTATTTAATGTAATCATTATCCTCTTTTTTCAATAATTTCTGATATTTTTTTATTTCTTATTGCTGAAATTTGTTTTGGTGAATTTTGTTTCATTAAAGCTTTCATGGTTGCTCTAATCACATTGTGTGCATTTGATGTGCCCATTGATTTAGCAACAATATCTTTTACACCTAATACCTCGCATACTGCTCTAACTGGACCACCTGCAATAATACCTGTACCTTTTGATGCTGCTCTTAAAACTATTCTACCAGAGCCATCTTTAGCTTTTACATCATGATGAATTGTTCTTCCTTCTCTCAAAGGTATATGTGTTAATTTTCTTCTCGCCATTTCATTAGCTTTTTTAATTGCATCTGGAACTTGTTTTGCTTTAGCGTGTGCTATTCCAATTTTTCCAGCTTGATTACCTACCACTACAAGAGCTGAAAAACCAAATCTTCTTCCACCTTTAACAACCTTTGTAATTCTGTTGATATGAACTAACTTTTCTAAAATGTCGTCTGTTTTTTTGTCTTTGTTATTTTCCATAATTAAAATTCCATTCCATTTTCTCTTAATGTGTCTGCAAAAGCTTTGATTCTACCATGATATTTATAAGATCCTCTATCAAAATAAATTTTTGTAATATTTTTTTCCTGAGCTTTTTTTGCAAGCTTTTGAGCAACTAATTTTGACAACTCTGTTTTGTTAATTTTATCAGATGATTTTAAATCTTTCTCAATGGATGAAGCTGATAACAAAGTTACTTTTTTTGTATCATCGATGATTTGAGCTGAAATATTTTTGGCAGATCTAGAAATGCTTAATCTAAATCTATCTTTTGGAGCAACTTTTTTTACTTTATTGCTAACTCTAAATCTTTTTCTAATACTTGTGTTTAGTTTCATTATTTTTTCTTACCTTCTTTTTTAAGTACATATTGGCCTTTTTCTCTAACACCTTTACCCTTATATGGCTCAATTTTTCTAAATGTTTTAATTTTTGATGCAACTTCACCAACTAATTGTTTGTCAGATCCAGTGATCTTAAGTGTAGTTTGTTTTTCTACAGCAATTTTAATTCCTTCTGGAATATCAAAATCAATATCGTGACTGTAGCCTAATTGTAAATTTAGCTGATTTCCTTTTAATGCTGCTCTATATCCAACACCTACAAGTTCTAACACTTTTTCGTAGCCAGTGCTTGAGCCAATTACAGCATTATTAATTAAACTTCTGTTCATACCCCAAAGTCGTTTAGAATTTTGGTCAATTTTTTTTGGCTTTATTGAAATCTCTTTTCCTTCTTTGATATCCAAATTAAACATATCCAAATCAATATTTATTGATTTCTTTCCTAATGGCCCTTCTATATTTATAATATTGCCAGCTAAAGCTACTTTAACTTTTTCAGGGATTGATATATTTATTTTTCCAATTTTAGACATTAAAATACCTTACAAATAATTTCACCACCAACACGTTGTTTTCTGGCGTCAATATCAGTCATTACACCTTTTGGTGTAGAAACTATTGCTATACCAAGACCGTTATTAATTTTAGGTAAACCTTCGGCACTTGAAAAAATTCTTCTTCCTGGTTTAGAAACTCTTTCAAATGCACTGATAACTGGGTTACCAGAGTGATATTTAAGCTCTAAAGACAATGTTGGTTTTTTATCTTCTGAACTAATTTTAAAATCTTTTATAAAACCTTCATTTTTAAGTATATCTGCAATTTTTGATTTAAAGTTTGATGATGGCAAATCTACTTTTTTATGATTTCTCGCTTGAGCATTCTTAACTCTAGCTATCATATCTCCTATTGGGTCACTTAAACTCATAATTTTCCTTCCTACCAGCTCGACTTAACTAAGCCAGGTATTTTTCCTTGTAATCCTAATTGTCTAAGAGCAATTCTTGATATTTTTAATTTTCTATAAACACCATGTGGTCTACCCGTTATTTCACATCTGTTCATCACTCTTGTTTTAGCTGAATTTCTTGGCAATTTTGATAATTTCTGCTGTGCCTTAAATCTTTCCTCTAATGGAAGTTTTTTATCCATTATTATTTTTTTCAAATTTTGTCTTTTCTTGAACATTTTGTCTGAAAGTTTAATTCTTTTTTTGTTTTTATTTACAGCACTAAGTTTAGCCATTTTTAATTGTCTCCTTTTTTAATAAATGGAAAATTCATTTTTTCTAATAATGCAAAGCTGTGCTCTTTGCTAATTGCTTTTATAACAATAACGATATCTAAACCTCTAACTTTATCAGCTCTATCAAAACTAACTTCAGGAAATATGATATGTTCCTTTATGCCAAAAGTATAATTTCCGAATTTATCAAAACCTTTTGGCGACAATCCTCTGAAATCTTTAATTCTAGGAAGAGCAATATTTACTAATCTATCTAAAAATTCGTACATTTTATTTTTTCTTAAAGTTACTTTTAAGCCTGCATTAGATCCTTTTCTTGTCTTAAAATTAGCTACAGATTTTTTGAATTTTGTAGTTACAGGTTTTTGGCCTGTTATCTTAGCCATATCCTCTTCACATGATTTAAGTATTTTAGAGTCTGAACCATCTAAACCAAGACCCATATTTAAAATAATTTTTTCAATTCTTGGCGCCATGTAAATATTTTTAAAGCCAAATTGGTCTTTTAAAGCTGGTTGTATTTCTTTATTAAAAATTTCTTTTAATCTTGGAGTCATTATTTCTTAGCCTCTTTTTTCTTTTCTGCTTTTTCATCTATTAATTTTAAATTTGATAAATGAATAAAACCTTCTTTTGAAAAAATACCACCTTTTTTCTCTTTTGTTGTTTTAACGTGTTTTTTAACCATATTAATTTCTTTTACTTTGGCTCTGTTATTCGCTCTGTCTATTTCGATAACTTCGCCTTCTTTTTTTTTGTCTTTTCCTGTTAGCACTCTTACTTTTAGACCTTTTTTAATCATCTTATAAAACCTCCGGCGCTAGTGAAATTATTTTCATTTGCCCTCTACTTCTTAATTCTCTAGTAACTGGGCCAAATATTCTAGTACCAACTGGTTCACCCTTATCGTCAACTAATACTGCTGCATTATTATCAAATTTTACTTTTGATCCATCGTTTCTATGAATTCCTTTTTTAACTCGAACTACTACAGCTTTATGAACGGTTCCTTTCTTTACTTTGCCCTTAGGGATAGCCTCTTTCACAGCAATTACAATTGTATCTCCAATGCTGGCATATCTTCTCTTAGATCCACCCAATACTTTGATGCACTCTATTCTTTTTGCACCAGTGTTATCAGCAACCTGTAATTCTGTCTGAACACCAATCATTATTTATTATTCTCCATAACTTGAAATTTTTTATTTTTTGAAAATGGTTTGCTTTCAATAATTGAAACTTTATCACCTGTTTTAAATGTATTATTTTCATCATGAGCGTTGTAATTTTTTCTAACTCTTATGACTTTTTTTAATACAGGGTGTGAATATTTTCTCTCTACCATAACTGTAATTGTTTTATTAGGTTTGTCGCTTATCACCACTCCTGTTAATATTTTTTTAGGCATTTGATTTTCCTTTTAAAATTGTTTTCAATCTTGCAATTGTTTTTCTTGTTTCTCCAATTTTTGCAGGATTAGTTATTTGAGAATTCATTTTTTGAAATCGAAAATTAAATAAGTCTTTTTTAAGCTTATCAATATTTTTGATAACTTCATCTTTACTTAATTTTTTAATTTCTTGTTTTTTCATTTATGCAAATCTCTTTATTGTTTTTGTTTTTATTGGTAACTTTGCTGAAGCTTTATAAAGTGCCTCTTTAGCAATTTGTTCAGACACACCATCAACTTCAAATAAAATTCTCCCAGGTTTTACTCTACAGGCAAAATATTCTGGTGATCCTTTTCCTTTACCCATTCTAACTTCTATAGGTTTTTTAGAAACTGGAATATTTGGAAAAACTCTTGTCCATACTCTTCCTTGTCTTTTCATGTGTCTAGTTAAAGCAACCCTAGCAGCCTCAATTTGTTTTCCAGTAACTCTTTCAGGCTGTAATGCCTTCAAAGCATATGCGCCGTAATTAATAGTGCTTGCTCTAGTAGCGTTACCATGAATTCTGCCTTTATGAGCTTTTCTCCATTTAGTTCTTACTGGCTGAAGCATTATTGTTTACCTTCCTTTGGAGTTACTTTGTTTGTTTCCTGGCTAAACTCTCTTGCAAAAACTTCTCCCTTATAGATCCAAACCTTAATTCCAATAATTCCATATGTTGTAAGAGCTTCCGCTTCTGCATAATCTATATCTGCTCTTAAAGTGTGTGATGGTATACTACCATCTCTTAACCATTCAGTTCTAGCGATCTCATTACCACCTAATCTTCCACTTACTGAAACTTTAATCCCTTTTGCACCTAGTCTGATACATGATTGCATGGCTCTTTTCATGGCTCTTCTGTATGAAATTCTTTTTACTAACTGTTGTGCAATGTTTTCAGCAACTAAATATGCATTTGTTTCAGGTTTTTTAACCTCTTTGATATTTAAGTTTACCTCATTTGTCGTAAATTTTGATAAGTTGTTTTTAATTTTATCAATATCACTACCTTTTTTACCAATTACAAATCCAGGTCTAGATGTGTAAATTGTAACGTAACATTTGTTTGATGTTCTCTCTATCATCACTTTAGATACACCTGAATTAATTACATTTTTTTTGATGTATTCTCTTATTTTAAAATCTTCAATTAGATAGTTGCCAAAATCTTTTTTCTTAGCATACCAAACAGAGTCCCAACCTCTGTTTACACCTAATCTAAAACCTACAGGATTAACCTTTTGTCCCATGTTTCTCCATTTGTTTTGCCTCTGATAAAATTATAGTTACTGTTGACCAAGGTTTTAAAATTGGTGCCGCTCTACCTTTTGCTCTTGGTCTAAATCTTTTCATAACAATTTTTTTTCCACAATACGCTTCTTTGACAATTAAATTGTCAATATCATATTGAAAGTTATTTTCGGCGTTTGCAACAGCTGAGCTAATTGTTTTTCTAATATCTCTGGTAACTCTTTTTTCAGAAAACTGTAGATCTCTAATAGCTACATCAACCTTTTTACCAACAATACTTTTTAGAATTGGATTAATCTTTCTTACGCTAGATCTAATTCCATTGTTTATAGACTTTACAGTCTTATCGTTGTTTTTATCAATTTTCTTTTTCTTACCCATAATTATTTTTTCTCTGCTGGTTTAGCTTTCTTATCAGCTGGTGTGTGTCCAAAAAAAGTTCTTGTTGGAGCAAACTCTCCTAATTTATGACCCACCATATCCTCTGAAACTGTTATTGGTATAAATTTCTTACCGTTATATATTTGAAAAGCTACCCCTACAAAATCTGGAAGAATAGTAGATTTTCTAGACCATGTTTTAATTGGAATTTTCTTCGGATCATCTTTGTACTTGTCTACTTTTTTCATCAAGCTATCTTCAACAAATGGTCCTTTCCATACAGCTCTAGCCATTACTTAGTATCCTTCCTTTTATTTCTTCTCTTCACTATAAATTTATCTGTTCTCTTATTATCTCTAGTTTTTAAACCTTTTGCTGATTGTCCTGTTGGAGACACCGGATGTCTTCCTCCAGCTGACTTACCTTCACCACCTCCATGTGGGTGATCTACTGGGTTTTTAACAACACCTCTAGTATGAGGTCTTCTTCCCAACCATCTTGATCTACCAGCTTTACCAATTTTAATATTTTTTTGATCAGGATTACTTAATATTCCAATAGTAGCCAAAGCCCTTGAGTCTATTTTACGTACTTCCCCTGATGCTAATTTAATTAAACTATAATTTCCATCTAATCCACTAATCGTTACTGAAGAACCAGCAGCTCTAGCTATTTTACCACCGCCACCTGGTTGAATTTCAACGTTATGAATATTGATACCAACTGGTATATCTTGTAGTGGCATACAATTTCCAATTTTAATTTCTTTTTTTGATCCACTCTCAATTTTATCTCCAACTTTAATATTTTGAGGAGCTAAAAAATACGAATGTGTTCCATCTTCAAATTTAACCAACATTATGTAGCAAGATCTATTCGGATCGTATTCTATTCTTTCAACAGTAGCCTCCATGTCAAATTTTTTTCTATAAAAGTCAACATGTCTATACATTTTCTTATGACCGCCTGCTCTGTTAATTGAAGTGATGTGTCCATTATTATTTCTACCCTTCATAGCATTTTTTGGGGAAACAAGAGTTTTAAAAGGTTTACCTTTCCATAGACCTGTTCTATCTACTAAAATAGTACCTCTGGTAGATTTTGTGTATGGTTTAAAAGTTTTTAGTGCCATTTCTTAAATTCCTGTTGTTAGATCAATACTTTGACCTTTTTTTAGAGTTATAATTGCTTTTTTGTATCCCGAAACTTTCACTTTTTTACCTCTAGTGAGTTTAGTTCTATTTTGTTTATTGATGATGTTAATTTTAGTGACATTAACTTTAAAAATTTTTTCAATATTTTTTTTTAGGTTTTTTTTATTTGCACCATCAGGAACCTTAAAAGTAATTTTATTCAATTCTGATAGGTTTGTTGATTTCTCAGTAACAACTGGAAAAAGAATTTTGTCGTATAAATGAATTTTATCCATATTAAGAATACCTTTTCTCCAATTCTTTTACTGAACTTTCAGTAAAAACTACTTTCTTAAATTTTATAATATCGTAAGCGCTAAAATGATTTACGTCAGTAACTTTTACGTTTGGAATATTTCTTACAGATTTTTCTATCTTATCTTTAGAATTTTTATCAAGTATAATTAATGAATTAGAAATCTCTAGTTTATTAATTATTGAATTCATTTCTTTTGTTTTTTTAATTTCAGAATTAAAATCATTTAAAATTAATAAATTCTTATTATTATTTTTTTCAGTAATTAAAGAAGCAACACTTTGTTTCTTTTCATTTTTATTTAACTTTCTTTTTTTGTAAGCTAATTCACCTTTTGGACCGTGAGCTATACCACCACCAACAAAAATAGGAGCTTTTCTACTAGCGTGTCGTGCTCCACCAGTTCCTTTTTGTGCATAAATTTTTGATGTTGGACCTTTTACTTCATTTTGTTGTTTAGTTTTAGCGTGTCTACCTTTGTAGTTGGCATTTGTTTTATATAAAACACTAGCAACTAACTTTTGATTAATTTTTGCAGAAAATATTTTATCTAACACTTCAATAGTATCTTTTTTTCCGTCTATGCTAATTTTATCTAATTTCATTATTTTTTCTTCTTATCTGGTTTTTTTTTTGCTTCCTCGGCAGCAGCTAATTTTTCACTGATTGTCATTTTATTTATATTTTTGACAGATCTTTTAACCATCACTTCAGCATTTTTTGATCCTGGAATGGATCCCTTTAAATAAAGTAACTCATTTTCTAAATCTGTTTTTATTATTTCGATATTTTGCATGGTTCTTAACTTATCACCCATATGACCAGCCATTTTTTTTCCTTTAAAAACTTTACCTGGATCTTGACTATGTCCTGTTGAACCATGAGCTCTATGAGAAATAGAAACACCATGACTGGCTCTTAAGCCTCCAAAATTATGTCTCTTCATTGCACCAGCAAAACCTTTACCAATCGTTTTTGATCTTGTGTCTACAAATTTTATATCTTTGAAAATTTCTAAACCAAATTCATTTCCTTCTTTGTAAGCAGAAGTATCGTTTACTCTAAATTCTTTTAATTTTTTCTTAGCTTCAGTGTTTTTCTTTGCAAAAACACCTTTCATTGCTTTTGTTAATTTTGAATTTTTAATTTTTCCATATCCAAGTTGAACAGCTTTGTAACCTCTTTTTTCTTCTTCAATTACTTGAATAACTCTAGCTTTTTCAACTTTAAGAACTGTAACAGGCACCAACTGACCAGATTTATAAAATTCTCTAGTCATGCCAATTTTCTTACCTAATAAAGCTATCTCGCTCATAATTAAATTTTTATCTCCACATCTACACCTGAAGCTAGGTCTAATTTCATTAAAGCTTCTACTGTTTGTGGTGTTGGTTCTATAATATCTATTAATCTTTTGTGAGTTCTAGACTCAAATTGCTCTCTACTTTTTTTATCAATGTGTGGAGATCTTAAAACTGTATATCTTTCAATTCTAGTAGGAAGTGGTATTGGACCTTTTATAGTAGCTCCAGTTCGTTTAACTGTATTAACTATTTCTTCGGTAGAAGCATCCAAAACTTTATTATCGTATGCTCTTAGTTTAATTCTAATATTTTGTTTTTCCATTAACCTGCTACCTTTTTAGTTACTTCATCTTGAACGTTTTGTGGAACTTTAGAATAATGATCAAAGAACATTGAATATTGCGCTCTTCCTTGAGACATTGATCTTAGATTGTTTATGTAGCCAAACATATTTGCTAAAGGAACCATTGCCGTGATTACAGTTGCATTACCTCTTTGCTCTTGAGTGCTAATTTGGCCTCTTCTACTGTTTAGATCACCAATTACATCACCCATATAATCTTCTGGAGTAACAACTTCCACTCTCATAATGGGCTCTAAAAGCTTTAATCCACCTTGAGTGCAAGCTTCTTTAAAACATGCTCTGCTGGCAAGTTCAAATGCTAGAACACTTGAGTCTACATCATGATGCAAACCATCAACAATCGTTACTTTGTAATCAATCATAGGAAAACCTGCTAATATTCCACTATCAGATACTGTCTCAATACCTTTTTCAACACCTGGGATAAATTCTTTTGGAATAGCTCCACCTTTAATGGCACTTTCAACCTCTCTACCCTTACCTGGTTCTTGAGGTTCAACAAATAATTTTACTTTAGCGAATTGACCAGCGCCACCACTTTGTTTTTTATGTATATATTCAAATTCAGCTGATTTTTCTATTGTCTCCCTGTAAGCAACTTGTGGAGCTCCAACATTTGCTTCAACTTTAAATTCTCTTTTCATACGATCAACAATAATATCTAAGTGTAACTCACCCATACCTTTGATGATTGTTTGACCAGATTCCTCGTCAGATGATACTCTAAATGATGGATCTTCTTTAGCTAATCTTGCTAAAGCTTCACCCATTTTTTCTTGGTCACCTTTTGTTTTAGGCTCAACAGCAATTTCAATTACTGGTTCAGGGAATTCCATTGGCTCTAATAAAACAGGACTTTCTTTGTCACACAAAGTATGACCTGTCATAGTATTTTTTAAACCTGCCAAAGAAACAATATCACCTGCATTTGCTTCTTTAATATCTTCTCTAGAGTTTGCATGCATTAAAAGCATACGACCAACTCTTTCTTCTTTATCCGATGAAGAATTGTACACAGCTGTACCAGATTTAATTGTACCAGAATAAATTCTAACAAATGTTAATGAACCAACAAAAGGATCATTTGCAACTTTAAATGCTAAACCTGAAAAAGATGATCCATCCTCAAACTTCATTTCAATTTCATCATCTGAACCAACTTTAGTTCCCTTAATAGACCCAATATCTACTGGACTTGGAAGGTAATTAATAACAGCATCTAATAAAGGTTGAACACCTTTATTTTTAAAAGCTGAACCAGTTAAAACAGGAACAAAGCTAAAATTTAAAGTTCCTTTTCTGATACATTTAACTAAATCTTCCTCTTTAATTTCATCGCCGTTTAAATACGCTTCCATTAACTTTTCGTCTTGCTCAACTGCAGACTCAATTAGTTCGGTTCTGTATTTTTCTGAAATTTCTTTTAAATCATCAGGTATATCTTTATATTCCCACTCTGCGCCTAGTGCTTCATTTTTCCATACTTGGGCTTTCATTTTAACTAGATCAACAACACCAGTTAATGAAGCTTCAATTCCAATAGGTACTTGTAAAACTAATGGTTTAGCACCCAATCTATCTCTGATCATATCAACACATCTAAAGAAATCAGCACCAGTTCTATCGAGTTTATTTACAAAACAAATTCTCGGAACTTTGTATTTGTCTGCCTGTCTCCATACTGTCTCAGATTGAGGCTCTACACCAGCAACTCCATCAAATACAGCCACAGCACCATCTAGTACTTTTAAAGATCTTTCTACTTCAATTGTAAAATCGACGTGGCCTGGAGTATCAATTATATTAACTCTGTGGTCATTCCAGAAACAAGTTGTTGCTGCAGAAGTAATTGTGATACCTCTCTCTTGTTCTTGCTCCATCCAATCCATTGTTGCAGCACCATCATGTACTTCACCAATTTTATGACTTTTTCCTGTATAATATAAAATTCTTTCTGTAGTAGTTGTTTTACCAGCGTCTATGTGGGCCATGATCCCAATGTTTCTATATTTATCTAATGTATGAGTTCTAGCCATAATTTTTACCATCTAAAATGAGCAAATGCCTTATTAGACTCTGCCATTTTATGAACATCCTCTCGTTTTTTCACTGCAGCACCTTTTTTTTCATAAGCATCGTACAGTTCGTTAAAAATTTTATCTGCCATGTGTTTGTCTTTTCTTTTTCTAGCTGAATCAACTAACCATCTTATTGCAAGCGCTTGGGCTCTTTTACTTTTTACCTCAACAGGCACTTGGTAAGTTGCACCACCTACTCTTCGTGATCTAACTTCTACTGTTGGTTTGATATTGTTAATCGCTTCATTGAAAATATTTATAGGCTCGTCTTTAGTTTTTGTTTTAATTTTCTCTATTGCTTCATAAACTATTTTTGCAGCAATTCCTCTTTTACCATCATACATGATGTTATTTATTAATTTTGGAATTATAGTTGAATTAAATTTTGGATCAGGAACTACATTTTTTTTGGGTTGAGTTTTTTTTCTAGACATTATTTACCTTTTTTTGTTCCGTATAAAGATCTTCTCTGTTTTCTATTTGCAACACCTTGTGTATCTAAATTTCCTCTTAAGATATGATATCTAACACCAGGTAAATCTTTAACCCTTCCACCTCTAATTAGTACTACTGAGTGTTCTTGTAAGTTATGACCTTCGCCTGGAATATAAGCAGTTACTTCAAAACCGTTTGACAATCTAACTCTAGCAACTTTTCTTAATGCAGAGTTTGGTTTTTTTGGAGTGGTTGTATAAACTTTAACACAAACACCTCTTTTCAAAGGTTGCTTCTGTAAAGCAGGAACTTTGTTCCTAGAAACTTGTTTAACTCTTTTTTTTCTTAACAACTGATTAATAGTTGGCATAATTTTTTTTTAAAATTAATTAATTTATTTTTGAGATGAAAATAACTGACAGGTTATTTTGTGGCAGCGTTTAGTACCTCAAGAGCACTACATTCCAACCAAAAACATCGCCAAAATACTTATTAATCAGCTATTGTCAAACTAAAACTGCAATTTTTAGGTGATTTTTTTATTGATTTACTTGTGTTTCTTCAGGCTCAGAAGCTTCAAGTTTATCTTGTTCTGCTAAGAAGCTATTATCATCTTCTAAGGCCTTGTTGTTCCATCTGTTCTTGATATTGCCCGTTCCAGCAGGAACTAATCTTCCAACTATTACGTTCTCTTTTAAACCGTTTAATGGATCAACTTTCCCTTTAATTGCAGCATCTGTTAATACTCTTGTTGTCTCTTGGAATGATGCAGCAGAAATGAATGATTCTGTTTGAAGTGAAGCTTTAGTAATACCCATTAAAACTCTTTCTCCAACTGCAGGAGTTTTACCTTCAGCAACTAATTTTTCATTAGTATTATCAAACTTGATTCTATCAACCACTTCACCCGGTAAATAACTTGAATCTCCAGATACCTTAACTTCAACTTTCTTAAGCATTTGTCTTAAAATTGTTTCAATATGTTTATCGTTAATAATTACACCTTGTAATCGATATACTTCTTGAACTTGATTAACAAAATATTCTGTTAATTCTTTAATGCCTAAAATTCTTAAAATATCATGCGGTAATGGCTGTCCATCTAAAAGATATTCACCTTTTTGAATTTTTTCACCGGGATTAAAGTTAATGTGTTTTCCTTTTGGAATTAAATAATTTGATGGTTCTGATCCGTCTTCAGGAACGATCGAAATTCTTTGCTTACCTCTTACTTCTTTTCCAAAAACAACGCTTCCATCATTTTCAGCAATAATAGCACTGTCCTTAGCTTTTCTAGCTTCGAAAAGTTCAGCTACTCTTGGAAGACCTCCGGTAATATCTTTAGTTTTTGTTGTTTCTTTAGGCAATCTTGCAATAACATCACCAGCATAAACTTTTTGACCATCCTTAATTGATAAAATTGAATCTGGAACTAAGTAATATCTAGCTTCATTGTCATCAGCTTTTTTAATTACATTTCCTTTTTCATCTCTTAAAGTAATCCTTGGTTTTAAATCTGTACTCTTAGATTGACCTCTCCAATCAATCACAGATTTTGATGAAATACCAGTTGCATCATCAGTAGTTTCTTGAATTGAAACACCATCTATCAAATCAACATAACTTGCAATACCACTCTTTTCAGCAATAACTGGAGTTGTATATGGATCCCACTCACAAATTTTTGTATTTGCTTTAACTTTATCTCCATTATTAAAAAATAATCTTGATCCATAAGCAACTTTATATACTGCTATTTGAACTCCTTTATCATCCTCAATAGAAAGTTGAGTATTTCTTCCCATAACAATTAAATTCTTTTTAGAATCTTCTAGAATATTTGAGTTAATAATTTTTAATGTTCCATCGCTTTTGCTGATAATTTGGTTATCTTGTTTAACAGAAGCTGTTCCCCCAACGTGGAATGTTCTCATCGTTAACTGCGTACCTGGTTCTCCAATTGATTGAGCTGAAATCATACCAATTGCTTCACCCACATGCACCATTTTACCTCTAGATAAATCTCTTCCGTAACAAGTAGCACAAACACCCTCTTTAGAACTACAAGTCATTACTGAATAAACTTTTATAGATTTAACACCTGCTGCATCAATTTTATCACAGCCTGCCTCGTCAATCATTTCAGACTTTTTGATTATTACCTCACCACTTAGAGGATTTTTCACTTCAGCAGCTGTAACTCTACCTAGTGCTCTTTCAGCCAAACTAACAACTACATTACCACCCTCTAAGATCTCTGATAGTTCAATAAAACCTGGTTCTTCACATTTAATTTTTGTTACTGTTAAATCTTGAGCAACATCACACAATCTTCTTGTTAAATAACCAGAGCTTGCTGTTTTAAGCGCGGTATCTGCTAATCCTTTTCTTGCTCCGTGTGTAGAATTAAAATACTCTAAAGCTGTTAAACCTTCTTTAAAGTTAGAGATAATTGGACTTTCAATAATTTCACCTGAAGGCTTTGCAATTAATCCTCTCATACCAGCTAATTGTTTCATTTGCGCTGCTGAACCTCTAGCACCGCTATCAGCCATCATAAATACTGAATTTATTTTTAAACCCTCTTCAGTTTTTTCAGTTGCAGAAATTCTTTTCATCATTTCACCCGCAACTTTATCAGTACATTTGGACCATGCGTCGACAACCTTGTTGTACTTCTCGCCTCTTGTAATCAAACCTTCGGCATATTGAGTTTCATAATCTGCAATTAATTTTTTAGTATCATCAATTAATTGAGTTTTATTTTCAGGAATAATTAAATCATCTTTTCCAAACGAAATTCCTGCTTTAAATGCATGTTTAAATCCTAAATCTTTAAGTTTATCACAGAAAATAACTGTAGTTTTCTGACCACAGAATCTAAAAACAACATCAATTATTTCGGAAACAACTTTTTTTGGTAGCAATCTATCAACTAATGAAAATTTAATATTGCTATTTTTTGGTAATAGGTTGGCTAATAAAAATCTTCCTGCAGTTGATGTGTATTTTTCAATCTTCTTATTTCCTTGTTCATCAACAGTTTCATATCTTGAAATAATAGTGCTATGAACGTTAATTTCACCTGAAGATAATGCAAACTCTATTTGATCAGAATTAGTAAAGTATCCAGATGGTTTATCCGATACTGGTTCCTGAGAAAGATAATATATTCCTAAAATCATATCCTGACTTGGAACGATTATTGGTTTACCATTTGAAGGAGATAAAATGTTGTTTGTTGATAGCATTAATATTCTTGCTTCCAACTGAGCTTCCAAACTTAAAGGTACATGAACAGCCATTTGGTCACCATCAAAATCAGCATTAAAAGCTGCACAAGTCAAAGGGTGTAGCTCAATTGCATCACCTTCAATTAATTTTGGTTCAAAAGCTTGAACACCAAGTCTATGAAGTGTTGGTGCTCTATTTAATAAAACAGGGTGCTCTCTTACGATTAACTCTAGTGCATCCCATACAGCATTAGTTTCTTTCTCTACTAATTTTTTAGCTTGTTTAATTGTAGATGCTAAACCTAATTTGTTTAATCTTGCGTATAAAAATGGTTTAAATAACTCCAAAGCCATTTTTTTTGGTAATCCACACTCATGTAATTTTAAATCTGGACCGACAACAATTACTGATCTTCCTGAGTAATCTACCCTTTTCCCTAATAAGTTTTGTCTAAATCTACCCTGCTTACCTTTAAGCATTTCTGCAAGAGATTTAAGTGGTCTTTTACCTGTTCCAGTAATAACACGACCTCTTCTTCCATTATCGAAAAGAGCATCAACAGATTCTTGAAGCATTCTTTTTTCATTTCTAACAATGATGTCTGGAGCTTTAAGATCCATTAGTCTTTTTAATCTATTATTTCTGTTAATAACTCTTCTATATAAATCGTTAAGATCTGAAGTAGCAAATCTACCACCATCTAGCGGAACCAATGGTCTTAATTCTGGTGGAATAACAGGAACCACAGTCATAATCATCCATTCTGGTTTTTGACCAGTTTCGATAAATGACTCTATTAATTTTAATCTCTTAATTGCTCTTTCTTCATTAACTTTAGATTTAGTCTCTTTAATAAAGCTAACAAGATTTTTTCTCTCTAATTCTAAGTCAAGATTTTTTAACATCTCAAGAACAGCTTCTGCTCCAATACCTGCAGTAAAACTTTCTTCTCCAAATTCATCTTGATATTTTGCTAATTCTTCTTCATTTAAAAGTTGGTTTTTTTGCAAACCAGTTAATCCCGGTTCGATTACTATAAAGTTTTCAAAATAAAGAACTCTCTCGATTTCTTTCAACTTCATATCTACTGCAAGTGCAATTCTACTTGGTAATGATTTCAAAAACCAAATATGTGCCACAGGAGTTGCGAGATTAATGTGGCCCATTCTCTCTCTTCTTACATTAGATTTTGTTACCTCAACGCCACATTTTTCACAAATAATACCTCTAAATTTCATTCGTTTATACTTTCCGCACAAACATTCATAATCTTTGATTGGTCCAAAAATTCTTGCGCAGAATAGACCATCTTTCTCTGGTCTAAATGTTCTATAATTTATAGTTTCTGGTTTTTTAATTTCACCAAATGTCCAAGATTTAATTTTCTCAGGACTAGCTAAAGAAATTTTAATACTATTGAAATTTTGCGCTTCTGAAATTTCGCTTCCTTTAAATAAATCAGTTAATTCTTTTTTCATTAATTAAGCTCCACATTTAATGCTAATGATTTAATTTCTTTAACTAAGACGTTAAATGACTCTGGAATACCAGACTCGAAATTCTCTTCACCTTTAACTATAGTTTCGTAAACTTTAACTCTTCCTGCAACATCATCAGATTTTACAGTCAAAATTTCTTGCAAAGTATAAGAAGCTCCGTAAGCTTCAAGAGCCCATACTTCCATTTCTCCAAATCTTTGACCACCTAATTGTGCTTTACCACCAAGAGGTTGTTGTGTAACCAAACTGTAAGGACCTGTAGATCTTGCATGAATTTTATCTTCAACTAAATGATGAAGTTTCAGCATATAAATTATTCCAACTGTAACTGGTCTGTCAAATTTTTCTCCAGTTCTTCCATCCCATAAATAAGTTTGTCCAGATCCTGGTAAGTTCGCTAACTCTAACATGTCAGTTACATTTTTCTCTTTAGCGCCATCAAAAACAGGAGTGGATATTGCAATCCCATTTTGTAAATTTTCACACAGGTCTTTAAATTCGTTCTTACTTAATTTGTCTACTTTTTCATTGAAAGTATCTTCTCCATAAACAGATTTTAAAAATTTTTCTATTTTTTCAGTTCTTTCAATCTTTTTATTATTTTCGTTAACTAAATTTTTAATCTGTTCACCAAATTCTTTACAAGCCCAACCAAGGTGAGTTTCTAAAATTTGACCTACATTCATCCTACTTGGAACACCTAGAGGGTTTAAAACAATATCAACTGGTCTACCATCTTCTCTGTATGGCATATCTTCAACTGGTACTATTTTACTAACGACGCCCTTATTACCATGTCGTCCTGACATTTTATCACCTGGTCTTAATCTTCTCTTAATGGCTACAAAAACTTTTACCATTTTCATAACACTTGGTAATAAATCATCACCACTTCTAATTTTTAAAACTTTATCTTCAAATCTTTCTGTAATGTCTTGTTTTGCTTTGTTGTATTGATCTTTAAGTTGTGCCAAAGTCGCTTCATCATTTACATTTCCAACTGTTATTTTAAATACATCATTTATAGATAGATTATTAATTGCATCAAAATCAAGTTTTGTTCCTTCAGATAAATCTTTTACTTTTTTAGTTAATGATGATCCTGATAAGATTTGTGAAGCTCTTTGTTTAATGCTTCTCTCTAAAATTTCTTCCTCTACTAATTTATCTTGCTGAACTTGTTCAATTTCAGCTCTTTCAATAGTTATTGATCTTTCGTCTTTTTCAATACCATGTCTGTTAAATACTCTTACATCGACAACTGTACCACTAGCACCTCGTGACATTCTCAAAGATGTATCAGTAACATCAATAGCTTTTTCTCCAAAAATTGATCTTAATAGTTTTTCTTCTGGTCCTGATGCTGAATCACCTTTTGGTGTAACTTTTCCAACTAAAATATCGCCAGCGTTTACTTCAGCTCCAATGTAAACTATTCCTGATTCATCAAGATTTTTTAAAGCTTCTTCGTTAACATTAGGAATATCTCTGGTAATTTCTTCTTCTCCAAGTTTTGTGTCTCTTGCCATTATTTCATATTCTTCAATATGTACTGAAGTAAATACATCGTCAGTTACACATCTTTCTGAAATCAAAATTGAGTCTTCAAAGTTGTAACCTTGCCATGGCATAAATGCTACTGTTACATTTTTTCCAAGTGCTAATTCACCTAATTTTGTTGAAGGACCATCTGCAATAATATCACCAGATTTAACTTTATCACCAACTCTAACTAGTGGTCTTTGGTTAATACACGTATTTTGGTTTGATCTTTTAAATTTTTGTAAATTATAAATATCTACACCTGATTCACTAAAATCAGTTTCTTCTGTTACTTTAATAACAATTCTCTTACCGTCAATTTTATCAACAACTCCATCTCTCTTAGCAACAATAGTTACACCAGAGTCTAAAGCCACATCACTTTCAATTCCAGTACCAACCAATGGAGATTCTGGTTTTAAAAGAGGAACTGCTTGTCTCATCATGTTTGAACCCATTAGAGCTCTGTTAGCATCATCATTTTCCAAGAAAGGTATTAAAGATGCTGCAACAGAAACAAGTTGTTTTGGTGAAACGTCGATATAATCAATTGCATCTGGTTTTGATAAGAGGAAGTTTAAATTTTGTCTGCAAGAAACAAGTTCCTCAACTATCTTTCCATTTTTATCTAACTTTGTATTTGCTTGAGCAATTGTAAATTTGGTTTCTTCCATTGCAGATAAATACTCAACTTTATCTTGCACAACCCCATCTTTTACTTTTTTATATGGGCTTTCAATAAAGCCATATTTATTTATTTTTGCATAAGTTGATAAACTATTTATCAAACCGATGTTTGGTCCCTCTGGAGTCTCAATTGGACAAATTCTTCCATAATGGGTTGGGTGAACGTCTCGAACTTCAAATCCTGCTCTTTCTCTAGTTAGTCCACCTGGTCCAAGAGCAGAAACTCTTCTTTTATGTGTAATTTCAGATAATGGGTTCGTTTGATCCATAAACTGTGAAAGTTGAGAGCTAGCAAAAAAATCTTTCAATGAAACAGTTAGTGGTTTTGCGTTAATTAAATCTTGTGGCATCGCAGACTCAACATCTAGAGTAGTCATTTTTTCTTTAATAGCCCTTTCCATTCTGTAAACACCAATTCTCGCTTGGTTTTCAACTAACTCACCTACAGAACGTACTCTTCTATTTCCTAAATGATCAATGTCATCAACATCATCCTTACCATCACGCAAATCTAACATTTTGTGAATAATTGCAATGATGTCATCATTTCTTAAGATCGTAATTTTATCAGAACACTCTTGGTTTAGTCTTGAATTCATTTTCACTCTACCAACATCAGATAGATCGTATCTGTCTGAGCTAAAGAAAAGATTGTTAAATATTTGATTGGCTATCTCTATTGTAGGTGGCTCTCCGGGTCTTAGCATTTTATATATTTCAGTTATAGCTTCATCTTTAGAGTTATTTTTGTCAGCTAAAACTGTTGTTAATAAATATGGTCCTTTATTTATGGAATTTGTTACGGATATTTGTAAAGAGTGAACATTTGCATCCAGTATTTGTTGAATAATTGTATCATTAAGTTCGGTACCAATTTTAAAAGTACCTTCTTCTTCATCACTTAATTTAATATCTCTATGTAAGAATTTTCCAAAAAGAGATTCTCTTGAAACTAAAATGTCTTTAAGTCCGTCATTAGCTAATTTTTTAGCATTTAAAAAATTAATTTTATCACCTAATTTGATTACTACTTCACCAGTTTTTGCATCAATTACTTCTTCAGAAAAATTTTTAGCCTTGTAATTCTCAGGGTTAAATTTAGTTTTCCATTTTTCTGTCTTAGGATCAAAAGTATATTGCTCACTATCATAAAACTCATCAACAATTTCTGATTTAGAAAAACCTAAAGCTAAAAGTAACGTTGAAGCAAATATTTTTTTCTTTCTATCAATTTTAAAATATAAAAAATCTTTAACATCATATTCAAAATCTAACCATGATCCCCTGTTAGGTATTACTCTACAATTAAATAATAATTTTCCACTTGCATGAGTTTTTCCTTTATCATGGTCAAAGAAAACTCCTGGACTTCTATGCATTTGGTTTACAACAACACGTTGAACACCATTGGTAATAAACGTTCCACTATTAGTCATCATAGGTACTTCACCCATGTAAACTTCTTGTTCTTTTGCTGATAAAATATCTTTAGTATTGTTTTCTTGATCTATTTCGTAAACAACTAATCTTAAAGTACATTTAAGAGCTGAAGAATAAGTTAGACCTCTTGTTATACATTCTTCAACATCAAATTTAGGTTTTTCTAACCTGTATGAAACATATTCAAGAGTTGCTTTGTCATTTAAATCTTCAATTGGAAAAATACTTTTAAAAACTCTATCAAAACCTTTTGTTAATTCGGTTTCAGCATAGAATTCGGTTAATTCTTTGTAAGAATTTTTTTGAACTTCAATAAGATTTGGAATTGATAAGCTTTCTTTTAGTTTACCAAAACTTTTTCTAATGTTTTTCTTTTCAGTAAAAGATAATTGCATCTATATTTATTAATACTGATTAAAAATAATCAGTATTTGAATTCTTTCTAATTAATTTATTTAAGTTCTACTTTTGCGCCAGCAGCTTCTAACTTAGCTTTGATCTCTTCGGCATCTTTTTTGTTAACACCAGATTTAACTTCTTTTGGTGCTCCCTCTACAAGATCTTTTGCTTCTTTTAAACCTAATGAAGTAGCTGCTCTTACTTCTTTGATAACATTAATTTTTTTATCACCTGCAGAAACTAACATGATAGTGAAATCATCTTTTTCTTCTGCTGGAGCTGCACCACCTGCTGCTGCTGGAGCTGCTGCTGCCATTGGAGTTACACCCCATTTTTCTTCTAACTGTTTTGAAAGTTCGGCTGCTTCAGCGACAGTCAAACTTGATAAGTCTTCAATAATTTTATTTAGGTCAGGCATATTTTTCTACTCTTTGGGTTGTGTTTCAGAATTTTCTGCGGACAAACTACTCATTTTTTCCGAATGTGCAAGCAAAATACTAATTAATTTTGAGGCTGGAGCGTTTAAAATTCCTACAATATTAGCTCTTGCTTCATCAAGTGTAGGTAAACTAGCAACATTTTGGACACCGGCCTGATCCAGGACCTCATCATCCATTATTCCGCCAATTAATTTGAGATTTTCATTATCTTTAGCAAATTTGGATAAGATCCTTGCAGACATTATAGCATCTTCACCAAATGCAACCGCTGTTGGACCTGTGAAAAGATTGGATAAATCTTTACACTTAGTTTTTTCTAATGCTAATTTTGTGATTCTGTTTTTAGTGATCTTAAAGACGATACCATGCTCTCTCATTTTTGCTCTTAAATCATCTAATTGAGTCATTGTTAAGCCTTGATAGTGTGTAACCATCACAGCTTTACTACTCTCAAATTTAGAAGTCATTTCTTCAATATAATTTTTCTTTTGTTCTTTATTCATCATAACTATATCGATTTCCCTAATTTAACTTTATAAGACACACCCATTGTAGATGTTGCAAATACACCTCTTATTAAATCACCCTTTAAAGTGTTGTTTGTTTTTTCTTTTTCAAGCGCATCTATAATTGCATTATAGTTTTTTATTAATTGATCATCAGAAAAAGATTTTTTTCCAATGCTTACACCAATATTTCCATCTTTATCATTTCTTATTTCAACTTGACCTGATTTAGCATTAGTTACTGCTTCTTTAATATTTTCTGATACAGAACCTAGTTTAGGATTTGGCATTAAACCTTTAGGTCCTAAAACTTTTCCTAATTTAGAAAGTTTAATCATCATTCCTGGTGTACAAATCAATTTTTCAAAGTCTAATTCACCAGCTTTAATTTTATCCACAAATTCATCTCCACCAACAATATCTGCTCCAGCATCTTTGGCCTCTTGTGCTTTATTATCTTCACAAACTACTGCAACCTTAACTGTTTTACCTGTTCCTCCTGGTAAATTAACTACTGTTCTAATATTTACTTCACTCTTTTTTTGTTTGTTATTTATTTGGAAACTCAAGTCTAAAGACTCATCAAACTTAGTAGTACAATTTTTTTTTAACTCAGATAACAAATTCTCAATAGTATCTGAGTTTAAGTCTTTAGTATTTTCAGGTAATTTTTTATATCTTTTTGATGCCATTATTCTTTTACCTCAATTCCCATTGATCTTGCAGATCCTGCTATAATTTTAATTGCCTCTTCAATGTCATGTGCATTTAAATCGTTCATTTTTTCTTTTGCAATATTTGCTAATTGTTGTTTTGAAATTGATGCAACTATATTTCTACCTGGCTCTTTTGAACCACCTTTTAGTTTAACTGCTTCTTTAATATAGAAAGACGCTGGGGGAGATTTAATTTTAAAATCAAATTTTTTATCTTTATAAACCGTTATCTCAACAGGTACAGGTTTGCCCGCCATTGATTTCGTTTTATCATTAAAGGCTTTACAGAATTCCATGATGTTTACACCACGTTGACCTAATGCAGGTCCAACAGGTGGAGCTGGGTTTGCTTGTCCACCTTTAATTTGTAATTTTATAAATCCACTAATCTCTTTTGCCATTAACTTACCTTTTCAACTTGATTATATTCTAAATCTACAGGTGTTGGACGACCAAATATAGAAACTGACACCTTAAGTCTAGCTTTTTCTTCATCAATTTCCTCAATCATACCTGTAAATGAAGCAAATGGACCATCAACAACCTGAATTTTTTCTCCAACACTATACTCAATACCAGATTTTGGCTGAGCAACACCGTCTTTAATTTGACCTAAAATTTTCTCTACTTCCTTGTCAGATACTGGCACAGGAATACCTTTGCTTCCTAAAAATCCACTAACTCTCTTTATATTTTTAATCATATGGTAAATATTGTTATCCATTTCACTTTTAATTAAAACATATCCAGGGAAGTACTTTTTTTTTCTTTGAATTCTTTTACCTCTTTTAACCTCAGTAACATCATGAGTGGGTACAATTATTTCCTCAAATTTTTCACTTATTTTAGCCTTATCCGCCTCTTCTTTTATTAGTGAAGCAACTTTATTCTCAAAACTGGAGTGTGATTGAACAATGTACCAATTTTTCATTAAATACTTACCTTAAGTAATAATTCTAGGAAAAATTTTAAAACCTGATCTAATAAAAGAAAAAATAAAGACATTACAACCGCCATAACGAATACCATTAAAGCACCTTGCAATGTTTCTTTCCAAGTAGGCCAAGTAACTTTAAAAGCCTCTTGTTTTACTTCTTGTATAAATTTAATCGGGTTCTTCATAATTCTTAAGCTCAAATTGGCAGGAGCGGAGGGACTCGAACCCTCAGCCTCCGGTTTTGGAGACCGGCGCTCTACCAATTGAGCTACACTCCTATTTATAGAGTTACTCTATAATTTTAGTTACTACTCCTGCTCCAACAGTTCTACCACCTTCTCTAATAGCAAAATTTAACTTTTCTGCCATTGCAATAGGTGTAATCAGTTTAACAGTAAATTTAGCATCATCACCAGGCATGACCATTTCTGTACCTGCTGGTAATTCTACTTCTCCTGTTACGTCTGTTGTTCTAAAATAAAACTGCGGTCTATATTTTGTAAAGAAAGGAGTGTGTCTTCCACCCTCATCCTTTTTAAGAATATAGGCTTGAGCTTCAAATTTAGTATGAGGAGTTATTGATCCAGGCTTACAAAGAACTTGACCTCTTTCAATGTCAGTTCTCTCAATACCTCTCAATAAAATTCCTACGTTATCACCAGCTTCACCTGAGTCTAAAAGTTTTCTAAACATTTCTACTCCAGTACAAACTGATTTTTTTGTTTCTTTAATTCCAACGATTTCAACTTCCTCACCAGTTTTAATTACACCAGATTCTACTCTTCCAGTTGCAACTGTTCCTCTTCCTGAAATTGAAAATACGTCCTCAACTGGCATCAAGAATGGTTTGTCAACTTCTCTAGCTGGTTGCGGGATATGTTCGTCAACAGCTTTCATTAATTCTAAAATTGAATTTTTTCCAATTTCATCATCTCTTTTCTCAACTGCTGCTAAAGCTGAACCTTTAACGATTGGAGTTGTTTCTCCAGGATATTTATAAGAAGTTAAAAGTTCTCTAATTTCTTCTTCTACAAGTTCAATCATATCTTTATCATCAACTTGGTCTACTTTATTTAAGTAAACAACAATTGCTGGAATACCAACTTGTCTTCCTAAAAGAATATGTTCTCTTGTTTGTGGCATTGGTCCATCTGCAGCATTAACAACTAATATTGCTCCATCCATTTGTGCAGCACCAGTAATCATATTTTTTACATAGTCAGCGTGACCAGGGCAGTCTACGTGAGCATAGTGTCTTTTCTCAGTTTCATATTCAACGTGTGCTGTTGAAATTGTAATTCCTCTTTCTTTTTCCTCTGGAGCTTTATCGATTTGATCGTATGCTACAGCTGTTCCACCACCAGCTTCAGCTAATACATTTGTTATAGCTGCAGTAAGAGTTGTTTTACCATGGTCGACATGACCAATAGTCCCAATGTTACAGTGGGGTTTACTTCGTACGAATTTTTCTTTTGACATTTCTTTTTAACCTCAGTTTTTTTTTTGTTTCTTACTTTAATTTCTTGGAGCGGGTAAAGGGAATCGAACCCTTACATCCAGCTTGGAAGGCTAGCGTTCTACCATTGAACTACACCCGCACAACCCCAAGAGTAACACTCCATTGTTAATCAAAAATTCATTGAATGGTGGAGGGGGAAAGATTCGAACTTTCGAAGACCGAAGTCAACGGGTTTACAGCCCGCCCCATTTGACCGCTCTGGAACCCCTCCTTTGGGGAAGTGTCCCCTTGTTCAATAAAACTTCAAATAACAGGCGTTTTATATATTTTATTTATCCAAATGCAACACGTGATTTATTAAGAAAATCTCCTTAAAAACGTGTAAAATACTTGATAATTTTATGAATAAATCATCTTTTTTTATAGTGGGCCAACATGCGGTAATTGAAGCTTTAAGGAATCCAAATAGGAAGGTTTTAAGAGTATTTTTGACAGAGGACGCTAAAAAAAATATTCATAAAAAAAACCCAAATAAAAATCTTCTACAAGACCTAAAAGTTTATTTTAAATCAAAAAAAGAATTGGATAAATATTCATCAAAAGATCAATTAATGCATAATGGTTATGTTGCAGAAATTGAACATCTTGATTCACTAGATTTAAAAGAATTTATTAAAGAAAAAAAAAATTTAACATTTGTTTGTTTAGATGAGGTTACTGATCCAAGAAATATAGGCTCTTTGATTAGAAGTGCAGCTTCTTTTAATATTGATGGTTTGATAATTAAAGAACGACATTTTCCTAGAGATAGTAAATTAATGTATAAATCAGCAAGTGGATGTATGGAGCATGTTAATATATTTCAGGTATCCAATATTAATTCAACATTGAAAAATCTTAGAGAAAAAAACTTTTGGGTTTATGGTTTTGATTCAAAAGGTCAAAAAGATTTTACGGATGTTAAATGGGAAGGAAATAATATTTTGCTCTTTGGTTCAGAGGGATTTGGAATGAGGCACCAGACTGGAAAATATGTAGATTTTTTTGTCAAAATTGACATCAATAAAGAAATAGAAAGTTTGAACATATCAAATAGTGCTGCTATTGTATTTCATCATTTACACTTTCAAACAAAATTAAAATGAAAGTTTTCTATACTAATATTTTTTAGATATTAGTTAAAAATTATTAATTGCTTATAAGTCTTAATTACAAATATAATATATTTTATAATGATATATACTAAATTTTTAATAAAATTATAAAACTTTATCAAATGAAAGAAATTTATATTGGAATAAATTGGGAACAAAATTCTACAGCCGCTTTAATGGTGGATGGAAAAATTTTAGGATGTATTAGTGAAGAAAGATTTACCAGAATTAAAAATGATGAAAGATATCCCTACAACGCAATAAACTGGCTTTTAAAAAACTTTCGAATTTCTAAAAAAGATATTACAGCTATTTGCTTTATATCAGAGGCATGGACACCAGCATATATTCTCACAAGACACTACACAAAAATGAATGTGGATGATTATATATATGAACAAAAAAAAATATGGTACCCAAGACTATATAAAAATAAAAAAATCTCACAATTAAAAGTTTTTAAAGATAGAATTGATACTAATCAATATCCTGGTAAAAAATATTGGGAAAAAAATATTCAAATTTTAAACAAAAAAACAGATCACTCATCAAATAAAGAATTAATAGAAATTGGAAAAAAAATTCGCAAAGAAGTTGTTGGTATTCATCTTGGAATTAGTGAGAATAAAGTAAAATTCATTGACCATTCAACAGGACATGTGTTTTATAGTTTTTTTGCATTGGGTAGAATTAGAAAAACTATTAGTATAAGTCTGGACGCATTTGGAGATTTTATCAATTATAAAGTTGTAAAATTTTATTTAAAGAATAAACAAATACAAACTAAAGAAATAGTAAAAGGTGGTAATTTTATAATAGCAAGGCTTTACAGATATATAACTTTGATATTAGGATTAAAACCTAATGAGCACGAATATAAAGTAATGGGATTAGCCCCTTATGCAAAAAAACAATATTTTGAAGAAACAACAAAATTATTTTTTTCTCTACAAGATGTTAAGGGGTTAAAATTCCATAATAAAAAAAAAATTCCTGATCTTTATTTTTATATAAAAGAATTACTAGATGGTAAAAGATTTGATGCTATTTCAGGTGCGCTTCAAGATTATACAGAAAAATTAATAAATAAATGGATTAAGAATATTTTAAAAAAATATAAATTTGAAAATATTAACTTAGCTGGTGGTGTTGCTATGAATGTAAAAAATAATCTTACAATTTCAGAGCAAAAAAAAATAAAAAATGTTTACATACCTCCTTCACCTGACGACTCCTCTCAAGCTATGGGTGCATGCTATGTTTATTATTTTAAAAAATTTAACAAACAACCTAAACCATTAAAAAATGCTTATTTGGGTTATCAAATTAATAATGAGCTTGTTAGAAATATTATTAAAAAAATTGATAAAAAAAAATATCAGATAGTTACAAAGAATATAAATGAAAAAGCAGCACTAATGCTTGCGGACAATAAAGTTTTAGCTAGATGTGCTGGTAGATCTGAATTCGGTGCAAGAGCTTTGGGAAATAGATCCATTATCGCAAATCCATCCAATGTAAACATAAAAAAAATAATAAATGAAAAAATAAAGAATAGAGATTTCTGGATGCCTTTCGCAGCATCTGTTCTGGATAAATATTCTAAAAAATATTTTAAATTAAATGGACATATTGAGAATTATAAATATATGACCTCTTGTGTAAAAACAAAATCAAATTTTGTAGAAAAATTAAAAGCCGGAATTCATCCATACGATAATACATGTAGACCACAAATTGTAACTAAAAAAGATAATTTAGAATATTACAACCTTATAAAAAAATTTGGAGAAAATACGAGCATATACGCTTTACTTAACACTTCTTTTAATTTGCATGGCTATCCTTTAGTAAATAATGAAAAGGATGCGGTCAAAGTTTTTGAAATGACAGATTTAGATGGTTTAATTTTAGAAAATTATCTAATTATAAAAAAATTTAATTAATTATATAAATTTGATTTATATAGCCTGTTGTCTATTAATACCTGCAAATCTTACTTTATTGGTTTTATTAATGTTTGATCTATGAATTAAATTTTCGTGAAAAATACAAACATCGCCTATATTCATATTTAAAAATTTTTCTTTAAAGTACTTTTGCATTAACTTAATATCTTTCGGTATATAACTATAGACACCTTTTTTAAATTTTCTATTGTAAGTATAATTAGAAATTTCACCTAGCGTATGACTACCTTCAAGAACACTCATAGTTCCATTCAATTTTATACATTTTTCAAAAAAGGGAAATTGATAGTGAAAAGTTTTTTTTCTAATTTTAGAATAATATGTTTTCTCTTGATGCCAATCATAACTAGTTCTTTTTGAATTTTTAATCCCAATTGCATATGCGCAAGTTAATGTTTTAGTTTTTACGTTAAAAAAATTTTTTGTTAAATTCTCTAATTTTTTTGACATTCTTAAAAAAGGCTTTGATTGGCAAGCATCTTTAAATGCTATGTATAGTTTATCCCACTCTTTATTTTTTTCATATTTTGTAAGCAATTCATGAATATTATTGTAATTTATATTTTCTCTTAATATTTTTTTATAGCTTAAAATTAATTGGTCCTTACATTTATCAAGATCTTTTTTATTAAGCACATTTCTAATAATCACATAACCTTTTGAATAGTAATCATATTTTAACCTAAGTATCATATTTTTGTACCTTCATTCCAACAAAGTAATTCATTCCTTTACCACAATGTCCTTTAAATAATCTACTGTTTTTTTTAATTGTTTTTTTTAATAATTTAATTTTAGTTTTTTTATCTTTTAAATTTAAAATTTTAAAAATATTTTTTAACTCTAGAATAAATTGAAAAATATTTTTTTTATTAATTACATCAATCTTTTCTAATTTATTTATTTTTTCTTCATAAATTTCAATATTTTTATTCAATTTTATTTTTTTAAAACCTTTGACTGATTGATTGTTTATTTTTTTTGATATATTATCTTGTATTTTTAAAATTTGGTTTAAAAGATCAATATTTTTATTTAATATTTTGTCACTATTTCCTTTATATGAAAAATTTACTAATGAATTAAATAGAAAACTTTTATTTTCTAATTTTGAACCTGTCTTTAATCTAAAATAAAATTTGTTAAAACCATAGATCTTTTTTAAATCAAAGGTATCCTCATCTGAACTATATAAATATAAATCATTTTTTTTAAAAAGGGATTCTACTTCTTTAAAGGATAAGGTTTCAATCTTGGGATTAATGTAAGTATCAAATATAATTTCTTTTATTGATCTTCCTCCAAATTTTTTAGCTCTATTTAAATTTTCATTAAATAGTAATTTAGATAGTTTAATTAATTCATTGGTATCTGATGTTAAACTATATAATATGTATCTTTGTAAATTTCTTTGAAAAAAACCATTCGATTCACCAAGTCCTAGTATAAACAAACCATCATTTTTAAGATATTTGATTGCTAAATTAATATTTTTAACAACATCAGAGGTGTGATGTGCAACTCCATTAGAAACAACAAAATCAAACTTTTTGCTTGTTTTAAACTTAAACAAGTCTTTGTTAATTACTTTAAATCTATTTTTTGAATATTTTTTAAATAAATTTCTCGCTTGAATTGATGAACTTTTATCATATTCAACAAGTGTACATTTTGCACCATTCCAATCATAACTAATTGTATTTTGCCCTGTTCCGCAACCTAAATCTAAAAGCTCGCTATTTTTAAAAAGTCTTGTAGGTAATTTTAATTTTTCAATTAAAAAATTTTTTCTATTTCTAAAAAGGATATTTAAATTTTTTTTACTTGTATTGTTAAAATACTTAGAAGGATTTTGTTCGCTATAAACCTTATTTACTTTAAGCAGAATATTATCTTTCATAAATTATTTATACTTAAAATTCAAAATATATATAGATATATTTTAATGATCAAAACGTCGAGGATAACATTTTATTTTTATTGCAAATTATCGCTTTTGATTTATAAATATTTTTATCGCCCTTGTAGCTCAGTTGGTAGAGCAATTGATTTGTAATCAATAGGTCCGCGGTTCGAATCCGTGCGGGGGCACCATAATTTTATCTACCAAGCTGTTAATTTCCAACACTCACCAACACTCTCAATACGAACATAGCAACCAAAAAAAGACATTATCTTAAATGCAAAAAAATCCTGTAATTAAAATTAGTACAACTAAGATAATTGGATTAATTTTATTCATTCAATCTAACTTGTTTCTTTTCTTATTTGTTCAATTTTAATTTTTTTTTGCAAACTTCTGCTTTTGTCATAAAGTAAATTAAACTTAATTTTGTTATTAGTTTTTACAGTAATTGATTTAGCATTTCTTACTTCTAAATTATCTGCTACAGCACTTATTGGTCTTTTTGAAGGATTAAGATTTGTAATAATGATTTTTGTTTTATCATTTACAATTTTACCTTTCCATCTTCTTGGTCTAAATGCACTTATTGGAGATATAGATAATTTTTTTGAATGAAGACTTAAAATAGGTCCATGTACAGATAAATTATAAGCAGTGCTTCCAGCAGGTGTGGACACCAAAACTCCATCAGAAACTAATTTTTTTATAATTTGCCTAGAACCTTGTTTAATTGATAACGAAGCTGCTTGTCTGCTCTGTCTTAATACAGAAACTTCATTAATAGCTATAGATTTTTTGATTTGATTATTTTTATTTTTTACAATCATTTCTAAGGGAGAAATTGAAACCATATTTGCTTTAGAAAGGTTTTTTATAATATCTTTTGAGGAAAATTTATTCATTAGAAAACCGTAGTTTCCAGAGTTAATCCCATAGAAAAATTTATTAGAATTTTTGTTTCTTTTAAGAGTTTGGAGCATAAAACCATCACCTCCAATAACAATAGTTAAATTTTTGTTTTGAAAATTATTAGAACTAATTTTTTTTAATAAAATATTTTTTATATTTAAGGATTTCTTATTTTTATCAGAAATAATTTGTAGTTTGTTCATTTAATGGTGCCCTCGGCCAGACTCGAACTGGCACTCCGCAAGCGGCAAGGATTTTAAGTCCTTTGTGTCTACCAATTTCACCACGAGGGCATTAATCAATTTCACTGTTATATCCACAATTATTTATAACTCAACTATATTAAATTGTATTGGTAATCTCTAGCTTCTATTACCTCTTTTGGTAAATTAAGCTCAACATCACTAATTTTTATTATTTCATCTTTACTGATATTTTTTTTCAATATTGCATTATCGGTTAAACCAAGAGGTAGTACCTTTTCATTTTTCGAAATTTCAGATGTAATTAATTTACCTCTTGCACAAAACCCTCCTTCTCCGTCAAGCTTTTCTCCAACTTTTAAGTCTTTTTTTGCAACACTTGCAACATCTGCATTATATTTCTTCGTATAACCTGTTGCCCTGTTATCAAGTGATATAGAATATATAGACTGAGCAAGTTCTAAACCAATATAATGATAAGGTCTCCATATTGCTGAATAGTTTCCAGAAGAGTCTGTAACCATACCATAATCTTTAAAACAATTTTTTACATATTCATTTTGAGCTTTAATGACAATGTATACTCCCCACCTCAAGTCATTAGGAATATCTTTTTTATTTAAATCAATACTTGAAATAACTTCAACTTGACCTTCAAAATCAATTAATCCACCATCTTTTTTTGGTATTAATTTTTTTGCAATATCATAAACCCCAACTGGAGGAAAAGTTAATCCGTTAGAAGGACATTTAAGATTTGCAGCATTGCTTACTGCACACATTTCAATTGCAGATTTATCGCCGCATAAAAAACTATTAAACATTTTAGGATTCATTCCTGACTCATTCTCTGCCCTCTGTTTAGTTAAACCATAGTGACCCCAAACTGTATCGGGTGTGGAATATTCAAAACTTGGATGGTATTTTGTTCCTTTTCCAGCACAAATAACTTCAAAACCATTAAGTCTAGCCCATTCAATTTGTTCTATAATTAACGAAGGTTGGTCACCATAAGCCATCGAACAAATAACTCCATTTTCTTTAGCTAAATCTGATAAATATTTTCCACATGTGATATCTGCCTCTACATTAACTAAAATCAAATGTTTCTTTTCTTTTAAAATCCTTATTGCATGGACAGTACCCACAACAGGGTTTCCTGTTGCTTCAATAAAGATTTCAATATTTCTATCAATAATTTGATCAAGAGAAGTTGAAAAATTAATTTTAGATACCTCTTCTTTACTTACTCCACTTTTTAAACAATTTTTTTTTGCTTGATCAATATTCAGATCAACTATGCTATCAATTTTAATTTTATTTAAGTTAGAATATTGAGATAGAAACATACTTACAAATTTTCCACATCCAACAAAAGCTACTCTTATTGGATTTTTTTGATCCTTTAATTTTGTGTGTAAAAACATTTCAATTAAAATTGTAAAGCTTTTGTGAGAAATTTTTTATCTAACTTGCAATCTTTATATCCTCTTTTAACTATGTTTAGATATCTTTCTGTAGGAAACTTAAAAGAAGATTTCTTAACCATTGTATAAGTCATGACTTTTTTTCCATAATAATAGAAATAGTATTTTTTATATAAAATTGGAAAATCCTCATAAACATCCAACTTTTTTTCATCACTTTTTGAAATTTCAAATAATCCACCTGGTACGATGGAATTTTTTTTTGGCTCAATGTCTGCTGCTCTATATTTGCTTCTAAATGTTAATTTAAAATCTTTTAAGTTTATTTTTTTTAAAAAAATACTGTCTTTACATCTTCGTTTCATTTGAAAATGATGAAGATTGCTACCGTAAGCAAAATACAACATTAGCGCTCAACTACCTCAATTTTTTTTTCATTTACAAATTTTAAAATCTGCGAATTACAATCATCAATTTTATTTTGATCTTCTGATCTAATAACTATAGATACACCAAGTTTACCAGCATGAAAAAATGGATAACTGCCAATCTCTACATCTAAATTATTATTTTGTACTTTTGTTAATGAACTTGCTATTTCACTTTCAACCGTTCTTAAACTTATAGTTAAGCTTTTGATTGGTTCACCACCAACTATATTATTTGTTAATCCACCTAACATAGATTTTAATATAGAAGGAACTCCTGGTAACGAATATACATTTTCAACATTAAATCCTGGAGCGCCGCTTGTTGGATTTAAAATTAGATTTGCATTTTGAGGCATCCAAGCCATTTTCTGTCTTCCCTCATTAAATTCTCCTGGTTGATAATATTCTTCTAGAATTTTGAAAGCTTCTTTGTGAACTTCATATTTTACTCCAAATGCTTTTGAAACAGATTGAGCTGTTATATCATCGTGAGTGGGTCCAATACCACCAGTTGTAAAAACATAATCATATTTTGATCTAAGTAAATTTAGTGTTTCAACTATAATATTTTCTACATCGGGAATTACTCTAACCTCCTCAACCTTTACCCCTATAGAATTTAACCAAGTTGCTAATGTTGAGGTATTAGTGTCTTGTGTTCTTCCAGATAAAATTTCATTACCAATAATTAAAATTGAAGCTTTAAATTTTGCTTTTTTATCCATATGAAATATATAATTTACTAATGGAATTTACCAAGTCTTTAGTAAAAGGCAAACTAATCAAACGTTACAAAAGGTTTTTTACCGACATAAAACTTGGTAAAGAAATTGTCACAGCTCATTGTCCTAACACGGGTTCTATGAAAGGTTTATTAGATGAAGGTAATAAAGTTTATTTACTACCAAATAATGACCCTAAGAGAAAACTAAAGTTTGGACTTGAAATAATTAAATCAAGAAAAAATTTAGTAGGTGTCAATACTCATATGGCTAACAAGATAGTAAATCATGCAATCGAAAATAATTTGATCAAAGAATTAAAAAATAACGATAAAATAAAACCAGAGGTATTCTTTAATAAGGAAACTAGATTTGATTTTTTACTAGAAAAAAAAAATAAAAAAAGCTTTGTAGAAGTCAAGAACGTTACCTTATTTAGAGATAAAGAAACTGCTGAGTTTCCAGATGCCATTACTTCAAGAGGATCTAAGCATTTATTAACTCTTATTGATGCCATAAATAAAGGTTATAGTGGTTATCTGATATTTTTAGTTCAAATTCAAAATATGAAATATTTTAAAATAGCTAAAGATATCGATGAAGAATATTATGAAAATTATAAAAAAGCTAAAAAAGCTGGGGTAAATTTTCTTGCTTATAGATGTGATATAAGTTCAAAAAAAATTATTATAGATAAAAAACTTAAAATTTTAGATGAGTGATTATAAAGAAAAATTTGAAAAAATGAGAGTTGCTGGTGATTTAGCAGCAAGGACACTTGATATGTTAACTGAAAACATTAAAGAAGGTGTCTCAACAGATTATATAGATAAATTGGGGTATGAATTTATAAGAGATAACGGAGGACATTCTGCTCCACTTTACTATAGAGGTTTTACGAAATCTTTATGTACTTCATTAAATCATGTTGTATGTCATGGAATTCCTTCAGATAGAGTTTTAAGAGATGGTGATGCGGTAAATGTTGATGTTACTGCAATTGTAGATGAGCATTATGGTGATACCAGTAGAATGTTTTGCATTGGTAAAACACCAATTAAATTAAACAATCTAATAGATGCTACTTACGAGTCCATGATGAGAGCAATTAAAATTTTAAAACCAGGAATTAAATTAGGTGATATTGGTCACGAAATTCAATCATTTGTTGAAGAAAAAGGATACTCTGTTGTTAGAGATTTTTGTGGTCACGGTATAAGTACAACATTTCATGAACCACCAAACATTTTACATTATGGAAGTAAAAACTCAGGACCAGAGTTAAAACCTGGAATGACTTTTACAATAGAGCCTATGATAAATTCAGGTAAATATGATGTTAAAATGTTAAATGATGGTTGGACTGCTGTTACAAAAGATAAATCTTTATCAGCTCAATTTGAACATACGTTAGGAATTACTGAAAATGGTTATGAAATCTTTACAGAATCTGCTAAAGGTTATTTAAAGCCTCCATACTTATAATTAATGATTAAAAGATACTCTCGAAAAGAATTAACTGATATTTGGTCAGAGGAAAATAAATATAAAATTTGGCTAGATGTAGAAGTTGCGGCTGCTGAGGCTATGGAAAAACTTGGTCAAATACCAAGAGGAGTAGCTTCAATTGTTAGAAAAAAAGCAGTTATCAATGTAAATAGAATACATAAAATTGAATCTGAAGTTAAACATGATGTTATAGCTTTTCTATCCTCTGTTACAGAAAAAGCAGGAATTAAAGCAAGATATTTACATCAAGGTATGACTTCATCAGATGTCCTTGATACCAGTTTTAATATTCAATTAGTTCAATCTGGAAAAATAATTCTTAAAGATATCGATCAAATTTTAAAAGTACTTAAGAAGCAGGCAAAAAAATATAAAATGACTCCATGTATGGGCAGAAGTCATGGAATTCATGCTGAACCAGTTACTTTTGGATTAAAATTAGCTTCTTTTTATGAGGAATTTAAGAGAAACAGAAAAAGACTTAAAGATGCAATAGATGAGGTATCAACCTGTGCAATATCAGGAGCAGTTGGAACTTTTGCAAATATAAGTCCAAATGTAGAAAAGCATGTTGCTAAAAAACTAGGTTTAAAAGTTGAGCCAATTTCAACCCAAGTTATTCCAAGAGATCGACATGCATTTTATTTTACAGTTTTAGGTATTATCGCAGGTTCAATTGAGAGAGTTGCAATTGAGATAAGACATTTGCAAAGAACAGAGGTTTATGAATTACAAGAGTACTTTTCAAAAAAACAAAAAGGATCGTCTGCGATGCCTCATAAGAAAAATCCAATTTTAAGTGAAAACTTAACTGGTTTAGCTAGAATGGTTAGAAGTGCTGTGATACCAGCTCTAGAAAATATAGCGCTATGGCATGAAAGAGACATTTCACACTCAAGTGTTGAAAGAAACATTGGTCCTGATGCAAATATTACAACAGACTTTGCATTGGTTAGATTAACAAATATTTTAGACAATATGATTGTTTATCCTAAAAAAATGTTAGAAAACTTGAATATAACAAAAGGGCTAATTTTCTCTCAAGAAGTTATGCTAGAATTAACTAAATCTGGTTTAAGTAGAGAAAAATCTTACAGGATTGTTCAATCGTATGCAAAAAAATGCTTTGCTGAAAACCTAAACTTATTTGATGTGATATCTAATGATAAGTTTATTATGACCAAAATTACAACGAAAAAGCTTAAATCAATATTTAGTTACGCAAAACACTTTAAAAATGTGAATTTGATCTTTAGAAGAGTTTTTAAATAATGAAAAAAGGAAAAAAACTATACGAAGGTAAAGCAAAAATCATTTATGCAACAAATGATAAAAATTTAGTTATTCAATATTTTAAGGACGATGCAACAGCATTCAATAATCAAAAGAAAACTACGATTGAAGGAAAAGGTGTTTTAAATAATAGAATATCTGAACATATTCTTTCAAATTTATCTCAAATAGGAATTAAAAATCATTTAGTAAAAAGATTAAATATGCGTGAACAAATAATAAAACTAGTTGAGATAATTCCGATTGAATTTATTGTTAGAAATGTTGCAACAGGATCTATAACTAAAAGATTAGGTATTGAGGATGGGACTGTTTTAAAAGAACCATTAATTGAATACTGCTTAAAAGATGACAAATTAGGTGACCCTCTAATTGCAGAAGAGCACATAATAGCTTTCGATTGGGCTAGCAAAAACGAAATTGATAAAGTCAAAAAAATGATACTAAGAATTAATGACTTTATGATTGGAATGTTTAGAGGAGTTGGAATTAAATTGATTGATTTCAAACTAGAATTTGGAAGGTTAAAATCTAATGGAAAGCAAGAAATAATACTAGCAGATGAAATTAGCCCAGATACATGCAGACTTTGGGACAGTATTACTGATAAAAAACTTGATAAAGACAGATTTAGAAAAGATTTAGGTGATTTAATACCAGCTTACACAGAAGTTGCTAAAAGATTGGGTATTTTACATGAACAATCCAATGTGAGTGCCGTGAATGTAACAAAATTATCATCTGTTAAGAGAAAGAAAAAATGAAAATCTCAGTAGTAATCACTTTAAAAAAAGATGTGCTTGATCCACAAGGTAAAGTTATTCATCAAACTTTAGATGGCATGGGCTTTGATGGTGTGAATGAAGTTAGACAAGGTAAATATTTTGAAATTGATACAAAAGAAAATGATCCAAAAAAAGCTAAAGATAAAGTTGAAGAAATGTGTAAAAAACTTTTAGCCAATCTTGTAATTGAAAACTATAAAATTATTGATCTAAAGTAATTAATGAAATCATCTGTCATTACTTTTCCAGGATCCAATTGCGATAGAGATATGGATGTCGCTCTAAAAAAATTTGGATTTAAGAATAAAATGGTTTGGCATGATGATGCTGAGCTTCCAAAAAGTGATTTAATTGTATTACCAGGGGGATTTTCATATGGTGACTATTTAAGATGTGGGAGTATGGCATCTAAATCAAAAATCATGAAGTCAGTCATTAATTTTGCTAATTCTGGTGGTATGGTAATGGGAATTTGTAATGGATTTCAAATATTAGTTGAAACTGGACTAGTTCCCGGTGTGTTATTGAGAAATAAATATCTAGAATTTATTTGCAAAAATGTATTCGTAAAAGTTAATAACAAAAAAAATAATTATTTTAATAATATCAATAATGATGTTTTAGAATTTCATATTGCTCACAATGAAGGAAATTATTTTTGTACAAAAGATCAATTAAAAGAAATTGAAGATAATGAACAAGTTGCAATAAATTATTGTGATGAAAATGGAAAAATAGAAGAGCAATTCAATCCAAATGGTTCAATTAAAAATATTGCTGGAATATTTAATAAAGAAAAAAATGTTTTAGGTATGATGCCTCATCCTGAAAGAATGATTGATAATTGTTTATCGGGAGAAGATGGATCAATTTTTTTTAATAATTTAATTAATAATTTAAAATGATAGTAAACGAACAAGTGGCTATTGATCATGGCTTGAAGAAAGATGAATATGCTAAAATTTGTGAATTATTAAAAAGAACACCAAATATTACTGAACTTGGTATTTTTTCTGCAATGTGGAATGAGCATTGCTCTTATAAATCATCCAGACTTCATTTGAAAAAACTTCCAACAAAAGGAAGAAAAGTTATTCAAGGTCCTGGAGAAAACGCTGGTGTTATTGATATTGAAGATAATGATGCCATTGTTTTTAAAATTGAAAGCCATAACCACCCATCTTTTATTGAGCCCTATCAAGGAGCAGCAACAGGTGTTGGTGGGATTATGAGAGATGTATTTACAATGGGCGCTAGACCTATTGCAAACTTAAACTCTATTCATTTTGGCTCGCCTCAAAACAAAAAGACAAAAAATCTTTTAAGAGGTGTGGTTCATGGAATTGGAGGATATGGAAATTGCATGGGTGTTCCAACAGTTGCAGGACAAACTAGTTTTGATAGTTCATATAATGGAAATATCTTGGTTAATGCAATGACACTTGGGTTGGTTAAAAAAGATAAGATTTTTTACTCAAAAGCAGCTGGTTTAAATAAGCCTGTTATTTATGTTGGTTCAAAAACAGGTAGAGATGGGATCCATGGAGCAAGTATGGCTTCAGCAAGTTTTGATGACAAAATAGAAGAAAAGAAACCCACTGTTCAAGTTGGAGATCCATTTACTGAAAAACTTCTACTTGAAGCTTGTTTGGAATTAATGGCTGGAGACTCAATTATAGCTATACAAGATATGGGGGCTGCTGGATTAACCTCGTCAAGTATTGAAATGGCCTCAAAAGGAAATCTTGGAATTGAAATAAATCTTAACAAAGTTCCTTGTAGAGAAGCTAAGATGACACCCTACGAAATTATGCTCTCAGAAAGCCAAGAAAGAATGTTGATTGTTCTAGAAAATGGCAAAGAAAAACAAGCAAAAAAAATATTTGATAAATGGAATTTAGATTTTGCAGTTATTGGCAAAACTACTAATTCAAAAAAAATACAACTTTACTTTGATAATGAAAAGGTAGCAGACATCCCTGTAAATACATTAGTCGAAAATTCACCGATGTATGACCGTAAATGGAAAAAAGCAAAGCTACCTAAAAAGAATAAAATTAAAAAAGAAGATTTAAAAAATTTCAAAATTGTAGATGTTCTAAAAAAAATTTTAGCAAATCCAAATATATGTAGCAAAGAATGGATTTGGCAACAGTATGATCATACAGTTATGGGGGATACTATTCAAAAACCAGGTGGAGATGCTGGAGTTGTGAGAGTGCATGGAACAAATAAAGCTATAGCTGCATCAGTAGACAGTTCTGCTGTTTATTGTTGGGCCCACCCTCTTACCGGTGGTAAACAAGTTGTTTGTGAGAGTTTTAGAAATTTAATTGCTGTTGGAGCAAAACCTATTGCTATTACTAATTGCTTAAATTTTGGAAGCCCTGAAAATGAGGAGAATATGGGTGAGTTTGTTGAATGTGTTCAAGGAATTGGTGAAGCAAGTGAATATTTAAAATTCCCAGTAGTTTCAGGAAATGTTTCTTTTTACAATCAAACTAAAGATGAAGGTATAAAGCCAACTCCTGCTATTGGAGGTGTAGGTTTGATAAAGGATTATAATAAAATGATCACTATGGATTTTAAAGAGATTGATAATGTGGTTTTAGTTATTGGAAAAACAGAGGGACATTTAGATCAAACTTTATTTGCAAGAAATATATTAGATGAAAAAAATGGTCCTCCTCCTGAAATAAATTTATTTAATGAGAAAAATAATGGAGAAACTTTGTTGAAACTTATCGAAAGTAATCTAATCAAAAGTGCTCATGATGTTTCTTTAGGTGGAATTATTACAGCGGTAGCTAAAATGTGCATCAAAGGTAAAAAAGGAATAAACTTAAATAAACCAAAATATTTAATCAATGAATTAGAATATTTCTTTGGTGAAGATCAAGGGCGTTACATTATTGAGGTTAGTAAAAAAGATTTAAAAAAAGTCACAGATATATTGAATAAAAATGCTGTTCATTTTGACGAACTTGGTACAATCAGTGAAAATGAACTATATTTTGATGATAAGACAAAAGTTACAATTGACGAATTAACAAGTTCAAATACAAAGTGGCTTACAGATTATATGAGTAACTAATGGCAATGGATTTAAAAGAAATTGAAAGTTTAATTAAAGAAGCAATGCCTGATGCTGTCGTAGAAATTCAAGATTTAGCAGGTGATGGAAATCATTATTCAGCGACTGTGACTTCTTCTCAGTTTTCAGGAAAAAGTAAAATTGAACAACATAAAATGGTATATAATTCTCTAAAAGGACGTATGGGAAATGAATTACATGCCCTAGCAATTAAAACAAAGGAGCAATAATGGACGATAATACAAAAAATATAATTCAAAATCATATAGACAACAATGATGTTTGTTTGTTTATGAAAGGAACTCCAGATGCTCCACAGTGTGGTTTTTCAATGGCTGTTTCAAACATTTTAAAAATTCTTGAAGTAAATTTTAAAGGAGTAAATGTTTTAGAAGATCAAAACATCAGAGAAGGTATTAAAATTTACAGTGATTGGCCAACAATTCCTCAATTGTATATTAAAAAAGAATTTGTTGGTGGATGTGATATCGTAAAAGAAATGTACGAAAATGGAGAACTTAAAAAAGTTCTTGAGGATAAAGGTATTAATTTTAAAAATTAAATCTAGAAGTTATCTAGAGTAATATTCAATTACAAGATTGGGTTCCATTATTACAGGATAAGGAACTTCTTCAAATTTAGGAATTCTTACAAATTTTAATTTTTTATTTTTCTCATCCATTTGGATATATTCTGGTGTTTCTCTTTCTTTATTTGCTAGAGCGATATCAATGATTGCTAATTGTTTAGATTTATCTCTAATTTCAATTGTATCCTCTTCTTTTACTAAATAGCTTCCAATATTAACTTTCTTGCCATTTACTCTTACATGACCGTGGTTAATTAATTGTCTAGCTGAGAAAATAGTAGTTGCAAATTTTGCTCTATAGATAACCGCATCCAATCTTCTCTCTAAAAGACCAATTAAATTTTCTCCAGTGTCTCCTTTGAGCATAACAGCTTTTTTGTAAATATTTCTGAACTGTTTTTCATTAATATTTCCATAGTAAGCTTTTAATTTTTGTTTAGCTTGTAACTGAATTCCATAATCTGATGGCTTAGATGTTTTTGTTTGACCATGCTGACCAGGTCCATAAGCTCTAGTATTAAAAGGACTTTTTGGTCTACCCCATAGGTTAACCTTTAATCTTCTGTCTACTTTATGTTTAGAGTTTAATCTTTTTGTCATTTAATAGTGGGCTTTATAAACTTACTCTTACTTTTGTCAATCAACGTTTTTTGCCTAAACTTGCAAATACACCAGATAAAATACGCGTTTCTTTAGTTGATAATTCCATTCGGTAAAAGATATTTCTTAAGTTTTCAAGCATTATTGGCTTCTTCTCTTTTGATTTGAAGAAATTAATCTCTTCTAGATTCTGGATACATAAGTTAGCCATAGCAACAATCTCTTTTTTAGAGGCAGATTTTACTTTATTTGACTTATTAAAAGAGGACACTTTTGAATTAAGAATACTTGATACATATTGAGCAATAATTATGAGACTATGAGAAAGGTTTAATGACTTAAAATCAGGATTTGTTGGAATTTGGAGGGTATAATTGGCATAACTAACCTCATTATTAGATAAACCTGATGCTTCTGATCCAAATAGGAAAGCTATCTTTTTTTTATAATTAATTTTTTTTAAATCTTCTAATTGAATGTGTTTTATATTTTTGTTTCTAAATCTCGCTGATGTTGCAATAACAATATCAATATTCTTTAAAGACCTTTCTAAATTTTCATAACTCTTTGCTTTATTAATAATATTCTTAGCACCAACAGAAGTTGCTAAAATTTTATCATTAGGAAATATTGGTTTAGGATCAACAACAACTAATTTCTGAAAATTGAAATTTTTCATTCCTCTTGCACAAGCACCAATGTTTTCTGAAAGCTGAGGCTTATGTAAAATGAAAGAAATATTATTAACTGACATTAATCAATGCCATGATTTCTGTTATAACTAGAGACAACAGATGGTTTGATGTCTGTTAAATACTTGGGATCTACAGACCAAATAGAAACTTTTAATGGATAACATTTTGCAACATCAGAAGAGTGTTCAGATCCACAATCTCCTCCAGGACAAGCTGAAAGAGCGCCCAACAAATCTGTTTCAGCAAAAAACTCTAAATAATCCCCTGGTCTAACTGGACTAGCTTTCATGAAGTATTGTTTGGTATCATTAGTAAAACCAGTTAGCATAAATACATTTAAAACATCATGAACTATTTTTTCTGCATAATCCAACTCAACATTTTTGTCTTTAACTAATGCTCTAGTTAAATTTGAATGGCAACAATAATGGTAATCATTGTCACTCAAAAGCTTTGAGGTATAAGGGTCACATCTGGTTCCAATTACATCATGAACAGAACCACCGTCTTTATCATAATCATACCAATCCAAAGTATCCCAAGTTATTGTAGCCAAAGACCTTAGATATGGAAAACTACTAAACATTTTGTCTCCAATAGAAAGATGCGTTCCATATAAAGCTCTTGTTTTTCCTGAATAAAATTTTTCCTCTAGATTATTTAAATTAAATAAATTTAGATCTCCAACTTGTGGGCCATCTACACTTTCAATTCTGAAAAACTCCCCAAATTTAACCTCAAATGTTTTTGCGTCTCTTGGAGGTATGATTACTTCATCTTTTTTAACCAAATGCTCTCTTGCAGAATGTAAAATACTTAAATTTTTATCTTCAATAGTGGTATTTGGATAACAAACGATAGGCTTTGCCCCTATTCTACTATCGATATCTGTTGGTTTTTCTGAAAATTTTTTAATTTTCATTTTTATAAACTTCCAGGCGCTTTATCCTTAAATAATTTATAATCTAAACTATCCACTAAAGCCTTAAATGAAGCATCAATTATGTTAGGTGATACTCCAATTGTGAACCAGTTCACTCCTTTTGCATCTGTGCTTTCAATACTAACTCTTGTAACTGCTTCTGTACCTGTATTTAAAATTCTAACTTTATAATCGACAAGTCTTAAGTCTTTCAGATATTCAGAATATTTGGCAAGCTTATTTACATTCTTTCTAATTGCATTATCTAAAGCATTAACAGGTCCATTTCCTTGCCCTTCACATAAAATTTTGTCTCCGTCCACTTCTAATTGAGCTTTAGCATATGATATAATCTCTCCAGTTTTATCTTTCTTTACAGAAACATCGTATTCATTGATTGAAATATATCTTGGTATTTCACCCATTAGTCTTCTAGCTAATAATTCAAAAGACGCGTCAGCACCATCGTAACTATAACCAATGAACTCTCTATCTTTTACTTCATCTAAAAGTTTTTTTATTTTTGGATCACTTTTCTGAACATTAATCCCAATTGAATTTAATCTGGACATTATATTTGATTGTCCTGATTGATCTGAAACTACGATATTTCTAGAATTTCCAACCTCTTCAGGATTAATGTGCTCATAAGTTTTTGGATCTTTTTGAACTGCAGATACATGCATACCACCTTTATGTGAAAAAGCTGAGGCACCAACATAAGGCAAATGTTTATTAGGTTTTCTATTTAATATTTCATCTAGCAATCTTGAGCATTGAGTTAAATTTTTCAAATTTTCTCTTTTAATACTAAGTTCAAATTTGTCTGAAAAATCTTTCTTCAAAAAAAATGAAGGTATTAAAGACATTAAATTTGCATTACCACATCTTTCTCCTAATCCATTTATAGTTCCTTGAACTTGTCTTGCTCCTGCTTGAACTGCAGCAAGACTATTTGCTACTGCATTTTCAGTATCATTATGAGCGTGTATTCCTAAGTTATTTCCAGGAATATGTTTGCTTACTTCAGTTACAATTTTAGAAATTTCATGTGGAAGTGTTCCGCCGTTAGTATCACACAATACAATCCATCTAGCTCCATTATCATAAGCTGCTTTCAAACATGACAATGCATACTCTGGATTAGATTTATAACCATCAAAGAAATGCTCTGCATCAAACATAAATTCTTTACCTGATTTAACAATATGCTTGGTACTTTCACTTATGTTGGTTAAATTTTGTTCATTAGTAATTCCTAAGGCAACTTTAACTTGGAAATCCCATGATTTTCCAAATAAACAAACTGCTGAGCTTTTTGAATTAATTAATGATGATAACATTGGATCATTTTCAGCACTATGTTCTGATTTTTTTGTCATGCCAAATGCTGTTAATTTAGCTGATTTAAAATTATGATCTTTATTAAAAAATTCTGTATCTGTTGGATTAGCGCCTGGCCAACCTCCTTCTACATAATCAACTCCCAACATATCTAATGCTGATGAAATTTTCTTCTTATCATCAATGGAAAAATCAACACCTTGCGTCTGTGCACCATCACGTAATGTTGTATCAAAAATATAAAGTTGTTCTTTACTCATTTAAATTTCCAAGTCGTTTTACCATCTTTATCTTCTATTAAAACACCTTTGTCTAAAAGCTCATTTCTAATTTTGTCAGCTTCCTCATAATTTTTGTTCTCTCTAGCTTTGTTTCTTTCTTCAATTTTCTGTAAAATTTCTTTTTCTGAAATAGAAGCTTTGCTCATTTTGAAGCTTAACCACTCATCTTTATTTTGGTTTAAAAGTCCTACGAACTGACAAGCAGAAACAAATACAGCTTTATCATTGTCATTACCTTTTAGTGCTTTTTCATATAATTTGTGTAAATTTGCTATGTAACCTGGTGTGTTTAAATCATCATACAGAGGTTGAAGAATTTCATCCGAGATATCTGCATTATTTTTACTATCTACATAAACATTGTACCATTTGTTAATAGTATTTTGACAATCTTCTAAAAGTTTATCATTCCAATCTAATGGTTGTTTATAATGCGCACTCATTAAAGCTAATCTTAAAACCTGGCCACTTATCTTATTTCTAAAATCTTTTATTTTTAAAATGTTACCTTGAGATTTTGCCATCTTTTCATTAGACATAGTAATAAATGCATTGTGCAACCAAAAATTTGCAAATACCTTTGTATCATTAGCACATCTTGATTGCGCTATCTCATTTTCATGATGAGGGAATATTAAATCAATACCACCTCCATGAACATCAAACTCATCTCCTAAAAATTTTTTTGACATTGCTGAACATTCTAAATGCCATCCAGGTCTTCCTTTTCCCCATGGAGAATCCCAAGAAGGTTCATCACTTGCTGATGGCTTCCATAAAACAAAATCTTCTGAATTTTTTTTATTTTCACTTATTTCAATCCTTGATCCTGCAATTAAGTCTTCTAGTTTTTTGTTTGATAGCTGACCATAATCATTAAACTTTTTAACCTCAAAATAAACATGGTTGTTATTTTCATAAGCAAAACCTTTTTTTATTAATTCAGAAACCATTTCAATCATCAAATCAATATTTTCAGTTGCTTTAGGTTGATGAGTTGGTGTTTCACAATTTAAATAATTACAATCTTCACCAAAACTTTCAGTTACTTTATTTGTTAGCTCTGAAATTGAAATATTATTTTCTTTTGAAGATTTAATAATTTTATCATCTACATCTGTAATATTTCTAACATAAGTAACTTTTAAATATTTTTTTTTAAAAATTTTATAAAGCATATCAAAAACAACTATTGGTCTAGCATTGCCAATATGAGGATCATCATAAACTGTTGGTCCACAAACATACATTCTTATATTTTGTTCATCTATTGGAACAAATTTTTCTTTTTTGTTTGTAAGATTGTTTGTTAAAAAAATATCGTTACTCATAATTTTAGAAATATACTTAAATTATAGATTTGTGAATCTATTTGATTAATTTGGAATTTTGCATACTGGAATAGGCTCCATTTTATGCAAATTTTGTTTTCTAATGGTTTCGTATTTTGCTCTATTAGAAGATTTAGGATTATCCATAGCTTCCTCAAGTTCTTCATATTTTAACCCAAGCTGACCTTCATCAGTTCTACCATCATCCCACAATCCATCTGTAGGTGCTGCTTCAATAATTTCTTTTAAAATACCAAGTTCTTTGCCTAGCTCCCAAACCTGAGTTTTATTACAATCTGCTATAGGGGAAATATCTACTCCTCCATCTCCATATTTTGTATAAAATCCAACTCCAAAGTCTTCTACCTTGTTTCCAGTTCCAACTACTATTCCTTTGTTAGCTGCAGCAACTTGGTAAAGAGTAGTCATTCTTAATCTTGCTCTAGAATTTGCCATTCCATGCACATTGTCAAATTTAGATAAACTTGAACTAAATGCCAAAAATAACTCATCTAAATTAATTGTATGTGCTTCAACATTTTTAAAATTTTTTACTAACCATTCTTGATGTTTTAAACTTAAATCATGTTGATGTGATTTTTGTTTAATTGGCATCGACAAAACTATTGTTTTCAAACCAGTCATTGCGCTTAAAGTGCTAGAAACAGATGAATCAATACCTCCAGATATTCCTATAACAAGAGACTGAGCCTTTGAAGGCATATTATCTACATAATTTTTAATCCAATCAGATATAAACTTTGTTTTTTCTGTAACATTCATTGCTAATAAAATATTTTTTTATTATGATTTTACAATGTCTTAAGATGCCGCTCTATCTGCATTTTTAGAATATGAGCTATTCTTTTTAATCTCATCTGAAATCATAAATGCTAATTCTAAAGCTTGATTAGCATTCAACCTAGGATCACAATGAGTATGGTATCTTGAAGAAAGATCTTCTTCAGAAATTTTTTGTGCTCCACCAATACATTCGGTTACATCTTGACCAGTTAACTCAATATGAAGACCTCCTGCATAACTTCCTTCACTTTGGTGACATGCAAAAACATTTTTAACTTCATTTAGTACACTGTTGAATGGTCTAGTTTTAAAACCTGTCGCAGCTTTAATTGTGTTCCCATGGCATGGGTCACAAGACCAAATCACATTCAATCCTTCTTTTTTAATTGCTCTAATTAACTTTGGTAAAAATTTTGAAACATTATCTGCTCCAAATCTTGAAATTAAAGTTATTTTACCTTTTTCATTTTTTGGATTAATTCGGTTACATAAATTAATTAAATCATCAGGTTTTAGTGTTGGTCCACATTTTATACCTATAGGATTTTCAATCCCTCTACAAAATTCTACATGTCCTCCATCAAGCTGTCTTGTTCTGTCTCCTATCCAAACGAAATGAGCTGAGGTATCATGGTTCTCACCTGTAGTAGAATCTGTTCTGGTCATTGCCTCTTCAAAGGGTAACAATAACGCTTCGTGTGATGTCCAAAAATTTACTGTGTATAATCTATTATTGAAATCTGATGTAATTCCACAAGCTCGCATAAATGCTATCGCATCTGCAATTTTATCTTCCAGATCTTTAAATTTTTTGGCTTCTGGACTTTTTTTAATATAGCCTAAATTCCATAAATGAACTTTGTTCAAGTCTGCAAAACCTCCTTTTGAAAATGCTCTTATAAGATTTAAAGTTGATGCAGATTGAGAATAAGCTTTAAATAATCTTTTTGGGTCAGGAATTCTTGCTTTTTCGGTAAATTCCATTCCGTTTATGTTATCACCTAAATAACTAGGAAGCTCAACACCATCTTTATTTTCAACTGGAGAACTTCTTGGTTTTGAAAATTGACCAGCAATTCTTCCAACTTTCACAACTGGTAAAGAAGCTGAATAAGTTAAAACTAAAGACATTTGCAAAATTAATTTAAATGTATCTCTTAAATTATCGGGATTAAATTCAGCAAAACTCTCTGCACAATCTCCCCCTTGAAGCAAAAATGCTTTTCCATCTACAACATCAGCTAATTGATCTTTTAGGTGTCTAGTCTCTCCAGCAAATACCAAAGGTGGAAAAGTTCCAATTTTATCTAAAACTTTATTTAGTTCTTTTTTATCTGGATACTCCGGTATGTGTTTAACCGGATATTTTCTCCAACTATTTTTTTTCCAATTTTTCATATTCAACCAGGGGGTGTTTTAGCAGAGTTTAAACTTTATTCAACTGTGACTGATTTAGCTAAGTTTCTAGGCTTATCTATATCATAACCCATTTTCAAAGCCGAATAATATGCAAGCTTTTGAAGTGGAATTGTTAGAAGAAATGGTAATAAATCGTCGTTTGTATTTTCTACTTCAATAGTTTCCCAAATATTTTCTGAATAAATCTCGTCTTTACTTTTGTTTGTAATTAAAAGAACTTTAGCACCTCTTGCTATAACTTCCTGCATATTTGAAATTGTTTTTTTATAGTAACTGTCTCGTGGAGCTAGAACAACAACTGGCATTCCCTTTTCTATTAAAGCAAGTGGTCCATGTTTCATTTCACCAGCTGGATAACCCTCCGCATGAACATAAGATAATTCTTTTAATTTCAAAGCACCTTCCAAGGCTATCGGGAAAGAGAAACCTCTTCCAAGGAACATAGATCCTTTAGCTTCATTGAATGTTGAAGAAATAGCTTGAATATCATTATCTATTAATAAAGTTTTTTCTATTAAGCTTGGTAGGTTTTTAAGATCTTTAATTTTTTCTTGATAATTTTTTTTGTCAATTTGACCAGACAAAGATCCAATTTTTAAAGCTAAAATATATAAAACAAGTATTTGACCTAAGAAAGCTTTTGTTGATGCAACCCCAATTTCAGGTCCGCAGTGAATTGGCAACACAAAATTTGAGTCCCTTGCTATAGAACTTTCAATTACATTGACTACAGCACATGTTTTCATATTATTTTTATTACAAAGATCTAATGCTGCATAAGTATCTGCAGTTTCACCCGATTGAGAAACAAAAATATATAAACTATCCTTTTTAAATCTATTTTTTCTGTATCTAAACTCAGAGGCTATATCGATATTAACATCTAAAGACGTTAATTCTTCAAACCAATATTTTGCCATTAAGCATGAATGATAAGCAGTACCACAACCAATGAAAGTAACTGATTTAATTTCATTGATTTTCCAAGGAAAATTGAAAATATTTATCTCATTATTTACGCTATCTAAATACTCTTTGATTCCGGTTTTAATTGTTACAGGCTGCTCTTCTATTTCTTTGGCCATAAAGTGTTTAAAGTCACCTTTATCATAACTTGACTCATTAGATGATAATTCTAAGATTTTTTTGTTAATTTTCTTGCCCTCTTCATTATAAAAATGAATTTGATCTTTTTTAACAATACAGAACTCTCCATCATCAAGATAAGTAATTTTGTTTGTCATGGATTTTAAAGCATAAGAATCTGACCCTAAGTAATTTTCATTAGGACCATATCCTACTGCCAATGGTGAACCTCTTCTCGCTCCTACAATTAAATCTGGAATATCTTTAAAAATTATACCTAATGCAAAACTTCCATGAAGCTGTTTTAAGGTTTTGGTAATTGCCTCTTCTAGTTCCATAGTTTTTAAATTTTCTGTAATTAAATGGACTATTACCTCAGTATCGGTCTGAGATTTAAAAGTATGACCTTTGTTAATTAAATGTTTTTTAAGAATTGTTGAATTCTCTATAATTCCATTATGGACAACAGATACGTTATCTGATGAATGTGGGTGGGCATTAATACTATTAGGAACTCCATGAGTAGCCCATCTCACATGTCCTATTCCTATATTGCCTTTTAAAGATTTTAAATCAAAGTTTTGCTCTAAATTATCAACTCGTCCTTCAGATTTTACCTCATTAATTTCACCATCAAATAAAGTTGCAATACCAGCGGAGTCGTAACCTCTATATTCAAGTTTTTTTAAAGAATTTATGATATTTGCAGAAACAGATTTGTTGCTAGATATTCCTATAATTCCACACATAATTTATTTTGACTTTCTCTTATAATTTTTAATTTCCACTTGTACAGATCTAGTTAGTGCTAGGGATTTTTTTTTAACATTTTTTGTTATTACAGATCCTGCACCAACAATACTTTCTTTATCAATTTTTACAGGTGCTACTAGAGATGAATTTGATCCTATAAATACTTTATCTTTAATTACTGTCTTACTTTTTTTTACACCATCATAATTACAAGTAATTGTTCCAGCACCAACATTTACCATCTTACCAATGTCGCTATCTCCTACATAAGATAAATGATTAATTTTTGATTTTTTTCCAACAGTTGATTTTTTAATCTCTACAAAATTACCTACTCTTGAACCTTCTTTAAGAGTTGTATCAGGTCTAATTCTTGCATAAGGACCTATCTCAACTTTATTTTCTACCTTACAAGACTCTAAATATGAAAAAGATTTAATGACTACATTATTTCCTATTTTAACTTTAGAACCAATTACCACATATGGTTCGATTGTAACTCCTTTTCCAATTTTGGTATCACCTGAAAAAAAAATAGTTTCAGGACCTGTCATTTTAACACCAGCTTTTAAAAACTTATTTCGAAGTTTGTTTTGATTATTTTGCTGCTTTGTAGGTTTCATCTAGATTTTCTTTACATTAAGTATATATGTTAATTAATTCACAAATTATTTCTTTAAAATACTTTTGATATGAAACAAAAATTTACAATATTATTTGATTTAGACGGAACATTGGTCGATACAGCACCAGATTTAATGCTTGCGCATAATCATGTAATGAAAAAATTTGGATACCCTACGAAATCACTAAATGATTTAAAAAGTTCAGTTGGAAAAGGTGCTGGTGCTATGATTGGCAGGTCAATATGGAGTCAAGCAAAAAAGGAACTGACTAGTATCAATGAAAAAGTTAAAAGTGATATGACTGATGAGTTCATATCTTATTATGGTAAAAATATTCTTAAAGAAAGTGTTTTAATTAATGGCACAAAAGATTTTTTAAATTGGTGTAAAAATAAAAATATCTCTATGGCTGTATGTACTAATAAAACAGAACATCTAGCTGTTGATCTTTTAAAAAAAATTGGAATTTATGATTATTTTGAATATATAGCGGGATATAACACATTTGATTATTGTAAGCCTGATCCAAGACATTTGACTACAGTTATAGAAATTTTAGGTGGTGATTTAAAAAAATCTATTATGATTGGAGATAGTGAAACAGATGCTAATTCTGCAAAAGCTGCAGAGATACCAATGATATTGCTTGAGGATGGATACACTGAAAAAAAAACTTATGAAATATACCATAATCACCTAATAAAAGATTTTGTTGGTATCGAAAAAATCATATCTGAATATCTTTAATATTGATTAATTTATTTTAGCTATTAAAACAAAATTACTTATAAGGAGTTATTTTGTTACTACATACAGTTAAAGTTTTTCCGTCTAAAATTCATTTACCTAAGAAAAAACAACTTGCCTGGAAAATTGCAGAAATTGCAAGTGATAATGCCAAATTGAATAAAGAAGCAGTTGAAATGGTGATCAATAGAATAATTGATAATGCTTCAGTTGCTATTGCTTCTTTAAACAGGAGATCAGTAGTTTCATCTAGAGAAATGGCTTTAAAGCATTCTAGGAAAAATGGAGCAACTCTTTTTGGTGTTAATTCAAAATTAAAATTTGATTGCGAATGGGCAGCTTGGTCAAATGGAACTGCTGTAAGAGAACTTGATTTTCATGATACTTTTTTAGCTGCAGATTACAGTCATCCAGGTGATAACATTCCACCACTTTTAAGCGTAGCTCAACAAAATAAAAAAAGTGGTTTAGATCTGTTAAGAGGAATTATTACTGCTTATGAAGTTCAGGTGAATTTAGTTAAAGGTATTTGTTTACATAAACATAAAGTAGATCACATTGCTCACTTAGGTCCAAGTGTAGCTGCAGGATTAGGATCCATGTTAAAATTAAATACTGAAACAATCTATCAAGCAGTTCAGCAAGCACTACACACAACTATTTCTACAAGACAATCAAGAAAAGGAGAAATTTCTAGCTGGAAAGCATATGCACCTGCACATGCGGGTAAACTTGCAATAGAGGCTGTTGATAGAGTTATGAGGGGTGAAGGTGCTCCAAGTCCAATTTATGAAGGTGAAGATAGTGTAATTGCAAGAATACTTGATGGAAAAAAAGCAAAATATAAAGTTCCATTACCAAAAAAAGGAGAAAGTAAAAAAGCTATATTAGAAACTTATACAAAAGAATATTCTGCAGAGTATCAATCTCAGGCTTTAATAGATCTTGCAAAGAAATTAAAAACTAAAATACCAAATTTAAATCAAATCAAAAAAATAGATATTCATACTAGTCATCATACACATTATGTAATTGGAACAGGTGCAAATGATCCGCAAAAAATGGATCCAAATGCAAGTAGAGAAACATTGGATCATTCTATAATGTATATTTTTGCAGTCGCTCTAGAAGATGGTGATTGGCATCATGTAAAATCTTATACAAAATCAAGAGCTAATAGAAAAAGTACTATTAAGATATGGAATTCAATAACAACCTATGAAGATAAAAAATGGACAAAAAAATATCATGATCCAGATCCAAAAAAGAAATCATTTGGAGCAAAAGTTGTTGTTACATTGAACAGTGGGAAAAAAGTAACTGAAGAACTTGATCGAGCTGATGCTCATCCATATGGAGCAAGACCATTTAAAAGAGAGAATTATATAAATAAATTTTTAACTCTAACAGATGGCATTTTAGATAAAAAAGAGAGTGATCGTTTTTTAAGAAATGTTCAAAATCTAAAAAACTTAAAAGCTGGTCAATTAGACAAACTAAATATTGAGATTAAAAAAAGTAAGTTAAAAAGAAATTTGAAAAAAGGAATTTTTTAATGCACTTTGTTGAAAAAGAACCAAGCCAAAAAAGAATAGATTTTGACCAAAAACTTAAATCTAATAAAGTTCTGAGAGTTCCTGGAGCTTACAATCCTCTAACAGCTAAATTGATTGAGGAAATTGGTTATGATGCAGTTTACGTATCAGGAGGTGTTATGGCTAATGATCTTGGTTTTCCAGATATTGGTTTAACAACTCTTCAAGATGTAAGTACCAGATCATATTTAATATCCAGAGTTACAAATCTTCCAACAATTGTTGATATAGATACAGGATTTAAATCTTGTAAAGAAACTATAGAAACTTTTGAGGAGTTTGGATTAACTGGTGTTCATTTGGAAGATCAAATTGAAAGAAAAAGATGCGGGCATCTAGATAATAAAGAACTTGTTTCAACAGAGGCTATGGTTTCAAAAATAAAAGAATGTGTAGCTGCAAAAAAAGATCAAAATTTTAAAATTATAGCACGATCAGATGCAAAAAGTGTTGAGGGAATTGATAAAATGATTGATAGATGTAAAGCTTATATTGATGCTGGAGCAGAAATTATATTTCCTGAAGCCCTACATGATGAAAAAGATTTTGAAAAAGTAAGAAAAGAACTTTCATGTTATTTGTTAGCTAATATGACAGAATTTGGTAAATCCAAGTTATTTAATTATAAGGAGTTAGAAAACCTTGGTTACAATATTGTTATATATCCAGTAACTACACAAAGATTAGCTATGAAAAATGTTGAAGATGGATTAAGAGACATTTATGCAAATGGACATCAAAATAATATAATAGATAAGATGCAAACAAGAAAAAGATTGTATGAATTAGTGGAATACGAAAAATACAATTCTTTAGATGAAAAAATTTATAATTTTAGTACAGAAGGACATGAATAATGAGTGATGATATAAAAAAAGGTTTACTTGGAATTGTTGTAGATGAAACTGAAGTTTCAAAAGTTATGCCAGAGATTAACTCTCTAACATATAGAGGTTATGCTGCTCAAGATTTGTGTGAATACTGCAGATTTGAAGAAGTTGCCTATTTAATTTTAAACAAAGATTTACCTAATACTATCCAATTAAGACAGTTTGAAAAAGAAGAAAGAAACAATAGAGAACTTACAAAAAATTTGTATGAAATTATAAAACACATGCCAAAAAAATCGCATCCGATGGATGTTGCAAGAACAGCTGTTAGTGTAATGGGATTAGAAGATAAAGAAACATCCAACTCTACTCCAGAAGCCAATATGCGAAAAGCATTAAGAATTTTTGCAAAAACTCCTACAGCTCTTGCTGCTTTTTACAGAATTAGAAGTGGTAAAAAAATAATTAAACCTAAAAAGAATTTAACTTTTGCAGAAAACTTTTTCTATATGTGCTTTGGAAAAGTGCCTCAAAAAGAAATTGTTAAAGCATTTGATGTTTCTCTAATATTGTACGCTGAACACAGTTTCAATGTTTCAACTTTTACTGCTAGAACAATTACAAGTAGCTTATCTGATATTCATGGAGCAATCACAGGTGCAATTGCTAGTTTAAAAGGTCCATTACATGGTGGTGCAAATGAAGAAGTGATGCACATGATGAACAGAATTAAAAAACCAGAAAATGCATTAAAATGGATTAATAACGCTCTTAAAAATAAAGAGGTAGTTATGGGCTTTGGTCATAGAGTTTATAAATCAGGAGACTCAAGAGTTCCAACTATGAGAAATTATTTTGGTAAAGTTGCTAAACTTAAAAAAGATAAAAAGTTCGAAAAGATCTATGACATTGTTGAAAAAGTAATGATCAAAAAGAAAAATATCCATCCTAATGTGGACTACCCTACTGGTCCAATGTATCATTTAATGGGTTTTGATACTGATTTTTTCACACCTATATTTGTTATTTCAAGAATTACAGGTTGGTCAGCACATATTATGGAGCAACATGCTGCCAATAAACTTATTCGACCACTTGCTAAATATAAAGGTAGCAAGCATCGAAAAGTAATGGAATTAAATTACAGATAAGAAAATTATATTTATTAACTAAATGCTTCTGCCCAAGTTCCTTGAGTTGATGCTTTAGAATATTCTGTAGCTCTTCCTTCAAAGAAGTTCATATGCTCTACAGCATTTAACATTGTATCTAACCAAGTTAATGGGTTTTTATCAATGTCATAGATAGCTTCTAATCCTAATTGATTTAATCTTCTGTTTGCAATAAATCGAATATATTTTTTAATATCATCTGCAGTCAAACCTTCCATTGGACCCATTTGAAAAGCTAAATCGATAAAAGCATCTTCATGCTCAACAATTGTTCTGCATGCTTCATAAATTTCTTTTTTCAATTGAGGTGTCCATGTTTCAGGATTTTCTTTAATGAAATCTTTAAATAATCTGATCATTGAATTGCAATGCAACGTCTCATCTCTTACAGACCAAGTAACAATCTGACCCATTCCTTTCATCTTGTTATGTCTTGGAAAGTTTAACAAAATTGCAAAACTTGCAAATAACTGAAGACCTTCTGTGAAAGCACTAAATACAGCAATTGTTTTTGCAATATCATGATTTGACTTAACATCAAAACCTTGCATGTAATCGTATTTATCTTTCATTTCTTTATACTTCATGAATGCTGAATACTCAGACTCTGGCATACCAATTGTGTCTAACAAATGTGAATAAGCAGCAATGTGAACAGTTTCCATTGAAGCAAAAGAAGACATCATCATTAATACCTCAGTTGGTTTAAATACATTCATGTAATGTCTTATGTAACAGTTGCTAACTTCAACATCTGCTTGTGTAAAAAATCTAAAAATTTGTGTTAATAGATTTTTTTCTGAAGCTGAAAGATTTTTTTGCCAATCTCTCACATCATCTCCAAGTGGAACTTCTTCTGGTAACCAGTGAATTCTTTGTTGAGTTAACCATGCATCATAGCACCAAGGATATCTAAAAGGTTTATAAACTGGATTTGCAACAAGCAATCCATTATTGTTTTTTTGTGGTTGAATAATTTCTGACTTAACTTTTTCTGCTACTGACATGATAAACACTCCTCGTACTCTGGTTCACTATTTTCGGTTGATTTATTTTTATATATATTAGCCATGATGTCTGTTGACTTAGAGTCGTTAACATTCTCAGCTCTTTGAATTGATTTTGATCTGCAATAGTAAAGGCTCTTTAAACCTTTCTTCCACGCATCAAAATGAATTTTATGTAATTCTTTTTTATGAACATCTGCAGGTAAAAATAAGTTAACTGATTGAGCTTGTGAAATAAAGGGAGTTCTGTCCCCGCTCAATTCAATTATCCAACTTTGATTAAGTTCAAATGCAGTTTTAAATACATCTTTTTCTAAATCAGTTAAAAAATCTAAATGGTTAACTGAGCCTTGGTTTGTAGTAATACTAGACCAAGTTTCCTCATCATTTTTACCGTGACTTTCAAGAATTTCTTCAAGATATCTGTTTCTCACGTTAAACGAACCAGATAAAGTTTTATGAGTATAGCTGTTTGCTGCAATAGGCTCTACTCCTGGAGAAGCTCCTCCACAAATGATAGAAATTGATGCTGTTGGTGCAATAGCAGTTTTATTAGAAAATCTTTCTTGATAACCATACTCTGCAGCATCAGGACACGCTCCTCTTTCTTCAGCTAAGTCTTTAGAAGCTTGATTAACTTTTTCGTGAATATTTTTAAATATTTTTTTATTCCATGATTTTGCCATTACAGACTCAAGTGGGATTCGATTTTTCTGTAAAAAAGAATGGAAGCCCATTACGCCTAAACCAACACTTCTCTCTCTTTCAGCAGAGTATTTAGCATCTTTAAATTGTTCAGGAGCTTTGTTAATGAAATCAGATAACACATTATCCAAAAATCTCATTACATCACTAATCATATCTGGATCATCTTTCCATTCTTCATATTTTTCTAAATTTAATGATGATAAACAGCATACTGCTGTTCTATCTCTTCCGTCTTTATCAATTCCTGTAGGAAGAGTTATTTCACTACATAAGTTAGAAGTTTTAACAGTAAGATTTGCTAACTTATGATGTTGAGGAATTTGTCGGTTAACTGTATCTATATAAATTATATAAGGCTCACCAGTTTCAATTCTAGCAGTTAATAATCTTATCCATAAATTTCTTGCAGAAATAGTTTGTTGCACAGTTCCATCTGCTGGACTTTTTAATGCCCACTGTTCATCTGTTTCAACTGCTCTCATGAAAGCATCTGAAACTAAAACACCATGATGTAAATTTAATGCTTTTCTATTTGGATCTCCACCAGTTGGTCTTCTCATTTCAATAAACTCTTCTATTTCAGGATGATCGATAGGAAGATAACAAGCTGCAGAGCCTCTTCTTAATGAACCTTGACTAATTGCCATTGTTAAAGAGTCCATCACTTTAATAAAAGGAATTATTCCTGAAGTTTTTCCAACTCTACCAATTTTTTCTCCAATAGATCTTAAGTTACCCCAGTAGCTTCCAATTCCTCCACCCTTTGCAGCAAGCCAAACATTCTCACTCCAAAGATCTAAAATTCCACCTAAGCTATCAGATGCTTCATTTAAAAAACATGAAATAGGTAAACCTCTTTTAGTTCCACCGTTTGATAAAACTGGTGTTGCTGGCATAAACCAAAGATTGCTTATGTAATTATAAATTCTTTGTGCATGTAAATTGTCATCAGCATAAGTGCTTGCTACTCTTGCAAATAAATCTTGATAAGATTCGTTTAAACCAAGATATCTATCTTTTAAAGTTGCTTTACCAAAATCTGTAAGTTTCGAATCTTTAGAACGATCAATTTTAATTATTATACCTTTATCATTTTGAAATAATTCTGTTTCATTATTTAAAGAGAATAAATCTGGCTTATTCGCTTTTGAAACTTCTTTAACTTCTGGGCTATATTCAGAGACAGCTTTCTTGAGGGCTTGAGATAGAATCTTGTTCATATTTGTTATTATATTATTTTAGTTTTGCGAAAACAACTATATGTTGTAGGCGCTTTGATTAAGTATACTAAATAAACGTTTAATCAATGGAACATTTATAGAACGCGACAATATGATTATCAATAAAAAAATAAAATTTTTTTAAAGAAATTAACATAAAAAGAGTAAGTAGTGGATAAATGAGAAAAAATTTAAAAATAGATCCTTATGGTTTTAGAGAATATGACGCCCGTTGGTTGTATGAAAAAGACATAAACTCAGCAGGAATAGAGAATCTCGGCAAAGGGCTTGGGACACAAATAAAAAATCACACCAAAAAAGATCATCCAAGAATTATTGTTGGGCATGATTACCGATCTTACAGTGAGGAAATAAAAACTTCACTTAAAAAAGGATTAAAGTCAACAGGATGTCATATAGAAGATATTGGTTTGTCATTATCTCCAATGGTTTATTTTGCACAATTTAATTTAGATGCAGATGCAGTTGCTATGGTTACAGCCAGTCATAATGAAAATGGTTGGACTGGTGTAAAAATGGGCATCCAAAAAGGCTTAACTCATGCACCTGAAGAAATGAAAGAATTAAAAGAAATAACATTAAATGAAAAGTTTTCAAAAGGTGAAGGAAGTGAAAAAGAAATAAAAGATTTTGATAAGATTTATATAAATGACCTAATTAATAAAAACAAAATAAATAAAAAAATTAAAGCTGTAGTTGCTTGTGGTAATGGAACTGCAGGTGTTTTTGCACCAGATATATTAAGAGGCATTGGGTGTGAGGTGATAGAGTTAGATTGTAACCTAGATTGGAATTTTCCAAAATATAATCCTAATCCAGAAGATTTAGAAATGCTTCATGAAATTGCTAAAGTAGTTAAAGAAAATAATGCTGATATAGGTTTTGGCTTTGATGGTGATGGAGATCGAGTTGGTGTTATTGATAATGAAGGTAACGAAATATTCTCTGATAAAATTGGTTTACTAATTGCAAGAAACTTATCCACTAAACATAAAAATTCTAAATTTGTTGTTGATGTAAAATCAACAGGTTTGTACTCAAAAGACAAAATTTTATTAGAAAACAATTGTGAAACAATTTATTGGAAAACAGGTCATTCCCATATTAAACGTAAAGTTAACACTGAAAAGGCATTAGCAGGCTTTGAAAAAAGTGGTCATTTCTTTTTTAATCAGCCTTTAGGATATGGTTACGATGATGGAATAAATTCAGCCATTCATGTCTGTCATTTATTAGATAATGAAAATAAAAAAATGAGTGAAATAATTAATGAATTACCAAATACTTTTCAAACACCAACGATGGCGCCATTCTGTAAAGATGAAGAAAAATATCAAGTAGTTGAAGAATTAGTTAAAAAAGTAGAACAATTAAAAAATAATAAAACTAAAATTGATGATCAAGTAATAACTGAAGTTCTTACAGTTAATGGTGTAAGATTTTCTTTTGAAGATGGATCGTGGGGACTGATAAGAGCATCATCGAATAAACCTTCATTGGTAATTGTAACTGAAAGCCCAACATCAGATAACAGAAAGAAGAAAATCTTTGATTTTATTGACGATTTACTTCAAAAAACTGGGAAAATTGGCGAATACGATCAAAAAATTTAGCGCTTAATAAAGTTAATTTTCAACTAATAAGTGTTCATAAAACTGTAAAGAATCATTTAAAAACTAATTGAGGTGACGGAGGGAGACTGAAGTCACCTCTTTTTTTTTATACTGTTTCTAATTTTCTCAATCAATTCTACTGCAGATCGCTTACTATAAGATTTCTCTTTAGTTACCCATACAGATAAAGGCCAAGTTTCATCTTTTTTTGATCTTGAAATAATATGAATGTGCAATTGAGATACAATATTTCCAATTTTTTCAACATTTAATTTTGAGGTTTTAAATAATTTTTTCATGCAATTACTTACAAAAACAATTTCTTTAATCAATAACAATTGGTCTTTAGAATTTAATTCACTTATGTCATTTTTATTTTTTCTTTTTGGAATAAGAATTAACCAAGGAAATTTAGAATTATCATGAAGTCTAATTGTACATAGTGATAATTCAGTAATGAAATATGATGATTTTAAAAATTTACTATTAATTTTAAAAGTCATTTTATAATTTTAAATATTCATAAAAGAATTTTGAAGCAACAATAAGCAGAAATATTCCAAATAATTTACTAATTTTGTTTTTATCAATCTTATGAACTGTCTTAGCTCCAATCCTTGCCATAAATGTTGTTATTGGAATAAAAATTAAAAAGGCAGGTATATTAATAAATCCAATACTTAAAGGGAGATCAGTATCTAGATAGCTTCCAGAAATTAAAAAACTTAAAAAACCAAAAAGAGCTATAAAGAAACCTATAGCTGCAGAACTTCCAATTGCTTTTTTTATTGGATATCCACAAAATTTAAGCATGGGAACATTCATTACTGCACCTGCAATTCCCATAAGTGCCGAAATTAACCCGACTATTAATCCTAATAAAATTTTTATATATAATTTAATTTCTAAAAGTATTTTTTTTTCATTATTTTTTGAAAAAAGTAAGTAGATTGATAGAAACAAAACAACTATTGTAAAAAACAAAACTAAAGACTTTGTTTTAAGTGTAGCTGCAAAGATTGCACCTAAAATAACACCAAAAATATTAAAAAAACCAAAGCTTTTTACTATATTAAAATCAACTGCTTGAAATTTATGGTGAGTTAAAACTGAAGCTGTTGAGGTTGGTATTATTATTGCAAATGAAGTTCCTATTGCTAAGTGCATAATGTAGGCTTGATCAATTTCAAGTTCACCAAATATATAATAAAGAAACGGGACAGTTATTAAACCACCACCGATACCAAAAAGACCAGCTACAAATCCAACTGGAATTGCAGTCAAAGCCATTAATAAAACTATATAAATATACTCATTTGCTAAGATTGAACTAAGCAGATTGACCTTCTCTCATATCAACATTGTTGTATTTAATCTTATCCATTATGTGATCAATTTTTTTTACATCAGCATCTCTCACACACATATTTTCACTTAAATATCTTTTCCAGTGACTAGCTCCAGATTGACCATGAAATAAACCTAATGTGTGTCTCATGATTTGATTTAATCTAGTTCCTTTTTTCAGTTCATCTTTTACGTAAGGAATCAACTGTTCAATAACGTCTTGCCTACTAGGAATATCATCATTATTAAAAATTTCTCTCTCAATATCTGCTAAAAAATAAGGTGTATGATAAACAGCTCTTCCAATCATAACTCCATCTGTTTTTTCTAAATGTGGTTTAATTTGATCAACAGAAGTTATTCCCCCATTTATTATTATTTCTTCATTTGGAAAATCTTCTTTTAATTTATAAACAAACTCATATTTTAAAGGCGGAATATTTAGATTTTGTTTAGGCGTAAACTTACCAAGCATAGCCTTTCTTGCATGAATAATAAAAGTTTTAATACCTGTAGATTTTAGAGTAGATATGAAATTATATAAGTTTTCATAATCTTCGACATTGTCATATCCAATTCTAGTTTTTATGGTTACGGGTAATTTAGTTTTTGACTGCATTTCAGTTAGACAATCTGCAACTAAGTTTGGCTCTTTCATTAAACAAGCACCAAATCTATTTTTCTCTACTTTTCTACTTGGACAGCCTAAATTTAAATTAATTTCGTCGTAGCCAAAGTCTTCTCCAACTTTTGTTGCTTCCGCAAGTAATTTAGGTGAAGATCCACCTAATTGAAGTGCAACTGGCTTTTCATTGATATTGAATTCTAGTAATTTTTTTTTATCACCTCTATTGATTGCTTCATCGACAACCATTTCAGTATAAAGAAGTATATTTTTGGATATTAGTCTTAAAAAATATCGCTCATGACGATCTGTACAGTCCATCATAGGAGCAACTGATACTAACCTATTCATAAACTAAGACTTTATATTATTTTTTTATGAGTTTGAAGCTTCTGGATCTTCAGAAGCAACATCTGCCTCTTGATTTTCTGATTCTGAAACTTCATCTAATGAAACTTCACCTTGTTCATTCATAGTTTCTTGGCCAACTGAAGTGTCAACTTCAGGTGTTGCTGTTTCAGACAATTCAGCTAAATCTTCCTTTGATACTTGAATTTTTTCTGGAGTTTTTCTTGCTCTTTTAGATGGTAAAATTGGAGTTCCGCTTTTTGAAATCTCTCCTTTGTAAAGATTTTCAAAATCATCACCTATATCTTCATCATCTTCTACACCGTCATCAACTTGTTCAACGTGTTTTCTAAGTTTATAAACAGCACTTTCAGTTAAATCTGATACTTTGATTTTCTCTTCAGCAATTTCTCTTAAAGATATCACTGTATTTTTGTCATTATCTCTATCTATTGTTGGTTCTAAACCTGCATTAAGTTGAGTAGCTCTCTCTTTAGCTACTAAAACTAATTCATAAGGACTTTCTACTTTATCTATACAGTCTTCAACGGTAACTCTAGCCATGGCCGGTTGTTTATACCTGGGGCTCAAAAAAATCAAGCGTTTTCTAAATATAAATAGGATTTAGCTTCTTTCTTGTTAAAAATAATAGGGCTAAAGACGAGAATATATAAATCGCAGAAACAATAGCAATTTTTTCAATTGAAAAACCAATGTCAATTAAAACACCAAATAAAGCCGTTCCAAATGCTGTAGAAAATACCATTAAAGCAGTAGTTAAAGCTTTAATTGATCCAATATGTTTCACTCCATAAATTTCAGCCCAAGTAGCTGAACCTAATACATTGGCAAATCCGTTGGAAATACCAATCAATCCAAGAAACACAAATGCTGTGAAAGATGAATCAAATAAAATAATTACAAAAGTAGAGATCAATAATGGAATATTCATATAAATTAATAGTTTTCTACTACTAAATTTATCTATTAATGGACCTGCTAATAATAATGTTGAAACAGTGAATATAGAATAAGACATAAATGATTGTGCAATAGTAAATTCACCCCAACCTTTAGAGCTTGTTACAAAAGATTGGTAAACAAAAACTCCTGTTGCAATCCATGGCATAGCAAGCATGTTTGAACTAATTATATAAAACCTATAATCTTTTAATACTTCAAGTCTTGTCCATTGCTTAATACTTTTATCTTCATGCTTTTGGTTATTGTCAACTTCTCTTGAGTCTAAACTTAATTTTTTAATTAATAAATAAGAAGCTAATGGTAAAAATAAAATTACAATAATTGAAATTGTTAACCAAATATTTTGCCAAGTATATAAAGTTAACAAATAAACAATTAAAACAGGTAAAATAAATTCACCACAAGATAATCCAAACCATCCTGCGCTAAGAGCTTTACCTCTTGATTTAGTAAAGTATCTTGAAATTGTTGTGCTTGCTGTATGAGACATCATTCCTTGACCTGAAAATCTCATTAAAAATATTGCAGCAAATAAAAATGGTATTGAATATATTTTAGAAAAGAAAAAACACGAAAAGGCTAAAAGCGGAATTACAAATAAAGAAAATTTAAATACATTTACATCATCAATTTTTTTTCCTAACCATATAAAAAGTATACTACTAAATAATGTTGCTGAGGCATAAATTGAGCCAAATTGTCCATGGGTAATCGATAAAGTGTCTCTTATGCTTGAATTAAATAATCCAAGAAAAAAACTCTGTCCAAAACTAGAAAAAAATGTAAAAATGAAACCAAATACAATTACTTTTAAACTTAAACTTTTAAACATAGAAAAAAATTATGACTTGTAATGTTGCTTTCATAGGTCTTGGGGTAATGGGCTACCCAATGGCTGGTTATATATCAAAAGCCGGACACAATGTAACTGTTTTTAATAGAACAAAATCAAAAGCTGAAAAATGGATTGGTGAATACAAAGGTAAAATGGCTGATACTCCAGCGCAAGCAGTAGAAGGTGCGGATTTTATATTTACATGTGTAGGTAATGATGATGATTTAAGAGAAGTATCATTAGGCGAGAATGGATTATTTAAATCAGCAAAAGAAGGTTCTGTTTATATAGATAACTCAACTGTCTCTGCAGAAATTTCTAGAGAACTGTATGCTGCTGCTAAAGAAAAAGGATTTGGATTTTTAGATGCTCCTATATCTGGAGGACAATCTGGAGCAGAAGGAGGAATTTTAACTGTTATGGTTGGTGGAGATGAAGATGTTTTTTCAAAAGCAGAACCAGTTATTGATTGCTATAGCAGAAAAGTAAAATTAATTGGTCCATCTGGAAGTGGGCAACTAACAAAAATGATGAACCAAATGTGTATTGCTGGAGCAGTACAAGGTTTATCAGAAGCAATTAATTTTGGAATAAATGCTGGTCTTGATATGGATATTGTAATGGAAACAATTTCAAAAGGTGCAGCTCAATCTTGGCAAATGGAAAATAGATACAGAACTATGACAGATGATAAATTTGATTATGGGTTTGCTATTGATTGGATGAGAAAAGATTTAAAAATTGCAATTGAAGAAGCAAAAAGGAATGGTTCGCCTGTGCCAATTACAGAAATCATAGATGGTTACTATGCTGAAGTACAAGAAATGGGTGGTAACCGTTGGGATAGCTCTGCATTAATTGCTCGATTAAAAAAGAAAAAATAATTTGTGACTGATACTGTTCCTTATTATGAGGACTTTGTAGAGATCAAAAAGAAAATTTGGTCTATGTTAGATAATGCTGTCAAAGACAGAAGTTCATCTTTTAGAATACCTGTATTTATTTGTGGTAGCCAATCTGATTTAGATGGTAGAATTGTAGTTCTTAGAAAATCAGATCATACTAACAACTTAGTTCAGTATCATAGCGATATTCGCTCAGATAAAATTGAAAAATTAAAATCAAACAAAAATGCAGCGATGTTATTTTATGATAAAGATGAAAAAATTCAGGTTAGACTGAAAGTAGAGTGTACTATCAATCATAATAACGAAGTAACTAAAGAGTCTTGGTCAAAAACCCAGCACATATCTAGAAAATGTTATTTAGTTGATAATGGACCAGGAACTGAGTCTGATACTCCTACATCTGGACTGAAACCTGAACTTGATAATTTTGATTACACTAAAGAACAAAGTGAAGAAGGTTACAAAAACTTTACGGTTATTCAGTGCAAAATAAAATCAATAGAATGGTTATATTTAGCTGCTAAAGGTCATCGAAGAGCAAAATTTGATTTAGAAAATAATAAAGATACCTGGCTAGTACCTTAAATTCCTTTCACAATTATATTGCTTCCTTCAGAGTTTTGAAGACGTATATCTTTAACTGGCTTATATTCATCAGAGTGATACCATTCTAAAGCTTTTTCATATGATGGAAATTTAATGATTACTAATCTTGGAAAATTGTCCTCACCCTCTACTACTTGGTATTCACCATTTCTAACTAGATATTCTCCGCCAAATTTTTTTACAACTTCCGTAACTTTAGCTACATATTCTTTATAGTTTTCTGGATTTGTTACTTTTAGTTGAGCTATCACGTAACCTGCTGACATAATTACCTCTCCTTTTTAGTTATATTAGTCATTATTCCAAAGCCAAGCTGCCCCTCTCACTCCACTTGAGTCCCCGTGTAAATTTTTTAACACTTTAGTCTCTACTTTATTTGAAAAAGTATACTTAGGTATCAAAGACGGAATGTTTTTATAAAATCTATCAATATTTGACATTCCTCCACCAAGAATTATGGCATCAGGATCGAAAATTCCTATCATTACAGCCATTAATCTTGCCATTCTATCTTCATACAAACACAACTCTAAATTTGCTCTTGGATCTTTTTCTAAATCAAGTTTAACGATTTCTTCTGAACTAAAATTAGTGTCATATTTTTGATTAAACCTGTCTTTAAAACCAATGCCAGACATAAATTGTTCTGCGCATAAAGGTCTGCCGCAGTTATTTGAAGGACAACTTATTTTTATTTCTTGTTCATCTTTGGTTGGATAAGGCAATGGTTGATGTCCCCAATCCCCTGCAATTTGATTTGATCCCTCAATAATTGATTTATTATAAGATAATCCACCTCCAAAACCTGTGCCAATAATTATACCAAAGATAGATTTATAATCTTTTCCAGCTCCATCTACAGCTTCAGACAATGTAAAACAATTTGCATCATTCATTAATCTTACTTCTCTATTTAAAGCTAATTCTAAATCTTTTTTAAAAGGTTTGTCATTTAACCAAAGAGAATTAGCGTTAGTAATTATTCCAGTTTGTCTTGAGGAAAATCCAGGGATACCAATACCAACTGAACATGCTTCTTTGCTAATTTTATCAAATTCATCTACCAATTTTTTTACAGTTTCAATTCCTGATAAATAATTCCTTTCGTATGAGTACCTTTTTCTTTCTAGCTGTTTTCCATTCTGATCTAAAAGAATACCTTCAATTTTAGTACCTCCGTAATCAATTCCTATTTTAAATTTATTCTTCATAAATTTAACTTTTAAAAAATAGATTTAGAATATTTCTTCCAGTTATCTTGATAATGTTTGGTATTTTCTTCTACCGCTTTTTTTTCTTCCTCTGTCACCTCTCTTACAATTTTTCCAGGTGAGCCCACTACTAAAGAATTATCCGGTATAACTTTGTTTTCAGTAATTAGTGCTTTTGCTCCAATGATACAATTTTTTCCGATATTTGCTTTATTCAAAATTACTGCACCAATTCCAATTAAACTATTATCTCCAATGGTACATCCATGAAGCATCACTAAATGACCTACAGTAACATTTTTTCCTACTTTTAATGGGCAGCCAGGATCTGTGTGTAAAACACTACCATCCTGAATATTAGATCCCTCACCTATATGAATATTTTCTATATCGCCTCTTAAAACAGCATTAAACCAAATGCTTGTATTTTTCTCTAATGTAACATCTCCAATAATAGTTGCATTAGAAGCTACCCAATTTTCGCCAGAGTTTTTTGGTTTTTTATCTTTTAAATCATAAAACATAATTTATATATTCTTACAGTATGCCAATACAAACTCCAATATGTGATTTTGGTCAAAAAGCTATTCCATTTGAATTAAAATCAACAGATAATAAAATTCTTTCATTAGAAGATATCAAAGGAGAAAATGGAACTTTGATAATGTTTATTTGCAATCATTGCCCTTATGTAAAAGCAGTCACAAAAGAAATAGTTGAAGATTGTAATGAATTAAAAAAAATTGGAATAAATTCTGTAGCAATCTGTGCAAATGATGCTGAGAATTATCCTGAAGACTCTTTTGAAAATATGATTAAATTTTCTAAAGATAATAATTTTAATTTTCCTTACTTAAACGACGAAACACAAAATATCGCAAAAGCATATGATGCTGTCTGTACACCAGATTTTTTTGGATATAACAAAAATTTAGAACTTCAATATCGTGGAAGATTGAGAGAGTTGAGAAATCTTATACCTGTTAAAGAAGGTGAAAGTGATTTGTTAAAAGCTATGAAGCAAATTGCTGAAACAGGTGAAGGTCCTAAAGACCAAATTCCTAGTGCTGGCTGTAGCATAAAGTGGAAAACTAATTAATGTATTTAATTGTTACTAGATCTTTTCCCCCTGAACTTGGTGGAATGCAAAGCTTGATGTGGGGTTTATCAAGAGAATTATCTAAAAACTTTATGATAAAAGTATTTGCAGATTATATTGATAATTATAAAGATTTTGATGAACAAGCTTCGTTTTCAATTGAAAGAGTTGGTGGAATAAAACTTCTGAGAAAATACAGAAAAGCTCAATTAATTAATGAATTTATCAAAAAGAATAAAGTTGAAGGAATAATTGGAGATCATTGGAAAAGTTTAGAATTAATTAAAACTTCAAAAAAAAAATATTGTCTTATTCATAGCAAAGAGATCAATCATTCTAAAGGATCAAGTCAAAATAAAAGGGTTTTGAATGTTCTTAACAATGTAGAAAAAGTTATTGCTAACTCACAATATACTAAACATCTTGCTATTGAATGTGGGGTTAATGAAAATAAAATTATTGTAATTAATCCTGGTGTTGATCAAGCAAAAGAATTAAACAAAAAATCATTAGAAAAAGTTGAAAGCTTACTAAAAGTTAAAACTCCAAAATTAATAACAGTATCAAGATTTGATAAAAGAAAAAATCACGAAAAAGTAATTATGGCTCTTAGAAATTTAAAACAAATTTATCCAGATATTGTTTACATTTGTATTGGATACGGTGACGAAGAAGGAAATATTAAAAAATTAGTAAAAGAATTGAATTTAGAGGAACAAGTAATGTTTTTTAAAGACATAAGTGATGATTTAAAAAATGCTCTTGTTGCTAAATCAAATTTATTTGTAATGCCTTCTATAATTCATAAAAAATCTGTTGAAGGATTTGGAATTGCTTATGTTGAAGCTGCACAATACGGTATTCCATCTATAGGCGGTAAAGATGGTGGTGCAGCAGATGCAATTGATCATGAAAAAACTGGCTTAATATGTGATGGAAATAGTCTTGATGACATTTATTCTTCAATTAATTCAATGTTAGAAAATAAAAAGTATTTAGAGCTTGGGAAAAATGCAAAAGAATTTGTGAATAAATTTCTATGGTCAAAAATAATTGAGGAATACAAAAAGATACTAAATTGATTTCAAATAATAAATTAGCAATTTTTTTAATTATAATCTCAGTTTTTTGTGGAACATTAATGTTAACCTTTTTAAAATTAGCTCAAGAAGAAGTTAATGTTTATGTGGCGGGTTTCTTCAGATTTTTATTTGGTTTCCTTATTATTTTTCCTTATATGTTGAAAACTAAATTAGATGTTTTTAAATCAAATCATCATAAAAAACATTTTCTTAGAGCTATTTTAAACCTACCTTCAATGCTTTTATATTTCTCAGCTTTAACAATGATGTCAATTGAAAAAGCTACAGCAATATCTTTTGTTGTTCCTTTCATAGTAACTATTTTAGCTGTTTTATTTCTTGGAGAAAAAATTTATATCTACAGAAGTTTTGCACTAGTTTTAGGATTTATTGGTATGTTGGTAATTTTAAGACCAGGTATAATTGACATCTCTATTGGAGTGTATATGGCACTGGCATCATCTTTTATGTGGTCAATAGTGATTATAATTACAAAAACTATAACAAAAGATGATAGTTCGATTACAATTTTATCATATGGATACTGTTATATGACTATTTTTAGTTTCCTTATTGCATTGTTTTATTGGCAAACACCTAGTTTACAAACTTTGATTTATTTATTTTTTGCAGGCTTTTCTGGTACATTGTTACACCTTTGTATTAATCATGCTTATAAATTAGTTGATGTAAGTATGACACAGCCATATTCTTTTCTAAGTTTAGTATTTGCATCTCTAATTGGTTACTTTGTATTTAGCGAAACACCTGATTTGTTCACTTGGATTGGTGCGAGTATTATATTTTTAGGAGTTTTCATTATGTCATATCGTGAAATGAAGCTTGATAAAGAAATTATTAGAAAACGAATAGATATTAAATCTTAATTATTTTTTAACAAAAGCTCTGTATATTTGCCAGCCTACAATTGAAATAGTTGTTAATAAAATAATTAAAGTTAATGGTCTATCCCATAAGAAACTAAAAGAACCATCACTAATTAATAACGATCTTCTTAAATTTTCTTCCATTAGTTTTCCTAGTACAAAAGCAAGGATTAATGGTGGCATTGGAAAATCATATAAGCGCATAAAAAGAGCTATAACAGAAATACCAATCATTAAATAAATATCAAAATTATTAAATGACATTAAATAAATTCCTGTAATAGAAAAAAATAAAATTAAAGGAATTAAAAAATTTCTTGGAACAGCAAGTATTCGAGCAATGTAAGGAATTAATGGTAAATTTAAGATAAGTAATACCACCATTCCAATATACATAGACATAATAACTGACCAAAAAATTTCAGGATTAGTTTGATATAATCTTGGACCCGGTTGAATTCCAAAGCCTAGTAGTGCACCTAACATTACTGCCGTTGTTCCACTTCCAGGAATACCTAAAGTTAATAATGGAACAAATGATCCAGAGCATGCTGCATTGTTTGCTGTTTCTGGAGCTGATAAACCATGAACACTACCTTTTCCAAATTTTTCTTTCTCTTCATCATTTACATAATTTCTTTCCATTCCATATGCTAAGAAAGATGCAATCGTTGCACCTGCTCCAGGTAAAACTCCAATTAAAAATCCCAAGACAGAAGAACGAGGAATGGTTTTTGCCATTTTAATCGTTTCTTCTTTATTAACTTTAATGGATCCTAATTCTGTTAATGAAATTTGTTTTGCTGCCCTATTTGGATCTTTTCCTCTGAATATGATTGTTAATGCTTCACTCATTGCAAATGTTGCCATAACAATTAATACAAAGCTTATTCCATCTGATAAATTCATATTACCAAAAGTAAATCTTGAAATATCAGACAAAGAATCTTGACCTATTGAAGATAACATTAATCCTAAAACTACCATCATCATTGCTTTTAAAAATTGTCCTTTTGAAGAAAATGCTGAAACAGCAGTTAATCCCAATACCATCAGTGCAAAATAATCTGGAGATCTAAATGATAAACTTATTTTAGATAAACTAGGAGCTGCTATTAATAAAAATATTGCAGAAATTGTTCCACCAGCAAATGAACTATAAGCAGCAATCGCTAAAGCTTTCCCAGCTTTTCCTTGTTGTGCCATTGGATAACCATCAAATGCTGTAGCAACAGTACCAGGCACACCTGGCGCATTTAATAATATTGAAGAGGTAGATCCTCCAAAAACTGCTCCATAATATACACCAGCCATTAAAATTAATCCTGAAGCTGGATCAAAACCATAAGTAATTGGTATCATTAATGCAATTGCAGTCATTGGACCCAATCCTGGAAGCATTCCAATTATGGTACCTGCAAAACATCCAATCATAACAATTATGATGTTTTGAAAAGATAAAGCAGTGTTTAAACCAATTAAAATTCCATCAATCATCCAATAATTCCTAAATATTTTAATAATGGATCTCTTAGATAAATATTAAGCAATCCATGAAGTAAAAACATAAATACTGCTACAAATGGAAACGAAAGCATAAACATCCATAACCATCTTCTTTCACCTAAGAAATAGTAAGAAGCAATTAAAAATAACGAAGTAGATAAAAAGTAGCCAATTTTTAAAATTACTGCTCCATAAATTAATGAAATTAAAACTAGATAAATTATACTTTTATAATCAAGGTGTTTATGGTTTACCTCTATCTTAGTTTTTTCGGGTAATATTATTATCAAACTTGAGATTAAAATTCCTGCCCAACCTAAATAAATTGGAAAAGTTCTTGCATTAAACGGGGCATTCTCATCAAAAGTAAAAACCACTATTTGATGTGCTGTATATAAATAAAAAGCTGAAAAAATAAAAAAGAGCAGTGAGATAAATTTAGTTGGACTAATTCTCACTGCTCTTCCTATATATTACTTAATCCAAACTGGATTAAATAACTCCTAGTTTTTTCATTAGGTCTGTCATTTCGCCAGTTTGTTTTTCTAAAAACTTAACGAAATCATCACCTGGGTTATAAATATTTACCCAAGCGTTTCTTGCTCTTACAGCTTCCCACTCTGGAGTTTTTTGTACATCGCCAAGCTTTTTAGCAAGAGCTGATCTTTCAGAATCACTCATGCCTGGAGGACCAAAGAAACCTCTCCAATTAACAAACTGTACATCATAACCTTGTTCTTTTAGCGTTGGTACGTCTGGTGCATCAGAAACTCTTTCAGGTGCAGTGATACCAATAATTCTTACTTGGTCTCTTGCTCCCATAAGTTCACCTAAACCTGTAGAAATCATTTGAGTTTCTCCAGATAAAAGTCCAGCTAATGCTTTTCCACCTGCATCGTAAGGAACATAAACTACATCATTTGGATTAGCTCCAGCAGTTTGGAATGCTAAAGCACCAATTAAATGGTCCATGCTTCCTCTTACAGATCCACCAGCCATTTTTACAGACTTAGGATCTTTTTTGTATGCATCAACAACGTCTTTAAAGTTATTGTATGGTGAGTCTTTTGCAACTGCAATAGCACCATAGTCACCAATTACACCAGCAATCGGCACAACATCTTTATAAGATAGTACTCCGCTTCCACCACCAGTCACATAACCTTCGTGTCTAGTAATTGATCTTAATACTAAAGGTGTTGATTGAACTAAAATAGTGTCAGCAGGCTTATTGTTAATCATATAAGCAAGTGCTTTACCACCACCACCACCTGACATATTTTCAAATGATGCACTTTTTAACAAACCAGCTTTTGTTAAAGCCTCTCCAGTACCTCTAGCAGTGCCATCCCAACCACCACCAGCACCACCACCAATTACAAAGTGCAATTTTTCATGCGCTACTGAACTAGTAGTTGTTGCTGAGAATAATAGGATTGCTGAGAACAATACTGAAAATAGTTTTTTTATGTTTTTCATTATTTCCCTCTCTATTTGATTTAATTGGATTTAATTTATTATGATTATCATTGTCCAAATAAATAAATACTATTGTTCTATTCAATAGAACAACATATTCTATTCAATAGAATTTTATGAAAATACAAAAAAAAAATATTGGTGTAGATGCAGTAAATAAAGCTTTAGAAATCCTAAATTGTTTTACCGAAAAAAATGAGGCTTTAACGATAACAAAAATAGCTAATATTACAGGAGATCATAAAAGTAGAATTTCAAGAATATCTAAATCACTTGAGAATTTTGGATACATTAGAAAAATAAAAAGTGGTGAATTTAAAATTGGTCATACTATCCCAAGATTATTTGAAATTTATGAGAGTAGTTTTAATTTAAAAGATTCTATTAAAGCTGAATTAGATTTCATATCAACCAAAACAAAAGAGACAGCGAGTTTTTTTGTTAGACAAAATGATGTAAGAGTGTGTATTCAATCAAGTTCTCCTAATAAATCAATAACACACCGAGAGGTTATAGGAGGTAAAAAACCTATTAACAAAGGTTCAAGTGGTCATGTTTTGTCTGCTTATAATAATTTAGAAATTAAAGATAAAGATGAAGTGTTAAAAAATGGATATGCTATGACTTTTGGAGAAAGAGATTCGGAAATGGCTTCTATATCTGTTCCAATATTGAGAAAAAAAAACCAAATTCTTGGTGCATTAACTGTTGCTGGTCATATTTCTAATTTTAATAAAAAAAACTGTATTAGCTTTCTAAATGTTCTTAGATCTTCTAGAGTTAAAATTGAAAAGAATTTAATTCAAGTCAAATAATGCTAAAGCAGATTAACCAAATTTTTACAATTAAATTTATTTCTGTTTTAATAATTTCTTTTCCTAGTGCTATTATTGCAGAATATTTAAATATTCCTCTAGCTTGGTTTTTGGGACCAATGATTGTCACATCAATTGCTGCATTATCAGGACTAAAAATCATTATGCCTAAAATTGTATTAAGCTTTATTTTAATTATTTTAGGTTTGCATATTGGAAATTACATAGATCAAAATCTATTTAACCAAATGATTAATTGGATTTGGACTTCTCTGATTATGTTAATTTATATAGTAATATGTATTCTAGTTATTTCTAAGTATCTTCAAAAATTTGCAAATTACGGGGATAAAGCCTCTATATTTTCTGCTGCTCCTGGTGCTTTAGGTCCATTAATGATTTTAGCAGAAAATGAAAAAACTGATTTATCTCAAGTTGCAACTTCTCATTTAATTAGATTGATCATTATTATAACTGTAATTCCACTTATTATTGTAAACAATACTGACAATAGTGTTTTATTAAATGATGACTTTAATTATTTAGCTCAAAATCATTTAAATTTAATTTTACTTATTATTGCATCTTTATTTTTTATTTTTGTTTTTGATAAAATTAGAATTCCTGCTGCTTTACTATCTGGAACATTATTTGCGAGTGGTTTATTACAAATTACAGATATAGCCTCATATAAATTGCCGGATGAAACGGTAAATTTTTGTTTGTTGATTCTTGGTTCTTCTGTTGGATGTAGATTTGCTGAAAAAACTATAAAGGAAATAGCAAACAATTCACTCCATAGCATTGTAGCTACAGTAATATTGGTGTTATTAGGCTTACTTGCTGCATACGTTGCAACATTCTTTGTAGATACAAATATTTTAACTTTAATATTATCTTTCAGTCCAGGCGGAATTTATGAGGTGGCAGTTATAGCAATTGCTTTTGATCTCGACCCAGATTTTGTTGCTTTCCATCATATTATCAGGTTACTTTTCATTCTTTTTACAGTTCCAGTATTTTTAAGATTGTTAGATAGATTTAAGAAATAATTTCAGAAACTCTTTCAAAAACTTTTTCTGCTGAGAGTTTTGATAATTCAGGGGCTTGTATTGCTTTAAAGTTTTCTCTTTCAATACTTACTTTAAATGGAGTGGTATGAGAACCGAATAAAGCAATTCCTTTTGATCCCAAGTGCGCCGTTATATGAGCGGGTCCGGTATCATTAGCTACAACAAATGAACTTTCTTTAATTAATCCAGATAATTGAGAAATATTTAAAGCTTTACCGTTATCTAAAACACATAAAGCATTTATATTTTTTGCTTCTTCAATTTCATTTGGTCCGGGTGCAGTAACCACTTTAAATTTATTTTCGAATTTTTCATTAATCAAAATGATTAGATCGTTGTAATAAGGCCATTTTTTTGAAGTCAAATGAGGTGAACAAAAAGGAAAAAGTATTATGTATTTATCTAGTTCGTAATTTTTTTTTATTTCTGAAATATCAGCTGCACTCCATGAAAAATCTGGTTTCATTGTGTGATTGGTATTTATGCCTGAGGATTTTAACTGATGATCAAATCTTGAAAGAACAGAATCTTTATCAAAATCTTTTTTAGTTATTCCTTCTGGAAGAGTTGTTTCTGTAGAGCACCAGATTGTTTTATCAGCCTTTGGAAAAAGAATTCTTTTATAAAAAGATGTTCTGCTTGAGTTTTGAAGATCATAAACTTTTGAAAATTTATATTTCTTTATTGAATTCATTAAAGAATATAAATAAATCAAATTTAGTTTTGATAATCTTTTATCTAAAATAACATCAGTAATATAAGGATTATTTTGAAATAAATTAAAATAAGGTTTTGTAGTCATTACATAAATTTGATCCTCCTTGTGATTTTCAGAGATATCTTGAACTGCACCCGAAACCTGAACCACATCACCTAAAGAGCCATGTTTTATAACTAAAATATTTGCCATGATTTTTACAACCTATCATAGTATAATTTTTTATGAATAAAATTCTTGTTGAAGTATCTGTTGGAGAATTGCTTGATAAAATTTCTATTTTAGAAATTAAAAAAGAAAAAATTAAAGATCCAGAGAAACTAAAGTTTATAATTGATGAACATCAAATTTTACAAGAACAATATAAAGCAAATGTTAAGAATGATATTGAAATAAATAAACTATATGAATCATTGAAAATAATTAATAGCAGACTTTGGACGATTGAAGATGATAAGAGAAGATGTGAAAAAGAAAAAGATTTTACAGAAAACTTTATTAAACTTTCGAGAGATGTTCATTTATTAAATGACGAAAGAGCTAAAATAAAATTAGAAATAAATAATCATACTGGTTCTAAAATAAAAGAAATTAAAGAATACTTCAGCTACTAAATACTTTAGGAAACCAATCTTCACGCATTAAATCATCTGTTTTAAGATTAATTCCATCAAATGGAGGTGAAGTTTGGCCTTTTCTCTGAACAAATCTTACATCATCACCAATAAATCTCATTGAAAATGCTCTTCTTGATAAAGATGAATTGTTTCCTGTTGATCCGTGCACGGTTTTAAAATTAAATAAAACTGCATCACCCAATTTTAAATCGGGTATTAATATATCTTTTTCAAATTCTTCTATTTTTGGAAGACTCATAAACGAACTATCATCCTTATACCATGGTTGGTCATTGGACCATTTGGTAGGTCTTAAAAGTTTTTGCCATTTATGAGATCCTAAAATTAATTTAATATTATTTTCTTTATTTACCACATCTAAAGGTATCCAAAAACTTCCTGTATCATTTCCATTAACACAGTAATAAGGCATATCTTGATGCCAAGGTGTTTCTTTGTTTGTACCTGGATCTTTTATAAAAAGATGATCATGAAAAATTTGTATAGATTTTGAATTAGTGACTTCAGCAACTATCTTGGCTGCTGGAGAATTGAACATACAATCTTTAAATTCTTTAATTCTTTCCCAATTACAATAGTCTTCAAAAAACCTTCCATCATTTTCACTCACATTTTCTCTTCCATGTTGGCTTGGATTTTCTAAAACTTTTTGAAAACCATTTCTTAGTGGTTCGATCCAATCTCTAAATACATCTTGAATAATTATTACACCATCATTTTGATAATCATCAATCTGTTTTTGAGAAAGATACATTTTATTGTTGGAAACTATATTTTTTTTCTAAATACTTAATCACATTATGAATAACGAAAGTCATAAACAAATATATTCCTCCAGCCACAATAAATACTTCAATAGGCTTAAATGTTGTTGATATAATGTATTTTGCAACTCCAGTTAAGTCCATTAGTGTTACGGTGCTTGCTAATGAAGTACCTTTCATCATTAAAATTATTTCATTTCCATATGCAGGAAGTGATTGTCTAATCGCAATAGGTATTTGAATTTTATAAAATATAATTTTATTTGAAATGCCTAGACTTTTTCCAGCTTCAATAATCCCAGGTTTTATAGTTTGAAATGCAGATCTTAATATCTCGGAGGTATAAGCGCCTGTATTTAATGTAAAAGCAATTATTGCACACCAATAAGGTTCTTTTAAGACAACCCATAAAACTGTTGATCTTAAATATTCTATTTGTCCTAAACCAAAATAAATAATAAAAATTTGAACTAATAAAGGAGTACCTCTGAAAACATAAGAGTATCCATAAGCGAATTTATTAATAAATATATTTTTATTTAATCTTAAAATTGCAAAAAATAATCCAAGAAATAATCCAAAAAATAAAGAGGCTGATAAAAGTTTTAAAGTAATTACAGTTGCTCCTAAAAGTTTTGGAAAACTAGTAATCATTAAATCAAAATCCATTAATAACCCCTGCTATATTTGACTTCTAATTTATTAATTAACTTCATGCTTATGTAAGTGAGCAATAAATATAAAACTGCTGCAAAAGAGTAAAAAAATAATGGATCTCTTGTAGATCCAGCAGCAATATAAGATTGTCTCATAATTTCGACCAAACCAGTTACTGATATTAAGGAAGTGTCCTTTAAAGTAATTTGCCAAACATTACTTAAATTAGGAATAGCCAGTCTTAACATTTGAGGAAGAATTATTTTATAGAATTGACCAAACTTGCTTATTCCTAAAACTTTAGCAGCCTCGAACTGACCTTTGTCAATCGATTGAATAGCTCCTCTAAAAACTTCTGTTGAATAGGCACCTGAAATTATCCCTATAGCAACAGCACCAGTAATAAATGCATTGATTTCTATATATTCATAATAACCAAATATTGACGCGACATACATAATTGCACCACTCCCACCAAAAAATAATAAATATATCACTAATAGTTCAGGGACACCTCTAATTACTGTGGTGTAGAAATTTCCAACAAAGTTTAGTGTTTTATATTTTGAAAGTTTAAGAGGAGTAAAAATTAAAGCGAAAAGGAAACCAACTAGCATTGCTGTAACAGATACAGCAATTGTCATTAAGGTTGCATAAAATAACTCGTCACCCCAACCTGTTTTTCCAAATGCAAGAAGTTCCATATAGACTGGCGACTATATATTATAGTCGCCAAATCCAAAATTAATTACATAGAAGCGTCGAAACCAAAATGTTTAATTGCAAGTTTGCTAATTATTCCTTGTTTTCTAGCTTTGTTAATTGCTTTGTTGAAATCTTTTAGGATTTTTGCATCTCTTTTACCAATTGCGTCATCCCCTGCTTGTCTGATTCCAACACCAACTCCATTTCCAAATGCACCACCTGAAAAAGTTGGTCCAACTAAAACAACTGGCTTACCAGATTTATCAGCATAGTCTGTAAATGCTACAGCTGCAGCAAGTGCAACATCACATCTTCCAGAAGTTAAATCTAAATTAACCTCATCTTGAGTTTTGTAAGTTCTAACATTTACACTTCCAACGTCACCGGACTCTAAAAAGTTTTGGTGAATTGTTCCAGTTTGCGTACATACAGTTTTTCCAGCAAGAGCATCGGTTAGAGTTTTAAGTGCTTTTTTAACACCAGAACCACCTAAAGATAAATTGATACCTTCTGGTGTATCCATACCTTCTAGACTGGAACCTTTCATTACTGCAAGAGATGCAACTTCATCAGCATAACCTTGTGAGAAAGTAATTGTTTTCTTTCTTTCATCAGTGATTGACATACCGGCCATGATTGCATCAAATTTTCTCATTACTAATGCAGGTATCATTCCATCCCAATCTTGCTCAACGATTGTACACTCATACTTCATAATTTTACAAAGCTCTTGAGCCAGCTCAACCTCAAATCCAATTAAATTACCAGAAGCATCTTTTGAATTCCATGGAGGATAAGCACCTTCAGTTCCAATTTTAATTTTCTCAGCAGAAACATTTCCGATGATCAAAAAAGAAGCTAGAACTGTTAAAATAGTTTTTTTGAATATATTCATATTTTCTCCTTTAATTAAAATAATTATTTCACAATTTTTAGAAAGAAAAAAGAAAAATTAATGATTTATTGATGATGAAAAGTTCCAAGCACAATCAAAACTTGGTATGTAAACTCTAGATAATTTAGCATTACCAAAATTTTGATTGAAGACATTTAACCAACTGTCAACTTGTTTAGGTTTTTTATCCTGACTTCCAACTTGTGCTGTAATCACACCTTTTGGTTTCAAAATTCTCACCAAAGAATCCATATTTTTGGCTGCTAGATCAATACAAAACTGATCATCATTAAGATCAACAAAAATATGATCGTAAGTATCATCAGCTACTGATTTAATACTTTCAAATGCATCTCCCCAGACACATTTAACTGAATTTTTTTCTGTAGCTTTTTTACCAATATCACCAAGATGTTTATTACAAACATCTACAACTTCTGGATCTAACTCATACCAATCAATAAAATTAAAATTTTTAGAAATACATTCTCTTGCAACTCCCCCATCTCCACCTCCGATGATAGCTGCTCTTTCGTTATCTTTGTTTAAATTTAAACCTGAACCAACAAATGTAGAGCTGTATAAATGTTCATCTGTTGCAGCAACTTGAATTTCACCATCTATAAATAATGATTTTCCAAACTGCTCAAGATCTAAAATTTCAATATGTTGGCCAACTTTAGATTTAAAATCTTCTAAAACATCATTTACGACATAAGATTTTTGTAAACCTGGAGAACTATATATGTCATGATAAAGTGATTTTGTGTCTCTATTAAATTCTTTTTTAACAATTCTTGTATGTTCAAATTCTTTTTTAATTATATCAATTGCAACTGAAGGACTTACTTTCCCACAAGTAAAAAAATCAAAACTAATAATTCCTTTTTCAGGAAATGTATGAAAACTAATATGGCTTTCTGCTAACAGAGCCAATATTGTGAAACCTTGAGGTTCAAATTTATATTTAGAAATATTTAGTATTGTTACTTTTGCAGCTTTTGCAATTTCACGAATTACTTTTTCATAAACAGAAGGATCGTACTCTTTTGTAGTTCCAATGATATCAAGAGTTATATGCTCTCCAACTTTGGTCATTAGCTATCCTTTTTATAGTTTTTAGCCTTGGATAAAACTTTATTCATTTCTGCGATAGAAAGAATTTTAGGCTTACCCAATTTAAGGCTCGTTATATACTGAAGCGATATATTTTCAACCTCTTCAGCTAACTCAAAAGCTTTAGGCAAATTATCTTCAAATGCAATCTGACCGTGATTTGCAATTAAGCAAGCTTTTCTACCTTTTAAAGCTCTTAAAATATTTTTAGATAATTCTCTTGTTCCAAAGGTTGCATATTTTGCACATTTAATGTCATGGCCACCAGCCATTGCAACCATGTAATGAAAAGGCGGTATTCCTTTATTATGAGTAGATACAGCAGTTGCATTTGTTGAATGAGCATGAACAATTGCTTTAGCTTCTTTTTTATTTTTGTAAATATCTTGATGAAATTTCCATTCTGAAGAGGGAATGCCTTTTTTCTTGTCAAACTTACCGTCCAACGCAACAAAAACTATATCTTTATTTTTTAAAGTTGAGTATTTTTTTCCAGACGGTGTAATTAAAAAACCATTTTTATACCTTGTTGATATATTTCCAGATCTTAAAGCTGATAATTTTTTTGTATTCAACATCTTTGAATATCGAATAATTTCAGAACTTAAACTTTTCATTTAAATAAATTTTTTAATCCATTGGTGGAAGCGTCGCACACTCCTCTCTCGGTAATTAATCCACTTACATATTTAGCTGGAGTTACATCAAAAGCTAAATTCATTGCTTTACTTTTTTTTGGATATATCAAAACTTTCTTTACTTGATTGTTTTCATCAATACCTTCAACATGAGATAATTCCTCGGAGTTTCTCTCTTCAATTGGAATATCTTTCGCATCATTAATATTCCAGTCAATTGTTGAACTTGGAAGTGCGACATAAAAAGGAACTTTATTATCATTTGCAGCTAAAGCTTTTAAATAAGTACCAATTTTATTACATACATCTCCATTGGATAAAGTTCTATCTGTTCCAACAATACACATATCAACTTCACCTCTTTGCATTAAAATCCCTCCAGTATTATCAGCAATAATTGTATTTGGAATTTCTTCTTCGTTTAGCTCATATGAAGTTAAATTTGCACCTTGATTTCTTGGTCTTGTTTCATCTACCCAGACATGAATTGGAATTCCTTTTTTATGAGCATGATAAATCGGTGAGGTTGCTGTACCCCAATTAATTGTTGCTAACCAACCCGCATTACAATGAGTTAAAATATTTACTGTATTTTTTTTCTTATTGTATATTTCTTCAATTATTTTTAATCCATTAATACCTATATTCTCACAAAACTTTTCATCCTCATCACAAATTTCTTTAGCTTCTTTTAAAGCTATATTTAAAATTTGATCGCTATTGATCCCTGATAATTTTTTTATCATACGATCAACTGCCCATTTCAAATTTATCGCAGTAGGTCTTGATTTAATTAACTCTTCTGAACATTTATTTATAAATTCTTTAGAGTTGTTCTCATGAATAGCCAAAACTATTCCGTAAGCAGCTGTCGCTCCAATTAAAGGTGCACCTCTAACTTCCATAACTTTGATTGCATTGATTGCATCTTTAACTGATTTAAGACTTTTTATTATAAATTGATGTGGAAGCTTTGTTTGATCAATTATTTTTACTATCTTATCTTCGTACCATATTGTTCGATATTCTTTTCCTTGAATTCTCATTTAATCAAAACTCTACCTGCAACCGTTTTTAACTTATCTATTGTTTTTCGGGTTCGCTTTTCCGGAGCAGTAATGATAGCAACATCAAGGCAATTATTAGTGGGATCATTTGGATCTACATGGCTTTCAAAATTATCAATTAAATTTTTAATCATAACTTTTGCCTTTTCAGCATTTCCTAGTAAAACTTTTATTACTTGTTGAACATCGACGTTTTCATGATCTGGGTGCCAACAATCAAAATCTGTTACCATTGAAACTGATGCATACCTAATTTCAGCTTCTCTTGCGAGTTTTGCTTCAGGCATATTGGTCATACCAATTACATCTGCTTTCCAAGATCTATATAAATTAGATTCTGCTAATGTTGAAAATTGAGGACCCTCCATAACAACATAGGTTCCATTTCTTTGATATTCTATATTGGATTTTTTTATTGCATCTTCACAAGCATTCATTAGTCCATTAGATGTAGGATGTGCCATCGATACATGGGCAACAATTTCATCATCAAAAAAAGTTTTTACTCGTGCAAAAGTTCTATCAATAAATTGATCAACAATAACAAATTTACCAGGTGGCAACTCTTCTTTCAAAGATCCTACGGCTGATACTGAAACAATATCAGTGACACCTAATTGTTTTAGTGCATCAATGTTTGCTCTAAAATTTATATTTGAAGGAGAAACAAAATGCCCTCTCCCATGTCTTGGCAAAAAATAAACTTCTTTATTATTATAATTAGTTTTTAATATTTGATCTGATGGTTTGCCCCAAGGTGTATTTATTTCTAATAATTCTCTGTTAGTAAATTCTTCAACATCATAGAGACCACTTCCACCAATTATTGCTAATTTATTTGTTGTCATAATTTAAAATATATTTATTTATAATTGAGTATTATGAATTTAAAAGATCATATTAGATCAATTCCTGATTATCCTAAAAAAGGTATTCTATTTAGGGATATAACTACTCTAATTAAAAACGAGGAAGCTTTTGCTGAAACAATTAATCAAATTATTGAAAGATCTAAAAAATACAAAATTGATAAAATTGCTGCAATAGAATCAAGAGGATTCGTGTTTGCCTCTGCCGTTTCTTATATACTTAAAAAACCTTTTATTATGTTGAGAAAAAAAAATAAATTACCAGCTGAAGTACATTCTGTAGATTTTCAATTAGAATATGGTACTGCAACTATTGAGGTTCACAAAGACTCTATTTTAAAAGATGAGTCTGTTTTAATAATTGATGACTTAATTGCAACAGGTGGTACAGCAGAAGCTGCTGCTAAATTGGTTGAAATGTGTGATGCAAAAGTAGCTGCATTTGTTTTTGTTATTAATTTATTTGATTTAGGTGGATCAGATAATTTGGTAAATAAAAATTATAAAGTTGAAAATTTAATAGAATTTCCAGGACATTAAATGGTAGCGGGAAGTGGGATCGAACCACTGACCTCGGGCTTATGAGTCCCGCGCTCTAACCAACTGAGCTACCCCGCCATAAAGTGGAAGATTTATACTACATTTATTAACTCTTTCAACTATAAGTAAATTTCCTATGAAAAAAAAATTACCTTTCTATTTATTAGCCACTTTTTCTTTTTAATAATCGGCTTTAGCTTAGGTGTATATTTTCTACCAATTTTAGCCGCACCAGAGTCAGTCGAAATAAGTAAAATTAATGAGTATGAAAATAAATCTAAATATCAAACTGAGTTTTTAAGAGATTTAAAAGGGAGTGATCCATTTCACTGGGGAGAGGCAAAAGTTACAATTTCAAATACAAAAATTACAGTTAATGGTGCAATTGCACCTGGGCCAGATTATAAACTTTATCTAACAAATGAATTTACACAACACGAGGATGAATTTTTATCAATTAAAGATGAAGCTAAATATGTTGCAGAAGTTAAAAGTTTTGAAAACTTTGTTATTGATATTCCTTCAAATATAGATGTAAATAAATTCAATACTGTAGTTATTTGGTGTGAAAGTTTTAGTGAATTTATAACTGCAGCTAAATACCAATAATTTTTTAATTAACTATTTTTAAAATTAGTTTGCTTTAATGGTTTAAAGATAATTTCTGCTGGATATTTAACTTTTTCAATTTCTATTGAAATATTTCCATTTATAAGTTCGTCATCTGAGTAGTCATTATTTATATAACCAAATGCAAGATTTTTTTTAAAGTTAAAAGAATAATTGCCTGATGTAGTTCTTCCAATGATTTTATCGTCTTTATAAATTGGCTCATCGTGAAGCAAAAGAGGTTTTCCAGGTTCATTATTTTTAAGAACAAACATAGCAAATTTCCTATCAATTTTTTTGTCTTTTATTTTTTCCAAAGCTTCTCTACCAATAAAATTAAAGTCTTTCTTGTAGTTAATTGTAAAGTTAAGACCTGCCTGGTATTGGTTTTCTTCAGGTGAAATATCGTGACCCCAATGTAAAAAACCACTTTCCATTCTCATTGTGTCTAATGCATGCATTCCGCAATTAGATAAATTATATTTTTTACCTTTTTCTATTAATTTCTCATATATATTTTTAGACTCAGAATTTTTAACATAAAGCTCATAACCTAACTCCCCAACGTAAGATAATCTTTGTGTCCATATTTTAGTTCCATCAATTTCTATATATTTTGAATTTGCAAACTTAAAATTTTCATTGCTAAAATCATCTGAACTTAAATCTTGCATTAACAGTCTACTCTTTGGCCCAAATATTCCAAACACACAATAATCATCAGTAATGTCAGTTAACTCAACAGCATCAGACAAATGCTTTTTAATATGAAATTTATCTCTTTCTCTTGTTGCCGCAGAACTAATTATTCTAAAATGATTTTGATCAATACAAACTACTGTAAGATCTGTTTCAATTCCTCCATCATTATTAAGCATATGAGTATAAGTACATTTTCCAGGTTCCAGCTTTATATTTGATGTACAAATTCTCTGAAGATCTTCATAAGCTTGCTCAGATTTAATTTCAAATTTAGAGAAAGGAGATAAGTCATATAGTCCAACATTTGTTAGGGTGTTATTGGTTTCGTATTCTACTGATGGATACCAGTTTTGGTAATTATAACTGTATTCATACTCAGCTTTTTCTCCATCTAAAGCAAACCACATTGGTCTTTCATATCCAGCTGAAACTCCAAAGCATGCACCAAAACTTTTTAATTCATCATGATATGGTAATTTTTTTACATTTCTTGATGTTTTGTGTTGTTTGTATGGCCAATGCATTCCATACAAATCACCAAGAGACTCTGTAATACGATCTTTAATAAAACCCAAATCTGAATGGAACTTTTGAAATCTTTTTATATCATAATTGAAAATATCTTCATTGATATGACCAGTCATTAACCATTCTGCAGTTACTTTTCCAACACCACCCCCACTTCCAATGCCAATGCTATTCAAACCACAGCTAACAAATAAATTTTTAACCTCAGGAACTTCACCTAATAAAGAATTAGTATCAGGTGTAAAAGACTCTGGTCCTGAAAAAAACTTTCTTATTCCAGCTTGCTCTAAAACTGGAAATCGTTTCATAGATTTTTCTAAATAAGGTTCAAAATGATCAAAATTTTCTGGAAATTCACCAAATGAAAAATCTTCAGGAACTTTATTATTATTATTAAATGCTGGAATTGATTTACCTTCAAATATTCCAATTAATAGTTTTCCAGCATCTTCTTTAATGTACGTGCTGCTGTCAAAATCTCTTATCACAGGTAATTTGGGTGAAAGATCTTCAATTGGTTCTGTAATTACATAAAAATGTTCTGCAGGATATAAAGGAACACTTACTCCTATTTTTTCTCCAATTTGTCTTGACCACATACCTGTTGCAAGAACCACATACTCACACTCAATATCTTGCCCATTAGCTCTAACACCATTTACTCTGCCATTTTTAGTTAATATTGTTTCAACAGGTGATTGCTCAAATATTTTTGCACCACCTAATCTTGCCCCTTTTGCTAACATGTGAGTAACACCACTTGGATCAGCTGCACCATCACCAGGCATTAACACTCCGCCTTTTAAATCCTCTGTGTACATTATTGGATAATTTTTCTTTATTTGATCTTTATCTAAAATCTTAATATCTACATCATACAATTGAGCAGTAGTTGCTTGTCTTTTAAGTTCTTGCCATCTAGCGTCTGTTTGAGCAATAGATAAAGCTCCATTAATTCTTAGACCTGCTGAGTGATCAACTTCTTTTTCTAATTTTTTATAAAGGTCTAAAGTATATTTTCTTATTTTTGTAACTGAAGCTGTCGGTCCTAATTGACTGACTAATCCTGCAGCATGCCAAGTTGTACCTGAAGTTAATTGATCTCTTTCTAAAAGAACAATATCTTTCCAACCAAATTTAGTTAAGTGATAAGCAACAGAGCAACCAATCACTCCACCACCAATTACAACTACTTTTGCACTCTGTGGAATATTTTTACTCATTTATAGTTTTAACTGAATTAAACAAAACCATTGGTATTAATCTTAATGCTAACATATATCTTTTAAAAAAAATAGAAGGGCTATAAATTAGTCTTATAAGCCAACCAAGATAAAATTTATCAATTGTATTATTAATTGGAGCTTGATCGCCTGTATAAAAAGAAATTGCTGCTCCGGTGCATAAAATAATTGTTTTTCTTTTTAATTTTTTATTTAATTCAAAGGCCAAAACTTCTTGAATGCCACCTCCAATATTATTCAAAACAAAATTAGGTTTTATTTTATTTATTTGTTTTATTAATTTTCGATCTGATAAATTTTTGGGATTATATTTTGGTGCAACATAACTATATATTTTTTTTAAACCAATTTTTTTTAGAAATTTTTTATTTGATTTTGAATAATTACTATTTGGATCAATACAAAAAACTGATTTGTTTTTATTTAATTTTAAAAACTTAAATAAAAGGAATAAAAATTTATATCCTGAAAATCTTGATACTTTAACATTTTTGAAAATTCTTAATAGTAAAACGAAAAATCCACTGTCAAAAAACACATAATTTGCTTTTCTTAATGAATTATAATACTCCTCACTAAAATCAATCGATGCAATTCCTGGGGCACTTGGAAAAGTATAATAGCCTTTTTTTTTTATAATTTTGTTAAATTCTATTTTATCAAAATTATTAAAACCAATATTTTTAAACTTTATTTTTTTAATCATTTTTTATTAATTGATATAATACTACATCTTTCTATAAAAAAACTTTAGTACCTATTGGATAATTTAATTTTATAATGGTACTCTATTAATTATTTTATTAATTAGAATAGTTTTTTTTCAAATAATAAATAAGAAAAATTAGAAACTAAACTATATTTTTTTTGAAAATATAGCTTTTACTTGCTCGTTTAAATCATTAACTTCTTTTTTTTGAATTTTATTGTTATCTGTAATCTGTACTTCTGGCTGAACATTATTTTCAAAAACATTGGTTAAGATATTGGAGTTATTTATCTCATCATTGATTGAATTAATTTTTGAGATTAATTTACTTCTTTGGTCTTCATACTTATCTAATTCACTTTTTAAAATTTCAAACTTCTTTTTTGTTTCAACTAATTCACTTCCAAGTCTTAAGTTTTCCTCTTGATAAAAGTCAACTCTATTACTAGAATTATGTCCAATAACATCAGGTATGTTATCAGAAATTTCTTCACTCTGATTTTGTATTTCTACATCAATTTTATTATTAAGTTTATCGAAATCATTTTGGAGTTTTGAACTAAGTTCAAAGTTTTTTTCTAAAAATTTTTGTTGATCTTCTAGTATTTTCTCAAGATTTTCAAATTTATTTAAAAGTTTATTTGTTTGTTTAGATTTTTTAACAAGCAATCTATAAAACTTTATTATAAAATTCTTTTTGATATTTTTTAAAATATTTTTAAAAAGCATAATTATTGTATTAAAATATTTTTCAATTTTTATACCAACTATATCTTGTTCACATATAAAATAACTTTGTTTATTATCTAGTTTTGATCTCAACAAGTTTATTTTTCTTTCTAAATCCTGAGATTCAATGCTGTGATTTTTATTAAGATAATCAATTTTCATAATACAACTAGCAGTTTAATAAACAGAAAAGTTTTTGTCTATGTTAAATAATGTTTAAATAGAATCGTTTTTTGAGACTATAAAAAATTAAATTTTAATTTTTTAAGTTTTTTGCAAATCACTTGCTTCTCTACCATAATAGCTTTGATAATAATTGTAATAACCATATCCCCTACCAGAAATATCTATATCATTTAGAACAATACCATCAATTTTTGCACCAACACTTTTTATTTTTTTTATTGAGGACATCAAAGAACCAGTTTTAGTTTCTTCAGCTCTAATTATAAAAAAATTATGATCTACAGCTTGTGCTAAAATTAAAGTATCAGATACTGGTTGTATTGGAGGTGAGTCTATAATTATATAATTATAATTAATTTTTAATGTATCAAAAAATTTCTTTAGTTGATCTTTACTTACTATATCAGACATATCTATTTTAATTTGTCCTGCAGTGATAACACCAAGTTTTGTACCTGGAATTTTATTGATGGCTTCTTTTAAATCACATTGTCCTGAAATAATTTCACCTAATCCTTTTGATTTATTATCAAAACCTATATATCTACTTAACACTGTAGGCCTCCTTAAGTCTCCTTCAATAAAAAGAACTGTATTAGATTTTTCTAAAGATAACGAAAGATTAAAAGCGAAAGTAGTTTTGCCTTCTGATGGGTTTGATGATGTTATTAAAAAACTCTTATTTTTATAAAATTTTGACTCAACTACTGCACGACACGACCTTATAGACTCTGAAAAAATTGACTCATTATCAGAACTAAATTTTTGCAAAATATCAATGTCATTTTTATCCTTTTCAACATGTGGGAGAGTTCCTAATTGTAATATATTTAATGAATTAATAGCTTCAGTATTTTTTAAAGCATCTGCATTTATTTCTCTTAAAAAAAATAAAGCATAAATAGATATAAATGAAATTATAAAAGCTATTAATGAATTTCTAACTGGATTTGGATAAAAATGTGATCCTGGTAAATTCGGACTTTCAAGAATTTTTAGTTTTGAAACTTGGAGATTTTGAGCTTCATTTGTTTCTTTAATTCTTTGTAAAAAAGACTCATATAGTTTTTTGCTACTTTCTAACTCTCTAGTATACTTAAGCATACCAGACTCTTTTTCCTCAATTTCTCTTAGTTCATCAGTAAGTTTTTCCATTTCTTTTTCTGAAAGTTTGATAAAGCTATCCAAATTACTGAGTTCAAATGCTTTTTGTTCAATGTTTTCATTTAAAATTTTATTTAATTGTTTTTTTAAACTTTGATTTTGATTTTTTGCTTGAATAATTTTTGGATGTTTTTCTGTATAGATTAATGACAAAGACTCTAGATTGCTTTCATTTGAATTTAGAAGATCTTTTATGTCGGAAATTTCTTTTCTATTTTTTAAATCTTGAATTGCAAGTAGTGCATCCATGTCTCCTTCTGCAACTTTAATTGACAACAAGTCATTTTGTTGATTTTGATAATTTTGTTTAGCGTCTATTATTCTTTTGGAAATTGATTGAATTTCGTTAATTTTTAATTGTTTTACATTCCCTGTATCAACTAAGTCATTTTCTTGTTTATACTGAGATAATTTTTTTTGAGCTAAATCCATTTGCTCAACTAAGATATTTAATCGATCAGATATTTTTTCATTTGCATAATTGGTAATTTCAATTTTACTATCTATCTCATATCTTTGATAAGAGCTTATAACTTGTTCTAAAGCAAGTTTAGCAACTCTTGGATTTGTTGAAATAAAAGACAGTATTAAAATATCACTATTTTTAACATTAGAGATTCCTAGACTTGAGGAAAGCATTCCTTTCAAGGAATTGATATTAAAATTTTTCTTTTTATTAAAAATTTTTTGAATAAAATTTTGATTATTTTCTAAAAAAAAATTTTGAAATTTTTTTGAGTTTTCTTTATCTTGAATAATATATTCAAGCACTTGATCACTTTTAAAAATAGCGATCTGGTTATTAATTCTGTTTCTATTGTCACTCATAACAGTTGAGTATTCTTGAATATTTACGATATTATTATCTGGTTCGATTACTATTTTTGCATTGCTTTTGTACTTTTTGTCTTGATTAAGAGTAAAAAGCAAAACTAACAATGTGATAATACTTACAAAAGCTATTATATGAATAATGTATTTTTTTAAAATTGAGATTAAAAATTTAGGATCAAGATCTATATAATCTAAAGTTTTTTCAAATTTATCATTGATCATTTACTGTAGTTTTTATTTGTTTTGTGAAAAATTTCAATAAATTCAAAATGAAACGTTTTTTTTAAGGTATTTTATGGCTTTTAAATTTGATAATAAATATTTAGTAACATTGTATTAAAATAATTTAATGAAATTTTTTAAAAAAAATTATATTCAACTTTTCATAATTTTGTTTTTAAGCGGATGTGCGACTCTTCCTGGAATTAATGAGGATATCGAAGAAAAACTTCCAAATGAAAATTTAGCAAATGGTGAATACTCAATTAATGATGTTAAAATTAATATTTTAAAAATTAATACTCTATCTCAAAATAAATTAAATGATTACAGCAAAGATAAATTCAATGATTTAGAAAATAATATTAAAAATTATGCTGAAGTATATGATTATAAATATGAATATATCTTGGGACCATCAGATGTAATTAATATTAACTTAACTGAGACAGATGATCTAGATGGAGTTTATGAGCTTAATGAAATAGGTATGATTGATCTCCCTTTCGTTGGCAAAGTGCAGTTAGACGGTTTAACAAAAGATGATGCTCATAACTTGCTTACTGAAATTATTAAAAACTTTTATATAAATCCTGATCTTCAAATAAATATTGAAGAATATAATAGTAGCAAAGCATATATAGTTGGCGCTGTTAGAAATCAAATTACTATCTCGCTTGATCAAGAGCCCATAACTTTGATAGAGGCTGCTATTCAAGCAAATTTTAATCCAACTGCTGAAGATAAAATTTTTGGAACAAGTGGACTTTTAAGAAGGGATGGAGAGGTTTATAAAATTAACTTAAATAATGCTTTTAAAAATAAGGACACAAAAGAAAATTTCAGTCTTAAGAAGGATGATGTAGTATTTATTGATCAAAATGCAAATTCTATTCATGTCTTTGGAGAAGTAACTGAACCAGGGACATATTTTCCTGACATGAATTATTCTCTAACAGAACTATTATCATCAGTTGGGATAAATCAATTAACTGCTAATGCTGAAAAAGTTTATGTAATAAGAGAAAAATACGACTCATTTTTAGAAATTGATGTATTTCAGCTGGATATTAAAAATCCAATAAATTTAGTAGCAGGTAAAAAATTTAAAATTAAAAAGGGAGATATAGTATTTATTCCACCAACAGAAATTGTTAAATGGAATAGAACAATTAGCTTGTTGCTTCCACAAACCAACTTATTTAATTCTTATAATCCTATAGTTAGAAACAACTTAAAACCCGCTTTTAGATAATTTTATAAATTTTTGGTTTAGAACAAAAAAACAAACAAACAAAAACTGAATAAAAGGGACATGTAAAGAAAAATCAAACAATAAAATAATTAACATACAAAAAATTAGTATTAAATTTTTAAAATTATAATTAAGAGATTTTTTCAAAAAAATGAAAATTGACATAAAAAATAATACAAAACCTATTAAACCAAACTCACCAATAAACTCAGTTAGATCAGAATGGGCATGATTAGCAAAAGATGTTGATAAGTTTGGAAAACTTAATTTAAACATGGTCTCAAAACCCCCTGCACCGTACCCAAATATTAGATAATTATATATTTGACTAATAGAAAATTTTATTATTTGAAATCTCATTAAATTAACATCAGGATTAGCTATTTCTGAAAATTCATTTTTTAAAAAAAGAAATCTCTCAACCATCCTAAATGAACCAAAATATAGTCCCAATACAACAATATCTACAAATACTATTATTAAAATTACATTTCTAAATAAATTAGTATTTTGTTTTTTTAAAAAAAATTCATTAAGCAAATAAAATAAGACAACATTTAAAAGTAAAAAATTTCCAATTCTAGAAAATGACGTAATAATACCTATGGCTATAAATATAATAAACAATCTTACATAAACTCTGGAAAAAAAATTCCTTTCACTAATTTGTGAACGTTTAAGATACTCAAGACTTGCAATAAAACAAAATAGTAAAAATATAGAAAAAACAGTTCTGCTAACAAAAAAACCAGTGGATACCCCACTATTAAAACTTTTAAAACTCAGCAAATCTGTGCTACCTGATAAATACAGCAAAGTTCCAAAAGAAGCAGATAAAAATCCAATTATAGATAAAAACAAATAAAATCTTTGCTTGTGTCTTTCTCTATAAAAAATCATTTTTAAAATAAAAACAACTATCAATAGGGAGCAGAAATTTAAAAATTGAAAAAAAGTATTACTTGGTGCAAGGCTTATAGATGTAAATCTTGTTTCAATATCCAATAAATTTAAAAAATAAAATTTTTCAGGTGAAAAAAATTTCAAAAAATTTATTGGCAATGGTAAAATTTGAAATAATAAATAAACTAAAAATAATAAATAGAGATATATAGAAAATTTGTTTTGATTAAAAAAATACCTAAAATGTAAATTGTAATTTTTATCTTTTAAACAAAAGATAAAAAATAAACTGATTAATAAAAAATTAATTTGGATTAATATATTGGAATTTCCACCATTAAAAATTGAATAAAAAGTAATTATTAAAAAAAAGAAATACTGATATTTTTTATTTTTTGAGATGGCGGCCATTAATTAGGAGATACATTTGTGTCAAAAACATCATTAATTTCATCAATTGATTTAGGCTTTTCAGTTACAGTTATTGTCTCAATAATTTCTTTTTCTTTATTATTTTCAACTATCTCAATACTCTTTGTAGGGTCTTCTTCGATAATTTCTTCTATTATATCTTGAATTTTATTTAAATTTTTATCTCCGCTTTTGTTTGCTACTTCTACTATTTTCTCAGACATAAATTCATTTTCTTTTAAAAGATTTTTTACAATTTCAGTTTCATTGCTATTTGATATAGCTACTATTGCGTCTTCTACCATAGTATCAACTATATCTTCTGCAATTACTGAATTTTCTGAAATAGCCTCAAGCTTTTCCTCAAAGTTTTCATTTTTAGTTAAATTAATAAAAATTGATTTAGTTAAATCTGAAGATTGCTCTTCATTAGAATCGTTTAAATTTTGTAAAACTGAAATTGCAATATCACCATCAGCCTCAACTATAATTTCAGCTACAATAGCAGAAAGGTTTTCAACTGGATTAGATTGATTTACCTGATTTTTAGCAGCTTCAATAGTTTGAGAAATCATTATTTGCTTATTTTCTTCACTTATTGAATCCATTTTATTTGGGTTTATTTCAATAACTGATTTCATTACTCTAGCGGACAAAGCTTGGTCTACATCAGAGGATTTTTTTGTTACTTCATCTATAACTTTATTAGTTAATTCCTCGGGAGCAGCAGCAACAACTTTAGCAATTAAATTTGCATCATTAGCATTTGATTTAGCAACGCTTATAGCAGATACGGTTAATTTTTGAATTTCATCTGAATTATTTTCTGAAAGATTTTCTAATTTAAGTGGATTTTTTTCAGCAAAATCTGCCATTACTTTCAAAGATAAACTTGAATTAGTGTTTTCATTTTTTTCAGTAATATTATTGATAACTGAAGATAATGTTGCTGTATCAGCCTTAGCCATAACTTTACTTAAGATTGCTGCAGAATTGTTTGTTTCTTTAGAAACAATTGTTTCAAATACTTTTTCTTTTATTGCATTGTTGTTTTCTGAAGATTGTGTGGTCAAAAAATTATTATTTTTATCAACTAAATCTTCAACAATATTTTCAACTAAGGCATCATTTTTATCAATAATTTTCTCTAAAACACCTCCTGTAGTTTTTTCATCAGATTGATCAATTACGTTTGATAAAAATTCAGTGTTATCTTCTTTAGAGTTATCAATTATAAATTCTATCTTTGCTTGTTTTTGATTTAAAATTTGTTGTTTAAGTTCATCAACATCACTTGTATTAATTATCCCATCATTATTAATATCTTGAATCTTTCCGCTTGCTAGTTTTGCAACCAATTGTACTTCTAATTCTTCTTCATTTACTGAAGAATTTTTTACAAAAACCTCATTTGCAGATTTTTCTTCATTGATCTCTTCATCTGTTTTTTCCCTTGCGCTAACACCTTCTTCAGTGACTTGTAGAACTTGATCCGTAGAAAAAATACTTTGTTTTTGTCCATCTGAGGTCATTTCAATTAAACCTGTATTTCCAAAATTATCTTCACCTAGAGATACATCTAATTGACCTGTTTCATTTAAACTAGCATTCAATCTTGTACCTTTAAGAACTAAGCTTGATTTTTTAATTTGTAACTCCATTTTTCCACTTTGATTTTTTGCAATAGATCCCGTTTCAACAACTACTTTCCCAGAAGAAACCTCAGAATAAAAAGTTGGGCTGGATTTTGCATTTATATAATCTGTTACTTTATATGATGTAAATTCTTTGAGGATTACTGAAGTTCCATCATCGAATTCTAAAGTAATTGAGGAATTACCTTTAACAATTATTTCATCATTTAAATAAATGGGATCAAATAAACTTGTTTCTCTTTCCTCAGAAGCTTTATTTTTAATTATCGCACTTCCGTTTATTTCAGAAATTGCACCAATTTGATTTTCTTCAGCAAAAACAATTGTTCCAAAAAATAAGGAAAATATAACTTTGATTAAAATTATAAAATAAATTAAAAAATTAGTATTTTGATTTTGCATTTTAAAAATTTATTTAAATACTCATTTATAATATTAATATTTTATAATTTAATTTCATTATTTATCTTATTTGCCCCATTTAAATCACTAAAATATAACTTTTGGAAACTTACTCCATATGATTATACCTTTGTATTGGAATTTCCTAATTTTATGAAAGATTTGTCTCTATTAAGTGAATATAATAGAGATGAGGTAAATTCTTATCTTAAAAAAAACAACAATAGAAATATTCTAAATGTAAATTATTGGAACAAAAGATTTTTTATTGATGATTATTCAAAAGAGAAAAAAAATGATTTTGAAAGATCGTTTACTAATACTTTTTTGCTCACAAAAAATAATAAAGGAAAAAATTTTGAATTAAAAAAATATTTTATATTTAATTACAATTCATTTAGTGAAAAAAATAAAAAATTGATTATTGAAAATTACAATTAATTTTTAATTGCCTCTTCTGGTGTAACAAAATTATGACCAAAAACATCTGCAACTGCTTTATATGTAACCATACCTTTGTGTACGTTTAAACCAGCTAAAAAGTTTTTGTCTTCACTTAATGCTTTTTGATAACCTTTATTTGCAAGATTAACTAAAAAAGGTAAGGTTGCATTATTTAAAGCTAAAGTTGATGTTCTTGGAACTCCGCCTGGCATGTTTGCTACACAATAATGAACAACATCATCTACAATATAAGTAGGATCTCCATGGGTAGTTGGTTTACTTGTTTCAACACATCCTCCTTGGTCGATTGCAACATCAACTATTACGGAACCTCTCTTCATAGATTTAATCATTTCTTTAGTAACTAATTTTGGAGCTTCAGCACCTGGAATTAACACTCCGCCAATTAATAAGTCTGCTTCAGAAACTAATTTTGGTAGATCAATTTTGTCACTTTGCTCTGGAATAATTTTGTCACCAAACATCTCCACTAATTGTTTTAATCTAGCTTCTGATTTATCAACGATATGAACTTTAGCTTGCATGCCTGTTGCAATCACTGCTGCGTTTTCACCTACTACTCCTCCACCTAAAATTACAACTGTTCCTCCGGTAACACCTGGGGCACCTCCAAGTAAAAGCCCTCTTCCATTTTGGTTTTTCTCTAAACAGTGAGCACCAGCTTGAACAGACATTCTTCCAGCAACTGCACTCATTGGAGCTAATAATGGTAATCTTCCATTATCATCTGTCACAGTTTCGTAAGCTATATTAACACTCTTTGATTTAATTAAGCCTTCAGTTAATTCTTTCGCTGCTGCTAAATGAAGATATGTGTAAACAATTTGATTTTCTCTAATCATATCAACCTCAACTTTTTGAGGTTCTTTAACTTTAACTATTATGTCTGCATCATTAAAAATATCAGCTGCAGTGCTAGCTATTTTTGCACCTGCATTTGTATATTGATCATTTTCAAAACCAGCTTCAAACCCTCCATTGTTTTCAATAATAACTTCATGACCTTCAGATACTAAAGTTTTAACACTATCTGGTGTTAAACCTATTCTGTTTTCTTGAGGTTTGATCTCTTTAGGTACGCCTATCTTCATAAGCACTCTCCATGTCTTTTAATTTGCTTACTAGTTCTTTTGGTTTTTTTGATAGTTTGTAATACCTGTTCTAAGTTTATCAATAATCTCATCTATATGTTTTTCTTCACATATAAATTGAGGGGCGATAATTAGACAGTCACCAGTTGCTTTAAAGTTTACACCTGCTTCATAACAAGCTTTAAAACATTCATAACCTGCTTTACCTGGTTTGGTATTCATTTTCATATCAATACCACCCATCATTCCATAACCTCTTATGTTCTCAACAGACTCCAAGTCCTGAAGAGAAAATAATCCTTTTTGGAAATAAGGTGCTAAATTTTTTGCTCTATTAAAAATATCTTCTTTTTCAAAAATATCTTGAACAGCTAAACCTGCTGCTACTGCAACTGGAATACCTGAATAAGTATAACCATGAAATAATTCAACAGACCCCATTGGAGAAGCATCCATTACTGCATCATAAATTTCATCTTTACATGCAACCACACCCATTGGAACAACACCGTTAGTTGTTGCTTTAGCCATAGTCATTAGATCAGGAGTAACACCAAATTCATGACTTGCAAAAGAAGAACCCGTTCTTCCCCAACCTGTGATTACTTCATCAAAAATTAAGAGAATTCCATGCTTGTCACAAATTTCTCTTAATCTTTGTAAATATCCTTTAGGTGGTACCAAAGTTCCAGTAGATCCAGCAATTGGTTCTACGATACAAGCTGCAATATTTTCTGGTCCAAAGTTACTTGCAATTCTCTCTAGATCATCTGCAAGATCTCCTCCTGTTTCAGGTTGACCGCTAACAAATTTATGTTCTGGTAAATGAGTATGTCTCATATGTTGAACGCCTGGCATCAAGATACTTGCAAATGTTTTAACATTATTGATCATTCCACCAACTGAAACACATCCAATATTCATTCCGTGATAACCTCTTTCACGTCCTACAAATCTAAATCTATGAGCGTTTCCTTTCGCTCTGTGATAAGCAACAGCAATCTTAATTGCAGTCTCAACAGCAGTTGAACCACAAATAGTAAAAAACATTTTATTTAAATCACCTGGAGTGTGTTTTGAAATTTTTGTAGCTAATTCAAATGAGCCACCAAAACCTTGTTGGAAAGGCTGCGCGTAATCTAAAGTCTCCAATTGTTTAGTTACAGCTTCTGTAATTTCTCTTCTTCCATGTCCTAATGGATTGCAAAATAATCCTGAGCTCGCATCAATTTGTGTTTTTCCATGGTGAGTTTTTAAATAAACACCTTTTGCTTCAGTAATTAATCTTGGGTTTGCTTTAAAATCTTTATTCGATGTAAACGGCATCCAATGTTCATTTAATGAATTTGGAACTGAAGTTCTTGTTTCTGAGCTCATAAATTTTTTTTCTCTCTTTATTAACTGTTATAAATATTTCCAACTATTAGACTAAATCAATTAGTTTGCTAGAAAAATTTTGACCACCCAAAATGATGCGTCATAAGTATACAACTTTTAATTGAATTTATCTTTTTGTTTTACAACCGCTCAAAATTGAATTTAAATAAAGATAATTTAATTAAATTAACATAGGGGAATAAATGAAAAAAATACTAAGTTTTATTCTAGGATCTATTTTTGCTCTTAACCTTTCAATTTCAGTTGCAAACTCTGCAGCTAATGAAGTTAGAGTTGCATACTTTCTAGAATGGCCAAGTCCAAATTTAGAGGACATGCAGAAGAAAAATTTTGCAAAAGCTCTTGGTGTACCAGTTAAGTGGACAAACTTCACTAACGGTGGAGCTATGACTGATGCAATGTTAGCAGGAGATATTGATATTTCTTACTCACAAGGTTTAGTACCTTTCATCAACGCTGTAAAATCTAATGCGCCAATCAAATTAGTTGATATCGCAATGGAATATGGAATGGGTGGAACTACTTGTGTAACTTCAAATGCATCTGGAATCACAAAAGCTAACGCTACTGAATTAGAAGGTAAAAAAGTTGCTGTTCCACTTGGAACAATGGCTGAATACGTTTTTGATGAAAGTATGAAAGTTGTTGGTGCTGACAGAAGTAAAATGGATATCATTCAAATGGACCCAGAAGAAGGTGCTGCTGCGTTAGTAAGTGGTGATGTTGTAATGGCATGTTTATTTGGTGGTAACTCTATTAAAGCAGCAACTGCAGTTGGTTCAAGATTATTAACTGTAGATGAAGCAAGAGCTGCTGGTATCTTGGGTATAGATATTACATCTGTTACAGACAAATTCATGAAAGAAAATCCAGGAATGCTAAGAACTTTCATCGAAGTAACTCACGAAGCAAACGACAGATACAGATCAGGTAAATCTGATATGAATTCTATGGCAAAAGCTTCTGAAATGAAAGTTGCTGACATGAAAGAAACTTTAAGTGGATTTAAATTCTTAACTCCAGAAGAAACTAAAGCTTCTATGGAGAGCGGAAACTTAGATGGTTTCTTAAAAGGAATGGGAACTCCATCTGGTAACGTAGACACAAGTTTCTTACCTTTATAATTTTAAAGGTTTAAAACTTTTTAAATAGGCACTGATTTAAAAATTAGTGCCTATTTTTTTTAAAAAATTTCTAATATAAGGGCGCTATGAGTGATCTTGTTTCTCAAAATCTAAATATGATTTTTAAAACTCCAAAAGGAGAAACAGTTCATGCATTAAAAGATGTTAGTTTTACTCTAAAAAAAGGTGAGTTACTTACTGTTCTTGGCCCATCCGGTTGTGGAAAAACAACTTTATTAAATATTACCGCAGGATTTTTAAGACCTACTTCAGGAAAAATTACTTTAAATAATAATGAAATAGATGGACCTGGTGTTGAACGAGGAATGGTGTTTCAACAAGGTGCTTTATTTGAATGGTTAACAGTTGCTGAAAACGTAAACTTTGGTCTTCGTATGAAAAGTGAAGATCCAGAAGTAACCGCAAAAAAAGTTGAAGAATGGTTAGATATAGTTGGGTTAAAAGGATTTGGTAACACTCCTACTTATCAATTATCAGGTGGTATGCAGCAAAGAGTTGCGCTTGCAAGATGTTTGATCAATGATCCTGATTTAATTTTAATGGATGAACCATTAGGTGCTTTAGATGCATTAACAAGAGAAAAGATGCAGTCTTTAGTTTTAAAAATTTGGAAAGAAACTGGAAAAACAATTATTTTAATTACTCACTCTGTTGAAGAAGCTCTTTTACTTGGTGAAAGATTATATGTAATGGCTCCAAGACCTGGGAGAATACATAAAGAATATAATCTTCCATTTGCAGAAATGGGCCTTACTCAAGATTTAAGAGAAATTAAAAAAAACAAAGAATTTTCATCTACCAGAGAAGAAATTTTATCCATGATCTGGAATATGGAAGAAGAAATAATGGGGAAAGATAGTTAATGTTAACCCAATTTGTAACAATACTAATTATCGTTTCAGTTATTGGATGTATTCTTTATGGAAGAAGATTAATCAGAACTGAAAAAGTAGATGCTGTTTTTGGTAATCCAGAAAGAGCTAAAGGTGGAACGCACTGGGTAATTGTTGGTAGTAGTGCAATTCTAATGCTCTGGCTTTATTATTCATGGGATATTGCAAAAGGTTTTTATCCAAAATCAGCAAATGAATTATGTCAGGTTGCTAAAATTAATGAGTCCTTATTAGGTTTAAAATATCAATTCCCTATTGAAGAAAGAGAATTCAAAAGTACATCCATTATTAAAATTGAAAATAAAAATCTTACAAAAATTGCAAATGAAATAAATGGATCTCCAGATCTAAATGATCAACAAAAAACAATTCTTGTAAGCTACATTGATAGAACTTCTAAATTAATTCCACTTTTAACAAATGAAGAATTAATGGAAATGGATACCAAAATTAAACTTCAAGAAATAACGGAAGAAATAAAACTTCTAAGTTCAAATTTCCAAAAGAAAGATTATCCTTTTGAGACAGATGCTCAAAAAACTGAAAGACAAAAACTTATTGATGAACAAGGTGGTTGGGGAATTACCACAATAGACTCCGGAAGTGGTTCTATTGAAAATACAATTGAAATACCAACTGCACCTCAAACGAATAAAGGTTTAAAATTTCACGCAGCTGCAGCAGAATTAAAAAAAATTGACGACAAGTTTTTTAAATTAAAAAATCATAATCCACCTTTCAAAAGCTCAATTAAACAACTTAAAGATGACATTAAAGCTTACAGAAAAGGTTTGGATGACAATGAAGAGTTAGCATCTGACTATGCAAAAAATATAGTTAAAATTGCAAGAAGAATAGAGTTTGCAAGTATCTACCCTCCTAATGCATTAAATGAAATGCAAGCAGCAATTATTGAGTTTGATGAATTACAAAATAAAGAACAAGCTGGATTAAGATTAATCGATATACTTTTATTTCCTGCTGGAACAATTGTAGCAAGTGGACCTACTTGTTCAGAGCAAGGTTCTGGTAGATGGTTACCGAAACCATCTGATACATTTAATAAGTTTGTATTGATGTCTAAACCAAGTGTTGGATACAAAAATGTCCCTCTTTTATGGATTGAAATGGTTGATGTTAGTAAAATGATTGGCTTCGTTTTACCAGATTGGATAGCTGATATCTTACCTGGTGAGTATCCGGTTCATACAAAAGACGGGATAGTTAAAGAGAACTTTAAAAGCAATGTTTTAAAAGTTGTTACTGGTGACTTTAAATTATTCAAAGTTCCTGTTCCATACGGACATATCTGGGACTCTTTTATGAGGGTATTTTTAGGATTAGTGTTTGGAATTATTATCGGCGTTCCGTTAGGATTATTTATGGGTCTTAATAGATTTGCAAAAGGTTTCTTTGATCCATTAATTGAACTTTATAGACCGGTTCCCCCACTTGCTTGGGCCCCGTTAATTATTTCTGTACTTGGAATTGATAACTCTGGAAAAATATTTTTATTATTTATGGTCTCTTTATCTATTATGATTATTTCAGCAAGAGCTGGGGCATCAGGAACTCAATTATCAAAAATTCATGCTGCTCACTCATTAGGAGCTACAAAAAAACAAATATTAAGATACGTAATTTTCCCAAATTCTCTTCCAGAAATTTTAACTGGAATAAGGGTTGCAGTTGGTATGTGTTGGGGAACACTAGTTGCAGCAGAATTTTTAGCTGGAACAACTGGTATTGGTTTTGTTGAAAACGTTGCCAAAAAATACTTCCAATACGAAGTTATTTGGATAACGATATTTATTATGGGTCTTCTTGGTTTATTGTTCGACGTAACTTTAAGAAAAATAATCGATAAAACTATACCTTGGAGAGGTAAAGGTTAATAAGCTTTTATTAAAAGTTAGACTTTTTTAATAAAACTTATTGCAGCACCAACGGTAGTTAAAAATCCAGCTAATGGTAGGATCGCTACTGCATATTTTTTAGGCATATAATTTGGTTTGAACTCAATACCCTGCATACTAATTTCAAAATACCACATTTCCCAATACTTCCCTCTCATACCCTCTACAAGTTCAATCCCATAAATAATTAAGACGATACCAATTATCATAATCATAACTTTCCAGAACTGACGAATGTATAGAGAAACTCTCTCAGGCAATTTTTCATATATTAAATTTAAAGCTACATGTTCATTATCTCTAGCTGTCAAAGAGAGTGCTATAAACATCAACCAAATATTACTTAATACTGTAAGTAGATCTCCCCAAACAGGAGGGTTGTTAAAAACATATCTCATCGTAACATTATAAAGAGTGAAACCAACCATTGCTGCCAAAAATATTGAGCACATAGCTTCGAGTATTCTATGAACAAAACGATCAATACTATTCAAAAATTTCATCATTAATTACTCAATAGATTAGGAAGAAACATTGTTAATTCTGGAACAACTAAGATAAAAAATAAAAGTAAAAATAGTCCAACCAGGTAAGGAATTAAAGCAACAGCTACTTTTTCTAAACGCACTTGTGCTATTGTTGCAGATGTAAAGTACGCAACACCAACTGGTGGTGTCACTGATCCAATTAAAAACCCTACTATTACAACGATTGCTGCTTGTACTTCAGGAAAACCTGCTTGAGACATAACATTCACAAGTACTGGACCAACAATGATAATGTTTACTGCTGAGTCCATTACAGTTCCAAGAAGAAAAATAAATAATATTAACGCTAAAATAAATAGTATTGGAGAATCCGCTAAACCTAAAAGCCAAGCTTCAAGATCACCAATTGCGCCAAGAGAAGTAAGCAACCAACTGAAAGGCCCTGAAGCAGCTATAATAATAAAAACCATTGCTGAATTACGGAACGCTCTACGAAAAGCACCTGTGCAATCTTTCCATTTAATAGTTCGGTAAACAAATACACCAGTAAACAAAGCAACTAAAGCAGTGATAGCACCTGCCTCAACAACCGAAGCGACACCTCCCATTACCGAACCTACTAATACCAAAGGTATTAAAAGAGCAAATGAAGAACGATACAATTCTTTACCAGCTCGACGAACTGAGAACGGCTGATCACTACGCTCGAAATTGTATTTAACTGCAAAATAATGATTGATTACCATTATAACAACACCGATCAAAATACCTGGAACAATCCCAGCTGCAAATAAAGATGCAATTGAGATTTCAGTTGCGTTAGCGAGAACAATCATCATGATACTAGGTGGAATAATTCCTCCTATTGTGGAACTTACACCTGTAACCGCAGCTGAAAATGCTGCAGGATAACCAGCTTTCTTCATAGCTGGTAAAACTAACGCTCCAACGGTTGCTGTATCTGCTACAACAGAACCATTCATGCCTGCAAAAAACATACTCACTAGAACATTAACTTGAGCCAACCCTCCTCTTATACGACCAATTAATGCTCTACTTAAAGCAACTAAACGGTCAGTAATTGTTGCGCTTGTCATCAGCTCACCTGTTAACATAAAGAATGCAATGGCAGTCAATGGAACCGAGTCTATAGCGGTAAACATTTGACTAGGAATTAAAACAAGAGGAACGGCATCTGTTAATAGAATATAAACAAATGGTATCAGTATTAATATAAAGCCGATTGGAGCTCCTAATAAAATTAGCAAAAGGAGTACGACAAGTAAAATAATACTTTCCATAGATATTTATAATTTATGATTATTTTTAGGTAAAGACCATCTAATTCTAAAATAGAACTAAATGGTCTTCACAAAGTTTTAATTAATGAATTATAGAGCTCCAGCTGCTTCTAACTGAGCTACAAATCCATCCATACCTTGTTCTAGAAGTACTCTTTTAGCTACTTCTGGTTCAAAAGTACCCTTAGCATCTAACCAAGCACCGATTGCACCAGCTCTCCACTTAGTCATTTCTGCTTCTGTTGGAACATACCACTCTTTAGCAGATGCTTTAATTGCATCTTCACCATTTTTAATCCAAGCGTTATCCAACTCGTTTACTTTTTCTCCATAAGCATCAGCTGCTTCGTGTAACCATTTTCTTTGTTGGTCAGACAATGCATTGTACTGTTTAGCATCCATCGCTAAAATATTTCCAGACCACATTCCTCCGATCTCAGTGAAATATTTTGCAACTTCATGAAGTTTTGCTACATGCTGCCATGGACTAGCAACATATTGACCTTCAACTACACCTGATTGAAGACCTTGATATAATTGACTCCAGTCATAAGGTGTTGGTGTTGCACCCCAATTTTTAACTAGCATGAACTCAACAGGACTTTTAGTAGTTCTCCATTTAAGTCCTTTCATATCATCTGGTTCGTGAACAGGTTTAGTTGCATTTCCAAGCTGTCTAAATCCTCCACTTGAATATACAGAAAGACAAATATGACCAGCATTCTCAAGAGCTAGTTTACACTGTCTTTCGGCTAACCACTCATCCGATATTCTTTTAGCATCCTCTAATGATTTAAAAATAAATGGTAAATCAAAAATTGCTAATTCAGGCCCAAAGTTACCATAGTTTGCAGTAGAACTAGTCCATAGAGCTATAAGACCTTGGTTGGCTTGTTCACCGCATTTTTGTTCTGCACATAAGCTTCTTTGGTAGTGAGGTTCAATTTTCATTTTACCCCCAGATGCTTTCTCCATAGCTGGTATTAAAGCCTGATCAATTGCGTCACCAATTGGCATACCCAATCTACCAGTAGTTCCAAGCTTTAGAGTCATCTCTGCATAAGCAGCTTGAGCTAAGAAAATAATCGCAACCACTTTAATAAGTGTCTTGCTAATTGTTTTAATAAACATTTTGTTATCTCCCTTAAGTTAATTAAATAATCAATTTAAATTATTTAAACCCTATTTAAATTTAACAACGAAGTATACAAAAAACTAATTCAATTAAGAGTTGAATATATATTGTTATAGTTAATCTATTTATTTTGTTCCTAAGGTGGCTTAGGATTAAATTTAAAATAAAAAATTAAATTTATAGGAAATAATTTATGAGCTCAGGTAACAAATATAAAGTAATAGCCAATAAAATTAAATTTGAAGGAAGAGCCTTTATTAATGGTAAATATGTAAATGCTATTGATGGACAAAAATTTGAAACAATCAATCCTGCAACTGGGAAAAAACTTTGTGCTGTTGCAAAATGTAATCATAAGGATGTTGACTTAGCAGTTAAAGTTTCAAGGAAAGCTTTTAATAGTGGAGTGTGGTCTAAAAGTTCACCCGAGCATAGGAAAGAAGTTTTATTAAAATTTGCTGAATTGCTTAGAAAACATGGTGATGAAAATTCAGTTTTAGAATGTATAGACACAGGTAAACTTATTTCTGATTGTATTAATGAAGTTGCGAATGATGCTCCAATGCATTTTCAGTGGTATGGGGAATTAATTGATAAAGTTTTTGGAAAAGTTGGACCAACAGAACCATCTATTACTAGTTTAATCGTCAAAGAACCAATTGGTGTTGTTGCTGGAATTGTTCCTTGGAACTTTCCTTTAATGATGGCGGTATGGAAAATGGCCCCAGCACTTGCAGCTGGTTGTTCAGTGATAATTAAACCTGCAGAGGATACACCACTTACAGCAATTAGAGTTGCACAAATTGCAAAAGAAGCTGGCGTACCAGATGGTGTTTTAAATGTGCTTCCAGGTTATGGTGATGTTGGTGAAGCTTTAGGTCGACACAAAGATGTTGATGCCGTTTCTTTTACAGGTTCAACTGAGGTTGGAGGATATTTTTTAAAATATGCAAGTGAAAGTAATTTAAAACCTGTTGCATTAGAGATGGGAGGAAAAAGTCCATTTATAGTATTAGAAGATGCTAAAATTACTGATGACTTAATAGATAATGCTATGAATTCTGCATTTTGGAATGGTGGACAAAACTGTTCTGCAAATATGAGACAGATAGTTCATAAAAAAGTTAAAGATGAATTTTTACATAAAATTATCAAAAAGGTTAAAAAGTTAAAAGTTGGAGATCCATTAGATCTTAAATCAAATATGGGTTCAATGATTTCAAAAGGTCATTTACAAACTGTTGATGGATATATTCAAACAGGTATTGATGAAGGTGCAAAACTTTTATCTGGTGGTGTTTCCAGTAAGAAACAAAGGGGTTTTTATGCAAAACCAACTTTATTTGATGGGTTAAAGGAAAATATGACTATCGCTCAAGAGGAAATTTTTGGACCAGTGCTTGGTGTTTTAACTGTCAAAAACGATGAGGAGGCATTGAAAATTGCAAGTAATTCTAAATACGGGTTGCATGCAAGTGTGTTTACTCAAGACATAAACAGAGCATTTCATTTAGCTAAGAGCTTGCCTTGTGGAACTGTGTCAGTGAATACTTTTTCTGAAGGAGATATTAAAACTCCTTTTGGAGGATATAAGCAATCAGGCTCTCTAAGTAGAGATCAAGGTACTGAAGCTTTGAATTCATTTCTTCAAACAAAAACTATTTGGATAAGTCACAATTAATTGATGATCAGACCATACAAAATAAGTGTGCCTAAAAGCACACTTAATAATATTTACAAAAAAGTAAGAGCCTATCCATGGAACATGATGCAAAATGTAAATGGATGGGAGTATGGAACTAATTATAATTATTTAAAAAAAATCTCTCAATATTGGGTTTCAAAATATAATTGGAAGAAATTTGAAAACAAAATTAATTCTTTTAAAAACTACAAAACTAATGTGGATGGTATAAATCTGCATTTTATTGTTGAAAAAAGTAAAAACCCTAAGTCAAGACCATTATTACTTTTGCACGGATGGCCTGGCAGTGTAATTGAGTTTTTTGACATCATTCCAAAGCTTGCTCATCCTGAAAAATTTGGTGGAAAAATTGAAGATGGTTTTGATGTCATTGTGCCCTCTTTACCAGGATTTGGTTTTTCAACTCCGATTAAAAAAGCTTTAGGTCCAAGGAGGATTGGAAAAATTTTAAATAAATTTATGGTCAAAAATTTAGGTCATAAAAATTATATTGTACAAGGTGGGGATTGGGGAGCGACTATTGCTGCATGGATTGGTCTTGATAGTGCAAAAAATTGTAAGGGAATTCATATTAATTGTTTACCAATCAGACATCCAAAAGGACCAAGAAATAATAAAGAAAAAAAATGGGAGAAAAAATTTAACTTTGATCAAATAATGCAGGAAGGCTACAGAACCCAACAAGCAACCAAACCACAAAGTTTATCTTATGCAATGATAGATAGTCCAGTTGGAACAGCAGCATGGATTTTAGAAAAGTTTCATGGTTGGTCCCACCTAAATAAAGGCAAGATAGAAAAAACATTTTCAAATGATGAATTAATATCAAACATAATGATCTATATAATTACAAATAGTTTTAATACTGCTGCTTGGATTTATTTTGGAAGAAGAAAAGAAGGTGGAAGATCTTTTCCAAAAGATTTTAAAAAAATAAAAGTTCCAACTGCAATTGCTGAGTTTCCTAAAGAAATGCTTGAATGGCCTCCAAAATCTTATGTGAATAGAATTTTTAATATTAAAAGATGGAAAAAATTTCCTAAAGGTGGTCATTTTCCTGCTTTAGAGGTTCCAAATTTATTAATTAATGATATTAAAAATTTTTTTAACGAAGATTTAAAAATATTCAAATAAGTGAAAACACCATTATTAAAAAAACAAATAATTAAGATTTTTCAAAAGTTTGGTTTAAGCAAAGATCATGCTTTAATCACAGCTAATGCATTAATCAATGCAGAGCTAGTTGGTGCTTATGGTCATGGTTTATCAAGACTAAAAATGTACTGTGACCGAATTTCCAAAAAAGTAATTAATCCAAAACCAAAAATAAAAATTAAAAGAATTTCATCTTCTATTTCACATATTGATGCTAACAATAGCATTGGATTTGTTGCTGCTGATCTTGGAATAAGAACAGCAATTAAACATGCTCAAAAAACTGGAATAGGAATGGTTGCGGTAAAAAATAGTGGTCACTATGGTTTATCAGGTTATTACGCAGAACAAGCAGTTAAGAAAAATTTAATAGCAATGATTTACACAAATGCTCCTCCAGCAATTGCTCCTCATGGTGCATTAAAAACTTTATTTGGAACTAACCCAATTTGTTTTGGTACCCCAACTGGTTCTAAAATTCCTTTTATTTTAGATACGTCAATCTCAATGATTAACAGAGGTAAAATTAGAGTTGCTGCAAGAAACAATCAAAAAATTCCAGCTGGAGTAGCATTAGATAAATTTGGAAAACCAACTAATGATGCAAAAAAAGCATTAGCGGGAGTTCAATTACCTATTGCTGGTTTTAGAGGTTCAGGACTTGCTTGGATGGTTGATATTTTAAGTGGAGTGTTAACGGGAGGAAATCATGCAGGTAGAGTTAAAGATCCTTTCGATGATTTTTCAGGACCGCAAAATATTGGACATTTGTTTATAACCTTTAAGGCAAACTTATTTCAAAAAAATTATAATCAAAGAATTAAAGACAACATTAAAACAATTAAAAAACTTCCTAAAATCAAAGGTATTAAAGAAATAATGTATCCAGGACAAAACAAATTTAATCGTTACAAGCAAAATCTTAAAAAAGAAATCAATATTCCAGATATTATTAAAAAAGATTTAGAAACTTTAATAAGTTAAAAAAGTTAAAACTCCTAAAGAAGCTACAACAGAAGATAAGACAATTGTTCTTTTTACCTTTTCTTTCTTTTTTTTATTAATAAGTCTTTGCTTTAGAACATTCACATCCACTGACTTAGCAGTTCCAGATAAAACTGAGGGGTTATCGATTTTAGCAAATGTTCTATTTAAGCTTTCTGAACTCATAATTTTTAATATAATATTATTTAATCATTAGTAGTTACATTGTTACATATTAGGAATGTCCAAAATGGGTTGACACTTGTTTGTGCATTGTCCATATTGGGTTTTTTTTAAATTATGAGCATACTACCAAGCATATCTGACGCACTTGATGAAAAAAAGGTAACTTCAGTAATTAATAAAAAATTTAATAATTTCGTTCCAGTTTTTTATAAATTTGTATCTGAATGGATAATCAATGCCTATTCAAATTTCAAAGACATAGAAATGTACATGGTCTTAATCTATTTGTTAAATAACGATTTTAAATTCTATAAAAAAAATGGAATTCAGGTCGATTACAACACCTTTTATAAAGATAAAACTTTAGAAATTGAAGAAATTAAAATTATTGAAATTTCTAGAGATCTTCAAATCCCTAAAGAAAGTGTAAGAAGAAAGATTATTTATCTAGAAAAAATTGGCGTAATTAAAAGAACAAAAAAAAAAATTTTTATTGATAGATCTGCTTATGAAACAGTGCAGCCAATATCTGCATTAAAAAATATATCGTATTTAATATCTATTTCTTCAAAAATTTTGAAACAAGAAAATGAAATTCCAAACTACTTTTCATCAACTGAAATATCAGATGGTATTAAGAAACATTTTTCTTTTTGTTGGTACGAATTTTATAAATTTATTTTTTCTTACTATTTCCGATGGAGGAAGGAATTAGGTGATTTAGAAACATTATGTATAGCCTTACTTTTAATATCTAATGCATCATCAAATAAAGATTTAGTTTTACACGATATAGATATTGAAAAGTGGAGAAAGAGAATATCTTATGCAGACAAAGTTGGATTAAATTCTATGTCTATATCAGACATAACAGGTATTCCGAGACCAACAGTTGTTCGAAAAGTAAATTTTTTAATTAAAAAAGGTTATGCTAAAATAGATCAAAAAAAATTAATTTCAGTTAGTATTGAAAAAAAAGTTTTTTCAAATACTCAGAAAATGCAAGAGCAAACAATAAAAGAGATTTCAGAACTGATTTATAAAATTTTAAACAAAACTACCATTAACTAGATTTTCTTAAAATATATATAAAAATAAATCCTGTAATATACATGACTAAAGCGTAAGCAGCTGTTGGTATCATGTAAGCAACATCATTAAAAATTTGAGTTGCAACAAATACTGCTAAAGTTCCATTTTGAAGGCCACACTCTAAAGAAATACATTTTCTCTGAGCAACTCCAGTTGCAAAAGCTTTAGCTATATAAAATGCTAAGACCATCATCACTATATTTAAAACTAAAACTGCTATTCCAGCTTGAGCTAAATAATTAAAAATATTTTCTCTTTCTTCAATCCATATTGCTGCAAATACAATTACAAACAATAAACTAGTGGTTCTATTGACGATGTTAATATTTGAAGAGATAAAATTTTCTGCAAATCCTCTTATAACCATTCCTATAATCACTGGAACAGTTACAACTAAAGACATTTTAAGTGCAATCCCAGTCATAGTAATATCTGTGGACATTTCAGTAACCCCTAGCATTTCAGCTGAGGTAAAAACTATAAATGGAACTGAAATAATACTAATTAAACTTCCAACAGCTGTTAAAGAAATTGATAAAGCTACATCTCCATCTGCAAACTTAGTAAGAACATTTGATGTAACACCTCCTGGTGCTGCAGCTATAATCATTAAACCTAAAGCTATTTCGATTGGTAATCTTAAAATTAAAACCAATATATATGCAACAATTGGTAAAAGAATTAATTGGCAAGTTATTCCAATTAAAAAATCTTTTGGATTTCTAATTACTCTAGTAAAATCTTTTACAGATAAACCAAGTCCTAGGCCAAGCATTATCAATGCTAAAGCTATTGGTGCTATTTTAGTAACTATTTCCATGTTTTAAATCTCAGATAAACTATAACTTTTTCGTATATTATTTCTATATACATATTTTAATAATACTATATTTGTAAAAAATGCTCTCAAACAAAGAAATTATCTGTCCAAATAAACTATTAGATATAGCTCATAGTAAAAAAGGAATAAGAGTTGCAGTTGTAAATGCTGGTAAACCCCTGCCCATGTTATCTGTCCAAGATGCTGTAAATGAAAATCTAATTGAACCAGTTTTTATTGGTCATGATGTTGAAATACAAAAATGTGCTGAGGATCTTGGTTGGGATATATCAAAATACGAACTTATTCATGAGCCAGTTGAAAATAATACAGCAAAAATTGCAGCTAAACTTGCAAGTGAAGGTAAAGTTAAAATAATTGTTAAAGGACATATTCATACTGACGTTCTAATGAAAGAAGTTTTAAAGAGAGAGTACAACTTACTGGGTAAAACTAGATTAAGTCATATCTGGCATATGACTATTGGAAAAGATGATAAGCCATTAATAATAACAGATGGTGCTTTAAATGTTTTACCTAATGTTAAAACTAAAATGCATATTTTGAAAAATGTAATAAATTTTTCAAATCGTATTGGAATTGAAAGACCAAAAGTTTCCGTATTGTCTGCAACAGAAGAAGTTTTAGAAAGTGTACCAAGTTCTATTGAAGCAGCTGAAATAACAAAACTTGCTAAAGAAGAAAATTTAAGCGCAGATGTATTTGGACCATTAGCTTTTGACAATAGTATTTCTAAAAAATCTGCTGGTATCAAAGGTATTAAAAATTTAGTTGCAGGAGAAGCAGATGTATTATTAGTTCCAAGTGTTGAAACTGGAAATGCACTAGTTAAAATGATGATTTATTTTATGGGTGCATGTGCTGCAGGAGTTGTGGTAGGAGGAAAAGTCCCAGTTGTAATAACTAGTAGATCAGATGAAGCACAGGCAAGATTAGCATCAATAGCTGCGGCAGTAGTAGCTTTAGACTAATTTAAAATTATTAATCAATTGAATTAATATCTTTTATACTTTAAATAAATATTCTCAAAAAAAAGGAAACATTCAATGACTATACAATATCTAAAAAAATCACCAAAAACATCTTCGACAGATGATACTAAAACAACTGGAATTGTTCAGGATCTATTAAATGATTTAGAAAAAACAAAAGAACAAGGATGCATTGATTTAACAAAAAAATTTGACAAATACGATGGTGAAATAATTGTTTCCAAGGAGAGAATTGAAGAGATTAAGAAAACTCTAGATCAAAAAACAAAAGACGATATTCAATTTTCTTATGATAGAGTTAGAAAATTTGCTGAAGCTCAGCTTAAAAACTATGGTCAAGATTTTGAGGTAGAATTATCTGATGGTTTGTTTGCCGGTCAAAAGTTAATTCCTGTTAACACTGCTGGTTGCTATATACCAGGAGGAAGATATGCTCACATTGCATCTGCTGTAATGAGTGTAACTACCGCTAAAGTTGCTGGTGTTAAAAATATTATTGCATGTAGCCCGCCAAAAGAAGGTGTTGGAGCTCATCCAACGATTGTTTATACGGCTGATTTATGTGGAGCAGATGTAATTTTAAATTTAGGTGGAGTTCCAGCTATTGCTGCAATGACAAATGGATTATTTAATAATCCTCCAGCAGATATAATTGTAGGACCCGGTAACCAATTTGTAGCTGAAGCAAAAAGAATATTATTTGGAAAAGTGGGGATTGATTTATTTGCAGGCCCTACTGAAATTGGAATTATTGCTGATGCTAAGGCAGATCCTGAAATAGTTGCAGTTGACTTAGTTGGTCAAGCAGAACATGGGTATAACTCACCATGTTGGTTATACACAACAAGCAAAGACCTTGCAGAAAAAGTAATGAAAAGAGTCCCTGAATTAATTGCAGAACTACCAGAGGTTCCAAGGCAAAATGCTGATGCAGCATGGAGAGATTATGGAGAAGTAATTCTTTGTGACACTGATGAGGAGATGGTTAAAATTAGTGATGAATATGCTCCTGAGCATTTAGAAGTACAAACTGAAAATCTAGAATGGTTTCATAAAAGACTTACAAATTATGGTTCTCTATTTGTTGGAGAAGAAACAACAGTTGCTTATGGAGATAAATGTTCTGGAACAAATCATATTTTGCCAACTAAAGGTGCTGGCAGATACACTGGAGGTCTTTTTGTTGGTAAATTCATTAAAACTTTAAGTTTTCAAAGAATGACAAAAGAATCTACAGAACTAGTTGGTGCAGCAGCTGCCAGAATATCTAGATATGAAGGTATGGAAGCTCATGCAAGAACTGGTGACGTTAGGCTTAAAAAATACGGTTATTAAAAATACTTAATAGGAGTTAAAATGAAAAAATTTGAAGAAGTAATGAGTGTCAGCAATGAAATAGAAAACATAACTGCTGAAGAAGCAAAAAAAAAATTAAACGATCCTAACGTTCAATTTATTGATGTTAGAGACAAAGAAAGTTTTTCTAATGGGACTATTGGAAATGCAATGCATTTAGATAGAGGTTTGCTAGAATTTTATTTAGCAGAAGGAAGTCCTATCGAAAACGATACTTTTAAAAAAAATCCTGACAAAGAATATGTTGTATTTTGTGGTTTAGGTGGACAAGGAACTCTTGCTACAAAAACAATGAAAGAAATGGGAATTAAGAATGTTAAAAATATTACTGGCGGTATGTCAGAGTGGGATAAATTAAAAGATTAGTAGTCAGACAAATCTCAAAACTAAAGTATTAAAATTAAGTAAGCTTAAAAAAATATTATTCTGAGATAAAATTATTTACAAGATTATTGAATCCATCTGTTTCTTCTAAGTGAACATTATGACTACAATTTTTAAATATTTCTAAACGGCTATTTTTAATATTTTTATTTAACGTATCAACTTGATCAAAGTTGTATGAGACATCTTTGTCACCCCAAATAATTAGAGTATCGTTTTTAATATTTTTTAAATTTTCTATACCTATCCAATTTTTCATAGCTAGTAGTGCATTATCGGCCGTTTCTAATGAAACATTTTTTACAGCATTTGCACATAAATAATAGTTTTTGTCCTTATTGCCTTTTATAAACCATTTAGGTGGAACTCTTGAAAATGAAGCCTCAGCACCTTCTTTCTTGAGTTTTTCTCTTGTTTCATCCATAGTTTCAAATCTACCTGGTATATCTCCTATAGATCCTGTTGCAAAACAGATTAATTTATTAACTCTATCACCAATTAATTTTGTTATTTCTTGAACAATCATTCCACCCATTGAATGTCCAATTAAATTAAATTTTTCTATTTTTTTATCATCTAAAATTTCAATTATTTTTAGAGCCATCGCATTAATAGAATTTAATGATTGTGCATTATGACTTTCACCAAAACCAGGTAGAGCTGGAGCTATAACTCTAAAATTTTTTGAAAAGTAATCTTTTTGAAAGCACCACATCTCTGAGGAACCTAAATATCCATGCACTAAAACAAATGGAAAACCTTCACCTCTATCATCTACAAAAATATCACTCATAAAAACTTAATTATCATTTCCTTTAAAATAAACAAAACTAAAAAACTCATAAAAGCTATGATGAATATATTTATTACCTGCCATATTTTTTTGTCATTGGCATACTTAGAAAGATAATTTGATAAATATCCCAAAGTAAAGAAAAACAAAAATGAAGCAAATGACGCTCCTATCCCAAAAGCCAATTTTTGGTTTAACAAGTAATTCTTAGAGAAATTTCCAAGAATAAAAACTGTATCAGAGTAAACATGTGGATTTAAATATGTGAATCCTAAAGTTTTTAAGAAAATATTTAACTTTGATATTGCGCTAACATTACTTTGAAAAGTAACTTCTTTATAATGAGCTTTTATTTTTGAATATATAAAATGAATTAAAAAAACCACTAAAAGAAAATTAAAAACAAATTCTACTGTTGGGTTAAAAAATTGGTTAAAAAAATGAAATAAAAAAATTCCAACAAAAATTAATATCAAATCTGAAACAGAGCAAACTAAACAAACTAAAAATACATGCTGTTTTTTTAAACCTTGTTCAATTACAAAAATGTTTTGAGCACCAATTGCTAAAATTAAACTTAAGCTGGTTAAAAAACCTAATAATACATATTCCATGAATTTTAATTAAACTCTTTTTCTACCCTGAACAACTCTATCAAGAATAAGAGCTACAAATAATATTGCTACACCTGCTAAAATACCTTGTCCCACATTAGCGTATTGAAGCGCTTCTAATACATCTTGACCTAAACCTTTGGCTCCAATTAATGATGCTACAACTACCATTGCCAAACTTAACATTACTGTTTGATTAACACCCGCCAATATAGACGGAGTTGCTAATGGTAAATCTACTTTTCTAAGTAAGTACCATTTGGATGCACCGTAAGCAATCGCAGCCTCTCTAATTGTTTCAGGTACTCCTCTTAAACCAAGCACAGTTAATCTAACTACAGGTGTTCCACCAAATATCATTGTAATTATAACTGCTGCAACTTTTCCAGTTCCAAAAAATGCTATTACAGGAATCATGAATACGAAAGCAGGCATAGTTTGCATGAAATCCATAATCGGTCTGATCATTGAATAAAATCTTTGTCTCCTTGCACAAAAAATTCCAAGAGGAATACCAATTAAAATACTTAACACTGCTGCTGTTCCTAAAAGAGCTAATGTTGTCATAGCTTTAACCCAAAAACCTAAAAATCCCATGTAACACAAAAATCCTGCTGAATATATTGCAGCTCTAGGGCCTGCCGTTAATCCAGTTAAGGTTACAATGGTTGTAATAATTACTATCCAAGGAGTTTTTACAAATAGTAACTCTAAGAAATCTAGTACTGATCTAATACCTATGGTAATTGCTGTAAATAACGCATCTCCTTTCAATACTGCATAATCAAAGATTGTTTCTACCCATTTTATTGATGTTAACCTGATATCTGGATGAGTTGGGAAGTCATCCATTAATGTAATGACACCAGGAAAGCTATAATGCACTACAGAAAAAAACATAATAACTACAGCAAACATTGCACTCGAGACGAAATTCTTAACTTGCATTCCAGGTCTTAGAGTTTTGTCTGATAACCATTCTGAATATCTTTTTTCTAATATCGAGTTGGCTAGTATTCCTTGAACAACTTTAACAGCAATTAACAATCCAATACCAAAAATTGTAATCCAAATAGCAGACGCCTCAATCCTTGCTACTTCATCTACGTAGCCTTGCATTGCATCTTCTAGTGATTTGATGTTTCTTTTATAAACCTCAACTTTGTCTGGATTATTTGTTATAGCTGCTTCTAACTGTTTGTTTCTAAAAGCTATTGTTGATTCAACTTGTTTGATTTTTTCTACAGCTTCTTTAGTAATATTACCAAACAAACCTCTGATAATTTGAACAACAGAAAAAGTTTCAATAATTAGAAAAGCTAAAGCCCAATTCCAAATATTTCTCATTCCAAACCAAATAGGTCCTAGAATTCCAGCATACAAATTAAATGAAAATGAAAAAGAAGGCTTACTTCCAATTTTTTGAAATTCTTTAATATAATATTCAGGATTAGATTTTACAAAATCTGTGATTAATTCTGATCTGGTTGGATTATGTATTTGTTTATTCTCCATCTCCACCCTCTATAACCGCTTTTAAAAGATCTGATTGTGTTAACACACCAACATTATTTTTATTATTATCTTTAACTACCAATGGTCCTTCGCTAGATTTTGATAACTCTATTAGCTTGCTTAATAATTCATTTTCTCCAACACTGTTACTGCTTTCATTTAATTTTCCATTAGCACTCTCGTAACTCTCAATGGATTGCATAATTGTTTTTGCTTGAACAACTTTTAGTCTTGAAATTCCTTTTACAAAGTCAGCAACATATTCATCTGCAGGACTTACAACTATTTCTTCGGGTGTACCTATTTGGATTACTTTTCCATCTCTCATAATTGCAATTCTGTGTCCTACTCTTACTGCTTCATCTAAATCATGAGTAATAAATACTGTGGTTTTTTTCATTTGTTTTGAGAGTTTGATGAACTCAGCTTGAAGCTGTCTTCTTATCAGTGGATCTAATGCGCTAAAAGGCTCGTCCATTAATAGAAACTCTGGATCAGCTGCTAGTGCTCTTGCAAGACCTACCCTTTGTTGCATTCCTCCAGATAGTTCATGAGCAAACTTATTACCCCAACCTTGTAATTCTACAATTTCTAAAATTTTATTAGCAGCATCTAATCTATCATTTTTACTCACACCTCTTATTTCAAGTGGCATTGCAATGTTATCAACAACAGATCTATGAGGCATAAGTGCAAAGTTTTGAAAAACCATACCTATTTTTTTATTTCTTAATTCTTGAAGGTTTTCTCTATCTAAGGCCATTACATCCTGACCATTAATTAAAATTTTGCCTGATGTTGGTTCTAAAAGTCTATTAATATGCCTTACTAATGTAGACTTTCCACTTCCAGAAAGCCCCATAACACAAAATATTTCACCTTGTTTAACATCAAAAGAAACATCTGAAACTCCAATAACTGAGTTGTAATTTTCTAAAGCTTCTGTTTTTGAAATTTTTTTATTTTGGATTGCATCTAATGCTTCTTTAGAAGTATTACCAAATACTTTCCAAACATTTTGAATTTGTATTGCTGAACTCGATGAATCCATTTTTGTCTTTTAATTTAGGAAAATATACTCGGCAATCATAAATTGCCGAGTATAGATTTTGATTTAGATTATAGTCCTAACCAACCGTCTACAGTTGATTTATTTGCTTCCATCCAAGCTCTTGCAACATCAGCTGGATCTTTTTTCTCAACTGAAACTGCATAAGCCATTGCAGAAACATCATCAGCTGTTAATTGAAAATTCTTAAAGAATTCTACAATTGCTGGTGACTGACTCTCTAAAGAAGTAGCCCAACCGATTTGGATTTGCTTAAGAGCATCTTTTGATGCAACATAAGATTTCTTATACCAGTCAGCATCTGCTTTAGGTTGAATCATTTTGTATTTTGCAGGATCATATTTTGGTTCTGTTAACATTACTACGTCAGCCATTCCCCAAATTGCATGAGGTTTGTAACAATAGAATGCATAACCTTCACCTTTTTTGATTGAGTCTAGTACTCTTGCATTTTTAACTGCTTCAGCAGCTCTAACTGCTTCGATACCAGCATCATATAAACCATAGTCTCTTAATTTAACTTGGTTTACATTTGCAGAAGCCCAACCATCAGCACCAATCCAAAATTCACCTTTACCATTTCCATCGCTGTCCATTGCTTTAACAACTTCTGGTCTAGCTAAATCTTCAATTGCTGTAATATTCATTTTTTTTGCAAACTGTTGAGAAACACAGTAACCTTGGTTTCCTTCATATGGTTTGCTACTTAATTTTAAAGTTCCTTTTGGAACTAAATCATTAGTGTAAGCTTCTTGGTTTGGTAACCAAATATCCGGGTGAACATCGATTTCACCTTTTCCTCTGTCAATCGCTGCATAAATTGCAGTATTGTTTCCAGGAACTAGTTCTGCTTCACCACCCATTTTGTCTATAACTACTGCAGCAAGTAAATTTGCAATTGCAGTTGCACCTGTCCAACCTGGATCTCCAATTTTAACTTTTTCTGCGTTTGCAGAGAAAATTGATAAAACTGAAATTAATCCAGCTACAAGTGTAGATTTGATTATTTTCATTATCTCTCCTTAATTATTTATAAATAAAGTCTAACGCGGATTGAGAGAAGGTGTCAAAGAAAATAAATATCTAAAAATTAGATGTATTTTTACTATTCTGGGTTAGATGTAAGAGTTTTAATCTCCAGTATATTTTCGTTAGGGTCTTTTACAAAGAATGTTTCTTGTTCATACTTAGTGCCTTTAAATCTTAAGTATGGTTCGTCATAATATTTTGTACCACTATCTTTTAATCTTTGTTTAAGTGCATCAAAATCTTTTCTCGATAAATGAACACCAAAATGGGGTACAGATACATTCCCCATGTCCACATCATGTCTTTCATTATCTAATTTATGATCACTTTTATGAAGTGTTAATTCATTACCCCAAAAGTCAACATCGGCCCACTCTTGCGCGGAATTATCTAATCTGCATCCTAAAGTTTCGCTATAAAATTTTTTTGCTACCTCTAGATCACCACAAGGTATGGCTAAATGAAAACAATTAGTGTTTTTATACATAATTAATCTTTAATAACAGAATATAATGACTATATAAGCCACTTATTGAAATTTCAAGTGAACATAAAATACAATGAATGATTATTTACAATCGATAATTGATAGAGATCCTGCAGCAAAATCAAAGCTTAGTTTGATTTTAACCTATCCAGGTGTCAAAGCAGTATTCTTTCATAGAATAGCAAACTTTTTTAGTACTGCTAAATTTTATCTTGTTGCAAGAATCATTTCTCAATTTTCAAGATTCTTAACTGGAATTGAAATACATCCTAATGCAAAAATTGGAAAAAATTTATTTATAGATCATGGTATGGGAGTTGTAATTGGTGAGACTTCAGATATTGGTGATAATGTTACTATCTACCATATGGTTACATTGGGTGGAATTGCACCAAGTATAAATTCAAACGATCAAAGAAACATGAAGAGACATCCAACAATTAAAGATGAAGTAGTTATTGGATCAGGAGCACAGGTGTTAGGTCCAGTAACTGTTGGACGATGTGCAAAAATTGGAGCAAACGCTGTAATTACAAAAGATGTTCCTGAAAATGCAGTGATGGTTGGAATTCCTGCTAAGAATGTTGGAATAGCTGATAGTGAATTTAAACCTTACGGAATTACCCCTGATAGTGATAAAAAATCAGAAAATGAATAATACGCAAAACGATTTTATTTCTGGAATTGGAAATACTCCTCTTATAAAACTTAGAGCTGCATCAGAGATTACTGGTTGTAATATTTATGGTAAGGCAGAATTTTTAAATCCAGGCGGATCTGTAAAAGATAGAGCTGCACTTGCATTAATAAAAGACGCACAAGAAAAAAAATTAATCTCTAAAGGAGGAACTGTTGTTGAAGGTACAGCTGGTAACACTGGAATTGGTTTGGGTCTTTTAGGAAATTCTTTAGGTTATAAAACTATTATTGTAATGAATGACAATCAAACTCAAGAGAAAAAAGATTTACTAAGAAACCTTGGCGCTGAGTTAAGATTAGTTGAACCGAAGCCCTATAAAGATGACAATAACTTTGTAAAAGTTGCTGCAAGGCTTGCAGATGAATTAAGACCCTCAAATAACAATGGAGTTATTTGGGCTAACCAATTTGATAATACTGCAAATGCAAAAGGTCATTATGAGGGAACAGGTCAAGAGATCTGGGAACAGACAGATGGTAAAGTAGATGGTTTTGTGTGTTCATCTGGAACTGGGGGCACCATTTCGGGTGTAAGTAATGCATTAAAAGAAAAGAATAAAGATATCAAAGTTTACCTTTCAGATCCCAAAGGTTCTGCTCTTTATAATTATATTAAGAATGGAGAATTAAAATCAGAAGGAGGATCTATAACAGAAGGAATTGGTTCAAGTAGAGTCACAGCGAACTTTGGTGAGGCCAAAATTGATGACGCCTACTCAATTGATGACCATGAAGCTCTACCTATTCTTTATGATTTAATTCAAAATGAGGGTCTAAGTTTAGGAACTAGTTGTGGAATAAATATTGCTGGCGCTATTAGAATGGGAAAAGAATTGGGACCTGGTAAAACTATTGTTACAATCCTTTGTGACAGAAGCGATAAATATGCAACTAAAATGTTTAATAAAAAATTCTTAGAAGAAAAAGGTCTACCAATACCTAATTGGTTTTAGATATAAATCTTATCTGCTAATCCGTAACAAAGTATTGCACTTAACAAAGTCAGGATACCAGGTGCAATAATTCCTTCATTAGATGTTTGTGGAGTGTGACCCAACTTATTAATTTTAATATTATAAATACCAACAATAAAAGCTGAAAGGTTTTGTAAAAATACTAAATTAAAAAATGCCCACGTACCTTGAAGACCATCAGGTCTTATAAATCCAACCCATATTGCCATTGCAACAGCACCTATAAACAAAGAACCAAAAAATCTGGTCATTCCAGCACCAGTATCATCAATACCGAACTTATCTAAAAATTTCTTTGTAGCGAAAACGGTTTGATATGCATAAACAGCAAAAACAATAAAATGTACCAAAAATATAATTAAATAAAAAATTCCATTAAATTTTTCAATCATGTCAAAACCCTATCAAATTTTATCATCAGATAAAACAACATAATCAGCAATTTTTGTGCTCCTTAAATGCATAACTAACGCGCGTTATAAACACGAGAGACTTTGTCATGAATATGTAACAGTCTTCGATTACTTATAATTAATAATTAAAAAGAAAGATAAAATGAAAAAAATAATAATAGTTTTGGTGCTTAGTTTATTTACTACAATTGCTAACGCTGACGGCCATGCAAAAGCAAATGCGTTTGCTATTACTTTAAAAGTTCCAGCAAGTGATGTTGCTAAAGTAGAAGAAATGTTGAAAACACACCACAAATGGATGAAAGAAACTCATCCAATGACAGGTGAGAAAAAATTAAATTCATATTCAATTCTCAAAGGACCTGAATGGAATAATCCTGCAGATCCTTCACAAGGTATGACTGGAAATATGTATTTTATTTTAACTGAGTATTATGAAAATCCTGCTGGTTTTCAAAATCACCAAGAACTTGGAAGTAAATGGCCAATGATACAAGAATTTCAACAAATGCTATTCACTTACGTTGTTGGATATACTTTTCCTGGAACAACTGTTGCTACGATAGAATAAAAGGACAAAATTATGAGAAAAATATTAATCACTTTAATTATAAGTTTATTTTCAACTGCTTCTTTAGCCGACAATCATAGTGGAAAAATAGATCTTAAAGGATTTTTTGTTGGTGACGCTAAAGCAATTTTTGACGAAAAAGGTAATCCAATGACTTTTGTTTATGATGGTTTGGTTGGAATGATGGCGTTTGGTGGAACATCATTTGGAGATAACTCATCTCATTATTGCGTAGGTGCAGGAACAATTCCAGGAAAAGGAGTGGAAATGGGTCATTGTATAATTAAATTTATTAATGGCGATACTGCAATTACTTATTATGAAATTAAGTTGGGTTACTCTATGGAAGGAACATTCAAATGTATCAGCGGCACTGGAAGATATGAAGGTATAGAGTGCAGTGGAACAACAGGATATACACAGATGAAAACTGCCCAAGAAGGTAAGGTTCATTCGACAAATTTTTTAAAAGGGACTTATACTTTAAAAAAATAAAACAATGAAGGGATAAAAAATGAAAAAAATAATTTTATTAATTAGTGTTTTATTTCTATCTACCTCAGTTTATGCGGATATGTCTGATAGTGACAAGAGTAAAGCTTGGGAATGTAGTGGTATTTATATGGCTAACTATTTCTTGCCAATTGGTGAAACGTTTGAATATAGTATGAAAGAAAAATCTATGGCATCAGTTAAAGTTTTAAAAGCTTATGCTTTAGAAGTCGGAATCCCTGAAAAGCAATGGGATGAAGGAGTAAACAAAGCTGTTGATAAGTTTTATGGATCTAAATTTGACGAGGCTAAAACTAATGCCTGTCATGACTTTGTAAACTCAACGGTGCCTAATGGAGAAGATAGAGTTAAGAAAGTAGTTCAAACTTTATATTAGAAAGGAATAAAAATATGATAGTAAAAATAGAAGGACCAATAGAAACTTTTGCTAAATGGAAAGCAATGGTTCACAATAATTCAGAGAAGGTAAAAAAATATGGAATGACCTTTTTATATGCTGGAACTGAAAAGAGTGATGATACTAAATTCATAACTATTGTAAAATTTGACACGATGGAAGGTATGCAAGGTTTCAAAAATGATGAGGAATTGCATAAAGAAAGAGCAGCAGCTGGTGTTGATTTAGAAAAAAATGTAACAACTCCAATGAGTGATGACTTTCTAGAACAGTATAAAGGATAAATTAAACTATTAGGAAAGGAGAAAATATGTCTAAATTTTATATTATTGGAAAGATCAGTCGTGATCTTGCTTTAAGAATGCAGAGCGATCCAAATGCAGATAGAGGAGCAGCAATCAAAACTATTTGTGATACTGTTGGAGTAAAGTTTCATAGTTATGAGTGGGTTCGAGGAAGATTTGATGTAATCAATGTTATTGAAGGAGATTACGAAAGTGTTCTTGGAATGAAAGTTGCAATTATGAATGCAGGTTTAATGGAAGATATTATGATTCATGAGGTATTTGATTATAATAAAACTTTCAACAAAGCTGCAGATGCTGGAAAAAACTTTAAAAAACCAGGTGAATAAAAGAAAGGAATAAATGTCTATCTTAGAAAAATATAGTGCTGCATTAAAAAATAAAGACGAAGCAGCTATGAATGAGCTTTTGCATGATGATTTTAAATTTACGATGCATAAATCAGGAAATGTTTTAACAAAAAGTGATGTTATCAAATGGGCAATGAGTGGTGACATCAATCAAGATAAAGTTAGAATTGTTTACGAGAATGATGAAGTTGGAATTCATCATGCTTTTGTTACATTTAACGATGGAAATGTTGAGGCTGTAATGGCGGTTTATAAATATGACAATGGAAAAATTGTTAGTTTAGAAACTGGTGCTACTCCAATGCCTAAATAATTATATATATTTAGCGGGATTTCATTTAATATTATTAAATGAGTCTCGCTACTTCATACTTATTCCTAGGTATTGCTGTATTCTTAGGAGTTACCTCAAATAGTTTTGCTAAAAGTGCTGAAGGTTTTACTCTTCTCTTTCCAAGTATAATCACCGCAATTACAATTGTTCTGTGCATGTATGCACTTTCGTTGGTGATGAAGAATATACCAATGGGTATAACTTACGCTTCGTTTGCGGGATTAACAATCATTGCAACGGTTATAGTAGGTGTAATTAAATATAATCAAGTTCCAAATCTTTACTCCATGATCGGACTAGCATTTATAATTATTGGAGTTTTAATGGTTAACTTGTTAGGTAGTAAATAATATGAAGCCTCTAATAGGATATTTATTTTTAGCTAATGGTATAATTTTTGGAATAGCTTCAAACAGTTTTGCTAAAATCTCTGAAGGTTTTACAAAGCTAACTCCCTCTGTTTTATGTATTTTATTTATGTGTATTACAATGTTTTCAATTGCAAAAGCTATGCATGCAATACCTGTTGGGTTTGCTTATTCGATTTATAGTGGTTTGACAGTAACAGGAGTTGTTCTTTTTGCTGTATTAAAATTTAATCAAGTGCCTAATGTTTATGGAGCTATAGGAATTATTCTAATTATTATTGGTGTAATAATGGTTAATTCTCTTGGAAAGTTAAATTAAAATTACCTAATATTTTTTTACGTTTGTTTTTAAATAACTCAATATTGAATTACTTCCACTTAGCATAGCCTCAAAGAATTCAAAAGACTCAACATCATCAATTTCTAAAAAATAATCATGAATACACTGTTGGTTACTTGCAAATTTTTCATTATCAGTTTCACTTATAAAACTCATCCAGCCCGATTGATTTAATAGTCTTGTGCCACATTTACTTTGAATATTTTCACGATGTCGAAATAAAGGCATAATGGCATCTTGTCCTGGTTCCTCTCCAATATAAACCACAAGCATTTGATCATCTGTATTTAACTTTCTTTTATAAACTAATGCCTCATTCAATATAATTTTCTTATTTTCTGTGTTTGTCAAATTTCCTTTGATAATTGATTTATATAATTGATCCTCTTTTTGTCTCTTTGGCTTTATAGGATTTGTATTTGATACGAAATTTACATTATTTGATTTAAGCTTAAATGTTCCATTTTCAAAATTGAAGATTGAAAAGTTTTCTTCCTTGGTCTCTGAAACTGTTTCATCCACTTCTAATTTAGCTAATTGCTGTTCATAATCATTAGGTTTTTCTGATAATTTTTTTGTCCAAAGGTTCTCTCCTTCTGACATTATATTTGCATTAAATATTTCAAAAGCTTGAATATGATAGTATTGGCTTAACCAGGGGTATACTTTAATTTCAAGTGGTGTAAATTTTCCATTTAACCACTCTGGATGTTTTTCTGAAACAAATCTTATAGACCAGTTTATATAATCATCTTTATTTCTTATCCAATTTTCTTTTATGGCTTCTTCGTATCCCTTTTTACCACCATGTTCCCAAATAATATGCTCTTTATGAGTCTTGAATGGTTTTCTTCCGCAACTTGCTGCACCTATCCCTTTTTTGGCAATATGTTTAACTAAAGTAATATCTTCGTATATCTTAAAAAGCTGCTCGTAAGCTTCTGCTATGGTTTTTCCATGTCTTGTTTTGTAATCAAGTAAATTAAAATTTGCTAAGTTTAGCAACTCTACATTAGTCGATATTAATTTACTTGTATCATATGAATAACCAAGGGCCATACACCCTTTGCCAACATGGCTAACATAATACCCTTCTTTACTAATCATGCTAAGATTATAATCTAAATCCCACAAACCTTTTGCCCAAAGTTCTTTGTCTTGCATTAAAATTGCTAAGGCAAGTTCTGCAGAAGCAAATCTAAATCTAACACTTCCACAATTACCAACTTTATGTCTTTTCCCACTCAATTTCATTGGATTGTAAATTGGACAAAGTTTTGTTCTGCTTCGATTGTCGTCTCTAACAAAACGTTCAACCATTGCTTTCTCTTTAAAATAATTTTGTACGGTTTTATGCTGATCTTCTGTGTAATTAAACTGATCATAATTAACTGCATAAAATGTTATAATTGGAGAGAGAACACCCCATAAATTATAATCTCTAGGATTAAAATTATCTTTGCCTGATTTTTTATAAACCCATTTATCTTTGTCTGCAGTTGCTATATTAAAAATTATTTTCTCATATAACTTTATTCCACCTTCAAAATCTATAAGTGCATAATCCATTAAAGCACTTAAACATCTTTTAAATACCTCTTCTTTAATTGTGGGAGTGGTTGGTACTTTGAATTCAATAATGACGCTTGTGCAAAGGTCCTTGGTTAATATTTTTCCATCTAATTCTTCTTTCCAAACATAAGAAGTGTAATGCCAGTTATTAGCCATTACATTTGTTCGATAATCTTTGTATCTTTGATAATCTTTTATAATTCTATTTATTTTAGGTAGTGGAACCTTGAGGAGCTCACTAGATTTTACATGATCATCCATCATCTCTTTTGCTTCATCTGCATAAATTACTTCAGATGCAATTGAATTTGTGAAATTAAATAAAAATAAAAAAAAGATGATTAAAAATTTAAACACTTTTGGATTATAGACATATTCTCCAAATATGTAATGTTATTATGTTAAATTTTTGTTAATTTAAAATTTTGGAATTTTATGATGACCTTTTTCATCCAAAGTTAATTCAAACTCATCTACAACAGTATTTGTATCTAATGGAGAATATAAATGTGGATACATATCACCATTTGAAGCTTGTTCCCAAAGTAAGTGTTCAAGTTTAAAAGCATTTACTTTTAATAAAACTAGGTTTTCTTTATTTGGGAAATGTTTTTTTAAGGTTTCCTCGACCTGATCTTCCTCTGAGAAATGAATATAGCCATCTTTTATATCTTTTTCAGATCCACCATAAGTTCCAGATTGCTTAGCTTTTTGCCATTCTTCTTTATCTATTACTTTAAAAATAAATTCTAAATTCATTTTACCAGGAAGAGTTCGGTCCTTTTAAAAATTCCAGTTCTTCTTCAGTAGACTCTCTTCCTAAAATTTCATTTCTATGTGGATATCTATGAAACTGTCTAATTGCTTTGGTGTGGTCTTGCCAAAATTTTTTAATCTTATTGTATCCTTCATGTTCTCTTAAATATTTATTTAATAAGTAATAAGCCATTTCATGATCACTAATTTCTTCACTATGAATTAAAGGTAAAAGCATAAAAAATCTTTGATCAACATTCATAGCTTCTAAATATCCAGAATACACTGCATCATTTACTATTAATCTAGTTTTTTGATCTTGAGCAAATGCTTTTTTATCATCTCTAAACATATTTCTTGAAAATTGATCAAACAGAATTATCAAAGCTAAACAGCTCATAGGATTATCCTGCCAATCATCATATTCATTTTGACAAGCAAGTTCATAATCTTTTAAAAAATTATCTTTTATCTTTTGATCAAATTTATCGTCCTTCTTAAATCTCATTTCAAAAGGAGTTTCTTTAAACCAAAAATCTAGGATTACTTGAGCTCTTTCTGGTATCATTAAATAGCTGGCTTTAACAATTTTAAAACTTTTTGATGGTTTATTTTATTGTTGGAAACAATAATATTTCCTCCTATTACAGGATTTTTATTTTCCCAAGTTGTAACAATTGCACCTGCTGCTCTCATAATTGGAATTAAGGGATGAATATCCCAAATTTTATTTGCACATTGAAAAACTATTTCGATCCTACCTTCTGCTAACTGACAATATGTAAGTGCATCAAAGCAAGGAAATTGCATACGGTCTATAAATTTTTTTATTTTCATCTGTTTTTTTAAAGGCAATTGATTATGGAAAGCTGCAGCTAATTTCGAATTTGCAAAATTTAATTTAGAATTAACTTTTAGTTTTCTTTTTTTATTATTTTCAAAAACGTATGCGGTGTTTTTATTTACATTTAAGTAATATTTTTTCATTTTAGGGAAATTTGCTAATCCTAAAATTGGCTCTCCATTATAATTTAATGAAATCAAATTACTCCAACTAGGATTACCAACAACATACGATCTAGTTCCATCAATTGGGTCTATTACCCATGAAAATTCACTTTTAGTATTTTTGTGACCGTACTCCTCACCTATAATTTGATGATCTGGAAATCTTTTAGAAATTTTAGACCTTATAAACTTTTCAAAAGCTTTGTCGGATGTAGTTACTGGATCGTAACCTTTACCTTTCATCTTATTGGTTATCTTGAATGGCTTATCCAACTTAGCATAATAAAATTTTGTTAGATCTTTTGCTAACTGGTTTAAAAATCTTGAAAATACTGGATATTTTTTTGTATCAAAATTATTCACAAAGAACTCATACTATTTAATTTATATTGATTAAAGTTAAATTTTAAATAATGCTCAAGTATTATTTATGAAAATTGAGCTTCACGAAAATAAAGTTTACTTCAATAATGGTACTGAAAAAAAAGAAATACATCCTTTTTGGTTAAGAGAAAGAGTGGATGGTGAAGAATTTGTTGATAAAGGAACTCAACAAAGACTTTTTGACCCAACTAGTTTAAGTAATGATATAATCATTAATAAAGCCTCAATTCATGAGGAATTTTTAGAAGTTAACTTTAATGATGGAATTAGTTCTAAGCTTAATCTCAATAAAATTGCTTTAGAATTTTCAAAAGAAGATACAGTTATAAAATCTATAAAAAAAACTAAATGGGACTCTAGTTTAAGTAATATCAAAAATTTTGAATACGAAGATAATTTTTATGAAAGTAAAGAAATGCATGACTTGCTCGTTTCTTTCTATAAGTTTGGATTTGTTATAATTAAAAATATACCAACAACTAAAAATTATATCGTTGAATTTGCAAACTCAATTGGCAGTGTAAGAAGAACTAACTTTGGAGAATATTTTGATGTTAAATCAAAACCTGATCCTAATGATCTTGCATATACTTCTTTAGCTCTTGCACCACACACAGATAATCCATATCGAAACCCTGTTCCATGTATCCAACTTTTACATTGTATCGAGAGTAAAGTTTCAGGAGGATATTCTACATTGGTTGATGGATATACTGTTACTGAAGATTTAAAGAAAACTTATCCTGATTATTATAAAATCTTAACAGAAGTAAAAGTAAGATTTAAATTTATTGATAAAGAAGTAATTTTAGAATCTTTATGTCCTTTAATTGAACTAGATGAGTATAAAAATTTTAAACAAGTAAGATTTAGTCCAAGATTAGATTTTGTTCCAATCTTAGATAAAGAAGAATTAGATTTATACTATCAAGCAAGAAAAAAACTGTCTGAAATGTACAATTCAGATAAATATAGAATAGAATTTAAACTTGCTACAAAAGATTTAATGATGATGGATAATCATAGGTTACTTCATGGACGAACAGTTTATGATGCTAATGAAGGAGAAAGATTTTTACAAGGTTGCTATATAGATTACGATAGTACCGAAGGAAAATTAAGACACTTAAAAAGAAAGTTTAATCTATAGAAATATTTTCTATTTGAGCTTCAGCATCTCTAATAGATTTTTCATAATCTAAAGCCATTTGATCAGCGCTTATAACTTCAACTTTTTCAATTCCAAAAAAGTTTAAAATAAATTTTAACCAAGGCGTTAAAAAATCTTCTGAACTATTAAGCTTTGTTCCACCAGAAGTAATTACAAGATATGCTTTTTTGTTTTTTAATAACCCTTCTCTTCTACCATTAGGTTTAAATTTAAAGGTTTCTCCTATTCTTGCAGCTAAATCTGACCAAGCTTTAAGAGTTGCGGGTGGTCCGTAATTATATATTGGAGCTGAAATTATAATAATATCACTCTCTTTTAATTCTTTTACTAGCTTGTCAGAAAGTTCAAACATTTTCTTATGTTCTTCAGTTTGATCCTTCTCATCAATTTTCATTCCAGATTCTGTTAAACCACTTACAAAAAGCATTTCATCATCTAAATCTCTATAAATTACTTCATCCTCTGGTTTTTTGATTTTTTCCAAAAGTTTTTTTGCTAACGCTCTCGATGTTGAGCCTTTTTTTCTAGCACTTGAATCTATTTGATAAATTTTCATAAAACACACTAACCAAAATTTTGCATAAAAGGAAAGATTTTAATTATATAAAAACCAACTGCTTGCAATTGATTAGTTAAAATCAAAATTCCAGTTATTAATAAAGTTATTCCACCTATTTTTGATATTAAATTAATATTCCTCTTAAAGTTTTTAGAAAATAATAAAAATCTTTGAATTAAATATCCTGATAAAACAAATGGTATAGCCAAACCTAAAGAATAAAAAATTAACATTATAACTGCTTTTGATAATGTTTCTTCGATAGATGCTAAAGCTAAAATTGATCCTAAAATTGGACCAATACATGGTGTCCAACCGAAACCAAAAGCAACACCAATTACATATGGAAAAAGAATATTTCTTGATTCTTTTGCATCAAATCTTTTTTCAAAGTTTAAATACGAAATATTGATAATTCCAATTAATTGAAGAGAAAAAATTACAATTATAATTCCAGCTAAAATTCTTAATATTTCTGAATTTTGTAAGAGTGTTCGTCCTAAAAAAGATGCAGATGCTCCTAAGATAACAAATACAGTTGAAAACCCTAGACAAAATAAAATCAATGGGAAAATATTTGTTTGTTTTTTATTTAAAATTTCTTGTAGTGACTGACCTGAGATATAAGAAATGTATCCAGGGATCAAAGGTAAAACACATGGAGATAAAAAACTTATTAACCCTGCCCCAAAAGCAATTAAATATTCAATCATCTATCCAGTATTTTTCATTGCCGCAGAAATTCCTGCGATAGATGTCATTAAAGCATCGTCTAAATATTTCTTATCTAAATTTTTATATTTTTTGTTTGTTAATTTATTCATTATATTTGCCTGAAGAATGTTTAGCATCTCAGTGTAGTTATTTCTGATAAATAAAGCTTTTCTAAACTCTTTTCTTTCTTTTATAACTTCTTTTGGAGTAATTTTATTGTGCAATTTGACCAATGCATCAAATTGAAACCTCAATCTTTTTCCAATTCTTATCAAAGATTCATCAGCTAAATTATTTTCATAAATCACTGATATTTCAGGATCAACCTTTGAAATCACCATATCTAAAATATCCATTGTTGATACGAAATAAGGCCAGTTCTTTTCCATGTCTGTCATAGTTTTTTTATACTTTTTAATTGATCCATATCTCAAAGCCTCAGTTGTACCAAGCCATGCGGGAAGCATTAATCTAATTTGCGTCCAAGCAAATACCCAAGGAATAGCTCTTAAACTTTTTATATTATCAACATTTTTTCTCTTAGTAGGTCTTGAACCAATTGCGAGTTTTCCAAGAGATTTATGCGGAGTAACAGTTTTAAAATATCTAATAAAATCTTCGCTTTGATTTAAATACTTTCGGTAAGCAGATGTAGAAATCTCAGACATTTTTTGAATAAGCTCTCGCCAATTTGGTTTAGATCTAGGAGGTGGATTTAAAGTAGCCTCCATCACTGCACCGATATAACTACATAGGTTGTATTCAGCTAAAGGTTTATATCCATATTTTTGTTGTATCACCTCTCCTTGATCAGTAATTCTAATTTTACCATTTACTGTTCCAGATGGTTGAGATTTAAGAGTTGCCTGAATTGGCCCTCCTCCTCTTCCTGGAGATCCTCCTCTTCCATGGAAAAATACAAGATCTATTTTATATTTTTTAGCTAAATTTCTTAGCTCCTCTTGAAGCTTATATTGGTGCCAACTTGCAGATAGTTTTCCTGCATCTTTACTAGAGTCTGAATATCCAATCATTACTTCTTGTTTTGAATTAATCATTTTTCTGTACCAAGGAAGTTTAAATAAATTTTCCATAACACCTTTTGCATTCTTTAAATCATCTAAAGTTTCAAATAGTGGTACTACTCTTAACAAATTCTTTGTTTCAGCTTGCAATTGCAATAAATAAACAGATAAAATATCAGATGCTTTTGAAGTCATTGAAATTACATAAGCACCCATACATTGCTCTGGCTCTTTAGATATTTGTTTAAATGTTTTCCAAACTTCTAAATTCTCTTTGTCTCTTAAATTAATTTTATTAACAAAAGATTTTTTTTGTTTTATTGATTTATTAAGTAATTTAATTTTCTTTTCTTCAGGTAATTGTGAATAATTTATTTTATTTTTCTTTTTAAATATTTCATTTAAAAGTTTTTCATGTCTATCTGACTCTTGTCTAATATCTAATCTTGCTAAATTTATTCCAAAACATCTAACTCTTCTAATCAAATCCAACAAATCCGCATTTGCTATATGTTGACCTTTGTATATGTTTAAGGAAGCTCTAACTTCTCTTAATGGATTTATAATTTCATACTTATCTTTTAGTAATTTATTTTCATCTAATGGTTTATTATAATTTATATGTGCTTCAATTAACTGATGTGTTCTTCTTACTTTGTCTCTTAAAGGTCTTAAATAAACTCTATAAGGTTCAAAACTATTTCCAGAAACTTTTTTAATTTTATTAGAACATTCTTCCATTGATAAATCTTGAATTAATTTTGTAAGTTCTCTTTCGTATAACTTTGCAGCTTGCCATCTTGAAAATAAAATCACTTTTTTTGTTACTTCAGATGTAACATTTGGATTTCCATCTCTATCACCACCCATCCAGGAACCAAATTGAATAGGATTAAAATTTCTAGGAAGATCTTTATTTAAATTTTTCCTAAAAATATCATTCAACCTTTTATAAACTCTTGGAATTGTGTCCCATAAACTATCCTCTATTACAGCCAAACCCCATCTAGCTTCATCAAGTGGTGATGGTTTGGTTCTTTTTAATTCATCAGTTTTCCAAATAATGGCTATCTCCGAATATAATTTTCGATCTATTTCAATAATCTTTGCGGGGTATTTTTTATAAAGATGACGTTGTTCCATCAAGGTAGTTAAATTTGCGTATTTTTGAATTAGTGTTCTTCTCTTAACTTCTGTTGGATGTGCGGTGAGAACTATTCCAATATCAAGTTTTGTTGCCTGATCATAAATTTTTTTGTCAGAGATTTTTCTATTTTTAAATAGATTGTTGATTATATCCTCAATAAATAGATTTTGTTTTTTGTTCTTAAAATATGGATTATCGTATTCATTAAGTTTTCTAGAAGCATCTAACGATTCAGCTAAATTCATTAAATTTAGAATATGTGAAAAAGCTCTTGTGACCTTAAAAGTTATTTCAGGTGAAAGCTTTCTTATGTCTTTTGAAATTTTAGAAAATACTTTACTTTTATTTTTATCTAATAAGGTGTTTTTAGATAATAATCTTAATCGCTCAACAATATTGAAAAATTTTGTGCCTTCTTGATCTTTGATTACTCTTCCAAGAAAAGTTCCTAATAACCTTATATCTTCTCTTAAAAGCTTAGTAGGTATTCGTTCATAGTAAAGATCTCTCTGCTTCATTACTTAAAATAAATTTTTTTTGTAAAACTCCTTTTGTGTTTGTTTTTACACCAAAAAAGAATCCTGAATATCTAAATTTTCGCAAATCAGCCTTGTCCATTCCTTTTGTAGCTGTTGAAACGTACAGTTCTTGATTATTCTTACCACCAAACGCACAATTAGTAATATTTTTGGCTGGAAACTTAATTCTGTGAATTAATTTTGCTCTACTATTAAATACTGAGACACATGCCCCACGAAAATGGGCAACCCATAAATTTTTATTTTTATCTACAGTCATTCCATCTGGAACTCCTTCTTCAGAAGTTAACTTTTTAAATATTTTTTTACTAATTATTTTATTATTTTTATTTATCTTAATTTTATAGATAGTTTTTTTAGGACTATCAGTGTGGTAAAAATTATATTGATCAATAAATGCTGGGCCATTTGTAATTCTATAATTTTTATCAACTCTAGTTAATTTAAGATTTTTATCTAATTTATACAAAGATCCTTTTTCAATTTTTCTCTCTAAATTATCCATAGTTCCAAACCAAAGATTTCCAGCAGGATCTGTTTTACCATCGTTTATTCTATTCAATTTTAATTTAGGTTCTATAGGTATCGATTTTAAAACTTTTTTTGATTTTAAATTTTGAATTCTTATTTCACCCTGCAATCCTAAAATAAATATATGATCTCTTACATGAGCAATGAAACCTACTTCTTTATTTACTTTAAATATTTTCTTTTTTTTATTTTTAATATTTAAAGAACAAATTTTCTTTTTCTTTATATCAACAAAATAAATTGAGTTGTGTTCTTTAACCCAAAGTGTTCCCTCACCTAAAGTACATCTTATTTTCCAAATAGGTTTTGGCTCTGTAGTTTTAATTTTATTCATTTACTTCAAACTCCTTAATAAAGTCCTCATTAGGATTTATACCAATACCTACATTGTCTGTGACTGATGCAAATCCATTATTGTTTTTAACTTGATCTAAAATTGAAAAATTTTCTTTTGGTAGATCTGTAATAAAGATATTTTTCTCTGTTGTATCAAATTCGAGCATAGATTTTGTTGGGAATAGTCCCCCTGGCATATCTGGTTGCGCAGTCAATAAATGAAGATTTACAGCTATACTTACAGCAGATCCCCAAACATGATTAATTACAGGAACAAAGTTAGCCTGCGCCAAGGCTGCAACTTTCAAATATTCTGTAATACCTCCTAATCCACATACTTCTGGTTGAGCTATATCAATACAATTATTGGTAATTAATTTATTCCATCCATACTTTGTAAATTCTGCTTCACCTCCAGCAACACTGGTTGATATATTTTTTTTTAATTCTCGGTAACCGTTGTAATCTTCAGGAGCAACAGGTTCTTCAAACCAATAAACATCTATTTCATCAAGTCCTTTTCCAACATAAAGAGCATCTTTCAGATTATAAGCATGGTTAGCATCCACCATTAATTTAAAATCTTTACCTATAGAATTCCTAACTGCTTGAACTAACTTTAAATCCTCTTTTGGACCTAATCCAACCTTCATTTTCATAGCTTTAAAGTTTTTTGATTTAATCTGTTTAGCTTCTTCTTCAAACAATGGAATTAGTTCATCAACTGATTTTTTTTGTAACATCATTCCATATCCATACACAGGAACTTCACTATTACATTTTCCACCAACAAGTTGATAAAGAGGAGAGTTTGTTTTTTTTCCTAAGATATCCCATAGAGCTATGTCTACTCCTGACAAAGCTTGTATTGGCATTCCTTTTTGACCACTATCTCTTAAAAGATTGTAAACTTTTTGCCAAATATGTTCTTTATTCAAAGGGTTTTCACCTATTATTAAAGGCTGAATTACCTTTTCAACAATGAACTTGTTAGCTAAAGCAATATTACCTGGACCAAAACATTCGCCCCATCCGGTAATACCTTCGTCAGTTTGTACTTCGACCAAATGAGCTGTTCTGTGTTTATAATATTGTTGTGAATAACCTAGTTCTTTCTCTAACTCATATTTAAGTACATGACTTTTAATAGAAGTTATTTTCACAAAAAATTATAAAGCAACTACTTTAGAGTTTTGCTCTCCTAAATTTTCAATTGATAACCTCATTGTATCACCAGCTTTTAAGAATTGTTGTGGTTTCATTCCCATACCAACTCCTGGAGGTGTACCAGTTGTAATTATATCTCCTGGCTGTAATGACATGAATTTACTTAAGTAAGATACAATAACGTTAACATTAAAGATCATAGTATTAGTGTTTCCAGTTTGCATTCTTTGACCATTAACATCTAAACTCATTTTTAAATTATTAATGTCAGCAATTTCATCTTTAGTTACTAAATAAGGTCCGATTGGTCCATACGTGTCATGAGATTTTCCTTTAACCCATTGACCCATTTTTTCTATTTGCCATTCTCTTTCACTAATATCGTTTACTAAACAATATCCTAAGATGTGATCTTGTGACTGAGCTTCTGAAATATGTTTTGTATGTTTTCCAATTACAATTCCTAATTCTACTTCCCAGTCTAATTTTTTTGAACCAGACACAATTTCGATATCATCGTTAGGACCATTGATACAACTTGTTGCTTTCATAAAAGTAATTGGCTCAGATGGAACTTCTGCTCCTGTTTCAGCAGCGTGATCTGAAAAGTTTAAACCAATTGCAATAAATTTTCCTGGTTTTGTAATACATGAACCAATTCTTTCACTTGAAGATACCTCTGGAAGACTTGCTAAATCAGCACTTTGTAATTTTGAGATAGTTTCAAAATTTAAATGATCAGGATTTAAGTCTGAAATGTGTGAACTTATATCTCTAATTTTACCATCTTTGTCTAAAGCTGCTGGTTTTTCTTGTCCTTTTTGACCTATTCTTAATAATTTCATATTTATCCTTTTGTTATCTAATTATATTGAAATTCCACCATCAACATGAATTGTACTTCCTGTTGTAAATGTTGAATCATCGCTAGCTAAATAAACAGCTACAGCTGCTATTTCTTCTGCTGTACCTAATCTTCCCATAGGTTGTCTTGCTATAAAATCTTTTTTTGCTTGAACAGGATCTGGACTTTGATTTACCCTATCTTGCCAAGAAGGTGAATAAACTGTGCCTGGCGCAATTGAATTACATCTAATATTTTGTTTAACGAAATCTGCTGCAATCGCCTTTGTTAAACCAATCACCGCACCCTTTGTTGTTCCATAAACAAATCTATTTGGAAAACCTTTAAAACTAGATGCACATGAAGATATATTAATAATACTTCCACCATTTTGTTTGACCATCAAAGGTAAAATAGCTTTACACATAAAATACATTGATTTCACATTTACATTTGATGAGAAATCCCAATCTTTTTCATCACATTCAAGAATTGATCCATGGTGAACAAATCCAACTGCATTAAATAACACATCTACTTTATCAAGTGTTTTAGTAAATTCTAAGATAGCGTTGTTATCAGTTGAGTCTAATTTGGTAACTTTAATATCTGGATATTCTTTATTTAATTCTGCTAAAGTTTTATCGTTTAAATCTGTAGCCGTTACATGAGCTCCTTCTTTATGAAATGCAATTGCTGTTGCTTTTCCAATTCCTTGTCCTGCTGCTGTTACAACAATTTGTTTGCCTTTAAGTCTTCCGCTCATTTTTTATTTATCCTTTCAATCTCGTTATAAAGTGAACTGTGATCAGTGTTGCCATGACCATTATCAACTAAAGTCTTATACATTTCTTTAACTAAATTTGAAATAGGTAAATGAGTATTATAAGAATTTGCGCATTCCAAAATATTATTCATATCTTTTAAATGAGTTGAAGTTTTGCCTTTTGGACTGAAATCTTTATCTATCATTCTTTTTCCGTGTGTTTGAAGTATTTTACTATCTGCCCATCCACCAGAAAGAGCTTTGATTAATTTATTTGGATCTGCTCCAGCCTTTTCACACAACGTTATGGCTTCTGCAACAGCTCCTATTGTAACTCCAACAACAATTTGATTTGCTAGTTTTGATACCTGTCCACTTCCAATAGGTCCAACTAATGTTGGGTTTCCCATTGCTTTTAAAATTTTTTCAGATTTATCAAAAATACTTTGTTCACCGCCAACCATGATAGCTAGTGAAGCTTCTTCTGCTCCGATTGTTCCTCCTGAAACTGGTGCATCTAAATAATTTACATTTTTTGATTTTAAATTAATTCCATGTTTTGCTGCTGTCGTGGGTTTTACTGAGCTCATATCTATAACTGTTGATCCTGATTTTAAGTTGTCTAAAAAATCTGAACTAGAAGTTATTGCATCTACAGCACTATCATCAGTTAACATGGTAATGACAAAATCACTATCCTTAACTACATCGCTTATTGTTTTTGAAATTTCTGCACCAAACTCTTTTAGTGGTTCTGCTTTTTCTATTGATCTATTAAAGGCTTTTAATTTAAATCCAGATTTTAATATATTTTTAGCCATTGGAAGGCCCATTAGGCCTGTTCCAATAAATCCAATTGTTATCATGGTTTTGGTTTAAACTCGTGGAAATTTTGTGTCATTGCTTCAGGGAAGAACATAACACATGCTAATACAATTAACTGAATTACTATAAATGGAGCAAAACCTCTAAAGATATCTGTTAAAGATATGTGTGGAGGAGCAACCGATTTTAAATAGAAAGCGGCGGGCCCAAATGGTGGACTTAAAAATGAAACCTGCATATTTACACAGAATAATATTCCAAACCAAATAGGATCAAAACCAAGTGCAATTACAATTGGTAAAAATACTGGCATTGCTAATAATACAATTCCAACCCAGTCCATAAATGCTCCCATGATTAAGAACATAATCTGCATCATGAAAATTAAATACATTGGTTTCAAATCATACGCTAAAATTGTTTCTGCAACATATTTCGGTCCACCAGCAAGAGAATAAGCTCCTGCTAAAACTGTTGCACCAAAAGTAATTGTCAAAATTGTTCCAGATGCTTTGAAAGTTCTTGTTAATGCATCCTTAAATAAAAACCATGTAAGCTCTTTTCTTGCAAAAATAATTATTAAAGTAGCAACAACACCCATTCCTGCAGCTTCAGTGATACCAGTCATTCCAGAATAAATTGAACCTAATACAATAATTACAATTCCAATTGGAGGAAGTAGACCTGGTAGGTAAGACATTTTTTCTTTTAAAGTTAAAGCCGGCTCATCACTTAATGGAGCTAAATGAGGCTGTAATCTTGTTCTAATAAGAATGTATGTAATAATTAAACCTGAGATCATTAAACCCGGAACAATTGCTTCTTGGAATAACATCGTAATAGAAGTCTCTGTTGTTAATCCATAAATAATTAAAACAATTGATGGAGGTATCATTGTTCCTAAAGATCCAGATGCACAAATAATACCAATAGACATGTCTTGATCATATTTAAGTCTTAACATTTGTGGTAATGCAATTAATCCTAATAAAACTATTTCTCCTCCAATAATTCCACTCATTGCAGCCATGATGGTTGCCATGATTGCAGTAACTACACCTACTCCACCTCTAGTTTTTCTTAACCACGCGTTTAAAGCATCATAAAGATCTCGTGCAATATTCGAGCGTTCGAGCAAGGAGGCCATAAAGATAAATAAAGGCACTGACAAAAATGAATAAGTAACAACCAGTGAATAATACCTTGAAAGCAATATTCCTAATGCATGCTCACCTATGTATAAAAATACTAGTACTGCACCCATGAAACCTGATGCAAATCCCATCGGAACACCAATAGATATCAGTGCTAATAATCCAACTATTAATATTATCGAGAGTGTTCCTATTTCAAATTCCATCTTACTTTAATTCTTTAGAAGGGTCGTATTGTTTCTCTTTTGGATTTCTCCAATCAATGATTAGGTTATTTACAGATTGAACTGCTATAAGAAATACACATAAAAGTGTAAGTGGTTTCATTGTAGCTGGAATTGGAGGATCCCAATAAGTTGCAAATCTCTCCCAAGTAGTAAAAGATCTGTGTGCATCTTCCCATCCACCATAAATTACTGCTGTAGCAAAAAGAACAATAATTATAGTACTAATTAAGTCAAAAATTCTTTGAGTTGGTCGTCCAACCCAGTCGTAAAGTAAAACTATTCTAATATGGCTTCTTAATCTTGTTGCATATATTCCACCAACTAAATAGCAAACACCTGCAAGCCACAAACATAACTCATTAGCCCATAAAGTTGGCTTAAATAAAACATATCGCATAAAAATTTCATACATCATCACAATTACAATTACAGGGATAAGATATTTTATTGTGTGACTTAAAAATAAGGAAACTCTATCAATCCAATTAATTGGAAAATCATCTTTACTCGCTACTTTTTCGTTTTGTTCTTGTAACTCTTTATCTATCATTGAGTAAAAATTTTAGATTTTATTTGAAGGGCCTTTTCAGGCCCTTCAAAAATTATTTATTACATAATACCATTAGCTTTCATGTAAGCTTTGTGTATTTCGATTAAAGCCGCAGCTTCTGGAGATTTAGTCTTCCATTCTTCCCAAGCAGCAAGTGCAGCTGTTCTGAATTTAAGTCTATCTTCTCTAGACCAGTCATGAAGAGTAACGCCCATTTCATTTAAAGCTTTTACAGCTTCAGCGTTTTTTCTCTCAACTAAGCTAGTAATAGTTCTTCCAGCGATTTCTATTCCTGCTTTCATAGCTCCTTGCTCATGAGGCTTTAACTTGTTCCATACTTTTGTGTTACAAGCTAAGTGGTCAGCTGGCATAGAGTGGAAACCTGGATATGTAGCATATTTGTTTTGCTCATAGTGTCCACCAGCATAGTTAGTTGCTAAAGATGAATAGTCAGCACCATCGATTAGACCAGTTTGTAAAGCTGTAGGTACTTCACCAAAGTCCATAACGATTGGTTTCGCACCTAAAGTTGTAAAGATCATACTTTCCATTCCTGGAGGTGATCTAAATTTAAAGTCTTTCAATGAAGCAACATCTGGAATTGGTCTGCTAGATATTAAAGACTCATGTCCTGGAATCCACCAACCAATTAAAGTCATTCCATATTTGTTGTATAATGCATCAACAGCTTCTTGAGCACCTGGGTAGTTCAAGAATTCATATTGTTGGTATGGGTTATCGTATCCACCCATTACATCACCTGCGAATTGGAACGCTGCATTTTTACCAGTTTGGTAACCAGCACCAGTCATATCACAATCGATAATTCCAGTTTGTGCAGAGTTAAATACCTCAGCAGATTTACCTGTTACTGAAGATGAGTAGAACATTTCAATTTTCAAGCTTCCACCAGAAAACTTTTCTACATTTTTTGCGAACTGAGCCGCAACTTCACCATTTGGTGAGCTAGCAGTAAAGTGAGTTTCAATCTTTAAAGTCTTTGCATTTGCAGAGCCAAATAAAGCAACTGAAACCATAGCCACCGCTGCTAAAGTTTTAGATATTAATTTAAACATTATCTTCCTCTCGTTTATGTTTTTTGAAAGTTAATCATAAATGATTTTCTATTTCAATTAAATCAGTTTAGTTATTATATATAGAAATTATATATATTTTATAAACACAGAGAATAGAATTGTTCTAAACTACTTCTGAAATCAAGGGTTTTTTATTGAAAAAACAGTAAATATTATCAACTGCCATCATACTCATTGCAAGACGTGTTTCATGTGTCGCACTACCTACATGAGGAAGAACAAAACAGTTATCTAATTTTAAATATCTATTATCTAAATTTGGTTCATTGTTAAAAACATCTAAGCCAGCTGCATAAATTTTTTTATTTTCTAATGCATCAATCAATGCATCGTCATCAATTGTTGATCCTCTTGATGTGTTTATTACAACTGCATGTTTTGGTAATAAGCTTATTGTATCTTTATTAAGAATGTATTTTGTTTCTGCGGTAGCTGGTGTGTGTATGCTTACAAAATCACAATTTGGTAACATCAAATTTAAATCTGAATAATATTTTGCACCATCTTCTAAATCTGCAGACAACTTATTTCTATTATAATAAATTATTTTCATTCCAAATGCTTTTGCACTTTTAGCGGCCATTCTTCCTATTCGTCCCATACCAATAATACCTAAAGTTTTGCCAGTAACTGAGTTACCAATCATAAATTTAGTTAAGTCAGGTTTTTGATTTTTCCAATTATCAGTTCTAACTAAATTATAAGCTTCACCAATTCTTCTTGAGGCAGCTAATATTAAAAGAATAGTTAACTCTGCAACAGCTTCGTTTAACACGTTAGGTGTATTGGTAACTTTTATTTTTTTTTCTAAAGCAGAGTTAACAGAAATATTATCGTATCCTACTCCTACCTGAGCAATGATTTTTAATTTACCATTCAAATTATTAAAAAAATTTTCTCCAATTTTATCAAATCCCGTAGAAATCATCCCATCATAGTCATTTATTATCTTAATTAATTCACTTTCTGGAATTGGCTCGTCTTTTGGATTTAATGTTACATCAAATTCTTTACTTAATTTTTCTTCTGCTAAATCTGAGATTTTTCTAGAAACTAATATCTTTGGTTTCATTTAATGAGAGTCTCTAGGTAAACCTTTTGTATGAGATACATCTAAATATTTTCCTCTAGAATTAATACAAGCACCATCATCTAATTGACCTACTGTATTTCTGAATATTTCTTGCCAAGGTGTTTGATTATTTGCTTTAAATTTCTTTTTATTTTTTCTTCGCTTCTTAAACTCAGCCTGAGAAATTAGTAAATCAACTCTTCTTTTATTTAGATCAATTTTAATTTTATCACCTGTTTTGACTATTCCTAAATCTCCTCCAACTGCAGACTCTGGAGATACATGAAGTATAGAAGGACTTTCAGATGTTCCACTTTGTCTTCCATCTCCTAAAGTAGGTAGATGTCTAATACCTTTTTTTAACAACCTGTCAGGTGGTTGCATGTTCACAACTTCTGCAGAACCAGGGTAACCTACTGGACCACATCCTCTAACAATTAATATTGAGTTCTCATCAATTTTTAATTTCTTATCATTAAGTCTTTTATGGTAATCTTCAGGACCTTCAAAAACAATTGCCTTACACTCAAAAGCATTCGGATGTTTAGGGTTTGATAGATATTGATCTCTAAATTCTTTACTAATTACTGATGTTTTCATTATTGCAGATGAGAAGAAATTACTTCTCATAACTAAGAAACCAGCTTTTTCTGTTAGAGCATTTTTAAATGTTTTGATTACTTTGCTATCTACATCAATTTTCTTTTTCAAATTTTCACCAACTGTTTTTCCAGTTACAGTCTTAATATTAGTGTGAATTTTTTTATTCTTAATTAATTCTTTCATAACCGCTGGTATTGCACCTGCTCTGTGAAAGCTTTCCATTAAATATTCACCAGCTGGCTGGCAGTTCACTAGCAAAGGAATATCGTGTCCTAATTTTTGCCAATCAGATAAATCAAACTTAATTCCCATGTGTTTAGCTATTGCACTTAAATGTGTGGTGCAGTTACTTGATCCACCTATTGCACTGGCAACGACTACTGCGTTTTCAAATGCTTTACGTGTCATGATTTTCGATGGCGTTAAATCTTCATGAACCATTCCAACAATTCTTTTTCCTGTTTCATATGAAATCTGTTCTCTTTCTCTGTAAGGAGCAGGAATTACAGCTCCTCCAGGTAAAGACATGCCTAAAGCTTCTGCAACTGAATTCATTGAAGATGCTGTTCCCATAGTATTGCAATGACCAGCACTTGGTGCAGAAGATGCAACCATATCCATAAATTCTTCGTATTTAATTTCTCCTTTAGCTAACATCTTTCTAGCTTCCCAAACTACTAAACCAGATCCGGCAAGTTTTCCTTTGTAAACTCCATCCAACATTGGACCACCTGAAAGAACTATTGCAGGAATATTAACTGTGGCTGCTGCCATTAAGGCTGCAGGAGTAGTTTTATCACACCCTGTAGTTAAAATTACTCCATCGATTGGATAGCCATACAAAACTTCCACTAAAGATAAATAAGATAAATTTCTATCCAACATTGCTGTTGGTCTTTTTCCAGTTTCTTGAATAGGATGAGTTGGAAATTCCATTGGAATTCCTCCAGCTCTTCTGATTCCATCTTTAATTCTTTTAGTTAAAGACATAAAATGTCTGTTACATGGAGAAAGATCACTACCTGATTGAGCAATACCTATAATTGGATTTCCTGATTGTAATTCTTTTCTCGTAAGACCATAGTTTAAATATCTTTCCAAATATAAAGCCGTCATATCTGGATTTTTTGGGTTGTTGAACCACTGCTGACTTCTAAAGGCTTTTTTTCTTTTTTTAGGCATAAATTTTATTAATGGTTTGCAAGAAATAATAGTTATATAATATTTTAATGAATAATCTAATAGTTTTAAATGGCAATGACAATGTTGGCGTAAGTCAATTTATCATACCAGAAAAAACTAAAATTGAAGGTCATGATATAAGCACGTTGGATCCAATCCCTTTTGGTCACAAAGTATGTTTAAAAGAGATTAAAAAAGGTGATCCTATTATTAAATATGATCAAATTATTGGATTTGCGTTAAACGATATTAAACCTGGAGAGCATGTTCACTCTCATAATTTAGAATTTAGAGAATTTAAAAGAGATTTTAAAGTAACTGATAAATCAAATAATATTGAAGAAAAAGCAGATACTTTTTTCAATGGAATATTAAGAGATAACGGCCAAGTAGCTACAAGAAATTATATTGGAATAGTTAGTACCGTTAATTGCTCTGCAACAGTTACAAAAATGATTGTTGAAAAAATAAAATATTCAGAAATTTTAAAAGATTATCCAAATATAGATGGAATTGTGCCTATTACTCACTCAACAGGATGTGGAATGAATACTGAAAGTGAAGGAATGCAAATTTTTCAAAGAACCATTGATGGTTTTAAAAATCATCCAAATTTTTCTCATGTTTTTGTTATTGGTTTAGGTTGTGAGTGTGCGCAAGTAAGTTTATTTGATGAGTCTATTAAAAAACACAATAGAATTCACTTCTTAACTATCCAAGATGAAGGTGGAACGAAAAAAATTGTCGATAAAGTTTTATCTCAAATTAAAAATCTTTTATCTGAAGCGAATAATGTTCAAAGAACATCTCAGCCTGTTAGTCATTTAACTTTAGCTTTACAATGTGGAGGATCTGATGGTTACTCGGGAATTACAGCTAATCCTGCATTGGGAGTTGCTGCGGATCTTTTAGTTAAAAAAGGTGGGAGTTCAATTCTATCTGAAACACCAGAAATTTATGGAGCGGAACATTTGTTAATTAATAGAGCTAATTCACAACAAACTGCAGATAAATTAATAAAGAGAATTGAATGGTGGAGACATTACACATCAATAAATAATAGTTCTATGGACAATAACCCGGCACCAGGAAATAAAAAAGGTGGACTTACAACTATTTTAGAAAAATCTTTAGGAGCAGTTGCTAAAGGTGGAAACTCAATTTTACAAGATGTATTGAATTATGCTGAACCTCTTAAAAATAAAGGTTTCAATTTTATGGACTCACCTGGATACGATCCAGTTTCTGTTACAGGGCAAGTTGCATCAGGTGCAAATGTAATTTGTTTTACAACTGGAAGAGGATCTTGCTTTGGATGTAAACCAGTTCCAAGTTTAAAACTCTCAACTAATTCAGCAATGTTTGAGAGAATGTCAGAAGATATGGATATTAACTGTGGAACAATTGCTGAAGGAAAAGAAAAAGTTGAAGAAGTTGGTCAAAAAATATTTGAATTAGTAGTAAATACTGCATCAGGAAATAAATCAAAAAGTGAAATCAATGGCTACGGTGACGAGGAGTTCAATCCTTGGCAAGTAGGCGTTGTAATGTAAAAAATTTTCCTAAAGTGCAAAATCAAACATCTTTATTAAACGTCATTTTATTGGCTGCAGGTGGTTTCTTTATGTTTGTTTGTATGGACTCTACAGCTAAGTATCTTGGAACAGTAATGCCAGTTACTCAAGCAATATGGGGAAGATTTTTTTTTCACTTGGTATCTTTAATTATATTTTTTTTAATTTTTAAGCCAAAAGTAAATTTAAAAAAAAATTTTAAAGTCCAAATAATTAGATCAATATTAATGGTCACAGCTACCTCATTTATGTTTTATTCTTTACAGAAATTTGACTTGGTAGATATTTATGTTGTTTTCTTCACTGCTCCTTTGATAGTCTCATTGCTTTCAGCATACTTTCTAAAAGACGTCTTAAGCACAAAGGGTATTTTGCTGATGCTTCTAAGTTTTGGTTCAATTGTTTATTCATTAGGTCCAAGTATGAGAATATTTAGTTTAGATTTAATATTCCCAATTGTTCCTCCAATTTGCTGGGCTCTTTATCAATTTTTTACAAAAGTTGTATCAGGTGACAATGATCCATTTGCTGCTATTTTTTATACTTCGATTTTAGGTGCAATAATATTTAGTATTTTTATATTTTTTAATTGGGTGCCATTAGAAAAAAATATTTTTTGGGCTTATTTAATAATTCTTGGTGTAGCTGGTTTTGTAAGTCATTCCTTAATTATATATGCTATACAACTTTCTAATTTATCATTTGTAACTAATTTTCAATATTCTCAATTAGTTTGGTCTACAATTTTTAATTTTTTCATTTTTGGTGTACCTTTTGATGTAAATAAAATTGTGGGTGTTGTAGGAGTAATAATATTTGGTTTATTATTTATAAGAATTGAAGGTAAAAAAACTTAAAATTGGAGATATAATGAAAAATATTGGATTTATCGGTGTTGGCTACATGGGTTATGGAATAGCCAAAAATATTTTAAAGCATAAAAATAATCTTTTTGTAATTGCTAACAAAAATCGTAAACCTATTGAAAAGATAGTAAGTGAGGGAGCTGAAGAAGTAAAATCTCTTGAGGATTTTGCATCTAAAAATTTAGATGCTTTATTTATGTGTGTAACAAATACACCTATTGCAAAATCTATTTCAGAAAAATTATCAAATATCTTAAATGATAAAACAATTGTAATTGATATTACTACTCACAATAAAACTGGCTCTGTTGAAACTGAGGCAATTTTTAAATCAAATAATATCAATTACGTTGAATGCCCAGTAATGGGAGGACCTGTTCAAGCAGAAGAAGGTGTTTTAGGTGGTATTGTTGGAGCATCAGATGAGAATTTCAAAATAGCAGAGCCTTACTTTAATATATTTTGTAAGAATTATTTTCATTTTGGTCCAGTAGGTATGGGTGCAAAATCAAAACTTTTAAATAATTTTTTAACTCTTGGAAATGCTGCTTTGATTAATCATATGGCTAAAAGCGCTAAAGAGTTAGGTTTAGATTTAGAAAAATTATATGATGTTGCAAAACTTGGTTCAGGAAATTCTGCAGCATTAATTAGGATTTTTGATAATTTACTTAAAGGTGATTACACAGGATTTAAATTTACCGCAAGTAACTCTGTTAAAGATTTAACTTACATTCAGGATCTTTTAAAAGATTTTCCTGAAGCTGAAAAAGTTGCTGAACTAAATAAAAATTATTTTCAAAAAGCTGTTGATGATGGTTATGGAGAAAATTTTATTAGTGAATTAATTAATAAAAAATAATTGAAGAAAGTTAAATAAGATATCGGGAATCTACTAAAGCAGTAGGTTGTATTCAAGTTATATATTTGCATTAAATGCAAATAAATTTATTGAAAATAATTTTGATATAATTACCTTTTTAAATGAAGGAGGTTTATGTTAAAATTGCTACCACCTGATACTTAGCTGAAGATCTTTAGATATAAAAAAACTTAAAATAATAAAATCCGTTTGGATTTAATGCCAAAGAGGCGATAAAAAGGGAGCTCTTTAGGTATCAACTAAAGAGCGAACCCTTTAAAAATTAATTTTTAGACTTTAGTATTTCTAGCGGAAGTGGTGCCTCTGGATATTTTTTTTCACACAACTTTTCATAAATTTCACAAAAGTTAAAAATTGTTTTTACAACTTCGTTTTCATCTTTTGAGTTTAATTTTGTAATTAATTTATCTCTATCTTTTTCTAACTCTTTAATTTGTTCACCTGAAAAAAATTCTCCGGTTTCTATTTCCCAGTAAGTATCCTCTAATTCAACTTCACTTAATTCATTTAATTTTTTTTGTAACATTATAATTGTTTCATCATCTGTTTCTGTGTTTCTCATAGGAGAATTTTTTAATTTCCCTAAACATTTGTCTCTTAAACCATCAATAAAATGATCATAAGGTTTTCCTAAACTTAATTCTTTAAAATGATTACTAATAAAATATTTTTTTATTGCTAAATCTGTAGAAATTTTTTCTTTACCTTTAATTATTGCAACTTGAACATATATCTCTTGAGAAACGTATTCCTCTATATGATCTGTTACTGATACTGGAAGCATTGTTTATTTTAAGACTTTGGCCTATCATTATTTAAATCAAAAGCAGGTTCGTCAATAACTTTTGATTTAACATCTTTTCCTTGGATTTTAATCAAAAACTCATTTCCAACTTTTGCAAATTTAGTTTCAACATATCCAAAAGCTAAACTTTTGTTTACTCTATACCCATAAGCACCTGATGTTGTAAGACCAACTATATTACCATTAGAGTAAATTGGTTCATTTCCATGAGCATCCGCATCTACAGCATCAACTTCCATATAAACTAATTTAATTTTTGGGCTATTTTTTATTAAATTCGATACAATTTTGGACCCTTTAAATTCAGATTTTTTTTCAATATTAAAGAATCTTTCCAAGCCTGCTTCAACTACGCTAATTTCTGGAGTTAATTCTGACCCCCAACCTCTGTATCCCTTCTCAATCCTCATAGAATTCATTGCATGAGCTCCAAAATCTGTAATATCAAATTCCTTACCAGCTTCACTTAATAACTCATATAGTTTTTCCATGTATTTAAAGTCATGATGCAGTTCCCAACCTAGTTCGCCCATATAGTTTACTCTTAAAGCTTCTACAGTAATGTTACCTAAACTTATTTTCTTACTTTTTAACCAAGGGAAATTTTCATTTCCTAAATCTGTATCTGTTAATTTTTTCAAAACCATTCTTGATTTTGGTCCTATGATACCAATTACACCTTTGTCTAAAGTTATATTTTTAATTTCAACTTTTTCGTTTTCTTTTTTATTCTGATTTAGCCAATCCAAATCTCTAATTTCTGATACTGCACCAGATAATGCGTAATAATGGTTATCTTTTAATTTAGTTAAAGTTAGTTCAGTTTGAATTCTTCCAATATCATTTAAAAGATGAGTTAAAACAATACTTCCATCTTTTTTTGGAACTCTATTAACACAAAGTCTTTCTAAAAAATTATAACTATCTTCTCCAGTAATTTCATATTTTGAAAAAGTTGATAAATCTATCAAGCCTACATTGTTGTGAACATGTAGACATTCTTTTTGAATTATAGGAAATAAATTATTTCTTTTATAACTTAATTCTTCTTTAATATTATCTTTATTAAACCAAGCTGGTTTTTCCCATCCATATAAATCAAAATATTCAGCACCTTTTTCTTTCAACTTTTGGTAAATTGGTGTTGTTTTCATTGGTCTTCCAACCTCTACAAAATCATTAGGCATTGGAGTTACATACATTCTTCGATATTGCTCTTTTGATTTTTCAACTGAATAATTTTTATCAACCCAACTCATGTATCTTCTTGGTTCGAATTCCATCATATTTATTTCTGAGTCACCATGTACAATCCACTGAGCCATATATTTCCCAGCTCCCCCTCCATGAGCAATTCCAATACTTGCTGCACAAAACATCCAAAAGTTTTTTAGTCCAGGTGCAGGACCAGCTAAAAAATTATCATCAGGCGTATGTGTAATAGGACCACATATAATCCTTTTAATACCTACTTCTTTAAACTGTGGAATACGATCCATTCCTTTTTCTAAGTGTTCTGCAATTCTATCAAGATCTGGATCTAACAACTCCATATCAAATTTCCAATCCATTCCATCTAAAGCCCAAGCTGCTACATCTTTTTCATAAGGGCCAATTAAAAGTCCTTTACCCTCTTGTCTTAGATAAGAAGAAGAGTCTGGATCTCTTACAACTGGTAATTCTTTACTTAATTTTTCTATTTCAGGATGTGCTTCTGTAACTAAGTATTGATGGATCATATTTATACTTGGAACATTTTTTAAACCAACCATCTGTGCTACTTCTGGACAAAAACTTCCTGCAGCATTAACAACATGCTCACAAACAATATCACCCTTTTCAGTAATTACTTTCCACTCTCCGGAAGGCAATTGTTCAATATCAGTTACTCTATTTTTTCTATAAATTTTGGCTCCACCATTTCTTGCTCCTTTAGCCATTGCATTTGTTGTGCTAGTTGGATCTGTATAGCCGTCTTCTGGAGTTAAAAAAGCACCTTTAATTCCATCTAACTTTATAAAGGGATGATATTGATGAATTTCCTCTGTTGATATAATTGAGCATGGAGAACCAGCTATATCTAAAATTCCTTTAGTATAATCAAACCACTCAAGATCCTCTTTGGTATAAGCTAACCTTAAACTTCCTGTTTCATGAAATCCTGTTGGTTGCTCAGTTTCTTTTTCTAGTGACTTATAAAGGTTAGTTGAATGAAGATGAATTTTTGCAAGATTTAAACTCGTTAACATATGAGGACATTGACCTGCAGCATGCCAAGTTGATCCAGAAGTAAGTTCACTTTTTTCAATTAATACGACATCACTCCATCCTTCTTTTGTAAGATGATAGAGTAAACTAACTCCCATTATACCACCGCCAACAATTACAAGCTTTGCATGAGATTGAATTTTATCCATAAAAAAAGAAACTACTTAAATTTTAAATTAATTAAACAAAATTAATTTTAATTAACCAAAATGGGTATGTGAATTTATTAATGCGGTTTTCTATATTTGGAATGACAGGCCTTACAATTCGCCCACATTAATTTTCCTAGAGTTCCTCTAATATCATCTGCATCTTCTATAATAGAAGTGAGTTTAATCATATCATCAGCAGATTTTTGCATTAATGCGTTGAAAGCATCTTTTTCTTCCCAGATTATAGGCAGTGCCTCTGTTTTAAATCCTTCTTTAGAATTTTCTGGAAATAGATCTAACAAAATAATGTAATTTTCATTCATTTCTTTCATTAGTTCTATCGCTTCATCAAAATCCCCATTTGAAGAAAAAGATTGTACCCTTTTAGCAGTACTATAATTCTTGCTAAATAGTGCTTTTCTACTTTTAATAATATCTTCTACTGACAACTCTGCATTAGCTAAAGAGCCAGAAAACATCATTATAAAAGACAATATTGTTGTACCAAAGATCTTCTTTGTATGTTTTAATATGATATGCATGTTAAGAACACCTTAACAGAATATGGAATAATATCAAAGTTATTGCACTGGCTAAGCGCAATTTTACTTTTAATTCAAATTCCTCTTGGATTTTATTTAGTTGATTTAGATTTTGGGGAAGAAAGAATAACTATTGAAAATATTCATGTGTTGGTTGGGCTTGGAATATTTTATGTTGTAATTTTTAGATTACTAAATAATTTAATTAATCCTATACCAAAGTTAGGTCCTGCCACTTTTTTAGGACAAAGATTTATTGCTAAACTAAATCATTTGTTTTTATACATAGCTATCTTATCAATAACTATATCTGGAATATTAAAAAAACTATTTAATGGTGAGTCCTTAGTGATTTTTTTTAAAAAAATAAAAATAAAAGATAATTTTGAACTTGCTGACCAATTTTATAATATTCATATCTTATCAAACTATGCTCTGATCGGTCTAGTTGCTCTACATATAAGTGCCGTTATAATTCACAAATTATTCTTTAAAGAAAATTTATTAAAGAAAATATTGTAAATAATTCCTGATACATATGGAAAAATCTTCTATTGGATATATTTTAAAATTATCTATTCCAATTTTTTTTGCTAATTTAGCTATTCCACTAGTAGCTATAATTGATACTTTTTTAATGGGTAATTTGGGAAATGTTTCCTATTTATCCGCAACTTCTGTTGCAGCAAATTTATTTTCAATGATTTTTTGGAGCTTTGGATTTTTAAGAATGGGAACAGTCGGTATGGTTTCTCAAGCAAATGGAGCCGAAAACTACAAAGAAATAATTAATATTATTTTAAGAAATTTGTTATTTGTAATTATCCTTTCTATTGTCTTATTTTTTGCTCAGAATTTAATTCTTAAGATAAGTCTACAAATATTTGATCTAAATTCACAAACTGCTATTTTTTATGAGGAATATTTTAAAATTAGAATTTATTCAGCTCCAGGTGAACTTACTCTTTATATTATAACAGGTCTTTTTGTTGGATTACAAAAAACTAAAATTTCAAGTATTGCTGTAGGATTTTTCTCAATATTAAATATTATATTGAGCATAATTCTCGTAACTCAATACAATTTAAATATTAAAGGTGTTGCATATGGAACTCTTTTTTCTGGAATAATTACCTCTACTGTTTTTTTAATTTATACTTTTTTTTATTTAAACAAGCTTACAAAGATTAATTTTATAATAAGGGAAATTGTTGAACTAAATAAATTAAAAAATATTTTTAATATTAATTTTAATATTTTTATTCGAACTATATTGCTTACTTTTTCTTTTTTGTGGTTCACGTACCTTGGATCAAAAATTGGAGAAGAGTATATAGCTGCTAACGCAATATTAATTAATCTCGTCTTTCTATCAGCATTCATTTTAGACGCTTACGCATTTTCAACTGAAGGAATTATTGGTTATTCATTGGGTAAAAAAGATAAAAATTTATTCAGCTCAATTGTTAAAAATTCTTTTATTTTAAGTTCAGTTACAGGCTTAGGTATTTCTGTTGTTTATTATTTTACTCATAAGAATGTGATTTATATGATGTCTGATATTGATCTAATAAGATCTTTAAGTTTAGATTATTCAATTTGGATGATTATCTTGCCTTTTTTTGCATCTTTTTGTTATCAATTTGATGGTATTTTTATTGGAGCCTCTCAAACAAAAGAAATTAGAAATGCTATGTTTTTTTCTGTTTCTTTATATTTATTAATTTCTTTAGTTCTAACAAATTACATTTCAAATGACGGGGTATGGATATCGTTAACGATATTTATGATCTTGAGAGCTTTGTCTTTATATTTTTATTTAAACAGGATTTATTTAAGATTTAATGGCAACTAATACCAAATTTCTTTAATCTCCAATAATTATAAGGCCATGGAGTTAAAAAACCAACAATAAGCATTATTGGCACCACCCACCATGTTAACATGGCTCCGCCAGTTAGAAGATAATCTGTTAAATTCATTGCAACTTCCATGCTTACCATAGAAATAAAACTCATTCCAAAGGCGGTTTTTAATGCATCTTTAAAAGTAAAGTTCTGTTTAAGTAAAATAATTGTCTCTAAAATTATACTTGTAATTAGTCCATTTATAATTGCTAAAGTCATTATTGCAAAAACAGGCAACGGAATTCCAGTCAATTGAAAATACAAAATTGTACCAAAGTCACCAATGGCACATCCTAATAAACACCATGCAGTATTTTTTGCACTTCTTCTCCAAGTGTGCTTACATGACCAATTCAATGTTGCAACTGCGCTCATTACTTATTCATATTAATTTGAAATTCATACAGATCAAGTGGCCAGTAAGATTTAATATAAGCTAAGACGCTATCTATATCTTTATCTGACAATTTATCTCCAAAACCCATCATTTTTCCCTCATAATTTTTAACCAATTTAGCTAACCCATACTTTATTATAGCATGCAACGTTTTATCGTCATGATGCCAGGTGTGACCAGTACCATTTAATGGGGGTGCTTTTCTATGTCCATCATCATCTAAATCTTTCCAATTTTTTGCTCCTGATAAATCAATCATATGACATGAAACACAGTTTTGATTATATACTAGTTCACCTCTTTTAATCATCAATGAAGAGTCTGTTGTAATTGGAAAATGATTATGAGCAAGTGAAACGTTATTAAAAAACAATAATAGGAAAATTATTTTTATAAAATTTACAATATTTGTTTTTGTCATATTAATTAATTTTTAATCCTTTTTTTTTCCATTTTTCTAAACCGCCAATTAAGTGAAAACAATTACCAAAATTATATGACTTAGAAATCTGAACTGCTAGAGTAGATCTGTGTCCATGAGCACAGTAAAAAAGAATTTTTTTATTTTTTAAGCTATCTTTATTTTTCTCAATATAATCATGCATGGAAGGAAATGGGACTATATTACTGTTATCTAGTTTACCTTCTTTATCTATTTCATTTTGCTCTCTTAAATCTATCAAAACTGTATTTTCCTCTTTTTTAATCTTGTTAAACTCCTCTGGCTCAATTCCATTGTTTACTTTTTGACGGTTTAAATCAATGCCTAACTTAAGATTACTAGGAACTGCAACATCCATCATTTTGGGATCTGGTAAATTTAAATTATTCATAATATCTACATACTCTTCTACTGATTTTACCTGTAATCTTGGATTAAATTTCCTCTCTTCTAAAATGGTACTTACCATTTCTCCTTTATAATCGTGTGCTGGATAAACTAGAGTTTGATCAGGTAGTTTTAATAATTTGTTAAATATTGAATTATAAGAGTCTTTAGGATCACCGTTTTGAAAATCTGTTCTACCAGTACCTCTAATTAATAATGTGTCTCCTGTAAAAACTCTATCGCCCATCAAAAAACTAAAGCTCTCAGAAGTATGACCAGGAGTGTATAAAGCTTGTAAATCAATTCCATCTATTTTGATTATCTCTTCATCTGATACTCTCATAGCAACTACATCTGCAGGAGTTTTATTACCCATAACAGTTACACAATTAGTTTTATCTCTTAGTTCAGCAATTCCAGAGATATGATCTGCGTGAATATGTGTATCTATCACCTTTACTAATTTTAAATCTAATTGATTTAACAAATTAATATACTGATCAACTTTTTCTAAGACTGGGTCTATTATTAAAGCTTCACGTCCCCTTCCAGATGCAATTAAATAAGTATAAGTGCTAGAAACGCTATCGAATATTTGTCTAAATATCATTTTAGATAAATATCAAAAACCAATAGGAAATTAAACCAGACAAAATAGTTGCGATTATATTTCTTGAAAAATAACCAACAATTACAGCAACAATTGCAGCAAATATTTTAGGGTCATCCATTTCAATAAATTCACCATAATCATTAATAAAAATTCCTGGAAATATTATTGCAGGAAACACTGCCGATGGAACATAAGCCAATACAGCTTTTATTTTATCTCCCAACATGTCTCTACTCACTAGGGCTACCATCGTCATTCTAGTGAAGTAAGTTAATATTCCTGCAACAATAATTGATAACCAAGTCATTTTATTTTTTTAACCTCAATATTAAAGCCGCAACAAACAAAGCAAGTATAGGTGAAATAATTATATAAGATCTAAATGGAGCATCATAAAATAATAATGAACTCAACCCACACACAATCATTACAATTAGGTGATCAATTTTTTTTAAATCTTGTATTACGATAGCTATAAACGTAAGTGGGATTGCAAATTTTAATCCAAGTTCCTCTGGTACAAATGAACCTAAAATGATTCCTGACAATGTAGCAATTTGCCAACAAACCCACATTGTACAGCCTGTACCAATCAAATGATAATGTAAGTACTGCTCTGATTTATTTTTTTTAAAAAATTTATTAGACTCGGCAAATCCTTGATCCACAATAATATAAGAGATTAATAATTTTTTAATTAATGACAGTTTTTCTAGGTACTCTGATAAGACCGCACCATATAAAAGATGTCTTGAATTAATAACACCAACTGATGTTGCTGCTACCAATCCAGATGCACCACCTGATAATAATTGCAAAAAAACAATTTGTGATGCACCCCCAAAAATAATAATGGACATTGCATAAACTAATAGAGGATCAAATCCTAATTCAACACCAATAGCTCCACAAATTATTCCAAATGGAATTACAGACAACATGTGTGGAGAAATATCCAACATGCCTCTGGTAAATAATTGTTTTTTGGTAAGCATTTATTTGGGTTCTATTAAAAACAAACTATGTGATCAATATTTATTGGACGTTTAATCCCAAATTTTTCTTCAATTTCATGTTGATGAACGTGGTGAGAATGAACAAAAACAGGAATTAACAAATCACTACTAGTTTTTAGAGTATATATAAAATTTGTTCCTCTAAACTTTCTATCTACCACTTCCAATTTTAAATTGCTTTTATCATCATGTTCTAGATCTTCTGGCTGTAACAACAACTGTACTTTAGATCCTTTTGGATAATGTTTTGTAAAATTTCCTTTGATTGTACCTAAATCATCATTTTCTAAAGTATTTTCATCAGTAACTTTTGCTGGAATTAATATACCTCTGTTTAAAAAATTAACTACATCAACAGAATTTGGGAAGTGATAAACATTATAGGGATCATCAAATTGTTTGAGTTCTCCGTCTAAAATGATTCCGCATTTGTTACCTAAATAGAATGCTTCGTATGAGTCGTGAGTAACAATTATTGTTGTAATTTTTAATTCTTTTAAAATTTGCTTTAACTTTACTTGTATTTCCTCTTTGAAACTTTGATCTATATTTGACAGCGGTTCATCTAAAAGTAACAAATCAGGATTTGATAACAAAGATCTAGCTAAAGAGGCTCTTTGTGCTTCTCCAGAACTAATTTCATGAGGATATTTTTCTAAGATTTTTTCTAAATGTAGAAATTTCACTATTTCTTTAAAGTTTAGACCTTTCTTCTTTTTTTTATTTCTCTCAGCACCAAAATTAATATTTTCCAAAACATTGTAATGAGGAAATAGAGAGTTGTCTTGAAAAGCCAAAGATATATTTCTATCCTCGGGTTCAACATGGCTTTCTTTAGATGAAATAATTTTATTTTTTAAAATAATTTTACCAGACTGAATTTGTTCAAGGCCTGCTATTGTTCTTAATATTGTAGTTTTTCCAATTCCAGATGGACCTAGCAAACAAACTATGTCTCCTTCATTTTCAATATTAAATGAAACATTGGTTACTTTATTTTTAGAGCTTGCAGCAAAAGTAACATTCTCAATTTCTAAAAAGTTATTTCTCATTTTATTTATCTTTAAACATATACTTAGATGTAATTAAAATAAAAATACTTGCAATCATAATTAGTAATAATGAAGGTGCGGCGGCAGCTTCTAGTAAATCTTGTGAAGCAAATATATAGGCCTGAGTGGCAAATGTTTCAAAATTAAAAGGACGCATAATTAATGTAATTGGTAATTCTTTGATTATTTCGATTGATAGCAATATAGCAATTAATAAGACTGAGTTTTTAAGATAAGGGATATGAATATTTAAAAAAGTTTTTAATTTTGAATAACCTAATAGATATGCACTTTCATCAATTGAATAATTAATTTTTAAATATCCAGATTTAATACCATTGTTAGCTAAAGAATAAAATCTTACAAAATAAACAATTACTAAACCAAGTATAGATCCAATAAAAATTTGTTTTATATTAAAAAAATAAAATATATTTTCATCAAACCAAGAAATAAAAGTTATGAAAGCTACAGCTAATATTATTCCTGGTACTGCATAACCAGTAATTGAAAAAGTTGTTAAAATATTTAAAAACTTATTTTTACTAATTCTATTTCCATAATTTGATATGAAAGATAAAAATATTAAAACAAAACTTGATAAGAAAACTAAAATCAACGTGTTTGATAATAATTCAATAATATTTAGATCTATAAAATGTTTTGGAAATTTAATTGTCCAGTAAAGCATTTGCAAAACTGGAAATATAAAGCTTGCAAGAAATACAAATGAACAAAATATTATTGCCATTAAAGATTTATAACCAGTTAATCGCTTCAAAGTTTTAGTCTTAAAATTTCCTTTAGCAGGTGAATGGTACTGTGCTTTTTTTCTGGATAAGTTTTCTAAAAAAAATAATCCAAATATGAAAATTAAAAGAAAAAAAGATATTCTATTCGCTAAAGCCAAATCATCAAAAGATATCCATGCATCATAAATTCCAGTGGTTAAAGTCGATATTCCAAAAAAAGATACTGCACCAAAATCTGATAAAGTCTCCATAGCAACTAAAGATAATCCAGCAATAATTGCTGGTCTTGCTGATGGTAAAATAATATTAAAAAATGTTTTTTTTGTTGAAAAACCCAGGTTTTTACCAAGTTCTAGCAAATTTTGAGATTGATAATGAAATGAGGTTCTTGTTAACACATAAACATAACCAAATAGTGAAAATGAAATTGAAATTATAGCTCCTAGCATTCCATCAAATTTAGGTAAAACAGTATTGTAATTTCCATCACCAAATAAGCTTTTCATAATTGAAAAAGCTGTTCCATAGTTTTCAAAAAAAGCAGTTAGTGAATATGCATAGATATAGGCTGGAACTGCAAAAGATAAAATTAAAACCCATTTAAAAAAATTAACTCCAGGAAATTTATAAAATGAAACTAAATAAGCAGATCCTACACCAATTACAAAAGTTGTAATTAAAACTCCAATTACAAGAATTATTGAATTTGAAATATACTCATACAAAAATGTATTTTTTACAATTGATAAATACTCACCTGTTGGTTCAAAAAAACTACTAAATACAGTTACAATTGGTATTGCAACTATAATAGAAATGAGCAAAGAGCTCAAAAACCAAATATTAATTTTATTACCCATTTTAACGAAGTACTAATGGTTTAAAGTAGGGTAATAAACTTTATACCAAAAGTACTTAGTGTTAACCTCTTTTATTTCCAACCAGACATCAACATTACCTCTAACGCATCAGCCTGATTTTTTTTATAGTCTCCAACTTTTGTTTTTAAATCCTGTTTAAAATTTTCACCCATTTTTTTTATAAGAGGGTGTGGTTCAACACCTTCTATCATTGGGTATTCAAATGTATTGTTTACTATATGTTGTTGTGCTTCTTTTGTTAAAAAAAACTCTAGTAATTTTTTTGCATTTTCAGGATTAGGAGAATTTTTTAAAATACCTCCACCACTTATATTCATATGTGTCCCTCTATCATTTTGATTTGGGAAATAAGGTAAGACTTTCTGAGCAGCTTCTTTTTGATCTTCTCCTTTTTGACCAGATAACATCAAAGCATAGTAGTAAGTGTTGGCTATAGCTAAATCAGCTTCACCAGCAGCAACAGCTAAAATTTGAGCTCTATCATTTCCTTTAGGATTTCTTGCAAAATTTGAAACTAGTTTTTTTGCCCATTCTAAAGTTTGTTCTTTACCATTATTTTTAATTAATGATGCAACAAGAGATTGATTGTAAATATTATTAGATTTTCTAATTACAATTTTCCCTTTCCATTTTGAATCTGACAAACTTTCATAAGTTATCCCTTTTAAATCTTCTGAACTTACTCTTTCTGGTGAATAATAAATAATTCTTGCTCTTTTAGCGATACCTGTCCAATTATCAGATCTAAAGTTTGATGGTACTGAAGCTTCTATAAGCGTCGTCATAGAGTTCTGAAACATACCTTTTGCATCAAATGAACCTAATCTTCCAGCATCTGCTGTGATATATAAATCAGCTTTGGAGTCTTTTCCTTCTTCAGTAATTCTTTTTTGCAAAGCTTTGTCTTTACCAGAAACTAAGTTAACTTTTATACCTGTTTTGTTAGTAAACTTTTCATACAGCTGAATGTCAGAGTCGTAATGTCTTGCACTAAAAACATTTACTTCACCTGCCATACTCGTTTTGGTAAAGAAAAATAAAATTAATGCTAATAATGTTATATTTTTCATTCGTATCTTTTTCTTTACCCTAGTTTATTTGCGAATGAGAATTATTCTCAATGCGAATGATTATCAATCGCATATATTGACGCATATATCAATACTTTATTTAAAATTGCTAAATATAGAGAATTTTTATTTCCAGTCGCCGATTTTGCTAAACAAGAAATTTCTAAACGCTTGAACTCTAGCTGTATTCTTTAAAGATTGAGGATAAACAAAATGTGCCTCAGTTATTGGACCTTCGACTTTTGGAAGTACTTTAATTACATTGTTTGAATTTGTAACTAAATATTCAGGAAGTGCAGCCAATCCTACCCCAGACTCTACTGCTAACAATAATCCCATTACACTATTTACCTTCATGATTGATTTTCTTTTTTTACCATCATGCATTCCAATTTTTAATGCCCAATCTGGATTATAAACTGGAGAAGGTGCTCCTTTTCCAAACGAAATAAATTTATGTTTATTTAGATCATTTATTGTTTTTGGCATTCCATTTTTTTCTAAGTACTTATTTGATCCATATATATAATATTTAATATCAACTAGCTTTTTTTGAATATAATTAAGCTGTTTTGGCCTTCTCATGAAAATTCCAATATCAGCCTGTCTTGTACTTAAATCTAATTCTTTATCATCAAAGACTAATTCAATCTCAATCTCTGGATTAAGTCTCATAAATTCTTGAATTCTAGGCGTTAACCAGTGAGTACCAAAACTTCTTACTGTTGTTATAGTTAATTTTCCTGTTGGTTTATTTTTTTGATCACCTAGAGATGTTTCGACTTCTTTTAACTTACTTATTACTTCATGTGCAGTTTTAAAAACATATTCACCGTTTTCTGTAAGTGTTAATCCTCTTGCATGTCTTTCAAATAGTTGTACTTTCAAATCTTGTTCTAGGGACTGTATCTGTCTACTGATTGCAGATTGGCTAAGGTTTAAATTTACAGTAGCATTTGTAAAACTTCCAGCTTCTGCGACTGCATGAAAAATTTTTAATTTATCCCAATCCATTATTTATTAACATCCACTAATACTCTTCCAGAAATTTCACCTTTTAAAATTTTAGGATAAGTTTCAATTAGCTCCTCTAAACCTACTGTTAAAACTGATTTTTCAAGCAATTCAAAATCAATTAATTTTGAAGCTTCACCCCACATAAATTCTCTTCTTTTTATACTGCAATTTGCAGAATCCATTCCCCAAACCTTAATACCTCGTAACATAAAAGGAAGTAAATTGGTGTTAAGCTCATTACTATTTGCATTTCCACATACAGCTATAATTCCATTAGGCTTTGTTTGTGCAATTGCGTTTGCTAAAATTTTTCCTCCAACAGTGTCTACCACTCCGTCCCATAAACCTTTATCTATTGGTCTTGGGTCTTTATCAAATTCAGCTCTATTTATAATGTTTTTTGCTCCTAAAGATTTTAAATAATCTGACTTACTTTCTTTTCCAGATACTGCAGTTACATTGTATCCTAATTTTGTTAAAACCATTATTGCAACACTGCCAACGCCTCCGGTTGCTCCTGTTACCAAAACATCATTTACTTTTTCCCCAAGCAAAATACTTTCTCTTGCTTGAATTGCAAAAGCACTCATTAAAGAAGTTAAGCCTGCTGTCCCTAGAATCATTGCCTGCTTGCTGCTTAAGTTATCAGGTTTTTTTACTAGGAAATCTGCATTGACTTTTGCTATCTGAGAATAACCACCAAAAAATACTTCTCCAACTCTAAAACCAGTTAATATTACTTCGTCACCTGATTTAAATTTTGAATTTTCACTTTCTATTACTTTTCCTGAAAAATCTATTCCTGGTATGTGCGGATACTCTTTTACTAGTCTTCCACCATTCTTTAGAATCATTCCATCTTTAAAATTTAAATCTGAATATTCTACCTGAACAGTTACATCTCCATGTTTTAAAAAACTTCTATCTAAAGATTTTACTTCTTTAGAAAAATTTTCACCTTCTTGATTAAGAACTATTGCTTTGAATTGATCAGACACTTTAATCTTTTAGCGTAGTGCTAATAAATCGTAAATATCTATTTTGAAAACTTAAATCTTCTTTAAATTGACCTAAATAATAATTTGTTACCGTAGTTGCTTGTTCTTTTTTAATTCCTCTCATAGTCATACACTGATGAGTTGAATCTATTGTTACTGCAACACCTTTTGCATCTAATGATTCCATTAAAGTATTTGCAATTTGCATTGTAAGTCTTTCTTGTGTTTGAAGTCTTTTAGAGAATACCTCAACTACTCTTGCAAGTTTACTTAAACCTACAACTCTTTCTTTTGGAATATAAGCAACATGAGCTTTTCCAATAATTGGTGCCATGTGATGTTCACAATGACTTTGAACAGAAATATTTTTTTGGACAACCATGTCATCATATCCCTCTACGTCACCAAAAGTTTTATCCAAAATTTTATCTGGATCTTCTTTGTAACCTTTAAAATATTCTTTAAATGCTTTAACAACTCTTTTTGGAGTTTCTAATAAACCTTCTCTATTTGGGTCTTCTCCCATCCATGTTAAAATTGTCTTAAAAGCTTCTTCAGCATCTTTGTCTGAAACTTGCTTATTTTCATTTAACTTGTTGTCAGTGTCTTTTACTAATTTCATAGCGCCTTTTTATACAGTAATTACCTAATTTTAAAATATTTATTATATCTAGATATGTGCTACATAATCACATTCTATGTTCAAAAAAAGAGAAAATATCTACGATATCGAGGAAGGAAATCTTCTTTCACCAAAATTTGACAATGATGGCTTAATACCTGTCATTACAATGTGTTCAAAAACCAAAGATATTTTAATGCACGGCTATATGAATGTTGAAGCATTAAAAAAAACAATTGAAACCAAAGAAGCTCACTACTTTAGTAGATCTAGAAAAGCAATCTGGCACAAAGGTAAAACAAGTGGCTTTACTCAAAAAGTAACTGAGATCAGAATTGATGACGATCAAGACTCAATTTGGTTAACAGTTGATATAGGAGACGGTGCTAGTTGCCATGTTGGATACAGATCATGCTTTTATAGATCTATTCCTATGGGACCAATTGATAATGGACGTAAAGTAGAAATGGAATTTCTTGAAAAAGAAAAAAAATTTGATCCTGAAGAAGTTTATAAAGGACAACCAAATCCTACTAAAATTTAATGAGTGAAAAACAAAAAAATGTTCTAGGCGAAGATCTAGAAGAATGCTCCAATGATCCATTAACAGGTTGGTTTCGTGATGGTTGTTGTAACACTGACGAGAATGATCATGGACTTCATACAGTTTGTGCTAAAGTTACTACCGAATGCTTAGAGTGGATGAAAGAAGCAGGTAACGATTTAATTACTCCACATCCTGAATTTGGGTTTCCAGGTTTAAAAGATGGAGATGGATGGTGTTTGTGTGCTAGTTGGTATGCAAGAGCAGTTGAAGCTGGTAAAGGATGTCCAATATTTTTGAAAAGAACCCACGAAAACACTCTTAAATATGTGCCTATTGAAACTTTAAAAAAGTTTGCAATAGATTTGTCCTAATTTACATATTTCCATATCTTGGTCCGCCACCACCTTCTGGTGTCACCCAAGTTATGTTTTGTGAAGGTTCTTTAATATCGCAAGTTTTACAGTGAATACAATTTTGCGAATTAATTACAAACTTATTAACATCATTTTCTTTCTGCACTTCGTATACTCCAGCTGGACAATATCTTTGCGCAGGTTCATCAAATTTTTCTAAAGTGTATTTGATAGGTAAATCAGGATCTTTAAGTTGTAAGTGGACAGGTTGATTGTCAGCATGGTTAGTTCCTGTAAGATAAACTGAACTAGTTTTATCAAAAGTTATTACATTATCGTACTTTGGATAATCAATTTTGGGCATTTGACTTGCAGGTTTTAATGTTTCATGATCTGCATGTTTATGTTTAAGAGTGAACGGAAGCTTTCCTCTAAACAAAATTTGATCAATACCTGTAAAGATAATCCCCAAAATTAATCCCCAACTAAAACTAGGTTTTACATTTCGGGCCTCAAATAATTCTTTATATAACCAACTTTTTTTAAATTTATCTTCATAATTAGATAAATCTTTATTTTCTTTTAAGTGTTCTTGAATAGTTTCAGCTGCAATCATTCCACTTTTCATTGCAGTATGAGAGCCTTTGATTTTAGGCATATTTAATGTACCAGCATCACATCCTACTAGTAAGGCACCTGGCATAAACATTTTAGGTAAACTTTGAAATCCTCCCTCGATTAATGCTCTTGCGCCATATGAAATTCTTTTTCCTCCCTCTATTATTTTTTTAATTGCTGGATGAGTTTTAAATCTTTGAAACTCATCATATGGAGATAAATGCGGATTTTTGTAATCTAATCCTATTACATAGCCTAAAAACACTTGTTTATTTTCAGCGTGATACATAAAGCTTCCACCGTAAGTATTGTTATCAAGTGGCCATCCAGCTGTATGCATTACTAGTCCTTCTTCATGATTTTTTTCTTCTATTTCCCAAATTTCCTTAAAACCAATTCCATATTGCTGGGGATCTTTTCCTTTACTCAGTTCAAATTTTTGAATTAATTGTTTTCCTAGATGACCTCTGCAACCTTCAGCAAAAACTGTTACTTTTCCCAAAAGCTCAATGCCTGGTTCAAAACTATCTTTTTTGTTGCCCTCTTTATCTATACCCATATCTTGGGTAGCTACTCCTTTAACAGAGCCGTCATCATTATATAAAATTTCACTTGCTGGAAAACCTGGAAAAATTTCTACACCCAAAGCTTCTGCTTGTTCAGCTAACCATCTACATAAGTTAGCTAAACTAATAATATAATTTTTATGATTTTGCTGAACTGCTGGTAAAAGCCAAGTTGGCCAACTTAAAGATTTTGTTTTTCCTAAAAATAAAAATTTTTCTTTTGTTACTTTTGTTTTAATAGGTGAGTTAAGTTCTCTCCAATTAGGTAATAGCTCATCTAGAGCTCGTGTTTCAAAAACATTCCCGCTCAAAATATGAGCTCCTATTTCTGAAGCTTTTTCAAGCAAACAAACATTCAAATTTGAATCTAATTGTTTTAATTTAATTGCAGTCGCTAATCCTGATGGGCCACCACCAATGATTACAACATCATATTCCATAGATTCTCTAGACATAATCTAGTTTTTAACTGTAAGGATTATTTTTGTATAGTGTTTAATTTGTTCAGCTCTTCCATGAACTGGGGTAAAGCTTCAAAGAGATCTGCTTCAAGTCCGTAATCTGCAACACTGAAAATTGGAGCTTCACCATCTTTATTAATTGCAACAATAACTTTACTTTCTTTCATGCCCGCTAAATGCTGAATTGCTCCTGATATTCCAACAGCTATATATAAATCTGGCACAACAACTTTTCCAGTTTGTCCAACTTGATGATCGTTGCTTATATAACCTGCATCAACTGCAGCTCTTGATGCTCCAATAGCTGCTCCAAGCTTATCTGCAATTTCAGTAATTAATTTAAAGTTATCTCCACTTTGCATTCCTCTTCCGCCTGACACAACAATTCTAGCTGTACCAAGTTCAGGTCTATCAGATTTAATTTCTTCTCTTTTTACAAATTTAGTATTTGAAAATTCTTCACTAGCATCAACTTTCTCAATTGGTGCTGAGCCTCCTGAGCTTTCACAAGGTTCAAATGAAGTTGGTCTAATAGTTACACATTTTTTTGCATCATTACTTTTAACTGTTGCAAAAGCATTTCCAGCATAAATTGGTCTAACAAAAGTATCAGATGATATTACTTTGATAATGTCACTAACTTGTGAAGTATCAAGATGAGCTGCAATCCTTGGCATTAAATTTTTACCAAATGTATTTGCTGAACAAATAATATGAGAATAATTTTCTGCTAGTTTAACCACAACCGGAGCAAAATTTTCTGCAGTGAAATTTTCATAGTGTGGTGCTTCAACACTTAACACTTTTTTAATTACCGAAAGTTCTGATAATTGTTTTGATGCCTCTGCACTATTATTTCCAATTATCACAGCATGAACTTCACTATCAATTTGTGAAGCTGCTGTAGCTGCATTTAATGTAAATGGTCTTAACTCTTTATTATTATGTTCTGCTATAAGTAAAACTGCCATTATATTACCTTTGCCTCATTTTTTAATTTTTGAACCAATTCTGCTACATTAGCTACTTTTATACCCGCTTTTCTTTTTGGTGGCTCTTCTACTTTAATTTGCTCTACCCTTGGAGAAGTATCAACACCTAGATCAGATGCAGAAATTTCTTCAATTGGTTTTTTCTTCGCCTTCATTATGTTTGGGAGAGATGCATATCTAGGTTCATTTAATCTTAAATCGCAAGTTACAATCGCAGGTACATTTATTTCAATTGTTTCAAGTCCCTCATCAATTTCTCTAGTAACTTCTAGTTTATTTTCTTTTACATCAATCTTTGATGCAAAAGTTGCTTGTGGCCAATTTAATAATGCACTCAACATTTGACCTGTTTGATTACAATCATCATCAATTGCTTGTTTTCCCATAAAAACTAAATCTGGTTTTTCTTTTTCAACAACCTTTTGTAAAATTTTTGAAACAGCTAATGGTTCTAGTATTCCATCTGCTTTTACATGAATTCCTCTATCTGCTCCAACTGCTAAAGCTTTTCTAACAGTTTCTTGAGCTTTTTCTTCACCTACAGTTATTGCAACCACTTCCGTTGCCTTTCCTGCTTCTTTAATTTTTACTGCCTCTTCGATTGCATTATCATCTGGTGGATTAGTTGACATTTTTACATTGTCTGTAACTACACCAGTGCCATCCTCTTTAACTCTTATTTGAACGTTGTAATCAATAACTCTTTTTACCGCTACTAAGATTTTCATTAAGCTCTCAACAAATTATTTTCTGAATCGTATGGACTTTCATCTAAAATGGTAGCTTCATACATTTCACCTAATATATCAACTTGTAATTTGTCACCCACATTAGAACAATCAGGCTTTACCATTGCAAGAGCTATTGATTTATCTAATCTAAATCCAAACTCACCGCCTGTTGCTCTTCCAACAACTTTACCGTCTTTAAATATAGGATTATTTCCTAGAACATCTGCATCTTTAGTATTGTGAACTTCTAAAGTTACTAATTTATTGTCAAAACCTTTTTCTCTCCATTTATTAAGTGCTTCTAAACCAATAAAGTTTCCTTTATTTGGATGAATAAATCTGTCTAGTCCAGACTCATAAGGAGAATATTCAATCGATAATTCTGTTCCAACCAACTTGTAAGATTTTTCTACTCTTAAACTATTCATTGCTCTGATACCGAAAGGTTTAATTCCTAAATCTTTACCAGCTTCCATTAATTTATCAAAAATATGATTTTGATACTCTATCGGATGATGAAGTTCCCATCCAAGTTCACCAACAAAATTTACTCTCATGGCATTAACTGGTGCATATCCTACATTCACATTTTTTGCTGTAAGCCATTTAAAGTTTTCATTAGAAAAATCATCTGTCGAAACTTTTTGCATTAGTTGTCTTGCTTTAGGTCCAGCTACTACCAATACACCAGTACTATTTGTTAAATCCTCAAAAATTACAGATCCATCATCTGGCATCCATTTTTGAATCCAATCATGATCTAATCTTAAATTTGCTCCAGCTGATACTAAATAATAGCTATTCTCAGCTTCTTTCATGATTGTAAATTCTGAATGCACACCACCTTTAGTATTTAATGCATGACATAGATTTATTCTTCCTATCTTTTTTGGAAGTTTGTTTGCAACTAAATAGTCTAAAAACTCTTCTGCTTTAGGTCCTCTTATTCTGCATTTTGCAAAAGCAGTCATATCTAAAAGACCAACATTTTCTTTTACGTTTTGACATTCCTTTTTAATTGCATCAAACCATTTTGATCTTCTAAACGACCAATCGTCTTTTTGTTCCATTCCATCTGTTGCAAAAAAATTAGGTCTTTCCCATCCAAATTTTTGTCCAAAAACTGCCCCTAAATTTTTCATTCTTTCGTAACATGGAGCTGTTCTTAAAGGTCTTGCTGCAGGTCTTTCCTCATCTGGATAGTGAACTATAAAAACATGACTATAAGCTTCTTCATTTTTAGCTTTTAAATAAGATTTTGTTGCATAGTTTCCATATCGTCTTGGCTCAACTCCCAACATATCAATTGTTGGTTCACCGTCTACAATCCATTCAGCAAGTTGCCAACCAGCACCACCTGCTGCAGTTATTCCAAAACTATGACCTTCATTAATCCAAAAATTCTTAAGTCCCCAGGCAGGTCCAACAATTGGATTTCCATCAGGTGTATAACAAATTGCTCCATTATAAACTTTCTTAACTCCAACTTCTCCAAAAGCAGGAACTCTGTGTATTGCTCCTTCAATATGTGGAGCTAATCTATCTAGATCTTCTTGAAATAATTCGTATTCAGAATTCTTTGATGGTCCTTCTACATAACATGCTGGTGCACCATCTTCATAAGGTCCTAAAATTAATCCACCCGCTTCTTCTCTCATATACCATCTGCTGTCGCTATCTCTTAAAACACCCATTTCTGGTAAACCATCTTTTTTTCTTTGTTGAATAGCAGGATGTGGTTCGGTTACGATGTATTGATGTTCAACAGGAATAACTGGAATGTCTAATCCAACCATTTCACCAGTTTGTCTTGCAAAATTTCCAGAACAAGAAATTACGTGTTCACACTCTATTGATCCTTTATCTGTTTCAACAATCCATCCATCTTTTGTTTGTCTCATTGATAGAACAGTTGTGTTTCTATAAATCTCTGCGCCCCTATTTCTTGCACCTGTAGCTAAAGCTTGTGTTAAATCTGCTGGTTGGATATATCCATCTTCTGGGTGTTGAATAGCTCCAACTAAATCATCTGTATGACATAAAGGCCAAATTTCTTTTACTTGTTGTGGAGTTAAAAATTTTACATCTACTCCAATCGTTCGAGCGACACCTGCGTACTGATGGTACTCATCCATTCTATCTTTTGTACTTGCCAAACGAATATTTGAAACAACACTAAAGCCAACATTTTTTCCAGTTTCCTCTTCTAAAGTTTTATAAAGATTTACTGCATACTTATGTAACTGTCCTACTGAATAACTCATATTAAACAATGGTAGTAAACCTGCAGCATGCCAAGTTGAACCAGAAGTTAACTCTTTTCTCTCAACAAGGACTACATCAGACCAACCTTTTTTTGCTAAATGATAAAGAGCACTGACACCAACTACTCCACCACCAACTACTACGACTTTAGTTTTTGTTTTCATTTTGTGATTCCTACTAAATTTTTATTAGTAACGAAACAAAAATGTATCTGTGGATAATCAAATTGAGCTACCGAGGGGAATTGGACTTGAGACCATTGTGGTCAACCAGCAATCTTTTAAAACTCCTTCGTCTGTATATTTTTCAACCTGCCAATTGAACTTATGATAAATTTTGTCGTTATCTAAAATGATGACCTCAAATTGGGCCCATTTGTCACTACTGCCAAGCTCTGTGATAGTGTGGCTTAGATGATTAATCATCATTTTATAGGAGGCTCCTTTGATCATTCGCTTAAAATTACCTAGAGGTCCTGTAACTCTTTTATTATTCGGGTGAGCAAAGGTCCAAGTTTGCTCTATCCCTCTATCTTTATATTCTAAATCATTTTGTTTGAGACCATTAAGTTGAATTTCTATAACTTCTTTTGGAGTAATATTTTTGTTTGGATTTACCAGTTCTGAATATGAATAAACGGTAGTTAAAAATAGAATTAATAAAGTACTAAATATTATTCGCAGTTTTTCTAACATCTTCTAAGAACTCTTGTCTTTTTGAGTCGCTTACAAAGGGTACTGCAAAATATCTTCGATAGGTAATGTTATATATGCCACACATATGAAATACCCCTCTTTTAAGTCTTCTAATCGGTAAATTTAAAAAAAATGTAGTGATAGCTAGTCTTGGTGAACCATATGTACAAAAAATTACGGCTTTCTTTTTTCTTAAATTACCAATTGGATAACCATAGTTTCCAACTAGTTGCTTAAATCTAAATGCCCAAGGTGGTGCCAATACTTTATCAATCCATCCTTCAACAATTGCTGGCATTCTAAAATTCCATATTGGTGCAACTAATACAATTGTATCGCACTCTTCTATTCTTTTACGATGATCTAAAACTTCAGTACCTGGTTCTTCTCCAGCAAATACAGGATCAAATTTTTCTTTATATAAATCTACAACGTCTACTTTATTGCCTTTTAATTCTGATTGTTTGATAAATTCATTTTTAATTGCTGCATTGAATGAATTGTCATTATAATGACCGTAAACTAAGAAAATTTTTTTCATGATTTTTAATTAACAAAAAAAATCAAAAAAACTATAAAATTATTCTTTATTCTGAAGTTTTGTACTTACTATTGTTAATTATATAGACAAATAAAATAGGTAAAATTAGTGTTAATAAAGTTACAACAATTAATAATATACCAAGTTCTGAATAATCAGCAGTAGTTTGAATTTCACCTGAAACTTTATCTTTTACTTCTCTAGTAACTGTAAAAATTTGATTTAAATATTTTGTTCCTAAAGCACTTGCTGAAAGAGCTAAATTTGTGAAAGAAGCAAAGACTGCAAAAAAAGTTGCTTTAAGATGTGAAGGAGCATTTTTAGCAATCCAAGCTAATAAAGGAATCATTGATACCTGTCCCAATGGAGACTCTAAAGCAGTATTAAGTATCGCTATAAATTTAGCATCAACTACGCCTCCAGTTAATGAGGCGGTCCAATTATGAAATCCATAATACATTCCTACACTTGGCAAAAATAAAACAGCACCAGCTATACTTAATACGACAATAATTTTTGCAATTGAGTTGTTGGCCATAAATGGTCTTAATAAAACAATTCCAGCCAATGTTAAAATTGATGCTAGTAAGGACAAAATTGAAAAGAACTGCTCATTAAAACCAAGTTCATCAATTTCAAACCACGTAAGACCAGGACCAGGGCCTGGCATTGCTCTAAATATAAATATAATTACTGCAGTACCAACAACTGTTAATCTTAAATTCTCTGGCAACTCTTTGATGAGTTTAAACATCAAAAATAAAATTATGATAACTGAACCAATAAAAACGATCTCTTGTGCAAAGGGAACTTTGAAAGATCCAATAGATAAAGTGAAAATAACAAAAATTAAGCTTCCTCCAAGGATCCACCAATTAATTTTAGTTTTCTCAGATCCTCTTTCCTCTTTAAGTTCAAGTCCTTTAGATTTTAAATTTTGAATTTTTTTATTTCTTAAATATTTTGCTAAAAATACTCCTAAGATTGAAACAACTGGAATAACTAAAGCATATAAATAAATTTTACCGTATAGAGCAATTTTAGCAGTCTGTTCTAAGCTATCTACATCTCTAAATAAAATTACATTTACTAAAGCAACTAAAACAGTGCCTCCAATAATTGCAAAACGACCAAGAGTTTGCATTGTCGTATGCATAATTTTAACTTGATCTTTACTGTAATCATTTCCACTCTCATCAGTTAGTGGCACAGCTTCAACAGTCATAGCATCAGCAACGACATCTTGAATTACATAACCAACAGGAGCTAAAATTACGCTAATTACAAACCATGTCTCAACTGTGAAAATTTCAGACATGTCTTCTGTATGAATTATAAGCCCATACATAATCAATAAACTTAATGCGATTAAAGAAGCGCCAAAGTAAACCATATAATTTTTTCTATCCCATATAAGATCAACTAAATGACCTAGAGGCATTTTTAATGCCCACGGAATACCAACCCAAAAACCAAGCCCCGCTAAAAATGCTGCAGATAAATTTAAATAATCTTTAACAAAAAAAGTTCCAACTATTCCAGTTAATCCAGAAATACCCGCTGCAACATAAACCATTAAAGGGGGTAGATAAGTCCATTTAAATTGTCGGCCTAAATCTAAAAAAGTACTGTCTAAAAATTTTATAACTTTATTCATAAAAACTATTTTTACTTATTATAAACAATTAAGGAAAAATATAAATTTATCTTGGAGAACTTAAATTAAATGATTTAACCAAGTAAAAGCCTATAAACATCGAAACAACAAAAGTTATTGAGTAAATATTTAATAAAGCAACAGAAGTTATAGCTGGACCAGGACATAATCCTCCTAATCCCCAGCCAGCACCAAATAAAGCTGAACCTAATATTAATTGATTATTTATTGTTTTGTTATTTGAATAATTAAATTTCTCTACAAGTAACGGTTTTTCTTTTTTCTTAATTATATGAAACAAGGGAGATGAAACCACTAAAGCGCCCATCATCACAAATGCTAGAGAAGGATCCCAATTACCAAATAAATCTAAAAAACCTAATACTTTTGCTGGATTAACCATCTCAGATATCACTAAACCGATACCAAAAATTATACCTGAAATAAGAGAAGCTAATTTGTTCATATTAAATTTTTGATATACACAGTTAAAATTCCAACAATCATAAAGGTAATTGTCGCTACAATTGATCTTAAAGAAAATCTTCCAATACCACTTATACCGTGACCACTTGTACATCCACCGCTAACACGTGTTCCAATTCCAACTAACAAACCTGCTGCAATCATCAAGACGTAAGAATTAGAAATACTAATATTTACTCCACCTTTAGAAAATATAGAGTAAATAATTGGTGCAATAATTAAGCCCAACAAAAATAATAAATTATCAAATTTATTTTCTTTTTCTGTTAAAGCGTTACTTGCAATCCCACTAATTCCAACTAACCGACCGTTTAGCAAAAAAAATACAGCTACTGCCAATCCAATTATCAATCCACCAGTAAAAGCAGGAATTGGCGTAAAATTTACTATATTCATAAAATTAATTATTTAAGACAGGAAAAGCCTGTCTTATTTTTAAAAAAAATTTTTGATATTCCATTTTGGTACATTTGTTTTCTACATACTCTATATTATTTTTTTCTACAAGAACCTTTGCATTTTCATCTCTTATTCCAAGTTGTAACCATAATACTTTTGCGCCAATTTTTACTGTATCTTCAGCTATACCATATGCTTCTTTTGAGGGTCTAAAAACATCAACAATATCAACAGGATCTTTGATCTCTGTTATCGAAGCATACACTTCTTCACCTAAAATTTTTTTACCTTTAGCTGAGGGGTTAACTGGATAAACTTTATAACCATATTCTTGCATATATTTCATAACAATAGTTGAAGGTTTTTTTAAATCATTACTAACTCCAATCATTGCAATAGATTTAGATTTTTCTAAAATCTTCTTAATATCACCCATTAAATTATTTACTTTCTTTTTTTATTTGATCTTCACAAAATTTTCTTGCTTCATTTAAATCTGTAATTTTAGTTTCAGATAATTTTTGACTGCCAGCAATACAAGCATCTACTGCTCTTTTAAAATTATGATCTTTAAAATTTAATACAAAGTACATTCCAAAAATAACAAACAAAATAATGAGTATATTTTTTTTACTCTTCATTATTATTTATGTTTCCAGTTTGGTTGTCTTTTTTCTAAAAAGGCCGAGATACCTTCTTTGGCATCCATAGCCATCATATTAACAGTCATCATTTTACTTGTATATGCATAAGCTTTTCTTAAAGGCATTTCTAATTGTTTGTAAAAAGCTTGCTTTCCAATTTTGATGGTTAAATTTGATTTAGATGCAATTTTTTTTGCTACTTTTAAAACTTCTTCATTTAGTTTTGATTTAGAAAAATGATCATTTATTAAACCAATTTCTTTTGCAAAATTTGCTTTAATAGGTTCTCCTGTTAAAAGCATTTGCATCATTGGTTTACGGTTAATTTTTCTACTTACAGCAACCATTGGGGTACTACAAAACAATCCAATGTTGACACCTGGTGTTGCGAATAAAGAGTCTTTAGTGCTATATGCAAGATCACAACTTGCAACTAACTGGCATCCTGCTGCAAAAGCAGCTCCATGAACCTTTGCAATAACTGGTTTTTTTCCTTCAACAATTTGAAGCATCACTTTAGAGCATAGATTAAATAACTTTTGATATTTATCTTTTTTTTTAAGACTTCTAACTTCTTTTAGATTGTGACCAGCACTAAATCCTTTTCCAGCACCCTCTATAATTATTACTTTAACCTGTTTATCAGCATCTAATTTTTTTAATGATTTTAATAAATCTGAAAGATTTTTAAATGAAAGAGAATTATATGTTTTTGGTTCATCAATTATAATTGATGAAATTTCAGAATTAATTCTTTTTATTTTAATATTACTAGTCATTTAATCAGTTAATCCGTCGGATCTAGCCTGATTTCTTTCTATATGAATTGGCAAAACTTTACCATAAATTGCTTTTGAGTGTTCTGGGGTATTTACTCTATAAGGATCTAATACATAAGCTGGAATGCACATATATCTAGATTTCTTACCTTCTACTTTTGTTACTCTATGCAAAGTAAATCTGCCTTTGAAAATTTGAAGATCTCCTGGTTCTAATTTAAGCTGTCTAACTCTTAATCTATCTCCATCTAAAACTTTTTTAACTTCATCAAAATTTTCATTTCCTGGTGCTCTTATATTTGGACAATATTCAAATATACCACCTTTTTCAGGTTTCTGAATCATCAAGCTTAAAGTAAATTCACAACTATCAAAATGCCAAGGCAAAATTCCATCAGGTTTCATTACATTGTAAGCATGACAAGCCAATGGGTCTGCCCATCTATAAATAGGAGAAATACCTAAGCAAGCTGATACAAATTTCAAAAGTTCTTCTGTTTCATAAAGATATTTCATTTCTGAATTTTTTGGAAAGCAATCTGAGTTTAAATATCCATTATACCTTTCCATAAAATTTCTCTTTGGATGTTTTTCAGGTAAACTTGGATCATCTTTGGCATAAAGATATGCATTGATGCTTTCTTTAGACATATAAACTTCATCAAGTTGTTTTTCTAATTCTGAATTCATTATCTCTAAAGATTTTGGTAAAATAAAATTTGGAATAGTTGAACAGCTATATTGGTCTAATTCTTCCTTACATTTTTTTACTAAATTTTTAATGATTGGAGAATTTAAATCGTGAATAGGATATTTTTTTAAATCGACAATAGTGTTTAATCTATCATTCATTAAAGGTTATTTTAATTTACCCTCTTCTCTCATTTGAGCTCTAATTTTAGTAGCTGAAATTTTTTGAGTTTCTTCATCCAGAACTATTTCCTCAATTTTATATCCAACACCTCTTCCATAACAAATATTTGTAATATTAGGAACCAACATAATTTTAAATTGACCTTCAAATTCAGGATTTAATCTTTCTTCAATATTTTTTTTTACAGTTTCAAAATCAAAAGGATTATCATCTACACCTTGAACATCTCTTATTTGAATACAAACTTGCCCAGTTTTTTTTATAATTTCTTTAAACAATTTATAATGTCCATCATGGAAGGGTTGCCATCTTCCTAGCATTTGTGCAGTTGGTTTTTTGTTATCCCATTGATATGTCATTTTTTAATCTCCTCAATTATTAACGGTGCCCATTTTTTAGCATCTTGGGTAGTTACATGATAGTCAAATTTTTTTGGATTAACAAACATTTGATTGGTATCCTCAAATCTACCTTTCTTAATGGTATCGACCCAAACTCTAAAATCAGCTGGAAACATACTTCTTGCCTCCGGTGTAGGAGCAACAAAGTCAGCAATTACATAATGACCTTCAGCTTTTAATTTTAGAGCAAATTCAGCCATTCTTTTAGCCTGCCTTACCCTTCCCTCTTCTGAAAAATCCCAGTCATTTGCTGCTTTTCTCACCTCATCGGCATTTAATCTTTTAACCTTTAACAAAGTAGCCATCTCATTTGCTAAAGTTGTTTTGCCAGCTCCCGGTAATCCCATTACTAATATAATTTTCATAAATTAAAATTATCTTTTGAATTAAAAAAAACAATAACTTAATTTTTTTTCTTTGAATAAATTGATTGAAGATAAAAACCAACAGGCAAACTATAGATAATCATTAACCAATTGTTAAAAAAATTACCATTAGGTGCTATCGGCCAAACTGTAATTAAAATTCCAGAAAGTAAGCATGCTTGATAATCAGTTAAATATCTTTTTTGTTTAAATAAAATTGATTTTAATTGCATAAAGCCACAATACAAAACATAACAAAACGCACTAAATAAAAATAAAAAACCAATTAGTCCTGTTTCTGCTAATAATTGAACATAAAAATTATGTGGATGTGTCATACAAGGTTTAACTCCTGTTGCATATTTTTCATTACTACAAATTTTTCTAAACATTTTTGGACCATGTCCAAAGATAGGTTTATCTTTAAACATATTAAATGCTGTTCTAATCAAGCTATCATGGGTAGGGGTAAATATATTTTTGCTTTGAGCCTCTTTAACTAGACCCATCGACTTTGCTGGTCCTTTAATCATTCGATTAGAAAGTGTATCACTACTTAAAGTTAGACCTATAATTAAAACTAAAGCAATTAAAAAAGTAATTAATCTAAATTTTTGGTATTCTTTTATTAAAATAATTATAAAAATAGTTGATAAGTTAAGAAAGAGAAATGAAGCTCTTTCACCTGAAATGTAAATTAAAATATCAACAAGAATAAATAATATTCCAATATAATAAATTTCATATTTAGTTTTTTCTTTTATTAAAAATAAAGCAAATAAAAGAGGAAACAATCTAGATAAATAAGAGCCCATTATCAACTCATCTCCAAATAAAGATGAAATACGTCCTCCTGAAAAAGGGAAACCTAAAATATTTGATCCTGAAAAAAATTGAAAATATCCATCAATCACTAAAGCTGAAAAGCAGATGATTAAGGTATAGTAAAAGTATTTTAAAATATTTTTATCTTGATCAATTAAATACCAAATAAGACAACTAAATAATCCTATTCTAAAATAAAATAATGAGCTCTCAAAACTAAGTAATTTATCTTCAGCTCTTAAAAGAGTTACAAAAATACAATAAAGACAAAAAATAATAAAAATAATAAATGGTTTATTATTTAAATAATAAAAATTTTTATTTTTAATCACGTAAAATAAAAATATTAATGAAGATAAACTTACTATTAAATCAGGAAAAAAAGGTCCCCATATCAAAAAAGGAATTATGGATGCTAATATTAAATAAATAGTTTGATTTTTTTTTAATAAATTCATTTTCTTTATAATGACTATGAAAACTGTAACCAATTAACAAACTAAATATTTTGAATACAAAATAACAACTTGAAATCAATCAAAATATTAGTGAAATTAAGGGTTTTTTAGCTTATAGATTAATCAAATTATGAAAAAAAAAATTGAAAGTGATGAAATAGATTTAATTGAAGTCATTATTAATATCTGGAACAAGAAATTAAAAATTGCTGCAATAACTATTGTTTTTATGGTTCTGTCAGTAGCTCTATACTTTATACTTAAACCTCCATTAAAAGCTAAAACTGAAATCTTACCAATCACTATTTTTGAAGATAATTTATATTCATCATATAACTTATTAATTGAAAAAATTAATGAAAATGAAAATGAAAATGAAAATGATATTTTAAATCTAAATGAAATAAATAGAGAATATCTTTTAAGTTTATTTCAAGAAGAATTACAAACTAAAGAAATTGTAATTGAGGCTATAAAAAAATATCAATTAATTGATCAAAGTAAATTTAATGACGAAGATGAATATTTAGAGGTAGTTGAAAAATATGCTTTAAAACTTAATTTATTAAGACCTATTAATGTTGATGGGAACAAAAGGGGTGGGACTAGATTGAATTGGACAATTGAATTTGAAATTAACGATCAAGAAAAATGGGAAGAGGCATTAAGTTTTATCGAAAATGAAATAAATAAAAATATCCAAAATTATTTATCACTAAATTTTAGTACAACTTTAAATAATTTGAAATTGTTAGACCAGTTTAAACTAGAAGATTTAAACCAAAAAATAGAATTTGCAAAAAATGATTATGGTATTGAAACAAGAAATCGATTAGCTTTTCTTAATGAACAAGCATCTATTGCAAGAGAGTTAAATATCAAAAATAATACCCTTGAGGTAGAAAATTTTAATACATCTTCAGGTGGTGTAATTTCAAATCTTCAAACAGCAAAACCATATTATATGAGAGGCTATTCAATGATTGAAAAAGAAATTGAATTAATTGAAAGTCGTGACAACAAGAACAAGGATGCTTTTACTAAAAATCTGTTAGATTTAGAAAAGCAAAGAAGAGAATTATTAGAAAATAAATCATTAGAGCGTATTGAGCGATTATTTAATTCTAGTCCAATTATAAATGGTAATAATTTTAAAGCTGCAAGTATTATTTATAAAGATACTGAATATGAAGCTTCATTTAGTTTAGTAAAAGCAATTTTAATTTCTGGAATATTTGGAGTTATATTTGGAATGTTTTATGTTCTTGTTTCAAATGCAATACAACAAAGAAAATAAATATTTAATTTAATTTGATTACATTGCTTTTATCATCTTTGTTGGGCAATGTTTCATTTAAATCTTTCTCTTCATTGTAAATATAATCAACTAATTCTGAATTAGAATTATAAAATCTTATAACTCTGTCTAATATTTTCTTAACTTCTTTTGAGTTTTGATTATCTAGTTGAATTGTTAATTCATTTATATTTTTTTCAAATTGATCAAATGACATTGATGGTTCTTGAATTTTTTTAATTTTTGGATGAATTGTTTGTTGAGGATTATCTCCAATTAATAGTTCTTCAAATAATTTTTCACCAGGTCTAAGTCCTGTAACTTTAATTTCAATATCTCCATTTAAATTATTTTCATCCTTAAGTGTTTGCCCTGATAAATTGATCATTTTGATGATCATATCTCTTATTTTTATGCTTTTACCCATATCAAGAACAAATACTTCAGCATTTTTACCTAGTGCACCTGCTTGGATAACTAATTGAGCAGCTTCAGGAACAGTCATGAAATAACGAGTAACATCATTATGAGTTAAAGTTACAGGGCCACCTTCAATAATTTGTTGTTTAAACTTTGGAATAACAGAACCTGATGATGCCAAAACATTTCCAAATCGTACAATTGAAAAATTAGTATATAAATTTTTTTCTTTATAAACTTGTAAACAAAGCTCTGAAAATCTTTTACTAGCTCCCATAATATTAGTAGGTCTTACTGCTTTATCACTTGAAATTAAAACTAGATTTTTAATTTGTTGATTGGTAGCTGCTTTAACAACAGATAAAGTTCCTAAAATATTATTTCGAACTCCTTCACAAATATTAATTTCTACCAAAGGTACGTGTTTATAAGCTGCTGTATGATAAACAGTGTCAACTTTAAAATTTTTAAAAACTTTTTCTAATTTTTTTTGATCTAATATATTGCCAAGTAAAGGAACTATTTCTAAATTTTTATATATGTAACTCAATTCTTCATGAATATTAAATAAAGCAAATTCATTTAATTCGAAAAGGATTAATTTTTTTGGTTTAAGTTTTAATATTTGTCTTGATAATTCTACACCAATAGTACCGCCCGCACCTGTAACTAAAATTGTTTTAGAGGCTATATTTTGAGAAAGTAAATGCTGATTAGCCTCAACAGGCTCTCTTTCTAATAAGTCATCAATTAAATAATCTTTAACATCTGAAAAAGATAATTTATCCTCAATAATATCACTTATATTTGGTAAAGTTTTAATCTCTATTCCTTTATTTGAAATTTTTTGGATAATTTCTTTTTTACTTATTTTATTTAAAGATGGAATTGCAACTAGAATTAGTTTTATTTCTTTGTTTTCTTTTAAGGTATCCAAATTTTTTGAATCATAAATTTTTTTTCCGAGTAAATACTGTCTATGCTTGCTACGATCATCATCTAAAAAACCTTCAACTTTATATTTTGCATTTCCTTCTAATGATAAAAATAGCTGCCGACCTGCCCCACCTGCACCATAAATTAATACATTTATTTTTTCTTTTTCAGATTTATTAAATGAACCTGTTAATAAATATTTTGCGAGAAACCTACTAGCTATTATAAACAAATATAATAGCATTGGCTGAATAACTCCAATTGATCTTGGTACATCTTTAACACCGTACATACTAATAATTGAAAAAAAAATTAATCCATAAATGAAAACTGATAACGATATAGTAGAAAAAATAGACAAGCCTGCATAACGAAATAAAGTTCTATATATTCCTGTTATCCAAAATATTGGTATAGTTAATAAGATAGTTAAAAAAATTGTAGTTAATCCAATATCTTTTAATCTAACCAATTCCTCTAATCTTAAATAAAAAGCTAGCCAAATTGTAAATACACAGAAAAATACGTCAGTTATTATAGCTACACTTTTTTTTGAAAATCTTGATAAAGAGAAAATTTCTTCTGAAAACTTTTTATTATAAAACAACATTATTTTTATTTATTAATAATAATTCTTAATCTTATAGCATTTTTTAAATCAAAATCATTAATCATAAAATCTATAATTATTCTATTTTTAAACATCCAGTTTCGAGAATGAATCAAACTATTTTGAACCAAGGTTTATTTAAACTTATATATATTAAGAAGCTAACCTATCCTAATTTAGATTTTAATATTTTATAAAAACTAGTCCTATTTAATAGATCAAAAAATTGAATTAGTTGATCCTTTAAAATTTTTTTCTAAAACTCCTTAAAACTTTATTATTTATAGTACTCACAATTCTTCCTAAAAATTAATAAAAAGTGCAAGCAAACAACCTTTCATGTTATTAAATGATGATTTTTTGCATACCGAAACAATGTATTTAAATGCAGATGGTTATTACGAGTATATATGAAATTAAAAAAACAATTATCAAAATTAAAAAATTAATTAATAGCAAAATAATTTAAAATTAATTAATGATATAAATAAAATATGGGTTTATTTAGCTAGGGATTTTATAAATTGTTCTAAGGATATAATAAAAATAATTATACAAACTCATGTTCTTGATCATTTTTTGATCTGTTTTAGATAACAATGTTGGAGTTTTCATATCAATGCCTGAAATTTGACCAAGTCCTGTAATACCTGGTCTTACTTTAAATACTCCTCTTTTTTTTCGCTCATAAATTAATTTTCTTTGATTATATAAACAAGGTCTTGGCCCAACTAAGCTCATATCTCCCAAAAATACATTCCACAACTGTGGAATTTCATCAATTTTAGTTCTTCTTAAAAAATATCCAAAAGAACTGAATTTGATATTTTTAATTAAATGGGTTCCAGATGATCTTACATACTTTGGCATAGTTCTAAATTTAATTAATAAAAAGGGTTTAAGATTTTTACCGACTCTTTTTTGTATAAATAAAGGTGAACCATTTTCAAATAAACCATAAAAAAATACAAAGATAAACAAAGGTAATAGAAATATTAAGCCTAATAATGAAAATATAAAATCAAACAGTCGTAGCATTATTAATTTTAGAATAGTATTAAGTGCAAAATTAATTGCTTAAGATTTTTTTTTATCATCACTACTGCCTAATTCATAAAAACTATTATCTAATAATTCTTTATTGTCCCAATTAAAATAATTAACAGTGTCTTTTGAATCTACAATTAAGTTACCGTATAATCTATTATATAGGTTAATTTGATTAAGTAATAAAAAAAATAATTTAAGTAGTCTATGATGTACATTAATAATTTTATTTTTACTTTTTAATCCTTTTGTAATATTATTTATTAAACTTCTAGTACTAATTCCATTTAAATTTGAAACTAAAAAAACTTTATTAATTTTTTCATTACTTAAAATACAAAATTCAATTAATTTAGCTAAAGAATTTATTGACAAATAACTTCTAATGTTTTGAATATTTGGTAAAAAAAAAGGAAAACCTTTTGCTAAATAATTTTTTAATTTTCTTAAATTTCCTGAAGATTTAGGGCCTACAATTAATGGAACTCTTAAAATTATAAGATCTATATTTTTTTTGGAAAATAATGTTTGAAATATCTCCTCTGATTTAAGTTTAGATGCTCCATAATAGTCTCGTGGTTTACATTTAGTATTAAGATTAATGTACGAATTAAAATTATTCGTATCATAGACAGATATCGTGCTAATAAAAATAAATTTTTTTACAGATTTTTTTATAGCAAATTTTGCAATGTTTTCTGCTGCTAAAATGTTTTTTTTAAAAATTAAATTTTTAGATTTTTTACTATTAAAAATGCCTGAATTAGTAACACCTGCGCAATGGATTACAATATCAGTATTATCCAAATAATCATTTGGAAAGTTATTTTTATTTGATAAATCAAATATAAACTGCTTTATTGAATTATCTGGTGAAAACTTTTTTGAATAAGACGAGCACGAAATTTCAAATTTTTTAAAAAAGTAATTTGCTAAAAAACTTCCAACAAACCCAGTTGCTCCAGTGATATGTATTCTAGTCTTATTTGGATAATTTTCCATATGTAATTTATATTTTTCTGATTATCTTATCAAAATACAATTTATTTATTTTTTGTTTTTTCAAAACATTTTTAATATTTGAATTTTTAGGTATTTTTATCCAATTATTATTTAACTTTTCTATATTAAGATTGTATTTATATAAACCAAAAGAAATAAAACTTTTCTTATGCATGTGAATTTCCATGTTGCTCATAATGGCATCTGATAATGTATGTGGAAAACCCTCACCATAACCACATGGCTGAAGAAATATATTTCCGTTTAAAAAAATTTTTTCTTGCTCCAAGTATCCTAATGATTGAATTTTTACTTCATCATTATTAAAAAATTTTTTTTCTGGAAAAATACATCCAACTAAATACAGTTCTTTAACATTATTTTCTTTAATGTATTTTATAATAGATGGGATGACTAAATTTATTTTATTTTTTCTCTGAACAGTAATAACTTTATTACTAATTCCACTTTTCCTTTCAGTGCCACCAGATCCTAATATCCAATGTGCTTCTAAATTGTAAATTTTTTTAACAAAATATCTGTAGTCAGCATAATTTTGGAAAATAAATGATTTATTCTTATTAAAACTTATTAAAAAAACAAGTAAAAGTCTAAAAATTTTCAAATTACGAAATCTTCCTAAACCATTAATTATGACTGTTCCCTTTTTTTTAAAAAAAAAAAGAAAAAAAAGATTTGCTTTTAAGTTAGAAGACACGACGTAATATTGTTCATTAATGAAAAATTTAAAAATCGATAAAGTATTTTTTAATCCAATAGAAAATACAGAAAACCTTTTTTCTTTAAAATATAATATTAAATCTTTTCTATAAAGATTATTTAAATAATGTTTATCATTTAAAAAAATAATATTTTTTGATTTTTTATTGTACTTATTATTTATTTTTTTTTTTTCCATACAAAGAGTTTAATTTCCTTGAATAGTAAAATAAATCTTTATTAATTATATTAAATAACTTGTTATCGATTTTTATATTTTTACTACTTAAAATTTTTTTCATATTCAAAAAAATAGAGTAAGGACAATGCTCTCTTGAAAAAGAAACATTAACCCTTTGTTCATAATTATCATTTTTATTTTTTATTTGATGCGATGACGCATAACCTTTTCTCCTACCCTTTGTAGTAAATAAATCAATACCTTTTAATTCAATTACACTTGGTTTTAATGATTTTACATACATTAAAACAAGAGAGGAAAAATCAAGTGAACCATAAGTCACGCAATTAAAAGATTTAGGCAGCAAAAAACATTTTATTTGTTTGTTTAATAATGAAAAATATTTTTCTAGCAACCTTTTGTCACCTTCAGTTTTTACAAAAAAAATATTTGTTTCTGTAGAAATTTTTCTTGAATTTGTAACAAACCTCTTAACAGCATTACCGTTTAGACATAAAATAAAATTTGAATTTAATAACTTATTTCTAATTTCATTTGAAATTTGGTTAATAAATATAACATAGTCAAAGCTTTTCTTTTTTTGAAATTTAATAATATGGTCCGCGCCACCTATGATTAAAATCTTTTTAGATGATAGATCAATAAAATTATCTTTAGGTAATTTTATAGAAAAAAAATCATCCACTTTTTTATTTAAAATAATAGTTTTAAATTTCTGGATTGCTTTAAGGTAGTAGCCTTTAGATATATCTTTCCTATATTCAAGAATACGTATTTTTTTTTTACTATTAAACTTTAAAAGTTTTTTTTTTTTAAAAATTAAAAAAATTTTAATATTTTTGTAAAAATAATATATCTTAAAAATTAAACTTATTACTTTTTCTATTAACAATTTTTTTCCAAATATTTAAATTCTATCATTAAATCAAACGTAATAATTTATTTTTCCTCAATTTGTCTATTAAATTTATACATTGATTTATTTTTATTGAACACTTCTTAGAAATTTCATTAACATCATTTTTTCCATCACAATAAGAAATAATATCAAGTAGTTTGTCCCATTCCTTTTTCGAGTACTTATTTTTTTTATGTTTTATACTTAAACTAGGATAAAAATTTCTTTTTGAAAGTTGAGGTTCGCACATTACTGTTGATTTAAAGAACTTTTTTCTCTCCAATGAAATTATAATATTTACAAATAAATTATAACTTTTTTTTAAATATTTTTGTCTTATAAAATTCATATTATCTAAAGAAGTATGATACTCTTTATAAGTTCCAAATTTACTCCTGGTAATTGTTACAATAGGTAAGTCAACTCCAGGTGAACAAAATTGTCTCTCATCACTTCCTCTGTCCAACCAACTATATTTTTTATATTTATATTTTTTTCTTTGAAAAACTTCTTTGACAATTTTATCAGATAAAGTGTTTCCGTCTCTAGTTGGTATTAATGAAAAATTTCCTTTATCTCCTAAACAAGTTAAATTAAAGCCAGCTATTATATTTTTTTTCATTTTTATGAAATTTTTACTTATATAAGCAATTGAACCAATGGTTTCAGGTATAAAGATAATTCTATAAGAATATCGTAATTTTTTTTTTTTTAAATATTCAGCTAATTTTATCGCTATGCTAGGGCCACTAATCTCATTGTTAGCCATAGACGGATGGCATATATAAGTTGAGAATAATATTTCTTTATTACTTGATCCTTTTATATAAATTTCACCATATTTTAAAAAACCCTTTTTGAAACTTGAATCAATAAATATTTTGTATTTTTTATCTTTTAATTTAGTTTTCTGTTTATAAGTTAAACAAAAACCCCAATTTTTTTTATAATAACTTGTAACATAAGGAATAGCATTTGGCTGTAGTGGTAAAGAATGCAAATGTTTTTCAAGTTCTCTTAAAGAAATAGTTTTATTCTGTGGAGTTGAGTAGCCTACAAGATGTAAATTATTTTTATTTAAATCTATTAATTTTTTTCCTTTCAAATTTGCTATATATGCTGTTTTTACATGCCATTCCTGAGGAACTTTCCAATCAAAGACTTTTGATCCTGATTTAATATTTTTTATTTTTAATTTTTTATGAATTTTTTTGATATATTTCAATGTTTCAACAACACCTGGTCCAATTAGACATCTGTATATTGGAAATAAATCTTTTGCTATATTTATTAAAGAAGGAGCAGAGTTTAATTTTTTTTGATTTTTCATTCTAATTGTTAATATTAATATACTCCGATAATATTTTATTTATATCCTTAGAATTATAAATCTCATCAAAACTATCTAAATCATTTGGTAAATTATTGCTTATCAAATTTTTTTTTTTTAACTGATCAGTAAGCTTATTGGATTTCCAATCATTTGATTCTTCATAAATATCTATACATTTAGTTCTAATACCAGATAACAAAGATTCAAAAAAACCTGTGGATAAATATCCATAAACAACAGTATTAAACTCAGCAATAAATTCATCATTAATTTTTAAATCTTCAACTATTGTAACTTCATTTTGTCTGAGTACTTCAATGAAATTTTTATCGCCATCAAAATCAAAATAATTATGATGAAGCTTTAAATACATTCTAAATTTACTTTTAGACATAGATATATTGATCAAATTTTTTTTGAATTTTTTATAATTTTCTGGGTTATCTAGTAAGCTATCAAATGGAGGTAATGGCATAACAAATAAAATTTTATTACTTTGTTTGGCTTCTGTGGAAAATAATCTTCCAAAATATCTTCCATTGATATATTCGCCATCATTTGGTTTTTTTTTCCACCATGAATAAAATTTAATTGAATTATTTTTCTCTTCTTTAGTTTTATAGTAATGTTTTAAATTTTTTTTTAATCCATAATCAATTCCATGTTGTCCAACTCTACATTCTAGTTTTTTTGAGACTTGAGAAAATAGAACAACATTAAAAAAATCATTATACAATTGGGAACAAGTATTTATAGATTTAAATTCTAATTTTTTTAACTTCTTCGAAAATCTTAAAGATTGTATTATTGTATTGGGTAAAAACTTAAAATAATATTTTTTTATAAAAGTATTTATTATATTATCATCACAAAATTTAATATTTGATAAATTTGAAAGATTTAATTTATCTATAAATTTGAACTGAAAAGGTATCCATTCAAAACATCTAAATTCAGCGATGTTTTTATCTATTTTGAGAAATTTTTTAAAAAAATTGTCTATATCAGTAAAACTAAATATATTTTTATTTTTATAAATTCCAAACTTAAAAAAAAAAATAAACTTATAATACCTAATTAAATTATTGATCGGGTGTAACTTTTTATTTCTTGTAAAAATTTTATTATTTTTCAGATAATTTGGATTTTGAATTATCGTGTTAAAAAAAAAATCTAAATCACATGAGTTGCTTGGTTTTGAAACAATTTCATCTAATGTGATATCTAATTTATTAAGATCTGAAACTCCATTTATTTCAAATCTTTTAATAAATGAAATAAATTTCATTGTGTAAAATTCAATTACATATTGAACTAAATCTTGTGAAACATTTAATTTTTTACTGATTATTTTTGCAATATTTATATTTGATAATCTAATATTTTTTGAAATAATATTAAATTCTTTTTCATCTATATTTTTGAACATTTTTTATTTTTACATCATTCTCTACTATTATTAACCAATAAAATAATAATCCGACATATAAAGAAGTAATATGAGTAGATGTTTCGAAAATACCGTAAGCTAAAGTCCATACAACACAATAAATAACATAATTATTATATTCCTTAAATTCTGGATTAATTTTTTTTATTTTCTTAAAAAAGGTCTTTGATAAAATTATCACTAAATATAAGTAAAAAATTAGAGCATAAAACCATCCAAATTCTAAAGCTAAAGAGATATAATTATTATGTGGATCTTGTTTAATTGAAAAAATTTCATAAAAATCCGTTGGATAAATTTTTAAATAATCTAATCCTATTTCCCAGAGTTCAAATCTTCCTGATGCACCCCTTTCTATTTTAGAGTCAATACCATAAGCGAATACCTCTGAAAATGAATATAATTTTAAGGTAAGAAAGAAAAAAATAAAAAATAAAATTAGAAATATGCTCAATTGCTTTAAAGATTTCAATGATGAAAATAAAATTGCACAAATTAATGCGAATAAAGGTGATCTAGAATTAGAAATTATTAGAATAAATAATGTAATTGAACTAATTATTATGAAATATTTTTTAAACTTTTTTTTATGAAATATTGCTAAAAAACTTAATCCACAAAAAAAGCCAGCAAAACGTCCTGCTGCATTTGAATTATCAAATATTCCAGAATATCTATAAAAATAAGGAAGTTCTATTGCTAAAGTTGCTATACATATTAAAAAGGAATAAATTATAATTGTATAAAATATATACGTTAAAATTTTAATCTTGTAGGTTGTGTCAAATTGTTTCAACGATAAAGATAGAATTAATAAACTTAAAATATAAAATATTGCAAAAATCACTTCAAAGTTTAATTTATAAGGTAAAATAAATAGGCATATAAAAGGAATAAAAAAAATTAAAAATTTATCTTCGAAATTAAAATAAAGTTTTCTCATATAAAATAAATTAATTAACGAAAAAAAAATCAAAGAAGTGTAAATTATATAAAAAGGACCTCTAATTTTTTCTAGATCAAATATATAGTTTGTTGCTAATTCTAAAGATAAAAT